>OZ255625.1:0-865000 GCA_965276755.1 Acetobacteraceae bacterium
AGCCGCCATCGCCGCTTCGGCCGCGGAGCGAGTACCTCCATCGCCTTCATGGCGATGTCGGTGCCTGCCCGCTCGACGTTCCCCGCGTGGATCGGTGGCGCGGGATCGTACTCCATCAGCAACTGTGTGGTTTTGGCGACATCGGTACCGCAGGTTTCCATCAGGAGTCTCAAGCCGAAATCGATCCCAGCCGTCACGCCTCCGCCGGTGAGGCGGTTGCGGTCGATTACGACACGCTCTCTCACGGGTTCGGCCCCGAAGAGGGGCAGAAGGTCCATTGCGGCCCAGTGCGTCGTGGCCCGATAGCCCTTCAGCAATCCCGCTGCTCCTAGAATCAAGGATCCCGTGCAGACGGCGGTGACCCAACGCGCACGTTTTCCGTGCCTCGCCAGGAACTCGAGCGTCTCGGAATCCTGAAACACATCGGCTTGGCCCGGACCGCCCGGCACAAACAACACGTCGAACCGGTCAGGCGCTTCGGCGAACGTCATGGTCGGCCGAATCCCGATGCCAGTGTCCGACTCGATAACGTCGGCGTGCTTCCAAATGAGGTGGGTTTGCATCGGGCCGTGCAGGGCGGTCTGAGGCCCGAGCAAATCCAGCAGGGTCAAGCCGGGGAAGGTCAGCATCCCCACACTAAGCGCCGCCGCCTCACCGGCGGTGGGCTGAACGGCGATCAAGGGCCACTTGGAGGATGATGTCTTCGCCATGACACGCCCTTAGAAATTGAGGCGGCCAGTCACCGCGCTGGCCGGAAAAATGCCCGCCTTGGCTGTGCCGCTCAAAGCATCGCCCTCGCGACGAAGATCGAACTTGATGGTCAGGGCCATCGGCTTTGTGACATGCTGTGCCCAACGGATGTGATCGGCCTCGACACTAGGGTCTATAAAGTTGACCGTCTCCGCTCCCATGGTGGCGGTCCCGGCAAGCGGCGCGCCGTCACGGTCGACGATGCGAAGCTGGACCAGCTGCTGGCCGATTGGCGTTTTGATTTGGATATTCCAGTCGCCGTCAAAGTTCGTCACGCTGCAACTCCTAACATAGTTCAAATACGTGATAAGGATCGGCGGGTCGAAGCGAACTCCCGCCTGACACGCCCGCCCCGGGTGAGAGAGAGCCGGCCAAGCGCCACCGTGCCGTGCTTCGGCGCGGGCCTCATTCGCTACCGCCGCTCCCCGTCTCCTCCGTAATAAGCGGCGTCTTTTGCAGCCACCCATTGCCGATGATCTGCATGACGACGAAGTTCGCGACATCCGAGCGGGAAATCTGGCCGCCATGAAAGCCGCTAAGATTGGTAATTGCGCGGACGCGGCCGGTGGCGGCCTTGTCCGTCAGCACGGTCGGGCCTGACGATAACCCATTCGAGTCCGCTATCTTTGATGATCGCTTCCTGCCGGTCCTTATCCTCGTAAATGGTCCGCAGCACGACCGGCTTGATCAGCCAATCGTACATAAATCCGCCGGGCCGGCGCTGTCGCCGGCGCCCAGGCCGGTGATGCACACGAGGCGCGAGAGACGCTGCGTTTTCATCAGGTCGACGAGCGCTCGCGTGGCTTCGGACATCAGCGTAACCTGCCGGAAAAGGCTTACACGGCGCGTGCCAAGCGCGCTTACGGCAGCTTCGCAGCCGTCCAACGCTCGCGCCAGAGCAACCGGGTCGCGCGCGTCCCCGACCTCCAATCTTGCGCCCGGCAGGAGCGGGGCAGCTTTCGCCTCATTCCGGACAAGTGCGGTGACCTCATGGCCTCTTGCCCGCGCCTCGCGCACTATCGCTCGGCCGGACCCTCCGGTTGCGCCTGTAACGAGGATTCTCATTACTTCTACCTCTCTTGCCAAACTAAGCTCAGTGACGTTCGTGAAAGCCGGTCGATTTGAGGTGCTATTGCCGCATCAGGCGGGAACGACAGCAACACAAGTTGAACGCCTCTCCGTCATTAGAGACGTGATATTAGGCGCGTCCAGTGATCGTCGCACTTCCACATGAAAACCATCATATTTAATCTTGATATTTCCTTGTGCACGACCAGAACGCACGAGAGACCAGCGGAGAGCTATTCGTCTGTTTCATCGCCCTCCATTTTTATATTCTCGGGAATCCCGAACGATCGACGATACGCCTTCGGGCTCACGCCCACAGTTCGGTGGAACCGATCACGAAGGGCGGCGGCGCCGTCGAAACCAGACGCGGTGGCGATCTGATCGATGGGCAGCGGGGTCGTTTCCAATAACTCCTGCGCGCGCCGCACCCGGACGGTGATCAGCCACCGCAGGGGCGTCGTGCCGGTCTGCTCGCGGAACCGGCGGGCAAGCGTGCGCGGGCTGGTCGCCGCCTGACGCGCAAGCTCGCCAACGGTGAGCGGCCGATGGGCGTTCGCGCTCATCCAATCGAGCAGGGGAGCGAGGCTTGAGGTGGAGCCGGGCGGCTCATGGCGGATGAACTGCGCCTGGCCTCCTTCGCGGTCGAGCGGTGCGACCGCGAGCCGAGCCGCGTAGGCCGCGACGGCGTGGCCGTGGTCGCGGCGGAGCAGGTGCAGGCACATGTCGAGTCCCGCCGACGAGCCCGCCGAGGTGAGGATGCGGCCTTCGTCAACGAACAGAACCTCCGGATCGACCGTCACGGCCGGATGGCGCTGCGCCAGCAGGTCGGCCGCCAGCCAGTGGGTGGTCGCACGCCGGCCATCGAGCAGCCCCGCGGCGGCGAGCACGAAGGCGCCCGAGCAGATGGAGGCGACCCGCGCGCCGTTCGCCCAGGCCGTCCGGATCGCGGCGAGGGTCGCGTCGGGCACGGGCGCGGTCGGATCGTCGATGCCCGGCACGATCACCGTGTCCGCACGCGCGAGGTCATCGAGCGTCCACGGCGCCCGGATGTTGAACGCACGCGCGCGGACCTCGGCCGCCTCACCGCAGACCTGCACCCTGTACTCGCGCGTGACGTCAGGAAGCCGGACGCAGCCGAACACCTCGCACGGGATAGAGAGATCGAAGGGTATGACGCCGTGAGCGGCAAGAATGGCGACCGTGTGAATGGCAGGATCTCCGCTGTTGCAGGCCCAGAGACATAACGCTCAAGTTCATGTCCCGAAAGCCGCCGCTTACCGCTTGGCAGGATCGATGCGCTTTTTGTCCTTCCCGCCACTGACGCCGCATCTGAAGTCGCGGCTAAAGCATGTCAGCGCCACGAGGATCGGTCATGGACAACCAGATGCCCACCTTCACCCCCGATCTTCCGCCCCTGGAGATCGGCATGCTGCTCTACCCCGGCATGACGCTGCTCGACCTGGCGGGTCCGCAGTCGGCCTTGGGAATGCACGGCCGCACCCATCTGTTCTGGAAGACGCTCAACCCCGTCATGACCGACAGCGGCGTGGCGATCGTGCCCACCGCGACATTCGCCGACGCGCCGAGAAGACTCGACGTGCTGTTCGTGCCCGGCGGCTTCGGAACGGTCGATGCGATGAAGGATGAGGCGGTGATCGCCTTCCTGGCGGA
This sequence comes from Acetobacteraceae bacterium, assembly GCA_965276755.1. Lineage (GTDB taxonomy): Bacteria > Pseudomonadota > Alphaproteobacteria > Acetobacterales > Acetobacteraceae > CAJCIS01. The sequence goes on from OZ255625.1 coordinate 3,490, forward strand.
GCGCGGCCGCGACGCGCGCTACGTCACCTCGGTCTGCTCGGGCTCGCTCATCCTGGGCATGGCGGGGCTGCTGGACGGCTATCGCGCCGCGACGCACTGGGCCTGTTACGACATCCTTGACGCGCTCGGCATCGAGCCCGCACACGAGCGCGTGGTGGCCGACCGCAACCGCTTCACTGGCGGTGGCGTGACGGCCGGGATCGATTTCGGTCTGACCCTGCTCGCCGAGTTGAGGGGCCCGGAGGTGGCCAAGATCACCCAGCTGATGATGGAGTACGACCCCGCGCCGCCGTTCGACACCGGCTGTCCAGAACGCGCCGGTCCGGAAATGGCGGGCTTGGCCAGGGCGATGATGGGCGAAAGCATGGCGCAAGGCGTCAAGATTGCCCGCGCGCGGCGCGAGCGGACGCGCGAGCCGGTGTGACACAGGCCGACACGCCCGACGGCGTGAAGCTGGAGCTGGGGCAGCTCCGCAAGCTCGAAGTGGCCTCGCTCATCGAGGCGACCACGTTGGTTCTCCTCTTGGGAGTCGCTGTCCCGCTCAAGCACTTCGCGGGCCGTCCGGAGGCGGTGACCGTCATGGGTCCGGTCCACGGGATCGCCTTCTGCTTCTATGTCCGGGACGCTCGTCCAGACGGTGGCGAGCGGCGACTGGCGTCCAGCCGAGTGGTTGCGGCTGGCGGTCACAGCCTTCGTGCCGTTGGCGGATACACGAATCTGATGCTGATCCGGCGCAAGGCCGCGGTTCTCCAGCCTGAGGGGCGGCGACAGTCTTGAGCGGCAATCTCTACACATGGCTGAAGGCGTTGCACGTCGCCGCGGCGTTCACCTTCTTCGCGGGGGTGCTCGGCGCGGCGGTCTTCCTGGCGGGCGCTGACGCCGCCTCGGCCGGGGCGTTGCGCGCGATGCGGAGCTGGGGCCAGCGGGTGACCACCCACCATGCTGCTCGTCTGGCCTGCGAAAGCCGCTGACTAGGTATCGGGCCGGGAATAGTCGGCAACGCGCACTTCGACGCCTTGCGCGCTAAAGTGCTTGGCAACTTAATGCTCTGTCTAACAGACGCCCGCCACGACGCTGCTTGGTTGGGCTCGCTTTAATAGTTCGCGGATTACGAGGCGTCCAAGATGGCCGGTTGCTCCGGTCACGAACAGTCGGGGCTGCATGTCAGAAGCCATTTTGTTTCGACATTCCTCTATAAGAGAAGAGCAACGAGAGCGGGCGCATTTGCCCGCTCTCAGCTTTGCGCAGTATGGAAAGTAATGGCGTAACCGTCAGGATCGCTGGCCACGAAGAACCTGCCGAAGGGCCCATCGCTGAGCGGGCGCAAGATCTTGCCGCCGCGCTCAAAAATAAGATCGTGGAGGGCATCCGCATCGTCGCAGGCAACCCACAGGACGGTGCCGGTTCCCAGCGGGCCGTTGTCAGGCAACGGTTGCAGAGGTTCGCGCAGAGCCAAGGCAATCGGCTTGGTCGTGAAGACGACGGCTCCGTGAGGGTTCCTGTCTTCTGCCGCAAAGCCGAACACATCCTTGTAGAAGGCGGCGGACGCGGCAAGGTCACGAACTTGTAGGGCGATAAAGGATGGTCCGATTGGCGTTGTCATTTTGATTTCTCCAGCATATTATCAGGTTCCTTATATTAATATCAGGTTCCTGATATGTCAATTCGTAAGATGACGCCGCCGAGTGGGGAGGGTTGGATCGGCTACGGTTTGAAATTCACCCAGCACCGTCTGCGACAGCGGCTTGAGGCGGCACTAGCCGGAACTGGCGTCTCAGCAGCACAGAATGCCGCGTTGCTCGCTATTGGCGACAATCCGCGCATCTCGAATGCCGCGCTGGCACGCGCGGCGTTCGTGACACCTCAGTCCATGCAGGGGATGCTCGTCACGCTGGAGCGAGATGGCTTCATTGTGCGCACGCCGCATCCGAAGCATGGGAGGATCATCATGACAGAACTGACTCAGAGAGGCAGAACGGCGGCCCTAGCCGGCATGATTGCAGCCGAGGCCGTCGAGCGGCAGATGATTGCGCGCCTGACGAAGGAGGAGACGAAGTTGCTGAGAGATCTTCTGCAACGCTGCGCTGATGCGCTTGGGGGACACTGAGCGTGGCGTTCTGGGTGGGTGTCGCGTCGGCGCAGCATGCTCGCGGGGGGCGCGATGGCGGCTTCGCACAGCTTGGGCACGGCAAGCATATCGCGGTGAAGTCGCTAAAAAAGGGCGACTGGATCGTTTATTACTCGCCGCGCGAGGGTTTAGGGGAAGGTATGCTGGTACAGGCGTTTACGACCATCGGTCGTGTGACATCAGAAACGCCCTACCGCGCCGAACAAGCGATGAACTTCAATCCGTATCGCGTTGATGTGGACTATCTGAAGGGTGCCGAGCCTGCTCCGATCAAACCGCTTCTACACGAACTCCGGCTGACCCGCGACCACGGCACCAACTGGGGCATCGCCATGCGCGGCCCGAAACGCAAGCTTGACGAAAATGACATGCGCAGGATCGCGGGCGCCATGGGCGTTCTGGCTGAATTTAATAATTCTAGGGGCTGAGATTGGGTTTTGCTGGGTACTGGCCGCCTACGCATTCGTTGCAAAAAGCAATTATTGGACAGCGGCTTATCAGCAGCGGCATATCCCGCGTGGGGTTCGCACTTTAATACCGAAGTGGCGCACCCGACAGGATTCGAACCTGTGACCTTCGGCTTCGGAGGCCGACACTCTATCCAGCTGAGCTACGGGTGCATCTCTCATTCGCCTAGCCCGACGGACCCGTGAGGGTCAACGGATTTGCCGATCATATCTCATTCGTCCGACTAAATAGCTACGCTCCGCTATCCGGCGGTCCGCTTCCGTTCTCCCGAAACTGCTTACGCGGCGCTTACGCGAAAAATAGCGGTGTGTTGGGAGCGATAAATAGGGCCGTCAAGTTACTGTTTTTACAACCTTTTCTTCTATTGCCTATGGACGAAATGCTCTTGACACAAGCCTTCGGAGGGCAGCGCTCTATCCAGCTGAGCTACGGGTCCGCAACGCCCCTAACTAGCCCACAACCCCACGCCGGGGCAATCACACCGCCAGGAGCAAAAGTTTTTTGGTCCTTTTTTTCAAAAAAGGACTGCTTCCTCCCTTGTCTCCGTCAAAAAGGCCAAACCGGCTCCTGCCAAAAACCGTCATCAACCGCAGGTGCGAGCTCAGACACCTCACCCTCCCACGCGTGATCCCCCCGCCAGGCCGCGGCCGCGACATCCGCACCCGAGGGCAGCCACTGGTCCGGCTCGTCCAGCCAGGCGAGGATATCGGCTTCGACCAACGCCCGGTCCCGGTCGCGCAGCAGCAGGTGGTAGCCGTTTGGATAGAAGCCCCGGCGCACGGAGGCGGGCAGCCCGTCCCACGCGCTGGCCGTGGCCGCGGGCGGCACGAGCTGGTCCCTCCGGCCATCGAGCAGCAGCACCGGGCCGTACAGATGCGCCATGGCGGCATGCGCCCGGCCCATCAGGTCCACCAGGCCGCGCAGGCCGCGGACATTGACCTCGCGCAGGGTCAGCGGGTCCCGCCCGAATCGGATCAAGGCGGGGATGTTGTCGCTGGCGGTGACGTGCTGGGCGAGGGGCCCTGGGTTGGGCACCCAGCCCGGTGCCACGGCGTCTGCCAGAAGCAGGGCGGCGTAGAGGCGCACGTCCATCTGCCCCGGGCCCCAGACTGCGGGCGACAGAAGCACAGTGGCATCCGGCCCCGCACCGGGCCTTGCGGCGAGCAGGGCGGCCACGGCCCCGCCCATGCTCTCGCCCATGACGATGGCGCGGCGGCCGGGATAGCGCGCGCGCAACTGTGCCAGCAACTCTGCGGCATCATCGACCATGCGCGTGGCACCCGCCCAACGGCCGCGATCGGCCGTGGCGCCGAAGCCGCGCTGGTCCGGCGCGAAGACGGCGTAGCCGGCCTGGGCGAAGACGGGGGCGGGCAGCTCCCACCCGTCGCGGCTGTCTGTGAAGCCGTGCAGGGCCAGGATCACGCCTCGCCAGGCCGTGCCGGGCGGGGGCAGCCAGGCGCGGGCGGGCAGGACGGCACCGTCTGACATTGTGAAGGTCAGGCTTGGGGGGATTTGCGGATCCAGACGAACGATAGGGCGAGGCGAGCAGGAGGTTAGGCAGAGCAAGACAAGAAGAAGCCGGAGGGGGCGCGCCGCCCCCCCCGGACCCCCCGTCGATTTTTGCAGCTTCATTGTGGTGCTTTCATTCTCTCTGCGATGACCATCCTGACTATGGCCGGACGCAACCTTATGGCCATCTCTCGTGCCAGGCCGCTGCTTGGCACGTTTACAAGCGCGACTGTCGAGGCCACCGCGGCAATTGCGGGTTGGCAGATGGACAGGACGGCCTCGGCTACCTCGCGCGGATGCCGCGTGCCTGGCGCCAGGCGGCGCACCTGTTCGACCAGGCAGGCCTGCATGAGCGGGACCAGGGCCGCGCTTGCCTTGTGCCGCGCCGCGTCCTGGCGATCTTGCACCGCCTGCGCCAGGCGCTGGTCGGCTTGCCAGGCGGCATCTTCCTGCGCGCGCAGTTCGTGCTGCCGGCGCAAATCCGCGTCTTGCCAGGCTTCCTGCTGCGCCTCGCCGATCCGCCAGACGGTTACGGTCTCCTCGACGGAAGTCTGGCCAGTGCCGATCGTGCAGGCGGACAAGGCGGCGAGCAGGCAGAGCAAATGGGCGTTATAGTGAAAACGTGTCAAGCGCGTTTGACCTTTGCTGGCCTTCCGCTTCATGGAAGGCGTCATGACGCGCCAGATCACGTGAAATCTTAATGGACGCCCGGCAAAAACGCTATACCGTCCTTGATAGCTGGCGCGGCATATCCGCTTGTCTTGTCGTCCTTCTTCACTGTGAAATCCACAGCCACATAGACGGGCTTGGCTTCTTCCGGGGCGGGTTCCTGTGGGTGGATTTTTTCTTCGTGCTGAGCGGTTTCGTCATCACTGAAAACTACTACGACCGGATCATTAGGGGTTTTCCGATCAGGAAGTTTCTGCTCCTTCGTCTGGGCCGGATTTATCCGCTCCACGCGTTCGTCCTGGCCTTGTTGCTTGCAAGGGAGTTGACGCAAGACTTTCTGTCTCCTGGCACGCTTTTCGCCAATCCGACATTTTCCTTCGGCAGCCTGTTGGGCGAACCTCCTGCTTGTTCACAGCCTCGGGCTCTTTAGCCGGGTCACATGGAACGTGCCAAGTTGGAGCATCAGCACAGAGCTTGCCGCCTATATCCTGTTTGCGGTTGGGATCGGCCTTCTCGGCAGCAAGCTATGGATTGCCGAGCTTGCCATTGCGATCATGGCACCCTTGGTTTTGGCATCCGTCCATGGCGACATGAACGTTACTTATGATTGGGGCGCACTCCGCTGCGTCTACGGCTTTGGGGCGGGTGCGCTTTGTTACCGCCTGCATGTGAAATATCTGCAAGGCCTGAAGGCGCCTTTTTTCCTGATGACAATAGTGGAAGCTGTCCTTGCAACAGGTGCTGGGCTGTTTGTGTGTTATGCCAGCCCCTCGCGCGTCGGCATTGCTTCACCTTACATGTTCTCGTTCCTCGTTCTGGCATTTGCACAGGAGGGTGGGGCATTAAGCAAGGTCCTGAAGACCAGATTCATAGTTTCTCTCGGTCTTCTATCGTATTCAATCTACATGCTGCAATATTTTATTCAGACACTGTTCTATCATGCCGCACCGGTTTTCGGATACGTGTTGAAACAAAGTGATCCCATACGGGGTTTCCGCCAAGGCACGAGGTCAGGCTGCTTCCCGTCACCATTGGGCAGGGCGATTTGATGATCATCGTCATCATGGTCTGCGTCGTGACAGCGAGCGTCTTTACCCGCCGCTGGGTGGAACTCCCGGCCAACAAATGGATACGAGGTTTGGCAGACCGGCAATGGCCCGCTTGCACCGACTGAGCACAATACCCCCAACCTTTCATCCCTTGGTCGAGGCCAGGCGATAGGCTATCAGTAGCCCATCAACATCGAGGCAGAGATGGCGTTCGGCGCGGATAGCCCAAGCCCCCCGCCCGGCTTCACGCCGGAAACATTTACGGTGAATGAGCGCGTGCTGGCTTGCGACGGCAGCGGCGGGCCACTCGGCCATCCGCGCGTCTGGCTGCGCATCGTCGGCACGCAAACCTTTTGCCCCTATTGCTCGCGCGTCTTCGTGCTGGCCCAGGGCGCGGGAGACGAGCCTGGACACTGAGAGCGCGGCTGCGCCCCACCTGATCCTGATCGACGGATCGGGCTACATCTTCCGCGCCTTTCACGCCCTGCCGCCGATGATGCGGGGTGACGGCACGCCGGTGAATGCCGTCTTCGGTTTTACCAACATGCTGGCCAAATTTATGCGCGAGCATACCGGCACGCATCTGGCCGTGGTGTTTGACGCCGGCCGCACGACTTTCCGCAACCGGCTGTATGACCAGTACAAGGCGCATCGGCCCGAGCCGGCGCCCGAGCTGATCCCGCAATTCAAGCTGGTGCGCGATGCCACCGCAGCGTTCGGCGTGGCGTCCATCGAGCTCGATGATTGGGAGGCCGACGATCTGATTGCCACCTACACGCGAGAGGGTGCCGAGGCTGGCATGGAGGTCACCATCGTCAGTTCCGACAAGGATCTGATGCAGCTGATCCGCCCGGGCGTGTGCATGCTCGATCCGATCAAGCAGAAGACGCTGGGTGCGGTTGACGTCATGGAGAAGTTCGGCGTGCCGCCCGAGAAGATCGTCGAAGTGCAGGCGCTGATGGGCGACAGCATAGACAACGTGCCAGGCGTGCCCGGCATCGGGCCGAAGAACGCCGCGGAACTGATCCAGTGCTACGGCGATGTCGAGGCGGTGCTGGCCGCGGCGCCATCGATGAAACCATCCAAGCGGCGGGACAATCTGATCACCTATGCCGAGGCCGCGCGCATTTCCCGCAAGCTGGTGGAATTGTGCGATCGTGCGCCGCTGCCCTTGGCACTGGACACGCTGACCGCGGCACCACCTGACAACAAGCGGCTGGCGGACTTTTTGCACGCCATGGGTTTTCGCAGCACGGCGCTGCGGTTGAATTTGGACCGAGAGGCGGCGCCGGCGGCTGGCGCGCCCATTGCGGACGGGCCTGCCGCAGCCTGGGGAAATTACGAAGTCATCAGCACGGCAGAGGCTCTGGCGGCGTGGGTGGCACAGGCAATTGCCGCGCGGCGCGTGGCGCTGCACGTGCAGACCGATGGCAATCCGCGACCGTGGCAAGCCGCGTTTCTGGGTGTGGCGTTTGCGGTAGGCGAGGGACGCGCGGCCTACATGCCGCGCCCGACGGGGGAGCTGACCGAACCGCGCCTGCCGTTGGAGGAAGCCGCGCCTGAATTGTCGCGGTTGCTGACGGATCCATCAGTGTTGAAGATTGTGCCCAACGCGAAACACGCAGGTCTGGTGCTGCGCCAGGCCGGGCTGCCGGCGCCCTGGCCGGTCAGCGACCCGTGCGTGGTGGCTTATGCACAGACCGCCGGCGCGCATGATCATGGGCTTGCCGATCTCGCACCGCTGCATCTTGGCCATACGACCAAATCGCTGGACGAGACCACGGGCACGGGTCGCAATCGCCTGACATTTGCGCAGGTGCCGATTGCGGCGGCCACGGCGTATGCGGCCGAGCAGGCGGATGCAGCCTGGCGCCTGCACGCGCGGCTTTATCCCAGCTTGCGCGACAATGGCGCGCTTGCAGTGTACGAACAGGTCGAACGCCGCCTGATCCCCGTATTATCCGAAATGGAGGCCGCAGGCATTCGCGTGGAAGAGGCGGAATTGCGCCGCATGTCGGCCGATTTCGGCGTGCGCATGGCGGGCATGGAGATTGACGCACACAAGCTGGCGGGGCGCGCGTTTGGACTGGGCAGCCCCAAGCAATTGGGCGAGGTGCTGTTCGACGAGTTGAAATTGCCAGGCGGCAAGCGCACGCCTTCCGGCACATGGGGCACTGATGCCAACGCGCTGCAGGCGCTGGCCGATGCCGGCCACGAACTGCCTGCGCGCGTTCTGGAATGGCGGCAATTGTCCAAGCTGAAATCGACATACGCCGACGCGTTGGTCGAGGAGATCAATCCCGCCACGGGGCGCGTACACACAAGCTATGCCATGGCCGCGACCAGCACCGGGCGCATTTCCAGTAACGACCCCAATTTGCAGAATATCCCGATCCGCACGGAGGAAGGCGCGCGCATCCGTCGCGTGTTCGTGGCCGAGCCGGGTCACGTTCTGGTCAGCGCCGATTACAGCCAGATCGAGCTGCGGCTGCTGGCCCATGTCGCCGATATCGCGCCGTTGCGCGAGGCGTTTGCCACCGAGCAGGATATTCATGCGCGCACGGCGAGCGAGGTTTTCGGAATACCGCTGGCGCAGATGGATGGCGTGACGCGCCGGCGCGCGAAGGCGATCAATTTCGGCATCATCTACGGCATCAGCGCATTCGGCCTGGCGCGGCAGCTCGGGATTGAGGCAGCCGAGGCCAAAAGCTATATAGACGCTTATTTCCTGCGCTATCCCGGTATTCGCGATTACATGGAGCGCACCAAGGAAGAGGCGCGCATCAACGGCTATGTGCTGACACCCTTTGGCCGGCGCTGCTGGATACCGGGGATTGCCGATCGCAACATGGCCAAGCGGGCAGGGGCGGAGCGCCAGGCGATCAATGCGCCGCTTCAGGGGGGCGGGGCGGATATCATGAAGCGGGCCATGGTGCGCCTGCCGGCGGCGCTGCGCGAGGCGGGCCTATCGGCGCGTCTGTTGCTGACTGTGCATGACGAGTTGCTGTTTGAGGCGCATGCCGATGAGGCTGAGGTGTTGGCGGGCGTGGCGCGCCGGGTGATGGAAGCGGCCGCGGTTTTGAGCGTGCCGTTGGTGGTGGAGACGGGTGTTGGTGCGTCCTGGGGAGAGGCGCATTAGGAGCGCTTGGCCACAATGATGACGGCGGGTCTGAGTGGCTGGCGTATACGTCAGCCACATCTCCCCCACTTCTTGGCTTAGTGCGGCTTGTCATCCCCCGCAAAAAACCGTCGCACATTCTCCGTCACGATATGATCCAGATCCGCCTGGCTGACCCCCATTTCCACCAAAGCCGGAAATATAGTCTCGAACAGATGCGTCATGTGCCAATTCGGCAGCACGTCCTTCACCGCCTCCGGCGAGCCTACCCCCGGTATCCCGCCCATCCAGCAATTCACCTTGTCATGGCTGACCAGCAGACTGTCCCGATACCCCGCATCAATCATCTGCTTCAGGTTCTTCATCCGCGACTCATCGCTGTTGAAGATCGTGATCCCAAACCGATCAAACCCGACATATGCCCCCCGCTCCGCCAGCGACTTCTGATAGGGATGATCGTCCCGCCCGCAGCTATGCCCCACCAGCAGCCGATGCGGCCCAGTCCCCTCACCCGTGACGATGTCGATCTGGTCATGCCCGCACGTGCAGTTCTGCGTATGTGACAGCAGAGGCAACCCGGTGATCTTCGCCACCCTTGCCGCCGCAGTCAGCAGCTTGCGTTCGTAGTCGGAGACCACGCCGTCGCCTGTGGCGATCTTGATCAGCCCCGGCTTGATGCCGCTCTGGCCGATGCCGTCCTCGATCTCCTTCTGGTAGATATCCGCGATTTCCTGCACGTCGAAATGGCGGAACATGAAGGGGATGCCTTCCGCCTCGAAATAGGCGCCCGTCGTTGAGATCAGCGTAACACCGCTGCGCTGTGAGACCTCGGCATTGAACGTCACGTCGCGCCCCAGATCCATAGGACAGGGATCGACGACGGTTTGCACGCCGTAGGCCCGCAATTGCTGGAAGGCATCGACGGCGCGATGCAGCGCCTCGGCGCGGATGAAGGGCGGCATGCGCGCATCCATGAACCAGCCCGGGTAGCCGATCAGCACGTGTTCGTGCACCAGCGCGCGACCGAGTTCGGCGGGTGCGCGGCGGCCGAGGACGGTGTTTACGTATTCCATTTCTTTCCCTCCCGAAAGGAAGGTTGGGGGAGATGTGGCTGACGTATACGTCAGCCCCCCCCAGACCCCCCGTCATTTGTCTTGACCCGCCCTAAATAATGACGGGGGGTCTTGGGGGGATGGCACATCCCACCCAGTTCTTCTTACTTCACGTTATTCGTCCGCCCCACAAAAGCCGCCACATTATCATGCAACTGCTTCAGCGCATCCTGATTAGCATACACCATGTGCCCAGACTCATAAGTCTTGAAATCCAGATTACCCATAAGCCGGTGCGGTATGTCCATGTGCTTCAGCTCGTACACCGCGGCAAAATAGGGCGTCGCCAAATCATAGTACCCGCCATTGACCAACACCTTCAGATTGGGATTGGTCTTCATCGCATTGGCCAGATCGGCCACAACGTTCAGCGTCTCGCTGGAAGGCTCGGACTCACCTGGTGGCGTGTGGGCAAAATCCCAATGGTGGATTTCCACCTCGGCGTGGAACACCCGATCGACCCCGAAATGCAGGTCTCGCCGCACATAATCGTTGAACACGCTGACATAGGCAGACGATATGGCCGAAGATTGCGGATCGTAATCTGCCTCCTTGCTCAGCGGATCGATCGTCGGCCCCGAAAAACGCGTATCCAGCCGGCCGGTCGTCTCGTCCTGGTCGTCTTGCAGCGTCTTCTCGAACTCGCCGCCATTGATGCGCAGATTGGCCTTGCGGATATAAGCCTCCGGCAGCCCCGTGTACTCGTGCAGCTTCTCCACGATGTGCTTGCGATCGTCATCGGGCAGCAGATTCCCGTCAATCAGCGCCTGCGCGTATTCGGTCGTGGCGAATTCCTCCACTTCACCCAGGAAGTCCCGCAAATCACCAGGCATGGGGTCGAGCTTCTTGTGGTAGAACGCCGTGGCAGCGTAGGTCGGCAGCGCCAGAACGTAGGGTTCGTCAATACCCGGATTGTATTCCGGCTGATCGGCGGAGAGGCTGAAATTCAAGATCTGGCTCAGCATCACCACGCCATTGAAATCCACGCTGCGCTCGTTTTCCAGCATGTTGATCAGCACCGCGCTGCGCGTCGTGCCATAGCTTTCGCCGAACAGGTATTTCGGGCTGTTCCATCGCCCATACTTGCCCAGGAACGCGACGATGAAATCGGCAAACGCATGCGCGTCCGCATCCACCCCCCAGAACGATTTCTCCTTGTTCGGCCCGGCCAGGCGGCCAAACCCCGTGCCCGGCGCATCGATGAAGACAAGATCGGTTGCATCCAGCAGCGAACTGTCATTATTGATCAATTGATAGGGTGCGGCAGGCGAATGCTGATCATTCAGCGTCACGACGCGCCGCGGCCCGAAGGCACCCATATGCAGCCACACGGTCGATGACCCCGGCCCGCCATTGTACAGGAACATGACCGGCCGGGCGCCAGGTGCCACGCCCTTCTTGACATAGGCAACGTAGGACATTGCCGCTTCCGCCGTGGGATTGTGATCGCTGTCCTCGGCCGGCTTGTCGCTCTTCTCGCCCATCTGCTTCTGCGGCGCGTCGTCCCAGCCCTTGGGGTGCACCACCAGCGTGCCCACGGTTGCGTGGTAATCGATCGTATGCCCGCCGATGGTCACGCTGCCATCGCTGCCCACCTCCTCTGGGCGGAAAAAGCCGCCCTCCTCTGGCTCGGGTTTGTCGGATTTCTCTACCGGCGGCTTGTCCTTCTGCGCGCCAGCGTCCGGTGCGGCCTGCGTGGGCGGGGGCGCGCCATGCGCCCAGGCACAGGGCGCCACGGCCAAGGCTGTGCCGAGCAGAAGTAACGGGGGTAGGCGCATCATCGATCCTTGTTGATCCGAAGGCGCACTTTGGCCAGGGCGGCCACGTGAGGCAAGAAGGTAGGGAAGCAGTTCTTTTTTGAAAAAAAGAACCAAAAAACTTTTATCAGTAGCAAAAGTTTTTTGGTCCTTTTTTCAAAAAAGGACTGCTTCCTGTTACCGGCGCCCATCGCCATATTGGCGCCCATGGCTAACGACCCCTACCAGACCCTCGGCGTGCCCAAGACCGCCTCGGCCGACGACATCCGCAGCGCCTTTCGCAAGCTGGCCAAGAAGAACCATCCGGACGTCAACCCCGGCAACGCCGCGGCCGAAGCGCGCTTCAAAGCCGCCTCCTCGGCAAACGATATCCTCTCCGACCCGGAAACCCGCGCCAAGTTCGACCGCGGCGAAATCGACGCAGAGGGCAAGCCCACCGAACGCGCCCACTACCCGCAAGGCGGGCCCGGCGCCCGCTTCCGCCGTGGCGCGGCCTCCGGCGAGGACCCGTTCTCGGACGTGTTTGCTGAAATGTTCCGCAACGGCCAAAGCCCCTTCGGCCAGGCAGGCGGGGGCGGCGGCACGCGCCAGGCGCGCGGCCAGGACCGGCAATACAGCCTGACGGTCAGCTTCCTCGAAGCCGCATCGGGCGCCAATCGCCGCCTCAGCCTTCCCGATGGCCGCACGCTTGATGTCGTCATCCCGCCAGGCCTGTCGGACGGCCAGACCCTGCGCCTGCGCGGCCAGGGCGACGCCGGCTGGAATGGCGGTCCCGCGGGCGACGCGCTGATCGAAATTGCCGTCGCTCCCCACCCCTTCTTCCGGCGCGAGGGCGATGACATCCACCTCGACCTGCCGGTGACCATCGATGAAGCCGTCCTGGGCGCCAAAATCTCCGTACCCACGCTGGCCGGCACCGTGCAACTGACCATTCCCAAGCACAGCGAGGCCGGCCGCCGGATGCGCCTGCGCGGCCGTGGCGTCCCGGCCCATGGCGGACGGACGGCGGGCGATCTCTATGCCACGCTCTCGCTTGTCGTGGGCGGCGAGCCGGATGCGGCTTTGGAGGCGGCGATGGGGCAATGGCGTGAACGCACCGGGGTGGATCCTCGGGCAGCGCTGCTGGCCAGCGTGGAGGATTTTGCGTAGGGAAGAAAGTCTGTTCTTTTTTGAAAAAAAGAACCAAAAAACTTTTGTCTTTTGGGGCTTACTTTATGGCGGCGGGTTTTCTTTCTTGGCGGCGGGCGCATGCGCGGCCGATGGGCTCGCCTTGCTTTAATTGCGGCGCTTCGCTGCAGGGCGCCTGGTGCCACGAATGCGGGCAATTGGGCGAGGATTACCACCGCGCCGCGCACCACCTCGTATGGGAATTGTTCGAAGGGCTTTTCCACGCTGACGGTAGGCTCTGGCACACGTTGCCGCGCCTGCTGTTCCGCCCCGCCGCACTGACGCGCGACTATCTCGCCGGCAAGCGCGCCTCCCAGGTGCCACCATTGCGCGTCTTCCTGATTGTGCTGCTGCTGCTTTTCCTGGTCGGCGAGGCCATCTCTGGCGTCAATCACATGCAATTCGTGCATATCGATGCCGAGGACGCCAAACACGTCAACGACATTAAATTCAGTCTCTACAAGCCATGGGATGACGCACTGACCCAATGGACGCGCACCCATGTCGGCGCAGCGCTCGCACACCCGGATCAATTCGTCGCCGCAATGGCATCCTGGGCGCATGATTTCGCCTTCCTCGCACTGCCCGCCTACGCCTCTATCCTTGCCGTCATCTTTGTCTTCCGACGCGGCTTCGTGCTGTTCGACCACCTGATCTTTTCCATGCACAGCCTCTCCTTTCTCGGGCTGCTCATCATTCTCACCATGCTGATCAGCGCGGCCGCGGGCACCACGCCTGGGGCGCTGCTCGCCTTGGCGCCGCTGCACCAATTCTTCCACATGCGCGGCGTCTATCGCACCAGCATCATCGGCACACTATTGCGCCTGGCCGTGCTGGTCACCGCCGCCACCATCGCCTTCACGCTGCTCCTGTTTCCGCTGGTTCTCATCGCGCTGGCCGCCGTGCACGCCTAGGTCAGCTATCAGCTATCAGCTTTCAGCATTCAGTCATCAGATAAGGAGGTAGTCGCTCCCTCTCATGACTGAAAACTGACCGCTGACGGCTGATTCCGCGCCTCCAACCATTTCTCCACGCCGGCGAGCGACTGATTCACCACCTGGTCCATGTCGAGATACTGATACGTGCCGCACCGCCCGATGAAAGCGATATTGCCTAGTCCGGAGGCCAGCGCGCGGTAGCGCTGATAGATTTCGCCGTAGCGCCCGTCGGACGTCATGACAGGATAGTACCGCTCCAGATTGTTGTCCTTGTAATCGCAGGGCTCTTCGACCGTGCGCGTCACGCGCCCGGTATCGATGGCATGATGGCCCGGCATATTGTGCCACCAGGTCTCGCGCGTGAACGGTCCTGCATCGGTATAGTTGATGACGACGTGGTCCGGCGCGTCGGCGGCGGCGTGGTCGTGCACGTGGAATCGTATGGAACGGTAAGGCAGCTCGCCGAGTTCGAAATTGAAGTATTCGTCGATCGGCATCGAATTGAAGCAGAAATCATACGCGTGGAGCATGGCGGGCGAGAACACCTCCCGCAGCAAAATGCTGATGCCTTTGTGGTTCAGGATGTTGCCGATCATTTTGGTGTAGCCGCCTGCCGGCATGAACTGGAAGCTGTCGTTCGGAAAATAGCGCGGCTCGCGATCGAAGCGGATTTTGATGCGCTGGACGATCTTCTCGCTCAATTCGGAAAGGTCGCGGTCCCACATCTTCTGCGTGTAGGGGCGGAAGAACAGGTTGGTCAGGTCAGGGCCGATATTGCCGTAAAGCCAGTCCTCGGCGTTGCCGATCGGCTCGCGCGCCACGCTGACCGATTTCAGATGCGCAGACACTTGCTCGGACGTGGACAGGTCAAGTCCAAACAGGCCGTTGACCGTATCGAGGTTGACCGGCAGCGGCAGCAGACGCCCATCGGGCAGGCGCGCCACCACGCGGTGTTCGTAGGGAACCCATTCAGTAAAACGCGAGAGCCATTCAGCCACGCGCAAGTTGGACGTATGAAAGATGTGCGGTCCATAATGGTGCACGACCACACCGTTCGCATCAACCTCGTCATAGCAATTGCCAGCAATATGCGGACGCTTGTCGATGACCGTAACGGCGTGGCCGGCTTCCGCCAGAGTGCGCGCATACACCGCGCCGGCAAGACCGGCGCCGACCACCAATATCTTGTCCATCATGCCCTCTGGCGGCGCTCTCGTCTTGGTACGCCGGGCGCGCGTGGGGGTGCTGCTTCCGCTTGCTCAATCTCGCTGGTCAACGCGGCGCGATCCTCTTCGCTCATCGGCCGGCCGAGTTGCGCGCGCATCCAGTCGATCTCGCTCAGCCCCGCCTCTTCAGCCGCCGTCTTGCCGTGGGCATGCACCTTCTTGGCAAAGCGCCCGCCATCCAGAACGGGATGCAGCACCAGCGCGGAGGAAGCCTCAACCTCCTGCCAGCTCTGCACGTTATCCACGGTCATGTGCAGCCGGTCGGCGGGCACATACTTCGTCAGTTCGGCAATGCGAAATCCGCCGCGATGCAGTTCGGTCGCGGTGAAGGATTCGCAGAACGGCCATTCCTCGGCCACCCGTCCTGTGCGCCACAGCCGCGCCATTTCCAGCCGGCGCGCATACAGATGCAGCGCCGCCTGGCGGGACATCATGACGAAAGGAAAGAACACGCCATAGACCTGCTGAAAATCCTCGGCCGATTTGGCGTGCGCGATTTCGGCATGCAGCCAGCTCGTCTGCGGCGCATGCCAGCCCCAGCCGCGGCTGCGCTTGCCCAGGCCGGAGCCCACCGCATCCATGCCATCGGCAAGCATCCTGTCCACGGTACCACGCAGATCGAGCGCGTTCATCGCCAGGTCGAATTCGCAGACAATGAAGAAATCAAAATCCGTGTTCAGCGCCAGGCTGTAGAAAACGTAATCGCCGTTATACCAAAGCATGCGCTTGGGCAGCGGATGGCAGGGCAAACCCAGCCGGATGAATTCGCCGGCCGAATGTGCGACCTCGCCGACACCGGGCGGCAGCGTGAAACCATTGGTCTGATCGGAGCACAAAAGCACCTCGCCGCCCCAGGCCTTGGCGAGACGCTCATAGGCGCGTGCCACCGTCGGTGCCCAGAAATGCGTGCGCAGAAAGCATCCCACGCGAGGCGCATTGCGGGTCAGCGTGCGTGTATTGCCGCCGGTGCGATCGTGCAGCACCGCGCCTGTGAATACCTCGCGTCCGGACATGCCAGCCTGGCGGGACAGCACGGAGGACGGGTTTCCTTCCCTGTTGAAGAAGGTGATCTTGCCGTCGTCATACTGCCAGCGATGTTCAAGCCTGCTGACATGGCCGCCGACAATGCCGCCCGGCACGAGCCAGAGATCGGGACAGAGAATCCCTTGCCCGCCTTGGAACACCCAGGACCGGCTGGATAGGGATGCGGCGTCGGCCATCAGGGTCAATGACCTTCCTTGACGTGAAGAAAGTCATATCCGGGACCGCCTATGCGGCGATTTGCCGCAAGCAGGTGTGCGCTATGACCTTAGCGTAAAAGCCAGTATGAACGCTTGGGCGAACGCGCGGGTGCTAGCACGTGCTCGCGCGCCCGTGCAAGGTCGGCTGGCCAATCGAGTGTATAGCTGAAGAACTGGGAGGAATGGCACATCTCCCCCAGCTTTTCTCGGCTTCACCGCCACAGAAGCGCGAAAACGTGAACCCCTAGGCAAACCGGCCCGCAACCGTCACGTTACCGCCGCAAGCCGGGCAATGTGCACGGACTTTTTGGAGGGGATAAGACCATGCGTTTCGCCACCGCCTTGACGCTCGTCACGTTGCTGGCCACCGCCACCCTGCTTTCCGCCTGCAACACCACTGCCGGCGCGGGCCAGGATGTCTCCAGTGTTGGCCACGCTGTGACCGGCGCCGCCGAAAACGCGAAGTAAGAAAATTGGGGTTTGGGGACTTGTCCCCAACGGGGTCCAGGGGCAGAGCCCCTGGCCTTACTCCGCCACTCCCATCCCTGCCAGCGCCGCCGCCACCGCCTGGTTATGCACCGCCGCATCCTGGCGCGCCCGAGCCGGGTTCCAGCGCCCCTTCATCGCAAATATCGACGCCACGAACACCAGTGCCGCCGCGGCACAGATGCCATACCAGACCTGCCACCGCGCGGGCGCACTCACCGGATCGACCACCCGCGGCAGGGCGACGAATGAGAACGTCACGACCAGCCGCAGCAGCCAGCCCCAGATCGCCAGCCCCGTCGCCGTCAGCGCCGGGTTATGCGCTTCCACCGTCTCGGTGAAGCTGGCCATCCAGGCTGCGTAGGCAAAGCCCATCATGGTCGATATCACCGATCCCACCAGGGCCATGCCCACGAAGGTGGCGTTCGGACTGGCGTGGGCCATGAACACCCAGATGATGGCGGCCGAGACCACGCCGCCCACAAGCATGAAGGGCTTGCGCACGCCCAGCCTGTCGCTCCACACACCCGCGGCAATCAGCGCCACGGCATTGGTCGCCCAGTTCCAGTCCAGCAGCAGGTTCGCCCGCGCCGGCGTGAAGTGGAACACTTCGACCAGGTAGATCACGCCGAAGGCCACGGTCGTGTAATAGACCAGCAACAGGACCGAGACACCCAGCGCTGAAAAAACGATGTCCGCACGCAGCACCTGCGCCCATGGCCGCGCCAGTGCCGCCTCCGTATCCAGCCCGCGCCCGCGCAATTCGTTCAGAACCCGGTCGCGTTCGCTGACCATGATTTGGTCGCGCAACGCCGGCTTCAGCTCGCGCAGGAACAGGAAGGCCAGCACGAAAACGGCCAGGCAGAAGCCGCCGCAAAGCTGGAACTGCGCCCGCCAGGAGCCGAACAGATCCAGCGTGTTGCCCACTACGGCACTGGTCATCAGGCTGCCCAGCACGGGCCCCATCGCCCACATGCCCATCGCCGTCGCCCGTCCCACCTGGGGCGAGAAATCCCGCGTCAGCGCAGGTGTCGCCACCAGAATGATGCCCTCGACGAAGCCGACTGCAATGCCAAGCGCGGCGAAGGCCAGCTTGCTGTGCACCGACGGCGTGGCAAAGGCGGTCAGCAGGCCCACGACCAGCAAGCCCCACACGACCAGGCGCGAGCGGCCGAACCTGTCCGACAGCCCCGCGAGCAGGGAGGCGAAGGCGCCCAGCAGGTTGCCGATGGCCAGCGAGGTGACGAGATAGAGGAAGCTCATGTGGAGCTCCTTCATGTAGAGCGGCGTCACCCCGCCGCCGACGTAGAGTGCGTAATAGAGGGCAACGGTGATGAGCACGACCAGGGCCAGGTAGCGGCGCCTGGCGTTGGTTTGCGGGTAGTGCTGCAACAGGCGGTCCTGGAAGGCCCAGCTTTGATTCATGAAGATGTTTTCCCCAGCTTTCGGGAAAGTTAGAAGGACTGGGGGGAATGTGCCATTCCCCCCAGACCCCCCGTCATTATTTAGCTCAACAACCCCGCCACCGCGCCGCTCAGGCACGTGGCCAACGTGCCCGACACGATCGAGCGCATCCCTAACCCCACAATCTCCGCCCGGCGCTCGGGCACCATCGCACCCATCCCGCCCACCAAAATCCCCAGGCTGCCGAAATTGGCAAAGCCGCACAGGCAGAACGTGACCACCATCCGGCCATGCGCCGACAGCGCGCCCGCCGGCAGATGCGCCAGATCGACATAGGCCACGAATTCGTTGAGCACCGTCTTGGTCCCCATCAACCCCGCGGCCACGCCCGCCTCGCGCCACGGCAGCCCAACCAGCCACAGCACCGGCCGGAACCCCACGGCAAAAATCCCCTGCAACGTCAGCCCCGTAGCCACCGCCCCCAGTCCCGCGTTGATCAGCGAAACCAGCGCCACGCTGACCAGCAGCGTCGTCACGATCCCGACCAGCGGCCCGACGCCGTCCGCCACGCCCCGCGCCAGCGCGTCCAGCGTGCCCGCGGGGCGCTCGCCATGGGCCAGCACCGCTTGCGCATTGCCCGGCGCGAACGGCACCATCAGCGCGCCCACCGCGAGTGCTGCCGGCGTGCTAATGACCGAGGCCACCAGGATCACCCCCAGCGCATCGGGCAGCACTGGCCCCAGCACGGCGGCGTAGAGCACCATCATGGTGCCCGCGACACCCGCCATGCCGCAGCTCATCAGCGCGAACAGTTCGCCGCGCGCCATGCCGGCGAGATAGGGGCGGATCAGCAACGGCGCCTCGATCATGCCAAGGAAAATGTGCGTCGCAGCGCCCAGGCTGAGCGCGCCGCCCAGGCCGAGCGTGCGCGCCAGCAGCCACGCAAAGGCGCCGGTGACGCGCTGCAGGATGCCCCAATAGGTCAGCAACGCGCTGAGTGCCGAAATGACCAGCACCAGCGGCAATATCTTGAAGGCCAGCACCAGGCTGGCGCCGGGATGGGTTTCGGCATAAGGCAGCGGTCCGCCGCCCAGATAGCCAAAGACGAAGGCCGCACCAGCATCGGTTGCCGTTTGCAGCGCCAGCATGCCGCCATTCAGCAGCGCCACACCCGCGCGCGCCGGCGCGGAATGCAGCAGTATGATTGCCAGCAGCCATTGCAGTGCGATGCCGCCTGCCACGGTGCGCCAGGGGATGCGGCGGCGATCTTCGCTGACCGCGTAAGCGATCAGCAGGAGGATGGGTATGCCGATGAGGGCTTGCATTTAGAAAGGTTCTTCTTTTTCTGAAAAAAAAGAAGCAAAAAGACTTCTGAATGTTTGAGCCTCGCTCTAAACTGACAAAAGTTTTTTGCTTCTTTTTTTCAAAAAAGAAGAACTTCCTTTCTAACTACGAAAATACGCTTCAACCGCCCCGTTCACCTTCATGCTCAACGGCTTGCCGTGCCGATCCAGCGTCTTGCCAACCGAAAGGCGCACCCAGCCCTCGCTGATGCAATATTCCTCGACGTTGTCCTTCTCCACGCCCTTGAAGCGGATACCCACGCCACGCGAGAGCAGCGCCTCATCGTAAAAGGGGCTGCCGGGATTGACGGAGAGTCGATCCGGCGGGCTCGGGCTGTCGCTCATGCTTCCAGCGCCCTCTCCAGCATGCGCAAGCCTTCTTCGAGCACGTGATCCTCCACCGTCAGCGGCACGAGCACGCGAATGACGTTGCCGAACACGCCGCAGCTCAGCAGGACCAGGCCCTGGTCATAAGCGGCCGCCACCAGGCCTCTGGTAGCTCCCGCATCCGGCTCCGTGCTGCCGCGGCCGGTGAAGATTTCGAAGCCGACCATGGCGCCCGGGCCGCGAATGGCCCCGATCGGCAGCGTGTCGTTGCGTCGCGCGATTGCCTCCAGGCGGTGCTTGATGCGTGCGCCGACCACGTCCGCCCGCGCCAGCAGGCCTTCGGAGTCAATCACATCAAGCACCGCCAATGCCGCCGCGCAGGCAATCGGGTTGCCCGCATACGTGCCGCCAAGGCCGCCGGGATCGGCCGCCTGCATCACCTCCTCCCGCCCGATCACGCCGGAGAGCGGAAAGCCGCCGGCCAGCGATTTGGCGACCGTGATCAGATCGGGGGCCACGCCGCTATGCTCGATGGCGAACATGCGCCCCGTGCGCGCAAAGCCGGACTGCACTTCGTCAGCGACCAGCAGGATGCCGTGTTTGTCGCAGATGCGCCGCAAGGCCACGAGCAATTCGGCCGGCGCAGGATGGAAGCCGCCTTCGCCCTGCACGGGCTCGATGAAAATGGCGGCCACCTGCGCGGGGCCGATATCGGCACGAAAAAGGAAATTGAGCGCACGCAGGCTCTCCTCCACGCTGATGCCCTGATGCTCCACGGGGAAGGGGACATGGTAGATCTCGGCCGGGAACGGCCCGAAGCCGCGCTTGTAGGGCAGGTTCTTGCCGGTCATGCCCGTGGTCATGATCGTGCGGCCGTGAAAGGCGCCGGCGAAGGCGATGATGCCGCTGCGCCCGGTTGCCACGCGAGCGATCTTGACCGCGTTTTCGACCGCCTCGGCGCCTGTGGTGAAGAAGATCGTGCGCGCCGCGCCTTCTATGGGTGCGATCGCATTGAGGCGTTCGGCGAGTGCGACATAGGGCTCGTAGGCCATGACCTGCGCGCAGGTATGGGTGAAGCGGCCCATCTGCTCGGTGGCGGCCGCGATCACGCGCGGATGGCAGTGGCCGGTGTTGAGCACGCCAATGCCGCCGCCGAAGTCGATGTAGCGCCGGCCTTCGACGTCCCAGATTTCGGCGTTGCGCGCGCGATGGGCAAAGGCGGGCGTGGAATGGCTCAGCGCGCGTGGGATGGCGGCCTGGCGGCGGGCGAGCAGGCTGGCGTTGGTCGTGTCCATGGTTGGATCCGGTGATCGTGTGTGCGGCGCCATGTAGGGCTAAACGTTCATGCCGGGCTAGTATCGTCAGGCCGCGTCTCGTTTAACAGTTTAGCGTCTTTATTCTGATACAATTGTGGCGTGATGCGCGCTTTGGTTCTTCTCCTGTTTGGCTTGTCTGGCGCTCATGCGGCGAGGCCGCCTTTGCTGTTGCCCAGCCTCGCCGATCAGGCGGCGCCGGACACCCGCACCCGATTGCTGCCCCTGATCGAGGCCGAGGCGCAGGCCGCCGGTATCCCGCCCGCACTGGCCGATGCGGTCGCCACAATTGAGACAGGCTACACCGAGACCGCCCTGGGCAGCTCCGGTGAAATCGGCCTGATGCAGGTGATGCCCGCGACTGCGCGCATGATGGGCTTTGGCGGCACCACGGCCGACCTGTATAGCGCGGCCACCAACATTCATTACGGTGTCAATTATCTCGCTCGCGCGGTGGCCGCAAGCGGCGGCAATTTGTGCCGCGCGCTGATGAAGTATCGCGCCGGCACGGGGGAGGAGGGCTTCTCCGCATTGTCCATCCAGTATTGCCGGCGGGCGCAGGCGGTGCTGGCTGCCCGTGGCTCGCCGTTGGTGGCGCAGGTCGCGGCGACCACACCGGTCGCACCCAATCTGGCTGATCCTTACAGGGTTGCGGTTGGTGGCGGCGTGCGTTTGCGGCCGGACATGGCGGCATTTGCGGCGATTGCTTCGGATGGTGGTGTGGTGGTCGAAAAACCCGTGGCGGCTTGGCATTTTGCCGGCAGCGGCGGGCATGCGCGGGCGCAGGCGGTGATGGATGAGGTGAGGGAGGATGCGGCCATCGACCCGCACGTCATTCACATCCGCAATCCCACCAATGACATAAATGAGTAGGAGGAGCAAACACCAACACGCTTGAAGATCTCAGTTGTGGCAATCAAAATATAATCTTTGAACCGTTATTAAGCTGCCTTTACTTAGGTGGCCCAAATAAGTCCGGATGGTCATCCGGCTTTTCGGCGTCCCTGCCGGAATGGGGAGGCTTACTGGTCTTACGTGCGTCCAATTCAGCTATGGCTGCCCAATACCCCTCGGCAAAAATATCGAGCATCTGGCGCTTTCGCTCGTCTGTCAGGCGAGGCACTTGTTCTGACTCAATTACGTTAAGACGTCTTTTACCAAATCCTTTCGGGCAACTAAAATCCAGGATGTGAAACTTCGCGTCCTCTAAATCAGGATCTTGCCGGAGTATTTCGTCCACTATCGTAACAAAAAGCGACAGACGCTCGCCATCTAATGCATTGTTACGCCAGTAGCTAAACCAGGGAAAAAATATTTGTCCGCTCAAACCGTAACAAATCGGTGGCGCAAATGGAATTATCAAATCGCGTCCCGCAGCATATGTTTGTCTCTTAACGGACTGAATGAAAGTTGGTTTTGTTTCAATGAAATGGTCAACAACAAGCTCAAGTATCGCCAAAAATTCCACTCTCAAAGCAGGCCTATTCACGCCACGTCGAATGCCTTCATATACCTGTGCAGCATCAACTTTCAAAACCAGTAGGCAGTGCAACCTTTTTTCTGTAAATTCTCGTGAGGTGGTTCATTCCGGCTACGCTTCTATGTGTCTAGTGTGAGGTAGATTTTGCCGTTCATCCACTCCTCGTCGCATTCTGCCAGCAGGGCGGAGACGAGGCGCAGGCAGGATGCGGCGTTGGGGAAGATGGAGGCAACCCGTGTGCGGCGTTTGAGTTCGCGGTTGATGCGTTCGAGGCCGTTGGTCGTGCGCAATCTTATGCGGTGGGCTTGCGGGAGGTCGAACACGGCAAAGCCCATGGGAAGGTTCTGTTCGGCCCATGTGGCAAGTTTCGGCGCGTCCGTCGCCCAGAGTTCGATCGCCTGGCGCAGCAGCCGTTCGGCTTCTGCCTTGTCGGGCGCATTGAAGATCGCGCGTATCCGCCCTGCGACCGGCTTGCGCTGATCCAGCTTTGTGACGTAGGCCTGGGCATTCTGCTGCAAATGGAATTGGCAGCGCTGCCATGGCACACTTGGCAGGGTGGCGCGGCGCGCGGCCTTCAAGCCTGCATGATCGTCCGACACGATGAACTTTACCCCGCGCAACCCGCGCGCAATGAGGCTATCGAGAAATTCCCGCCAATGCTGTTCGGCCTCGGAAAATGCGACCGATACGCCGAGCACGCGCCGTTTGCCGTCGGCCGTCACGCCGATTGCGACAAGCACGGCGCAATCGAGCAGGCGGCCTTCTTCGCGGATGCGTTCATAGCGGGCATCGAGCAAGAGATACGGGGTATCGCCGAGCGGTCGCTCGCGCCAGGCGGCAAGCCCCTCGTCGAGCTGCTCGGTGGCGCGGCTGACCTGGGTTGAGGAAATAGCGATGTCCGGCCCGAGCAAGGCCTGCAGCACGGTGATCACCTTGCGGGTTGATACGCCTTGCACATACATTTCGGCCAATGCGAGGTTGAGCGCGCGCTCGGTGCGGGTGCCCTTGTCGAGGGCGCTTGGGTAAAATCCGCCGCCGCGCACCTGCGGCACGTCGAACGTTTGCTCGCCCACCCGGGTCATGACGGTTTTTGGTTTGAAACCATTGGCGTAATCGGCACGAACCGGGGTGCGTTCATGAGGTTTGGCATTGAGGAATTGCGCGCGTTCGATTTTGCTGGCTTCATTGACCAGGATGCGCAGCGCCTCGCCGGCGCCGTCCAGTCCGTTGTCGAGCAGGGCCGAGAAGGCGGCCTCCAGGGGATGATGTTCTACGCGTTGTGCCATGATACAAGCTCCGTCGCTGGGTGATAGGATGGGCCGAAGCAATCACCTCCCGATAGGTCTTGGCCGGCTCGGTTTGCCGGGGCCGTCCTGCGCACTTCGGGCGCAAGCGCCCTCGTTGCTTCGGACGGCCCCGGCAAACCGAGCCGGCCAAGCAATTTACAGAAACGATGGTGCACTAACAACCAGTAGATCCCAAACAGCTCCTGAGACCGGCTCGTAGCTGAAGTTCGGTGGGTGCAATGAGAGCCTGACTAAGGCCTTCTGAACGAGCCGCGGGTCTGGACGCCAGTTCCGGGCAAGGTGCTGTAGAGTAGGAACTTTGAGGTCCGACATAGGAAGAGCGTCCTACTGTATTGAAAATGGGCAGCGAGCCCCCGAATAGAAATCTAGTATAGCATTTTCGTCGATTCGCATCCCCGGATTGACGAGGCCGGAGTGATTCCACGCGCGATCCCAAGGTCCGCCAGCCGCATGAGTTAATTCCACGAGAGCACCGGCGGGAACGCGGCTGTAGAAGTCCACAACCTCCAGTAGCAACTCAAGCGTTGTACGTTCGAACTGGTAGTGCGCGACGGAGAATTCGCCAGTCTGGCGGTTCATGATCAGCGCTCTAGAAGTGATTGGCCGGCGTTCATACTCACGGAATTCACGATAAAGATATGGAAGCACCGGCCCATGCTCCCACGCCTCAAACTTATGCTTAATTAGGGGACTACCTAATCTGACAAGGCTCCACACGTGGCAAAAAAAGACTATCTTTTGCAGTCTTAAGTTTGTCAGTGGTCGTTCTCTTGAATCACAAAAATCCAGAGTGAAATTGGCTACAGCGCAGCCATCGTACAAACCGCTTACATACGTTGTTTGTTCCATTTTGCAGAGTTAGGCTCACTGATTCTACTTTAGCGTTAAGAAACCTGCACGCCCTTCCAAAACGCCACGCGTCCTGCAATCTCCTTTGCCGCGTCCTTTGGCTGCGGATAATACCAGGCCGCGTCCTTGTTCTCCTTGCCATCAACCGCCAGCGAATAATACGAGGCAACACCCTTCCACGGGCACGTGGAGTGCTGCGAACTCTCGCGCAAATAGTCCTTGCGCACTGAGTCGGCCGGAAAATACGCGTTGCCTTCTACCGTCTTGATGTCATCGCTCTCGGCGATGACAGCGCCGTTCCATGTTGCTTTCATAAACAACTCCCACAAAAAAGAACTGGGGGAGATGTGCCATCCCCCCCAGACTCCCCGTCTTCAGTTTATTCGGCGGTTTCGGGTTCGCGCTCCAGCGCATCCCCGCTGTCATCGTCCGGCTTCGGCAAAGCAGGCAACGCAGCCTCGGTGTATTCGAAGCTGAGCTTGCCCTCCTTCATCGTCACCCGCACAGCACCCCCGCGCGCCAGGCGCCCAAACAACAGCTCCTCGGCCAGCGGCTTCTTGATGTGCTCCTGGATCACCCGCGCCAAAGGCCGCGCGCCATACAGCCGGTCATACCCACGCTCCGCCAGCCATTCCTTGGCCGCGGACGACAACTCAATCGTCACATTTCGATCCGCCAACTGCGCCTCAAGCTGCATGACGAATTTCTCGACAACGCGCCCAACGATCTCCTGAGTCAGACCCGCAAACCCGATCGTCGCATCAAGGCGGTTGCGGAACTCGGGCGTGAACAGCTTCTTGATCGCTTCCTCATCCTCGCCCTCGCGCTCCGTGCGCCCGAAGCCGATCGCCTCCTTGGCCATGTCGGACGCACCGGCGTTCGTCGTCATGATCAGGATGACGTTGCGGAAATCGACCGTCTTGCCGTTGTGGTCGGTCAGCTTGCCGTGATCCATGACCTGCAACAGGATGTTGAAAAGATCCTGATGCGCCTTCTCGATCTCATCGAGCAGCAGCACGGCATGCGGATGCTGATCGACCGCATCGGTCAGCAACCCGCCCTGATCAAACCCCACATAGCCGGGCGGCGCACCGATCAGGCGCGACACGCTGTGCCGCTCCATATATTCGCTCATGTCGAAACGGATCAGTTCGATCCCCAAGGTCGCGGCCAATTGCCGCGCCACCTCGGTCTTGCCCACGCCGGTCGGCCCGCTGAACAAATAATTGCCGATCGGCTTCTCCGCCTCGCGCAGCCCCGCGCGCGACAGCTTGATCGCCGCCGACAAAGCCTCGATGGCGCGATCCTGGCCGAAGACCATCGATTTGAGGTCACGCTCCAGATTGCGCAGCGTCTCCTTGTCATCCGCACTGACCGATTTGGGCGGAATGCGCGCGATCTTGGCGACCATCTCTTCAACGTCGCGCAACGTCACCGTCTTGCGGCGCTGATTCTCCGGCACCAGCATGCGGCTCGCGCCAACCTCGTCGATCACATCGATCGCCTTGTCGGGCAATTTGCGATCGTTGATGTATTTGGCGGCCAACTCCACCGCCCCGCGGATCGCCTCGTCGGTATAACGCACCTTGTGGTGGCGCTCGTAATTGGTCTTCAGCCCCTTGAGGATCTTGATCGTATCCTCCAGCGATGGCTCGTTGACATCGATCTTCTGGAAGCGCCGCACGAGTGCGCGGTCCTTCTCGAAGTAATTGCGGAACTCCTTGTACGTCGTGCTGCCGATGCAGCGCAGGCTGCCGCTGGCCAGCGCCGGCTTGAGCAGGTTGGACGCATCCATTGCCCCGCCGCTTGTCGCCCCAGCCCCAATAACCGTGTGGATCTCGTCGATGAACAGCACCGCGCCTGGCTGGTTCTCGAGCTCGGTGACCACGGCCTTGAGCCGCTCCTCGAAATCGCCGCGATAGCGTGTGCCGGCCAGCAGCGCGCCCATGTCCAGTGCGAAGATGGTCGATTTGGCCAAAACCTCGGGCACGTCGCCCTCGACGATGCGCTTGGCCAGCCCTTCGGCAATCGCCGTCTTGCCAACGCCAGGATCGCCCACGTAGAGCGGGTTGTTCTTGGTGCGCCGGCACAGGATTTGAATCGTGCGCTCGATTTCGCTGTCACGCCCGATCAGCGGATCGATCTTGCCCGCGGTCGCCTTCTTGTTGAGGTTCACGCAATAAGTGCTCAGCGCGTCCTGGTTACGCCCGCGCGGCTTCTCGTCGCGCTCGCCCTCCCCGCCTTCGCTGGTCGGGGGCGCCGCGCCCTGGGCCGGCCGCTGCGTCGTGCGGCCAGGCGCCTTGGCGATGCCGTGGCTGATGAAATTGACCGCATCCAGGCGCGTCATGTCCTGCAATTGCAGGAAATAGACGGCATGGCTCTCCCGCTCGGAGAACAGCGCCACCAGCACGTTGGCACCCGTCACCTCGTCTCGTCCGGAGGACTGGACGTGGATCGCGGCGCGCTGCACCACGCGCTGGAAGCCCGCGGTCGGCTTGGGCTCGGTCGCCCTCTCGGTCGTCAGGCCAGAGAGGTCCTTGTCGAGAAACTCGGTCAGCTCCTGGCGCAGCTTGTCCAGATCCACGCCGCAGGCCCGCAGCACGGTGGCGGCATCGCTGTCATCAGCAAGGCCGAGCAGCAGATGCTCCAGCGTGGCGTATTCATGGCGGCGGTCACTCGCGAAGGAGAGGGACCGATGGAGCGTCTGCTCCAAGTTGCGAGACAGCATGGCAAACGCTCCTACGCACCGGACGGCTGGTCCATCCAGCGCTTCTTGTGTCGAGGGCAGCCGCAAGGCGCGCCCGGGGCAATGAGGCAGGATGGCCGCAAGTCGCGGAGCGATGATAGTGAAAACATCTCAACCGGGCGTGACCGGCATGAAGAAGATGTGGGCGTGTTACCGCGCGGCAAAAGCCCCCCGACCTTCGTCTGCCGCCGGGTTACTCTTTTTCAATCGTGCATTGCAGCGGGTGCTGGTTCTGGCGCGCCAGGTCCATGACCTGGGTCACCTTGGTCTCGGCGACCTCATAGGTATAGACGCCGCATACGCCCACGCCGCGGCGATGCACGTGCAGCATGACGCGCGTGGCTTCCTCCCGCGTCTTCTGGAAGAAGCGTTCCAGCACGTGCACGACGAACTCCATCGGCGTGTAGTCGTCGTTCAGCATCAGCACCTTGTACATGGCGGGCTTGCGGGTCTTGGGCCTCGCCCTGACCACCACGCCGGTATTGGGGCCGGTGCCCCCGCCACGCTTGTCGTTGTCGCTCATCCCGCCTGACCTGCTGGCCCCGGTTCTGTCCGGGTGGGGCCGTTCAAGCCCGATGATATCGGATGCCGCGTGCGCGGGAAAAGGTGCGGCGAGGAGAAGGCTGGGGGAGATGTGCCATCCCCCCCAAACCTCCCGTCTTTATTCAAGGCGCATCTCTAAAAATGACGGGGGTCTGGGGGGGATGGCACATCTCCCCCAGCCTTGCCTTTCTTGTTTACCCGCAAACGCAATTTAGCGCAGGTACTTACCATCTGTTAAGCTCAACGCCTTCTATCATGCTGGACATACGGCGAATCCGGCCGCTACAGTCCGGCGCTCGCAACGAGGTGACACAGCGCATGGCGGCCCATTCGCGCCATTTCAAAGCTCGGCGCGCCCGCCTTTCGCGGTGCGTCATCCTTCTCGCCCTATTGCTGGGCGCCGGCCTTGCGACCCTCGCGCCGCGCGCGGCGCAGGCGCAGATCGGCTCCTATCGCTACAGCTCCATCATCGTCGATGACGCCACCGGCCACGTGACCGAGGCGATCAACGCCGATGCCTCCCGCTTCCCGGCAAGCCTGACCAAGCTCATGACGCTCTACATGGCCTTCGAGGCCTTGCGGGACCACCGCATCACGCTCAACCAGCAGATCCCCATCTCCGAGCACGCCGCGACCATGGAGCCCACCAAGCTCGGCCTGCTGCCGGGCAGCCGCTTTTCGGTCGAAGATGCAATCCTGGCCATCGTCACCAAATCGGCCAATGACGCCGCGTGCGCGTTGGGCGAACTGGTCGGCGGCAACGAGGATCGCTTCGCCGAGCTGATGACAGTGCGCGCCCGTGCGCTTGGCATGACGCGCAGCACCTTCCGCAATGCCTCGGGCCTGCCAGACCCGCAGCAGATCACCACCGCGCGAGACCTGGCCTTGCTGGCGCATCACCTGATCACCGATTTTCCTACCGAGTACCACTACTTCAGCGTGCCGAGCTTCATTTTCCGCGGCCGCGAAATCCTCAATCACGACCGCATGCTGGCCGATTACGAGGGTGCTGACGGCCTCAAGACCGGCTACACCATTGCCGCCGGCCACAATCTGGTCACCAGCGCGCTGCGCGGCGGCGTGCGCCTGATCGGCGTGGTCATGGGTGCGGCCTCCAACCCCGAGCGGGACGCCCACATGGCCAGCCTACTGGATAACGGGTTCGAGCAACTGGGCGTGCCGATTGCCCCGCATCCCGTGCGGCGTTTCAGCATTCCCTCGCTGATCGCCTCGGCCGATGCCGCGCCTCTGCGGCCACGTTATGCCAGCCTGCGCGGCCACCATGTCCTGCACGGCCGGCTGGCGCGGCTGGTGCTTCGGCACGGCTCGGCCATGCCGCGAGCGACGCTGGCGGTGGCCCGTGGGCATAGCCTGGTGGCGGGCAGCGGGTGCAGACTGCATCACCACTGTACGCTGCACGCAAGGCGGACTTAGGAAGGCAAGCCAAAGTCATGACGGGGGGTTTGGGGGGGTGACGATACGTCAGCCACATCCCACCCAATTCTAAACTTTGACTTCTCCTGACTTCCCAGTCTCGCTACCTGCCAACGATCCTCACGTGAGCGCAGGCGCCGCGCGCAAAGCGTCGATGCGCTGCGCGGCAAGCAACCCGTCGATGTCCTCGGCCCGGCCGGGCCGCCCACCGAAAAAGCCCTGGAACTCATCGCATCCCAGCCTGGCCAGGCTGTCGCGCTGATCGGCCGTCTCCACGCCCTCTGCAATGATGGCCAGATCCAGCGTCTGCGCCAGATGGATGATCGCACCCACCAGGCGTTCGGCCGCGCCATCGCCGGGCAGCGGGCTGACGAAGGAGCGGTCGATCTTGATGCGCGTGACCGGAAAGCGGCGCAGATAGCTCAGGCTGCAATAGCCTGTCCCGAAATCATCCAGCGCCAGACCGAATCCCATGCCCCGCAATCCCGCCAGCGTGCGTTCCACGGTCGCATCCTCGCCCATCAGCACAGTCTCGGTAATCTCGAATTCGAATTGTGCCGGCCGCACCCCGATCTCGCTCACCAGTGCCGCCAACCTGTGCAGAAAATCCGCCGCGCGGATCTGCACGGCGGAGAGATTGACGCCGATACGCAGACTGGGCCAACGGCGCGAATCGGCAAAGGCGCGCGCGGTCACTTGCCACCCAAGCGCCTCGATCAGCCCGCATCGCTCGGCAATCGGCACGAAGCACCCGGGCGGCACCACGCCACGAGTGGGATGGGTCCAGCGCGCCAGCGCCTCTACGCCGACGATGAGGCCGCGCCGGAACTGCGGCTGATAGGCCAGCCAAACCGCCCCATCACGCAGGGCGGCGGCGAAATCAGCCTCCAGGCGCCGCTGGTCCTGCTGGGCCTCGTCCATGCCCGGGTCGAAGAAGCAGGCGGCTGACGATGGCTGATCCTTGGCACAATACAGCGCCACGTCCGCCTGGCGGATCAACTCGTCCTCTCCAACCGCAAGTCGGGGGCCAACCACCTGATCGGGCATCGTGCTGATGCCTATCGACACGCCGACCCGAACAGTCGCAACCGAAAGACGCACGGGCTCGCAGATCAAGCCGATGAGCCGCTCGGCGAAAGCGCCGGCCTGCGCGCCGTCGCAATCGCGCAGAAGGACGAGGAATTCGTCCCCGCCCAGCCGGGCGCAAACATCGCCCTCCCGGCAGGTTTGCGCCAGGCGCGCGCCGATCACCTCGATCAGCTCGTCACCGCAGGGGTGGCCGTAGGTGTCGTTCACCAGCTTGAAATCGTCCAGGTCGATGGCAAGCAGCGCCGCCGGTGCGCCCGTCTGGCGTGTGCGTGCCACGGTTGCAGCCAGGCAATCCTTCATCAGGCGCCGGTTGGGCAGGCCTGTCAGTTGGTCGTGGAAGGCCAGGTGGTTCGCCCGCGACTCGCTCTGCGCCAGTTCCACCGCCGTGGCGTTGCCGCGCCGATAGGCCAGCAGGACGGCCACGCCCAGCACAGCGACGGCCATGATGATCACCGGCAAGGCGCCGGCGACCAGATCGGTGCCTGGCCGACGCGGCGTCCAGCTCAGCACCGCGATGGGCTGGTCATCAACGTCGGTCAATGGCGTGGATGTGGCGCTGCGCGCGGCGGCGCCTATGGTCAGGGTCACGCCGGACAGGCGTAGATTCGATGCAAGGCTGGGCAGGATCCTGCTTTCCACCGGAACCAGCACGGCGAGCACGGGCGCGCGGTCCGGCCGGGCAACATTGCCTGAAGGGCTGTCCATTCTATAGGCGGCGGCTACATAGGCGCTGCCTTGCACAATGGCGGTCGCGGTTACGCTGACGCGCTCATTGGCTGCGAGTGGTCCCTTGTGGCGACGCAGGGGCGCGGTCTGCGCCTCCGTTTGCCGCAGGTGCAGTAAGATCGGCACCAGAGCCCGTCTGATTGCTTCCCGGCGGACAGATGCGATGGGCAGTTCGTGTTCGCAGGCGAAAGCCATGCCGTCATTCTGCCCGAACACCACCACCACTTCGCCCAACGGGTCCCAGGTTGTGCCGGTGACGACATTGTTCTGCAACCAGGCGCCGTCCACGGCAGGCGTATTGTGCACCAGTGCCGCGTCCCACAATGCGTTGGTCTCAACCACTACACCGACCTGGTCCACGACCTGGACGTAGCCCAGGCGCACCAGGCTTTCTTCAAAAGCGGCGGAGCGGCGGTCGATGCCCGCGGTGAGCGCGGCCAGGCTGACGGCCAGCAGGATGACGGCGGCACACGCTATGATGCCGAGCGCCTTGAGGCTGTCTATCCGCGGGCGGCGCCATGACATGGCGGCCATTGTGGGCTTGGCGCCGTTAAGCGCTGTTAAATGGCGTCAGCCTTGACAGTGCAACTCATCGCCATGTTCAGTCGAGTGGCAAACTTGCCGGGCTTGGCAATACCGCATGGTGACGCAACGCGCTCTAAAAAAATCGGTCACATCGCTGAAGCGAACCAATTGCGCACAGTTGTTCTTTATCTATCCGGGGCGTGGGGCGGGCTTGATCGGCCGCGGCGTGACGTTTCTGTCCATGGTTCGACATGCCGGCCTCGGCGACCGCAACCTGGCCCTTGTCGCTGACCCTCATGTGCAAAACTACGCGCGGGGGGCGGGGCCTGACATAACTGACCTGCCATCGCTGATCGACTGGCACAGGAGCCTGCTCGCCGAGTTTTCCCACGTCACCGAGTTCTACCATCTCGGCCAGTCGAGCGGCGGCTATGGCGCGCTGCTCTTTGGGCACTGTCTCGGCGCCAAGAAGGTCTGGGCCTTTGCCCCCCGCTCGGCACGCGCCGAGACTGCCGATGCAGCCAAGGCTTTTCTGAAGGAGAAGCTGTCGGAGGGCAACGGGACCAGAGAGTATTTCATCTACTACTCGCTTTCCAATAGCCGGGACTGCGCCTTCGCCGAGTATTTCGCGCAATGTCCCGGCATCGTGCTGTCCCCCTATACCGTGCCCCATCCCGTCGGCGAAGAAGGCGCTGATGCGTCACCGACCGCCGGCGAAAGTCACTATCACAGAGGCTTATTGCCGGCGATGATCGACAGCGGAGATCTGCGGCAATTCATGCCGCCATTCCGCCGGGCGGCCGAAAGCGGCGGCGCTGAAGCTGCCTGACACGAGCGGGCAGAGCCGGCTGCGCCTCAGACCTTCGCCGCCGTTTCCAGAAACGCCGTGTAGTCGGCGAACATGTCGCGTACTTCGCGTTGCTCGAGGCCGAATGTCTCTATGTGCGTTTCCGCTTTCACCGGCACGCGCTCTTCGTGCAAGAGCCATCCCCGCATGGCGGTCACGGCATCGGGCGCCAATCGGGCACCGATGCGCGCGTAGATCGCTTGAACGGTGGCAAGCGGATCGCGGATCAGGCCGGCAAATCCGACATCGATAAATTGCCGCGCACCGCACTCACGCCGTGCGGCGACAGCGCGGCCGAGCACCTGGCGTGTGTAGCAGCGGGCCTCCGCGCCGATCGCCTCAGGCGCCGTCGCCTTGCACATCACCTGGCGGTATGCCGCGAGCAGGCGACAGAACGACGCCATGGCATCGACCGGATCACGGTGGAGCTGAATGATTCGGGCGCGCGGAAAACTCTGCAACAGCGCATCGAGACTCCACAAATGCACCGGGCTTTTCAGCACCCAGCGCGGGCCTGGATGCCACCAGTGCAGCAGGCGCAATTGGTCGGCATAAATTTGATAGGCCCCGTGCCAGTCAGCGCCCGTGCATGTGTCGAGCCATGCCAGATACGACGGCAGCTCCGCATAGAACATGAAGCTATGCGACAGAAATGATGTCTCCAGCAGGCCAAAACACTCCTCCGCCAGATCGGGTGACATGGGATGGAGCCTGCCCAGCGCCGGGCTCGCACGATTGCGCGTGCGCAAGGCTGCTGCGGCATCGGCAATGCGCGCATCCTCTCTAAAGTCGCGTGCATCGCCGCCTCTCCGAAAAGGCGCGGCCGGCGGAGGGTAGGCCACCTCCCAGATGCGCGGCACGCGGTTTTGCGGATCGCACGCCAGCAGCCGGTGAAGGAAGGTCGTGCCTGTGCGGAATGGTGCGACGATGAAGACGGGGTCGGGCAGGGTGGCCGATCGAACCCTCCGGCGCGTCCTGGCTGCTGAATTGTTTTCTGGAACTCGACATCAGGATCGATCACAAGCCGAGCGTGGATCGCGTGTGGCGGGGATCGACGCCATCGCCCCGAAGCGACCGCATGTGGGTGGCAAAGGATGGCGGCCGCGTCGCGCTGAACCCGAAGGCCGGCGTGCTGATGAAGTTCCTGCCCGCCTTGGTGCGGCGCCCGGACTTTTTGTTCCGTGACGATATCAGCGTTGAGTATGTGCAGGATTTTCCGCCCCGCCCGGCTGACGAGCGTTTGCAAGTGCTCGTTGTACGCGACCCGCGCGATGCGATCTATTCGAGCTACCGGCGCAGCGCGCCTGCCTTGACTTTTGCGGAATATCTGCACTTTCCCAACCCTGTCACGCTGCTGGGCCGATCCGCCCACTGGGCGCTGTTCGTCGCCGCCTGGATGTCGCTGCCCGATATCCATGTCGTACGCTTCGAGGACTACAAGCGAGATGCCGAAGCCACGCTTCGCGCCGCGCTGGCCGCCCTCGGCGTGACCTACACAGATCGCGAAGTCGCCGACGCCGTCAGGCGCTCGTCCTTCGAGCGCGCGCGGGATGCCGAGCGCGCCATGGCCGGCAAGTTTCCCAACGATCGCCAGGTTGCCAACCGGGCCGGCAAAGTCGGCGAGGGACGTGAACAGCCCGAAATCCAGGCGTCGATTGCCGATATCGAGGCCGCAACAGCAACGGTGCTGCGTGCGCTCGGCTACGCGGCGCAGGCGCCGGAGCGACAAGACGATTTTGCCGCAGCGCGCGTCAGTGCGGCGTTCCTCGCCTGCTTTGACACCATTCACCTGCCCGCCGCGGTCGCGTCCGCGCCGCCGGACATGCGCGCCTGGCAGGACATTGTCCTTGCAGTGCTGGCCTTTGCGCATCGGTTGGACGCTGACCTGCTGGGCCGCGCTGCCCTACCGCCGGCCGAGGCGCGGGCGCTCCTAGACAGTCTGTCAGCGTTCATCAAAAACCACGGCGCGTGGCTGGCGCGGCACCTGGAGGCCACGCGCTCAAGCTTTCAAGACGGCTCCAGCTATTTCTTCGTCCGCATCAAGGAGATGCGGCAATTGCGCCCAAATCTAAACAAATAACGGGGGGTTTGGGGGGGATGGCACATCTCCCCCAATCTTTTTCTGACCGGCCTGAAGGAAATCCAGACTGGCAGCGACCACCACGCGCGTAGATTCCGCCACGTCGGCTCGCGCAGTGTCGATGACGATGTCGGCGTGGCTCCAGACCTAGTAAGGCTCAGTCACACCAACGAAACAATCGTACTCGCCCGCATGTGCGCGCCGATAATGGCCCTTGCTGTCACGCGCGGCGCAAACCGCGGCGTCGCAGTCGAGATAGACTTCAAGCATCCTGCCGAGAGCCTGCCGGGCAAAGGCGCGCATCTCCCGCTTGTGGGAGATGGTTGCAACGATTGGAATGATACCCTGATTTCTCTCGGCCAGCGCGGCGGCCACGATCTCCTGCAGCACGGCGAAACGGTCCTCAAGCGAGTGGCCGTAGCGGCGGCTCAGGCGCTCGCGCAGAATATCTCCATCCAGAACAGTACAGGAATGACCGCGCGCGTGCAGTGCGTCTTGCAGCGCGCGGCTCAGCGTGGTTTTGCCGGACGCCGGCAGGCCGGTGAACCACACCGTGCCACCCAAGGTCTGCAACCTGGCGGGCGCAGGCTCAGTCAAGTTCGCCACGCCGGCTGGCCGGCCGCCGCCGTGCGATCCACACACGCGTCAAATAGGGAATGTCGAGCGTTTCGCCATTTGCGTCGTCCACGATCGCGGTAATGCCGTCGACAATCCGCTCAAATCGTTCGCCCGCCTGCCGCTGCAGCGTCGCGTGGGAGCGCCAGGCGTCGATCCATTCGGTCTTGCGCACACGGTGCTGGATAGGCGCTTCCACGATCTGCACGTCCCCGAACAGACCACTCGCCTGGATGATCGGCGTTTGATCCTGCCGCCGCGCGCCGTATTGGAAATTCGGTATGCTGGCTTTTATGTGTGCTTCGATTTCGCGTTGCATGGGATCGTGCAGGTCGCGGTAGTTCCACAGGCAGGCGAACCAGCCAACCGGCTGCAGAAGGCGGGCGATTTCCCGCAATGTCGCGGCGTGATCGGCAACCCCGAATGAGGACCCGCACGTCGCCAGGGAAAACCGGCCCGCGGCCAGGCCCGTGTCCTCCATGCGGCCGACCATCCAGCTTACGTTTGCATAAGCGCTTGTGCGCGCGATGCCGTGGCGGCGCATCGCCAGATTGGGTTCCAGTGCCAGGATCTCACCGCCGCGTTCGGCCAATGGCGCGGTCAGATGACCCGCGCCGGCGCCCAGATCGATGACCGTACGCGTTGCGCCAGGACCGGCCAGGGCCAGAAAGGCGTCGATGGCACGTGGCGCATAGCCAGGACGGCGTACGTAGGCGTCGGCCAGATCGGTATAGTCCCAGTCCACCGCCAGGTTTGCGGGTGCGCAGGCCAGATCCGTTTCCACTCCCACGCCGACTACCCTCTTTCGTTTCGCCGATCGCAGTGCAATTACGCGCCGTAACATAGTCGACGACACTGGTGGGTTCGGTGTCAATCTTTTAAAGTCGAGTAAAAGCCGGGGGGGATGTGCCATCCCCCCCGGACCCCCCGTCATCATTTAAGACGAGGCCCAATTCTAGACGGGGGGTTTGGGGGGGCTGACGTCTACGTCAGCCAAATCTCCCCAAAATTTGCGCTTGTCTTCCGCTGAGGTGTCGGCAGAAGACGTCCGCCATGATCAGCACCGCAACATGGACCGGCGTGCTGACCGATGCCGGCTACAAGCTGGCCGCCGGCGTTCCCTGCTCCAGCCTCAGCCCGCTGCAAAACCACTTCCAAACAACGAACCGCTTTACCTACATCGCGGCGCCAAACGAGGGGCAGGCGATAGCCGTGGCCTCCGGTGCCGTCATGGCCGGGCAGCGAGCGATCGTGCTGATGCAAAACTCAGGGCTCGGCAACGCCATCAATCCGCTCACCTCCCTCGCGGAGACCTTCAGGCTACCGCTCATCCTGGCCGTGAGCTGGCGCGGTCAGCCCGGGCGGCCAGACGAGCCGCAGCATTTCCGCATGGGCCTCTCGACCCATGCACTTCTCGACGCCATCAATATCCGCCACGTCACCCTAAAGGCCGAGCAGGCCGAGGCAACGCAGCAATTGCACTGGGCAATCGAGCACGCCGAGCGGGAGCGATGCTGCGTTGCCATCGTGGTGCCCGATGGCGCATTCGAAGCCACGCCCAAGCCGCGCGATCCGCCCGCCGTATCAACGCCTGGGCTTTACGAAGACCTCACGCACAACGGACAGATGCTCTCGCGCACCGAGGTGCTTGCCCGCCTGCGCGCGTCAACAGGGCCCGACGTTATCCGGCTGGCCACCACCGGAAAAACCGGCCGCGAATTGTTTGCCCTCTCGGACGATCCCGCAAATCTTTACGTTGTCGGATCGATGGGCCTTGTCTCGTCTGTGGGATTGGGACTGTCGCTGGCGCTCGCGGGCCGGATACTCGTCATCGACGGCGACGGGGCCGCGCTCATGCACATGGGCGCGCTGCCGATGATTGCGCGCTATGGCGGCAAAACCCTGCTGCACGTCGTTCTCGACAACGGCTCCTATGATTCGACCGGCGGACAGCCCAGTCTTGCCAGCCATGCGCCGTTCGCCGAAATCGCGGCGCGTTGCGGCTATGCCTATGCCGCGCGTGTCAACGACGAAGCGGGGTTGGCGCGGGCGATGGGTGCTTCGGCCAACGGCCCCGCCCTTGTTCATGTGCTCATTCGTTCCGGATCGCCGGCAAACCTGCCGCGGCCGTCGCGCGCGCCTTACCAGGTCTTGAAACGCCTGCAGGATCACTTCAGCATTCGCCCATGAAATGACGGATTGATGAAATGCAGGACCGGGCGGACCGAACGAGCAAGATTGTCTATGTTGCCATGGTGGGCGATCTGTTGCACGCAGGCCATATCAACATTCTCGAAGCGGCGTCCGCACTCGGCGAGGTGATCGTCGGCGTCATAACGGACGAAGCCGCGATGGGCTACAAACGCCTCCCGTTTCTGCCGTACGAGGATCGGGTTCGCGTCGTTGGCAGCGTCCGCGGCGTGACCAGGGTTGTGCCTCAAAAAACGCTGAGCTACGAAGAGAACCTGCGCGCCTATAGACCCGACTATGTCGTACACGGTGATGATTGGCGCGGCGGGATCCAGGCCAAAGTCCGGCGCCACGTCATTGAAGTCCTTGCCGAGTGGGGCGGCGAAATCGTCGAAATCCCCTACACGCAAGGCATTTCGTCAACCCTGCTGAATCTGGCGATCGAGGAAGACGGCATCTCCGCCCGGATGCGGCAGGGCCGGCTGAAGCGTTTGCTCGGGTGTCCGAAAACCCTCCGGATCATCGAGGCGCATAGCGGATTATCGGCCATCATTGCCTCGCGCGCCAAATCCGCGGACGGCCGCATCAGCTTCGACGCCTTCTGGCACAGCAGCCTGACCGACTCCGCCATGCGCGGCAAGCCGGATCGGGAGATCGTGGACAAGGCCCATCGCCTGCAAACGATCGAGGAGATCTTTGCCTGCACGCAATCGCCGCTGATCTACGACGGAGATAGCGGCGGCACGCCCGACCAGACCTACGACATGGCCCGCGCGCTCGACAAAGCCGGCGTGTCCGCTGTCTGCCTTGAAGACAAAATGGGGCCCAAGCGGAATTCCCTCTACGGCACCAGGGCGCGGCAAGCGCAAATCCCCATCCCGGCCTTTATCGAAAAGATCAAGGCGGTCCAGGCCGCGTCGAGGTTCGGCGAGCTGATGCATATGTCGCGGATAGAAAGCCTGGTGCTCGGCCAAGGCATGAGTGATGCCCTCGATCGCGCGCATGCGTTTCTGGAGGCCGGAACGGATGGCATCCTCATCCATAGCGTGTCCGGAACGGCGGACGAGGTGCTGCTATTCTGCAACGAACTGCGTGCCAACGGCGTGCACGCGCCGGTGCTGGTCGTTCCGACGACTTATTGGAACACGCCGTTCAGCAAATTCCAGGACAATGGCGTCAGCGGCGTCATCTATGCCAACCAATTGCTGCGCGCAATCGTCAAACCACTGCGCGCGATGTGCGAGTCGATCTTATCGGGCGGAAAAGTGGACGAGGATCGGCACGGCGAGGACCTGGTCAGTGCGGCCGACCTGTTCAACCTGGTTCCGTCCCGACAGGATTGAGGACCGCTACAGACAAAAGTTTTTTGGTCCTTTTTTTCAAAAAAGGATTGCTTCCTTCCCTTCCTCAATGCACGAAAATCCGCACCTCCTTAAACTTAACTCCCCCATCCCCACGCACAGCCATCTCGATCTGCCCCTGCTCGGCGCCATCGACCACCATAGCCTCCGCCACCTCCCGCCCCGTACGCGCCGCATCCGATAGCGCGGCAGCCTGCGCGTCCGGCCCACCCGCCAGCGGCACCAGCGTCTGCACCGTGAACAGCACCCCCGGCTTGAGCGTGATCGCCCGGCGCACCGCGTCCGCCAGCGCCGGCGCATAGACGGGATCAGGGTTCTCGTAGCCGATGCGCAGCAGCGCGCCCGGCCCTGCCGGTGCAGGCCCAAGCGCTGCCACCGGCAGCACCGGCGGCCGCCCCGCGCGCGCATCGAAATCACGCTGATCCACCAGGTGGCAAGCGCCCAGCCCCACCACGCAAGGCAGAAACAATACCGCGAGCTTGATCTTCATGGCGGCACGGTTGCCGCAAACCTGGCGCCCGGGCAAGAGTTGCGCCCGCCTGTGACCCTCCTTGCCACCCTGATTTCGCGTGAGCTGCGCGCGGACCCCGCCGACCCGCACTGGCCCGACCGCGACCGCCTGCTGCTCGCCACCCCCGATCCGGCAGCGCCCGCCGATTGGTCCCAGCTCACCGGGGCCCCGCCGGGTCTCGCCTTCGGTGCCGCCGTGGGCCAAGCCGTCGCCGAGCGTCTGCTCGCCGCGCGCTTCGGCCGCTCGCTGGTGGACCACCGTGTCTGGCTGGCCGCCAACCGCGCCGAGCTCATTTGCGGCACCGGGCGCGAGGCCGCCTACGTCGCCGGCGCGCTGGGCCTCGGCCGTCTGGCTGTCCTGGCCACGCTGCCAAGCGATGACCGCATCCTGCGCGCCGGATTTGCCGCCGCGGGCTGGGCCGTCCGCGTCGTCGAGCCGGGCGATGCTCAGGCCGCGCTCTCGGCCTGCCAGCGCGTGCATAAACCCTCACTGATTGTTCAGCTCGGCGATGGGACTTCCACGCAAGAGGCACCGGTCCCCGCCAGCGCCCGCGGCCCCGCCGCCCGCCGCGCCTGGCTCAAGCGCCTGCGCCGGCACGCCAGCCGGCAGGCCTTCCAGCAGGCGCTCGCCGGCCACATGCCCCTGGGCTGGCAACGCGCCTGCCAGCCGGACGCGCACCCCAGCGATGGCACCGCGACCGCCATCGCGGCAGCGCTCACCCGCCTGGCGCAGCTTCTGCCCGATCTCGCCGCCTTGCCGCTGAACGAGGCCCCCATCGTGCCGCCTGCGGCAATTGCGCCCTTTCCGGCAGGCGCACTGTCGTGGGAAGGCCTGGATCAGGCCGCACCCGCGTGCCTGCTTGGCATGGCGCTGCATGGCGGCATCCTGCCGATATCCCACACCGCCTTGGCCGTGGCCTTGCCCCGCGCGGCGCTCGCCGAAGCCGCGGCGCAGAGGCTTCGGTGGCTGCACCTCACCATGCAGCCCGCCGCGGCGCCCCCGTTGCCGCTTCTGGCCATACCCAACCTGACAGTCTTCGAGCCCGCCGACGCGCCAGAGGCGATAGACTGCCTGGTTCTGGCGCTGCGCCGTTTCGACGGACCAAGCGTCATAGCCCTGGCACCGCAGGCCAGCGCGCGAGCGCCCACTGCCACACCGCGGCTCTGTGCCCGCGGCGCCTACCTGGTGCACGCCCCGCCCAGGCGGGACGTAACCCTGCTCGCCGCCGGCAGCGGTGTGGCGATAGCGGCGGCCGTGCGCGATCTGCTGGCGCGCGAGGGGCTGCAGGCGGCCATGATCTCCATGCCCTGTCGCACGCTTTGGGACGCCCAGGATGAAACCTATCGCCGGAGCGTGCTTGGCACCGCGCCATTGGTGGCCTTTGCCGCAGACCCGTTGGCCTTTGCCGGTCTGGTCGGCAGCCGAGACCTGATGGTGGGCCAGGCCGCCTGGCCTCCCCACCCGGAGGTCGGCTTGGCGGCAATCCTGCGCCATCTGCGGCCCCACCCTGCATCAAAGCCACTGGACTAGACAGCCGCGCCAGCCCAGAAGACCGGCCCAACGCATCCATCAAAAAAGACAAGGGATAGAACGCCATGGCCGTCACGGTCGCCATCAACGGGTTCGGCCGCATCGGCCGCCTGGTCCTGCGCGCCATGGTGCAGAGCGGCCGCACGGACGTCGCCCCCATCGCCATCAACGATCTGGGCAGCGTGGAGGCCAACGCGCATCTGTTTCGCTATGACAGCGTGCACGGCCGCTTTCCCGGCGAGGTCCGCGTTGTGGGCGATGCCATCACCATCAGCCACGCCGGCCGCAATTGGGGCCCGATCCGTGTCTCGGCGGAGCGGGACCCCGCCCGCGTGCCTTACCAGGGCGTGGACGTGGCCATGGAATGCACCGGGCTGTTCACCACCAAAACCGCGGCCTCCGCGTTAATTGGCGCGGGCGCGCGGCGCGTGCTGATCAGCGCGCCGGCAACCGACGTGGATGCCACGATTGTCTATGGCGTCAACCATGCCACGCTGACGCGCGAGATGACCGTGGTCTCCAACGCGTCCTGCACGACCAATTGCCTGGCACCCATGGCGTCGGTTTTGCACGAGGCTTTCGGCATAGAGCGCGGCTTCATGGTCACGATCCACAGCTACACGGGCGATCAGCGCAGCGTTGACACGCTGCACAAGGATTTGCACCGCGCGCGTGCGGCCGCGCTGTCGATGATCCCGACCACGACGGGGGCGGCGCGCGCGCTGGGCCTGGTGCTGCCGGAGTTGGCCGGCAAGCTGGACGGCACCTCGATCCGCGTGCCGACGGCCAATGTGTCGATGGTTTCGCTGGACGTGAATTTGCGTGCGCGGCCTAGCATTGAGGCGGTGAATGCGGCTTTTCGAGAGGCCTCCTTGGGGCGGTTGGCAGGGATCATGGATTACAACGTTGAGCCGCTGGTCAGCAGCGATTTCAACGGCGTCGCAGCGTCCTGCACTTTTGATGCGACACAGACGGCGAGCATTGATGGGGGGATGCTGGTGCGGGTTGTCGGGTGGTATGATAATGAGTGGGGGTTTTCCACTCGGATGGCGGATACGGCGGCACTTTGGGGATCGCTTTAGGGAAGAACTGGGTGGACCGTGCCGGTCCCCCCAGACCCCCCGTCGCTTGTTAGGCTGCCTTGGCTTGGGCCTTGTTCGACCCCTGTGTCTGGTCGGCAATCTGGCTCAACAAGGCGTCCGTCCTCTTCTCTTCTTCAAGGGTCGTGTTCAACAGTTTCTCCGCCTCTTGCAGTCCAAGCTTGCGCGCCCACGTTTTGAGTACGCCGTAGCGGGCGATTTCGTAATGTTCCATCGCCTGCGCGCAGCCAATCAGGATGTCATCGCCCGCCTCGGTCTTGCCGAAATCCTCCAGGTCCTCCTCCATCTCAGCAGTCAGGCCCTGCATGGCCTCGCACGTCTTGGCGCGCGCGGGCTTGCCGATCATCTCGAACACCTGCTGCAGCCGTTCGATCTGCACCGCGGTTTCTTCGAGGTGGTGTTCCAGCGCCTGCTTGAGCGCGGGTAGCTTGGCCGCCCGGGCGCCCTTCTTGAGGTTTCGCGTCAACTGCTTTTCGGCGTAATACATGTCCTTGAGCGTCTCGTGAAAAGCGTCGTGCAGAGTTTTTTCGCCAGCCATGAAGTGACTCCTCCTAATGTGGTCGCTTACCAACCCGAGATGGCGGGGACGGTTGCCACACCCCTGTAATCGTGAGGGATCAGGTGCACCGCGCAACGGCTTGCAGCGCGGCGCCCAGGCAGAGCCCGATGGCTGCCCAAAAGCCGGCATTGCCGCAGGCAGCGCCCAATGCCACCCCCACACCCAGGCCCATTACCATACGGAGCGAGGCCGCCAGCACGGGCCGCCATGCGGGCGGCAATGACAGGCGCGCCCGGCTTATGTCGACGGCCACAGAGCGCATCGCGCCATAGCGGGTCAGTAGCATCATATCAGGGGTGATCGCGTGCATTTTTGCCCTCCACTCCGGCTCATGTAGCATGTGAACGTAGCGTGAACAAGACGGTTCGGGCGATGTGGCTGACGTCCACGTCAGCCCCCAGGGCGATCGAGTGATGGGCTGAAGACCTGGGGGGGATGTGCCATCCCCCCAG
This sequence comes from Acetobacteraceae bacterium, assembly GCA_965276755.1. Taxonomy (GTDB): domain Bacteria; phylum Pseudomonadota; class Alphaproteobacteria; order Acetobacterales; family Acetobacteraceae; genus CAJCIS01. The sequence goes on from OZ255625.1 coordinate 46,689, forward strand.
ACCCCCCGACTTTATGTAAGGCGAGGCTCTATAATCGACGGGGAGTCTGGGGGGGATGGCACATCTCCTCCAGCTTTTACTTCTGCTCTTTCACTTCACTCGATTGCCTTCTTGCTCCGCGATGTTTGATTGGCGGGGACTCCGCCCTCGCGCGCCAAGTCCGGTTACGCGCAACAAGGAGAACCGCAATGTCGGCCGCCTTTTCCGTCGAACTGCGATGCTACCGTTATGTCTGCCTGGCATGCGGCATGACCGATGCCGAACTCGGCCATCTGGCCACACCGGACGAAATCCACTGCTTCGTCTGCCTGGTCGATGATCAGCGCCACGTGGTTCTGCGCCGGTGGCATGTCGATGACCCCGGCGCCCCGCATGTCTTTCCAGGCGCCGACCCGCAGCCTGCTAAATGAAGACGGGGGGTTTGGGGGGAGGCTCAGGGCAATCGAGCGAAGGGAGAAGGATGAAGTAGATCCAGAAGAAGGCTGGGGGAGATGTGCCATCCCCCCCAGACCCCCCGTCGATTTTTCGGCCACGTCTAAACAAAATGACGGGGGTGTGGGGGGAATGGCACATTTCCCGCAAATTCTTTTCCTTCACTCGATGGCCGTGGGGGGGCTGATGTAGACGTCAGCCCCTCCAATTTTCCCTTGACGTGTACTCCTCGGAGACAACCAGTATCACTCGCCGAGCAGGTGCAGCACGATGTCGCGCTCGTGCGGCCGCCGGCGGTGTTCGAACAGATAAATCGCCTGCCACGTGCCGAGCGTAGGTGCGCCGTGCTGCACGGGCACGCTGATCTGCGTCTGCGTCAGCATCGTGCGCAGATGCGCGGGCATGTCGTCCGCACCCTCGGCGCCGTGCGCGTAGCGCGCCTCAGCCTCGGGCGCGATGGCCTCGAAATAGCGCAGGATGTCGGCGCGGACGGTCGGGTCCGCGTTCTCCTGCACGGTCAGCGAGGCGGAGGTGTGGCAGCACCAAACGGTCAGCAGGCCGGTGCGCACGCCCTGGCCACGCACCCACGCCACCACGGGCGGGGTGATGTCGATCAGCGCGGGGCCGCGCGTGGCGATTTGGAGCCTGTGGAGCGCCTGCTTCATCCGTTTTCCCCATTCTTCCGCTTGACAGCAGCCGTGAGGGCGTGTTTCTTACCGACCGCTCGGTAAGAAAACTGCCCCGTGAACCAGCCTCATCCCAAACGCGACACAAGCAAGCGCCAGACAAGCAAGCGGGACACCATCCGCGCCCAGGCCCTGCGCCTGTTTGCCGAGCGCGGTGTGGAGCGCGTCTCCATCCAGGACATCGCCACGGCCTGCGCCATGGCCAAGCCCAACCTCTATGCCCACTACGCGTCCAAGGACGAACTGGTGCGCGAGTTGTTCGAGGATGGCTATCGCGATTACGGCCGCCAGATGCGTCAGGCGATCGCCACGCCGGCGCCGTTTAGGGCACGGCTGGAAGCGCTGGTGCGCCTGATCTGCCGCCTGCACGATGAGGACGCGCTGCGCTTCCGCTTCATTTTGATGACGCAACATGCCAATTTGCCGACAGCGGAATTGGGCGAGGCCAACCCGGTGCAGATCGTCGTCGAACTGATCTGCGCCGCCATGGAAGCGGGCGAAATCCGCGCGCGCGATCCCGTGTTGCTGGCTGCGGCGATCACGGGCCTGACCGTGCAACCGGCGACATTCTTGCAATACGGCAGGCTGGGAGCACCGCTGTCCCAATTCGCCGACCAGATCGTCTCGATGTGCATGCAGGTCGCGGCATGAGGGTGCGCGGCCTGGTTGCAGCGCTCGAGCTGGCGCGTGCAGCCTTCCTTCAGACCGGGCGCCTGCGCGCCTGACACCGGAGACATTTTCATGCCGCAATCGTCGTTTCTGCTGAGATCACGCCGGCTATGGCCGCTCTGCGTCAGCCAGATTTGCGGCGCATTCGATGACAATTTGCTGAAGAGCGCCATCGTGACACTGGCAGCCTTCAAACTCGGCAATGCAGGCGCCGGCTTTGCCGCCATGGCCGGCGCCCTGTTCATCGCACCTTATCTGCTGCTTTCGGCGACCGGCGGGCAGATCGCCGACCGCTTTGCCAAGGGGCGCGTCATCATCTGGGTTAAGGCCATCGAAATTCCGTTGATGCTGTGTGCGGCCGTAGGCTTCCTGACCGGCAATCTCGCCGTGCTGCTCGCCACATTGTTCGGCATCGGCGTGCAGGCGGCATTGTTCGGCCCGCTGAAATACGGGTTGCTGCCCGAGCATTTGCGCGAGGAAGAACTCGTGGGCGGCAACGGCATTATCGAGGCGACAACATTCGCCGCCATTCTCGCCGGCACCGTGGGCGGGACCGCGGCAGTGCTGCCGCATGGCACGCCGGTGGTTGCGGCCGCGGGGCTGATCTCGGCAATCATCGGCCTGGGCGCTGCATTGTTCATCCCGCGCACGCAGCCGTCCGACCCGGCCGCGCGCATCGGCTGGAATATCGTGGCCGAGACGATTTCCGTGGTCTCGGCCGTGCGGCCGAACAGGCGCGCCTGGCGCGCGATCCTTGGCCTGTCGTGGTTCTGGACCATGGGCGCTACAATCATCGCCGAATTTCCCGCCCTCGCGCGCGAGAGCATGGGCGCGGGCGGTCAGGTCGTGGGCGTATTGCTTGGCGCCTTTGCGCTGGGCATAGGCGGCGGCTCGTGGCTGAGCGCGCGGTTATTGCGCGGACAGGTCAGTGCGCGCCACGTGCCGCTTGCCGCCATGGGCATGACGGTGTTCTGTTTCGATCTGGGGCATGGCTTGGCGGATGGCGCGCATCTGGGTGACGTGCACGCGCTGTTTGCAACTTTGCCGGGCCTGCGCGTGCTGGCCGACCTCGTGGTACTGGCCGCGTGCGGCGGCCTGTTTTCGGTGCCGCTGAACGCCATTTTGCAGGACGCCGCACCGGCGGGCAGCCGCGCGCGAACGATTGCCGCCAACAACGCGGTCAATGCGGCGTTCATCATTGCCGCGGCAGCGGTCGTCGCTGGCGTCGCGGCACTCGGCATGTCGGCGCCGCGCGCGCTGGAATGGCTCGCCGGCGTCAATCTGCTGGTGGCGGCCATGCTGGTGCGCGCCATGCCGCAAGCGGTGGCACGGCCGCTCTTTTCTACCTATTTTCGCGCGTTCCATCGCGTGCGTGTCACAGGCCTGCAGAACTATGCAGCGGCCGGCGATCGCGTGGTTATCGTCAGCAATCACCTCAGCTACCTCGATGCGCTGCTGATTTCGACCTTCCTGCCTGACAGCCCGAGCTTTGCCGTCCACACCCACCAGACCCGCCGGATGCTGGTGCGTTTGGCCAGCAGCACTGTGCGCGTCTTTGCCCTGGACGTCTCCAACCCTTACGCCATTCGCCGCATGATCGAAGCCGTGCGCGACCAAGGCCAGAAGCTGATGATATTTCCGGAAGGCCGCATCAGCCAGACGGGTGCGATGATGAAAATCTACGAAGGCGCCGGCATGGTCGCCGATCGCGCAGGTGCACGAATCGTGCCGATCCATATCGATGGCACGCAGTTCACGCCGTTTTCCAAGATGCGCGGTAAATTGCGCCTTCGCTGGTTTCCACGTTTGCGCATGGACATCTTCCCCGCGGTCGATCTGACGCCGGCGTACGCCGATACGCTGACCCCGCGCGAGCGGCGCGTTGCCGTGGGCCGTGCGCTGGAGGATCTGATGGTGCGCACGAATTTTGCCGCGCGTGATATCGACCGCACGCTGATGGCTGCCTTCCTGGACGCGCGCGCCAATCATGGCGGCAGCGCGCTCATCGTCGAGGACATCAACCGCACGCCGCTTTCGTATGACCGCGTCCTGCTCGGTGCCGCAGCACTGGGTGACAAGCTGATCGCCGGCACAGAGCCGGGCGAGCGCGTCGGCCTGATGTTGCCAAACGCCAATGCAACGCTCATCACGTTGTTGGGCCTGTCCGCCTTCGGACGTGTCCCCGCAATGCTGAATTTCTCCTCAGGCAGCACGGGCATGCTGTCTGCCTGCACGGCTGCTTGCGTCAAGACCGTGGTGACCAGCCGTGCCTTTGTCGAAAAGGGCAAGCTCGGTGCCACGCTCGCACGCATGGAAAAGCATGTGCGTGTCGTATACCTGGAGGATATTCGCCCGACCATCAAAGCGCGTGACAAGTTGCGCGCCAAATGGCGCAGCATGCGGCCAGCCGGCCTGCCCGGTTTCGATCTGGACGCGAACGCCCCGGCCGTCGTGCTGTTCACGTCAGGATCGGAGGGCACGCCCAAAGGCGTTGTGTTGAGCCATCGAAATATCCTGGCCAATTGCGGCCAGCTCGGCGCCATCATCGATTTCAGCCCGGCCGATCGCGTGTTTGCGGCGCTGCCGATGTTTCACGCCTTCGGCCTGATAGGGGCCACGCTGCTGCCGGTCTTTGCCGGTGTGCGCACATTTCTCTACCCCTCGCCGCTGCATTACCGCATCGTGCCCGCGCTGATCTATGACACTGACGCAACCATCTGCTTCGGCACCGACACGTTCCTCAACGGCTGGGCACGCTACGCGCACCCCTACGATTTCTACCGTATGCGCTACATGTTTGCCGGTGCGGAGCGCGTGCGCGAAAGCACGAAAGCGCTGTATGCCGAACGCTTCGGCGTGCGCGTGCTCGAAGGCTATGGTGCGACCGAAACCTCACCCGCGCTGGCGATGAACACGGCCATGCACAGTCGACCCGGCAGCGTCGGCCGCATGCTGCCTGGCATCGAGCATCGACTCGATCCCGTGCCGGGCATTGCGGAAGGCGGCAAGCTGTGTGTGCGCGGCCCCAATGTCATGCTTGGCTATATGCGCGAAACGGCACCCGGCGTGCTCGAGCCCCCGCAGGATGGCTGGTACGATACAGGTGATATCGTGCGCCTCGATGATCAGGGGTTCGTCGCCATCACTGGCCGCATCAAGCGGTTTGCCAAAGTGGCAGGCGAAATGGTGTCCATGTCGGGCGCCGAAGCGCTGGCGGCGGCACTATGGCCGAACGATCAGCATGCCGTTCTGGCGATTGCCGATGCACGACGCGGCGAGTCCTTGCTGCTGATGACCACGCATGACGGCGCGACCGTTGGAGACATCGTCGATTTCGCGCGGGGCAGGGGGGCAGCAGACATCGGCGTGCCGCGGGCAATCCTGCACGTGGATGCGCTGCCGCTGCTTGGCACTGGCAAGGTCGATTATCCGGCGGCTCAAGCGCTGGCCGAGGCGTGTCGCCGTGCTGGGCAGGCCGAAGCGGCTTGAAGCAAGACCGGATATGCCCTGCCTCACGCCGTTGTCATACGCCCGGTCCAGGACTCACGCGAGTGCGCAGCGTTCCACGCGAGCGCGACAGCACAAGGCACACGCCATGAACGAGGCCTCCACCCAGACCACCCTTCGCCAGGTTGCCAGCTTCGCGCACCAGGTCACAGGCGTCTGTGCTGCACCGGACGGTCGCATCTTCGTCAATTTCCCCCGCTGGACCGATGATGCACCAATTTCCGTCGCGCAAATCCTGCCCGACGGCACGCTGAGACCCTACCCGGACGAGAAATGGAACAGCTGGCGCAACGCGCGCCAAAACGAAATGCCCGTCGAGCACCATTTCGTCTGCGTGCAATCCGTTGTCGCCGATGGCCGCGGCACGCTTTGGGTGCTGGATGCCGCAGCCCCAGGCAACGAAAAGATCCTGCCCGGCGGCCCCAAGATGGTCGGCATCGATCTGGCAACGAACAAGGTCACTCGCGCCATCGCCTTCAACGAGGACGTGGCGCTGCAAGGGACCTACCTGAACGATGTGCGCTTCGCGCCGGACGGCAGCCGCGCCTACATCACGGATTCCGGCACGCGCGGAGCGATCATCGTCGTTGATCTGGCAACGGGTCGGGCCTTCCGCGCGCTTGATGGCCACGCCAGCACGCAAATGGAAAAGGACGTCGTGGTCGAAGTGGACGGCTCGCCGCTGCGCCGGCCCGACGGCCGCCAGCCGGCCTTTGCTTCCGACGGGATCGCCTTGTCCAATGACGGCGGCGAGCTCTATTATCAGGCGCTCACCGGCAGAACGTTGTACAGCATCGACACCACCAAATTGACGGCGCAAACGCCGTCTGCCGATATGGAAGGCGCGGTAAAGAAGGTCGGCACGACCGCCGTGGCTGACGGCTTGTGGATGAGCAAGACCGGTGTTCTGTATGTCACCTCACCCACCGACAATGCCGTGAAATACTGGAACGGACACACGCTCAAGACGGTAGTGACGGATGATCGGCTGCGCTGGCCGGACACATTCTCCGAAGGACTGGACGGCACGATGTATATCACAGCCTCGCGCATCCAGGACACATATTGGTTCAGGCCTGCCGCACCTGCGTCGCTGCCGACTGCCCTGTTCAGCTTTTCACCCGCAGGCTGAGCACTAAGGGTCTGTCAGGAATTAACCGCGCGACCTGTTTTGTTGCAAGGTTGGAGCGTGTAGTTCCATTCGCCGTGGAACTCGTCGCGTAGGATGTTGAGTTCGGACATTTCCTGATCGTTCACCACAATCCCTTTTGGGTAGGTGCTGGTGTCGAGTTCACACTGCACGGTCAGGCCGGTCTTGGTCGTGGTCGCGCTGATCAGGTCCACCATGACGCGATAGCTGACAAGCGGCTTGGCGCGCCAGTTCATGCTGATGAATGAGAACAGCCGATGCTCAATCTTGTTCCATTTGCTGGTGCCCGGCGGCAGGTGGTGGACGCGGATCTTGATGCCGAGTTCATTGGACAGCTTTTGCAGTTCACGCTTCCATAAGCGCACGCGCGAGCCGTTGCTGCCGCCACCATCGGCGGTGATCGTCAGGTGGCGCGCGCCCGGATAGCGCTTGCACCCGACCCCGTGCCACCAGTTGCGGATTGTCTGCACGGCGAATTGCGCAGTGTCGTGATCGATGCCGACGCTGACCCAGCCGGCATTGGCGGCCAGATCGTAGATTCCATATGGCACCGCCCGACCAATCTCCTTGATCAGGAAGTCGTGCACGCGGACCTCCTCGGGATCACCCTGTGGCCGCCATTCCCGGCCAGCATTCTTGAAGTCGCCGACAAGCTCCTTCTTCTTCGTGTCGACGGATATCACCGGCTGCTGCTCGGCCAGGGCGCGGCTGATGCTCGTATTGATGTGGGCGAATTGCGCATCGCGATCCGGGTGGCTGTCACCTTCGCGGGTCTTGCTGTTGGCCTGGAGGCTGAATTTCTGGCCGCGGAGCAATTCGCCAACCACGGTGTGGCTGATTTTATGCCCCATGGCGCGCAATTCAGCAGCCAGGCGGCGTAGGCCTTTGCAGGTCCAGCGCAGGGGCGACATCGGGTCGCCGCGTTCACTCGGGCTGACCAGCGCCAACAAATCGTCCAGCAGTGCCGGGTCTGTCGCGGTCAACGCTTTGCGGCCGCCTCCGGGACGGCGATTGCGGTCAGTTGGCACCTCGGCGACGCCAGCAAGCTCGTCCAAGCCCCGGCCGATCGTGCTCGGTGCAATACCGGTCGCCCGGGCAACAGCGGCGATCCCGCCATACCCGGCCGAACGCGCCTCGGCCGCAGCGAAGGAGCGACGGCCTCGTTCATCAAGATGCGGGGCAAGAGAAACAAAACGATCACGAATGGCGCTGGTATCAATCATGTACGCACGCTACGAAAGCGCTCCGTGACCGGGGAATCCCCCCACTTACCCGCAAGCGCAACCCGATTCAGCTATTTCCTGACAAACCCTAACCCCTGGTCGTCATTTAGCAAACAATGCGCGCCTCGGCCCCATATACCCAAACAGAAACGCCGCCACCTTGCGCATCTGAATCTCTTCGGACCCTTCTGTAATCCGGTAGCGCCGGTGGTGGCGGTAGATATGCTCAAACGGCTTGTGGCGAGAATAGCCGATCCCGCCATGCACCTGCATCGCCCGGTCCGCCGCTTCGCAGCACAGCCGGTTTGCCCAGTAATTGCACATGGACACCCTATCCGAAAGCTGCGTCTCGACGGCTTTGTGATCGAGGCGATCCATCTCCCACGCCGTCTTACGAATCAGCAGCCGCAGCATCTCACACTGCGTGCTCAATTCCACCAGCGGAAATTGGATCGCCTGGTTGTCGGAAAGCGGCTTGCCGAAAACCTTTCTGCCGCGTGCGTAACGCACACTCTCCTCCACGCAGAATACCGCCGCTCCCAGCGATGATGCGGCCTGGCGAATGCGGTTCTGGTGCACGAAACTTTGGCCCAGACCAAGGCCCCGATCCACAATCCCCCAGTAGCTGTCCTCCGGGACCCACACATTCGTAAAGCTCACCCGCGGGTGGTCGGTGGGCATATTGAAAGTCCAGAGATACTCTTCAATCTTTACGCCCGGCGCGTGCGCGGGGACGATGAAGCACGTAATACCGCGCGCATCGCCATCATGGCCGGACGTGCGGGCGAACACCATCACATGCGTGGCGGTGTGCATTCCTGTCGTCCACATTTTCTGCCCATCGATGCGCCAGCCTGGCTTGCCATCGCGCATTTCTCGAACCGCGCGCGTGTCCATGAAGGTGGCATCTGACCCGTGCTCGGGCTCGGTCAGGCCGAAGCAGGCGCGCATGGAGCCATCCAGCAACGCCGCCTCATCGCGTGCGCTCTGCTCGGGCGTGGCAAAACTCCTGAACATCAACACGAAGGGATTGTTGCCGACGATGGAATGCTCGGTCTGAAGGTCGTTAAACAGGCCAAGCCCCTTGGCGGCGAGATGCTCGCGGATCACCGCCATATCGAAATTCGACCCGGCATGGCCGCCCATTTCGCGGGGCCAGGCGAAGCGGTAATGTCCGGCGCGGTCAGCCAGAAGACGCGCCTGTTCCAGCAGCGCTTCCCACTCCGGCCGAGGCAGCCCCTGATTGTCCCAGTCAGTGCGCGCGTGCTCGCGGCGGTGATCGAAAAAGCGTTCGTTGTCGTGGCGTGCTTGCAGCGGCGCAATCTCAGCCGTAATGAAAGCATCAAGCTCGGCAAGGTAGGCAATCAGTGCCTCGGGAAGATCGAAATTCATGGTGCTGCCGGCGCGGCGGTCATGCGCACATAGGTCGCGTATTTCGGCTGGTCGATGGCCACGGTATCCAGCGTGGTGCGCCACAGATGGTCCAGCAATGCCCGATCGTCCGCCCTGATGCTGCCCTCGGCGATGCGCGCGCATAATTCACCATTCAGCGCCTCGTTTTCGCCCCGATGGCCGAGGAGGTTTGCAAGCCGGGCCGTCTCCTCAGCCGCCGCCTGCCGCCCGGCGGCCATTTCCCTGCGCACGATCTCCAACGCGTTGGCCGCAACGCGCGCGTGAAAGGCCGTGCGGCCGCTCAGCGCCGGTGCCGCCTCATGGCGCAGAAAATGCGCGACGGCATCAAGCAACGCGGCGGCACTTGGCTGTTCACGCATGATCGTATCCCTTTCGTGGTGCGAGTATTGCCAAGAGATCGAGCGCCGTTTCGGAGGCGCGCCGTCCGATCGCAGCCTTCTCGACCGACCGCTCGCCGCGTCGGAAATCATCGGCCATGATACCGCACATCAATCCCCAGCGCAGCGTGCCCAGCACTTCCCAGAAACGCACCCGCTCCCTGTCCACCTGGCCACCTGTCGCTTCATAGCCGGCAAACAGCTCCTCGCGCGTCCCGAAACCTCCAACCGGCAGGTCAATGTTCCCGAACCGCCAGGAGGTGACGCACAACCAGCCGAGATCCTCCATGGGATCTCCCAAATGCACGCCTTCCCAATCGAGCACCGCGCGTAAACCCTCGGGTCCGACTATGATGTTGCCGTTGCGGTAATCGCCATGCACCACCCGCAACGGCGCGGGCCGTGCGGGTAGTGCGTGCGCAAGCCAGTGCAGGGCCCATTCCACAACGGGTCGGTCCACGCTCTGCCCGCGATAGAGCGCCTGCGCATGGGCCAGGCTTTCCCCGGCATCAATGGCGGGCAGGTCGCGTGCCGCGATGCCATGAATTTGCGCGGCTGCGCAACCCATCTGACGGGCCAGTCCGGCGCGGGCCGCAGCGTAGCTCGCGTCGCGCAGAATTCGCGGTGCAAGCGACTCACCGGGCACACGCTCCATGATAAAGCCCGTGCCCAACTCATCCTGCGCCACCAGAACGTGCACAATGCGGGGCACCGGTGCACCCGCCTCCCGCGCCAGGCGCATCAGCCGGGCCTCCGTCTCCATGCTCGCGGACATGGAACGTGCAACGCCATCGGGGTTGCGCCGCAAGACCAGCTTATGCTCCGCGCCGCCTGCGTGCACGATCAATCCCCAAAGCTCCTGGCTCGCACCGCCGGAAAGCCTCTCAAGCGCGCTTACGACGGCAGCCTCGCCATAATGCCGCAAAGCGAAATCCGTCAGGCGAGGCAAAACGCCCATTCTAAAGATGACGGGGGGTTTGGGGGGGATGGCACATCTCCCCCAACCTTGCCTTGCCTTGCCTTACACTTTCAAGCAACGTGCCTAGCAACCAAGGCAAACATGACACACATCCTAAAATCGCTGCTGTTCATCCCGGGCGACAGCGAGAGAAAACGCGCCCGCGCAGATGGGGCAGGTGCTGACGCCATCATCCTAGATCTCGAGGATTCCGTCAGCCCCGCAAACAAGCCAACCGCACGCGCGCAGGTCGCCGCCTTTCTCGCTGACCGGCCGCCGGACCGCCGAACCGCTGAGCTGTGGGTGCGCATCAATGCGCTCGATGAGGACGCGGCATTGCACGATCTCGCCGCAATCGTCGCGGCATCGCCCGATGGCATCATGCTCCCGAAATCCGCCGGCGCGGATAGCGTGCAGCGTCTTTCCCATTATCTCGATGCGCTGGAAATTCATGCCGGCCTGCCGCATGGACAGATCGCCATTCTGCCCGTCGCGACTGAAACCCCATCCGCGACCTTGCAGCTATCCAGCTACGCCACCACGCCGCTGCCGCGCCTGCGCGGCCTGACCTGGGGCGCGGAAGACCTCAGCGCCGCTCTTGGCGCTGCGACCAATGTCGATGAGTCCGCTGGCTGGGCCTTCACCTATCGCATGGCGCGCTCGCTCACCCTGCTCGCCGCGCATGCCGCTGACGTGCAGGCAATCGAAACGCTATATGTGGATTTCCGTGACCAGGACGGATTGCGTAGCACCTGCCGCGCCGCCAGGGCGGAGGGCTTCACCGGCCGGCTCGCCATTCACCCCGACCAAGTTCGGGTGATCAATGACAGCTTCACACCCTCGGCGGCGGAAATCGATCATGCCCGGCGCGTGATCGCCGCCTTCGATGCCGACCCTGGCGCGGGTGTCGTTGGTCTGGAAGGCAAGATGCTCGACATTCCTCATTTGAAGCAGGCGAGACGAACGCTCAAGGTTGGGGGAGATGTGCCATCCCCCCCAAACCCCCCGTCATTCATTTAGATCTCGTGCTAACCAAAGACGGGGGGTCTGGGGGGGATGGCACATCTCCCTCAGCCTTTTCTCCTAAATCCGCGGCAAATGCCGAGCGACATAAGGCGGCAGATTAAAACTGCCCACATGGATCTCAGGCGTCCAGTATTCAGTCGCCCCCAAAATCCCCGTCTCCCGTGCGCGCCGAGCAATCTCCTCCACGCTCTGCGAGCCAATACCCGCAGCCTTGGCCGCAATCCCCAACGTCATCAGCCCGCCCACATAAGTCGGTACGGCCGCGACATAGGCTGAAACGTGCGAAAAAAACCGCGCCCGCCGCAGACTTGTCTCGCGCAACTCGTCCGCCTGCATGAACGGCACGCCGCATTGATTGACCACCAGGCCGCGCGTGGTCAGGATGCGCGCGCAATTGGCGTAGAAATCGTCGGTAAACAGCACCTCGCCCACGCCGATCGGGTCGGTGCTGTCCACGATAATGACATCGAAACTGGCATCATCCGCGCGCATCACGTAGTCGATGCCATCGCCCACAATAATCTCTGCGCGCGGGTCAGACCACGCATCGCCTGCAATCGCAGGCAGATACTCCTTGGACAGGCGAATGACCTCGCCGTCGATCTCCACCATCACCGCTTGCGTCACGCCACGATGCGCCAATACCCGGCGCAGCACGCCGCCATCGCCAGCGCCAATGATCAGCACGCGCCGCGCATCGCCATGCGCCAGCAGCGGCACGTGCGCGAGCATTTCCTGATAGACGAACTCATCGCGCTCGGTAATCTGGATGCAGCCATCCAGCACCATGACGCGGCCGTGCGAGAAACTCTCGAAAATCAGGATGTCCTGAAAACCGCTGCGCACGTGGGTAAGCTCGCGCTTAACAAGAAAGCGCTGGCCCCAATTGGGGTATAGCGTTTCGTTTAGCCAGGAATGCATGACATGTCCCAGAAAGGAAGGTCTTCTTTTTTGAAAAAAAGAAGCAAAAAACTTTTGCTCCTTAGCAAAAGCCTTCCCTACGCTACCCGCCCGCGTCGCTGCTCATCCACGTCCACGCGCAATGGGCTGAACGCCGCCTCCAGCACGGGAATTGCCTTGTGCGGATCGCACGTCCCGCACATGAAGATGTCCACGGCCGCAAAATCGCGTTCCGGCCACGTATGGATGCTGATATGGCTCTCAGCCAGCACCACAACGCCGCTCACGCCGCCATTCGGCGTGAAATGGTGAAAATGGCTGTGCAAAATTGTCGCCCCTGCAACGATCGCGCCGTGCCGCAACGCGGCATCGATTACGCTGGGATCGTCCAGATTGCTGGCCCCCCAGAGATCAACGAGAAGATGCGTGCCGGCAAACTTCATGCCGTCCTTCTCGACGAAATAATCGGTTCTCTCCTCTCCATCGTGCACAGGAAAGGAAAATTCGATGCTCTGAGTGTCGCTCGGAATTACCGAGACCATCCCCAGTTGAGCAAGTGCGTTCATCACGTACCCCCAATCCAGTAGATGGCCTGTTGGGCAAAACGCCCCCTTGGGCCAAGGCGTGCGCATGTAGGGTTGATCCCCCCCCTGCGCAAGAGAAATTTTCAAGAGCCTGTCTCACCAGGCGGGATGCTGCCCTGTTCAATGCACGGTGTAGCCGGCCCACGCCGCCGGCAAGGCGCGCGCCGCGTCGGCTTCAAGCTGCGAACGCGGCAAATCGCCGACCTCGCGCACCGGCTGCACGGTCAACGCGGCGAATAGCGATGCGCGCGGCCCGGGCGAAAGCCGCCGCGCCGGGCCCGCGGACAGCGCGCGCAATGCCGCACCATCGCCGGCCTGAGAGGCGGCACTGGCCAGGCGCAGCACCATGTCCTGCTGCGCGTCCGAAAGCGCGCCGGTTGCCGGCACGCTTGCCTGCACAAGCTTCTGCAGCGCTGCGGTGGCGCCCCGCCAATCATGCGCCTTTTCGTGCAATTGCGCGCTCATCTCCCACGCCTCCGCCCCGTCATGGGCGGCAAGCAGACTTAGCGCAGGCCCGTCCTCGCCAAGCCTGGCCAGCGCGCGCGCGCGCATCACCGCGCGCCTGGTGTCCAGATCGGCTGGCAATCCCTCGGCCATCGTCTGATCAAGCGCCGCGAGCGCGCCCGCTGCGTCGTCTTGGTCCAGCCGTAGCGCGGCCATACGCAGGCCCAGCATCGCGCGGGGCAGCGGCTCGGCCGTGCCGTCGATCAGCTTGCCCACCAGCCTGTCGGCCCGCTCAGGCAGGTCCAGCGCGGTCAGCTTGTCCACCAGCACCGGCGTCAGTGACGCCGCGACATTCCCCTGGCCAAGCAGATCGGCGTTGTCGGCAACCAGCGCCAGCAGATCCAGCGGCGCCAGCCCCGCACCCGCCCCGCCGCGCAGCAACGCGCGGATAGTCTGGTCTTCCGCGTCCCGTATCTGGCCATGCGCCTGCGGAAAAAGCTGGTCGGCCTCCCGTAGCCCGGCCAACGCCGCGCGGAAATCGCCGGCCTGCGTCAGCAAGGCGGCAACGCGCAGGCGGCGGGCGATCTCAAAGCCCGGGTCACGCCAGACATAAAGCTGTTTCTCCAGGCGATGCGCCGCCTCGGTCGGCTTGATCGCACCGGCGCGCAATTGCATCTCCACAGCGTCCCGCAAAGCCGCGGCCGCCTGCTTGCGGTCCTCCCCGCTTGTGACGCGGTCCAGCACCGCCAGCGCGTCCGTGGCGCGGCCCTGTGCTGCCAAAAGCTGCGCCCGCAGGCCGTCCATGGGCATGTCCGCGCCCGCGCCAAGCAGCGCCTCGGCCGCTTCCAGCTGATGGCCCGCAATCAGGATAGCCGCAGCACGCGGCATCAGCCGCCGTCGCAGCGGCGAGGGATAAGCCGCCAGCAGGCGCCAATCAGCGGCCACCACGGCTGCCCTCGCCGCCGCCGGCGCTGCCGCCCCGCGCGGCGGCAGCAAGGCGCGCCACAGGGCCACTTCATCGGACGCTCCCAGAGCTGAATTATCGATCGCGTCCAGGGCAGGCGGCGGCTCATCCTCGCGCGCGGCCAGCCACGTGGCGATTGCCAGCAGGGCGGCCGCGTCCGGCCGCGCCTCCTGGGCGGGGTCGTCATTGCGGGCGACGGCCAGAAGCGAGGCGGCCTCGCGATCCATCCCCAGCCCCAGCATGTCCTGCGCGGCAGCCAGCCGCGGGCGGAAACGCGCTTGACGCGGTGCATGGCCCGCGGCCGAGATGTCGGCGTCCAGGCGGTGGCGCAGCGCGGCCATGCTCAATGGCGGGATGGCGAATCGATGGGTCAGGCTGCCGACCGTCTCCAGCGCCGCCTGCGTGCTGTCGGCCATGATGGTCACAAGCGGCGCCCCGCTGGCCGAGCTCAGCGCAAAGCCGTCGCGCACCGCCTCCAGCGCCAGGCGGTCACTGATGACGCTGACCGCGACCCCTTCCCAACTCGGCAACAATCGGAATTCCGCGCTGACATGCGGCACGATGATCGCATCGCCATGTTCGTGCACCGTGCCGACCAACATCTTGGCGCCGGTCGTGGCATCGATCAGCACGACCACATCGGCCGCCTGCTTCATGGCGATTATCAATTTCTCGGCGCGCAGACGCACGGCGGCGGGCTGCCGGTCCGGCTGCTGGCCTTGCACGCTCACCGCCCAGCCCTGCTCCTGGCGGCGCAGGCTCAGGCGTTTGCCCGCCGGCACGCTCATGCTCAGATGGGTCGAACCGGGCGAGAGCGTGATGCGCGCGCTGGCGAAGACGGGATCGTCCTTCAGCGCGGCCAGATCGATCGCCTTGTGCTCATCGAAGACGACATGCCCCACGCCGCCGGCGCCAAAGGCCGCCGCGCCCACCTTGCTGTCGAAGGGCAGCAGGATCGTATCGCCCGGCCCGGCCACGCGGACCGCGCGCAGCGCCTCGGCCCCATCCACCTGCTCCGGCGAAGCTGCAGCAGGGGGGGCCACGGCATCAACGGGCGCTCCGCCCACATCGAGCGGCGGGGCAGGCGGCTCTGCCTGACGCGCCCGGGCGGGAACAGAAGCAGCGGAGAGGGCAGGGCGCGTGCCGCCCGCCCCGGCCGCGATTTTGGTCGCCGGCGCGCTCGCCAATCCTCCCAGGTTAACCGAAGCAGGCACCACCGCGCCGCCCTGCGCTTGCCCGGGCGGCACCATCCCTGGCGCATAGACGTCCACCACCAGGCGCTGGCCGACGCGTCGCAGAAGCGTCGTGCTGCCTGGCGAAAGGTTCAGGGCAAGCTGGTCGCGCCCGCCCTGCAGGCTGCGCACGTGCCGCGCCATCATCCTGGGCGCGATTGCCACCCACCCGGCGCCGGGCAGGGCCAGGATCAGCCGATCGCCCTGGCGCGTGGATTGCGGCACGTCGGCCAGGGTGACTGAGGCCGGCACTGTGACGGTGATTTCATGAGGCCGGCACTGTGACGGTGATTTCATCATGCGGCATGCGCGTCGACATGAATATCCAGCGCACGCGGCCGCGCCCAGGCCCCATGCACCAGGCACGCCAACAGCAGCAGGCAGGCGGTCGCGCGCCTCATTGCAGGCTCGCCAGCAGCGCATCGATGGTGGATTGGTCCATCGCCATGCCAGGCAATTGCGGCCCGTTCAGCGACGAGGCGGAGCTGGGCGTCATCGCGCCCGCCCGCGCGCCAGCCTTGGGCGGATGGCCAAAGGCCGCGATAATATGGGCCACCTTGCGCTCGATGGATTGCAGCGTGGCCACGACCTTGGTGATGCGCTGGCCGGTGATGTCCTGAAAGCCGCAGGCCTCGTAGATTTGCGTCGTGATATCCTGCACCACCTGCGCTGCCTCCCCGGCCAGCGAGGGCCTCAGCATGTCCAGCCGCTCGCAGCATTCCAGGATGATGTCGGTGGCAACGGCGGTGTGCGCGATAATGGCGTCAAGCTCGTCGGTCGCAGAGGGGATATGGTTGCCCGTTATGGCGCCTGCATTCAGTGCCGCAATTTCGGCGCGCGCAGCAGAGAGGGTTTGCGCCAGCTCCTCGACCTGGCTGAGCAGCGCCGTCTCCACCTGGCTGGCATTGCCGCGCAGGCTGGTCAGCACCGCACGCACCACGCCTTCGACCATTTGAGGATCGGCGTGGGGATATTGCGCGCAAAAATGCGTCGTGCGTCCCGGCACATCGGCCGCTTCACGCATGGGCCAGAACCTTTTCGATCTTGTCGCGCAGTGTTTCGGCATTGAACGGCTTGACGATATAGTTTGACACGCCCGCCTGCTTGGCCGCGACCACGTTCTCGGTCTTGCTCTCGGCTGTCACCATAATGAAGGGCATAGCCTTCAGCCGGGTGTCGCCGCGCACTTCCTGCAGCAGCTCCAGCCCCGTCATCGGCGCCATGTTCCAATCGCTGATCACCAGCCCGAAATCGCCGCCGCGCAGTTTCGTCAGCGCTTCGGATCCGTTTGCGGCTTCCTCGACATTATGGAAATCGATCTGCTTGAGCAGGTTGCGGATGATGCGCAGCATGGTTTTGTAATCGTCCACGATCAGGACGTTCATGTTCTTGTCGACGGCCATTGTCTTGCTCCGCAATTTTAGAAAGGCTTGGGGGAGATGTGCCATCCCCCCCAGACCCCCCGTCATTTATTTAGGCTTCGTCTAAAATAACGACGGGGGGTCTGGGGGGGATGGCACATCTCCCCCAGCCTTTCTTCATGCCTCAGCCCTTTGACGCACCGGCCGGCGTCACCGCGCGTGTGCGCATCTCCGCCAGCATCTGCGTGGCCAGCCGCGCGCGATCGGGCTGCATGGCGGCAAGCACGGGTGCCGCGCGCCGCGGCTGCATGCGGTCGAGCACCGCAAGCAGCACCTGCATGTCTAGCGAATCAAAAATCTGCGCCGCCTGCTGCGGCTTCATCGTTTCATACACATGCACAAGCCCGCTCCAATTGGCGTCATCGTGGCCGCGCCTGTCAGCGTCGAGCTGTTCCAGCCTGGCCTGCAACGCGCCCAATTCGGCCACGCGCGCCGAAAGCTTGGTCTCGGCCGCCGCCAATACCTCGCTGCGCTGGTCCAGCTCGCGGGCGCGCTCATCAAGCGCCACGCGCCGATGGCGCAGATCCAGCAGCAGCGCGCGTTCGAAGTCGCTGACCGGCGGCACCTGTGGCGCGCTGGCCGGCGCTGCCGGGGCCGTCGTCGCCACAGGGGCCGCACCCCCGCCGGCGGGCTCGGCTGGCGCGGCAAGCGCCTGGCCGACAAGCTCGCCCCCGGCCGGCGCCGGCGAACCGCCAAATGCGACCCAAAGCAGGCCAGCGGTCTTGACCACCAGCAGCAGCGCCATGACCGCCATCGTGGCCGGCAGCAGGCGTGGCCGATGGATCGGCATGCGCTTCATCGTGCCGCCCTCAGGGCGCGCAGCAGCTCGCGCTCGGCCTCGCTGCGCAGACGCGGGCCACCGCCGGGCTCGCCGCCCGCAAGGCTTGCCTGCCCACCACCCTCAGCCAGCGCGAACGGCAAAGGCTGGGGGGGCGCTGCGGAAACCACTGGTGCCGGCCGGCCCATCATCTGCGACACGGCAACAGGCGCGCTCGCCTGCTGGTCGGCATACATGCGCGCAGCGCGCACCCCGCCCTCCAGCCGCTCGGCCAGCCTGTCGCCGCGTTCGATCAAAAAGCCCAGATCGTCGCGCAGGCGCTGGGCCAGCTCAATCTGGCGCGCGATCTGCCGCCCGGCGCCATCGGTTGCCGTGCGCAGCCGCTCGACACCCGCTTCGGCCGCCCGCGTGCTTTCGTTGAATCCTGCCACCAGCTCCTCCAGCACCGCGCGGTCCCGCTTGAGCACGCCCAGCGCGCGTTCCAGCCGCAAGGCGTGAAACAGCGTGGCGCCCAGCAGCAGCACCAGCGCCCCTTCAAGCAGAAATTGCGCGCCTTCCATCCTGCGCCCCCCCGGGTTAGTGAACCATCAACGCTCGGCCGGACCCGCCAAGGCCGCAACCGCAGCACCGGGTCCGGTCCTACGCATATTGCTGTCCAGGCGCACCGCGACGCGGTTTTTGCGCCGCCCGACATGGCCATCAAACAAATGCACGCTGCCGCAGCGCACCTGCACCGACCCGCCCGCCGTCGCATTCAGCAGAATGCGCTGACCCGGCTTGAGACCCACCACATCGGACAGGCGCATGATCTGTTCGTCCAGCACCACTTCCAGTGCGACTTCCGTGCTCCATAATTCCTCAGCCAGATGCGTCTCCCATATCGAGTCGCGGCCGAACTTTTCGCCCATGAATTGCTGCAGCAGCAATTCGCGCACCGGCTCCAGCGTGGCGTAAGGCAGCAGCAGATCCATGCGCCCGCCGCGATCCTCCATGTCGATGCGCAGCCGTCCCAGCACGGCCGCATTGCTCAGCCGGCTGATCGCGGCAAAACGTGGATTGACCTCCAATCTTTCGAACCTGTATGTCACCGGACAAAGCGGATCGAAACTCGCCGACAAATCCGCCAGCACGACGTGGATCAGCCGCTCGACCAGATTGCGCTCGATCGTCGTATACGGCCGCCCCTCGATGCGCATCGCCGCCGTGCCCCGCCGGCCGCCCAGCAGCACGTCCACGATCGAATAGATCATGGCGCTGTCGATCACCATCAGCCCGTAATTGTCCCATTCTTCCGCCTTGAACACCGCCAGCATCGCCGGCAGCGGAATGGAATTGAGATAATCGCCGAAGCGCAGCGAGACGATGTTGTCGATCGACACCTCGACATTGTCGGACGTGAAATTGCGCAAGCTGGTGGACAGGATGCGCACCAGCCGGTCGAAAACGATTTCGAGCATCGGCAGACGCTCGTAGCTGATCAGCCCCGAGCTGATGATGCGCTGCATGCCGCCGATATTGTCGCTCGTTGCGGGCCCGTCATCAAAACCCAGCAGCGAGTCAATTTCCGCCTGATTGAGCACGCGCGCAGGCACGGCCGCACCCTCCGCGTCCATATCCGCGCCCCAGGCTGCGGCCAGATGGTCCGGTTCGTCGCCGCTCACTGGATCACCATTTCCTGGAACAGCACGCCGCGCACCTGGGCGGGGGCCGCGGCCACGCTGGCGCGGTCAACCAGTTCTTCGCGCAGCCGGTAGCTGCCCTCGGAGCCGCGCAGCTCCTCGGGCCGCATGTCCCGCAAATAGGTCTGAAACAGATCGAGGATGCGCGGCATGGAAGCGGTCACCTGCGCCACATCGCCCGGTCCTCCGACTTCCAGCTTGGCGTGCAGCTTGAGGTAACTCTGCCGCCGCCCTGGCACGTTGAGGTTGGTGATGATGTCGGGCACATCGACATAGGTCGGTGCCGCCTCGGCCACGCCCGCCTTGCCGCCGGCCTTTTCGGCCACGGCCGATGGCTTGCTGCCTAGCATCCTCGGCAGGATGCCCGAAAACCACAGGCCCACCCCTGCCGCGATCAGCACAACAGCCGCGCCGATGATCAGCTTCATCTTGCCCTTCTTCGGTGGCGCCTCCTCGCCCTGGGCCGCCACCGCCGGCGCCTTCTTCCCGCCGCTCATGAACGCACCACGCCACCCCAGCCGCCTTCGATCGGGGCAGGATGGGGCGATGGGCTTAACGATACGTTCTCATATCTTTGGCTTCGAGTCGCTCTGCGAGAAGAGCCACAGACCCCCCGTCTTTATTTAGGCAAGGCTCGCTCGCGCACCTCATCCGCACTTAGCCCCGCCTGGCGCAGCGCGCGCACGCAGGCCGCGCCATCGCGCTTGGACAGGCGCGCCCCGTCTGGCCCGTGCAGCAAGGCGTGGTGCGCGTAATTGGGCGTGGGCAGTCCGAGAAGGTGTTGCAGCAACACGTGCAGGTGGGTCGCCGGGCGCAAATCGCCTCCCCTGGTGACCAGAGTCACGCCCTGCGCCGCATCGTCATGGACCACGCACAAATGGTAGCTCGCCGGCGCGTCCCGCCTACCCAGCACCACATCCCCGAACCGCACAGGGTTAGCCTCGATCCAGCCCTCCGCGCGCTCGAAGAAGCGCAGGCGCGGGGCATCACGCAGCGCGGCGGCCATGTCCAGGCGCCAGGCGTGCGGCGCGCCTTGAGCCAGCAACGCCGCCACCCGATCGGCCGGCTGGGCACGGCAGGTGCCGGGATAGGGCGGGGAGCCGTCAGGCGCGTGTGGGGCGGCGGCGCTGGCCGCAAGCTCGCGCGCAATCTCGGCCCTGCTGCAAAAGCACGGGTAGGCCAGGCCGCGCGCGGCAAGCCCGCCCAGGGCCGCCCGATACTCCACCAAATGGTGCGATTGCACCCGTACCGGCCCGTCGCCGCCAAGGCCGAGCCAGTCCAGATCCTCGATGATGGCTTGCGCGTAGTCCGGCCGGGCGCGTTGCGGGTCGATGTCCTCCATGCGCACCAGATAGCGCCCGCCGGCTGCGCGCGCGGCATCGCGCGCCACGGTTGCTGCGTGCACGTGGCCCAGATGCAGCAGCCCCGTTGGGCTCGGGGCAAAGCGGGTGGTCACGCCCATGCGGCACCGCGTGACAGGATCATGACGCAACCCAGCCTCGCTTGCCTGCCGGGGCGTGCTTTGCCATAACTCGGCGCGCTCGTGGCGAACCACGCTCTGGTGGCGAGTCGGCAGGGCGTTCCTGGGAAGGGAGCGGTGCTTGTTGCCTGACGGCGGCCAACATTATCCGGCACTCGTGCTGAACGCGGATTTTCGTCCCCTTTCCTATTTCCCGCTGTCGGTATGGTCGTGGCAGGATGCGGTCAAGGCCGTCTTCCTCGATCGCGTCTCGGTGCTATCGGAATACGATACCGAGGTGCATTCGCCCAGCATCGCCTTCCGCTTGCCCAGCGTGATTGCGCTCAAGGATTACATCCCTTCGGCGCGCAAGCCCGCTTTCACGCGCTTCAACGTGTTCCTGCGCGACGCCTTTTCCTGCCAATATTGCAGCGAGCGTTTCCCCACGCACGATCTGACTTTCGATCACGTGATCCCGCGCAGCCGCGGCGGACGCACGACTTGGGAAAATGTCGTGACCGCCTGCGGAAGCTGCAATTTGCGCAAGGGCAGCAAGCTGCCGCGCGAGTGCAAGATGTTTCCGCGCACGGCGCCTGCACAGCCGACGACCTGGGAATTGCAGGAGAACGGGCGCGCTTTTCCGCCGAACTATCTGCATGCCAGTTGGCGGGATTATTTGTATTGGGATAGCGAGCTGGAAAGCTAAAGGCTGGGGGAGATGTGCCATCCCCCCCAGACCCCCCGTCTTCAGTTAGAACACCAGTACGTCACGCCGCGCTTGAATCGCTGACTCGATCGCACCGATCTGCTCGGCCAGCGAAGCGCCATTCTGCAGCATCCACGCAGCCCCTGCCGATTGCACCAGCGCGCGCAAGAACTCCGCATGCCCGATCAGCTCGCGGTCCACATCCAGCAAGCGCTGCAACACCGCGCGCTCGGTGTGAAAGCGCTGCGCCAGCCTATCGTTTTCCGGCACGGGCAGCGCCCTGACATGCCCCTCCAGCGCGCCGATCGCCGCGCCCAGCCGCTCCAGCGTGCGCGCATCGGCGACGGCCTGCGCATCCGGCCTGGGTTTCTCGCGGCTCGGCGCAGGCAGGAATTCCCGCCGATGCGCATGCTCCGCCGCCTGCACGCTGCGCCGGGCCGCACCGAGCAACTCGGACACCTTGCCGCGCACGACAAGATCGTCCGCCCGCAGCAGATGCGCCTGCCCGTAGAAATGGTAGCTCAACCCGGCGAGAACGCCCGCCGCGCCCTCGGCCAAACTCACGGGCGCGCCAGCCCCAGATCGGCGCCGGCATACGTGCCCACCTGCGCGCCGCCTATGTGGAATGCCTCGCCCACCGCCGCATTGGGTGCGGAGACCAGCCCGCGCTCCGCCATGCGCAGCGCCAGATAATACCGCACCGCCTCGATGGGCGAGAGCCCGATCGCCTGCAGCGAAATCAGCTCGCGCATGCGCTCGTCCTTGGGCACGATCAGGATTTTCAGATCGTTCAGCGTGATGCCGAACACGGCGAGGAACTCGGTCAGGTGCGCCTTCACGCCCTCGCGCAGATCGTTGATGTGCTCGTTGATATGTTCCAGCCGCGTCACCTGGATCACCTGGTTGATCGCCTGTTCTATTGCCGGTCCCGCGTAATCGGCGATTTCCTTGGTGTCGATCACGCGCCCGGTAAAGGGCAGATGCGTAATCAGATCGAGTGCGGCCTCTTTGCTGTCGATATGGATGTAATAATCGGCGACGTAGGAGACTTCGGCCATTTCGGCACTCGTGGCGATGCCCGTGCTGCGCACCAGCAGCTTGCTGCGGTTGATATAGATGACCTCATAGACCCACGGCGAGGCGCCCCCAAAAAAACCCTGCACTACCGAGCCGATCAGCGGCTTGTCCGGCGTGATCAGCTGATACTGCCCCGTCTCGTAGATCTGCAGCACCGCACCACGTGACTTCAGTATGCAAAAATGGTTCGACTCCACGGTAAGCAGAGAGCCCGAAACAATACTGTCATCGACGATCTTGATAGCCACATTACGGGTCCCAAGCATATCGGTCCCGTCCACGTTAAGCGCCGTAATCACCTGCCGAGTAAGCGCCATCGTATTTCCTAACTAACAAAAGTTCTTTGGTTCTTTCTTTCAAGAAAGAACATCCTTACTCTTCCTCAAGCTTCGCCCGCGCCTGCGTCAAAGCCTCTCGAGCCGCCTCCGCCATGGCAGGCACTTTCAGATCCAGCGCCTCCAGCGCCGCCACCAACGCCTCCACGACGATCAAATGGGTAAACCATTTATGGTCCGCGGGCACCACATACCAAGGCGCGTCCTCGGCTGCGGTTGCTGCAATGGCCGCCTCGTAGGCGTCCTGATAGGCGTCCCAGGAGGCCCGCTCCTTCAAATCCGCGGTCGAGAATTTCCAGTTCTTGTCCGGCGTGTCGATCCGCGCCAGGAAGCGCTTCTTCTGCTCATCCTTGGACAAATGCAGAAAGAATTTGACCTGCGCCACGCCCTGCCGCGCCAGGTATTTCTCGAACGCGGCAATATCCTCCAGCCGGTGGCGCCAGAATTTCTTGCCACGCACGGCATCCGGCAATCCCTGCTTGTCGAGCAATTCGGGGTGCACACGGCAGACCAGCACTTCCTCGTAATGGCTGCGGTTGAAGATGCCGATGCGCCCGCGCGGCGGGACTGCCTGGTGCACGCGCCAGAGGAAATCATGTTCCAGCGCATCAGGGCCGGGCTGCTTGAAGGGCGTCACCACCACGCCCTGCGGATTGACGCCGGTCATGACGTGCTTGATCGTGCCGTCCTTGCCCGCCGCATCCATCGCCTGCAGGGTCATCAGCAACGCCCAGCGATCCTGCGCATAGAGCCGTGTCTGCAAGGCGGCCAGGCGCGTCACGCCATCCGCCAACAGCGCGTCGGCCTCCGCCTTTGCCACCGCGTCACCGCCCTGATCGGCCGGATCGTAATGCTTGAGCTTGAATCCGGCTGCCCTGGTAACGCGATACTTGTCGAGCAGCGCTGCAATCTTCACGCCGCCATCTCCCGCTTGATCGTCAGCGGTGCGCTCGCCTGGCAGGTCGGCATCATCTCGATGCGATTGATATTGACGTGGTCCGGCAGCCCGACGACCCAAGACACGGTCTCGGCGATATCGTCCGCATTCAGCGGCACGGTGCCCGCATACACCGCATCCGCGCGCGCCTGGTCACCACCGAAGCGTACGGCGGAAAATTCCGTGCC
This sequence comes from Acetobacteraceae bacterium, assembly GCA_965276755.1. Taxonomy (GTDB): domain Bacteria; phylum Pseudomonadota; class Alphaproteobacteria; order Acetobacterales; family Acetobacteraceae; genus CAJCIS01. The sequence continues at coordinate 70,834 of OZ255625.1, forward strand.
GCCGCACAGCCCGGGTTCGATGTTTGTCACGCGCACCTGCCGCCCCACCAGATCGGCTTTCAAATTCAGCATGAATTGCGCAACGAAAGCCTTGCTCGCGCCATAGACATGCCCGCCTGGATAGGGGTAGGTGCCGGCAATACTCCCAAGGCTGACGATATGGCCGCGATTGCGCGCCACCATCCCAGGCAGGATCGCCCGCGTGACGTGCATCATGCCAACCACATCGACTGCAACCATCCCGTCCCAGTCTGACAGTTTGGCACTCTGCGCCGGATCCAGCCCGAGTGCCAGGCCCGCATTGTTCACCAGCACCTCGATCTGCCGCCAAGCTGGCGGCAGATCGTCCGGCAATGCGGCCACTGCTTGTGCGTCGGTCACATCCAGCGCATACGCCAGCACCCGCTCGCCCAATTCCGCGGTCAGTGCGTCCAGCCGGTCGGCCCGCCTGCCGGTTGCAATGACCGAAAAGCCATCTGCCACCAGCCGGCGCGCAATGGCCGCGCCGAATCCCGCACTCGCCCCGGTGACGAGTGCCACGCGCATCAAAGTATCTCCAACTCCACGAGGATATTGCCGCGCGTGGCTTTGGAGTATGGGCAGACTTCATGGGCGCGATGCACCAGGCTCTCTGCCTCCGCGCGCTCAATGCCATCGATCTTGGCCGAAAGCTTTACCGCCAGGCTGTAATCGTTGCCCTCGATCACCAGCGTCACGGCTGCGGTCACGTGAACCGCTTCGGGCTTGATCTTTGCAGCTCCAGCGACCGCCATGATGGCGCTGCCGAAGCAGGCCGAATAGCCGGAGGCGAAAAGCTGCTCGGGATTGGTCCCGGCGCGGTTCGATCCCGGCATCGCCAGATCGAGGTTGATCGTGCCGTCGCTGCTCTGCACGTGGCCGTTGCGACCGGCTACCGTGCTCGCCACTGCTGTATAGGCCATGTCCTGCTCCCTGTCCTGACCAGCCCCACATAGTATGCAAGCCGTCCCAGCAGAAGCCGCGCGCGCCGCACCCCTGCTCCATCGATGGCTGGCGTCGAAATTATCACGCTTCTCCAGGGGCGTCCGGCACCCTATTTGTCGGGAACCATCACCTGAAGGTTGACCATGCGCCTCGCCTCACTGTCCCTCTTGCTCGCCTGCACCGCCGCCCCCGCTTTGGCACAGGTCACCACAACGACGCCCTCGGCCGTGCACCCCGGCACCTATAGCGTCGAGCCCACCCACACGCGCATCGCTTTCGCGGTCAACCACATGGGCTTTACGACCTGGTTCGGCGATTTCACCGGCGCCTCCGGCCAGTTGGTCCTCAACCCGGCGCGCCCATCGGCCAGCACGTTGACCGTCAGCGTGCCCACCGCAAGCGTGTCCACGACGAATGCCACGCTGGATGGTGAACTGAAGGCCGCGGACTGGCTGAATGCCTCGAAATACCCGCAGGCGATCTTTACCGCCAACAAGATCAGCACCAGCAAAGGCACGGCGAAGGTCGCCGGCACTCTGACTTTGCACGGCGTCACGAAACCCGTCGTGTTCAACGTCACCTTCAATGGCGCGGGCGTCAATCCGCTGGACAAGGCCTATACGGCTGGCTTCGAGGTGCGCGGACAGATCAAGCGCAGCGATTTCGGCGTGACGAAATACGTGCCGCTGGTCGGCGATGATGTGGCGTTGATTATTTCCGCGGCTTTCGAGCAGAAGTAAGGATTCTTCTTTTTCTGAAGAAAAAGAAGCAAAAAGACTTTCAAAAGTTTTTTGCTTCTTTTTTTCAAAAAAGAAGTGCTTCCTTACTTAGGATCGATCATCACAGACACTGGGCAATGGTCACTCAGTCGAGCGCGATCCCGCTCGTCGCTGCTCTTATAAGTCATGACACGAAGGCTGCTCGGCACCAACCAGCCGCGCGCAGACCCACCAAGAAAAATATGATCGATGAACGCGCCACCGTTCCAGCACGGATTGCTGTGGCCCTGTGTCACGCGCACCATCGGCGCCGCCGCTTGCAATGTATCCTGCACGCTGTCTGGTCCGTCCATTTCCCGATTGAAATCACCCATGACCGCGAACGCCTCGCCCGCGGCTGCACGCGCGCGCACCCAGGCTGAAACTACCGGCACCTGTTCGGACAGCAGCGCGCATTGCGGCCGCGTGCTGCGCTGCAGATCGTCCCGCTGGCACCCTGTTTTCAGATGCAACACCAACACCCGCAGCGACCCACCGCCGGCAAAGACCAGTGTTGCATCCAGCCCGTCACGCAAGCGGTGCGGCGCGCCCGCCTCCACATCCAGGCCGGAGACATCGGCGTGGCGCTGCACGCCTATGCCCCGCCGCACGGCAAGTCCCACGCGCTGCACCACGTCTTCATCGATCGTCAGCAGGCTGTAGGCGGCAGGATCGAAAAGGCGGCTCGCCGCACCAACGCCGTCCACCTCTTCAAATGCCACCACATCACTTGCGAGATGCTCGGCAAAGCCGCGCAACCGCAAGAAATCATCCGCGTGCCGCGGCCGCACATCCTCGGGCAGGTCCGCATCAACGGCCGAGCGCACGGTCAGCCAGTTCAGGTTCCAGGTCGACAGCTTGTAGGTGCGCGCCGCAGCGGCACCGGCCGCACACGACAATAGGACAGCGCAGAGAAAAGCGGCCAGTCTCACAGCAGCACCGCTTCCCATTCGGCGATGACCGCGGGCGCGGGCGCGCCGCCATCCCATGGCCGTGCCCCGCATTCCAGAAGGAATTGAGCAATCCCTTCATACAAATCGGGGTCACGCGTACCATCGTACGCATCCCCACGCGGCACGAAAACAACGGTGTCATAGCGCGCCCGCGTCAGCAGCACGCGATACGTGTTCAATTGGTTGGCGATGGCCTCGGCGCTGCGCATGATCTGCCACTTCGTGCCCGAAAAGTTGCGCGCCAGCCAGCCCTGTGGCGTGCGCACCAGATCGGCGTCCCAGCACAACCCGACATGATCAAGCTCCAGCCCCTGGCATGAGAATTCGGTTGCCACCTGCTCCAGCGCGTCGGATGCGCGCACATCGGGCGGAAAGCTGTCGAGAAACCAATGCGCCACCGCGCTTGCATCCATGTGCGGTAACTCCGCACCCAGCCCCTCTGCGCGCAAACGCGCCGCGCCTGAACTCGCCAGCAACCCCGCGCGCCGGGACCCCCGCGCCAGGCCGCGCAACGCGGAGCGGAGTGCGGACACGTCGCGGACAATCCAGAACGGCACGCCGTCCGCATCTTCTGCAATCCAGGCGGCCTCCTCGCCGTCACCGCGCAGCACGGCATCGACCCATGCCGCCGCCGCGGTTGAGCGTATCTGTCTCACCGGCACATCCAGATGCAGCAATGGCTGAGCGCGCAACCCGTGTAAGGCGCCTAATTGCCGCCGCGGATCGCCTGTGGCCGCGCAATCCGGCGCTGCAATCGCGCGCCATTCCGGCCTAGCGCGCAATGCGACGCCCCATTCGGCGAGCCCGCCCTCGCCATCATGAATTTCCTGCCCGCTGCCCACCAGGCAGATGATGGCGGCAAAGCCTTCGTGACGGCCAATGATCTCCAGCAAATGCCCAGGCTCGGAATCGTGCAGCGGCACCGGCTTGTCGCGAGTCTTGCGCACGGCATACGCGGCCGACCAGCAGCGCTGCGCCTCATCGATCACCACCACGCGCTCGGCCGGGCACTCGCCGCGCTGCACGACATAATGGTTGCGAAAGCGTGGTAATTGCTGGATGACACCTTCCATGCGCCGCCGCACAAGGCCTATATCGCCCCGCTGCGTACAGGCATCACGCGCCAGCGCCTCGCGCAGAACATGCACAAGCGTCGGATTGCCTGTCAGGAACGTGCCGCGCCACGCCTCGTCACCAAAGGCCGCATTCAGCCCGCACAAGGTCTTGCCGGCGCCGGGAATGCCCGTCACGAACAGCACGATCTTCGCACCCGTCATACGCGCCGCATCGATTTCGGCGCGAATGGCGCGCGTGGTCTCTTGCAGATTGCGCTGATCGGCACGCGCCTGCGCGATTTCGGCGACACCGTTGCGCGTATAGATCATGCACGCCGCTTCGATGATCGTCGGCACCGGCCGATACGCGCCATTTTCCCAACGGAGCGCATCCAAAGGCACGCGCGGCGCCGCAATCGATCGCACAATCCCGATCAGCCCGGCGCCGAGTGCCGCAGGCGTCATGACCTGCACGGGCCACACCCCGCTGCCCAGCGCCAGCGGCGCGTGCCCTATCCGCGCATGGCCTGCAGTGACCAATATTGGCACGATCGCGTGAGCGCGGCTATGTTCATGGAAATCGTGCAAATCCAGCCCATAATCCTCAGTCTGGCGCAACGCGTCCCGATCGGCCTGCTCCCGCTTGAACTCCAGAACCAAAATGACTCGATCGGTCACCACGACGGCATCGATACGCTTGCCGAGTCGCAAGATAGGATATTCGAGCAGGACATGTGCCCCGACATCCGCCGCCCGCATCTGCATCAGCGCCACGCGCAACGCTGCAAGACTGTCCCGCCACGCCGGCATCTGTGCTGCCTCGTTGTTGCGGAAATGCCAAACCTGCTGGCGCGAGAGCGCGCGAAGCAATTCCGCCTCGCTCGCGGCCAGAAACGCCGCCGCATTGCCCGACCAGAATGCCCCCATGCCCGCCAGGCAAGCACAACCGTTGGTTTAGCGCAACCTACGCAGAGGAAAGGAAGAGCTGTTCTTTTTTGAAAAAAAGAACCAAAAAACTTTTGTCTGTTAGGGGTGCGTGATGTTTGAGACGGATATTCCTGCGCGACTCGATCGGCTGCCTTGGAGCCGGTTTCATCTGCTGATTGTCGTGGCCCTTGGCATTACCTGGGTGCTCGACGGGCTGGAAGTCACAATCGTCGGCTCCATCGGGCCCATGCTGCAGGACAAGAGCGCGCTCGGGCTGACCGCGTCCGACATCGGCGCGCTCGCCTCGGCCTATATCGGCGGCGCGGTTGCTGGCGCGCTGATCTTCGGCTGGCTGACGGACCGTTACGGCAGGCGTGTCATCTTCTACATCACGCTGGGCTTCTATATCGTGGGCGTGTTCGCCTCGGCCTGCGCGTGGAACGCGATCTCGCTCGGGATCTTTCGGGTCATCACCGGCCTTGGCATCGGCGGCGAATACGCCGCCATCAACTCGGCCATCGACGAGCTGATCCCGGCGCGACTGCGCGGGCGCATCGGCCTGATCGTCAATGGCAGCTATTGGGGTGGTGCTGCCATCGGCGCCGCCGCCTCCCTCGTGCTGCTCGGCGGCCGCGTCGTCTCGCCAGGCCTCGGCTGGCGGATGGGCTTTGGCGTGGGCGGCGTGCTGGGCCTGGGCGTGTTGCTTCTGCGCGGCTTCGTGCCCGAAAGCCCGCGCTGGCTGGTCACCCATGGCCGGCTGGAAGAAGCCGAGCGCACCGTTCGCGAGGTCGAGGACCGCGTTGGGCACGACACGGGCCAGGCGCTGCCGCCCGTCGTGGGACGCCTGAAAGTACACCCTCAAAAGGTCTTTGGTTTCGGCGTCATCATGCGCGCCATGCTCGGCCAATATCGCGCGCGTGCGTTTTTGGTGTTGAGCCTGATGGTGGCCCAGGCCTTCCTGTTCAACGCCGTCTTCTTCACCTACGGCCTGGTGCTGAGCGATGCCTACCACGTGCCGGCGAAAAGCGTGGGTGCCTTCATATTGCCGCTGGCACTTGGCAATTTGTTCGGTCCGGTCCTGCTCGGCCCGCTGTTCGATACGGTCGGGCGGCGTATCATGATTACCGCGACCTACGCGATCGCGGGCGTGCTTCTGGGTGCGACGGCGTGGGGTTTTCACGCTGGCCTGTTCACCGCCTGGACGCAGACCGCGGCCTGGATTGCAATATTCTTTTTCGCCTCGGCCGCGGCGAGTTCGGCCTACCTCACGGTCAGCGAAATCTTCCCTCTGGAGACACGGGCTTTGGCCATTGCGCTGTTCTACGCACTGGGCACCCTGATCGGCGGCGTTTTCGCGCCGCTGATCTTCGGCCGGCTGATCGGCGCCAGCGTGGGTGCGGTCGCCTACGGCTACGGCGGTGCCGCGGCGCTGATGCTGCTCGCGGCCGGCGTAGAGGCGCGCCTGGGCATCGATGCGGAGGGCAAATCGCTCGAGGAGATCGCCCAGCCGCTTTCCGGCTGAGCGGGGGGTTAACGTCTGGTCAAACAACGCGGGTGTACAGGCGGTCCTGACCTGTTGCGGAGACCACAAGATGAGCATCACCGGTATAGGCGCCGGGCTGGCGCAGCTTCTGCCCAACGCCTCGCCCACAACGCCCGGCCAGGCAGGGACGCGACCGGCCCACCAGGAACGGCCGCACGGCCACCATGGCGGCGGCAAACCGCCCGAATCGAGCACCACCAGCAGCCTCACCACGGCGGGCGAGCCCAGCACGATCCTGGACCAGCTCGTTTGAGCTGTGGCGGGGGAGACCCCGCCCCAGCCGGCATCGAGCTGACCTGGACACCGACCGAGGGCCAGTTCGTGTCCATCTTCACTGCGCTGGAACGGGAGACCGCACCTGCCATCGGCCCCTGTGTCATCGAGCCGCTGGCTCTTCTGCTGCGCGACCCGGACGGCACAGTCGTCGGCGGCCTGTGGGGGCGCATCGTCTATCGTTGGCTCGTCATCGAAATGCTTGTCGTGCCGCCGCATCGGCGCGGCGGCGGCGCCGGCACGGCGCTGATTGCGCAGGCCGAGCAGGCTGCACGGGCGCGCGGCTGCACAGGCATCCACTTGACGCGCCTCGATGTTCAGGCACCGGCCTTTTACGAGCGCCTGGGCTTTTCCACCTTCGGCGTGCAGCACGATGTGCCGCCCGGGCATAGCTGCTTCTATTTGCTCAAACGCCTCGATCCGTGTGCCGCTACTTCGTCGCTTTGACACCAAGCCGTGCCATGATCGGCATAATGTCGGGCTCGATGTCAGTGGCTGCCTTGATATCGTTGGCCGCGCCCGCGCGATCGCCCTTGGCGCGCTTGGCAAGGCCGCGGCCGTAAAGGGCGATTGGTTGATCGACGCGATAATACAGCGATTGGGTATCATCGGCAATCGCTCCGTCCCAAGCCGCTTGCTTGAGATCGGCCAGGCCGCGTGCCTCATAGGCGAGGATATTGCGCGCGGAGCGTGAAATGGATTGCTCGCAAGCGAGTTGCGCGGTTTTGACCAGGTCCACGACCGCGGCCGTATAACAGGTCAGGGCCAATGTGTCATAATCATCCGTTCTGCCCGCCAGCGGCTGCAGGCCGCGCTGGAAATCGGCGATGGCGGCTTCATCGCGGCCAAGCAATTGCCAGGCCAGGCCGCGGTAGAAAAAGACCATGGATGCGAGTTCATCGCCCATTCCGACTTGTGCGGTGAGCGCGCGGTTGAAATCGCCGATCGCTTGTTCGGGGCGGCGGGCGCGCAATTCGGCCAACCCTCGGAACATGTACACGGTGGGATACTCCGGGTGCGCTGCGATCATTTGCGCAAAGTCGCTGATGGCATCGTCGTAGTGGCTGTCGGCCATGCTCGGCTGGCCGTGCACAAAGCGGGCGAACATGTAGTGCGGGAGCAATGCCAGTGCGCTGTCTGTCAAGGCAAGCGCCTCACTGACGTGCTCATGACCGAGCGCCTGTCGTGCGTGGCGGACTTTGCTTGCCGCGATGCCGCCGCCCCGCGTGTCCAGCGCATCGCCCCAATCGGCAAGGCCGGCCACGGGACACCCCAACACCGCGCATGCCAGCGCAACAGACAAAAGTTCTTTGGTTCTTTCTTTCAAGAAAGAACTACTTCCCTTTCTTGTTAAAAATCTCAGACGCCACCGGCGCATGATTAAACAGCGCAGCAAGTGCGGTTCCCCCAATGACGTTGCCACACAACACCGGAACAAGAAATTTGGCGAGATAATCTCGCACAGACGCATGCCCCGTAAAGACCGCATAAGCCGCTTCGACCGAACCCGCAATGACATGGGGAAATTCGCACATTGCCACGACATAGGTCAGAAGGATGATAATCAGCGGGCGTGCGGCCCCCGAGGCCGGCAGCAGCCAGACCATGAGCCCGATCAGCCAGCCTGCCGCGCCTGCTCGAACGGTGCATTCCCAGCCAGGCAGCACGAGCAACTTGGCGGAAAGGGAGGTCATGCTTGCAACCGCCTGCGGTTCGAACACGCCGGGGCGGGAGGCGAGGGCGGCAAAGATCAGCGTGCCGGTCAGATTGGCGAGCAGCACGATCACCCACACCCGCAACGTTTGCAGCAGCGTCGGCAGATCGCGCTTGGTCAAGGTCGGGATGAGCGCGGTCAGCGTGGTTTCGGTGAAGAGTTGTTGGCGGCCGAGGACTACGATCAGAAAACCCAGGCAGTAGCCGAAGGAGGCGACGAGGCGGCGCCAGTTCGTGTCGGGCAGGCCGGCCTGCAGATAGGCTTGGGTGACGAAGGAGAAGCCGATGGACAGCCCCGCGGCCAGGCCGCTCCAGGCGAGGCCCTGGGTTGAGCGCTCGAGCTCGAACTGGCCTTCCTCGCGCACGATCTCGTGGATGACCAGCGGGCCGGGAGCGGCACGATCGGCCGCCTGGCGCTGCTCGCGCTCGTCCAGATGGGGGGAGTCCTCGCCCGCGTCGCTCACCGCCACCGCCCGCGTAGAGATCAGGGCGGCGACGCGCACCGCCAGGCAAAGTTCCTGGGCCGGACGTCAGAATGCCTGGGTCAGGCCGATCAGGCACAGCGCCGCGCCACCTGCGAGCAGGACGGCGGTGGCGGCGAAGACGCTTTGGTATTCGGTCTCGCTGACCTGCGGCGTCAGGCGGGTTCGTGTGCCCGAAGTGAAGCCGAAGCGGGGGAGGGCGGAAAGAAGAGACGTCATGGCGCACCTTCTGGGGTTGTCGATGACGCAGAAGGTAGGTGATCGGCGTTAACTTAACAAGGGTAATGTATGGATCGCTGCAAGATTTTTGCGCGGGCGTGAGGTTGCGCCGCGCCGGGGCATCGGGGAGGAAGGCGGGACATGCCCACCCTTCTGCGCCTGAGCCTGACGGAGTTTCGCAGTTATGCGGCATTGAGCTGGCGTCCCGAGGCGCGGCTGGGGGTGATCACGGGGCCGAATGGCTCGGGCAAGACCAATTTGCTGGAGGCGGTCTCCTTGCTCGCACCCGGGCGCGGGCTGCGGGGGGCGCGGCTGAGTGAGCTGGCGCGCGCTGGCGGTGGCGGGCGGTGGGCGGTGGCGGCGCGGCTGGTGGGTCCGTCCGGCGTGTTCGATCTGGGCACGGGGACGATCGGCGATGGCTTGGCGGATCGGCGGGTGTATCGCCTCGATGGGCAGGAGCCGCGCAGCCATGCCGAGGTGGCGGCGCGGTTTTCCGCCGTGTGGTTGACGCCGCAGATGGGTGGGCTGTTCGCCGAGGGACCGAGCGGGCGCCGGCGCTTCCTGGACCGCCTGGTCTGGGCGCTGGAGCCGGGACATGCGCGCGAGGCGGCGGCGCACGATGCGGCCATGGCTGGCCGCAACCGGCTGCTTGCTCAGCGCGGCGCGGATGGCGCGTGGCTGGCCGGGCTGGAGGAGAGCATGGCGCGGCATGCGGTGGCGCTGGCGGCATCTCGCGCGGGGTTCGTGGCGCGGCTGAATGCGGCGGTGCTGCCGCCGAGCGCTTTTCCGCGCGCGGGCCTGCGCCTGATCGATCCGATTGCCGATCGGCTCCGCGCCGAGCCGGCGCTGGCCGTGGAGAACTGGCTGCGGGGTGCGCTGGCGGCTCGGCGGCGCGAGGATGCGGCCCAGGGGGGTGCCGGCTTGGGCGCGCACCGCGCGGACATGGGCATGGAGGATGCGGCCAGCGGCTTGCCGGCGGCGCAGGCCAGCACGGGGCAGCAAAAGGCGCTGCTGCTGGGCATCATCCTGGCCCATGCCGCCTTGGTGGCAGAGGCGCGGGGGGCGCCGCCTATGCTGCTGCTGGATGAGCCGACCGTGCATCTGGACACGGGTCGGCGCGCGGCGCTGTTCGCGGCGCTGCTGGCTTTGCCTGGACCGGCGCTGCTGACGGGCACGGACGCGGAGGTGTTCTCGCCGTTGCGCGGACGCGCGGGCTTCTGGCGGGCCGGCGGCGGGACATTGGAGGCATATTGACCGCACGCGGGTTGTTGCGTGCATGCTCGCGCGCGATGCGGTGGCGAAACGAATGGCTGGGCTGGGCGGCGCTGGCAATCTTTGCAGGGCTGGGCGCCTATGGCGCGACGCTGGGCTGGGGCACGGATCGCGACAGCCTGCGTGTGATCGGCGCCGCGCGGGCGATTTTGGCGGGCGGCTATGTGCGCAGCCGCTCCTTCGGCTTTCCGCTGCACGAGGCGGCATCGGCCGTGCTGTTCGGGCTGGGCGGGCTTGCCGCGGTCAATCTTGGCACCGTTGCGGTGAGTGCGGCGGGCATTCTGGCCGCGCGGGCGCTGGTGCCGGGGGAGCGGCGCGTGCTGGTGACCTGCGTGTTGTGTTTCTGCCCGCTGCTGCTGGCGGACGCGTCGAGTGCAATCGATTTCGGCTGGGATTTTGCCGCGGGCATGGCGCTGTGCGTGGTGGCGCAAGGGTTTTTGCGCGGCGGCGGGTCGGCGGTTGGCTATTTCGTGGTGGCGCTGTGCTTGCTGTTGTTGCGCCCTGATAATGTGTTGTTTCTTGCCGCGGTGGGCGGCGCGTTGCTGCTGGGGGGCGTGACGCGCTGGCGGGTGGTTGTGGGCGCCTGCGTTTGTGCCGCTATCGCGGCGGCGTGCGTCTATCTTGGGTTGAATGGTGCTGCAATGCTGGGCCATGACGTGAGCACGACCAGGCCTTGGGGCGGGCGCGTGTTGCGGGCGGGGCTTTTCGCCTCGGCGGCACTTGGGCCGGGTGGCGCGGCGGCGCTGGTTCTGCTGGCGCGCGCGCGTCGCGATTTTCTGGTGCAAGTCATGTGGCTGTGCTGGCTGCTTTATCTGCCGCGTTTCGTCGCACTGCCCGACCAGCTCGATTACCTTGTATTGCCGGTGACGTTGAGCCTTGTCGTGGCGTGCGCGCGCTTGCGTTTTCGCCACGCGGTTGGCGTGGGTTTGCTGGTATGCGTGCCAAGCCTTGTGACTTTGTCGTTGCTGCAGCGCGACGATGTCAGCGGGGCTGTGCATTTCCATCAGGGTCTGCAATGGGGGGCTTTGCCGCAGGATTGGGCGGCGCGGCGATTTGGCGCGCGTATGGGCGGGCAGGAGATGACGCGGCAGGTGCAGGGCCGCGTGACGGTGGGTGATTTGCGCTATGACGAATACATGCCGGGATACCTCTCGGCGGCGGGGGATCTGGTGACAGGGCGAATGCATCTTTATCGTGTGGCGGGCCTGGGCGGTGGGGCTGCCGGCACGGTGGCGCGGACCCGCTACCGCGGCATTTGGGCGTGCAGCGCCCCACTTGGACCCAATGCGGGCTGGCGCGCGTGGGAAGCGCCGCTACGCGCGCCTTCGGCCGCGTTCAAGTGCTGGCTCGCCTCCGCACCTCCTTGAGGTCTGAGGCGTGCTCCCATGGGCCGGGACTGGGCCAGCTGATGCTGCCGTCCGCGCGCCTGCCGTCGTGGGAATGGGTCTTGAGCGCCCGGCTCAAGACCAGCATGGGCAGTGTTGGGCGGCGCGTGGCCGGGCCTGGCGCGGCGGCCAGATCTGGCTCCGCCTGGTCGAACTGGATCGGGGTGGCGAGCATCGCGGCCAAAGCTGCCTCCATCTGGCTCGGATGGATTTGCGGCGTGTCCAGGATGGCAAGGGTCAGGTCTGCCTGGCTGCCTGCGATGATGTCGCCGATATTGTCGCGTATGGCCTCCACGCTATCCTGTTCATCGGGCGGGAGCATGTGGCGGTCCCTGATGAGCAGGAGATGCGCCTCGCTCGGTGCGCCCAAGGCTGTGCGCGTGGCGGCCAGGTAGGCCGCGCGACGGGCGGCCTGGCGGTTTGGAGCATTGTGCGGCACGGCGCCGAGCGCTTTGGCAATCGCGTTGAGGTGTTCTCGCAGGATCGTGGCGAGCAGGTTGTCCAAATCCGCGAAGTGGCGACGGATTGCGGCAGGCGAGATGTGGATGGCGGATGCGAAATCGCTCATTTTGATGGCGTGACGTCCGAATTGGGCCATGACGGTTCGGCCGGCATTGATTATCGTCTCCCGCCTCTCGCGCTCTCGTGGCGTGAGGAAGGGGGAGGGATGAATGGTGCGATCCGCGCTCGCGCGCAGGAGACGGGCTGGGATGTTCATGGTGCAGACCATAGTGAACACAGCGGGAACGGGGCAAGGAACGTTTCTGTGTGCGGCCAGGGTTTGTCATGCTGCAATAAAGTTCGAGCTGGACAATATCGGATCACCAGGAGCTTCAAGGCAGGGACCCGCTTCAGGGTGCCTGTTCAACATGGAGAGTGGTTTTGGAACGGCCTGAATTCATCCGTCACTGGTCAGAACTCGAAGGCGCCGATGATGCCCATTATCCTGGCGACACCGAGTTGATGTCGATTGGCGCACCGCTCGGCAGTGCGCTTGGGTTGACGCGTTTGGGCATCCACCATGAGCGCCTTCCGCCGGGGCGGCGGACATCCTATCCGCATGCCGAAAGCGCAGAGGAGGAGTTCGTGCTTGTTCTTGACGGCACACCGGATGTCTGGATCGACGGACACTTGCACCGTCTGTGTGCCGGAGATTCGGTCGCTTTTCCGGCCGGCACCGGCATCTGCCATACGTTCATGAACAACACGGACGATGAGGTGCGGTTGGTGGTTGTGGGAGAGGTCAACAAGACGGAGAACCGGATTCGCTATCCGCGCAACGAAGAATATGAGGCGACCCGCCAGGATCGGTGGACGAATTGGCCAGACCGGCCGTTGGGGCCGCATGACGGAAAACCGTCCAGGGCATCCGCCAGGCGATGACGGCCGCGCCGCGAGGCGGCCACAAACGAGCGAGGCGAAAAGTCTGAAATACAGCCGGTGAAAGGCTGGGGGAGATGTGCCATCCCCCCCAGACCCCCCGTCATTATTTAAGACGAGGCCTAAAAATCGACGGGGGGTCTGGGGGGGATGGCACATCTCCCCCAGCTTTTCATCAACCTGCCAATAGCAATGCTTGGCTTTTCCTTTCAGGCGGTGAGCCAATGTTCAGTTCGACAGCGGCGAGGGCGCCTTCAAATACGCAATGACATCCTGCCTGGCTTGCGCCTCCGGCAGGCGCATTTGCATTGCGGTTCCAGGTAGCATCTGTTGCGGGCCGGACAGCCATTCCGACAGGCGGGTCTCGGTCCACGTAAAGCCTGCGCCCTTCAATGCCGCCGAGTACGGATAGCGCGCGAGTGATCCTGCAGTGCGCCCGACGACGCCCGCCAAAGCAGGCCCGACCTCGGTGCGATGCAGCGCGTGACACGCGCTGCATGCCTGCGCGAATATCTTGCTGCCATCTTCCGCGTTCGGCAAAGCCGCCGCAAATCGCGATAGATTAGGCGCCGCCTCCGGCCTGCGTGACTCGAAGAAGGTGTAGCTGAGCGTGATCTCGTGCACATCCTCGGTCCCCGGATCGCGCGCCAATGCGGGATCGACGTAGAATTCCACTGGCATCTGCGCAGTCGCACCTGCATCCAGCGTCTCCTCGGTAAAGCAGAAGCACTGGATTTTCTTAAAATACGCGCCGGCTTTTTCAGGCGTCACATTGAACGCCGCGTGCCCGGTGATGGCGCGCGCGGACGTGTTGCGCGCCTCGAAAAATACCAGTGCATTCTGCCCCAGATGCAGGCGCACCGAGCGCTGCATTGGGCGGAACTGCCACGCCAGCCCGGGTGCCACGTTGGTGTCGAATGACACGGTAATTTCGGGCGCGACCTGGTGCGCGCTTGGCCCGGCCACGCGCTGTGTGGTGCCCTGCGCGCCCGTGGCCTCGCAGAACAGGCGGTAGAGGGTTACGGAGTAGGCGGTCAGCGTGCCCATGACGGTCAGGGCCAGCGCCAGACAAGCGAGGGTGACCAGTGTGTTGCGTTTCATCTTGCCGCGCAACTTGGGGCCGCGTGCAAGGGAAGCAAGGCTGGGGGAGATGGGGCTGACGTATACGTCAGCCACTCATCTTGATGTTATTCCAGCCTATTCAAAGAATGACGGGGGGTTTGGGGGGGATGGCACATCTCCCCCAATTCTTTCCCCTTAGCTGAAGTTGGCCGCTGTAAAGCCGGTCACGCCGAACAGCACGACCTGATCGCCGCCCTGGGGAATTTGCAGGATCGTATTACCGCCCGAGACCGTCTCATCGGCCAGGATCTGCTGCGCCGTGCCCTGTGCGTAGCCGGCGAGCGAAATCTGGTCGTTGCCCAGATTGAAGCCCAGCACGTTGGTCTGCCCGCCGCCGATGCCCGCCACATAGGCCAGAGTCAGCGCACCGGCGCCGGCAAAGACGTCCGCGGTGCCCGTTGTGTAGAACGTCGTCGCCCCGCCGCCCAGAACCACGGTGTTGGTCGCAGCCCCGGAGATAAGCGTGTCACTGCCCGCGTTGCCGCCGAACAGCGTATCATTGCCCAACGACGCCGCGGCATTGAGAAAGCCGTTGCCGCCATCGACCAGCACGCTGTTGCCCGTGCCCGTGGCGAAAAGCTGGGCTGACTGGCCACCCACGAGCGTGGCGGGACCGTCGCCCGTGCGCAGGATGTCATGGCCGCTGGTGCCGCTGAAGATGAGGTCCCCGCCCGTGCCGCCCGTGGCGTTGACCGTGCCCGCGCCGCCGACCACAGTGCTGGCACCCGCGCCACCTGTGAAGGTCAGGCTGCCGGTATTGCCGAACACCAGGTCGCCCGCGGTACCGGCGGTGACGTTCACATCGCCGGCGCCGCCGATGATCGTATCGGTGGCAATCCCGCCCACGAAAGTCAGCAACCCGGTTTGGCTGGCATAGACCTCCAGATTGCCCGCCGCCGCATAGATCGTGTCCGTGGCACCGAAGCCGACGACCGTGTCGGAGAATGCGCCGGCCGAGGAGTCGGGCAATTGCGTCGTCAGCGATGAATTGGACAGCAGGATCAATCCGGTGGGCACCCCACCCTGGCCGTCCACGATCAGGCCGGCATTCTGGACGATCGTGCTGCCGGTATAGGTGTTCGTGCCGGCGAGCTCGACGCTGCCGTTGTTGATCAGCAGGCTGCCAGCGCCCGTGATCGCGCCGCTTAGAAACAGCGTGGCGCCGACATCGGTCGCTACCGTCAAAGTGCCGCCCACGCTGAAGCTGATAGGGTCGCTGATCGAAGCGGTGCCGTTCGCCTGGCCGGCCGCCAATGCCTCATAGATTGTGGCACTGCCCAACAGGAAGATTTTGCCGCCGCCCAAGGTGCTGCTGGTGTCTGAGGTGATCGAGCCGCCGGCGTTGAGGATGACGTCGCCCGCATAGCTGGCGCCATTCTGCACGTAGAGCTGATTGACGTTGAGCGCCGATGCCGAGACGATCGTTCCGCTGAGCCCTTCATCGATGATCACGTCCGCGCTGCCGCCGCCGATCAGTAGCGAACCCTGCACGTCCAGCAGCGACCCATTGCTGAATTGCAGCGCACCGGTCTCCCCCGTGAAGACGCTGGTGGGCCCCAGGATGACGGTGGCCCCACTCAGCCCTTTGAGGAAGGTGCCTGCGCCTACGCTGTCCTGCGTTATGGCGCCATCGAAGGTGACGTTGTCGCCATCCACGGTAATGGCGCTGATGGTCGCATCCCCGGTGACCGTGTAGGGCGCATCGCCCGTGGCGAAAGCAACTTTTGCCGTGGCACCTGGCACGCTGTTCTGGGACCAATCCGCGGGCGTATTCCAATCGCCATTGCCGCCCATGCCGCCGATCCAGTTTTCGCTGGCGGTGGGCGGCGGCAGGTTGATGGCAAAGGCCGCTGGTATGGTCCAGTCAACCTGATCGTTGGCCCAGAATTGGTTGTGATGCGCCATGATCGCCCCCCGCGTGTTTGTTGGCAGCATGCAACGCATTCAAGATAGGTTCGTCAAGCCGGACAGTTGAAAAGACGGGGGATCTGGGGGGGCTTGGGCGGATAAAACCGGCGCATGCGCCGGTCCGCACAAGCACATCTCCCCCAGTTTTTTTCTACCTATGCACGAACATGGCAGTCGCGACCGCAACCACATGCGCGCGATAGGCCAGGTTCAGCAGCAGCGTATGGGAATGATAATCCCCCACCGCGCGCAAAAGATCGTTGTGCTCTTCATTGAGATATGTCCGCAGGATCAGCGCCGCGGCCGCGATGTTAAAGCAGCTGTCGTTTGTCAGCCGCGCCTGCACCGTTTGCGGGCTGTCGTGGATGCGCGTGGCGATCGGCTGTACCCAGCGCGTATTGACCTGCATCACGCCCATATCCGACGTGCCGTCGCTATTGGCGTGAACGGTGCCCACAGCCCCGCCCTCGACCGCCTGGATGCTGGGCAGCACGCGCGGCGGCAGGCTGTAGAACTGCGCGGCCTGCAGCATGCAGGCCAGGTAGGGCAGGGCGAGCGGGGCGGGCATTCGGGTCCTGTCGGGGGTGCGGCGTCGCGGCAAGACAGCATGGCGCGGGCCGGCTTACCAGGGCTTCATGCGGGCACGTCTTGCAGGCGGGACCCCATTGGCGGCAGTAAGGCGGTGCCGCCACACCCTAGCAGGACATCGAGCCTTGGCCGAGACAGAAGAGCGCCCGCCCGCGAGCCAGAGCGGCTTTACCTTGCTGGAGCTGCTGGTGGTGATCGCCATCCTGGGCCTGCTGGCCGCCTTGGTGGGGCCCAAGCTGTTCAATATCCTCGGCGGGGCCAAGTCCAAGCTCGCCATGCAGCAGATCGACAACATCGGCGGGGCGTTGGATCTGTACAAGCTCGATGTCGGCGGGTATCCGACCTCCGAGCAGGGGCTGGCGGCACTGGTGACCAAGCCTACCGATGTCGAGTCCTGGAATGGGCCTTATACCAAGAGCGCCGGGGTGCCGCAGGATCCTTGGAACCATGGGTGGGTTTATCACAATCCGTCTTCTCGGCAGGGGCATGATTATGATTTGTGCTCGCCGGGGCCTAATGGGCAGGGGAGCGAGCCGGGGCAGGGGGAGGCTATTTGTAATCCCTGAGGCAGAGGAAGGAAGTTGTCCTTTTTTGAAAAAAAGGACTAAAAAACTTTTGTCAGTTTGCGATTCGCGGCTGCGGCCTTTGCGGGCGAACACGGCGGTGGCGCGGGGCGGGGCGGTGTGAGAGGATGGGCGTATGAACGTCACCCTTCGCCAGCCCATGCGCGTCGAGCAGTTCCTCGCCTGGGAAGAACTTCAGGCGTTGCGGTTTGAATTTGACGGGGTGGGGCCGGTGGCCATGGTCGGCGGGACGCTGGCGCGTTCCACCATTCAGGCCAACCTGATCGGCGCCCTGGCCGCGGCTTTGAAGGGCGAGCCATGCCGGGTGCACGGCAGTCATTTCAAGATCGCCCCCGCGGGGCGTATCCGTTATCCGGATGCCTTCCTGGTCTGCTCGCCGCAGGTTGCGCAGGCGACTGTTGCCGTTGATCCGGTTGTGGTGTTCGAGATTTCAAGTCCGAGCACCGCCCACATCGATATGATCGTCAAGAATGCGGAGTATCGCGATACGCCGTCGATTGCGCGCTACGTTGTGTTGGAGCAGAGCGCGCCCGCTGCGCTGATGTTTTCGCGCCGGGGCGAGGATTGGGTGGCCGAGATGGTTCAGAGCGCGGATGGATCGTTGCATCTGCCGGAGATTGGTGTCGCGTTGGTTATGGCTGATCTTTACGATGGCGTGGCGGCAGAATAAATTGCAACGGTATCGCAATGCCCCGCGCCGCGTGCCATGGTGCGGCCGCATGTGACCGGGGCCGGCCGCGTGTCGCCGCCAGACTGCAGCAGAGAAATGGACGCCCACCCGGAAAGACGCGCGCGCCAGCGCATAGATGAGCAGCTCTCCGCCGCGGGCTGGCTGATCCAGAACCGCGGCGACATGAACCGGCTCGCCGGCCTGGGCGTGGCCGTGCGCGAGTATCAGCTCACCACCGGCCCCTGCGACTACCTGCTGCTGGTGGAGGGCCGCGCCTGCGGCGTGATCGAGGCCAAGCCCGCCGGCACCACGCTCTCAGGCGTTGCCGAACAGGCATCCGGCTATCAGGCGGGCGTGCCGGCGCCGCTGGCTAATTGGGGCACGCCGCTGCGCTTCGGCTACGTCGCAACGGGCGAGGAAATCCTCTTCAGCGATGCGGCCGACCCGCAAGCCCGCTCCCGCCGCGTCTTCGGCTTTCATCGCCCGGAAACATTGCTCGGCTGGCTGCGAATGCAATCCTCCCTGCGCGGGCGCATGGCGGGCTTGCCGGCGCTGGATCGGCAGGGTCTGCGGGAGTGCCAGGTCGAAGCCATTGAAGGCATCGAGGCCTCGCTCAAGGCCGACCGGCCGCGCGCGCTGGTGCGCATGGCAACCGGGGCGGGCAAGACGTTCACTGCCGCCACGCTCAGCTACCGGCTGCTCGCGCATGCCGGGGCGCAGCGCATCCTCTTCCTTGTCGATCGCAACAATTTGGGGCGCCAGACACTCAAGGAATTCCAGCAGTACCGCCCGCCCGGCACAGGGCGGCTGTTCACCGAATTGTACAACGTCCAGCGTCTCGGTGCCGGTGGGCTGGACATTTCGGCCAAGGTGGTGATTTCCACCATCCAGCGTGTTTTTGCCCAGCTTTCGGGCAGCGAACTGGACGAGGCGGCAGAGGAGGAGAGCGCCTTCGAGCACGGGGTGGCGCCGCCGCGCGAGATTGCCTACAGCGCGCGCCTGCCGGTGGAGGCATTCGACATCATCATCGTCGATGAATGCCACCGTTCGATCTACGGATCATGGCGCCAGTTGCTGGACTATTTCGATGCGCACGTGGTCGGCCTGACCGCCACGCCCACGCTGCATACGATGGGTTTCTTCGGCCAGAATATGGTGGCGGACTATCCGTACGAACGCTCGGTGGCCGATGGTGTGAACGTCGGATTCGAGAAATACACGATACGCACGCAGATCGGCGAGCACGGCAGCCGCGTGGAGCGGGGCTACACGCTGCCGGCGCGCGACAAGCGCACGCGCGCGCAAAGCTGGCGCACTCTGGACGATGACTTGGTCTATTCAAAAACTGACCTGGACCGCTCAGTTGTGGCGCGCAACCAGATACGGCTGGTCCTGGAAACTTATCGGGACACGTTGCCGACCGAGCTTTTTCCGGGCCGCGCCGAAGTGCCCAAGACACTCATCTTTGCCAAGGATGACAACCACGCCGAAGAGATCATCATGATTGCGCGCGAGGTGTTTGCGCGCGGCAACGATTTCGCCAAGAAAATCACCTATCGCGTGGGCGCCAGATTCGCCGAAGACCTGATCAGCGCGTTCCGCAACAGCTACAACCCGCGCATTGCCGTCACCGTGGACATGATCGCCACGGGCACCGATGTCAAAGCCATCGAGGCATTGATTTTCATGCGGGACGTGCGCAGTTCGACCTATTTCGAGCAGATGCGCGGGCGCGGCGTGCGTTCCATTCCGACCGAGGATTTGCAGAAGGTCACGCCCGATGCGGTGGTCAAGGACCGCTTCGTGCTGGTCGATGCCGTCGGGCTGGAGGAGAGCGGCATGAAAATGTCCGCGCCGCTGGAGCGGGAGCGCAAGATCGGCTTCGACAAACTGCTCGAACAGGTCGCCAGCGGGCGCGCGGACGAGGACGCGGTGGCAACACTGGCTGCGCGGCTTGCAGCGTTGGATCGGCGCATGGACGCGGATGGGCGCGCGGCGGTGGCCGCCGTAGCGGGTGCCACGCCGTCCGGTCTGGCGGGCGCGCTAGTCGATGCCATCGATCCCGACCGCGTGGCGCGCGAGGCCGAGCGGCTGCATCGGCACGGGGCAAGTGAGGCGCAGAGTGAGGCGGTGGCGGCCACGCTGCGGGAGGCGGCGTTGCGCCCGTTCAACGACCCGCGGCTGCGGCGCGTGCTGATCGAGCAAAAGGCACGAGCGGAAATCATCATCGATGACATCTCGCGCGACGCGGTGATTTCCTCGGCCTACGATCCGCAGGCTGCCGCGGCCATGGTGGACAGTTTCAGGCGTTTCCTTGACGAGAACCGCGACGAGCTGGCCGCGCTCGGCCTGCTTTATCAGCGCCCGGCCGCGCAGAAGCACCTGACCTATGCGAGCCTGGAGGCGTTGCGGGATGCTATGCTCGCACCGCCCTGGCTGCTGCAGCCGCTGGCGCTGTGGAGCGCGTATCGGCGTTTGATGGGCGATAGGGTGCGCGGCAATCCGGCCAAGGCGCTGACCGATATTGTCTGCCTCGTGCGCTTTGCCATTGGCGCCGAGGAGAGCCTGGCGCCGTTTTCGGCCAGCGTATTGCAGCGCTACAATCTTTGGCTGGGGCGGGAGAAGAATGCCGGACGTGTGTATGGCTCGGACGCGCTTGGCTGGCTGGAGGCGATACGCGACTACCTTGCGGTGAACGTGGAGATGAGCCTGGCCGATGTGCAGGCGCAGTTTGCCGAGCGCGGCGGGGTGCTGGCGGCGCGGCGCGTATTTGGTGCAGAGAGGGTGGGGCCGTTGCTGGATGAGATGATGCAGGCACTGGTGGGCTGAGGATCGGTATTTGATAAGGTTGAAAGGCCAGGGGCTCTGCCCCTGGACCCCGCTAAGGACAAGTCCTTAGAACCTAACTGAAGGGGTCTGGGGCCCGCGGCCCCAGCGGGGTCCAGGGGCAGAGCCCCTGGCCTTCCTTGTTTTTCCGAAATCAAGTCACCCGGGATTTTGCCCCAAGGAAACGGCTTCAATGTGGTGCAATAGGGTGCTCCTGATCTGCGCGTGGTTGGGCAGCACGCCGGCTGCGGCAAATGTTGCGTGTCCCTCCGTCCTGCACGGGCATTCGCTTCGCGAGATCGGCATGTTCGACGGTCCGCCGTCGCAAATGGCGGAGCTTGTTCCGGATGACACGGCCTGGAACACGCAGACAAAGCCCAAGGTGGGAACGGAGGGTAAGCCTGCATTTTACGTGCAATGCCGCTACAGGAACACCGCCGAGGCAATCACCGTGCCGGTTCCGCTCGATATAAAGCGATGCGATCTGCCCGCAGGCCGGCTGAGGGTTGTTTGCCATTGACTGCGCTTGCGTTGAGGGCGGGTTGGCGAGAAAATCGACAAGAAACTTCGGTAATTACGTCAGACGCGCACGGTAGAGGGAAAAGGTGCTGCTTCGGGCGGTGAGGATTTTGTGGCATAGAGAGGCGCGCAATATTTGTGCCAGGCCGTGACGTAATCCCCGGGCTTAAGCCCGTGCGGAGAACGGCCATTGTAGTATGTCCACCAGTAGTAGGCCTGATGCTCCAGGCCGGCGGGGATTGGGGCACGAATGGAGAAGTATTTTACGCGCGCCATTGCCGCCGCAAACAGGTGGTTGTGTGTGATGTCGAAGAAGTTGGGAGTCTTTGCCGTTGCGAGAACATCGCTACGCAGTTTGCGATGCGCTTTGGTTGACAGGACCCGGTGCATCAGGTCGTCAAACGTAGCCGCCTCCATTTGAAACATGCCGCGAGCCGGGCCGCCGCCGAATTGTACAAAGTAAGTGAAACTACTTTCTATGGCAGCCGTGCCCATGAGGAGCTTTTCTGCATCCAGACTATAATGCCCGATTCTGGTGAGAGCGGGAACGATGAATGCGTCTCGCGCAGTCGCCGGACTAATCATTGCGAATACTTTCCCTTTGGATCATCGATGGACAGCATGCAGTAGGACGCCTGCACGACGCCGTTTCGCACGCTGAGGTACTCTGGCTTGTTGCGGAACGTCAGTGTAACTGACTTGCCCGTTTTGGCGGCGGAAAGAAGTTCCTTGTAGACTTCTTTGTTGTGCGCGATGGTCTTTCGATCGTCAGAAGAGAGTTCGTTGTCTGGTTTGTTCAGGTTGCCAAGGCCGGCAACGAGGTACGGTGTTTCGCATTTTTCGGCTTTTACGTTGGGCAGAGGCAGCTTGATACCGACCGCAAAATGTCCGCCAGAGTCCGGAGGATCGAGACCGTCCCCGGCAAAGACGAGCGCCGAGCCTGGGAAGGAAATCGTTGCCGTGCGGTCAGCGGCATTTCCTGCCAGCGGGACGCATAGGGACATCAAAATGCCAAAAACGATTTGGCGACGCAGGAGCCTGGACATGGAAGCTGTCTCCGACCGCAACCCACGTTGACACTATCACCTTTGCTTTGGGAAGGCACGATCCCGTGCGGCTTCAGCCAAAGACATGACTTGCCGGGCCATCGATTTCGCCCATGCTCTATGTTACTGGGGGTTAGGCGCGGCCACTGATGGGCTGAAGGGGCGGGATGTCTAGGCGAGAGCGTGGGGCGGCGGTGGGTGAGGTGGTCGCGGGTCCTTGGGCGTTGCCGGCTGGATGGCGGTGGGAGCGGCTTGGAAATATCGCAACGATCATTGCAGGACAATCGCCGGCATCAGCCAACTGCAATAAAGGCGGTGTCGGACTTCCTTTCTTCCAAGGCAAGGGTGAGTTTGGTTCCCTCAGGCCGACGCCGAGGCAATGGTGTGCTGACCCGCCTAAAGTTGCGTTCAAAGATGACGTTCTGATTTCAGTTAGGGCACCCGTCGGTCCAACAAACTTGGCGGATGAACAATGTGGAATTGGACGAGGCCTCGCAGCTATCCGCACCCGAGATGGCGAACATGAGTGGTTGCGTCACTGGCTGGCATGTTCCGTCGGCATGCTTCTTGAGCACGCTACAGGCACAACGTTCGAGGCCATTACAGGCGAGATTTTGCGTAACCACCTAGTGCCTGTTACCGATCTTGTCACAAAGCAGAACGTTATAGGAAGGATCACCGGCCACTTCGCCGACATCGACGACGGCGAGGCGGCGCTGGCGCGGGCGCGGGCGGATTTGGAGGTGTATCGACGTGCGTTGCTGAAAGCTGCGGTGACGGGCGAGCTGACGGCGGACTGGCGTGCCGCCAACCCGGCGCGCGAGACCGGCGCCGAACTCCTCGCCCGCATCCTCGCCGACCGCCGAGCCCGCTGGCACGCGGACCAGAAACACAAGGGAAAACAATATGTTGACCCCGATCAACCCATATCTGGCCCGCGACCAGAGATACCCGACCGTTGGACTTGGTCATCTCTCGACGCTCTTATAGAAGGTGATATCCAAAACGGCCTGTATCTACCGCAATCCGCCTACGGTTCAGGTGCGTCAATAATGCGGATTGATGATTTCCAGTCCGGGCTTGCTCGCGATTCTGCCGCGCTTCGGCGTGTAAATGCGCCGGCAGAATCCATTGCTGCCTACTCGCTTTACCCCGGTGATATTGTCGTTAATCGCGTCAATAGCCCCTCACACCTTGGTAAGTCGTTCCTCGTGAGGCCAGCAAATACGCCAGCGCTGTTTGAGAGCAATATGATGCGGCTTCGACCGACGAAATTGATCTACGCGGACTTCCTTGAACTATATTTGACATCCCCAATTGGACGTATGCAGCTGTCGCGAAACGCCAAAATGGCGGTGAACCAAGCAAGCATTAATCAGGCAGATGTGCGATGCGTTGCAGTGCCTCTACCTTCGCTTGATGAGCAGAAGAAGATTGTCGAAATGCATGAATGGAATGGGCGCCTCGAACTGTCGTCCGTGCTTGACGAACAAACCAAGGGCTCAAATTTACTCCGCCAATCCATCCTCGCCGCCGCCTTCCGCGGAGACCTCACGTGAACGAACAAGCCCTCGTCGCCAAAGTCTGGAACTACGCCCACGTACTCCGTGATGACGGCGTCTCCTTCGGCGACTATCTCGGCCAGATCAGTTTTCTTCTTTTCCTCAAAATGGACGACGAACGCACACAATTCCTCGGCGAACCCTCCGCCCTGCCCGACGAAAACCGCTGGCAGAAACTGCGCACCCTCTCCGGCGAGGCACTCGAACGCCGCTACAAACGCACGCTCACCGAACTCTCCCGCCGAGACGGCCTGATCGGCACGCTCTTCCTCAAAGCCGAAGGCAAGATCAACGATCCCGCCAAGCTGCAACGCCTGGTCGGCCTCATCGATGGCGAGACCTGGATGGGTCTGGACGTGGACGTCAAAGGCACGATCTACGAAGGCCTGCTTGAACGCAACGCCGGTGAAGTCAAAAGCGGCGCCGGCCAATACTTCACCCCGCGCCCGCTGATCGCCGCCATGACGCGCCTGATCGACCCTGATCCTACCGAAACCGTGCACGACCCCGCCGCCGGCACCGGCGGCTTCCTGCTCGCCGCCTACGAACACATGCGCGCCAAACCCGGCGCGCGAGACCGCAAAATTGCCCGCAAATTGCGCGAACAAAACCTCACCGGCAAAGACATCGTGGCGGACGTCGTGCGCCTCTGCGCCATGAACCTCTATCTGCACGGTATCGGCGGCGACCAGCCCGCCGTCGAACAAAAAGATGCGCTGCTCGCCGATGACGGCCGCCGCTTCGATGTGGTGCTGACCAACCCGCCCTTCGGCAAGCGCCAGAGCTTTCGCATCGTCCGCGAAGACGGCGGCATGGACACCGAGCGCCAGGATTACGTGCGCGAGGATTTCACCGTCACCACCGGCAACAAGCAGCTCAATTTCCTCCAGCACATCATGAGCATCCTGGGCCCACGCGGCCGCGCCGCGGTGGTGCTGCCAGACAACGTGCTGTTCGAAGGCGGCGCCGGCGAGACGCTGCGCCGCCGCCTGCTGCAC
Source organism: Acetobacteraceae bacterium (assembly GCA_965276755.1). GTDB lineage: Bacteria > Pseudomonadota > Alphaproteobacteria > Acetobacterales > Acetobacteraceae > CAJCIS01. The sequence goes on from OZ255625.1 coordinate 95,580, forward strand.
GACTTCGATTTCCACACGCTGCTGCGCCTGCCCACCGGCATCTTCTACAGCCAGGGCGTGAAAGCGAACGTGCTGTTCTTCGATCGCGCGCCTGCCGGCGAACGCATCGCCACCGACGCGCTGTGGGTGTACGATTTCCGCACCAACATGAATTTTTCCCTGCGCGAACGCCGCCTCGAACGCAAGCACCTGACGCCCTTCATCGAAGCCTTCGGCCCCTGGCGTAAGCGCGCCAACCGCCGCGAAAGCGAGCGCTTCCATCGCTTCGCCTACGCCGATCTCGCCAGGCGCGACAAGCTGAATTTGGATATCACCTGGCTGAAGGACGCCTCCGCGACCGACCCGGACAGCCTGCCACCACCGGCCGAAGTCGCGGCTGAAATCGTGGAAAGCCTGGAACTGGCACTTGAAAAATTCCGCAGCGTAGCCGCCCGCTTAGCAATTTAGGCAAGGGCTCTGCCCTTGACCCGCTGGGGCCGGCGGCCCCAGACCCCTTAACTCAAGGATTTCAAAGGCTCGCCTTTGATGGGGTCAAGGGGCAAAGCCCCTTGCCTTACTTCCTTCCAGCGTCGCTACAAAAACGAAACCGGATCAACATCCACATCCACCCTAACCCCCCGAGGCACCGCCACCCGCCCCAGCCACTCATGCAACAACCCCTGCACCGCAATCTCCCGCCGCGTCTTCAGCAACAGCCGCCGCCGATGCCGCCCGCGCAAAATCGCCAGCGGGGCCGGCGCCGGCCCAAGCACCAGAACCCCGTCGCCATGCGGCGCCGCCCGCCCCAGATCGCGCGCCACAAGGTCGGCCGCATCCGGCGCCTCCGCACTCACAATCACCGCCGCCAGCCGCCCGAACGGCGGCCAGTTCCCCGGCCGCCGCGCCTCGGCCTCGCGCGCATAGAAATCGGCCAGGTCCCCCCCAACCAGCGCCGCCATCACCGGGTGCCCGGGCGAGAACGTCTGCAGCAGCACCTGCCCAGGCGCCTCGGCCCGCCCTGCGCGGCCGGCCACCTGGTGCAGCAACTGCACGGTGCGCTCGGCCGCGCGCAAATCCCCGCCCGCCAGCCCCAGATCCGCGTCAACCACCCCCACCAGCGTCAAATGCGGAAAATGCCACCCCTTGGCCACGATCTGCGTGCCGATGATCAGGTCGATCACCCGCGCCTCGATCGCCGCCGCCGCCTCGCCCGCCGCGTGCGGCCCAGGCATGGTATCGCTCGCCATCACCAGCGTGCGCGCCTGCGGAAACAGCTCGGCCGCCTCCTCGGTAATGCGCTCCACCCCAGGCCCGATCGGCGCCATCGATCCCTCGGCGGCGCAGACGGGGCAGATCGGCGGCACCGCCTCGGTATGCCCGCAATGGTGGCATGCCAGCTCGCGCCGCGCCCGGTGTTCCACCAGCCAGGCGGTGCAATTGGGGCACGCCAGCCGGTGCCCGCACGCCCGGCACAAGGTCAGCGGCGCATAGCCGCGCCGGTTGAGGAACAGCATCGCCTGCTCGCCCCGCGCGAAGCGGGCGCGCACCGCCTCCACCAGCACGGGGCTGAGAAACTTGCCCCGTGGCGGCGGCGCCTCCCGCAGATCGATCGCCGCAATCTCGGGCAGCCGCGCCCCGCCATGCCGCGCCGCCAGTTGAACGTGCCGGTAGCGTCCGGCTTGCACGTTGGCCAGGCTCTCCAGGCTCGGCGTCGCCGAAACCAGCACTGCGGGTGCGGACTCAAATCGCGCGCGCACGACCGCCATATCGCGCGCGTGATAGACCACGCCATCCTCCTGCTTGAAGGCGGTCTCGTGCTCCTCATCAATCACGATCAGCCCCAGGTCGGGGAACGGCAGGAACAGCGCCGAGCGCGCGCCCACCACCACCGGCGCCTGCCCCTCCGCCACCGCGCGCCACGTCACCCGCCGCGTGCGGGAGGCCAGATCCGAGTGCCACACCGCCGGCGCCACGCCGAAGCGCCGCTCGAAGCGCTGCAGAAACTGGGCCGAGAGCGCGATTTCCGGCAACAGGATCAGCGCCTGCCGCCCCGCGTCCAGGCACTCGGCCACCGCCTCCAGATAGACCTCCGTCTTGCCCGAGCCCGTCACGCCGTCGAGCAGCGTCACCGAAAACGCCCCGGCCGCCACCGCTGCGCGCAGATCGCGCGCCACGCCCGCCTGCTCGGCCGAAAGCGCCGGCAGCGCGTGCGCCGGGTCTGGCACGCCGAACGCGGCGGCCACCGGCACGGCGGCGGCCACCAGCAGCCCCGCATCCGCCAGGCCGCGAATCACCCCCGCGCCCACGCCGGCCGCGCGCGCCAGAGCCGAACCCGCCATGACGCCATGCCCCAGCACGTCGAGCACCCGCGCCCGCTGCGGCGTGAGCCGAGGCAGCGCCACGTCCCGCACCGCCTGCCAGCCAATCTGCGGCGGCGGGGCGCTGAGCGCATTGACCCGGAGCGCCATTGCCAGCACCTCACCCGGGGCGGACAGCGTGTAGCCGGCGATCCAGTCGATCAGCCGCCGCAAGGGGGCGGACATCGCCGGCGCATCCACGCGGGCACTGACGGGCTTGAGCTTGCGGTCATCGACGACGGGTCCTGCCGGCGCGTCCCAGACCACGCCCACTTCCTGGCGGCTGTTCAGCGGCACCAGCACGATGTCGCCAGGGGCGAGGTCCATGCCCGGCCGCGTCGCGTAATCGAAGGGACCGGCAAAAGGATACGGTAGCAAAACGGGCACGCGCGGCTTGCTGCAGCGCACGTCGGCGTCACTCCCGGGTGCAAAATCCAGGTGTGCAGTCACGGGTGTGCGTGTACTCTGGTAAGGCATGGATAAGTGTTTGAACCCCGAAACGATCGCCGGCTACCTGCGCGCCCACCCGGATTTCCTGGCCGCGCGCCCGGAGTTGTATCGCGTGCTGAGCCCGCCGCAACGCGTCCACGGCGAGGCGTTGGCCGACCACATGACCGCGATGGTCGGCATCGAGCGCGCCCATGCCCGCGCCCAGGAAGACCGCGCGCGGGAAGTGCTGGCCGCCGGGCGGGCAGCGGCTAGCCTGGCCGAGCGTGTGCACGAGGCCATCATCAGCCTGATCGGCGCCCCCGACGTTTTCGAGTGTGTGACCAACGAACTGCCCCATCTGCTCGGCGTGGATGCGGCCGCCCTGTGTTGCGAGACCTTTCTGCCCGGCTGGCGCAGCCTGCCGCCCGGCGCGATTGCCGTGCTGATGCGCGGGCGGACCACGATGTGCCGCGACCGGCCGTCGGACGCGGTGCTGCTACACGCCGAGGCGGCATTGCTGGCCGAGCGCGACGTGCTGGTGCGCCTGCCCGGGGCGGCGCCGGCGCTGCTGGCGTTGGTCAGCCGCGATCCTGCGGCGCTGCCGGGGCTGCATGCGAGCGCGGCTTATGCGTTGTTGGGGCGTGTGGTGGGGGTGCTGGTTGCGCGAGCGGAAGGCAAGCTGGGTGGACCGTGCCGGTCCCCCCAGACCCCCCGTCATCAGTTGGACCTCGTCTAAATGAATGACGGGGGGCTTGGGGGGGATGGCACATCCCCCCCAAACCTGCCTTCCTTTGCCAATCAGGCTGCCGACACCTTTTTCATGTATCTGAGAACGGAGCGCAGGGCCTCGCCACTGACGGTTGAGGCCTACGCCCGTGACCTCCGCTTCTTTCTGGATTTTCTCATCCAGCATCTCGGCGGCACACCCACGCTGGCCGATCTTGCTACGCTACGCGAAGCCGATTTGCGCGCCTGGCTGGCGGCTGAAGCGGGGCAGGGACGAGGCAACCGCACGCGCGCGCGACACCTATCAGCCGTCCGCAGCTTCTTCCGCTTTCTGGCGGCGCGTCACGGCGTGGATAATGCGGCGGCGCGGCTGCTGGGCTCGCCGCGCGTCGCACCCCCTTTGCCACGCGCGCTCGCCCCGGCCGAGGCGCGCTCGGTGGCTACCGACATCGGTGAGGCAAGCGACACGCCCTTTACCCAGACGCGCGACATCGCGCTCTTTACGCTTCTCTATGGGTGCGGCCTGCGCATCGCCGAAGCGCTCGGCCTCAACGTCGGCGATGCGCCGCGCGCCGGCCGGCCGCTGCGCGTAATCGGCAAGGGGTCCAAGGAACGCCTGGTGCCGGTGCTGCCCGCGGTTGTTTCCGCGACCGCGGACTGGTTGGGCCAGCACCCGTGTGCCGCCGATTTGCGCGCGCCGCTGTTTGTCGGCGTGCGCGGAGAGCGGCTCAATCCAGGTGTGGCGCAGCGCACCATGCGCGCTTATCGCCGCTTGGCCGGGCTGCCGGAACACGCAACGCCTCACGCGCTGCGCCATTCGTTCGCCACGCATCTGCTCGCGGGCGGGGCGGATTTGCGCGCGATCCAGGATTTGCTGGGGCATGCGAGCTTGTCGACGACGCAGCGTTATACGGCGGTGGACGAAGCGAAGCTGCTGGAGGTTTTTCACAGAACGCATCCGAAGGGATAAGGAAGAACTTCTTTTTTGAAAAAAAGAAGCAAAAACTTTTGCTCCTTTACGCTGACATCTAAAAGTTTTTTGGTTCTTTTTTTCAAAAAAGAACTGCTTCCTTCCTTACGTCAAATGCGCCAGCTCCAAATACTCCACCGACTGCATCTCCATCAATCGCGACGCCGTCCGTTCGAACGCCCGCGCCCCCTCCCCACGCGCATAAAGCGCATCCGGCAAAGCATCAGCGGACGCCACCAGTTTTACCCGATGCTCATACAACGCATCGACCAGCACGATAAACCGCCGCGCCACGTCGTAATTGGCCGGGCTCAGCCGCGGCACGCCGTCCAGCACCAGCGCGTCGAAATGCGTGGCCAGCGTCAGGTAATCCCCAGCACCCAGTGGCTGGCCGCACAACGCGTCGAAATCGCAGCGCGCCACACAATGCGCTGCCAGCGGGATGTGCAGCTTGCGCCCCATGACCGAGAAAATGCGCGATGCCGCCGGCGCGCCCCCGGCCAAACGCGTAAACGCCGCATCAAGCGCGCGCTCCGCCCGCCCGTCTGCCGGCACATGCCAGGTTGCAACGCCTGCCAGAAGCTGGCGGCGGTAATCGTGCTGCCCTTCCAGCACCAGCACGTCCAGCTTCTGCTTGAGCAGCGTAATGAAGGGCAGGAATGCATCGCGCCCCGGCTGACCCGCGAACAGCGCGTCCGGCAGGGTATTGGACGTGCACACCATGATCACGCCGCGATCGAACAGCGCGGTGAACAGCCGCCCAAGGATCATGGCGTCCGCAATGTCGTTTACCTGGAACTCGTCGAAGCACAGCAGCGCGGCTTCGGCAGCAATAGCGTCGGCCAGCGGCGGGATGGGATCGCTGCCCTCGGCGTTTGCCTGTCTCCACGCGTGAATGCGCGCATGCACTTCCTGCATGAAGGCGTGGAAATGGATGCGCCGTTTGCGTTCGACCAGCGCCTGCTGGAAGAACAGATCCATCAGCATCGATTTGCCGCGCCCGACTTCGCCGACCAGATAAAGCCCGCACGGCCGCGCGTCCGGCGCACCCTCGGCCGGGCGCCGGCGCAACAGGCGGCTGAGGAACCCGCCCTCCGGCCGCGGTTGCGGATCGTAGCCCCGCAGCTTGGCCCATAAATCCTGAAGCTGCTCGGCCGCGGCACCCTGACTGTCATCGGCGCGCAGCACGCCGGCCGCCTGAAGCGTGCGGTATGCGGTCAGCGGGCCGACCGGCGGCCCTGGCGTGAGGGAGAGAAGAGTTGGTTGGCCGTCCATGATGCAGCGCGGCAATAACACGCCACGTCTTAAGTCACCATCGCGAGAGGGGCCGAACCGCGCGTGCTTCAACGTCGTTGCTGCGTCAAGTGCCCTTGATGAACACGGAGCTGATTTCCATGAAGACTGTCCTTCTGGCCGCAGCGAGTTCCCTGTTCCTGGCCTTCGCCGCCCATGCCGCGGATGCGCCGCCGGCACCCGACACGCAGCCCGTTGTCACTCAAACGCTTCCCTCCCTCAGCGCGTCCGGAAATGCCTGCATCGACGGCGCGACGGTGAGCCGCACCGCCTATGCTACCGATGACGACGCGGAGGCCGACACCGGAACCTGTTCGCAGTTTCTGTCCACCCAGACCCTTGTTCAGCCCCGCTCCGAGGGCCGCACCTGAACGCCGCGGCTTGAACAATCGGCGTGCCTGGCGCATCTGCTCGCCATGCACGCCGAGATGCTCCTTGACTACGCGGCCTTGGATGCCGCTCCGCTGGCCGCGGACCCTTTTAACCATATTCTGGTAGAGAACTTCGTCCCACCGCCGGCTTTGGCGCGTATTTACGCTGGCCTGCCGCGCATCAGTCGCGGCGGCTCGTTTCCGCATGAAGCCCTGCGCCTGGGACACGAAGCACGCGCCATGATGGAGGAGCTGGAAGGCCCACGCCTGCGCCACGCCATTGCCGCAAAGCTGGGCCTGGATCTCGATGACGCGCCGAGCATGCTGACCGTGCGCCTCTACACGCGCGAAAAGGACGGCCAGATTCACACGGACAGCGCGGCCAAGCGCGTCACCACCCTGCTCTACCTTAATCCGGACCAGGGCGCCTTCAGCCAGCAGGACGGCTGCCTGCGGCTTCTGCGCAGTCCTGATAACCTGGAAGATTTCGCGGTGGAGATTCCGCCCACCCACGGCACGTTGCTGATCTTTCCGAATGGGCCGACGACCTGGCACGGGCATCGCACCTATGTCGGGCCGCGTCACAGCGTTCAGTTGAATTATATGACAAACGATTCTAGCGCTCGGTCAGAGTTACGGCGGCATAAGTTTTCAGCTCTGGTCAAGCGGTTTTCGTTTGCAGCATAGGAAGGAAGCAGTCCTTTTTTGAGAAAAAGGACCAAAAAACTTTTGTCATTTAGCGGGCTGCAAAAATACCAAAGTTTTTTGCTTCTTTTTTTCAAAAAAGAAGGCGCTTTCTTCCTCTTGCGCCCGCAGCACTTTCTCTGGTCATCTGCCCTCGAAACCGGCGCCAAGCCGGAAAGCCTGACCGGGAGACACGCCATGACCCACCGCCTCGCCGCCTTGCTGGCCGCTACCGCCCTGACCCTTGCCGCCGCCCCGGCGCTGGCCGCCACGCCGGGCACGATCCTGTGGGACACGTATGCCGTGCCGCACATCTACGGCCCCGACATCCCCACCGTTGTGCGCGGCCTTGGCTACGCCCAGATGGAAAATCATGCTGAAACGCTGCTCAACAACGCAGCGCGCGCACGTGGCCGGTCGGCGGAGTACCTCGGCGCCGGCACCAACAACTTCAATCTCAACTATGACGAGCGGGTTCGCACCTACGGCATTCCCGCCCGTGCTGCCGCCTGGGTTGCGCAGGGCGGGTCCTTCCAGCAGACGGTGCTGCAGGCCTTCTGCGATGGCGTCAACGAATACGCCGCCACGCACCCCAGCGACATCCTGCCCGCGCTGAAGCCGATCCTGCCCGTCATGCCGGGCGACATCACCGCAGGTGAGCTCAACACGATCTGGTACACTTTCCTGCCCGAACAGGATGGCGACCCAAGCCTGATTGCCGCCTGGCAGGCCGGCGGACTGAACCGGGCCCGCAAGCTGCGCTCGATCCATCGCCCCGAGGGCAGCAATGGCTGGGCGCTGACACCGGCCAAATCAAGCGATGGCAACGCAATCCTGATGGGCAACCCGCATCTGCCCTGGGGCAACAACCAGCCCGTCAGCGATAGCGATGCCAATCAGAATTTCGGCGTTTATCAATGGATCGAAGCCAACCTGGTTGTCGGTAACCCGCAATCGCCTACGTTGAATGCCAGCGGTGTCACCTTCATCGGCGGGCCTTTCATTGGTATCGGCTTCAATGATTACCTCGGCTGGACACATACCAACAACACGATCCAGAACGCGGATCTATTTCAATTAACGCTGGATCCCTCGGGCACAAAATACCTCTTCAACGGCACCTACCTGCCACTCCAGCACACGCAGCAGACCGTCAAGGTGCTGCAAGCCAATGGCAGCCTGACCTCGCAAACGCTCGACATCTACGCTTCCATCCACGGGCCTGTGGTCGCTTTCAACAGTGCGCGCACCCAGGCACTGGCTTTGCGCGTGCCGGGGCTGAACCAGCCTTCGCTGGTGACCCAGTATTGGAACATGATCCAGTCGCAGAACCTGACGCAGTTCAAGGCCGCGGAATCGATGCTGCAGATGCCGTTCTTTAACACGATTTATGCCGATCGCGGCGGCAATGCTTTCTATCTTTTCGGCGGCCAGCAGCCTGTGCGTACCCCCGGCACGCCCTATAGCGACTACAACACCATCCAGGACGGCACGTCCTCTGCCAACCTTTGGACCAAGACCTTCACCTTCGCGCAACTGCCGCAAGTGACGAACCCGCCCGGCGGCTGGGTGGGCAACAGTAACAACCCGCCCTGGACAAGCGCAATTCCGCAACCGGCAAGCCTTAATCCGGCCAATTACCCGAGCTACGTCGCGCCCAATTTCATGGATTTCCGCCCGCAACACGGCGCGTTGTTCCTGACGCAGAACCATGCCTTTTCCACCGCTGAGGTGCTCGCCGCCAAAATGAGCAACGAGATGCTGCTGGCAGACCGCGTGCTGCCAGACCTGCTGACGATTGCAAATGCTGCGGCACAAGGCGGCGACACCGTTGCGGGCCAGGCCTCTACCATTCTTACAAGTTGGCTGCACACGGCCAATTACACCGACGTCGGCGGCGTGCTGTTCGAGGAGTGGTGGAACGAGGTTGTCGCCGATGTCGTTGCCGGCAAGATCAGTGCGGACACCAGCGACAGTTTCTATTCGCCGCACCCGCGCTTCCGCACGCCATGGGATCCGGCCAACCCCATTACCACGCCATCGGGTCTGGACCCTTCCAACAACGCGCAATTGCTGGTCGATCTCGATCACGCATACGGCGTGGTGGCGTCCACTTTTGCAAGCCAAGGGGGCGCCGCGGTTTCCTGGGGCGGCGCGCACAAGACAACGCTCGTCACGCGTGCGGGCGCAGATCAGACCCTCGTCTTACCATTCCTGAGCGACTCGCCATTAAGCGGTGCGGACGATAATTTTGGCCCCATCCGCGTGGTCAACCCGATCTATGTCGGCGCGCTCAACCAATTCATCTCCTATGGTGGCGATGGCTACGTGCAGGTGATCGAATTCACGCCCACCGGTGCTACGGGCGGGACGCTGCTGACCTATGGTAATGCGTCCCGGCCGAATTCGCCGCACATCACCGACCAATTGCCGTTCTTCCAGAGCGAGACGCTCAAGCCGGCGTTGCGGACCTATTCGGACGTGCAGGCGGCGACCGTGTTTGCGGAGAGTTATTAGCCAGCAAAAAAAGCTGGGGGAGATGTGCCTTGGGCGGGGCGGCGCATGCGCCGCCTCTCGCCGCCCAAGCCCCCCAGACCCCCCGTCTTTATTTAGGACCTTCCTTGGATCGCCTGCTCGCTGGCTACCGCCGCTTCCGCGCTGAAACCTGGCCCGCCGACCGGGCGCGCTACCAGGCGCTCTCGCTGGAAGGCCAAAGCCCGCAGACACTTGTCGTCTCCTGCTCGGACTCGCGCGTGGACCCTACAACCGTCTTCGACGCGGCGCCGGGCGAGCTCTTCGTCATCCGCAACGTCGCCGGCCTCGTACCGCCCTATTCGCCAGACGGCGGGTGCCATGGCACCAGTGCGGCATTGGAATTCGGCGTGCGCGTCCTGCGCGTCTGCCGCATCGTCGTCCTGGGCCACGCGCAATGCGGTGGCGTGCGCGCCATGGTGGAAGGCGCGCCGCCCGAGGCCGCGGATTTCGTTGCTCCCTGGATGCAAGCGGCGTCCGCTGCCCTACCGACGAACCGGCGCCCCTTCCAAAATCTCGAGGAGATACTTGCAGAGTGCGAAATGGGTGTCGTGCGCGCCTCGCTTGCCAATCTTCTGACATTTCCCTGGATTGCCGAAGCTGTACATGAAAACCGCCTCAGCCTGTACGGCATGCAGTTCGATATCCATACGGGTGTGCTTGCCAATGTAGGGCTGCACGCGCTGGAGCCTCTCGGCTGAAGGCGCGGCGGGGAAGTGCTGCGTGTTACCCGGGGAGCCGAACATGGATGCTGAACATACGCCGGTGATCGTCGGCGTCGGCCAGGTCAATGACAAGCCGGCCGACCCCCAGGTCGGGCTGGAGCCGCTTGCGCTCATGGAAGCGGCGCTGCGCCAAGCCGACGAAGATGCCGGCGGCGGTTGGCTCGCGCGGCTCGACATGCTGGCAATTGTCGACCAGATTTCCTTTCGCCAGCAAGGCGATCTCTCGGGCCGGCTGGCGGAGCGCATCGGCGCAACACACGCCATTTGCGAGAAGACGCAAATCCCCAGCGGGGACAGCCCAATCCTGCTGCTCAACGAAGCAGCGAATCGCATTGCTAGCGGCCAGATTAAAATAGCCGCGATCGCCGGCGGCGAGGCGCTGCGCACCGCGGCACACAGGGCCGCCGCGGCTCAGGGCAACGAAGTTTCCGATCACAACGCAACACGCGCGGCCTCCACACACAGGACGCACAATTTCCGTCAGCGTTACGGCCTGACTGCGCCTGTTGATGTCTATCCGCTCTACGAGAATGCCGGGCGCGCCGCCTACGGCCAGTCCCTGGACGAGGCGCAGAACGAGAGTGCCGCGATCTGGTCGCTGTTTTCCGAAGTGGCCGATGCCAATCCGAGCGCGTGGATACACAAGCCTGCCACGGCGGAGCGGATCAGAACGCCCTCGGCCGATAACCGACTGATCGCTTTTCCTTACACCAAGCTGATGGTTGCCAATTCCTCGGTCAATCAGGGCGCGGGCTTCATCGTCACCAGCCTGGCAGAGGCCAGGCGGCGCGGCGTGGCCGACGCGCACATCGTCCATGTCGGCCTGGGTGCGGCGGCGCACGAGCCGGAAGACCCGCTGGGCCGGGATCGCTACGATCGTTCGCCCAGCATGGACGTTTCGATTCGCCATTGCCTCGCGCTGAACGGCCTGACGACCGCCGATCTGGATCATGTCGAGCTGTACAGCTGCTTTCCTTGCGTACCGAAAATGGCGCGGCGCGTGCTCGGCTGGCCTTTGGACAAGCCCGCGACCGTGTTCGGTGGGCTCACTTTCGGTGGTGGCCCGATCGGCAATTACATGAGCCACGCGGTGGTCAGCATGGTGCTCCGGCTGCGCGAGAATGGACGTTACGGCCTGCTGTTCGCCAATGGCGGGTTCGCCACGCATAACCACACGATCATTATCGGCCGGGTGCCGAGCACGGCAGCACACTTCCCGCGTGCGTTTGATTTCCAGGACGAAGCGGACCGTGCGCGTGGGCCGATCCCGCATGTGCTGGAAGACTATCAGGGTCCGGCAACGATGGAGACCTACACCGTGCTTTACGAACGAGACGGGTCGGCGAAATGGGGCGTGATCGTCGCGCGCACGGCCGATGGCGCACGCACACTGGCCAAGGTGCCTGGTCGGGACGGAGTTGGTATTACGTTTCTCACCGATGGCCGCGTCGAGCCCGTCGGCAGCGCCGGCTTCATTGCCCGTGGTGAAGGCGGCGAGCAGATTTGGCAGATCTAATGCCTACCTGCAGAAAGATTGACTCTCAGAGTAAGGCTGGGGGAGATGTGCCATCCCCCCCAGACCCCCCGTCGATTGTAGGACCTCGTTATAAATAATGACGGGGGTCTGGGGGGGGCGGCACGCCCCACCCAGTTCTTGCCTAATCCATGCCAGCCATCCCCATCTTCCTCGACCTCACCAACCGCCGCGTCCTCATCCTCGGCGCGGATGAAGCCGCCGACCGCCGCGCTGCCACCTATGCGAGCGCGGGCGCCCGCATCGAACGCGCCACCGCATTCGACCCCGCCACGCTGCCCGGGTGCGCGCTCGCCGCCGCCTCCGGCGCCCCCGAGCCCGACCTGCGCGCACTCTCCGCCGAGGCCCAGCGCCTCGGTATCCCCATCAACGTGGTCGACCGCCCGGAACTCAGCAGCTTCTCCACCCCGAGCGTCATCAATCGCGCGCCGCTGACGATTGCAGTCGCCACCGGCGGCACCGCGCCCATCCTGGCGCGCATGCTGCGCCAGAAGATCGAGGCGCTGATTCCCCCCGCCTGGGGCCAACTGGCCGCGCTAGCCGGCCGCCTCCAGGAAGAAACCCGCGCCGCCCTGCCCGATGTCAACGCCCGCCGCCGGGTGCTCGAACGTATCCTTTCCGGCCGCACCGCCGATCTCGCGCTGGCCGGCGACGAAGACGCGGCAGAAGCCGCCTGGCGCGCCGAACTCCGCGCGCCAGGCGCGGCAGAGGGCTTCGTCCATCTCGTCGGCGCCGGCCCGGGGGCGGCGGACCTCGTCAGCCTGCGCGCCCTGCGCCTGTTGGGCGAGGCGGACGTGATCGTCCACGACCGGCTGGGCACCGCCGAAGTGCTGGAACTGGCCCGCCGGGACGCCACCCGCATCGATGTCGGCAAATCCGCTGGTGGGCCCACCATGCCGCAGGCCGAGATCAATGCTCTGCTCATACGGCTCGCCCGCGAAGGAAAGCGCGTCGTCCGCCTCAAGGGCGGCGACCCCTTCATCTTTGGCAGGGGCGGAGAAGAGATCGAGGCCATGCAGGACGCCGGCATCGCCTGTGCGGTTACTCCGGGCATCACCGCGGCACTGGCATGTGCGGCCAGCGCCGGCATTCCGCTGACCCATCGCGACCACGCCCATGCAGTCACCTTCGTCACCGCGCATCGACGCCGTCCCGGTCAGGCGACCGACTTGGGCATCGATTACGCGGGCCTGCTGCGCCCGGGCGTGACTCTGGCCATCTACATGGGCCTGGCCACTCTGCCGCGGCTGCGCGACGAACTCGCCCAAGCGGGCTTTGACCCCGCCATGCAAGCGGTCCTGATCGAAGCAGGCGGGACCGACCACGCGCGCGTGCTGCGCGGCACGCTGAGCGACCTGGCCGATCAGGCAGGCGCCTGGGCCAGCGGCGGCCCGGTGCTGACGCTGCTAGGCGGCACCGCCGGTGGTAGCCATGAACATGTCACTGGAGCCGAAACACAGAACCGTGCACACCCTTGGTCAGGCGACCCGCCGCCACATTTAAGCACTCCGTAAGATAAAGCGCGCAGGTTGAGACCCCTGGTTACCGCGCGCAAAGAAAAGTCTGAGAAATAGCCCAACAATGCAGAAATCGAAAATCGTCGAAGTCAACGGCATCTTTCTCGGCGCCGCTGTGGCGCTGCGCGATCATGCCGGCTGGCAGTTCGTCGCTGCCGATGCGCGTGTCGGGCGTGCTGACGGGCTGATCTGCAAAACCTACCAGGACGCGCAGGCGCTGGCGCGCCAGGCTTTCTGGGCGTTTGCGCCGGTGGCAATGCCATCTTCCACACACGCCTGACGATTACGCGGTGCCTTAATACCCACCGGCGTTGAAACTGACACATGATCAAGGAGCGAAAGATTGGGGGAGATGTGCCATCCCCCCCAAACCCCCCGTCATTCATTTAGACCTTGTCCCAACTAAAGACGGGGGGTCTGAGGGGGATGGCACATTGCGGTTCCAGGCTCGTGACGTCAACCTGTCGGAAACAGGATTATCTGCCTCACGGCTTTACCTTCCGCCAGCCGATCAAACCCATCGTTGATCTCATCCAGACTCAGCCGGTGCGTCAGCAGCCGATCCACCGCCAGTCTGCCCGCCCGATAAAGTGCGACGAAACGCGGCAAGTCGCGCAAAGGCACGGCCGAACCCATATAGCTGCCACGCACCGTGCGCTCCTCTGCCACAAGGCTGACCGCCGGCACGGCAAATTGCCGGGAGGGATGGGGCAGACCGGTGGCCACCGTCATTCCGCCACGCCGCGTCGCCGCGTAGGCCTGTGCGAGCACCGCCTCGCTGCCCACGGATTCAAAGGCGAATTCCGCCCCTCCCTGCGTGGCGGCACGAATCTCCGCCACGGCATTTTCACCGGCGCGCACCGCGTGCGTGGCCCCTAGCGAGATTGCCAAATCCAATTTTTCCGCCAGCGTATCGACCACGACGATCGGATAAGCGCCCGAGGCGACTGCGCCGAGCACCGCGGCCAAGCCCACGCCACCCAGGCCAAACACCACGATTGATGCGCCCGGAGGCACGCGCGCCGTATTGATGACGGCACCTGCCCCGGTCATCACCGCGCAGCCGAACAGCGCGGCAATGTCGGGCGCTATGGGCCCGTCGATTCTCACGGCCGAGCGCGTGCTGACGACGGTGCGTTCGGCAAAACCTGAAACGCCAAGGTGATGGTAGGTTGGCCCCTCGGGGGAATCGCACCAGCGCCGGCTGCCGGTCAGCAGCGTGCCCGCGCCATTGGCCGCAGCACCCGGTTCGCACAAGGCGGGCCGGCCTTCGGCGCAGGGCAGGCACGTGCCGCAACTGGGCACGAAGGCGAACACGACGCAATCGCCTGGCGTAAATCCCGCCGTTCCCGGCCCCAATGTTTCGACGATGCCTGCCGCCTCGTGTCCCAGCACCATCGGCATTGGTCGCGGCCGTGTGCCATCGATCACGGACAAATCGGAATGGCATAAGCCGGCGGCGGTGACGCGCACCAGCATTTCGCCTGGGCCGGGCGGTTGCAGGTCTATGTCCCGGATGTGCAGCGGGCGGGATTGCGCGTAGGGGCGGGGCAGGCCCATTTGGGTCAGAACGGCGGCACGGGTCTTCAAGAAGGAAGGCCTTCTTTTTTGAAAAAAAGAAGCAAAAAACTTTTACTTGTTAGCGCGCACATTGCCCCACCACGTACCTCAACTGACAAAAGTTTTTTGGTTCTTTTTTTCAAAAAAGAACAACCCTTCTAGCGCCGCCCGCATCTCCGCCCCAATCGGCAGCGCCTTCCGCGTCACTCGATCGACGAACACATGCACGAACCACCCCTCCGCCGCTGGCGCATCCACCCCCGTGGTGAACAGCCCCATGCCGTAGCGCACGCTGGAATTGCCCAATTTCTCCACGCGCAGCCCCGCCTCCACGACATCGGGAAACGCCAGCGGCGCCAAAAATCGGCAATGCGATTCTGCGCACAGCCCGATTTGCGAGCCGGCGTGAATATCAAGTCCCGCGTGCTCGATCAGCCAGGTGTTTATCACGGTATCGAAATAGCTGTAATAGACCACATTGTTGACGTGCCCATACACGTCATTATCCATCCAGCGCGTGGTGATGCGCTGCACGTACGGGTAGCCGGGCCGCGTCATCCCAGGCCCGTAAACAGGGAGGTGGACAGATACCGCTCTGCAAAGGAGGGTGCGATGCCCACGATCAGCTTGCCTGCATTTTCGGGCGCGCGCGCCAGGCCCATGGCGACGTGCAGCATCGCACCCGAGGAAATGCCCACGGGCAAACCCTCGACGCGCGCGCAACGGCGCGCAGCGGCCAGCGCCTCGCGTTCGGAGACCGTGATCAGCCGGTCGATCTGACCCGTCTCCAGGACGCCTGGCACGAAGCCTGGGCCGATGCCCTGTATGCCGTGAGGGCCAGGCTCATCGCCGGAGAGCACCGCACTTTCGGAGGGCTCGACGCCGATCATGAGCAGGCCAGGACGGCGCGGCCGAAGCGCGCGGCCGATGCCGGTCAGCGTGCCGCCGGTGCCCACGCCGGCTATCACCATGTCGACGAGGCCCTCGGTATCGGCCCAAATCTCCTCGGCCGTGGTCGCCTCGTGAATGTCCGCGTTGGCGGGGTTGTCGAACTGGCGCGGCATCCAGGCGTCAGGCGTGGCGGCCAGGATGTCACGTGCGCGGGCGATCGCGCCTGCCATGCCCAGCTTCTGTGGCGTGAGCTCGACCTGCGCGTCCATGATGCGCAGCATGCGCCGCCGCTCGATGGAGGCACTCTCTGGCATGGTCACGATCAGCCGGTAGCCGCGCGCGGCGGCGACGAAGGCAAGTGCGATGCCGGTGTTGCCGCTGGTGGGTTCGACCAGGATCGTGCGCCCAGGCGTGATCTCGCCCGCACGCTCGGCCGCATCGATCATGCCAAGGCCGATGCGGTCCTTGACCGATCCCAAAGGATTGAAGAACTCGAGCTTGAGGGCGAGGTCCGCCACGAAGCCTTCCTCGGCGGCCAGGCGCGGCAAGCGCACCATGGGCGTGCCGCCGACGGTCTGCAGCACGCTGTCGTAGATGCGGCCGCGCGGGGCGGCGGTGAATGGCACGTCGTCCTTGTGTGGAATTCGGTTGGACATGGGCGGCACCCTGGGGGCAAATTGTCTCGGACGGCGGTGGTTTATCATGGAGTCGATGGCACAGAACGCAGGCGCTGCGTTACCCCCCAAAACCGGACCTCGGCCATGATCCTGCGCCGGGACCGCGGCATGCTGGCTGTTCTTATTATGCTTGACGTGGCCTTCCACGCCGGGCGCACAAGCACGGTCAGTGCGGCCGACATCGCCGAGCGCGCCGGCTTGGCGCGGCGCGGGATAGAGCCGCTGCTGCAGACGCTGTCACGCTCCGGGTTGCTGGAGAGCATCCGCGGCCCGCGCGGCGGCTACCGGTTGGGGCGTCCCAGGCGGGACGTCCACCTCGATGACGTGGTCCGCACCGCTATCGCCGACGATAGCGGCCATGCGGAGGACGGCCCGAGCGGACCGTTGCAGGCTCAGGTCGTGGACCCGCTCTGGCAGGACCTGGACACCGAACTCGCCAGGCGGCTGCAGGGCTTGACCCTGGAAGACATGGTCCGCCGCGCCGAAGCGGCCGGCATGACCCGCCCACTCGCCGAGCCTATCAGCTTTTCGATCTGACGGGCAGACCCCGCAAACTTGCGCGGGTATTGGGGTTAATACGCACTTCTGTGCGTTATATGTGAGGCGCACCACCCATTGGGGACTCGAGCCATGGCCTTGCAACTGGGACAGACCGCGCCCGATTTCGAACAGGACAGCACCGAGGGGCCTATCCGCTTCTACCAGTGGCTCGGCGATCGCTGGGGCGTTCTGTTCAGCCATAGTGGGACGAGCGGCATGTGCAAACGAGGTAAGGTTGTTCTTTCTTGAAAGAAAGAACCAAAGAACTTTTGTCTGTTAGGTTGACATATGGCGAAGCTTAGCTCGGTTGAAACGCTCAAGATAAACAGCAACCATCTAAGAGGAGATGTGGCTGAGGAGCTGGCCGCGGGCGGGATTCAGGTTACCGAAGATACCTATCAGCTGCTGAAGTTTCACGGCAGTTATGAACAGTTCGATCGCGACACGGCGACAGAGCGCAAGCAGCACGGCATCGAAAAAGAATACCAGTTCATGCTGCGCGTTCGCATGCCGGGCGGGCTGCTGACTTCCGCACAATATCTTGCACTCGATCGGCTGGCGGACGATCACGCCAATCACACCATCCGCATCACCACGCGCCAGGGCATCCAGTTTCACGGCATCCTCAAGGGCGACCTCAAGGCGGCCATCGCCGACGTCAATCATACCATGCTGACCACCATGTCCGCCTGTGGCGACGTAGTACGCAACATCATGGCGTCGCCCACGCCGCGGCGCGACGCACGCCACGCGCGCATCATCGCCGATGCGCGCATGCTGTCCGAACACCTAAAGCCCAAATCGCACGCATACTACGAGATCTTTCTGGACGCGGCACCCGACCCGAGGACGAGCGAGGAAGAGCCGCTCTACGGCCCCACCTATCTGCCTCGCAAATTCAAGGTCGGCATTACTGCGGCATACGACAACACGATTGACGTGCTGACCAACGACCTTGGCCTGATTGCGCAGTTCGAGGGTGAGACGCTGAGCGGCTACACGGTTGCGATCGGCGGCGGCCTGGGCATGACGCACAATAACGCGTCCACCTATCCGCGCCTGGCGACCCCGGTTGCCTTCGTGCAGCCCGATGAGATGGTGCGCATGGTCGATGCCGTCATCATGCTCCAGCGCGATTATGGCGATCGCGGCAATCGCCGGCGCGCGCGGCTGAAATATGTGGTGGACGATCACGGGCTGCCGTGGATTGCCGAAACGCTGGCGCGCTACTTCGGCGCGCCTCTGGCTGCGCCGCCGCCGTTGAAGCTGGAGGTGCCCGATCTGCTCGGCTGGCACGAACAGGGCGACGGCAAGTGGTGGTTGGGCGTGCCAGTCGCGGCGGGGCGGATTGCCGATTTTCAGGGTGGCGCCGCGTTGCGCACCGCGTTCCGCAAGATTGCGCAACAGTTTTCGCCAGGCTTTACGCTGACGCCGCAACAGGATGTATTGCTGACCGATATTGCGCCGGCGGATCGTGGTGCAATTGAGGATGTGCTGCGCGCGCATGGCGTGACACTGGCCGAGGACATGACTCCGATGGCGCAGTATGCGCTGTCCTGCCCCGCCCTGCCGACCTGCGGCCTGGCGTTGACGGAGGCCGAGCGCATGCATCCCGAAATCGTCGGCGGCATTGATGCTTTGCTGGCGAAATATGGGCTGTCGCAGCGGCGCGTCAGCGTGCGTGTCACGGGCTGCCCGAATGGCTGCACGCGCACTTACGCGGGTGATATCGGTATCGTTGGCCGTATGCCCGGGTTCTACGCGCTTTATGTCGGGGGCGATTTCGAGGGCACGCGGCTGAGCTTCAAGATTTTGGAAAAGGTGCCGCATGCCGCGGTGATCAGCAGTTTCGAGCCGTGGTTCGCAGGTTGGGCACGCGATGGTGCCGAGGGCGAGGGCTTTGGTGATTATTGCACGCGTATTGGTCCGGAGGCGCTGCTGGCCCTGGCCGGTGCGGATCGCAGCGCGGCCTAAGGCCGTTTCAACCTTGAATGATGACGGGGGGTCTGGGGGGCTGACGTATACGTCAGCCACATCTCCCCCAATCTTCACCCGCTCTGTCCCTGCTGCTTAAACCGCGCGCACCTTCACATACGAGCCCGGCGCCGCCTCGACACCCTCCGCCGGCACGCGCGCCGGCACCCGCGCGCCCGCGTGCGCGGTCACCCAGCGATTCCAGTCCGGCCACCACGAGCCGGCCATTTCAGCCGCACTCTCCAGCCAGCCTTGTGCAGTCTCGGGCAGCGCGTCATTGGTCCAGTGATTATACTTCCCGCCATCTGGCGGATTGACCACGCCCGCAATGTGCCCCGACGCGGCCAGCACAAAACGGTTATGCCCGCCCAGCAGCTTGGCGCCGCGATAGGTGCTGCGCCACGGTGCTATGTGATCCTCACGCGTAGAAAGGAAATACGCCGGCACCTGCACCGCGCCCAGATCGAGCGCCTCGCCCTCCAACATAATCCCGCCCGGCTCGGCCAGCAGGTTCTGCTGATACATGTGGCGGAGATAGAACGAATGCATCCGCGCCGGCATGCGCGTTGCGTCCGAATTCCAGTACAGCAGGTCGAACGGAAACGGCTCGTTGCCGAGCAGATAATTGTTGACGACAAAAGACCAGATCAGGTCGTTGGCGCGCAGCATGTTGAAGGTGGTCGCCATGTCCGACCCCTCCAGATAGCCGTGCTCCTTCATCTTGCCTTCCAGCGCGGTCAGCTGTTCCTCGTCGATGAACACGCCCAATTCGCCGGCTTCGGCGAAATCCAGCATGGAGACGAAGAACGTGGCTGAGGCAATGCGATCGTCGTGCTTCTTGGCCATCCACGCCAACGTTGTGCCCAGCAGCGTGCCGCCCAGGCAATAGCCGATGGCGTTGACCTGACGCTCGCCGGTTGCGGCTTCGATCGCATCAAGTGCGGCCAGCACGCCGCTCTTCATGTAATCCTCGAAGCCCGCATCACCCAGGTGCTCGTCCGGATTGACCCAGCTGACCATGAATACGGTGTGGCCTTGGCTGACCGCATAGCGCACGAAGGAATTCTTCGGCCGCAGATCCAGGATGTAGAACTTGTTTATCCAGGGCGGCAGGATCAGCAGCGGACGCTTGAGCACCGTCTCTGTGCTCGGCGAGTACTGGATCAGTTGCATCAGCGCGTTCTGGAACACCACGCGCCCGGGCGAGATGCCGATATTCTCGCCCACGCGGAAGGCGTCCATGTCGGTCATCTTGACCGTCCATTTGCCGCGCCCGCGCTCGAGGTCGCTCAGCAAGTTGTTCAGGCCGCGCAGCAGGTTCTCGCCGCCGGTCTCTGCCGTCTTGCGCAACACTTCCGGGTTGGTCAGCAGAAAATTGGACGGGCTCATTGCGTCCACGAACTGGCGCGTGTAGAAATCGACCTTGCGCGCGGTCTTGGGATCCAGCCCGTCCACGCGTTTGACGACATCCTGCACGTAACGCGCCGAGAGCAGGTAGCTCTGCTTGATGAAGTCGAAAATCTCGCTCTGCTGCCAGGATTCGTCGCGAAAACGCTTGTCCTTTGCCTCGGCGCGGATCACCGGCGCGGGACTGTCCATGCCCATCATGCGCCTGGTCGTGTTCTGCCACAACGTCAGGTAATCCTGCCAGAAACCGAGCTGGGCCTGCATGACCTGCGCGGGGTTGGCCATCATGCGCGCGGTCATTTCCAGAAACGCGCTGCCGATGTTGAGTGGATCTGCGCTGGCCGCACCCGGCGCGTGGGCCTGGCGTTCGACCCAGTCCGCGACCAGGCGGCCGGAACGCTCGGCGATGCTGGCCATCGAGCGGCCGAGCACCTCCGGATCGGGCAATTTAAACGCGGGTTCGGGGATCGGGCTGTCGGCCATGGATACGGACGTCCTTTCCGCCTGAGCCGGGCCCCGCTAGATCAGGCGGACGGCTCGGGGAGCGGTTGTTGTGATGGGTGAGTTCGGCACGCGCATGGGCGCGCAAAACAGACCGCCGAAGGGTAGGCCCCGGCCGGCGTGCGTTCAAGGCAAGCGGCGCACCGCCGCGCGTCTGGCAGCGATGCCCGCAGGGTTGGCCTTGGCATTGGCCGTTGGCGGGTGCGCGCAGAACCCCATTCTGACGCCCGTCGCCTGGTGGCACGACCTGCAAGGCGGGGCGATTGCGGCGGACCGCCCGCCGCCGCCTGGTGCCGATCAGCCCTACCCGCACATCTACAGCATCCCGCCCAAGCCCGTGCTGCCGAGCACCAATCTTCGCGACACCATCCAGACCCAGTTGGCGCAGGAGCGCGATGACACCGAGCGCCAGGCCACGCACAACCCGATCGTGGTGGCCGCGGTGCCGGCGCCGCCCCCGCCCTTACCACCGCCCGCGCCTGGCACCGAGGGAACGACCGCCAACGCCACCTTGCCGGCCGCCGAGCCGCCTCCGCCCCAGCCGAACGCAGCGCCTGCCGATGGTGGCCCGCCACCTGGCGCGCCTTTGGTGATTGCGGGTGTGCCGGCTGATGAGGCCAACCTGCCGAATGTGCCCGACGCACCACCGGCGCCCGCGACCTTCGAGGGCATTCCAGCCCTTCCCGCGCCGACGCCTGCGCCGCCGCTGCCCCCCAGGCAGGCGGGCGCGCAGGGCAGCGCGATCTTTTTCCGCCCGACGGACGCGGTGCTGGACACCTCGCAGACGATTACCATCAAGGATGCCGCCGCCCATCGCGGGCGCGGCAGCATAGAGGTCGAGGGCCATGGCGATGCGCAATCGGACTCGCCCGCGGCGCAGGAGGCGGCACTGGACCTGGCGCTGAAGCGAGCGCAAGCGGTGGCGGCGGCGCTTGAGGCGCAGCGCGTGCCGGGGCAGGCGATACATGTTGCGGCCACGGCGTTCGGGCGGGGGGCGGCGGTTCGGGACGTGCCTTAGGCAAGGTTTGTTCTTTTTTGAAAAAAAGAACCAAAAGCTTTTACTCGTTCGCGTACGCGTTGTCACAGCCACTCGACAAACCGACAAAAGTTTTTTGTTTCTTTTTTTCAAAAAAGAAGAACTTCCTTTTTGCGAAGGCCCGTGATGCAGGACGAATTCCACCGCATAAGACGTCTGCCCCCCTACGTTTTCGCCGAAGTCAACGCGGCGAAAGCGCGCGCACGCGCCGCCGGTCAGGACATCATCGATCTTGGCATGGGCAATCCCGACAGCCCGACGCCACCGCATATCGTCGCCAAGCTGGTCGAAACCGTGCAGGATCCGCGCACGCATCGCTATTCCACCAGCCGCGGCATTCCGGGCCTGCGCCGCGCTCTGGCCGGGTATTACAAGCGCCGCTTCGAGGTTGCGCTGGACCCGGAAACCGAGGTGATAGCCACGCTGGGGTCCAAGGAAGGGCTGGCCAATTTGGCGTCTGCCATCACAAGCCCTGGCGACACGATCCTGGTGCCCAACCCGTCCTATCCGATCCATCAGTTCGGCTTCATCATCGCCGGCGCCTCCGTGCGCAGCGTTCCGGCCGAACCTGGTCCCGACATGCTGGACGCACTCGAACGCGCGGTTCGCCACTCGGTGCCCAAACCTACCGCGCTGATCGTGAACTTTCCCAGCAATCCGACCGCCTGGCTGGCTGACCTGGATTTCTATGCGCGGATCGTGGCTTTCGCCAAACGCCACGACATCTGGGTATTGTCGGATCTGGCGTATGCCGAGATATATTTTGGTGATCGCGTGCCACCATCCATCCTGCAGATTGACGGGGCGCGGGACATCGCTGTCGAATTCACGTCGATGTCGAAAACCTATTCCATGCCGGGCTGGCGCATCGGGTTTGCCGCCGGCAATGCGCGGCTGATTTCGGCGTTGGCGCGCATGAAATCCTACCTCGATTATGGCGCGTTCACGCCGATCCAGGTCGCGGCCGTTTGCGCGCTGAACGGACAGCAGGATTGCGTGGCGGAGATGCGCGCACTGTACAAGGAACGGCGGGACGTGCTGATCCGCGGCCTGGCGCAGGCCGGCTGGGCGGTGCCGAGCCCGGAAGGCTCGATGTTCGCCTGGGCGCCTATTCCGCCGCGCTACGCGCATCTGGGCAGTGTGGCGTTTTCCAAGCTGCTATTGGAACGCGCTCAGGTCGCCGTGGCGCCGGGGCTGGGGTTTGGCGAGCATGGCGATACGCACGTGCGCATTGGGCTGGTGGAGAATACGCACCGGCTTAGGCAGGCGATACGGAATATTCGGGCTTTTTTGGGAAGTGAAAACCAAGTTGCAGCGCAGTGAAGGAAAGGCAAAAGATTGGGGGGAGTGCCTACCCCCAAACCCCGTCGCTATTTAGGGTGGGTGTTGCTGGGCTGGGGACGGTGGGCGGCGGCGTGCTTCGCATGCTGCACGACAATCAGGCGGTGATTGCGGCGCGGGCGGGGCGGCCGATCCAGGTCACCGCGATTTCCGCGCGTGATCGTGCGCGCGATCGCGGGCTGCCGCTTGGCGCAATGCGCTGGCACAACGATCCGCTCAGCCTTGCGACCGATTCGGACGTGGACGTGGTCGTCGAATTGATCGGCGGCAGCGAAGACCCGGCGCGCGCGCTGGTTCTCGCGGCGCTGGACGCCGGCAAGCACGTGGTCACTGCCAATAAGGCGCTGCTCGCACACCACGGCAGCGAACTCGCCGCTGCCGCGGAACGCAGCGGGGCAGGCCTGGCCTATGAGGCTGCCGTCGCTGGCGGCATTCCGATCATCAAGACCCTGCGCGAAGGCCTGGCCGGCAATCAGATCCGCCGTGTCGCGGGCATCCTGAACGGCACGTGCAATTTCATTTTGACCAGCATGGCCGAGCGCGGGCGCGAATTTGCGGACGTTCTGGCCGAAGCGCAGGCGCTCGGCTACGCGGAGGCCGATCCGTCCTTCGACATAGATGGCATCGATGCGGCGCACAAGCTGGCGATTCTGGCGGCACTCGCGTTCGGGCGCGGCGTGCGGTTTGATGATGTGCATGTCGAGGGGATTGCGCATGTCACCGCGCTGGACATCGCGTTTGCCCGCGAGCTTGGCTATCGCATCAAGTTGCTGGGCATTGCGCGGCGCACGGAGGCCGGCATTGAGAGCCGGGTGCATCCGTGTCTGTTGCCGGAACGCTCGCCGTTGGCGCGGGTGGATGGGGTGTATAATGCCGTGGTGGCGGAAGGCGATTTCGTCGGGCGCGTGATGCTGGAGGGGCGCGGGGCTGGCGCGGGGCCGACGGCGTCCGCCGTTGTCGCCGATCTGGTCGATATCGCACGTAAGCGAGGCGCGCCGGTTTGGGGGGCGGAGAGCGCGCATCTGTCTGCGGCCGCAGCCGTGCCGATGGCGGATCATGTGGGGGCGTATTTCCTGCGGCTGATGGTGCGCGATCAGCCGGGGGTGATTGCGGATGTCGCGGGTGCCTTGCGCGACTCGGGGGTTTCGCTGGAAAGCATGTTGCAGCATGGCCGCGCGCCCGGTGAGGCGGTGCCGATTGTGCTGGTGACGCACGACACGCGCGAGCTGCGTATGCGGGACGCGATCGATCGGATCGAGCGTTTGGAGTCTGTTTTGGAACGCCCCTCGATGATTAGAATTGAGCATGGCTGAAAAAAATGATGGGGGGTCTGGGGGGGATGGCACATCTCCCCCAGCCTTTCTCTTGGGAGATATCGATGCCATATCAAGCCTCCGATCGTAATTTAGCTTTGGACCTCGTCCGCGTTACCGAAGCCGCGGCGCTGGCGGCCTCGAAATGGATGGGCCGCGGCAACAAGATCGAGGCGGATGGTGCGGCGACTGAAGCCATGCGGCGCGCCTTCGACACGGTGGCCATAGACGGTACCGTGGTGATCGGCGAGGGCGAGATGGACGAGGCGCCGATGCTCTATATCGGCGAGAAGGTGGGCAGCGGCGGCCCGGCAATGGACATCGCGGTCGATCCGCTGGAGGGCACGACGCTGACCGCCAAGGGCGGGCCGAATGCGCTGACCGTGGTTGCCTTGGCGGAGGCGGGCAAATTCCTGCACGCGCCCGATTGCTACATGGAAAAGATTGCAATTGGCGGCGGGCTGCCGCCCGAGCTTGTGCATCTGGATACACCGCTTGGCGAAAATCTGCGTGCGCTGGCCCGTGCCAAGAAGTGCGACGTGTCCGACCTGGTCGTGTGCACGCTGGATCGGCCCCGGCACGACGAAATCGTGCGCGTGTGCCGGGAGGCTGGCGTGCGCATCGTCATGCTGCCCGACGGGGACGTGGCGGGGGCGATTGCCACCACGCTGCCGGAGGCTGGCGTGGACATGTTCATCGGCACCGGTGGCGCGCCGGAGGGTGTGCTGGCCGCAGCCGCGCTGCGTTGCACGGGCGGGCAGATGCAGGGCAGGCTGAATTACGAGGACGCTGCGCAGGAAGAGCGCGCGCGGGCCATGGGCATTGCCGATCCGCATCATGTTTTCACGATCGAGGAAATGGCTGCAGGGGACGTGATGTTTGCGGCGACGGGCGTGACCTCGGGGGCGATGCTGCGCGGGGTGCGGCTGTTCGGGACGGGGGCGGTGACGCATTCTATTGTCATGCGCAGCAAGAGTGGTACTGTGCGGACGATTGAGGCGCAGCATAATTTCGCTACGAAAACTTGGGCAGCTTGGTAGAAAGAAAGGATCTTCTTTTTTGAAAAAAAGAAGCAAAAAACTTTTGCAAGTTGGCGCATGCGTTTTGGCGACACTTGCGCCAAAAGATAAAAGTTTTTTGGTTCTTTTTTTCAAAAAAGAACATACTTGATGGATTGCGCCCTGGCGCCGTGCGACTACGCGCTCGGCGTCAGCCAAAGCCTGACCGGCCGCGCCTGGCGCCTGCGCGCTAGCGCCGATGACCGCATAGGCCTCGCCTTGTCCCAGCGCCTGGGCGTGCCGGAGATCGTCGGGCGCATCCTGTCCGCCCGTGGCGTGGGTGTGGACGACGCGGCCGATTTCCTGACCCCCACGTTGCGCGCGCTGATGCCGGACCCCGGGCTGCTGCTGGACATGGAGGTCGCCGCAGCCCGCCTGGCAGACGCGGTCATCGCGGGTGAGACCGTGGCCGTGTTCGGCGACTACGACGTTGACGGCGCCTGCAGTGCCGCGCTGATGACGCTGTTCCTGCGCGGGCTCGGCTGCCCGGCGCTACCCTACGTGCCCGACCGCGTGGGGGAGGGCTACGGCCCGAACGGCCCCGCTTTGGCTGGCCTTGTGGCGCGCGGGGCCAGCCTGATCGTGTGCGTGGATTGCGGCACGGCGGCGGCCGAGGCCTTCGCCGCCATTGGTGCGCCTGTCGATATCGTGGTGCTGGACCACCACAAGGCAGATGGGCCGCCGCCGCCGGTGCTGGCAACGGTCAACCCCAACCGGCTGGATGATACGTCCGGCCTGCGGCATCTGTGCGCGGCCGGCGTGGCCTTCATGGCGGCAATCGCCACGCTGCGCCAGTTGCGCCGCTCCGGCCACTTTGCTGCGCGGCCGGAGCCGGACCTGCGCGCACTGCTGGACCTGGTAGCGTTGGCGACCGTGTGTGACGTGATGCCGCTGACGGGGCTGAACCGCGCGCTGGTGACCCAGGGGCTGAAGATCATGGCAGGCGGCGCGCGGCCTGGGATTGCCGCGCTGCTTGCGGTGGCCGAGGCGCGCGGGACGCCGAGTGCGATGACCTGCGGCTTCGCGCTCGGCCCGCGCATCAATGCGGGCGGGCGGATCAGCGAGGCCGATCTCGGCCTGCGCTTGTTGCTTTGCGAAGACGCGCTGGAGGCGCGCGGGCTGGCCGAGCGGCTGGATGCGGTCAACCGCCAACGCCAGACCGTACAAGCGGGCGTGCTGGATGCGGCCATGCAGGCCGCCGAGGCGCAGATGGGCGAGGGCCATTCCGTGCTGCTGGTGTGCGGGGAGGGGTGGCATCCTGGCGTCGTTGGCATCGTGGCCGGGCGGCTGCGCGAACAGTTCAACCGGCCGGCTTGCGTGGGGGGCTCGGCGGGGGCGTTGGTGCGCGGGTCCGGGCGGTCTGTGGCGGGGATCGACCTGGGGGCGGCCATTTTGGCCGCACGGCAGGCGGGATTGTTGGAGAGCGGGGGCGGGCATGCGATGGCCGCCGGCTTTTCCTTCCACGTGCCGCGGCAAGGGGCAGTGCATGAGTTTCTGCACCGGCGGCTGGAGGCGGTGCTGGACTTGCCACGACGGGTGCATCTGGACGTGGAGGCGGTGGTTGCGGCGCGCGGGGTGGGGATGGTTTTGGCGCGCGCGCTTGGGCGGCTGGCGCCGTTTGGTGCGGGCAATGAGGAGCCGGTTGTGGTGCTGGCCGGCGTGCGGGTGGCGCGGGCTGATCGGTTGGGCAATGACGGCAATACGGTGCGCGCGATGGTGGAGGGCGATGGCGCGCGGGTGAAATCGTTGCTGTTCCGGGCAGGCGATGGCGCATTGGCGCAGGCGTTGACCGATCGAGCGGGGGGGTTGCTGCATCTGGCCGGGCATGTGCGGGCGGAGGCGTGGAACGGGCACGAGAGCGTGGGGTTTTTCGTGCAGGACGCCGCGTGGGCCTGATTGAAGGCGGGGCTGTGGTGGGGCTTGGGCGGATTCTATCGGCGCACGCGCCGATCCGCCCAAGGCTCGGTCCCCCTAGTTCTTCCTTGCCTTGACCCTTTTGCCGGGCGCGTCTAACAGCCCCGGCCACGTCCCGTTCGTCTAGAGGCCCAGGACACTAGCCTTTCACGTTGGTAACACGGGTTCGAATCCCGTACGGGACGCCAATCCTACACCGGCGCCAGCCACTCGGTTTCGCGCACGACAACGCCGCGCAGCAGATCGAGCACATCGTTGCCCGCGCTGGTCTGGCCGGAGAATGCGCCCTCGAGCACAACGCCGGCCAGCGGATTGTCCAGCGTCGCGGCGCCTGTAAAGGCCATGGACCAGTCCGGGAAATCGCGTGTCGCAATCGGCCCGGATTCGAGCACGGTCACGTCGCTATGCCGCTCGTCGCACTGGATGCGCTCGAAGGCGGCTTCCACTGCGTCCGGTGGTCCTTCGAGCACTTGGGCGAAGCAGTTCTTGCTGAACAGCAGACCGCCGGTGACGCCATCGCGTGCGTTATTGCGGCGTGAGGCGTACAGAATTGTGCCGATTTCGCCGGCGATCAGGTCCGCGCGTAGCCTCGCGGCAGGCTTCCTGGATGACCCATTCGCCAATGGGCACGATCAGGCCGATTTCTTCGGCGAGCGGAATAAAGTCCAGCGGCGAGACCAGGCCGCGCGCCGGATTGCGCCAGCGCAGCAGTGCTTCGAAGCCGACGACGGCATCAGCCTCCAAATCAACCTGGGGCTGGAAGTAGAGTTCGAATTCGCGCAGCGGCAGGGCGCGGCGCAAATCGATTTCCATGGCGCGGCGGGCGAGCGCGCAGGCATCCATGGCGGGCTCAAAGAAGGTCCAGGTGCTGCGCCCGGCGTTTTTTGACGCCAGCAGCGCCAGGTCGGCGCTGCGCAGGAACTGGTCGTAGTCACGCCCATCAACCGGGCAGACGGCAATGCCCAGGCTGGCGCCGACGTTGATCAGGTGCCCGTTCACCAGGTAGGGACGGCCGATCACATCGACGATGCGCTTAGCCAGGCGAGCCAGGTGACCGGACTCGGGCGCCGGAGACACGATCATCGCAAATTCATCGCCGCCCAGGCGCGCGACAATGTCGGGCTGGCGCACCATCGAACGCAGCCGTTTGGCCACGAGCCGCAACAGCCCGTCGCCGACAGGGTGGCCCAGCGTATCGTTGACCTTCTTGAAGCGGTCGAGATCGACCATCAACACCGCGGGGCCGGCATGCGCGGCGTCCGTGCCGTGCCAAGCCATCTCGGCTGTTACATTGAACAGGGCATCCAGCCGTGCCGTCGGATTTCTTATGAAAACATCTAAAAATAAGTGAAATGACCCGCCGCGGACTTGCTCGCACCGATCATCGGACAAATAAAGGCCGCGCAAGGCGACCGCATCCCGCGGTAATCGCCATTAGTCAACGGGGAATGCCAACATGCCTTATCTGTCAGCCATCATCGTCTTCGCAGCCGCAGCCATTGCCACGTTTCCACACGCGGGATATGCACGCCCAGGCATCGTGCCGGGCACGGAGGCAAAAGGCCAATCGCCGGTGCGGGTCAGCACATCCTCGCACAAGCTGCTCTCCAGCACGATCGATAGCGGCTTTTCCGGCGTAACCGCTCAGCCCTACGCGCTGCCAACCATCGACAGCAATGTGGTCAAATGCCCGAAAGCGACATGCACGATCGTTATAAACGTCACCCTGGAGGTCGGCAGCTCGAGCACGCCGGGCAACCAATGGGCGGCCTGCGCGGTCGTCGATGGCGCCATGACGCCAAACGGCTGCCCGTACAATGGCGAGCTTCTCAGCGATGACAGCTATCTGACAGGCACGGCACGCCAAACATTCCCGGTCGGCCACGGTTCGCATGCCGTCAGCTTCGAGCTTTTCGTCGGCAGCGCACCAGCGACTGCGGGGATCTATGACGTGGATTATGAGGTTTTGACGCCGTGATCGAGTCGAAAGAGCTGGGGGAGATGTGCCATCCCCCCCAGACCCCCCGTCGATTTTTTGGCTTCGTCCCGACCCGATCAGCCCCGGCACGTGCTGTTGCTGGTAATCGTGGTCGAGTCCGCGTTCGGGTCCACGGTGTGCGAGGTCGTCGTGTGACAGTTTATGGCGCTGGGCATTGAAGGAGGCGGTATGATGGGCATTCCTGGCATCTGCATCGGACCGGGCTGAAAGCCTGCCGGGTTAGGATCGCCAGACCCTTGGCCGGGCAGGGGGCCCGGCGGGCCGACCGATATGCAATTCTGCCAAGCCGGGCTTCCGGGGGGATAGACCCCGCAAACGCCCGCCGGCGCCATCACACCGAGCAGGCTCGGCGGGCCCGGGTCGTACGCGCCGGCGCAGCCCGCCAGCAGCGCAGACAGTAACAGCACTGGAATGCGCGGCATCGTATCCTCCATATCTGCGGCTTGCGCAGCACTGCCGCTAACGCGCATTTGGGCGACAGAACGCGCCATGAGCGCCTTGGAAGTATCGTGCCGCCTTGCCGAAATCGCAACCGCATCAATGGCTCAGACAATATCGGTGCGCGTGCGGCCACCAAGCCCGAGCCAGCCGGCCAATGCCGCAAGCTCCACACGCAGCGCCTGCATCGTATTGCCCGGCGCACCTGGTTCGACGTGCACCGCCTGCACCAACAGACGCTGCTGCGCACGGTCCGCCTTGAGGTCTACGCGCGCCACCAGTGCGCCGTCCAGCAGGAACGGCAATACGTAATAGCCATGCTGGCGCCTTTCCGCGGGCGTATAGATCTCGATACGATAGCGAAAGCCAAACAGCCGCTCGGCGCGCGCGCGTTCCCAGATCAGCGGATCGAACGGCGCCAACAGCGCACGGGCACCAATGCGATGCGGGCAGTGCACATCCTTGTGCACAAAGCACGCCGGCCAGCCGGGAACCTCAGCCGCAATCAGCGTGCCCGCTTCGAGAAGTTCCGCAACGGCGCGCGCCGTTTCCAATACGCCAAGGCGGAAATAGTCGCGAAGTTCGGCCGCCGTTGAAATGCCCAGCGCGCGCGCCGCGAGATCGACCAGCGCTCGGTGCGCATCGGATTCGATTAAGGCGGGCTCGGCAAGGATGGCAGCGGGGATGACGCGCTCAGTCAAATCATAGACGCGTTCGAAATTGCCGCGGCGCGTGGCCGTGCTGATGTGGCCGGCATAGAACAGCCATTCCAGTATTGCTTTGGACTCGCTCCATTCCCACCAGCCCGCACGGCTGCTTTCAAAATCAGACGCTGCAAGTGTGCCCTCGGCCCGAATGCGCGCGAGCACGGCGTCAGCCTCTCGCCGGCGCTCGCGCGCAAAGACGCGTGTGCGCGCATAACCGGCCTCGCCACGGTCTGCGCGTGCCATGCGCCAGCGCAATAGCTTATATAGTCCAAGCGGCAGCAGGCAGGCCTCGTGCGCCCAATATTCGAACAGGGTGCGATCACGCCTGGCGCCCCAGGCCGCGCGATCGAGCAGGCCGCGGTCATAGGTGCCGAGCCGGGAGAAGGCGGGCAGATAATGCGCGCGCACCAGCACATTCACGCTGTCGATCTGGTGCAGGCCAAGCCGCGCAATCACCGAGCGCAGATGGCGGGGTGTCACGATAGCCTGCCGCGTCTCTCCAAAACCCTGCGCCGCGAGTGCGACGCGCCGGGCCTGGCCGGCGCTCAGGCGCGCAATCATGCCTTGCGGCGCAACGCGCGGGAGAAGCGCAGGCCGGTCGTCGCAAAGCCGGTCGCCTGGCAGAAGGCGGCGGTCTGCGCGTCCTGCGTGGCGGCACTGAGTTCGATCGCCCCGCACCCCGCCAGGCGTGCCGATTGCGAGGCGGCCTTGACCAGTAGCCGGCCCAGCCCGCGCCGGCGGGCCTCGGCCGCCACGAGCAACACATCGATCTGCGCGATGGGCCGTTCGCTGTGTAGCGCAGCATACCAGTGCAGCACGACCACGCCGCTGGGAGGGCCCCACTCCCAGGCTGCCAGCGCGGTGCCTGCACCCGCGGAAATGGCGGCCAAGCGATCGGCGAGCGTGGCCGTGGGCAGGTGATATCCGGCGCTGGCGAAGAGTTCGCTCAGGGCGGCTGCGTCCGCGGCTCCGGCCGCGCGGATTGCAAGGCCGCGGCGATGGCTCATGGCAGCCTGAAGTGGAAAAAGGCTGGCGGAGATGTGCCATCCCCTCCAGACCCCCCGTCGATTTTAGGACATCGCCTTAGATAATGACGGGGGGTCTGGGGGGGATGGCACATCTCCCCCAGCTTCTACCTCTCAGCGAGGTGTATAGCGAAAAACCGAAGCCGGCGGCACATTGAGCGGTGTCCATGCCTCCCGCCTGGCCACCAGGCCGTGCTTCTTCCAATCGAGCGGCGAGGTGATCCAATACGTGTAGAGAATGAAGCCACGGCCCGGCGCCACGGCATCGATCGCATCTATGAAGCGCCGCTGCTCGTCAAAGGGCAGCAGTACCAGCGGAATGCCCATGATCACCGTGCCGATCTTGCCGTGCCATTCGGGCGGGATGAGCGCGGGCAGGCGGCGGGCATCGCCCTCGATCACTCGGGCCGCGGCGGGCAGTTCGGCGCGCAAATGGCGGGCCATGTCGGGGACGATCTCGACGACGAAGAGGCGCTCGGACGGGACGACCTGCCGGGCTAGCAGGGTCTGCGTGACCACGCCGGTGCCGGCGCCGAGCTCTATGACCGCTTCATCGGCGGTGGCGTGCGTGTGATGGGCCACACGCCGGCACAGCGCGGGCGAGCTCGGCACGATGGAGCCCATCTGCAGCGGGTTGGCCATCCAGCGGCGGAAGAAGAGGCCGGCATTGGCGCGGCCGGCATCGATAGTGCGGGAGGGGAGCGCGTCGGCAGCCTGTTTCATCCGATCTCATCCATGCAGAAGTGGAGGATATGCGGCTAAGACGGCCTGCGGCGATCCGTTGCGCGGCGTGCGTTACTTAATTTTTGCTTCACGGAAGACGACGTGCTTGCGGGCCACCGGGTCGTACTTCTTGAATTCCATCTTGGTGGTCTTGGTGCGCGCGTTCTTCTTCGTCACATAGAAATACCCCGTGTCCGCGCTGGAGACGAGCCTGATCTGGACGACGTTGGACTTGGCCATTTCTACCCTCTGGAGCCTCCTCTGGCGGCGCGCGGCCGCGGGGCAGGAGGCTCGTCAAAACAATGGACCGGGCGGCAAGGCCACGGAGGCGGGGAGATGGCGCAGGACGGGGCCTGTGGTCAAGCCCTTGTGGCATCGGGCAGGCGTGACGGTTGTGAGACGGGGGCCAAATCCGGTGCCTGCGGCAGTGCAGGCGTTTGAGGCGGGTCAAGCAGCCACGCGGGCGTATCGGCGCGACAGCCGAACCCGCACCAGCCAGAACACCATGAACGCGAGCGGCGCCAGAGCCAGCACGAACAACACGGGCGATCCGCGCATGAAAACGGGCGGTGCAGGCGGCCGCCCTTGGCCCGGACGGCGACCGACCCGGAAAGGATGCCGACGCTGCCTGCGCCGATATGGAGGACCAAGGCTGCTGCCACGCGCGGCTCCCAGGCGTTAAGGCGAAAAGGCGCCCGGACGCGATCTGTGCAGGGCCTGCGCCAGGCCGGTTGCCGCCGTGCACCTGCCCCACCGATTGGCGGTTTTCGCCCGAAGAGTTGCCAGCAGCCAAGCCTTCACTGCGCCCCGGGCAAAATCAACCGGCTTACGCTCTTGGCATCCACCGCACTGATACTCCCCGCTTGCCGCAGTATCGGACCGATCCGGTCCCGATAAAGCTGGTCGAGCAAACCGGGCCGCCCCGCCGCGTCCGTCCGTGTTTCCAGCGCCGAAATGACCGCAATGCTCGCCCGCGCGCCGGCCAGCCGCTCGGCCGCACGTGCATGCGCTGCACTCAGCAGCGCATCGCGCGCCTGCTCGGCCTGCGCGCGCGTCTGCGCGGCTTGGGTGCGCGCCAGCGCCAGCCCCTGCTCGGCGCGCCGTGTTGCGTCCTGCACCGCATCGACACCCGATCTGGGCGAGGGTGGCTGCAACGCGGTCACCTCGGCGCCGGTCACCTCCACGCCCAGGCTCGCGCCGGCGCGTTCCAGGGTAGCAAGTTTCGTATTCACCGCCGCGACGAGCTCGCCACCCATCACGCGGCGGGCTTCCTGCACCGTCGGATCAGCCGCGTGCCCCGGAAGCAGGCCAGTGAAATCGTCAAGCGAACGGCGCGCCGCCACAGTCACGCCGGCGCTTAGAAATAGGCGCGTCAGCGCCGCGGCCACGTGATCGCGCCCGGCACAATACGCCGCCGCATCGGCTATGCGCCAGGTCACCGACCCGTCCAGCGCCACCACGCCGCCATCGCCGGTCAGATATGGCGCTGCATCTGCCGCGACCTTCAGCGCCGATTGTCGATCCGCAGACGGCAAAAGAACGACCTGCTCCAGCGGCCGAGGCAGTGCCATGACCAGCCCCGATTTCTGCACGCCCGCGACCCGCCCGAATTGCACCACCACGGCCTGCGATCCCGGCGGTACCTGGCGTAAATTCCCCGCAGCCCAAGCCAGCGCCAGCAACGCGGCTGCGGCGAGCAGCAGCACAAGGGCGATGCGCACCGCCGGCGCGGGACTATTTGCCGGCGGCATCGCCGGGCGGACCCTGCACCAGCACGTTGAAGGGAGCGGCATCCGTGCGCAGCACCAGGCGCGTATTCGGCCCGATCATGCTCGACAGCGTGTCGAGCGAACGCAGCATCATGTAGAGTTGCGGATCGCCGCTATAGGCGCGCGCCTGGATTTCCGCGGCCTGGCGGCGGGACTCCGCTTCGATGCTCGCAGCCTGGGTTTGCGCGTCGGCCAGCATGATGCGGCTGTCGCGTTGCGCATCGGCGCGTATTTGCGCGGCCTCGCGCAGGCCTTCGGCGGTGCGCTGGCCGGCGACGGTTTCGCGCTCGCTGCGCATGCGCGCAATTGTTGCGGCCAGCACGGAATCGGGCAGGCTGAGGGCTTGGATGCCGGCTTCGCGCACCTCGATGCCATATGTCGCGCGAGCCTGTGTCTGCAATTGTGCGGTCAGCGTGGATTCGAAGCCTGCCAGGTGCATTTGCTTGGGATCGGTATTGACCAGTTCGGACATATCAAAGCTGCTGGCGCTGGACTGAAGGGCCGCGGCGGCCAAACTGCGCAACCGGCGGGCGGCTTCGTCAGGATCGTTTTGCACGGCGCGTACGTAGCGTTCGATCTGTGCGGGATCGCTTGACACCTGCCAGGCAATAAAGGCCTGCACCAGGATCGCCGACCCGTCACGCGTGCCGACATCGGCAAGCGTGCTGCTGGTGGTGCGCAGGCGCAAATCGATGGGCATGGCGAACTGGATCGGGGCGGGCCATTTCCACGCCAGCCCAGGCTCGGTAATGACGCGCACAGGGCGGCCGAATTGCGTGACGACAACCGCGGTGCCGGCGCTGACCGTGATGGCCGATGCTGTCAGTGCCGCGCCGGCCAGCGCAAGGCAAACGACGGCAGCGGACAGGAGCAGGCGCTTGGGGGCGCCTTGATGGGGCGTGGATTCTAGACTGTCAGATGCTGTCGAAAACATGGCGTCATCACGCTCCTCGGAAAGCTGGGGGAGCAGTGCCTGCCCCCCCAGACCCCCCGTCATTATTTTAGGCTGGGCCCGCAGGTGCGCAGTTAATTCGCCTCGCTCCACAACTGGCTTTTAATCAGCCAGTTGCCAGATTTATCTTTCCCAAGAACCAACAAGTAGCATCCGTGCACCGATTTGGTCGCACCTCCGGCTACGGGCGTTATTGTTTCGCGATACGTGCCGCTGTCCCATGCCACCGACCCCGCCTGTGCACTGGTGACCGAAGCCATTTCGATCTTTGGTGTGTTCGTGGCCAGCACGCGGCTGAGCAGCGCGCCGATCGCAGCTTGACCCACCACGCGCTCGCCTGTCGCGTGGACAAATTCCGCATCTGCCGCATACAGGGCGGTCGCTGCGGCTGCC
The DNA here is from genome assembly GCA_965276755.1 of Acetobacteraceae bacterium. Lineage (GTDB taxonomy): Bacteria > Pseudomonadota > Alphaproteobacteria > Acetobacterales > Acetobacteraceae > CAJCIS01. The sequence goes on from OZ255625.1 coordinate 130,915, forward strand.
TGTTTATGGCTCCACGCGCTGGCCCAATGTTGGGCGACCGAGGAGTAGGTGGCATCCGCGGCCCGTGCCGGCGCGCCGCCGGCAACCAAAAATCCGACGGCCAGCAGCCCAAGATGCACAACCGGCTGCCGGTTTATACGAGCTGTGGTCAGGCCTGTATGTCTCACGCCAAGGGTGCTCCCGTATCCAGTGTCGTGTGCGCGGACCAGCACAAATCTACTCTTCCTTGCCGGTGCCGCCCGCGGCCGCCGCATACGGCCGCAGATCGAGAACCGGTGCCTCGGGCCAGTTCAGCCGATGGTCGATGATGGTTTTCGGTGCGCGCGCCAGCGCCGTACTGAGTGCGGTGAAATAGCGTTCCAGAAGAAAGCTCTGCCCGCCAACGCGCGCGGCCTGGCGGTCGGCCGCAAAGCGGATCAGGTCGGCGCGGGCGAGCGAGACGTTTTCAGCGGCTGCGGCATGGGCAGAACTGGTCATGTCATAAGCAGCTTGGCGCGCTTGCGCGGCAATGGTTGCAGCAGCCCCGTGTGCGACGGCCACGCTGGTGCGCACCGCAATCTCGGCGGCGCTGATCTCTTGGGTGGCGGCAGTATCATCCGCGGAAGGGTGGACGGCCTCGATGACGATGCCGACGGCCTCAAGGCCCGTAGCGTGCTGGTCGAGCGCCGCCTGCAGGCGGGTGCGCAGCGCCCGGCCCATCGCGTCCCGATCTGCGCCAAGCAAGCCATTGAGCGTGTGCGCGGCAAAATAGTGCACGACGATATTGCCGGTCAGTGCGCGGACCAGGGCTTCGGGTTCCGCGGTGGAGTAGGCGGCTTGCCGCGCGTCCTCGTCCGTCAGGCCGGTGCGGTAGAGAACGCGCAGATCGGCGCCCAGGGCTTGAAGGGTGCTGGTCTCACCGGCGGTGACCAGCGTGATGTCGCCGGGACGGGCGGTTTCTCGCTGCCCCATCACGAGGGCGGAGTCCTCGGCCTCGGTCAGCGGGGCGCCAGGACGCGGCCCCAGGCCGATGTCATGGATGGCGCCGTCTTCCAGCCTATGCGTCGTGCCGAAGGGCCAGGGCAGGCCGGCGTGCAGACCGGAGTGGAGCACGGAAACGGGGGCGCCGAAGCGTTCGTAGACCGCGCGCTCGTCCGGCTGCACGAGGGTGAGGCCGGTCATTGCCCAAGCCAGCAACCCGATGATGGTGAGCGCTGGGAGAAATGCGGCGCGGATGGTCGGTGGCGCTTGGGACATGAGTAGCGGGGTAGCGCAGAGTCGGGGCAAAGGGGAGGCGAATCGGCAAAAGAGAGGCGAGGGCTCCGCCCCTCGACTCCGCTAAGGACAAGTCCTTAGAACCTGACAAATCAGGCCCCAGCTTGGATCCGGGGAGCGGAGCCTCTTGGCCTTTCTTGTGGCCGCGACCCCGTGTACAAAGGTCGCCCATGACGCGGTACGTATTCATCACCGGCGGCGTGGTCTCCTCGCTCGGCAAGGGCATCGCTTCGGCGGCGCTCGCAGCACTGCTCCAGGCGCGCGGCTATCGCGTGCGGCTGCGCAAGCTCGACCCGTATCTGAACGTTGATCCCGGCACGATGAGCCCCTACCAGCACGGCGAGGTCTTCGTCACCGACGACGGCGCGGAGACCGACCTCGACCTCGGCCATTACGAGCGCTTCACCGGCGTGCACGCCACCAAGTCCGACAACGCCACGACCGGGCGCATCTATTCGGAGGTGATCGCCAAGGAACGCCGCGGCGACTATCTGGGCGCGACCGTCCAGGTGATCCCGCACATTACCGACGCCATCAAATACGCCATCGTGCGCGATACAGACGATTTGGATTTCTGCCTGATCGAAATCGGCGGCACGGTTGGCGACATCGAAAGCCTGCCGTTTTTGGAAGCGATCCGCCAGTTGGGCAATGAGCTGGGGCCGGAGCGCACGCTCTTCGTGCATCTGACCTTGGTGCCTTATATTCCCAGCGCCGGCGAATTGAAGACCAAGCCGACGCAGCATTCGGTCAAGGAATTGCTCAACGTGGGCATACAGCCGCAGATGCTGCTCTGCCGCTGTGACAGGCCGATCCCTGACATCGAACGGCGCAAGATTGCATCCTTCTGCAATGTACGCCCGGCGGCGGTGATTGCCGCACTTGATGCGGACACGATCTACGCTGTGCCGATTGCCTACCATCGCGAGGGCATGGACCGCGAGGCGCTGCGCCATTTTGGCCTGCCGTGCGAGGAGGAGCCGGACCTCTCGCGCTGGCAGCGCATCGTTGATGTGGTGCGCGCGCCCGAGGGCGAGGTGCGCATCGCCGTGGTCGGCAAATACACCAACCTTCTGGACAGCTATAAATCGTTGGCCGAGGCGCTGAGCCATGGCGGCATTGCCAATCGCGTGCGCGTGCGGCTGGATTGGGTCGATAGCCAGATCTTCGAACAGCCCGATACCGTCGAGCGGCTGGAGGACGTGCATGGCATATTGGTGCCAGGCGGCTTTGGCGAGCGCGGATCGGAAGGCAAGATCGCTGCAGTGCGTTTTGCGCGCGAACGCAACATCCCGTTTTTCGGCATCTGCTTTGGCATGCAGATGGCGGTGATCGAATGTGCGCGCAATCTCGCCGGTTTGGCTGATGCATCCAGCACGGAATTCGGGCCCAGTTGCGAGCCTGTTGTCGGCCTGCTGACCGAATGGGCGCGCGGCAATGAGATGGAGCGGCGCGCCGAGGGCGGCGATCTCGGCGGCACGATGCGGCTGGGTTCCTATCCCGCGCTTTTGCAGGACGCATCGCTGGTGCGGGACGTGTATGACGGGGCGGGTGCCATTTCCGAGCGCCACCGCCACCGCTACGAGGTGAATGTGCATTACCGCGAGCGGCTGGAGGCAACAGGCCTGGTATTCTCCGGCATGTCGCCGGATGGCATATTGCCCGAGATCGTGGAATATCCCGATCACCCCTGGTTCATCGGTGTGCAATACCACCCCGAGCTGAAATCGAAACCCTTCGCGCCGCACCCCTTATTTGCCGGTTTCATCGCCGCTTCCGTCCGCCAGGCGCGTCTTGTCTGAGCAGCGTGTCGTACGCGTGGGCGAGGTGGCGGTCGGCAACGAGTTGCCGTTCGTGCTGATTGCCGGCCCGTGCCAGATCGAGAGTGAGGCGCATGCGCGCGAGGTGGCCGCGGCCTTGGTGGAGATGACGCGCCCGCACGGCATTTCGCTGATCTACAAGAGCAGCTACGACAAGGCAAACCGCACAAGTGCGAAAGCTGCGCGTGGTATCGGCATGGCGCGCGGGCTGGGGATTCTGGCGCGTGTGCGGGAGGAGTATGGCGTCCCGGTGCTGACGGACGTGCACTCGGCTGATCAGTGTGCGCCGGTGGCGGCTGCGGTCGATGTGCTGCAGATTCCGGCGTTTTTATGCAGGCAGACAGATTTGCTGATTGCTGCCGGCGAGACGGGTGCGGCGATCAACGTCAAGAAGGGACAGTTTTTGGCGCCGTGGGACATGGTCAATGTCGCGGCCAAGATCGCGGCCACGGGCAATACGCGCATCCTGCTAACCGAACGCGGGGCGAGTTTCGGCTACAACACACTGGTGTCCGACATGCGATCACTGCCGATTATGGCGCAAACGGGTTATCCCGTAGTGTTCGATGCCACGCATTCGGTTCAGCAGCCTGGTGGACTTGGCAGCGCATCAGGCGGGGACAGGCGCTTTGCGCCGGTGCTGGCGCGTGCGGCACTTGCGGTCGGGTGCGCTGCCGTGTTCATGGAAACGCACCCCGATCCCGATCGCGCGCCGAGCGACGGCGCCAACATGGTAGCCATACGCGACATGCCCGGTGTGCTGGACATGCTTGCCGCGTGCGACGCCGTAGGAAAGCGCTACAGATAAAAGTTTTTTGGTCCTTTTTTTCAAAAAAGGACTGCTTCCTTCCTTGAACTTCAAGTTCTCTGTCGGTCGTCAAGCAATTCCTCATCGCAAAGAATCTCTGTCAGCGCCGCATAACTTGCGCGCGCCGCCTGGCTGGGCACGGCAGGTGCTGCCTCCGGCCTTGGCGCCGGCGCCGGTGCTGCCTCGTTGCGCATCAGATGTGTGCTGAAGACGCGCATGACGTGGGCGACGCCCTCGGGCAGGATGCCGCGGAGATCGGGTTCGAAATAGGCACTGCGCATTTGCGGTGCGGTGATGATTTCATAGCTCGGGAAATAGGCGACCGCCTCGTGCGCCGCGGCCACTTCCTCGGCGACCACGCGCAGGGCGGCTTTGCTGTAGGTATTGGACACCAGCACGTGGCGATTTTCATAGGTGGCGACAAGCGGCACGGGGGAGACGGTCAGGATGACTCGCAATTCCGGGTTGACTGCGAACAAATCGGCGATGAACAAATCCATGTCGCGCCGCATGTCGGCGACGCTTAGATTGCAGAAGCGCGCCTCGTCTTGCGTCTCTGCGCCCAGAACGCCGGGCGGCACGGGCAGGGCGGTGCCGTCGGGCGCCAGCCAGGTTTCGGTCAGGCCGAGGGTGAAGACGAAGATGCGGCATTCTTCGAAGACGCGGCGCACGGCGAGCAGATGGCGGCGGCGTTCGGCCATGACCTCCTCAGGCGTGGCGAAGCCTTCGGCAAACATCTGCGGCCGCAACGGGTCGATGAAGCGCCCGTCCGCGCGGCGCCAGACGCGCGTGGCCGGGCGGTGCAGGCCGTAGGCGCCCAGCAGCAACTGGTGGAGCTGGCGCGTGGTGTAGATGTTGCCGAAGCGCGCGGAGAAGACCGGCTCGGTGGGTGAGGCGGGGGGTTCTGTCTGCAAATAGGCAAAGCCGGATTGCTGAAGGTGGCGCGCGATGTGCTGGGCAAAGCAGGAGCCGGCGGCCGCGACCGGGTCCTGCGCGGTGAAGGTGAATTTGACGTCCCGAGCGGGGTCGAAATCCTCGGGTGCGACGGCGGCAATGGCCGTGCTCCAGAACTGATCGGCCGGCAGGCCGCGATAGGGGTGGGTGGGCATGGCGCCAGAATGCCTCGTGAGCGCGCGCTCTTGCAACGCCCGGCGGTGCGTGCCCCGGCCGGCCTGACATGCGCTGGTAGGTATTTATGGTAGTCGGATCAAAGGCCGTTGCAGGACCACGGCAATGCCCGTAGCACGAAAGTCTTGATCTGGGAGGATTATCATGCGTGCTGGATTTCTGCTTTGCCTGCTTGGCGCCCAGGTTGTTCCGACAGCGGTGATGGCGGCAAGCCCCTTCGATGGTACGTGGAAAGAGGATTCCGCCACCGCCACGTTTTCCAAGGAGCCGATGACATTCGTGATCAAGGACGGCATGTTTGACTGCATGACCTGTACGCCCGCCATCCATGTCCGCGCCGATGGCACCGATCAGACCGTCAGCGGCCACCCGGGTTTCGATGCCGTGGCGGTCAAGGTCATCGACGCGGGCACCTTTTCCGAAATTAACAAACGCGCCGGCAAGGTGGTCACCGACGAAACGATAACTGTCGGTCCTGGCGGCACATCGGCCGTCGTCAAATGGTCGGACACGAGCAGCACGGCGCCGGTCACGGGGACGACGAATCTGGTTCGTGTGGCGGCAGGCCCTGCCGGGTCGCACGCCGGCTCGGGATCTTGGAACGTTGCCAGCGTGGCCAACATGTCCGACAGCGGATCGATAATGACCTTCAAGATGGCCGGCGGCGCGTTGAGCTTCTCCACGCCGCAGGGCCTGTCCTACACCGCCAAGCTGGACGGCACGCAGGCGCCGTTTATGGGCGATCCGGCCGTCACCACCGTGTCCTTGAAGACGATGGGTGCACAGGCGATCCAGGAAACCGACTACCACGACGGCAAGGCGCTTACGGTCGTGACGATGAAGGTCGATGCGGACGGGAAGGCGATGTCGATTTTGTACGCCGACAAGCTCAACGGGCGTACAGCGGCTTTCAAGGCAATGAAGCAGTAGGAAAGGCTGGGAGAATCGCGCCGCCCCCCCGACCCGTCTGAATAATTGAAGGGGGGTCTGACGGGGCAGGCCAGGGCAATCGAGTGAAGTGAAAGAGCCGAATTAAAGTGAAGAAAAAGCTGGGGGAGATGTGCCATCCCCCCCAGACCCCCCGTCGATTTTTAGCGCCTCGCCTAAATAATGACGGGGGATCTGGGGGGGATGGCACATCTCCCCCAGATTTTTTCTACTTGTCGAAGGTCAGCCGCAACGCCCGCAAAAGCGCGCGCATCCGCCCAATATCAAGCTGAATTGCCGAATCGAACCCGCCCCCATCAGTCGCGCAAGGCAGCACGCCATGGATCAGGCCGCATTTCTCCGCCAGCATCCAATAACGCGGGCGAAACTGCCCGCGCGGCGAGATTTCCAGCACTCGCGCGCCGTCTGGACAAAAGACGATGTTGGCAAGCCCCGCGCCATGTGCGCCGATGACCATCCCGGCCCCACGAAAAAGCGCGATCTGCGCCGCGGGCGAGAGATCTTCCAAAACAACGGTGGTAAAATTCTGCGTCGCAAGAAACCCCTCAAATGCGTCGTTGGGCGCAATGCCGCGCCCGCCGGCGCGCTTGATGAAAATGCGTGAGGTTGTTTCGGCGGGCGCGGGAAAGAGGGCGGCTATGCGGGCGCGAAAGGCGCGCAGCAGCGCGGCGGGCGTGGTGGCAAGCTGTGTGTTGTCCAGCCACACCACGTCCGCCAGGCGGCATAGGAGGGCCGGTGCTTCAAGGGCGGGCCATTGACCCAGGCCAAGCGCCTCGAGCAGGGCCATGTGCGCCGGTGCGGCCTCGGCAAAGCCGGGCGGGACCAGAAGGCGGGCGCCGCGGGGCAGGAAAGGCGCCATGACGTGCAGGCGCAGGGCCACATCGATCAGCCAGCCATCATAGTCCTGCCAAGCGGGGCTGAGGCAGACCGCCACCGGCTCATCGATGGCGGGGGCGGATGCCAGGCACTCGGCTTCGATCAGCAACGCGTCGTCTTCGATGCGCAGTCCGGGCGGCAGGCTGGCCCCGCGCGGCAGGGCGGTCGCAGGGGTGTCCGCCAACGTGCCCCGGGCGTCGAAGAGCATGCCCTCCAGGCCGGGAAAGAGAAGCACGGCGCGGCCAGGCATGCGGCGCAGGATCGCCTGGTGTTGGGATAGGCCGGACGGCAGGCCGCCCGGCCAGGTGCAGCGCTCGAAAACCCAGGTGGCATCGCGCCGGCCCGCGGTCACAGGCGGATGCAGGATTTCCTCGCCGGTGGCGAGCGGCCAGGAGGCCTGCCGCGCCGTGCGAAATTCCGGGATCGATCCGGACTCGTCTGGCATGCGCCTTTGCGGGTCAGCCATCAAAGCGATTTCGCGGCCTCGGCTCGCATCCTGCACGGGCCGGATGGTAATCGTGCCGGACGGCGTCTCGAATCGGTAGCCGGCGCCGCCTTCCTCGCTCGCGGGCACCGGCTCGGGCGGCGCCTCAAGCAAATTGAAGGCAAAGATTCCGAAATCGAGGATGAAGCCAGGGCGCAGCCGGATGCGGGCAGCGGCGGCGCGGCGGGGCGTGCCCTGCCACGCCCAGTCCCGAGAGAGGATGTCGCGTAGCCCTGCCACGGCGCTGACGCTCAGGAGCAGGAAGCTGGCATCCGCACCGGTGCCTTCGGCGCGGAACGGCACGGCCAGCCGCCCTGACTCGGCTACCATCGCCCGGCCCTGACGGCGCAGGCTTACCGCGCCCGATATGGGCGCCTGTGCGATGTCCAGGCCGCCCAGTATGTCCGCACGCGCATTCCCGTCCTCTCCAGGAATTGGTGCGAGGATAAAATCGCTGGACTCCACACTAGGTGGCCAAAGCTTTTCTTGCACCAGCAGCGAGCTTGCTGCCTCGATGCGCACGATCGTGCCATGCCAGCTCAGCAGACATTGCGAGCCGGGCGTTTGCATAATGACGCGATGCGCACGCGGCGTCGTGGTCAACGCAAGCCGTTCCATAGCCTCTGGCACGCCCTGCACGGCGCGCAGGCAGGAGAGCGGCGCGCGGGCAAGCAAGCTTGTGCTGTTGCGAACGTATTCCCCAAGCGAAAGCGGCCCGGCGGGCAGCGCGTCGCGATATGCGCCCTCGGGCAACATGGCATGGCGGCCCGCGATCTCGGGCAGGAAGGGCACGGTCGACAAGGCAGCCATGGGGTCGTTCAGGGACGCCGCCGGCGGGGCGGCCTGTGGTGCAAGCCCCATCATTTCGCAGACGATGCGCGCCAGGTCGAGGAACACGACCATCTTGGGGCGGGTCGGGCTGGTCATAAAGCAGCCGCTGGTGCACCATTTCGGCACGAGCGCGGATAGATCGATGGCGTAGGCAGCAAATTTCTCGATCAGCAGCACGCTTTGATCGGCAAGCGCATCGAGATATCCGAGCCGCGCAAAGACCAGCATATTGAAAAGATCAATGATCTCCTCGGCTGCCATCCCGGCAAGCAGGCCCGCGACCACAATACGCGAATGCAGTCCGCCGGCGGCTGCGCGCATCGGCGTCCTATCAAGCCAGACCGTGACGCAATCGGGATGAAATCCGCCGAAGCGAAACGCCGGCATCAGGTGGTAATTGCGTGCGGCGGCACGCAGCGCACGCGTGCTGAGCGGGCCGTAGCCGGGCGCCACATCTTGGGAGATGACATGATCGCAGCTGGCCAGCGTGGAGGCCACCTCCGCCCAATTCTTCTCTGACAAAGCGTTCAGGTCGAAGTTGAGAATGTCGGCGTCCGGCAGCAGCGCGCGCAAGGCAACGGCCAGGCTTTCGTGCTGGCAGTTGAACAAGATCGCAATGCGCGGCGCCATGTCTCAGGCGGCCACGCGAGACATCAGCAGGCCGAGCAACGTGTTCAGCCGCGCGCCGGAAACGGTCATGCGGCCGTTGAAGGTGCCGTCATCGGTGGCGCACGGCAGGACGGCATGCGTCAACCCGAGCTTGGACGAAATCTCGTTGAAGAAAGGGCGGTATTCGCAGTCGGGGCAGAGTTCGACAACCTGGGTGCCTGGCGGGCAGAAGATCAGATTGGCCAGCGCCGCGCCGTGGACGGCTACGACCATTTCCGCGCGCGCGAAGAGATCGATCTGTTCGAGTGCTGTGAGATCTTCCATCAGGACGGGCGAAAAGCCGTGCCGCGTCACCACGCTTTCCACGACGTGGCGATTGGCCACTGCCCGCGTTGTGGCGCGACGGATATAGATGCGCGTGCGCGGCCCGGGTGCTGGTGGGCGACGGGAAAGCACGCGGTCACGCGCGGCGCGCAGGACGACGGCGGGCAATTGGCTGATGGTGCAGCGATCGGGCCAGAACAGTGCCTCGACCTGGCAGATCTGGCCAGGCATTTCACGGCGTTTCATCTCGCCGAAGCCGAAGGCGTCCAGCGCCTCCAGGTGATCGAGCTTGCCGATGGGGTGGGCGCGGAAATGCGCCAGGCTGGCGGGCAGCAGCAATGTGGTCTCTGGCGGCAGATAGGGGGCGAGCAGGCTGAGCGGGACCAGGCTGTCGATCAGCCAGTGATAGTAATTGTCATAGCCGCCGCCGTAGAAGACCGCGTGCGGGCCGGCCAAATAAGGGGCGGTGTCGAGCAGCGCGTGGTCGATGAAATACTGCTCGCCCTCGCGGCCGAAATGGCGGGGGTGGGCGCCACCGAGATTGCCGCTATGGCCGGCCTCGTTCAGCACGCCATTTTCGTTGAGGATCATGCCTTCGACGCCGCGTTCGAGCAGGACGTAGGCGTCTTGCGCGCGCACGGCCTGGCTTTGCAGATGCAGGCGGCCGCGCGCAGGCGGCAGGCCGGACCAGCCGCGGCGGTAGAGGAAATCCCGGTCTGCCAGGCTGCCGAGGATGGGCGGGATGGCGAATTCTGCGGGCGCGGGAATGGTCAGGCGCGCGTTCGGCTGGGTGGCGAAGGCGGCTTCATCGGCCACATCGGGCGTGCTGGCAGAACCCTGGCTGCGGAGGGGGATCTCTCGCGTGGGCACGCGGCTGTCGGGTAGGCGGGTCAGGGTGACGCGGCCTGGTCCTGCGGGGAGGCTCAGCGTGTCGGGGTTTGGTCCGGGTAGCACATCGTGCGCGGTCAGCTTGAGGCAGAGGCGGCCCAGTGTGAGCACGGGGCCAGGGGCGATTTGCATGTCGGTGGGCAGGATTGCCGCACCGGTGTCCGAGCGCACCCAGCCATGGGTCAGCAGGTCACGCAGGAGAGCGACCTCCTCGTCGGGCAGGACGAGCAGGGTTTCGGGCTTGCCCGCGCGCTCAGCGGTGAAGGCGGGGTAAGGGGCGTGGTCGATGCTGAGGTGAAGGCCGCGGCGTTGCAGATGGGCGGTGCCCGGGGTCTGGCCGGGGATGAGCGTGATTTCGTTGGGGCCGGCGAGCGGGGCGGTGAGGCCTTCGGGCGGCAAAGCGAGGATGAAATCGACGGCGAGGTCGCGGGCGGGGATGAGCCTGGCGTGGGTCAGGCGCCCTGTGGCCGCCTCCAGCCTGATGATGGTGCCGTACCAGGTCAGGAGGCGCATGGCGCGGGTTTAGGGGATTGCGAAGGCAAGGGAAAGAATTGGGGGGACCGAGCCGGTCCCCCCAAGCCCCCCGTCATCAGTTTGGATCGGGTCAGTATAATGACGGGGAGGTCTGGGGGGGATGGCACTGTTCAAGTGGGCACGTTGGTAACACTTCACCGGTCACGTTGGTAACACAGTTGCTCATTCGTTCCGGCCTAGCCCGTACGGGCTAGGCCGGAACGAATGAGCTGCCCATTTTCAGCCCCCACCCTCGCCACGTCGAACTGGCGAAAGCGGATCGCCCAGTCGCCATCGTCCCTGCGGGCCAGTGCAACCGTCTCGCCGGCTAGCGCCTCGGTCAGGTAAAGCTTGTTGTCCTGCCACGAGATATAGCCATCGCCGCGCACCCGTTTGACCTGGTGGTCGATCGGGTAAACCCACGCCAGCCCGGCCTCCACGTAAGGCCGCGATGAGGGTGTGTAGAGATCCGCCGGACAGCGCTGGTCCAGCGCCTGATGCGGCCGCTGCGTGTTGAAGTCCTCGCGCCAGGCATCCAATGTCGCCTGCTGCAAGGCCACGGTGGGCGCGCGCGGACGTGCTGCCTCCGCCTCCAGGGTGCGATGCATCCGCTCGTGTTTGCCATTCTGATCGGGCCGGCCAGGCACAATGCGGTCGGGCCAAATGCCCAGGGTCAAAAGCCATACCGAAAATTGCGTAAGACCTGCCAGCCCGCCGCGGTGGGCAAAGGGGGAGCCATTATCCGTGCGCAGCGCCACCGGCAGGCCGCACTTCCTGAAAGCGGCGATGAACAACGGCTTGATCTCGGCAAAGGTCGGCCGCGCCACAGCATGGTTGACAAGGATGAAGCGGCTGTAGCCATCAGTGACCGTCAGCGGCTCGCACCGCACGCCATCCAGGGTGCGCCACCAGCCTTTGAAATCGGCCGCCCAGCTATCGTTGGCAGCCAGCGGTTCGACCACAGGACCCAGCGAAGAGACGCGCGGCGGACGGCGCGGGCGTGCCACAACCCGGCCCTGGCGGGTCAGCAGATCGCCAATCGTGCTCACGGCCGGAAACACCATCGCGGGATTGTCCCGCAACAGAGCGCTCCGCAGCTTGGCCGGGCCCCAGCTTGGCCGCTTGTCCCGCAAAGCCAGGATCGCCGCGGCCACCTCAGGTGCAGCCGATGCGGGCGGATGGCTCAGCCGGGCCGAGGAATGGTCCGCCAAACCGGCCGCGCCATACGCTCGATAGCGGCCCAGCCATTTGTAGCCGGTCTTGCGGCTGATCGCGTGCCGAAGACATAGCACGCTCATCAGCTCGTCGCCGCGAATACACGAGAGAACAAAGCAAAGCCGCTGATCCATGACCGTTTGTTCCACCCAAACCATCGCCGGTCCTCCAAACCGACAATCTGGACTGTTACCAACGTGCCCGGTGAAGTGTTACCAACGTGGGCGGTCAGCACCCACATCTCCCCCAGCCTTGCTTCTTGCAATGCCATGCCCGAAGACCCGCCCAATCGATTGACCAGGAGCCCGACCTTTGAGCGCGATCGCCGACATCACCGCCCGCGAAATCCTCGACAGCCGGGGCAACCCCACGATCGAAGTGGACGTGAGCCTGGAGAGCGGTGCCACAGGCCGCGCCGCGGTGCCATCGGGCGCGTCCACCGGCGCGCATGAGGCGGCGGAGCTGCGCGATGGCGACAAGGCCCGATTCGGCGGCCGCGGCGTGCGCCTGGCCGTGGCCAACGTGGAGGGCGAGATCTTCGAGGCGATCGGCGGCATGGAGGCGGGCGAGCAACTGCTGATCGACGACGTATTGATCGACCTGGATGGCACGCCGAACAAGTCCCGCCTCGGGGCCAATGCGATCCTGGCCGTGTCGCTGGCGGTGGCGCGCGCGGCGGCGGAGGACGCCCGGCTGCCGCTATATCGTTACGTAGGTGGCGTGTTTGCGCGCGTGCTGCCGGTGCCTATGATGAATATCGTCAATGGCGGCCAGCATGCGGATAATCCGATCGACATCCAGGAATTCATGATCCAGCCTGTCGGCGCCGGCACGCTGGCAGACGCGGTGCGCATCGGTGCGGAGATTTTCGCGGCGTTGAAAAAAGGCCTGCGCGATGGCGGGCACAACACCAATGTGGGCGATGAGGGCGGCTTTGCGCCCAATCTGAAATCAGCCGATGAGGCGTTGGGCTTCATTGCGCGTGCGTGCGAAAAAGCCGGCTACCGGCCGGGCGAGGATGTGACCTTTGCGCTCGATTGCGCCAGCACCGAATTCTACCTCGACGGCCAATACAAGCTGGAGGGAGAAGGAAAATCCTTCGATGCCGAGGGCATGGTCGGCTATCTTGAAGGATTGACCAAGCGTTATCCGATCGTCTCCATTGAGGATGGTTGCGCGGAGGACGATTGGGCCGGCTGGGCGCTGTTGACCGAACGTCTGGGCAAGCGCGTGCAACTGGTGGGCGACGATGTGTTCGTGACCAACTCCGAGCGGCTGCGCCGCGGCATCGAGGCCGGCGTGGCCAATGCGATCCTGGTCAAGGTCAACCAGATCGGCACGTTGTCCGAAACGCTGGAAGCGGTCGAGATGGCGCAGCGCGCGGGGTATCGCGCGGTGATGAGCCATCGCAGCGGCGAGACCGAGGACAGCATCATCGCTGACCTGGCGGTGGCGTGCAATTGCGGACAGATCAAGACGGGATCTCTCTCGCGCAGCGATCGCACGGCGAAATACAACCAGCTGATCCGCATCGAGGAAGCGCTGGGGCGCGCGGGCATGTACGCCGGACGCACGATTTTGAAGTAAGCCCGCGCTGCCATGAAGATCGGCGTGCATTTCAATTGCCAGAATGACGGCATCGCTGCGTCCCTGCGCGCGCTGCTGCCGGACGCCGAGGTGATCAACTACCACAGCGCCAGCGACCTGACCGAGCACGTGCAGGCAGAACGCGCCGCTGTGCTGAACGCGTGTGATCACGTGATCACCAGCCATTTCGATGCGCGGCATGGCCTGCTCTCGGCCGAGGCGCTGCGCCGCTCCGCGAGGCAGTGCCATGTGCTGCCGGGATTTGGCTTTGCCGGATACCATCCGGACATGTGCTACGTGCATGCGGACGGGCAGATGGTGGATAGCTGTACAGGCGGGTATCACTCTCGCATTGCCGTCGCCGCATACCTGGCCGGGCTGGATGCGCGTGATGCGGTGGCGCTCTATAATCGCCTGGTGTTTTCGCGCGTGGGGTATTTCACGGCGTATGAGGAACAGGTGGCGCTGTTGTGCGGGCTGTGGGCGCGCGATGGCATCGATGCCGAGCCGCTGCTGCGGCGCTGGGCGGCGAGCGGGTGTTTCGCATACTCGATCAATCATCCCAAGATGATCGTGCTGCTGGATATTGCGCGCATCGCCTGCGCGCGCATGGGCTTGGTTGCGGCCAATATCGATGTCGATCCAGCGATGTTGCCGGACAGGCTGGGGCGCGGGTCAATGCACCCGGTATTTCCCGACATTGCCGCAGCGTTGGGCATCGCGCCGGAGGGCTGCTTTTCCGCGGGCTTTCACAACGACAATCAGGTGGTGTTCACGCCTCTGGAATTCGTCAGCGACAGCTTCGGCCGCTACGCGGACGTTCCCACCGATGCGCTGCGTGCCACGCCTGGCGTGGCTGAAGCGATGGCGGCCCTTGGCCTGAAGCTGCGCATCAAACCGCCTCGCCGCCTTGGGCCATCGATGGTGTTGATGACCCATCACGGCACGCTGCTGCGCCAGGGGCCGACCAGGGGCGAAGTGAGCCATGCCGCGCTGGCGGTGGCGGATTGGCAGGTGGCCTATCTTCGGCTCGATTGCGCGCGGCTGCCGGCCCGCCCGGCGGTGGCCGGCATCGAAGGAGCGGAGGTCAGGCATGGGACCGACAAGCACCGTTTGGTGATCGAGCGAGGCGGCGCCTTTCTGTACGCGGGCCCGCACGCGGGGCTGGCCGGCTTCGCGCCGGCAATCGCGGCGCAGTGGGAGCATTTCCTGCCGCTGGCCGAGGACGAACTGGCGTTGCTGAGCCGGCTCGCCGCGGCGGACTGGCTCGTCCTTGACACGCACGAATTCGTTGCGAGGCAGGAGATCGCCATAGAGGCGGGTCCCGTCCTGCGGTTCGGCCGCGCGCGGATCGATCTGGTTCGGCACTTCCCCGAGGCAAGCGAGGATGACATCCGACTGATCGTGGACGGCGCACCGATCAGCGTGCGCGAACATGCCCCGCCCGCGCCTGCGGCTATCGTGCTGCCCGAGCCTGGGCGGACCCTCGGTCTGGTCGGGCCGCCGGTGTTCGTTCGGCCGCCCGTCGTGGCGGACGCGGCCGATCTGGCCTGGATGCGCCGATCTGCCGTGGCGATGCTGGCGCTGGACGGTGCCCCGCAGGCTACCCAGGCGTTGCTCCGTCGGGAGGCCGACCCGAATGCCGTTCCCGCTGGTCTTGCTGTGCGCTTTTGCGGCCCCGCGGCCGAGAGCGCGGCAGGTTGGGCGGAAGCGGCGGTGCGGCTGCACGTTCTGGACGCGATTGCGCCAGCAGACGCGATTTTTTTGCTCTCGCCCGACATCAGCGCCGAGGCGCTGCAAGCCTGGCGTGCGCTGGGCTTTGGCGGGCGGCATTTCCGCCGGGCGGGAACAGGTGCGTGGGCCGATATGCTTTGGCTGGACAATGCCGCGATCGCCGAATTGCCTGCCGAGGCGCTGGCGGGCTGCCGCGCGCGCGCAGGCGCGCCATCCGGCCCGGGCCGCCGGTTGTTCTGGCAGGTAGGCGTGGCACCCGAACTGGGTGTGGCGCTGGCAGGCCACGGGTTTGGCACGCCAGATGCGGCCGCGTCAGCGATCGAAGGTGTGTCACTGGCCGCGGGTGCCGGTTGGATCGTCGGGCGGACGGGCCAGATGCCGCTGGTCTTCTGCCAGGCGGGCACGCGGGTCATCGAGTTGTGTGATGAAGCGGGCTTCGTGCAGGATGAGTGGGTGCTGTCTTCCAAGCTGGGACTGCGCCACGCCGTGCTGCCTTGCGCGACGACCGGCGGCGTGTTGGTGGCCGATGCCGGCAAGCTGGCGCGCCTGCTGGCGATGATGGCTGACATGCCGTAGCCCCCTTGCGCGGCGGCCAGTCTCTGCGCCATATCCCGCCTGTCGCCTCTGCCCCACCCGGGTTGTGGCGATAATTCGCATGCGGGGCTCCTCCTGGATGGCAAGTCCAGGTCCGGTGCCTTGGGGGTTTGCACCCCTGGGACAATCCCCGCAGAGGCTCAACCGGACCACAAGGACAAGGACCCGCCCCATGGCGATGCCCGATTTTTCACTACGCCAGTTGCTTGAAGCCGGCGTTCATTTCGGCCACCACACACGCCGCTGGAATCCGCGCATGGCGCCGTTTCTGTTCGGCATACGCAACCAGGTCCATATCATCGACCTGCAGCAGACCGTGCCGATGCTCGATCGTGCGCTGCGGGCGGTGCGGGATACGACCGCAGGTGGCGGGCGCGTGCTGTTTGTTGGTACCAAGCGCGCGGCGGCCGAGCACGTGGCGGACGCGGCCCGCCGCTGCGGGCAGTATTACGTCAATCACCGTTGGCTGGGCGGCATGTTGACGAACTGGAAAACGATCACCGGTTCGATCAAGCGGCTGCGCCAAATCGACGAGATGCTGGGCGGCGAGACGCAGGGCCTGACCAAGAAAGAAGTGCTGGAGATGACGCGCGACCGCGACAAGCTCGAGCGCTCGCTGGGCGGCATCAAGGAAATGGGCGGGCTGCCCGACATTTTGTTTATTATCGATACCAACAAGGAAAAGCTGGCGGTCGAGGAAGCCAACAAGCTGGGCATTCCGGTAATTGCGGTGCTGGACAGCAATTCGGACCCGAGCGGGATTACGTTTCCGATCCCGGGCAATGACGATGCGATCCGGGCGATTACGCTGTATTGTGACCTGATCAGCGGCGCGGTGCTGGATGGCATCAGCCAGGAGCTGTCGGCGTCGGGTCAGGATATTGGGGCGGCGGAGGAATTACCGGCGGCGGTGCTGCCGGATGCGGTGCCGGATTTGCCCGAGGCTTCGGCTGAGACTGCGGCGCCTGAGGCTGAGACGGTTCATTAGAAGTAAGGCAAGGTGTTCTTTTTTGAAAAAAAGAACCAAAAAACTTTTGTCTTTTTGCCCGGTTGCCTTGGCTAATTTGTAAAAGTTTTTTGGTCCTTTTTTTCAAAAAAGGACTGCTTTTTTCTCTTGGTTGAAAGATCATCCCCATGGCCGAAATCACGGCAGCCCTGGTCAAGGAGCTGCGCGAAACCACAGGCGCCGGCATGATGGATTGCAAGCGCGCGCTGACCGAAGCGAACGGCCATTTGCAGGACGCGATCGACTGGCTGCGCAAGAAGGGCCTGTCTGCCGCGGCCAAGAAAAGCGGGCGCGTGGCGGCGGAGGGGCTGGTCGGCACGGCGTCTGCGCCCAATCGTGCGGCGATGGTCGAAGTGAATGCCGAGACGGATTTCGTGGCGCGCAACGATGCGTTTCAGGACTTTGTCGCCACGGTTGCGAAGATTGCGCTGGATGCGGGCGAGGATGTGGAGGCCCTTAAAGCGGCCGCTTATCCTGGGACCGGGCGGAGCGTGGCCGAGGAGATGACGCATCTGATCGCCACGATCGGCGAGAACATGATCCTGCGGCGCGCGCGCGTGCTGCATGTGAGTTCGGGCGTGGTGGCGAGTTACGTGCATTCCGCGCTGAAGCCGGGGCTGGGCAAGATCGGCTGCCTGGTGGCGGTTGAGGCGGCAAGCGAATTGGCGGCACTTGAGGTGCTTGGGCGGCAGATCGGCATGCACATTGCCGCCGCGCGGCCGGATGCGTTGGATATCGATGCGGTCGATCCCGCAGCACTGGAGCGTGAGCGCGCGGTGCTGAGCGAGCAGGCGCGCGCGAGCGGCAAGCCGGAGGCGATTATCGAGAAGATGGTCGATGGGCGGGTGCGCAAATATTACGAGGAGGTCGTGCTGCTGGAGCAGGTCTGGGTGCATGATGGCGAGAGCCGCGTGCGCGAGGTTGTGCGCAAGGCGGGTGCCAAACTGACGGGGTTTGCGCGGTTCCAGTTGGGTGAGGGCGTGGATCGCGGGCCGCAGGGGGATTTTGCGGCGGAGGTTGCAGCGGCGGCGGGGGTTTAGGAGAAAGAACTGGGGGGACCGTGCCGGTCCCCCCAGACCCCCCGTCATCATTTTAGACCTCGTCTTAACTGATGACGGGGGGTCTGGGGGGAATGGCACATTCCCCCCAGTTCTTTCTTCAATACTCAAACTGATAAGCCAATCCGACGCTGCTTCCAGGATCATTATCCGGCGTAGCTCCCTGCGCGGTTCCCCCGCCTGTCCCCAGCGTCGTCTGCAATTTCAAATGCCGTGTCAGATCCACCTGCACCTGCGCCTGCGTGCCACCCGCGCCGCCCGCACTTTGCTTGGCACCCACATAAACCCCGCGCGCCACATAGCGGCCGGCTTGCACGGTCGCACCCGCGCCGTTCGTCCCGCCGCCGACGGAAAGCCTGTCCAGGCCCAGGCCTTTGCGCAGGCTGGCCAAAGGGTCGCCGCCACCGCCGACACCTGAGAGTTCGGCAAGTGCGGCGCCAATTTCGGCGATCTGGAATGCGGAGAGCTGCTTCATGCTTTGGCCGAAAAGCAGATGCGCCAGTACCTCGTCCTGCGGCAGATCGGGCACGCTCGACAGGGCGATCTTGGGCGCGTCCGCGTAGCCCGTGACCTTGAGCGTGGCGGTGATGCCGGCCTGCTCGCTATCGGCCTCGAAATTGAGCGTCGGATCGATCTTGCCGGCGACGCCCGTGCCGTCGAAGCCAACGCGGCCTCGGCTGAAATTAAGCGTGGTGCCCGCGACCGAGATTTCTCCGCGGCGCATGTCGAAGCCGCCGGAAATTTGCGGCGCGGCCGATGTGCCGCCGATGGTCAGCGTGCCGCCGAGCTCGGCATCCAGGCCATGGCCCCGCACGAAAATGCCGCGTGGTGCATCCACGCTCAGGTCCAGGCGCACGATTGCGGCGGGCGAGCCGGCTTCTGCGGGTGGCGGCGCGCGATAGCCGGGGCGGCGCACGTTGAGCACGGCGACGCTGGGAGGGAAGGTATTGGGCACGTTGATGTCTGCCTGGCGCACATCGATCTTTCCCGCCGCGCGCATTTCGCCGGTGGCGTGCCCCTGCACGGTCAGATCGGCATCGAAGGTCGCGGTCAGCAGGTCGGAGGCCAGAGGGCGGGCGCGGCGCGCGGTGATGCGCAGATCGACGGGCAGGCCCGGGGCGAGCGCGCCCACGCTTCCGGTCATTGCAATCGTGCCTGGTGCGGCGTCCGCGGTCAGGCGCGTGATGCGCAGCGTGTCACCGGCTGCGACGATGCGTGCGATCACGTTGGTCAGGTGGACGCCTTGGGTGAAATCCTGCACCTCGCCACGATCGAGCGTGATGCTGCCGGCAAGGATTGGCGCGCGCGCGGTGCCGGTGGCGAGCATGTCGAGTGCCGCCTGGCCGCGCGCCTGGCGCCCACCGGCTTGCAGAATGGGATCGAGCAAGGCGACGTCGAAATTGCCGCGCGCGCGCAGCGACAATGCGCCGGTAGCGGAGAGCGGCGCGGTGCCGGACGCGGCCAGATGCAGTTTGGGGCCTGCGTCCGCGCGCGCATCTATCGATGCGTCGTGGCCGTTCAGGCGCAGCATGGCGGCGATGGTAGCCGGCGGCAGAGCGGCGGCGGGGCCGGTGCGCATGCGCAAGCCGTTCGCGCTCAGGCGCACGGTTCCGACGGGTAGGGCGGTTGTGCCGGTCAGGCGCGCATCGGCGTTGAGCACGCCCACGGCTTGCAGGTTGGGTTGCACTGCGCGCGCCAGATCGGGCGTGACATTGTGCAAGGACGCAGTCAGGTCCAGCGTCGGGCTGATGCGGCCGGCGAGTGCGATCTGCGCCTGGTTCAGGCTGGCGCGCAGGTGATCGATCGTAATGGCATTGGCGAAATCCACGCGCGCGGGTCCGCCCAGGCGCAGCGCCAGTGTTTTCCAGTCCGCGCTGAGGCTTTGCACACTGACATATTTTGTTTTCGCATCCAGCAATGCGGCGGTGTCCAGGCGTGCCGGCGCGCCCTCCAGGTTTGTCAGCCCGGCATGCGCCTGCACGCGCAGCGCCGATGCGCGGCCGGCTGCGTTAACGGTCGCACCGCCTGTGATCCCGTCAGCATCGATGCCGCCCAAGCTGAGTGCCGCATTGATCGTCGGATCGTTTTCCACGCCCGCGGCCGTGCCGGTCAGCGTCAGGCTGGCGATGCGCCGTGTGCCCGCGGCCAGGCCGGTGCCACGCAGATCGATCTTTGCATCACGCGCCGTGCTCGTCAGCTTCGCATTGAGTGCGCCGGTGGCGTCCACGCCGGCGAGTGAGGTCGCATCGCCGATTTGGTGCATTGTGAGTGTGGCGTTGCCGATGGGTATCGTGCTGCCTTGCGCCAGCACAAGATCAGCGCGCACGGCAAGCGACTTCCAATCCGCGCGGCGCAGCACGACATGCAAGCCGCCTGCTTCATTGGTTTGCACGTCCGCGTTTAATGCGGCCGGTGCGCCCGCGAGCCGCAATTGCGCCTGCAGCGAGCCTTGTGGCGCGGCGGGCAGATGCACCGCGGCAAGGTGCGCGGAGACGGGCGCGCGCGCGAATTTGGCAGAACCCGCATCACCGGACATATCGGCGCTTGCGGTCAGATCGCCTGTCGGACCGCTGACACGGCCGGCGGCGGTCAGTGCGCCCAGCAATTTCGGTGAAAGAGCGGATAAATCGCTCAATGCAACGTGCCAGGCAAGATCAAGCCCGTTGGCGCGATCGGTGCCGGCAATGGTGGCGTGCAGCGCATGGCCATCGACGCGCGCGTCATGGATCGTAATGTCCTGACCGGCGAGCGTGGCGCGCGCGGCATAGCGCGTGGCACCAAGCAGCGCGGGCACCGGTGCCTGGCCGCCGGTAAAATCGGCGGTGCCGTCAACGCCGACTTCGCTGTCGCCATGGTGCATCGCCCAGGTAGCCACAGCCTCGGTGCGGCCTTGCAGATCGATCTTGCCGATGGCGGCGAGCGGCGTCAGATCGGGCACGACCACGTGAATCCGCGCGGACATGTCGCCGCCTGTCTGCGCGGTGCCGTCGGCGGTCAATAATGTATGCGTCAAGCGGAAACGCACCGGACGCGCGGGCGTGTCGAGCCTGATATCGCCGCTCAGATCGAGCGGCGATGCGGCGAAGAGATCGGGTTTGGGTCCCGGCAGATGCGTGCCCGTCAGCACAGCATGCAGGTTGACCGCGCCCTGGTTGCCCGTGACATCTGCGGTCAGCGCGTCCAGTGCGGCGCCGCCCGCGTGCAATGCGTTCACGGCCAGATGCGCGTTCACGTCCGGCTTGGTAAAGCTGCCGGTGACGTGGCCGTGCAGATCGATACCGTGCCAACTGACATCGGCGCGCGGCTGCATGGAAGGCGCGGCGGCGGTCAGCGTAACATCCTCGGTCTGGCCTACAATGTTGACCAATCCGACGCCGGACAGGTGCAACGCGCCCGCGGTTGCGGCAAGCTGGGCGCGTTCGGCGGTCTTGGGCCCGTCGACGGCCAAATCGATTGCCAAGGCGCCGAGCGCGGGCAGGTTCGCCAAGCCGGCGAGCAGGCCGCCTTGAGGTTCGTGCACGTGCAAATGCGCGGTGATGGTGGCGTCCGACAGCACGCCGTCGGCCTGGTAGCTGCCCGCGCCGTCCAGCCGCGTGATATCCAAAATGGCCGATCCTGCCTGCAATGACGAAATGTTCGCATGGCCGACCGCGTGCAGCTCGGCCGCGTGTCCTGCCACCGCGGCGCCGATATCGGCGCGTTTGATCGTCAGCGCGCGCAGATCGATCGACACCGGCAGTGTGAATCCGCCCGCGCCTGACGGCGAAGGCTTGGCAGCTTGTGCGGAGGCCGGCAGCCGCGCCACGCTCAAATGCGCGATCACCGCGTTGTCGATTCGCGCACGCCGCGCCATCAGCGTGGTGGGCGACCAATTCAGCGTAATGCCTTGCGCGCTCAGCCAGACGCCGCGCGTGTCGGCAACCTCAAGCCGGTCCAGGCGCAGCGCGTCGGGGAAACGCCCGCCAAGGCCGGTGATTTTGACCATGCCGCCGGTCAGGCTCGCGGTCTGGTTTTCAATCAGGCGGCGGCCAGGCCCGGTGTTCGCCATAGCCAGCACCACCAGCACAAGCACAACCGGCAACAGCAGCACAATGCCCAGAACCCAAAGCGCAATCTTGCTGCCCTTCCGCATCAGAAAGCCTGCCCCAATCCCAGATAAAGTTCGAAGCTGTCGCCATGCGGCGGCGCATTCACCGGCACGGCGATATCGACGCGAATGGGCCCGATAGGTGTGTAATAGCGCCCGCCCACGCCTATGCCCTCACGCAGCGTGCCCGCAAACGGGGCGCTGGACGCATTGACCTGTGCTGCATCGACGAACACCGCCGCACCGATATTGCCCCAGACGCGCTGGCGGAACTCCACGCTCGCCGCATCGATGGCCGCACCGCCCTCGGGGTTGTTGTCGGCGAATAGCGGCCCGACGGACTGGTATTTGAAGCCGCGCACGGTGGCCGAGCCGCCGCCATAGAAACGCTGATCGGGCGGCAGATCGAATTGCCCCGCACCCTGCGCGCTGCCCACGAGCCCGCGCACGGCAAGCACGGATGCGCCCGGCCGGCTGAGCCCCAGGCGCGCCAGATCGAAATAGGTGCTGGCCGAGCCTTGCAGGATCACGAACGTGGCGGAATTGGTGATCGATTGCGTGGGTGCGGCACCCAGTGTCGCGCGTATGCCCTGCGTTGCATCGTCGAGCGGATTGGACAGGCCGGTGCTGTCGTATTTGCCGGTGACGGGAAGGGCCACCAGCGTGTAATTGCGCGTCACACCCTCCTGGATGATCTGTTCCTGCTCGGCGGTCAGGCCCGCGCTGACGCTCCATTGACGCGAGAGCTTGCGCGTCAGCGTGGTGCCCGCGGTAAATGCCGTCTGCTTGTAGGCCTGCAAATCCTGCCTGATGGCACCAAGATCGAATTCGATCTGCTGATCCCGCCGCAGGAAATCGGGTTTGATCAATTGCGCGGTCACGTCATAACCCAGGCCTGTCACCGCGCTGCCGCCCAGGCCCGTCATGGAGGCGGCCAGATTGAGCTGCTCGGCATTGCCGAACAGATTGCGGTGCGACCATGTGGCGCCGACGCTGCCGCCCAGATCGGTCGAATAGGCGACGGTCAAGCTGACCGCATGGCGCGGGCGCTCAGCGAAGTCGAAAGTGACAGGCAGCGCGCCTGCAGCGTCCAGCGCGGGGGCGGCGCGCACGGTCACGCCTGAGAAGACGCCGACGCTGGCGAGATCCTGGCGCGCCGCCTCGATCTTGCTGGGCTGGTAGAGCTGGCCGGAATGGACCAGCAGGCGGCGGCGGACATAGGCCGGGTTCACGCGGGCCAAGCCGTGCAGGGAAATCGGCCCGAGATCGACGCGCGGACCCGGGGTCACGTGAAAGCTGACATCGAGCGCGTGTTCGGCCGGCACCAGCACCGCGATCGGCGGATCGACCACGGCGAGCGCGTAGCCATCCTCGCGCAACGCGGCCAGCACCGCGCCGCCTGCGCCGAGCACCGGGGCAGCCTGCGCGGGCTCGCCTGGGTGCAGGGTGAATGCGCTGCGGCCGGCAGCCGGCACTGCGCCGTCGAGGCTGACGTGGCGCAGGGTGAAGAGGGGGCCGCGGTCGATATGGATCGCGATCGGCACTGCAGGCTTGTCCGGAGCGGCGGCCAGCGCGTCCGGCAGGGTGGCGTCATCCAGCCCGCGGCCGGCTATGGTCACTTTTATCGCGCTCGAATAGTAGCCGAAGCTTTCCAGCGCGGTGCGCAGGCGGGGGATGTCCTGGCGGGCGCGCGTGACCACGGCAAAGGGGCCGGCGGGCGCGCGGGTACGCAGGGAGACGAGCTGGGCGCTGCCTGTCAGTGCCGCGTCCAGCGCGCTTTGGCCGGTGGGCGCGATGGTGACGGTGTAGGGCAATGGGTCGGCGGCGTGGGCGGCTTGGAGCATCGCCAGCATCATCGCCAGCCGGAATGTGTGCCTTTGCGCCTGTCCCACGGGGCGGCGGTATCGTGCCGTGGGCGGGAAGGCAAGCGGGGCAGGCAAGGCAGGAAAAGGCTGGGGGGATGGCACATCCCCCCAGCTCCTCCCTCGCGCTTTCGCCAAACCGTCACCGCGGTGTCATTGTTCCAATCGATTCCAGTCTCTATCCCCCACCTCATGACCAAAAGCCTGCACCGCGCCTCGGCCAACCGCGGCGACATTCCCTGCCTGGCCGCCGCCCCCGCAGATGACCGCGCCGCGCGCGAGCCGCGCCTGCTGCGCCAGGCGCGTGCGCTGCGCCGGATGATTTGGGTGATCGGCCTGGTGCTGGCCTGCGTGCCGATCCAGGCCGTGCTGTTGCTGCTGCCCGGCCGCCAGAAAATCGATTTCGCCGCCTTCTTCTGGCACGCCATTGCGCGCGCGGTCGGGCTGCGCGTGCGCACGATCGGCATTAAGATCGAGGGTGGGGCGCGCCCGATCATCTATGTCTGCAACCACTCGAGTTGGGCGGATATCCCTGCCGTGGGTGGGGTCATCCGCGGCTGCTTCGTGTCCAAGGACGATGTGGCGGGCTGGCCGGTCATAGGCACGGTGGCACGGCTGGGGCGGACGATCTTCGTCTCGCGCAACCGCGCCGGCACGCTGCGCGAGCGGGACGAGATGGCCGCCAAGCTCGCGGCCGGCGACGCGCTGATTCTGTTTCCGGAGGGCACTAGTTCGGATGGCGCGCGTGTGCTGCCCTTCCGCTCATCGTTCTTTGCGGTCGCCTTCGGCGATGCGCGCCCGATCATCCAGCCGGTGTCGGTGGTCTATGACCGCCTGGCGGGGTTGCCCGTCAATCACGCCAGCCGGGCCGTCTTTTCGTGGTATGGGGACATGAATCTGGCGCCGCATGTCTGGCAATTGGCGCAGTGGCAGGGCAAGCGGGCGAGCTTGCTGTTTCACGCGCCGCTCGATCCTGCCGATTTTGCCGACCGCAAGGCGCTCTCGCACGCGACCTGGTTCGCGGTGGCCGAAGGGGCGGCGGCGCTGCGCCAGAACCGGCCGGCGCAGCCCCGGCCCGCTGCTGTGATCGGCGCCACGGCTGCCCCGGCTTTTGCTTGACACGCGCACCCTTCGGCGCCGCACACTCGGCCAAGTCAGTGGAGGGCGCGGCCCTGCGCGATTCGCAGCGTTTTACGGTTGAGATGGGTGGCGGTTGACGGGCCGCTCGCCCATGTCCATGCGCTCCGCCGGCGCCGGCCTGCCCGGTCGTCCGCCTGGAGCCTCCACGATGTCAGCTACGAGTCCCGCAAAACGCCTGCACGTCATTACCTGGGGCTGCCAGATGAACGTGTATGACAGCGCGCGGATGGCCGACGTGCTGGCGCCGCTCGGCTACGCGCCCGCCGACGCCGCGGCAGATGCGGACATGATCATCCTCAATACCTGCCACATCCGCGACCGCGCGACGGAAAAGGTGTTTTCCGAACTGGGGCGGCTGCGGACGCTCAAGGCCGAGCGCGCACAGGCCGGACTGGGCACCATCCTGGCCGTTGCCGGCTGCGTGGCTCAGGCCGAAGGCGCCGAGATCCTGGCGCGCGCGCCGTATGTGGACATCGTTCTTGGCCCGCAGACCTATCACCGCCTGCCGGAGATGGTGGCCCAGGCCAGCCGCGCCGCGGGCGCAGTGATCGACACGGATTTCCCGCCCGAAAGCAAGTTCGACCATTTGCCGGAGGCGGCCGCGCCGGCCGGGGTTACCGCGTTCCTCTCGATCCAGGAAGGCTGCGACAAGTTCTGTTCGTTTTGCGTGGTGCCTTACACGCGCGGGGCGGAGGCGAGCCGCCCGGCTGCTTCGGTTATTGCGGAGGCGCGCCGGCTGGTGGGATCGGGCGCGCGCGAAATCACGTTGCTTGGCCAGAACGTGAACGCCTATCATGGCGAGGGTGCGAATGGTGCGTGGTCCCTGGCGCGCCTGCTTTACGCGTTGGCGGAAATCCCCGGGCTGGCGCGGCTGCGCTACACCACCTCGCACCCGCGCGACATGGGTGACGATCTGATCGGCGCGCATCGCGATCTGCCCGCGCTGATGCCGTTCTTGCATTTGCCTGTGCAGAGCGGGTCAGACCGCGTTCTGGCGGCGATGAGCCGGCGCCATACAAAGGCGGATTACATGCGCGTGGTCGAAAAGCTGCGTGCGGCGCGGCCGGATATCGCACTGTCATCGGATTTCATCGTCGGCCACCCGGGCGAGACAGACGCCGATTTCGCCGCCACTATGACGCTGGTGCGCGACGTGGGCTTTGCGCAGGCCTACAGCTTCAAATACTCGCAGCGGCCGGGCACGCCTGCGGCCGGCGCGCCGCTTCAGGTTGCAGAAGCGGTGCGCGATGCGCGTTTGCAGGAATTACAGGCGCTGTTGCGGGACCAGCAGGCCGCGTTCAACCGCGCCTGCGTGGAGCTGAGCCTGGATGTGCTGATCACCGGGCTGGGCCGCCATGCCGGGCAGGTCGGCGGGCGGTCGCCCTATCTGCAAGCCGTTCACCTGGACGGGCCCGCCGCATGGGCCGGCCAGGTTGTGCCTGTGCGCATTACGACTGCCAACGCCAATTCATTGGGCGGTTGCGCGCACCATCTGTTCACCGGAGATCACCCCCAGTCGCACAAGGAGAGAGCCACCGCTTGACCCAACTCAGCCCCCATACCCTGGGCAAAGCCGTCCCTGCGCCCCATGGCGCCCAAGGGCGCGTAACCACGATGCACTTCAATGATAACGGCCTGATGCCCGCGCTGCTGGGCGATCACGACCGCCATCTGGTGCGTCTGGAGCAAGGCTTTAACGTCCGCCTGGCCTGCCGCGGCAACAAGGTGGCCATCAGCGGCACGCCTGATGCCGTGCAGGCCGCCGAGGCCGCGCTCAACGGGCTGTGGGGGCGCCTCAAGCGGGGCGAGGGGGTGACGACGGGCGACGTGGATGCGGTGATCCGCTTGCGTCATGTCGCCGAAGACGATCCGCGTCTGCCCTTGTCCGATCTGCCGGCCATTCGCACGCGGCGTGGCGCAGTGGGGCCGCGCTCGCCCGGGCAGCTCAATTACATGGAAATATTGCAGAAGCACGAAATGGTTTTCGCGCTCGGGCCGGCGGGCACGGGAAAGACATATTTGGCCGTGGCACAAGCGGTGGCCATGCTGCAGGCCGGGCGCGTGGAGCGCATCGTGCTCTGCCGGCCCGCCGTGGAAGCCGGCGAGCGGCTCGGTTTTCTTCCTGGCGATCTCAAGGAGAAGATCGATCCGTATCTGCGGCCGTTGTATGACGCGCTGAATGACATGATGCCGGGCGATCAATTGCTGCGCCGCATGGGCAGCAGCGAAATCGAGGTGGCGCCGCTCGCTTTCATGCGTGGGCGGACGCTTGCGCATGCCTTTGTTATTCTCGACGAAGCGCAGAACACGACTGAAGCGCAGATGAAGATGTTTCTTACGCGCATGGGCGAGGGTACGCGCATGGTGATTACCGGCGATTTGACGCAGATTGATTTGCCCCCGGGCGTGCGATCGGGGCTGCGCGATGCGGTCGAGACGCTGGAGGGCGTGGCAGGCATCGGCTTTGCGCGCTTTGGCACGCGGGATGTTGTGCGCCATCCGCTGGTCGGGCGCATCGTGGACGCTTACGACCAGCGTGCGGCGGCGGCGCAGGAACACTCTAGCGCGAAAGCGCGCCGGGAGAGCGATGCGCGAAGCTAAGCGAAGGAAGAAAAAAAGATCTGGTGGGGCGAAGCCGTCCCCCCAGGCCCCCGGCGCAAGTTTGCCGGTGGCTTCCGTCGTTGTGGCTGACCGTCGGTGGCGGGGGATCGGGCGTGGCGTCGAATTGTTGGCGCGGCGGGCGGCTGGCGAGGCGGGGGGCGCGGGCTGCGTCGTGCTGTCGTGCGATCTGGCGGTCCGACGGCTGAATGCCGATCATCGTCGTCGCAACAAGCCGACCAACGTGCTGACCTTCGATGCCATGGCCGGGCACGCGGGCTACCTCGGCGGCGACATCATCCTGGCATTGCAAACCGTCAAGCGCGAGGCATTCGCGGCCGGGCGGACGCCTGCGCAGCACATGGCGCATCTGGTCGTGCACGGCGCCCTGCATTTGCGCGGGCATGATCACGACCGCGCCGGTGATGCACGCCGCATGGAAATGGCCGAAGCGCGCATCCTGCATCGCCTGGGCGTACCCAATCCCTGGAAGCGCGCATGAGCGAGAGCAATCTGCTGACGCGCATCGGCAGCATCCTTGGCAGCCGTGTGCGCCGCCGCGGCGCCGAGCCGGGCGTGCGCGAAAGCATCGCCGAATTGGTGGCCGCGGATGCCGACGAAAAATCGGGTGAAACACCGGATCTGGACCGCCAGGAACGCGCGCTGATTGCCAACGTGCTGCGCCTGCGCGGCACGGTGGCCGATGACGTCATGATCCCGCGCGCCGACATCGTTGCCATGCCGATCGATCTGACATTTGACCAGGCGCTGGAACTGATCCGGCGCGAGGGCCATTCGCGCATGCCCGTCTATCGCGAGCAGCTCGATGACGTGGCGGGCATGGTGCACATCAAGGATGTGGTGGCCTATATCGGCCGGGCCGAACAATTCAAGCTGGAAACGATCCTGCGCGCGCCGCTGATGGTGGCGCCACAAATTCCGGTGCTGGACCTTCTGCTGCAGATGCGCATGAACCGCATGCACCTGGCGCTGGTGGTCGATGAATATGGCGGTATAGACGGGCTGCTGACGATCGAGGATCTGGTCGAGACCATCACCGGCGATATCGCGGACGAACACGACGAGCCCGACATGCCCATGGTCATCGAGCGCCCCGACGGCACGCTGGAAATCGATGCGCGCATGCCGATCGAGGATTTCGGCGCCCGTGTGGGCGTGGAGTTGAGCGAGGAAGAGCGCGAGGCGGATATCGACACGGTGGGTGGGCTGGTGTTCACGTTGGCGGGGCGCGTGCCGGCGCGGGGCGAGGTGATCAGCCATGGATCGGGTTTGGAATTCAGGGTGCTGGATACGGACCCGCGGCGGATCCGGCGATTGCGGGTGAAGCTGCCGGTGGCGGCGGCGGCGAGTAATGACTAATCTACCGTTAAATGAGTTTCGTTCCCGATTTCCTATCTCCGGCTCCTCAGTTGCCGAAGTGTTAAGTTACTTCTTAAAGCCGGAAGAAGTCTGCTATGTAGATGACATTGAGACGCTTAGCTCAGCGGATAGCTTGGAGCTAGGAAAGTTGTGGCATAGTGTTTCGTCCCGCATTACCTTACCCATGAAATTTGAAGACTTTGCACGCCTGATCTCTCTGGCCGATCAAGTCGTAACCCTGTCGGTATCGACGTCGTCAGCCGAAAAAAACGGCTTGTGATCGAAGACGGGCGATGTACAGAGTGCTCTCTGCAGTAGTCTGTCCGGGAGGAAGGAAGGTAAGCTGTTCTCTTTGAAAAAAAGAACCAAGAAAACTGCCTCCTCGCTGTTTAGAGTGGGCTAGCCGCCGCGTCAGCCCCCTGTAGCCATGTTTCTCGGTTCGGCTGGAGCGCCGTTTCTCCGTCCCGGCCTAACACCTGCCCGACGCTGGCTGCGGCGGCTGTCAAGGATGGCCGAAGGCCACCGCGGAGCGGCGCGCAGCGTCCTTGATTGCCGCCGCAGCCAGCGTCACGCTTGTTCCAGCCGGGGGCCACACGCCGGAGGGAGAGCGATGAAAGACACCAGTCTGTTGCAAGCGGCGCTGGGCCTGACCCAGCCCTGGAGCGTTGTTCAAAGCACGTTTGACGCGGCTGCCCGTCAGCTCGACATCCATCTCGACTTTGCCCGCGGCAGCCGCTTTGCGTGCCCAAACTGCGGGACCGCCGATTGCCCGGTGCACGACGCCGAAGTGTCCACCTGGCGCCATCTCAACTTCTTCCAGCACCAGGCTTATCTGCACGCCCGCGTGCCGCGCACGAAATGCGCACAGTGCGGTGTCCGCAAGATTGCCGTCCCTTGGGCGCGAAAAGACAGCGGCTTTACGTTGCTGTTCGAGGCGTTGCTCATGACCATGCTAAGCGCCATGCCTGTCAGCGCCGTCGCACGCATGGTGGGAGAACACGATACCAGACTTTGGCGCGTGATCCACCACTACGTGGCCGCGGCGCGCGAACGAATGAATGCCTCCGGCGTGACCCGCGTGGCCATCGATGAGACCGCAGCCGCGCGCGGTCACACCTACATTTCCCTCTTTGTCGATATCGACCAGGCGCGTGTGCTGTTTGCCACCCAAGGCAAAGACGCTGCCACAGTCGCCGCCTTTGCCGAGGACCTTGGCGCACACCATGCAACTCCCGAGCAGGTGGAGGAGGTGTGCATCGACATGAGCCCAGCCTTTATCAAAGGCACGGCAGAGAGCCTGCCGAACGCACACGTCACGTTCGATCGTTTTCACGCTATGAAGATCGTCAACCACGCGGTCGATCGCGTGCGCCGTGCCGAGCAGAAGGTGCAGCACGCGCTCAAAGGCACGCGCTACATCTGGTTGCGCAATCCGGGAAATTTGTCGCAGCGCCAGAGTGCCACGCTGGCGTCCTTGCCCACGCGCAACCTTAAAACCGCAAGGGCCTATCGGATCAAGCTCGCTTTCCAGGATCTCTACAGCGAAGAGACCACCGAGCAAGCCGCCGATTACCTCAAACGATGGTATTTCTGGGCAAGCCATAGCCGCCTTGCGCCAGTCATTGAAGCCGCACAGACCATCAAGATGCACTGGCACGGCATCCTGCGCTGGTTCAACAGCAAGATCGCCAATGGCTTGATCGAGGGGATCAACAGCCTCGTCCAAGCGGCAAAGGCAAAAGCCAGGGGCTACCGCTCAGTCCGGAACCTCATTGCAATCGTCTACCTGCTTGCCGGAAAACTCGATTTCAAGCTGCCAGCGCTATGAAAGCGCATACCCACCCCAAACAGCGAGGAACCCAAAATATTCTATTCTATACGCGCCTTAGCCGCCTGATATTCGGCCCTCCACTGCAACACGCGATCGCCGGCTGTCTGCACGGAGGCCACGCTCCCCACGCCCTGACCCGCGCCCCAGATATCTCGCCAGGCCTTGGCGCTGCCGCCGCTGGCGAAATTCATGCGGCTGGCATCCGATTGCGGCAGTGCCACCGGATCCAGCCCTGCGGCAATAATTGAGCTGCGCAGGTAATTGCCGTGCACGCCGGTGAACAGGTTCGAGTACACGATGTCTTCCGCCCGTGACTCGACGATGGCACTCTTGTAGCCATCCGCCGCGTTCGCTTCCTCCGTTGCAATAAAGGCCGAGCCGATATAGGCGAGATCGGCGCCTGCCGCGCGCGCGGCGAGGATGCCATCGCCCGTGGCAATCGCCCCCGACAAGGCCAGCGGGCCTGAAAAGAAGCTGCGGATTTCTGCAACCAGCGCAAAGGGGGACAGCGTGCCGGCATGGCCGCCCGCGCCCGCGGCCACCGCAATCAGGCCATCGGCACCCTTGTCCAGCGCCTTGCGTGCAAAAGCGGGCGTAATCACGTCGTGCAGCACAATGCCGCCATAGGAATGCACCGCATCGTTGACATCGGTGCGTGCGCCCAGTGAGGTGATCACGATCGGCACGCGAAACTCCACACACATTTCAAGATCAGCCATCAGCCGGTCATTGGATTTGTGCACGATCTGATTGACCGCATACGGCGCGCTGGGGGCATCGGGATGCGCGCGGTCATAGGCGTGCAGCGTTGTGGTGATGCGCATCAGCCAATCGCGCAGCAGCGCCTGCGGGCGTGCGTTCAGCGCCGGGAAGCTGCCGACGATCCCCGCCTGGCATTGCGCAATGACCAGGTCGGGATTGGAGACGATAAACAGCGGCGCGCCGATCACGGGCAGACGCAGGCGGTCGAAGAGCGGAGGCAGGGCCATCACTCAGGCGACCTTGCTGCGTGCCGCGAAGAAATTGGCGACGTTGGCGGCGAACTCGGGCGTCTGCAACTGCGCCGCAAAAGCGGCGTTTTCCTGCGCCATGCGCCCCGCCACATCGCGCACCGGAGATGTCATGAGCGCTTTTGTCGCCAGCAGCGCCGAGCGCGGCTTTTCGAGCAGTCGCGCCGTCACTTCGCGTGCTTGCTCCAGGCACTGACCATCGGGCACCACGCGGCTCACCAGGCCAAGCGCGCGCGCCTCTTCTGCGGTCATGGCCTCGCCGAGCATGAGCAGGCCGGCCGCGCGCTGATGGCCGACCAGGCGCGTCAGCAACAGGGAGCTCGCCGCTTCGGGCGCCAGCGCCAGATCGACAAAGGGCATGCGCAATTTCGCACTCTGTTCGGCCAGCACGAAATCGCAATGCAGCAGCATGGTCGTGCCCACGCCGATAGCGTTGCCCTGCACGGCTGCGACCAGGATGCGGCTGCTTTGCGCGATGGCGCGCAGGAAACGGTGCACGGGTGCATCCTCCCCGCCCGAGCCGTTGGCAACGAAATCTGCCAGGTCGTTGCCCGCGCAGAACCCCGCGCCTGCGCCCGAGATCAGCACGACCGTGGTTCCGTCCGTCTCCGCCGTGGTGAGCGCGTCGGCCATGGCGGCATACATGGCGACAGTCAGCGCGTTGCGCTTGGCCGGGCGGTTCATGCGGATGTGGGTGGTGGCCCCGTGTTGTTCTACGGTTATGTCTGGGATCGTCATATCATGCTCCGGTCACTTTGCGGATTTGCGCCTGTTATGAAAGTGGAAAGGCGCACGAGGAAGCTGAGGCGGCCGGGATGGCGAGCATGCCCACTCACGCAGCGCTCTCCTTGGAGAATCTTTCCTGTATGCTGGCCAGCCACCGGGCGATCGTATCGAGTTCCTCGTCGCTGAATCCTTCGACGAGCTTGGTATTCATCTCCTTGGCTCTCGCCTTGGCTGCCACCCGCGCGGTGCGTCCGCTCGCGGTCAAAAACAATCGCGCGGCGCGGCCGTCACGCTCGTCGGGCCGGCGTTCGACGAGACCCGCGGCCTCCATCCGGTCGAGCAGCCCAGTGGCCGCCGGCGCGCCGACGCCAAGCGATCGCGCGACCTCGCCTACCAAGACGCCCTCGGCCGGGCCGAGCAAAAACAGCGCGCCGGCCTGGGCTGCGGTCACGTCGCCATACTGCGCCCGCGTCCAGTGCTGAACACGCCGCTGCGCCACATTGAGCAGGTAGATAAAGCGGCGATCGCCTTTTATCACTTTGTACCGCTCCCCTCACCGTTCAGTGGGTCGCAACGATGCGCCGCCATCAGCTCGGCAAAGGCTGCCCGAGAACGCTGCCCGCGCGCTGTGGGCGTACGGACGGTCGGCGCACCGACGAAAGTCGCGACATCCATGACATCGGCGATTTCGCCGAACCCGCCCCAGAAGCCGTTTGGAATTTCAATGATTTGCACCCAGACGCGGCCAGCCTGCGCCTGATTATAGGCGGTGCCCTCCGCTTGAAGCACGAGTTCGGTCGTCTTCCTGACCATCGCATCGCGCCGTTCGAGAAGCGCCGGCCCGTGAAAGCCGGTGGCGCCTTCGGGCACTGTCAGCACAACGCGGTAGACGGGATAGCGCGCGGGCTTGCCGCCAACATAGAGCTCACCGGCGGGATATTCACGGACGTAGCACCAGGTGATCCCAAGGGCTTCGGCCGTTTCCGGCGCGCCTTCCATCTTCAACAGCAGCTTGCTCGCCTTTTCGGCAAGTGCTGCCTTCACTTGCGGTGTGAATACACCTTGAGGGGCGTGGATTTCGATCTGGGGCATGGTCTGTCTCCCTCGCGCCAAGTTAGTTCATGCACGAATTACATAATTCGCGCGCGAAGTAAAGCGGATATTTGCGAATTCCGGGGTCAAGCGGGAAGAAGCCCGCACGCGGCAAGCAGGGCCAAGTCATGTTGTCTGTGCGAGTGGACCACCCATTTGACCGGGTATGCCCCCGCCCGAAATCACCCTCCCATCTGCCCCATGGAATGGCCAGCAAGCAGGCGGGGTGTTCGCCCCGACCCGGGGAGAGAGCGTTTTATGATGGCGGACGCGGCGGCCAGCCTGGAGGCGGGCGCGCTTGCCATCGTCATCAATGAGGCCGCCGGGCGCGGCATCTTCCTGCATGCTGCCGCGCGGGCAACGGCCGAGACGGTCAACACCGCCATCCTGCACGGCCGCGGCATTACCTGCTTCTCCGTCACGCCGGAGCAGGCAATGCGGCTGGGCCTGACCTTGGCCGGCGACTACAGCCCCGATCAGCGCGGGCCGCTCTTCCTCCGCTCGGTCGAAGCGGCCGAGTGCGAGGGGACGGGCATATCGGCCGAGGATCGGGCGTTGACGTTGCGCGCCGCGGGTGCGCCGGATGCCACGATGGCCAGCCTGAAGTCACCTGGCCACGTGGTGCCGGCCATGATCACCGGCCGGCGCGAGCACACGCACGGCCAACTGGCAGATGCCGCGCGGGAGGTATTGCGGCAATTAACCTCGCATGAGGTGCCAGCCTGGACCGATATCCTGGACGATGAGGGTGAGCTTGCGAGTGCCAAATGGTGCCTTGCCTTGGGCGAGCGGCTTGGGATTCCATGCATTCGCCTTGGCGCGAGGGTGGAGCAATAGGAAGGTCTTCTTTTTGAAAAAAGAACCAAAAGCTTTTATTGGTTGAGTCGCGTGTTGCGGCGATACTCTTGCCTAGAATCGTCGGGCCAAATAAGACAGGCGTGCTAACTGTGCCTGCACCGAATCTGGCCCGGCCAGATGCCCTGCACCGATTGCGACGAATACCGTTTTCGATCCACGCAGCATCTCCGCAATACGCGTAGCAAAGCGCTTGTTCCGTTGCTTGAACATCACCTCGTAGAAATCGCCGCCCTGGCGACGCGCTTCCTCCACGATCCTGGCCGTCGCGGCTACATCACCGCTCACCCACGCCGCCTGCATCCTGTCCAGATCGCTCTGGCTCTGATCGCCCTCATCAATGGCAGTTTCCAGCTCCTTGATCTGCACAGCTTCGCCTGCACTCGACAAATAGCCGATCTGCTGTTCGGCGGTTTCAAAAAATGCCAGATCCTTGTGTCCGTCCTTCGCACGCGCAATCAGTGCCAATTCCGGGCTTGCGGACGCCACGGAGAAATGGCCGCCATCCCCCTCCAGAAGCACGCACATCGTGGGCAGAATCGCGGCAAACCACGGCCGGAAATGCGCCACGACCGCATTGGTCAGGTGACATTTGGCAATTAGAACCCTGAATTTTGCCACGGTCGCGGCGGGTAATTTGCTCCAGAGATCATAGGTCGGCGCGATCGCCTGCGCCATCATGCTCTGCACGGCGCCTGTGTTGCCGGGTGTGACGTCGGCTTCGAGCGCGAGCACGCTGCTTTGCGAAAGGGCCGCGGAAATCTTTGGGCCGAACCAGTCAACCTTCTTGGGCAACACGTGCATGGTGCCAAAAAGGTAGATCTTGGCCGTGGGGCTTTGGACGAGCCAGATGGCGGGTTCGGCGCGAGCGGTGGCACTGATAAGACATGCCAAAAGAATGACGGGGAGTCTGGGGGGCTTGCGCGGATTCAATCGGCGCATGCGCCGATCCGCGCAAGCACATCTCCCCCAGCCCTTTCCGCTCTGCTTCACAGAACTTTGCCCAAATGCCCGCCCACAGCGGCCAGCCGCGCGCCGGCTTCGTCGGCATCCATGCCGTGCAGCAACAATATTGCCAGCTTCGCCCGCCCGCCCGCGGCAGCCAGCGCGTCGCGCGCGGCATCCTCGCCCGCACCCGTCAGACCGCACACCATCCGCAATGCGCGTTTCCGCAATTTTTCGTTGCGTGCCACCATATCGACCATCTGCCCCCGCCACACGCGCCCCAGCCGCACCATGATCAGCGTGGACAGCAAATTCAGCACCACCTTTTGGGACGTGCCCGCCTTGAGCCTGGTCGAACCGGCAATCGGTTCCGCTCCCGTATCGATGAAGATCGCGTGGTCGCACGCCTCCAGCAGCGGCGCGCCAGGGCTGTTGGCAATGCCGATCGTCAGCGCCCAGCGCGCGCGCGCCAGGCTTGCGCAGGCAAGCGCATAGGGCGTGGCTCCGCTCGCCGCCAGCGCAATCACCACGTCGCAATCGCCAATGCGCGCGGCATTGACATCATTCTCGGCTGCATCGACACGGTCTTCCGCATTCTCCACAGCCTCGGTCAGCGCGGCGGCACCGCCCGCGAGCAAATGCCCCAATCGCTCGCGGGGCCAGTCGAAAGTCGGCGGCAATTCGGACGCATCCAGCACGCCCAAACGCCCGGACGTGCCCGCGCCGCAATAAATCAGCCGCCCTGTGGCGCGCAGCCGCGCAGCCGCCGCTTCGGCCGCCGCGGCAATGGCGGGCAGGGCAGGGCGCACGGCGGCCACCGCGGCCATCTGGCCCTCCCACAACGCATTCACCGCAACCAGGGCCGGCCATTCATCAAGGCCCATCATGCGCGGATCGCACGCCTCGGTCGCCGGCAGGGCGGACGGGTCAGACATCCAGTTCGGCAACATCGTTGGCGTGCGCCTGGATGAACGCAAAACGTAGTTCCGGCTTTCGCCCCATCAGCGACTCGACCACGGTTGCGGTATTCGCCCGATCCTCCTGCAATGCCACCACCTTTAACAAGATACGCTTGGCAGGATCCATCGTCGTCTCCTTCAGCGCGGCGGGCGGCATTTCCCCCAGCCCCTTGAACCGGCTGATATCGATTTTCGCCCCAGCCTTGAACGCGCTCTTCATCTTGCGGTCCCGATCGGCGTCAGTCATCGCATACACCGATTTGGCGCCCTGCGTCAGACGGTACAAGGGCGGCTGCGCCAGGTACACGTGCCCGTGCTTGATCAGCTCGGGCAGTTCCCGGTAGAAGAACGTCATCAGCAATGACGCAATATGCGCGCCATCCACGTCTGCGTCCGTCATGATGATGACGCGCCCGTAGCGCAGCCGCGCCAGGTCGAATCGATCGCCAGCCCCGCACCCCAGCGCCTCGACCAGATCTTTCAGTTCCTGGTTTTGCCGCAGCTTCTCCGTGCTGGCGCTCGCCACATTCAGTATCTTGCCACGCAGCGGCAGCACCGCCTGCGTCTCACGATTGCGCGCCTGCTTGGCCGAACCGCCGGCGCTGTCACCCTCGACGAGAAAAATCTCCGTCTCGGCCGCGTTCTCCCGCGTGCAATCGGTCAGCTTGCCGGGCAGGCGCAGCCGCCGCGTCGCAGATTTGCGCGGCGTGTCCTTCGCCTCGCGCCGGCGCAGCCGTTCCTCGGCACGTTCGATGACAAAGGCGAGCAAGTTATCGGCTTGCCCAGGATCGGCCGCCAGCCAATGATCGAAACGGTCGCGCATCGCCGTCTCGACCAGGCGCGCGGCCTCCGGGCTCGTCAGCTTCTCCTTCGTCTGCCCCTGAAATTGCGGTTCGCGCAGGAACACCGACAATTTGGCCGCCAATGGTTGCAGCACATCCTCAGCCGTCACCTGCGCCGCACGTTTGTTCGCCCGATGCTCTCCCCAATTGCGCAACGATTTCACCAGGGCCGTGCGAAAGCCCGTCTCATGCGTGCCGCCAAGTGCGGTCGGCACGGTATTGGTGTAGGAATGCAGAAACGCCTCGCCATTCTCCAGCCACGCGCACGCCCATTCCACACGCCCGGCACTGCGCCCATCCGCACTCTCCGGCAATGCCGCATCGCCATCCCAGATCGCCGGCACGGCACGCGGAGCGTCGCCAATGTCATCGGCCAGGCTCTCGCGCAGCCCGCCAGGAAAATGCAGAACCGCCTCGGCCGGCGTTTCCTCTCGCCCGCGCAGCAGGGACGGTGCGCACGACCAGCGAATTTCAACACCGCGAAACAGATAAGCCTTGGACCGGCACAGCCGATACAGCCGCACCGGGCTGAACTGCAGGGCGCCGAATATTTGGGGGTCCGGCTTGAACAAAATGGACGTGCCCCGCCGATTATGCACGGTGCCCAAATTCTTCAGTTTCCCCGTCGGTTTCCCACGCGCAAAACTCTGCTTGTACAGCGCGCGATCCCGCGCCACCTCCACCTCCATCACCTCGGACAGCGCATTGACCACCGAACTGCCAACCCCATGCAGCCCGCCCGACGTCTCATAGGCTTTCCCCGAAAACTTTCCCCCCGAATGCAGCGTGGTCAAAATGACCTCGAGCGCGCTTCGATCGCGAAACTTCGGATGAGGGTCAACCGGAATACCGCGCCCATTGTCGCGCACCGTCAGATAATTGCCCTCGATCAAAACCATGTCGATAAAGCTGGCATGACCCGCCACCGCCTCATCCATCGCATTATCCAAAATTTCGGCGACCAGATGGTGCAGCGCATTCTCGTCCGTGCCGCCAATATACATGCCAGGCCGGCGCCTTACCGGCTCCAGCCCCTCCAAAACCTCAATATCCTTCGCCGAATAAGACTCGCCCCGCTTGTCGCCGGGGCTGCCGAAGAGGTCTGCCATGTCCGTCCTTGGGGGTATAAAAAGGCCAGGGGCTCTGCCCCTGGACCCCGCTAAGGACAAGTCCTTAGAACCTGTTTGTTTGGATGAGGGGGGCCACACGTGATGTCACGACACGCGAGTCGGCCCCCCTCATCCAAACAAATGGGGGTCTGGGGCCTCAGGCCCCAGCGGGGGTCCAGGGGGCAGAGCCCCCTGGCCTTCCTACCCCCCAAAGACCGGCAAGGCCAGAACCCTCGTCAGCACCCGTGCCAGCGCCGCGCGCCAGGTGAAGCGTTCGGCCTGGGCGCGGCAGGCCGCGGTCAGCGCGGGTCCGCGCCGCGCCAGCAGGGTGCGAAGGGCGCGGCCGAAATCGGCCGCACTCAGCGGGTCGAAATAGGCGCAGGCGTCACCGCCGACTTCGGGAATGCTTGAGCTCCAGGAGGCAACGCACGGCGTGCCCAGCGAGAGGCTCTCCAATACCGGCAGCCCGAAGCCTTCGAACAGCGAGGGGTAGAGCGTGGCCTGGGCGTGGCGCAGCAGCGCGTATTTCTGTGGCTCGGAGACAAAGCCGGTGAACAGGATGCGCCCGTTCTCCACGAAGGGTTCCAGGTTGCGGGGCAGGGCGTGCTGTTCCTCCAGCCAGCCCATCTTGCCGGCGAAGACCACGCGATTGGCCTCCAGCAGGTCGGGCTCGTGCTCCAGCAGGTCGAACACCTTCATGATGTTCTTGCGCGGCTCGCGCGTGCCGAGCACCAGCAGGTAGGGCTCGACGCCTGCGCCGCCGGCAGCGTTGGCCGCCATCGTATCGAACCCGTCCGGCCACGACACGCCGTTCGGCGCGGCGACGATGCGGGCGGGATCGACCCCCAGATAGGCGGTCAAGTCCGCGCGCGAGGCTTCGCTGACCGTGACGACCAGATCGTCGCTCGCCAGGTCGGCCATGATGGCTTCGGTGTGGTGCACCACATTGCCGCGTATGTGCATCAGCGGCATGGTCAGCGTGGAGAGGTCGTGAAAGACGCTGAGCTCGACATCGAAGGCCCGGCGCAACGGCTTGACGGAGGGGAAAAATCCCACCCCCAACCCTGCGCCGCCGAAGACCGGCAGCTTGCCCGCGTAGGCGTAGCCGCGCTCGATGTCGCGATCGAGGAACAGCCCGGTATTGCGCCGCAGCGCGTCATCGACCGCCGCGGACGCGATCAGGTCATAGCCGAAGAAAAATCGCGTCTGCGCGGGCAGCGTGTCGAGCAGCGCGCGCGCGAAGCCGGCAGCCACGATTGGTATGCCCGTCCAGTTGGCCTCGCGCAGCGGCGAGAGATCGAAATAGATGTGTCCGTCACGCGCGCGCAGGGCGGCACGGCATTGGCGGAAGATGTTCTCGCGCACGGGCATGTCAGGCGCGGCGCCTGCGCTTGGCGGGTGCGGCCGGCGCAAGGCCGGCCATGACCTCGTTGGTCAGGTCCAGCACTTTGCGCAGCGCGCGCAAGGACGGCAATTTGGCGTGAAAATGCAGCAGACCGAAGCGCGTCTCCGCTTCGATGGTCAGCGCGTCATCGGCCTGGATCGTCACGGCGTCCGCGCGCGCGAGCCTGTCGGCGGCCAGCAGCACGGGCGAGAACCCCGCCGCACTCAGCCTGCGCCGTGTCCAGTCGTGCTCGGGATCGTTGCCATCGACCCAGGCCACACGCGCCAGGTCCAGCAGAGCGGGCAGGGCGGCCGGGTGGGTCAGCCGCGCCAGGAAGAGCTGCGCCAGCGAGGCTGGGCCGCCATCGACCATCTGTCGTATCTGGCGCACCAGGCGCCGGATCAGCCCGGTCTGGCCGGGATAGTTGAACGGCATGATGACCAGGCGCACGGCGAGGCGATGCCTGTGCTGCAGCCGCAACGTGCGCGCGATCAGCACAGGCACCGGGCTGCCCGGGTGGTCGAGGTTCCACGGCAGCAGCACGAAGGGGGCACCATCCCGGCCCGCCTGCCGCCGCGCTGTGGCAAGGTCTGCCGAGGCCGAGCGCAACGACCCCGCCGCCCAGGCAGCCGAGCGGAACTCGGCCAGCGAAGCGATGTCCAGCCCATCAGACGCATTGTCCTGGCGCGCGTGCAGATCGGCCGCGACGTAATCGCCCTCCAGCAGGCTTACGGGCAGCGGGCCGGCGCCGAGGGCAGAGGGCACCGCGTTGGCCGCATCGAAGGAGAAGACACGTCGCAGGCCGGCGGGCACGGTCAGGCCGCCGGCGAAGGGGTGGTGGCTGGCGGTGATCGGCAGGCTGCCATGGTTTTCCGCCAGGATCAGTCCGTTGCGCGCATCCTTGAGCACGCGGGCAGAGCGGGTGCCGCCGAAGCGCAGATGCACCAGGCGCGGGGAGGCGGCGCGCGCGCCAAGTCCGCAGGCCGCGTTCAGCGCATCGAGGCTGGCCGCGCTTGCAAACATTTCCGGCAGCGGCAGGAAGAACATGCGCGGGGCAAGCGCGGGTTGGGCGGCGGCGAAGGCGAGCAGTTGGGCCTCGCTGCCGAGCAAGCATTGCGGCAAGGCCAGTTGAGCGATGGGCTGCACGGCAGCATGCTGGCGGCGCAAGGGGCCTGGGCAGCTGAGCAGAAAGGCCGGCGCGTCGTCCCAGGCGCGGAAAAAGGAAAGGGACGGCGGGGCCATGGGAAATCCTAAAATGATGACGGGGGGTTTGGGGGGCGCGGCGCGCGCCCCCCAATCTTACCTATGATAGAAGGCACAGTAGAATCCCTAACCCCTGACGGCATCTTCGCAGGCTGGCTGCGCGACACCCGTGACCCCATCCCCGCTTACGTGCAAATCCGCCACGCGGATGCCGTCATTGCCGAGTCGCTGGCGGCAGCCTTCCGCCCCGACCTGCTGCGCGGCGGCCATGGCCATGGCCATTACGGCTTTCTGGCCCGCGCGCGCATCGCTCTCCCGCCCGGCATGAGCCGCTTCGAGCTGTATCTGCCCAGGCACGACCAGGGCCTTCCCGTGCGGCTGAACGTGCCTGTCATTCCGCCGCCGGCGCCGATGCCCGTGGAGGCATTGCTGCGGCCCGAACCCACCTGGACAGTGCCCGATCTGGCCGGCGCCCTGGGGTGCCTCGATCTGCCCGCGCAATGCGCCACCATGGGTACGGCCCGATTCGTCGATGCGTGCTACCAGTTCACCCTGCAACGCTGGCCCCTGATCGAGGAAGCGGCTGTCTATGTCCACGCCATCGACGAGGGCGCGGTCGGTCCCAAGGGCTTTCTGGCCGAGCTGCTGGCGTCCCGCGAACGCGCAGACCTTGGGTCCCGCCTGCCCTCGCCCTGGGACGCGACCTTTCCCTTCGCACCCGCCGCTGACAAGGAGCGTGCATGAACCAACCCCTGCCTGAGGCGGCCGCGCGCGTGCTGGCCGATCTGATGCCCGTTGCCATTGTGACGGCGGGTGAGGCGGAGGCCTTTGCGGCCGCACTGCGCCACGCCGGCGCGGACGTGGAGACCCTGGGGCCCCAGACCGCGCCGGGCTTTGATCTGGCTGTGTTGCTGGCCGGTCCAGACCCCGCGGGAGAGGAGGGCGTGGCGGCTTTGGTCGAGCGCCTGGCGGCAGTGAGCGACAGGCTGCTGTTCGTGCCGACCGGCGAGGTCAACGCGCCGCCGAGCCCCGAGGCCTGGTTCGAGCTGTTTGCCGAGCACGGCTACCAGCCTGTCGTGGACTATGATGCGGGCTTTCTGGCGCGCGGGGCCTTTCTGGTGGATCGCAATGCGACGGCGGCCGAGAGCGAGCTGGCGGCCTTTGCCGATCGGCTGTCGCTGGGTGGCGCGCTGGCGGCGAGCACGGAGCGCGTCGCCGTGCTGGAGGCCGAGCTGGGGACCGCGGGCGATCGCTCCGCGGTCAAGGCTGAGCTTGCCGCGCGCGTCGCCGAATTGGCCGAGGCGCGGGCGAGCGGGGCGGCGTGGCAGGCGCGCGCCGCCGCGGCCGAGGCGGAGTCAGCGCAGGCGCGGGCGGATGCGGCGGGGTGGGAGCGGGCGGCGAATTTGCTGGCCCAGTGGGCGCGTGCGGTGTGTGCGGCGCGGCGGCCGCGCTCAGGTTGGCGGCTCTGGCGAGGGCGCAAGCGGATGCCGGGGGATTTTGATGCGGGGTGGTATATCGCGTCCCATCCTGAGCTTGCGGCTTCGGGTGCGGATCCCGCTGAGCATTATCTGAGGCAAGGCAAGTGAAAGAATTGGGGGGACCGAGCCGGCCCCCCCAAACCCCCCGTCATTTGTTTAGACGGGGCTCGAAAATCGACGGGGGGTCTGGGGTGGATGGCACATCTCCCCCAGCCTTCTCCTGGCTTGAATCATTTATTCGAATTCCGCCAACAATCGGGATCTGTCGCCATCCAGAACGGGCGCGGGCGTCCTTATTCCATCGTCGTTGGCGGCAAACGGCCACACCTTCACGGGATTGCCCACCATTTGCATGCCGCCGGCTTGCACCACCATCCGGCGCGCCGCCACTTGCGGGTGCGCCAACGCATCCGCGGTATTGTTGATCGGGCCCGCCGGAACGCCATTCGCCTCCATCACCTCCAGCCAGTGCGACACGGGGCGGTCCGCCAGAACACTCTCGATCAGGCCTGCAAGGTCTTGCGCCAGGCCACGGCGTGCCTCGTTGGTGGCAAAACGCGGATCTGCCGCCCATTCGGGGTGATTAAGGGCCACGCACAGTTTGCGGAACAGCCCGTCATTGCCGGCGGCAATGATCATTGGCTTGTCCTGCGCCTGAAAAATGGCAAATGGCGTAATCGTCGCGTGCCGTCCGCCCATCGGGCCAGGCACGACACCCGTGGCCAGATACCGCATTGCCGGGTTTTCCATCAGCGACAATTGGCAGTCCAGCATGGACACATCCACCTTCGTGGCCTCTCCCGTGCGCTCTCGATGATAGAGGGCGGCGGCGATGCCGAGCGCCGTGTAAATTCCCGCGCCAAGATCGCCGATGGAAACGCCGATGCGCGCCGGTGGGGCACCCGGATGTCCGGTGACCGACATGATGCCGCCGAGCCCTTGAACGATCATATCATAGGCCGGCTTTTTCGACGCGGGCCCGCTATGCCCGAAGCCTGATGCAGCCGCATAGACCAGCCGGGGAAAGCGGGCGCGCAGCGTGTCCCATCCCAGTCCAAGTTTTTCCATCGTGCCGGGCCTGAAATTTTCCACCAGCACGTCTGCCCGCGCCACAAGCCTCTCGAATATTGCGCGGTCTGCATCGTGTTTCAGATCGAGGGCAATTGATTCCTTGCCGCGGTTGATCGCGGCGAAATAGAGGGATTGCCCATCCTGGAAGGGCCCGTATGCCCTTGCGTCATCGCCGTGTGGTGGCTCGACCTTGATGATCCGCGCGCCCAATTCGTGCAGCAGCAGCGTGCAGTAAGGGCCCGCCAGAATTCGTGAAAGATCGAGGATGATCGCCCCCGATAACGGGCCCGCGAGCAGGCGGGGATTGTGTTCGGACATATGCGTCCTCCTGGCTTGGCAGCGTCAGCTCGGCGCGCCACTCTAGCCTTGCAGATAATCCCGGACATGGGCAGATGGCACAGGCCACATCGCAGCGCAGTTGGTTGGACCGCCTATGGGCGGGCGTGTTTGCGCGCGCACCGTCCGGCGAGATGACGGGACCCGAGCGGGCCTGCGCGCTCGCCACCGCATTGCTGTCCGAGCGCGGCGAGGCCTCAGGCGCCGCCCTCTCGCGTGAATTGACGTTGTGCTTGCAGGCAATGGGTTCGCAGGATCGCCTGAACGTGTTGCACATGATCGGCGAGGGATTTGCCCCGGACCCGGCAAACCTGCGCGCGGCCATCGAGGACTACGTGGCCACCCCCACACCCGACACAATCGCCCGTCTGCACGAGGCCGCAGAGCCACCGCGCCAGGAATTACTAAGGCGCATGAATATGGCGCCTGGCGGCACCTCCCTGTTGGTGGCGTTGCGGCGCGAATTGCTGGGTCATCTGAAAACCGATCCCGATTTGCGCCCGCTCGACCACGACCTGCTGCATCTTTTCTCCAGCTGGTTCAATCGCGGCTTTCTGGAATTGCGCCGCATCGACTGGCAGACCTCCGCCGCCATTTTGGAAAAGCTCATTACCTACGAAGCGGTGCACGAGATCGAGGGCTGGCCCGATCTCCGCCGCCGCCTGTTGCCGGACCGGCGCTGCTTTGCCTTCTTTCATCATGCCTTGCCGACCGAGCCGCTCATTTTCGTCGAAGTTGCGCTGACGAATGGGCTGTCCGATGCGGTGCAGCCGTTGCTTGCCCAGCCGGAAAACGAGGCCGGTTGTTCTGCCTCGGATGCGGACAGCGCAATCTTCTATTCCATTTCCAACTGCCAGGAAGGCCTGCGCGGCGTCAGCTTCGGCAATCTGCTGGTCAAGCAGGTGGTCGAAGAATTAAAGGCGGAGTTGCCGCAATTGAAGAGCTTTGCAACGCTGTCTCCGATGCCGGGCTTTGCCGCCTGGCTGCAGGCCGAATTGTCGACGGATCGGCCACCCCTGACCGCCGAGGACATCGGCGGATTGCCGCAACAATCTTTGGCTGAAGCCTTCGCTCAGCTCACCACGGGCCAGTGGTGGGAGGATCCTGCGCGTACGGTGCTGCTGCGTGCACCTGTGATGCGCGCCGCCGCGCTGTACCTGACGCGCGCCGCACAGGGGGGCACGAGGATCGATCCTGTCGCGCGCTTCCATCTTGGCAACGGAGCCAGACTTGAGCGGATTGACTGGCTTGGCAATATTTCCGCGCGCGGAATGCGAGAGTCTTGCGGTATCATGGTGAACTACCTCTATGATCCCGCCACGATCGAGGCCAACCACGAAGCGTTCGTAAACACCGGCCATATCGTG
This sequence comes from Acetobacteraceae bacterium, assembly GCA_965276755.1. Lineage (GTDB taxonomy): Bacteria > Pseudomonadota > Alphaproteobacteria > Acetobacterales > Acetobacteraceae > CAJCIS01. Next base: position 175,867 of record OZ255625.1, read on the forward strand.
CGTTCGTCCAGCGTGGACGGGCTTGCCACGGGACGGCGCACAAAGCAGGCTGGCGCAAAAGCTGCCTGATGCCGCCCCGGATTGCGCGGCCGGTGCACAAGGAGGATGCGATGGCGGGTCGGACGAGGCTGTCCAGCCAACAGATAACCGGCTTCTGGGCAGCTTGGGCGGGTTGGATGCTGGATGGCATGGACAGCTTCATCTATGCGCTGGTGCTCGCACCCGCGATGCGGGAGTTGCTGCCCAGATCAGGCTTTTCCGCGGAGCCACGTGACGTGGCGTTTGCCGGGTCATTGCTGTTCGGCCTTTTCCTTGTGGGGTGGGGCTTGTCCTTCATCTGGGGGCCGATTGCGGACCGCTTCGGGCGAACCCGCACGCTGGCCGGTACCGTGCTGATCTATTCGGTATTTACCGGGGCTGCATACTTTGCGCAGAACGTCTGGGAACTTGCGGCCTTTCGCTTTCTCGCCGGCATTGGCATCGGCGGCGAGTGGGCAATGGCCGGCACATACGTTGCCGAAGCGTGGCCGGAAGATCGCCGGCGGCAAGGTGCGGGATATCTGCAGACCGGCTATTACGCAGGCTTTTTCGCCGCCGCAATCCTTAATGCCACGGTGGGTGCCGCCTATGGCTGGCGGGCGATGTTTCTGTGCGGCCTGACCCCTGTGGTGGTGTCCATCATGACGCTATTGCGCGTGAAGGAGCCGGCGCGATGGCAGGCGGCACATGGAGCGGTCGGTTCCCGTTCGCCGCTTGCGCAGATCCTTTCTGCACCGCTGCTGCGCCGCACATTGGTCAATACGACACTGGTTGCCATTGCCATCGTCGGCCTGTGGGCGGGTGCGGTCTATGAACCGACGGCGGTGATCAAATTGGCGACCGCCGCGGGACAGACGCTGCCCCAGGCGGTGCGCACCGCCTCCTACGCGACCGGGCTTTTATCGGTGGGCACAATTCTCGGCTGCCTGATATTGCCCACGATTGCAGATCGGCTCGGCAGGCGGGCGACGATGGCGATCTACTTCGCGGGCATGGCAATGACGATTGCCCTTTCCTTCGGCTGGGCATTCTACCGGCCCCCCCAAATCGCCTTGCCGGCCTTTCTGACCATGCTGTTCTTCCTTGGACTATTTGGCGGCAATTTCGCGCTGTTCAGCTTGTGGCTGCCCGAACAATACGCGACCCAGGTGCGGGCGACCGCCTTCGCCTTCTGCACTTCGATCGGCCGCTTCGTCGGCGCCGGCGTCAATTTCGCACTGGCTGCGGGCGTTGCACATATGGGAACGTTGGGCGTCCCGGTGGCGCTGACCTCGGTCGCGTTCGCGCTTGGGTTGCTGGTCGTGCCTTGGGCTGTGGAAACGCGCGGGCAGGTTTTGCCCGCCTGACGTGGGGGGCCAAAGGCGAGACACCAATCCCTGCTTTATTGTACCAGTAAGCCGACAGATTGGCTGTCAGAGTAAGGCTGGGGGAGATGTGCCATCCCCCCCCAGACCCCCCGTCTTTATTTAAGGCGAGGCCTGATAAATGACGGGGGGTCTGGGGGGGGATGGCACATCTCCCCCAGCCTTCCTCGCCTGGTTCATGTGTCAGTTTCAACGCAGGTTGGTATTAATTGGCGCTCTTGGCGTCCGCCCCGCCATATTTCAACTCGAATATTCCGGGCGGCGGACCGTAGGCTTGCGAAATCGCGCCGTAGAGACTGCCTTTGTAGCCAAAAACAACGTTGGACGGTCCATACCTTCCCGTGCGTCCGAATTCCGCCAGGTTGTGGAAAATCCAGCTTCCCTGACCCACCGGCGGCGTGATCTGAAACACGCTACCGTAATAGAAATCCTGGTCGCCGAACACCGTTCCCAGCAATGACCCTCCCGGCCCTTCAATGTCCGGGCATGGCGAGAACTGGTGATCACGAATCCTCAGCAGGCGAGTCCTGGTCCAGCCGCCTTGATTGGGCACAATCTGGAACAATTCGCCCGCGCCCAGCCCGTTGGAAAACGAAGCCCCGTAAAGCGTGCCGCTTGAGGCAAGCACCAGGCATGCAGGCACGCGGCGCCCGGTGCCCGTGACCACGCGAACCGATGCGCGCGACCCTTGTGGCGTGACATAGACGATGCGATAGCCATACGAATTGGCGACGTAGAATGCGCCGGTGCTATCCGGGCCTGCAATCGAAACGGGGCTGCCGCCCCATCTGTTGCCATCGAAGGCGACCAACGTCTTGATCGACCATGCGCCGCCCTGGTCCTGCGAAAGCCTGAACACCGTGCCACAGCCTGTATATGGACAATTTGTCGAACCGCCGGAGGTAATGCCGTAGAGCGAGCCATTGCTGTAGATCAGGTTCGATCCCGCCGCGCCCGGATAAACGCCCGTTGGAAAAATGGCCAGCACCGTGAAATTCCAGGCGCCCCCTCCATTGGTCGGCGGTGCCAGGCTGAACGCCGGATAGCCGCCGCCGCCGGGGTTGGTGCTGGTGCCGTAGAGAACGCCATTCGGGCCGAGCGTCAGCGAAGCGACGGGGTTTGCGCCATCCCTGCCATTCTGAAACTTGTAGAGAACGTTGTAGGACCATTTTGTGCTGCCGCCGGCGGGCGGTTTGAGCGCGTAGATGGTTCCGCAACCCAGAGCGCATCCGGAGCCACCGCCATCTGCGGTCGTTCCATAGACCGTGCCATCGGGGCCGGTGATGACGCCACTGCTGCCGTAGGAGCCGTTCTTGTAGTTGTGGATGAATGTGAGCTTGGCGGCCCGAACGGGCTGAGCGGCTACGCACGCCAGAAAAATCGCTGCGTACCCATACCTGCGCATGTCGCTTGCTCCCCTCAGAGGCCGTCCGTATGAGGTTGCAGGCAGCCTACACCAACGAATGCGAGAGACTGAGCGAAATCTTGTGACATTGTCATGTTCCCCGTTCGGACCGACAGGGATCATCCGTCCTGGGCGTTGACGACGAACCTCTCCAGCCGATCCATCGCCTCGTGCAACAGCGGCGGCGTTTTCGCGTAGCACAGACGCACCAGCCCCTCAGCACCCGCGCCGAAGCTCGTGCCCGGCGCCATGCCGATCTTGGCCTCATGCACCGCGCGCTTGCAGAAATTGAACGTGTCTCTCACGCCCTCCACCCCGAACATCGTGTAGAACGCGCCTGCGCCGGGAATTGCGCGCACACGCGGCATGGCGGCCAGGCGCTCTGCCACGATGTCCCGCCCGGTGCGGCAATGGGCGACGAAGGAGGCGATGAAGGGCTCGCCATCCTCCAGTGCCGCGATGCCGGCAGCCTGCATAAATTCCAGTCCGCCGCTGGTATTGAACTGGATCAGTTTCTCGAACGCGCCTGTGCAGCCTTGCGGGTAAATCAGCCAGCCGATGCGCCAGCCGGTCATCGCCCAGGATTTGGAGAAGCTGTTGACCACGAATAGCGGGTCGTCATTGCGCGCGATTTCCAGAAAGCTGAAGGCAGCCGGGCGGTCATAGACGATGCGGTGATACACCTCGTCCGACAGCAATGCGATGCCGCGCGCACGGCAGAAATCCAGCAGCGCGCTCGCCTGGTCACGCTCGATCATCCACCCCGTCGGATTGCCGGGCGAGGCGACATAGATCAACCGCGTGCGCGTAGTGCACGCCCCAAACACCGCCTCCAGATCGAGGCGCCAGCCATAGGGCCCGTGCGCCATTGCCACCTCGCGCACGGCCGCACCATTGATCTGCAGCGCGCGCACCACGTTGGGCCAGCATGGTGCAATGGCTACGGCATGATCGCCCGCGGCAACGGTGGCTTGCGCCACCTGCATCACGGCGTTCATGCCCGAGAACGTGAAGGCGATGCGATCATCGGCAACTGCCACGCCGAAGATGCGCGCGTGGTAGGCGGCAATCGCCGCGCGTGTCGCCGGCGTGCCGCGATTATCCGAATAGAAGGTGCGGCCTTCGGCAAGCGCGCGACTGGCGGCCTCACAAATGAAGGCAGGTGTCGGCACGTCGGGTTCGCCCGCCCACATGGGGATGATGCCTGGCACACGAAAACCTTCGCGGAACATGTCCAGGATCGGGCTGTCGGCGAGCTCTTCGATACCGGCGCGGATGATACTCACGCGGGCGATGTCTCCACAAGCCGGACGACGCGCGGGCGCACTTCATGGGCAAAGCGCACCATTTCTGCTTCGAAGGGTTGGAATTGCAGCATGAAGAGTTCGATGCCCGCGCGAGAGAATGCGGCGATGCGCGCGGCGACCTGATCGTAATCGCCCACAAGCCCGGCCGCGGTGCCGCCATTGGTGCCGACCACCGGCGCCTCGCCCGAACCCAGATGGCGGAACATGACGTTGGCCGGATCGGTGGCCGCCAGCGTGCGCGCCAGCAGCGGCGCATCCTGCCGTGCCAGATCGAGCGCATATTCCAGCGCCTCCTGCGCCTCCGCCGCATTCGGCCGCGCAATGACAAAGGCGGACATGCCAAAGCGCAGCGCCGCACCCGCGCGAGGGCGCGCGCGTGCGTCGGCCACCAGCGCCTCGATCTGCCCCAGGCTTTGGCCGTTCAGGAACCACACATCGGCCGCTTGCACCGCAAGCGCGCGCGCCGGCTCGCTCTCGCCGCCCGCATAAATCAGCGTGCGCGGCGCCACCGGCCGCAGCTTGAGCGCATCAATCGTGAAATGGTCGCCATGCGCAGTCACGGTCTCGCCCGCCAGCAGGCGCCGCACGATGTGCAGCCATTCGCGGCCGTAGGCGTAGCGCGCGTCGTGCTCGGGGAATGGCAGGCCGGTGCGTTCCAGCTCGGTCTTGAACCAGGCATTGACGAAGTTAATGGCAAAACGGCCGCCGGAGATATCGGCAATCTGCATCGCCATCTTGGCGAGCACAGCGGGATGAAACAGCAGCGGCTTGATGGCGGCGATAATCTCGATGCTATCGGTTACAGCGGCCAGCGCGGCACACGCTGTCCAGGTCTCCAACTGGGCGCGGTCGTCGTCGCGCACGTGGAAAAGATGCTGCGCCACCAGCGTGGAATCAAAACTCAGCGCCTCTGCCTGCAGCACTAGCCGCTTGTTGCGCGCCCAGCTTGCATCGGGCGGGTCTTCGGGGTGGAATAGCGAGCCTGCCGCGCCGGAGACCAGCGCCCAGATGCCGAAGCGGGGGGTCAAGGAAGGTTTGTTCTTTTTTGAAAAAAAGAACCAAAAAACTTTTGCATGTTAGAAGAGTCCTTCGATTAGGCCGGTCGGGCCAAGGCCTATGCTGTTGGCGGCGGGTACGCGCGGCAGGCCGGGCATGGTCATGATGTCACCGCACAATGCAACCACGAAACCCGCCCCGGCTGACAGGCGCACATCGCGCACCGGCAAGGTAAATCCCTCCGGTGCGCCCAGCAGCGTGGGATCGGCCGAAAAGCTGTACTGCGTCTTGGCCATGCACACGGGGAAATGCCCGAAGCCGTCAGCCTCATACGCGCGCAGCTTGCGCGAAGCTGCCTTGTCGAACGCCACGTCCTTGGCGCGGTAAATGCGCTGCGCCACCGTGCGTATCTTTTCCTCAAGCGGCATCTCCGGCGCATAAAGCGGCCGGAACGTCCCGCCATCCTCCAGCTTTCCCAACACGACGCGTGCCAATTCCGCGGCACCGGCAGCCCCGTCCGACCAATGCCGGCAAGCCACGACCGGCACCTCCAATGGTGCCAGCATCTCGCGCAAAGCGGCCAACTCGGCGGGCGTATCGCCGGTGAAATGGTTGACCGCAACCACGACAGGCAATCCGAACGCGCGCATGTTCTGTACATGCCGCACCAGGTTGGGCGCACCCCGCCGCACCGCCTCCACATCCTCGCCAGCCAGCGCGGATTTCGCCACGCCGCCATGCATCTTCAGCGCCCGGAGTGTGGCCACAACCACGCTCAGATGCGGCGCAATGCCGGCGCTCGGACACTTGATGTCGCAGAATTTCTCCCCGCCAAGATCGGCGCCGAACCCGGCCTCCGTCACCACGATATCGGCCAGGCTGAGCCCAAGCCGCGTCGCAATGACGCTGTTGCAGCCATGCGCGATATTGGCGAACGGTCCGCCATGCACCAGCGCGGGCGATCCCTCCAGCGTTTGCACCAGGTTCGGCCGCAGCGCGTCTCGCAGCAGCACCGCCATGGCACCAGGTGCGGCAAGATCAGCCGCCGTCACCGCGCCGCCTCCGCGATTGCGCGCCACGATCACCCGCGCCAGCCGCGCCTGCAAATCATCAAGGTCGCGCGCCAGGCAGAAGATCGCCATGACTTCGCTGGCCACGGTAATGTCGAACCCGTCCTCCCGCGCCGCGCCGTTGCCGCCGCCGCCGCCGCCGAGCGATACCACCACCTGCCGCAGCGCGCGATCATTGACATCCTGGCACCGCTTCCACGAAATGCGGCGCGCATCGATGCCCAGCGCGTTGCCCCAGTACACGTGATTGTCCAGCAGCGCGGACAGCAGGTTGTTCGCAGCCGTGATCGCGTGGAAATCGCCCGTGAAATGCAGGTTGATCTCCTCCATGGGTGCCACCTGCGCCCGACCGCCCCCGGTTGCCCCGCCTTTCATGCCGAAGCACGGCCCCAGCGAGGGCTCCCGCAGGCAGATCATCGTGGCCCGCCCCGCCGCATTCAGCGCATCGCCCAGGCCGATCGTGGTCGTGGTTTTGCCCTCCCCGGCGGGCGTGGGGCTGATGCCGGACACCAGCACCAGCTTGCCTGTCGGTGCGCCAAGGGTGGCATCGATGCCGGCGCCGATTTTTGCCTTGTAGCGACCGTACGGCTCGACGAACTCGGCCGCAATGCCCGCCCGCGCCGCGACCTCGGCAATCGGGCGCAGCGTCACAGTCCGCGCGATCTCAAGATCGATGCTCATGGCCAATCCCCCGGGGCAATTTCTTCGTGTCCCGGACCGCGTAGCGGGGCGCCGCGTGGAAGGCGAGGAAGGAAGGCCTTCTTTTTTGAAAAAAAGCAGCAAAAAACTTTTGCTCCCTGTCGCTGCGAACACCCATAAGCCCCTGAGATAAAAGTTTTTTGGTCCTTTTTTTCAAAAAAGGACTGCTTGCCTTTGCCTTATGCCGCCCCACCGCGCTAAGGGAGCGGCCTTCGCGCTCGAGCCGGCCTGTCGCGCACCCACCCTGCCTTCATAGAGCGAGAAGTGACCCCAAAACCGATCATCATGGTCGTCGATCCTGCGCATTTCGACGTCAGCTACGTCATCAACCCCTGGATGAAGCCCGGCGCCTGGGCGGCTGACCCCGCGGGCCACGCGGCCCAGGCCCGTGCCGGCTATGACGCGCTACGCGGGGCACTGACCGCCGCCGGCGCCCTGGTCGAACCCATCCCCGGCGTGGCGGGCCAGCCGGACATGGTCTTCCCCGCCAATGCAGCGGTCGTGCTCGATGGACGCGCCATCGTTGCGCGCTTCGCCTGTGCCGAACGCCGCGGCGAGGAACAACCCTACCGCGCTGCCCTGTCCACCTACATCGCGCGCGGAATCCTGGACGAGGTCGCGATCTTCCCCGAAGGCTGCTTCCAGGAAGGGGCGGGCGATGCCATCTGGGACGTCAACCGCCAGTTCTTCTGGGCCGGCCATGGCCAGCGCTCGACGTTTGCGGCCACGCGCGAACTCGCCCGCTTCTTTGACCGGCGCGTCGTGGCACTCGAACTCGCCACCCCGCAATTCTACCATTTGGACACGTGCTTCTGTCCGCTCAGCGGCGGCGAGGTGCTGTTCTACCCGCCCGCCTTTACGCCGGACGCGCTCGCCCTGATCCACGAACACGTCGCCCCCGAGCAGCGCCTGGAAGCCAGCGCCGAAGATGCCGCCGCCTTCTGCGTGAACGCGGTCAATCTCGGCCGCACCGTGGTCATGGCTCGTGCGCCCGACCATGTGCGCGCCATGCTGACCGAGCGCGGCTACAAGGTCAGCGACGTCAATCTGGACCCGTTCATTCTGTCCGGCGGGGGCGCTTATTGCATGACGTTGCGATTGGATCGACGCAGCCGCTGATCGGCAAGCATTCGCAATGCCACAACACCGGCGTTGTTTTCAGCCCTTGCGCAGGCGCACGCTCGTCTCGGCCGCGTTCGTGGGCCGGATGCGAACTCCACGTATGTCGTCGCCGGCGGCTGCGGCAATAAATCGGTGTCGAACTTCGGCCATGACGCGCCCCAAATTTAATATTTGCTGCGTTGTCTTAGCCTGGAGCGCGGGTGCATCCTGACCCAGGCCGTGCGCCAGTATAGCGCGCCCGGCCTAAGAAGGTGAACCATGAAGCAGCTCGCGGCAGCTTCGGCCATTCTGTGCCTGACCGGGTTTGCGGCCACCAGCGCCGCCCAGGCACGCGATGAGATCACACTCATCCACCAATTCGACGGAAGCGGCTATTCGCCCTACGGCAATGTTACTCTCTGGCATCGGCAGATCTTCGGCACGACCAGCTACGGCGGCATCAATAATTGCATTATCGGCTGCGGCACTGTCTATCGCCTGAGCCCGGCGGCCGGTGGGACCAAGTGGAAATTCGAAACGCTGTATCGCTTCACAGGCGGCGCCGACGGAGGCAACCCGTATGCGCAGCTCACCATCGGGCCGGATGGCGGCGTCTATGGCTACACCAATGACTATACCCAGGGCACGATCTTCCGTCTCGTGCCGCCAGCCCGGCAAGGCGGCTCATGGATTTTTCAAACGCTCTATATTTTCAAAAATGGCGCGGACGGCAATCTGTCCGGCGTTTCCTCGCCGCTGATCCTGCGCGGTAGCCATCTCTACGGCGTCGCCTCTGGCGGCTCGCAAACCTGCATCAATACTGGATGTGGCAGCGTCTTTCGCCTTGATCCGCCAGCGCCGGGCCAGACAGTGTGGCGCCTTGTCACGCTGTATGCCTTCAGCGGCATGGATGACAGGGGCGCACCGAATGGCCTGGTTGGGCCGGACGCCGCCGGCGCGTTCTATGCCTCCACGTCTTTCGGCAAGGGTGCGGTCGTGCAGCTCGCGCCCGCGCATGGTCATGCCAACCACTGGCATGCGCGCATCATCTCGTCATTTCCGTATAGCAAATACGGCTACCACATTCCCTACGATCTGCTGCTATCCGCCAGCGGCACGCTCTATGGCCTGGCCTTCGATCACGGCGGGGACTTCTTTTCCCTGACACCACCAAGCGGCGCGGGCCGATGGATCCGGACCGAGATCGCGCGTTACTACAGCCACGGCTATCTTCCGTCCTCCTTGGCATTCGGACCGGGCGGCAGCCTGATCGGCGTGACCTATGGCGATCAGGACCTCTATTTTGGCGATGCTTTCCAGCTGAGCCCGCCAGCGGGTGGCTCGGGCCCGTGGACGCCCACGCTGCTATGGAATTTCGATCAAGGCCCCGACCAGAACCCCAACAACATCGTGGCCGGCGAGAATGGCGAATTGTTCGGGGTGCTGAGTGGTGGCGGCTACGGCAATGGATCGATCTTCGAATTAACGCCATAGGACGTGCCGCCAGGATCGTGGGTCAAAGAAGGCTGGGGAGATGCGCCCAAATGAAGACTGGGGGTCTGGGGGGGATGGCACGGTGCTGACCGCCCACGTTGGTAACACTTCACCGGGCATGTTGGTAACAGTCCAGATTGTCGGTTTGGAGGACCGGCGATGGTTTGGGTGGAACAAACGGTCATGGATCAGCGGCTTTGCTTTGTTCTCTCGTGTATTCGCGGCGACGAGCTGATGAGCGTGCTATGTCTTCGGCACGCGATCAGCCGCAAGACCGGCTACAAATGGCTGGGCCGCTATCGAGCGTATGGCGCGGCCGGTTTGGCGGACCATTCCTCGGCCCGGCTGAGCCATCCGCCCGCATCGGCTGCACCTGAGGTGGCCGCGGCGATCCTGGCTTTGCGGGACAAGCGGCCAAGCTGGGGCCCGGCCAAGCTGCGGAGCGCTCTGTTGCGGGACAATCCCGCGATGGTGTTTCCGGCCGTGAGCACGATTGGCGATCTGCTGACCCGCCAGAGCCGGGTTGTGGCACGCCCGCGCCGTCCGCCGCGCGTCTCTTCGCTGGGTCCTGTGGTGGAACCGCTGGCTGCCAACGACAGCTGGGCGGCCGATTTCAAAGGCTGGTGGCGCACCCTGGATGGCGTGCGGTGCGAGCCGCTGACGGTCACTGATGGCTACAGCCGCTTCATCCTTGTCAACCATGCTGTGGCGCGGCCGACCTTTGCCGAGATCAAGCCGTTGTTCATCGCCGCTTTCAGGAAGTGCGGCCTGCCGGTGGCGCTGCGCACGGATAATGGCTCCCCCTTTGCCCACCGCGGCGGGCTGGCAGGTCTTACGCAATTTTCGGTATGGCTTTTGACCCTGGGCATTTGGCCCGACCGCATTGTGCCTGGCCGGCCCGATCAGAATGGCAAACACGAGCGGATGCATCGCACCCTGGAGGCGGAGGCAGCACGTCCGCGCGCGCCCACCGTGGCCTTGCAGCAGGCGACATTGGATGCCTGGCGCGAGGACTTCAACACGCAGCGGCCGCATCAGGCGCTGGACCAGCGCTGTCCGGCGGATCTCTACACACCCTCATCGCGGCCTTACGTGGAGGCCGGGCTGGCGTGGGTTTACCCGATCGACCACCAGGTCAAACGGGTGCGCGGCGATGGCTATATCTCGTGGCAGGACAACAAGCTTTACCTGACCGAGGCGCTAGCCGGCGAGACGGTTGCACTGGCCCGCAGGGACGATGGCGACTGGGCGATCCGCTTTCGCCAGTTCGACGTGGCGAGGGTGGGGGCTGAAAATGGGCAGCTCATTCGTTCCGGCCTAGCCCGTACGGGCTAGGCCGGAACGAATGAGCAACTGTGTTACCAACGTGACCGGTGAAGTGTTACCAACGTGCCCACTTGAACACACATCTCCCCCAGCCTTCCTCCTATCAAATAGGCGGCGCAGCCGGTGGCGCCGCCGCGCGAACATCAGCCTCGAACAGGCGCTCGCCGCTTCGGGCAAAGCTCGCCGTGCAATGCAGCGTCTGGCCGATCTGCACGGCCGTCAGCAGATGATGAAGCACCAGGCGCAGGCCGTCGGGCGCAAAATTCACCGTCTGCCCGGCCGCCAACAACACCTGCGCCTGCTGGATGGGTGCGCCGCCAGCCTCACCTGATGGCCCGACCAGCTCGGCGGACTCCGCAACCACGCAGGCCGCGCGCAGCAGCGTGTCGGGCACGGTTCCCGAATTGTGCAGCGTGAACATGACGCTGGTATCGCCCCCATTGGGTGCGGGAACCGCCCATGGCTGCGACAGCTCGATCGGCCCCGCGGGTCCTGTCTGGGCCCCGGCAGGAAGGGCGAGGGTGGGGCACGCAATCACCGCCAGCAACGCATAATCAGTCCAACGCATACTCGACCTCCGGGGTATAGACGGCCTGATCGCGCCCGAGCAGCGAGCTGAACAGCGTGAAATGGCCGATGTCGATGGGCTCGGCGCGAAACAGATTGTGCGCCTGCACCCATTCCACCAGCCGCGGCTCGGCGGCCTGGTCGAGCCGCGCCAGGCTCACATGAGGCACGAAGCGCCGCCGTTCCGGCGCCAGGCCGGCGCCTTGCAGCGCGCGCTCGATCTTGGAACGCAGGCCATCCAGCGCCGGGTTGCGTGCCACGCACGCCCATAGCGTGTTGATGCGCCCGGCGCGTTCGGCCGTGCCCACGCCGGCCAGGCTCAGGCTGAAGCGCCGCGTGCGCAGCGCGGCCAGTGCCAGATCGATCTCCTCGGCTTCGTGGCGGGCAACTTCGCCGATGAAGCGCAGGGTAATGTGGTAATTTTGCGGTGGCACCCAGCGCGCGCCGGGCAGGTTGGTGGCAAGGTCGGCCAGTCGCTGCCGCGTGGCATGGGGCAGTTCCAGCGCCACGAAGAGTCGCATGGGCAAGGCTGTGCCGCCACGGCGCGGGCGGTCAAGGGCGGCGGCTGGCGCGTGCGGGATTAAATCTGCGAAGGGCGTGGCTTGCCTTTGTTGTGGATCAATGGCTTAACCTTGGTTCGGCGCGACGGCTTTCGCTTGAACGCGGCCCGTTACCTGCCAAATTGATGGACACGGGCGATGTGCCCGAAACAGGGAAACAACAGATCATGGCATACAGTCCTGACTTCCGTGCGCCGCCGATCGCGGCCGGCACGGCCCAGGCCGCGGTGCTGGACCAGGGACTGCGCGCCTACATGCTGCGCGTCTATAACTGGATGGCCTCCGGACTGATCCTGACCGCCATCGTCGCCTACGCGGTGGCCAATACCAGCTTGCGTGACGCGTTCTACCAATTGGCGCCTAACCGTTACGGCGGGATGTCGCTGCACCCAACGGCCTTGGCCACGATTGCCATGATCGCGCCGATCGGCTTCGTCATGGTGCTGAGCTTCGGCGTGAACCGCCTCTCGCGCGGCACGGCGCAGGCGCTCTACTGGGCTTTTTGTGGGGTCATGGGCGCCAGCCTTGCCAACCTGTTTCTCGTCTATGCGCAGAGCAGCATCGCGACCACGTTCTTCGTCACGGCGGCAATGTTCGCCGGCATGTCGATCTGGGGCTACACGACGCGCACGGACCTCTCGCGCATGGGCAGCTTTTTGATGATGGGGCTGATCGGCATTGTGCTGGCCAGTGTGGTTAACATGTTCGTCCATTCCGGGCCGATGCAGTTCGCCATCAGCATCATCGGTGTGGTGGTATTCACCGGGCTGACTGCTTGGGACACGCAGCGGATCAAGGTGAGCTACCTCAGTTATGCGCATGCGGAGGGGCCGGATCAGGCGGCCAAGCGCAGCGTTTATGATGCGTTGAATTTGTATTTGAACTTCATCAATCTGTTCATGATGCTGCTGCAATTGACCGGCAGCCGTAATAGCAACAACTAAAGGCAAGGCCAGGGGCGCTGCCCCTGGACCCGCTGGGGCCTGAGGCCCCAGACCCCCATTTGTGCGCTAAAGATTGGGGTCTGGGGACTTGTCCCCAGCGGGTCCAGGGCAGAGCCCTGGCCTTCTTTTTATGGATTTTTCCGCTCTCACTGTGCTTTGCGTCGGCGACGTCATGCTCGACCGCTTCCTGCACGGCGACATCGAGCGCATCTCCCCCGAAGCCCCCGTGCCTGTCATCCACCTTCGCGAAACGCGCGAAATGCTCGGCGGCGCCGGCAACGTCGCCAGCAACATCGCCTCCCTCGGTGGCACCGCCATTCTGATCGGCCTCACCGGCGAGGACGAGTCCGCTACCCGCCTGCGCGCCATCATCGCCGCCCGGCCGGCTATCGTGCCCGCCCTGATCGGCTCCGCTCACCGCCCAACAATCTGCAAGACGCGCTTTGTTGCCGGCCGCCAGCAAGTCGTGCGCGCGGACGAGGAAAGCCGCGCGCCGCTGCAACCTGACGAGGAAGCGGCGCTGATTGCCGTCTTCGAGGCGCAATTGCCCCAGGCGCACGCGGTCATCTTCTCCGATTACGGCAAGGGCGTGCTCAGCCCCGCCTTGCTGGCGCATGCCATCGGTGCGGCGCGCAAGGCGGGCGTGCCCGTCTTCGTCGATCCCAAAGCCGACGATTTCGCCCGCTACCGGGATGCGACCTGCATTACGCCCAACGCGCGCGAAATGGCCGCCGCGGCGCGTGCACCCGTTGGCACCGAAGTGGAAATAGCCGCCGCCGCACGCCGTGTTATGGCGCAAGCCGGCGTGGACGCGATCCTGGTCACCCGCAGCGAAAAGGGCATGACGCTGGTGAACGGCGCCGGCGTGTCGAGCGTATCCGCCCGCGCGCGCGAGGTCTTTGACGTCTCCGGCGCCGGCGACACGGTCGTTGCCACGCTCGCGCTGGCATACGCAAGCGGGCGGCCGCTCGCTCAGGCCATGCACATCGCCAATGCGGCCGCGGGCGTGGTGGTCAGCAAGCTCGGTACCGCAACTGCGGACATCGCCGAGGTCATGCACGAACTCGCAGCACAAGATGCCGCTGGCGGTGCGGCCGTGCCAGGGCTGATGACGCTGGAGACGGCGCAGGCGCTGGTTGCGCGCTGGCGGGCGCAGGGGTTTTCCGTTGGGTTCACCAACGGGTGTTTCGATATTCTGCACCCCGGGCACGTCTCGCTGCTGGCGTTCGCGCGCACGCAATGCGATCGGCTGATCGTTGCGCTGAACACCGATGACAGCGTGCGCCGGCTCAAGGGCGCGTCCCGCCCGGTCAATCCGCTGGCGCAACGTGCGCAGGTGATGGCGGCGATCCGCTACGTCGATGGCGTGGTGTGTTTTGATGAGGATACGCCGCTGGCGCTGATTTCGGCGCTCGTGCCGGACGTGCTGGTCAAGGGTGCGGATTACGCGGTGGACCAGGTGGTGGGCGGGGACGTGGTGCAGGCGGGCGGCGGGCGCGTGGTGCTGGCGGAGCTGGTTGCGGGGCAGAGCACGACGGGGATTATTGATAGAATGAAATGACTGTTCAATCCCTCGCTCAGCTCAGCGGCAAAGCAGGGGCATTGGGCGGATGTAGCCTCGGATCAAGCGCAAATCGCTCCTGCGATTGCAGCGCGTAGCTACCTGCCGCGGCCGAGCCGACGAAAACGACATTCCAACTCCGCGGGGACACGACGCTCGGCAAGACGACAAATCGATGTTGGGCCAGCAGCGCATCGCCAAAGCCCTGCTGGCCCGCACTGGGAATTCCCGGCCGCAGCCAATTGGCGTTCGGCACCTCGTCCGGCCAGACGACATGCGGAGCGGCACCATCGGAAATGGCTACCGCACTCAGGATATGCGCCACGGTATCGAGTGGGCGGAAGCCTTTGTGCACGGCAACTTCCAGGATCGCCGTAGCCGGATCGATGGAGCAATACACAGCGCGCACACCGCAGCTGTTCCACCGCCCACCCACACGATAAGCCCCTTCACCGCTGTCCCAATTGCCCGCATGTCCGGCCAGATCCAGCCTCCACACAAGCAGCCCGCTCCCGCCCAGGAGAGCGGGAAGAGGCGTCATGCATAAACGCCGTATTCGAGACGCTGCAGAAGATCCTCGACAAGCTGCAAGCCGGCAGGTGTTGCCAGAAGGTCGAGCGGGCTGCGCTCGTCCAGAGCCATGGCAGGACGTACAAGCCATTCCTCCGCCTCGCGCCGAGAGCCGAATAGGGCAATGGCATGCGCAAGGATTTCCGCCAGCTTCCACATGCGGCCACTTTGCTCACGGCTTAGCCGTCGGCCAGTTGAATCCTTGTGCCTCTGAAACGTGCGCAGGCTGATGCCAATCGCCTTTTCCAAAGATGACGTTCTGTGCAGCACAATAAAGCTCTCGATTAGAAAGCTCAACGCGCTGCTCGGCAAGCCGCGCACCAATATGTCGTGCGCGTGCAAGGGCGTACGGATTTGGTGATCAAGCGTCGTAGAACCGCCGAGCAGGGCCGCCACCTCCCCTGGCGTGACGCTATGGGGGAAAGCGTTTTGAGATTGAGGAGAGCCGTCCATCGCGTCACCTGTCGCCTGTAATGTGACACATGGCGCAGCAATCGTGCAATGTAAAGGCGGCCTACCGCTGATACGGCAGCGGCAACAGCACCCGAACCGGCACCCGCACCAGCCCGCTATCCACTGGCACAATCACCTCCGCGTCCGGATCAAAATCCACGATCATCTCGCGGCAGGCCCCGCACGGCGGCACCACCGCCAAATCCCGCGCTATTTCGTGCGGCTTGGGATGGCGCACGGCGACTGCGCATTCCACAGTCCCGTCGCCTTCGATAATGGCGCGGCCAAGAGCAATTGCCTCGGCGCAGACCTGCATGCGCCCCACGGTCGCACCCAGGTGAATACCGGTCCAAATGCGTCCATCGCGCCCACGCACGGCGGCGGCGACCATGTGCCAGAAAGGTTTGTAGTGCTTCAGCAACAACCTGCGCGCCGCGGCCAGCAGAGCATCATCGCTCTCGTTCAGCGGGGCGCCCGAGAGCGCTCCGCCTATGTCTTCAAACATCATAGTAAAGCCCAAGGAAGAACTGGGGGGAATGTGCCATTCCCCCCAGACCCCCCGTCATCATTTAAGAAAGATTTCAGTCGGCGGCCTCTCTGTCCTCTTCACTGGACACGATCAGCAGCTTGTCGGCTACAACCCCTGCCTGCTCGCGTATCCGCCGCTCGATCATGTCGGCCATATCCTTGTGATCGCGCAAAAACTGCTTGGCATTCTCACGCCCCTGGCCAATCCGCTGGCTGTCGCAACTGAACCAGGCGCCCGATTTCTCTACCACACCGGCCTTCACCCCAAGATCGACCAGCTCGCCAACCTTGCTGATGCCCTCGCCGAACATGATGTCGAACTCAACCTCGCGGAACGGCGGCGCGAGCTTGTTCTTGCTCACCTTCACGCGCGTCTGATTGCCCGTGACATTCTCCCGGTCCTTGATCGAGCCGATGCGTCTGATTTCCATGCGAATCGACGCATAGAATTTCAGCGCGTTCCCACCCGTGGTCGTCTCCGGGTTGCCGAACATCACGCCGATCTTCAGCCTGATCTGATTGAGGAAAATCAGCATCGTGTTGCTGCGCGACACCGAGGCGGTCAGCTTGCGCAGCGCCTGGCTCATCAGCCGCGCATGCAGCCCGACATGCGTGTCGCCCATCTCCCCCTCGAGCTCGGCCCGCGGCACCAGTGCCGCGACGGAGTCGATCACCAGCACGTCAATCGCGCCGGAGCGTACGAGCGTGTCGCAAATCTCCAGCGCCTGCTCGCCGGCGTCGGGCTGGCTGATCAGCAAATTGTCCACGTCCACGCCCAGCTTGCGCGCATAGGTGGGGTCAAGCGCGTGTTCGGCATCGATGAAGGCGCAGGTGCCGCCGCGCTTCTGCGCTTCGGCAATCGCGTGCAGCGCCAAGGTGGTCTTGCCCGAACTCTCCGGCCCGTAGATCTCCACGATCCGCCCCCGCGGCAGCCCGCCTATGCCCAGCGCCAGGTCCAGACCCAGCGAGCCCGAGGGGATGGTGTCGATCTGCTCGTCCGTGCCGCGCTGGCCCATGCGCATGATCGAGCCTTTGCCGAAAGCCCGTTCGATCTGCCCCATGGCGGCTTCAAGCGCCTTATTTTTTTCCATCTGGTAAGCTCCGGGTGTTGGGGTGTCGTTGGCAGCTTGGCGCAACCTGCCCGCGCACAAGTCAATAGTAAATCGCGCGAAACGTGTCACGGGCACTCTGTCACAGGTTTCGAAGCCGCTGCAACGTCCAATCCATGAATGGCGCCATTTTGTTTCGCTTCAATCAACGACAGCTTACCGCCCATTAACGAATCGTATTTGCTTTGTTCCACACGCTAGCCCCACGAGAACAAAGCCGCAACCCCCTATCTCGCGCTCGCCAGCGCCTCGGCGCGCGCAGCCGCAAGCTTGCCCACCGCGCCGGTCAGGTCGGCCATGGCAAAGGGTTTGGCCAGGAAGGCGATGTCCTCGCCTGCGAGCGCCCTTCGCTGCTCGGCGTCGGCATAGCCCGACATCAGCAGCGCCGGCAGGTTGGCGCGCAGCTCACGCAACGCGCGCACCAGGCTCGGACCGTCCATGCCGGGCATCGAAACGTCGGACACCACGCAGTCGATGTCCGCCAGATCTACCTCCAGCGCCGCCTCGCCGCCGTCGGCTTCAATCACCGTCCACCCCGCGCGCTCCAACGCGCGCTTGCCCAGTCGCCGAATGGCGTCATCGTCATCGACCAGCAGAACGCGGTTGGCGCCCGCGCGCACCACAGGCGGCGTCGCCGAGACAGGCGGCGGCCGGGCAGGGGGCTTAGCCGCGCCACCAGTCGCGCCCTGGTATTTGGGCAAGGTGATGCAGAACCGCGTGCCCTGGCCCACGGTGCTGTGCACCCTCAGCCTTCCGCCCGACTGGCAGACAATGCCCTGCACCATCGACAGCCCGAGCCCGGTCCCGCCATCCTCCCGGCGCGTTGTGAAGAACGGATCGAAGATGCGCGGCAGGATGTCCTCGGCGATGCCCACGCCGGTGTCGCAGACCTCGATCGTCGCATAGCGCCCGGCCGGCAGCGCGTCCGGTCCCGCTTCATCCTCATCGAGAACCAGGCGCCAGTTCGTGGCGATGCGCAGGGTGCCGCCGCCCGGCATGGCGTTGCGCGCATTCACCGCCAGGTTGACCAGCACCTGGTCTAGCTGCGTGGCATCCATCAGCACCCGCCGGGAGGGTGCGGCGAGCGCCAGTTCCAGACAGATCTTCGTGCCCAGCAGACGCCGCAGCAACTGGGCCGCCCGCTCGACCGCCTCATCGAGCACCAGCACGCGCGGCTGCAGCGTCTGGCGCTGCCCGAAGGCCAGAAGCTGGCGGACAAGCTCCGCCCCCCGGCCGGCGCTGGCGCGGATCTGCGCCAGATCCTCGCGGTCGATCGTGGAGCAAGCGCGCGCGGTCAGATCGTCGGCGGCACCCAGAATCGCGGTCAGCAGGTTGTTGAAGTCATGCGCGATGCCGCCGGCCAATTCGCCCACCACGTGCAGGCGCTGCGCCTGGCCCAGAGCCTCTTCCAGCTCATGCTCGCGCGCGCAATTGACCAGCCGCAGCACGCCGGCCACGCGCCCCGCCCTCACGGCAGTCAGGCTCACCGTCGCGGGGGCGCCGCCCACGCGCGTTTTCAAGGTCATGTTGCGGCCTTCGCGCAAGGCGCGGGCAAGCTGTTCGGGCGCGGGATCGGCCAGGCGCGCCCACGCGCTGCCGCCCGCCTTGTGCGGCATCTGCCAGTCGCCGCCGGCATGCAGGACGCGTCCCTGTGCGTCCAGGACCGCAATGCTCCCGCCGGGATCGTTCAGCAGCGCGCGGATCAGGCGGCGGCCGGGTACTGCGACGTCAAGCAAACGGCTAAGCCAAAAGACTGGGGGAGATGTGCCATCCCCCCCAGACCCCCCGTCTTTATTTAAGGCAAGGCTCACAGCCCGCTCCGCCGCACGCCCGGACTCTGCAGCCGGAAGACATAGGCCACGATCTCGGCCACCGCCTTGAAATGCTCCGCCGGTATCTCGCTCTCGAGTTCCACGCGATAGAGTGCACGCGCCAGCGGCGGATTTGCAACCATAGGTATGCGGTGGTCCTGCGCAATATCGCGTATTCGCGCAGCGACCTCGTCCATCCCCTTGGCCACCACCCGCGGTGCCGCGCGGGAACCCCGCTCGTAAACCAGCGCAATCGCGTAATGAGTGGGGTTGGTCACCACCACCGTCGCACGTGGCACGGCCGCCATCATCCGCCGCTTGCTTCGGCTGCGCGCAAGCTGGCGCAGGCGCTGCTTGATCTGCGGATTGCCGTCCTGGTCCTTGTGCTCGTCCTTCTGCTCCTGGAGGGACATGCGCAATTTCTTGGCGTGCTTGTAGCGCACCCAGGCCAAATCGGCCGCGGCAATCAGCACCTGCGCGCCGACCAACGGCATGATCAGCGCGCGCGCCTGCGCATACAGGATGGGCCCGATGGCAGCTTCCGGCCGCGCCGCCATCCCGGGCAGCGCGGGCAGCAGCGCATGCAGCACGCTCCATAGCGTGGCCGCCATGATCGCCAGCTTGACCATCGACTTGCCCGTCGCGACCAGCGTCTCGGACGAGAACATGCGCTTGATGCCGCGCCCAGGATTGAGCCGCGACATATCGGGCATCAGCGCGCCCGGGTGCAGCAGGAACGATGTCTGCAGCAGCGTCACGGCAATGGCCGCGGCACAGGCGCCAAGCGCGCTGGGCAGGGCGGCGCGCAGCAAGCCGGCAGCGGCCGCGTGCACGTCCAACTGGCTTTGGCGCAGCGAGCGCGCAAACCACGCCAGCGGCCCTTCGCTGCCGGCGTTGAACTGAATGGCGAGCATCGCCAGGCCGCCGGCCAGCCCGCCCAGCAACGTAACTTCGCGCGAGACGGGGATGTCACCTTCCTCGCGCGCCTTTTGCAGGCGTCGCGCGGAGGGGGCGAGTTCCTTGTCGTCGTCAGACATGGAGTTGGCGCCAAGCTGTACGCCGATCGCAACGCGTAACGCAAACTGACAAAAGTTTTTTGCTTCTTTTTTTCAAAAAAGAAGCGCTTCCCTCAAGGCAGGCGGCCAAAGCCATCTTCGGCTGCCCTCAGCCAAACATGGACAAGCCCGCCGCACAGCAGCGCCAGCAAAAGCACGCCGCCCAGCACCTGCCCGGGCAATGCCGCGAAATAAATCTGCAATTGCGGCACCAGGCGGGACATCAGGCCTAGCCCCATCTGCCAGACCAGTCCCATGATCATGAACGGCGAGGCCAGCCGCAGCGCCAGCGCGAAATGCGCGGCAACCGCGCTGACCACCGTATCGATCACGTCGCCGCTGGGCAGAGGGCTGCCCGCCGGCCAGGCCGTATAGCTGCCGGCCAGCGCCGAAAGCGGCATCATGTAGGCGCCGCTGGCCAGGATGATGACAGGGGCGGCAACGCCGAACAGCCGCCCGATGCCCGCGGTCTGCGCGCCGAAATTGGCGTCGGGCTGCAGCACGCTGGAAAAGCCGGTGGACAGCGAAATCACCTGTCCCGCCGCGGGCAGCGCCAGCGCAATCAGCCGCGCGAGCCAGCCGAGAAACCCGCCGGCAAACAGCTCCCCGCACACCATGGCCAACAAGCCGGGAATTGTGCCCGGCGGCTTTGGCAGCAGCGGTACCACCGTGGGCACAAGCAGAAAGCTCAGCGCCAGCGCCAGGCCGACGCGCAATCGCACGGGCATGCCTTCCTCGGCGAGCCCGGGCAGCAGCACGATCGCCGCACCTACGCGGCACAGCACCATCATGAAGTCGAAAGACATCGACAGCAGCGCCTGGCTGAGTGCAGATGGCTCCATGGTGGGGCGCGCCTAACTTCCGCCGATCGAAATCAGCTTGTCGAAATCGGCACGCATCAGGTCGCCGATCGTGCGCGCCATGAACGGCCCGGCCAAATAGGCCGCACCCAGCGTCGCGCAGAGTTTCGGCAGGAAGGAGACCGTGCTGTCGCTGATCTGGGTCACCGCCTGGAAAACAGCCACGAAAAGCCCGGTCATCAGCGGCGCAATCAATAGCGGCACGCAAAGTTTTAACGTCACGATCATCGCCGCATGCAGTGCCGCGACGGTATCGAGTTCGTGCATGATCAGATCGGCATCTTGATGATGTCCTGATACGCCTGCAGCACGCGGTCCCGCATCGCCACCGTCGTCTGCAACGCCAATTCGGCCTGCGAAACTGCCGTCACCACCTGCGTCAGGTCGCCATGGCCGGAAATGGCCTGCGCCGCCTGCGCATCCGCCTGCTTGCCGCTTGAAACCGCACCATCCAGCGCGCGCCCCAGCATGCTCGAAAAACTGTCGCCCCCGTCCGGCGCTGCACCCACAGGGCTGTTGGCGCCATCGAAACCCGAATAGGCAGCCAGCGCGGAGGCGATGGACGTCGCGCTCATTTCAGCAAATCGATCACGCGCGAGAGCATGCTGCGCGAGGTCTGCATGACATTGAGGTTGGCGCTGTAGGATCGTTCGGCCTCGCGCATGTCCATCATCTCCACGAAGCTGTTGACGTTGGGCGTGCGCACATAACCCTGCTTGTCTGCCGCAGGACTGGATGGATCGTATTTTTGCGGAAACGGTGTCTGGTCGGCCACCACAGCTTTGACGCGCACGCTCTCTGCTCCCAGGCTGCGGTCCAGCACGTTCTGAAACTCGACCATGCGGCGGCGGTAAGGCGCAGCACCGGGGCTCGATCCCGTGCTGTCCTCATTGGCCAAATTCTCGGCGATGACGCGCAGCCGTTCGGTCTGCGCGTCCATGCCACGGGCGGAAATCGTCAGCGCCTGAGTGAGGTCCATGGCTGCTAGCTGCCGTGGCCAAGCGCGGTCAAATACATGCCCATTGTGGTCTTCCACAAATTGCTGACCATGTTGGCCGAGGTCTCGTCATCGGCCACCTTCGTCAGCTCCCCTTCCACGCTGACCGAATTGCCATCCGGCGCGCGCGCAGATGCCGGCTCCAGGATCTGCGACGCGCCTTCGAACACGCCGCCAAGATGCGCCGGATCGGTGCGCGCCGGCGTCATGGTCCCGCCCTGCAGCAGTTTCTCGAACGGCGAGAGATCACGCGGGTGGTAATCGGGCGTATTGGCATTGGCGATATTCTGCGCCAGCACCCGTTGGCGCTGATCGATATAGTCGAGCCGCTTTGACGCAATGGCGAAAAAATCCGCCCCGTCCCCGCCCTTCGCACTAAAGCCATTTGAGTCCGAGATCATCGCCACCCTCGATCGCTGCACGCACCTTGCGGCAACGTCGCTAACAATCTCTAAATCCAACGCTACTCACATCCTTAACCCGACCCGCCGCATGCTGCCCGCCATGGCAACGGCCACACCACGCGAGGGTCTGGCCCCCGCACCCAACCTGCACCCTTCGCACCAGGCGGCGGGCTGGCATCCCGACGCCGCCTGTCAGCGTCTGCTCACGCTCGCCGAACGTCTGGGCCGCACGATCGCCGTCGCCCGCGGCCTGATCGCGGCCGCGCGGACCGTCGATCTCGCCGGCCTGGAGGATGGGGTGGGCCTGCTCTGCGCTAAGGCGCTGGACCTGGAGCGCGAAGACGCCCGCCGGCTGCTGCCGGCGCTGCTGGAACTGCGCGCGCAGATCGATGGCCTGAGCGTGACCATCACCTGCCAGCACTCCCAACCCGTCGCACCAGCGGCTACGCGCCGAGGCGCCCATTGAGCCTGTTTGCCGCCGCGCAGGCCGGTGCGGCCCTGTGCGTGGTTCTGGCCCTGGTCCTGCTCACCGGATTTCTCGCCCGCCGCGCCTGGCCGGGCGCGCGTCCGCCCCCCGAGGCAAACGCTTTGCGCCTGCGCGCCACCCTGGCACTCGACGCTCGGCGCCGGGTGCACCTGATCGATGCGCCCGGCGCCGCCATGCTTGTGCTCACCGGCGGCGCCACCGACGTCATGCTCGCTCTGCCGCCAGACCGCGGCGCATGAGCCGGCGCGGATGGGTGATCTGCGCGCTCGCAGCCCTCGCGCTGCTGCCGCTGCTCGCCCCCCTGGCGCACGCGCAATCCTTCAGCGTCGATCTCGGCCAGACCGGTGCGCATGCCGCCCCCGGCGTTCCCACAACCACGGGCACCACCGGGCGGCTGGTGCAGATTACCGCGCTGTTCACGGTGCTCTCGCTGGCGCCCAGCCTGCTGGTCATGGTCACGGGCTTTACGCGCATCGTCGTCGTGCTGTCCCTGTTGCGCGGGGCGCTCGGCGCACAGGGCACACCGCCCAACGTGGTGGTGATCGGCTTTGCCCTGTTCCTGACCTTCTTCGTCATGCAGCCGACGCTGGAACGCGCCTGGACCGAGGGCGTGCAGCCCATGATGGATGGCCGCCTGCCCGAGATCGAGGCGCTGACCCGCGCCGCCGAGCCCTTCCGCGGTTTCATGGCCGCCAACGCCAAGCCTGCCGACCTCGCCTCGTTCGAGGAAATGGCCCACCTGGCCCCCGCACCCGGCCCGGCGCCTTGGCGCGCGCTGATTCCGGCCTTCATGGTTGGCGAGCTGCGCCGCGCCTTCGAGATGGGCTTTCTGCTCTATCTGCCCTTCACGATCATCGACCTGGTCGTATCCAGCGTGCTGATGTCGTTGGGCATGATGATGCTGCCGCCGAACGGCGTGTCGCTGCCATTCAAGCTGATCTTTTTTGTCATGGTCGATGGGTGGCGGATGGTTGCCGGCAGCCTGACGCAGAGTTTTATGGGCGGGTGAAGGGCAGGAAAAGACCTGGGGGGGATGTGCCATCCCTCCCAGGGCAATCGAGTGAAGGAAAAGAATTTGGGGGGAATGTGCCATTCCCCCCAAACCCCCCGTCATTTTGTTGAGACGTGGCTGAAAAATCGACGGGGGGTCTGGGGGGGATGGCACATCTCCCCCAGCCTTCTTCTGGCTGTACTTCATCCTTCTCGCTTCGCTCGATTGCCCTGCCATCCCCCCCAGACCTCCCGTCTTCGGTTTAGGCGTTGCGCATCCTGCGGCGCGCCCGCGCGTTGCTGGGGCTAAGCCAGGGAGCACCGCCATGCCAAATGCCGAGACGGCCATCCAGAAGGATATGGAGCAGCAGGATACGGGCAATCACAAGGCGCCCGGCGCAATCGACGAAAAGGGCGCCGACCGTTTCGGCGGCACGCGCACCGGTGCCGATAACGTGGAAAAGGACGCGCCCGTCACCAACATCGAAAAGGCGACCGACGTGAACCGCGTCGCCGGCCTGGAAGAAAACCTCGATGAGTCGCTTTCCGTCAACGGCCCCGCCGAACGCGCGCCCGAGCGCGACGAACGCGGCATGATCTAAAATTCGACGGGGGGTCTGGGGGGGACGGCACGTCCCACCCAGTTCTTTTGCTTATGGTTGACTCGCTTGACGGCCTTTTGGCCGAAATCCGCGCGTGCCAGGTCTGCCGCGCGCATTTGCCCCTAGGCCCACGTCCCGGACTGCACATTTCCGCCACCGCGCGCCTGCTGATCGCCAGCCAGGCCCCCGGCACCAAGGTGCACCACGCAGGCATCAGCTTTTGGGATAACAGCGGCGAGCGATTGCGGGGCTGGCTCGGCATGGACAAGACGCTGTTCTATGACGAGCGTCAGGTTGCCATCCTCCCTGCGGGAATGTGCTATCCTGGCCGCTTACCGAATGGCGGCGACGCTCCGCCGCGCCCGGAATGCGCGCCGTTATGGCGCGCGAGAATCATGAGCGTAATGCCGGAGCTGCGGCTGAGCCTTCTGATCGGCGGTTACGCACAGGCGCTCGTTCTGGGGCCCGGACGCGTGGGCGATCGCGTGGCCGATTTTCGCGCCTACCTGCCGCGGCATTTTCCGCTTCCCCATCCGTCCTGGCGGACCGGTGCTTGGGAGCGGGCGAACCCATGGTTCGGCGAGGAGGTCTTGCCGGCGCTTCGCGAGGAGGTGGCGCGGGCGTTGGGGACAAGTCCCTAGCCCTGGGCTAATCGAGTGCAGCGAAAACGCCAAACAGGGGTGGAGAAAAGGCCGGGGGAGATGTGCCATCCCCCCCAGACCCCCCGTCGATTGTTGGACCTCGCCTAAATAAATGACGGGGGTTTGGGGAGGCTGACGTATACGTCAGCCTCATTTCCCCCAAAATTCTTTTTATTCGATCTCCAACAGCCCAGCCTCGCGAAACCCGAAGCAACGCCCATTGCCAATAATCACATGGTCTAGCACCGGAATGGAAAAGCATCCGAGGGCTGCACGCACCTGCTCGGTCATTTCGATATCAGCGCCGGACGGCGTCGGGTCGCCGCTCGGATGATTGTGCACAAGGATCACGCCGGAAGCTGCCATCTCCAGCGCGCGCCTGGCCACCTCGCGCGGATACACCGGCGTATGGTTCACCGTGCCGCGCGCCTGCGCTTCGTCAGCGAGCAACCGCCCGGCATCATCGAGGAACAGGATGCGGAACTGCTCGATTTTTTCGCGCGCCATAATTGATGTCAGATAGGCTTGCACCGCCGGCCATCGGTTCAATACCGGCTTGGAAGCCGCACCCGCACGCAGCAGCCGCTGCGCCGCCTCCTGCACAAGCTTGATGGCGGCGACACTATGTTTGCCCAAGCCCGTGATGGTGTACAGATCGCGTGGCGAGGCAGCCAACACGCCGGCGAAACTCCCGAACCGCGCAACTGCCGCACGCGCCAGCGCCTCTGGATCGTCCGACAACGTGGCCAGGCGCAGCAGCCGCGCCAGCAACGCCGCATCGTCTGGCAGGGCGCGCCCCTCCGCCGCGCGCGAAACGGCACGTGGCCGTTCGACCAACGTCACGCCGGAAGGTGGCAGCCGCCGCAACGCCGCCGGCGCCTCGGCCATGCCCGGCGCAGCCCGGCTTTCCTGCGCCGGGGCGCCGCCCCCAACGCCGAGCCAGCCCGTGACCAGGGAGTTGATCAACCCGCCCATACACATTCAGGTAGCATTGCCTCATGTAATAATCTACTGGGGGTTATGACCTCGGGTTTCGCCGACGCGGCCGGATGGAGCGGCTTTGCGCCCGCCGAACCCGCTTGCACGCCAGCTTCTCAATCAACCTCTGCACCGTCGGCACCGATGCCGGCCAGCCAGGCCTTCAAGAGCACCGGCCCGCACGGACACCGCGGCCGGATGCGCGACCGCCTGCTCGATCGTGGCGCCGCAGCGCTGGCCGACTACGAAATCCTGGAGATGCTGCTGTTCCTTGGCATCCGCTACCGCGACACCAAGCCGCTCGCCAAGGCCACCATCAACCATTTCGGCTCGCTGGCGGCCGTCCTTTGCGCGCCCAAGGCCATATTGCGCGACACCCCCGGCTTGACCGGCGAGTGCGCCGAAGCCGTCGCCCTGGTGCGCCATGCCGCGCGCTGCCTGGCGGCCGCCGAACCGCGCAAGGCCCAGGTGATCGCCGACCCGGCAAGCCTGCGCGCCTATCTCGCCTCCACCGCCCCCGCCGCGCTACGCATCCTTTATCTGGACAGCAAGAACCGTTTGCTCGCCGACGAGGCGGCCGATGTACCGGCGGTCATGCCTGCCGCCATTCTGCGCCGCGCGCTGGAATTGCATTGCGTTTCGTTATTGCTGGCAGCCTGGCGCGATGACACGGGTTGCACGCGGGCCGATCGCGACGGCCTGCGGCAATTGCGCAGCGCGGGTGCGGCCGTGTCGGTCGGCGTGCATGATTTCGTGCTGGTGACGAAGGGGGAGTTGGTTAGCGTGGATCTATGAGAAAAAGGCTGGGGGAGATGTGCCATCCCCCCCAAGACCCCCCGTCATTATGTAAGACGAGGCCCTAAAACCGACGGGGAATCTGGGGGGATGGCACATCCCTCCCAGTTCTTACTTCACTTCCCAATCACCCGAGCAATCAACGCCTCAAATGCCGGAATATACGCATCCATATCCAAATTCTTCACCGCCCAAGCCCGCGCCGCGCGCCGCAGCCGCCCAGCCAGCGCCGCATCCTCCAACACTTGCAACACCCCGTCCGCAATTGCATCCGGCTGCAGGAACGGCACCATCAAGCCCGTCTTGCGATGCGCAACAAACTCCCGCACCGGCGCCGTGTCACTGACCACCAGCGCACACCCCGTCGCCATCGCCTCGCGCAACGACCAACTCGCGACGAACGGATACGTCAAATAGACATGCGCGTCCGATCGCTGCAGGATCTTCACATACGTCTCATAAGGCACACGGCCCGCGAAATGCACGCGCGTCATGTCCGTGCGTGGCGCAATCTCGTCCATCATGCGCTCGCGCCACGTGCCTTTATCCAAACGTGCGCCGTAACTGACCGCGTCGCCGCCGACCAGGATCACACGCACATCCGGCCGCGCGGCCAGAAGTCGAGGCAAAGCGCGCATGAAGACGTGAAACCCGCGATAGGGCTCCAGGTCACGCACCACGAAGGTCACCAGCTTCTCGGCCGGTCGCACCTTGTAGCCCGCCAGCGTGGTGATGCGCGCGCGCAATGAAGGGTCAGGCTTGCACACATCTAGGTTCACGCCCTCGTGCAGCACCTCGATATTGGGGCGCGCCCAATCCGGGTAGGTCGAATGTTGGAACAGCGTGGGCGTAAAGCCATGACCGGGATTGGTCAGCGCCAGCAGGTTGATCGCGTTCTTGGCACGCACACGGCCATAGCTTTCGCGCGGTTGCGGAAATTCCGGATCGAAGCCGACATCGAAACCCTCCTGGTTGTAATAGTATTCCTGGTAGCCGAGCAGCGGCACACCGGGATAGACGTCCTGCAAATTGAGCAGTTCGCCCCAGCCGTGATGGCCGATGATGATGTCGGGCGTAAAGCCCAGCGTTTTCAGCTTGCGCGCGGTATCGGCAACCACGTGTGCGCGGATCATGGCCAAATCGAATTCGGATGCGTCCGGGTGGGCGTCAGCCGCGGGCTTGCGGTTCAACCCGTGCACGACCTTGCGCACGCCGTTCAGATGGTTGACGGCATTCTCGGTGATGAACAGCAATTCGTGCCGTTCCTGCCTGGCCAGATGGCGCAGCAGATGCAGGAACTGGCCCGGGAAATTCTGGTGAACGAAAAGGTATCGCATGGCGCGCGCTCGGGCCGGCGCGTCGACGTTCAGACGGCCGCCGGCCCGATCAGCCTATTTGCGCCTGGTTGGCTTTGTCTTTGGTGCCGCAGGCTCCGTCGCGGATTTGGCTGTCTTGCCTTTGCCCGCCGGTTTGGCCGGCGCGGTCACAGGCGTTTCCGCCACCCCCAACTCGGCCTGCGCGTCGCGCGGCTTGATGTCCAGGTGAAAGGCCTCCAGCGGCGCCAGGCTCTCGGACTGGCAAGGCTCGCCATTGTCCAGCGGCCCGACACGCGTGCCATCGACGAAACTGGCGCTCAGCGCGCAGTCGAAATCGTCCGCCGCCTGGCCGCGCAGGCGCACGCGCAAGCCGAGGATCGGCAGGCTCATGCCGCGGCTGCCGCAAAACTGCCCGCCCTCGGCCCACGGGCTGAGCCAGCCGCGTCCGAGCACGGCCTGATATTCGATATCGCCCGACCCGATGATCTGCTTGGGTGCGATCGCAAACCCTTCGATCCAATGCTTGCTGCCTGGATTGCCCATCCAGTCGGCTAATCCGCAAGCGACATCGCCGCGCGTCTGGATGTGCGCGACCATTTCGGCCATGCTCGTGTCACCGGCGCCGACGGGCGGCGTATTCTGGGGCGCGGCCGCCGCAGGCGGTGGTGCGGCGACTTTGGGCGTGGCCGCGGGTGCGCGCACCTCGGGCGCGGGCAAGGCGGCGGGGGCCGCTTGTGCGGCAGGCACCGGCGCCGCCGCGGGCGCAGCACCCGGCACCACAACCGGCTGGCCCTCGGTCAGGCGCATGATCTGCAGCTTGGGCGCCTCGCCCTTGGCATTCGGCGCCTGGTAGATCGTGACAAGGATCTGCGCAGGGCCGCGGCCCACGCGCACCAGCGCCGCGCCGTTCCAGCCGCCCAGCCAGCCATCGTCACGGAACGTGCTGATGGTGATCGATTCAGGGCGGAACGCGGGCCCCGGCGGCAGCGAGATGCGAATGCCCGGAAAGCCCGATTGCGCGTCCGAAGCCGGGCTGTTGGAAGGGATGAAGATGCAGAACAGCCCCGCATCCAGCGTCATCAGATGGCCTGAGACCTTCAGCTCGGTGATCAGTTTCTGCGTCGCGGGCGGGATTTTCTGGGGGGCGGTCGTCTTGCTTTCACTCACGGTCGTTCATCTCGCTCCTGAACCAAGCCACACGCGCATGCAACCGGGGATGGCGTCACTCATGACCTACTGGCAGGACCTAAAAGATTCAACAAGGCGTCATTGACCCGCGCCGGCGGCAGCCCCAAAGGCAGGATCCAGCCGCGGCCGGTCCTGCGCACGCGCTCTGCCGGCGTGCCGATGTCAAAGACCGCGGCATCCAGCCCCGCCGCCCAGCAGTCGCTCAGCGCATAGCACCAGGTTTCGGGCCAGATCGATGGCAGCAGAGCCAGATGCGCGTGTGCGGCGGTTATCGTTGCACCCGCTGCCTCCGCCCGAAATGGCCCCGTAACAAAAGCGTGGCCCGTGGCGAGCAGGGGTTCATCATCGGGCGTAAAGCCGACAACGGTGAAATGCAGGCGCAGGGCGCGCGCGGCGGCATCGCGCGCGCAGGCCAGCAGCACGTCATAGCCCTTTTCCATGCCGATGGCGCCCACCACGGCGACAATCAGCGTGCCGCTCGCCGGACAGGCCAGCCGGGCGGCGCGGGCAGGCGGGTCGGCTTCCCACGCCGCCTCGTGCAGCAACGCCTGCGGAAAATGGCGGCGGATGCGGCGCGCCACGTCCGCAGACGGGACGATCACCGCCTGCGCACGCCCCAGCAGCGCGGCACTGCGCGCGCGCAGCTCGGGCGGAGTAATCGGCACCTCCAGGGCATCGCCCCAGCGCGCCACGCATAGGGTGCAGGCCTGCACGGGCGGCTCGCCGCAGAACCGGCCCTCGCCCGTGACCAGCGCCAGCCGCGCGCAGAGCCACAGGTAGTCGTGCACCCAAACCTTGAAGGGCAAAGCAAGACCGTCGAGCAATTCGCCGATGGCGTGGCCATGGCCGAGCAGGTGATGCACTTCGGCACGCACGACGCGAACCATGCCCAGCAGCCGGCTGAGCGCGGGCAGATCGGCCGGCAGCGTAAAGCGCAAATTGGGCGTGTCCTGCCCCTCCTCTGCGAGTGAGGAGACGCCCTCGCTGCCGCGCAGGATGAGTGGGCGCAGGCCCGACTGGCGTGCCGCCGCGGCACGCTCGGCCACGAAGCGCGTGGTGCCGCCGTGACCGGCGTGGCTGATCAGCAGCACGGCGTCCCGATCGGCCGCGGCGGTCAGGCGCGCTTCGTCCAGCCGCGCCCGCGCCTCGCACAAGGGATCGGCCGCAATGAAGGCGGCGATGCGCGCGTGATAGGTCGGGTAGAGCCGGTCCAGGATCGCGACATTGCGCGCCATCAGGTGCTCGCGCGCCGCGGCGAAGGAGACGCCGCCCTCGTGGCCGACATAGACCGCGGGTGCGGCCACGTGGCGCCAGCCGCTTGCATGGGCGCGCTCGCAGAAATCGTTCTCCTCGCCATAGCCTTGCGCGAACAGGTCGGGCCGCAGCAGGCCGACCGCGTGCAGGCAATCCGCGCGGATGTAGAGGCAGAAGCCGTGCCCGGTCGGCACATCGACGATCAGCCCGGCATTGGCGGCCAGCGCGAGTGCGGCCAGTCCGGCACCCGCCGTCTGGTCCAGCATTGGGGCGGGCTCGCCGGGCGCGGGATAGGTGAAGATGCTGGCCTGGTTGGACAGCGGGGTGGCGGTGCCGATGTCGGGTGCGGCGTGTGCGGCCGCGTGCAGGCCGGCAAGCCAGCCGGGATAGACGATCGTGTCGCTGTTCAGCAGCACCGCGTCCCGCCCCGCGGCGGCGCGCAGGCCCGCGTTGGCCGCGGCAGGGAAGCCGCGATTGCGGGTGGGGTCGGCAGGGTCGGAGGCAATCAGGGTGATCGCACCCTCGCGCGCCAGCGTTTGCAGGGCATGGATCAGCGCGGGCTCGGGGCTGGCATCATTGACCACGATCAGCCGGTCCACCGGGGTGATCGTGGCCCGCACGCTACCCAGGCAGGCCAGCGTCTGGGCCAGCCCGCGATAGACCGGCACGATCACCGCAACGCCCTGCGCGGCCGTGGGGCGCGGCGCGGGTCGGGCGCGCACGCGACCGCCTAGCGGGCTGCCGAGAAGGTCGCGTCCGTTGTGATCGAGCACCCGCACCGTGCTGGCGGCTGGGCACGTCACCTTGAACCCGCGCGGGCGCGCGAGCGGCGTGGTGCCCGCGACGCCGACGGTCAGGTCATGCGCGGTCAGGGTGCGTTCGTGTCCGTCCACTATCACGCGCAGGACGGGATCGGTTTCCGGGGAGGCCGGGTGCCAGGCCCAGCCGGCGACACCTCCCCGCTCGCGCGCGACGAAGCCTTCCGTGCGGGTGATTGCCTGGATGTCGACGGGGCTGCCCAGAAGCGGCTGTCCCGCTTGCGTGACATGCAACGCAAGGGCCTTGGCTAACAAGTGGGGGTCTGGGGCCGCGGGCCCCAGCGGGGTCCAGGGGCAGAGCCCCTGGCCTTCCAACACAAACTGCAGGTGCAGCCCTTTAGTACCCTGCACCCGCCCATCCAGGCTCAGCCCGCACCAGGCCACGTCTAACTTTTCTGCAATTGCAACGATAATTTCATCCGGCACGACCGTGCGCAGCGCGCGCGCCAGCGCCGCTTGCGCGGCGGCAATGTCGCCAGCGGTCAATGCGCAGGTGGCGAGCCCCGCCAGCACCTCGCGCGTGCCATGGCGGGCGGCGAGTTTTTCAAACAGGCTGCGCGCGGCTTGCGCGTCGCCATCGGCCATTCGGGCGCTGGCTAGCGCAAAGGCGAGGTTCTGATCGCTTGGGGTGAAGCGATAGGCGCGTTCCAGCCAGTCTCGGGCGTGAGCGGGGTTGGATTCGGCACGGTGCCAGGCTTCGCGCGCCTGGCGGCGCTCGTACTCTATTCTTTCCGCAAGAAGGTTAAGCCGGGGGAGGCGTGCCTGGGGCGGGTCGGCGCATGCGCCGCCTGATTCTGCCCAAGCCCCCGGACCCCCCGTCTTTTTTTTAGGCGGCAGCGGCGGCGCCGGCTTCGGCGGGTAGGCGGGCCAGGTCGCCAGCGGCTTCGGCCATGCCTTGGGCATGGGATTTTTCCAGCCAGGCCTTTGCCTCGGCGCTGTCCTGCTGGCCACCCAGGCCACGCATCAGGAAGCGCCCCAGCATCAGCTGCGCGTGCGCATGACCCTTCTCTGCCGCGCGGCGATACCAGTCCTGCGCCCGGACACGATCCTCCGCCACCTCGTGGCCGCCACCCAGCATCGCGCCGACGGCGAATAGTGCGCCCACATGGCCCTGCTCGCCGGCGCGCTGGAACAGGGCGAGCGCACCCGAATGATCCTTGGCGCCGCCGGCGCCGCCCAGCATCAGCTCGGCAAGGGCGACCTGCGCATCGCTCATGCCCGCCTCTGCGGCACGCGCAATCCAGGCGCGGCCCTCCGCGGGGTCGGCTTGCATGCCGCGGCCCTCCATCAGCATGCGGCCATACCAGTATTGCGCATTGACAACGCCATCGGCGGCCCGGCGCAGCCACAGCATGGCACGTCGATCGTCCCGCTCCACGCCTACACCTTCGGCGAGGCACACGCCCAAATTGAAGGCAGCGACCAGGTCGCCCGAGCCCGCCGCCTGCTCGAACAGCTCGCGCGTGCGCATGCGGTCCTGTTCGGACCCGTTGCCCGAAAGCAGCAGATTGGCCAGGTCGGCCTGGGCCTGGCGGTCACCGCCCTCGGCGGCACGGCGAAACCAGCGGCCGGCTTCCTCGGGGTCGGCATGGCCGCCGGCACCTGTCAGGAACAGCAGGCCGAGTGCACGGGCTGCTGCTGTGTGGCCGGCTTCGGCTGCGCGGTTGTACCAGATCGCCGCCTCGGCGTAGTTGGGCGGCAGCTCGCCGCCTCGGGCGTAGATGTCACCGACCAGGGCAGCGGCCTCGCGATCGCCGGCATTGGCGGCGCGGCGGAGCCAGGTTTCACCCTCGACCAGGTTCTTGGTTACACCCCGGCCTTCGAGCAACGCCAGCCCCCAGCGCGCCTGGGCGCTGCGCACGTTCTTCTCGGCGGACTGGCGGTAGAAGCTCCCCGCCTCCTCCAGGCTGTGAGGCACGCCTGCGCCGCGTTCGTGCATCACGCCCAGCAGGTAGAGTGCCGTCGGCAGCCCCGTATCGGCGGCCAGGCGCAGGGCGCTGGCCGCCTGCGCGTGGCTGGCGAAATCGTGGGCCACGCGCAGCCGAGACAGCCCGAGGCCGAGATGGCCCTGGGCGCAATTGGCGTCCGCCGATTTCTGATACCAGGCATCGGCGTCGGCAAGGTTGCGGATATCTTCCGGGCCGGAGGTCAGGATGTAGCCGAGCAGCGCCTGGGCTTCGGGCGACCCGCCTTCAGCGCTCATGCGCGCCCAGCGCAGAGCCTCGTGGAAATCCGGCTCGTCCGTCGCCGACCCGACGCGCGAGAACAGCGGCCCACTTGTCTGCGCCTTGGGTTTGCGGCCGGCGAGGCCGTAGAGATAGAGCGTGGCGAGCAAGGTCTGCGCCTCGATCCAGCCGCCCTGGCCTGCGCGTTCCAGCCAGGCCGCGCCATCTCGCCGGCTGACCGGCACGCCGGTGCCCTTGAGGTAGGCGCGCCCGATACGGAACTGCGCTTCAGGCAGGCCGGCCTTGGCCGCGCGGGTGAGGAGCGCAAAAGCGCGCCGGCCGTCGCCAGCTTCCTCCAGCGCGATCGCCCGCTTAAGGGCCGCCGCCGGCGAGCCCGCGGAGACGATCCGGTCGATAAAGCTCATCATGCGTTCGGTCGGTCCAACGTTGCCCAACTGCGGGTTGCCCAAATCTGGGCCGCCCGAGTTTCGGCTACAGAGTCTAAACTGACGGTCAACGTGCAAGCAGGGTGGGGGTAGAACCCCCAACCGTCAATCCGGCTCACGCAGGCCCTCATACATAACTGGTACAAGGCGTTCGACGAAGTAGTCCCAGACCGTCCGATCGCCCACTTTGACGTCCACCTGCACGGGCATGCCGGGAATGACGCGAAAATCCTTCGGCACGTTCTTCAGCGCCAGACGGTCGAGCGAAACGCGGACGTCGTAGAAGTAGGGGCTTGTGGGGTTGACGCCGGTGAAGATGCTGTTGCCAGACCCGCCTGACGGCGTGCCGGTCGAGGAGCTCGACGCGCCGCCGGTCATGAAGCTATCGGCGCTGACCAGCCGCACCGAGCCCGAGGCCTCACCGAATTTGGTAAACATGAAGGTCTGAAACTTGATGTTCGCCGCCTGACCAGGAGCGAGGAAGCCTGTCTGGTCCGCGGTGATCTGCGCGTCCACCTCCAAAGGCGCGTTGACCGGCACCAGCGTGAAGAAGGTCTGGCCCGGCTGGATGACGGCACCCGGCGAGACCGGGGCGACCGCAAGCACGATGCTGTCTTCCTGCGCGCGCAGATCGACCAGCTTGTAGTTCATTGCCGCGTGTTCGAGCTGGTCACGGTAGCTGGCGAGTTGGACCTCGTCATCGGTGACGGTTTGAGAGACGTCGGCGAACCATTGTTGGTTGTAATTCTCCAACTGCCCTTGCAGGGCGATGACGTTCTGGCGCGCGTTCTCGCCCTGGCTGATGTTGACCAGTACGTTGCGCTCGCTCTCCAGGCGCGCATTGACCGCGGCCAGAGTATCGAGGTGGCTGCCCACCGCGTCGGCCTCGAGCTTGGTGCGGATCTTTTCGACGTCGAGCGTGACGCCGGTTTCCTTGGCGAACTGGCGCACCTGCGATTCGGCCTGCACCTGCAGGGCCTTTTGCGCATCGATCTGGCCCTGGTAATAGCGCAACTCGGCCTGACGGGCAGCGGCGCGCTGGGCGAAGATGCCTTCCTGCACCACCGCGCCGGGGCTCAGCTGATGCGGCTTGTAGGCGGTCTGGTGGAACTCGGCCGTGAGGCGGTCCACTTCGGTCTGGTAGCGATCGACCTGTTCGCGGGCTGCGTTGTTATCGGCCGCGGCAAAGGTCGGATCAATCTGGGCCAGCAGTTGGCCCTTGTGGACGATATCGCCCTGATTGACCGCGATCGTCTTGACGATTCCGGTGGTGAGCGGCTGCACCACGCTTTCGGGAACCATGGAGATGATCTTGCCCTGGCCGCTGGCGATGCGGTCCACGCTCATGACGCAGCAGACGATCAATGCCGAGATGAATAGCGCGCAGATGATGGCTACCACATGATTGGCCAGCGGAATGGGGCCACGTGCGATGAGGGCCTGACTTGGCGAGAAATATTCCAGCACCTCGCTGGACATGTCGTCCTGCTTGCCGCGGAGCAGGTCGTAGAGGCGGGAGGGATTGGCCCAGCTGCGGGTTTCCTGGGTATCGCGCTCAGGGTCGTTCGGACCGGTGCCGCCGATGGGTGGTGGGGTGGTGGTGACGGACATGCTGGGACTACTCCCCTTGCGTCAGGGCAGTGGCGACATGCGCGCCGGCCACGTGACGGTTCTGCTGGTTCCACAAGGTGCGGTAGATGCTGCAGCGCCCGAGTAGCGTATCGTGCGGCGCGATGTCGATCATCTTGCCCTGGTCGAGCACCATGATCAGGTCGCAATTGACCAGGCTGGAGAGGCGGTGGGAGACGATCACCATCGTGCGCCCCTTGCCGATGCGCACGAGGTTGGCATTCACCAGCGCCTCGCTCTCGGGGTCCAGAGCGCTGGTCGCTTCGTCCAGGATCATGATGCGCGGATTGGAGATCAGCGCGCGGGCAATGGCCAGGCGTTGCCGCTGGCCGCCCGAGATGTTGGCCGAGCCTTCCTCGATCCAGGTGTCGTAGCCCTGGGGCATCTTCTCGATGAACTCCTCGGCCCCGGCCAGGCGCGCGGCGCGCACCGCGTCTTCCAGCGTAAGCCCGGGCCTCCCTGCGATGATGTTGTCGCGCACCGTGCCGCGGAAGAGGAAGTTGTCCTGCAACACCACGCCTAGGCTGCGGCGCAAATGGGCGAGATTGATTTCGCGCATCTCCGCGCCGTCGATCTTGACCGCTCCCGCGTATTCACGGTTTACGCCTTGCAGCAGGCGCGTGATCGTCGATTTGCCCGAGCCGCTGCGGCCGACCAGACCCAGCATCGTGCCTGGCGTGATTTCGAAGTTGACGCGATTCAGCGCGGGGCGTGCGCCCATCGGATAGGTGAAGGTCACGTCCTCGAAGGCGATTCGGCCTTCGAATTTCGGGCGCATGCCCTCCGCGACGTTGCGCACTTCGGGCGGGTTGTTCAGCACCTTGGCGATCTGACCGACGGCCGTGCGCACCTCCTGGAAATCCTCCATCAGGCGGGCAAAGCTCGTCAAAGGCGAGGAGACGCGATTGGACAGCATCATAAAGGCGATCAGCGCGCCGCGATCCACGCCCGAATTGGCCTGCAAGGCTAGGTAGGCGCCGAGCAGGATGATGCCACGGCTCATGAAGATCTGCATCGGATCGGTCAGCGTCTGCGGCCAGTTGGCCATGCGCGCGGCCGCCAGCATCCAGCCCGCCGCTTCGGCCGTGCGTTCGTCCCAGATCTGCTTCTGCACAGGCTCCATCGCCAGCGTCTTGACGGTGCGGATGCCTTGCACGGTTTCAGTGATCACGGCGGATTTCTTGTGTTCGGCCTTCACATACAGACCGATCAGGCGGCCGACGGGCTTGAGGAAGATCACCAGGATAAGGCCCATCAGACCTGCGCACAGCATCAGGATCGCGCTCAGCAACGATTCCATATAGAAGAGGAACGGGATCAGCACGACCAGGGTACAGAGGTCCAGCACCGTGCCAAGCATCTTGCCGGTGACGAATTCGCGCACGCGGGTCACGTTGCGCAACCGGCTTATCGTCTCACCAGCCTGGTTTCGTTCAAAGAAATCAAGCGGCAGCGAGAGCAGACGCGCGAAGAGGTGCAGGTTGAGCCGCGTGTCGAGCTTGGAGGCAATGACACTGATCAGTTCGCGCCGAGCCCAGCCCAGCAACGTGTCGAAAAGCGCCATGACCAGCAGGATCACCGTCAGCAGCCAGAATGATGCCAGGCTGTTGTATTCCAGCACGCGATCGATCGTGCCCATGACGACGAAGGCCGGGATGATGGCCAGGGCGGTGAGCACGAGCGAGGCGTAGGCGACCTGTGTCAGGAGCCGCTTCTCGACCATGACCTGGCGGGTGATCCAGCCGAGCGTGAACGGCGCCTCGCCCTCGGGCATCTCCTTGCTTCGGCGCAGCAGCACAACCTCGCCGCCCCAGGCCTGCTCCATGCGCATGCGGTCCACGGCCACGGGCGCCTCGGCGTCATGCGCGGTCGGGCTCTTGACCCAGACGATGTCGTGCTTGGTGTCCGCACCCACGACCAGGCCGGCTGTACCATCGCGCAGGAGCACGACGACGGGTGAGGTCTCGCGAAAGCGGAAAAGGTTCTTCCATTTCAAGATGGTCGCTTGCGCGACCAGGCCTTGCCCGCGCAGCCACGCGACCAGCGAGGCCGGGGAAGGATACGCTTCGCCGACAGGGCCCTGGTAGTCGTTGATGTCCAGATCCATGCCATAGAAGCGGGCCGCTGCGGCCACCGCGCGCAGGCGCAGCTCCTTGGGGGTTACGGCCTCGGTTTCTTCCGGGCCGTTCCCGTCATCGGGTCCGATGGCATTTGGCAGGTTCTGATCCACTGCGTGTTCTCCGAATCGCCAGGTCCGGCGTGCCTGAACCCTGGTCTGCCGCCCGCTGTGCCGGGCCTGGTGGTGGCGGGCCATGGATGCTGGCCCCGGCTTGTATGCGCGTCTAGCTTCGCCCCGCTCGTGCAGGGTAGGCCTGCCGTGGCGGAGAGGACCGCGGGCAAGCGTGCCAAAGCGCCGGTATGGGGCGGGCTGGCCGGTGTCTTGGGCTCCCCTTACACCCTAATTCCTTTCCGGGGGATAATTTTTGGCGGTTTTCCGCCAAAATTCCACGTGCGAACCGAAACAACCCTGCGCCGGCCCAGGGCTGCCATCGCATGCCATGGCGCGCAACCAGGCGCTGTCCACAAACGCTCGGCCATGTGCGACCATGCCACGCCCCCGCCGCCCCGCCAAGGAGTGACCGCATGCTTCCCGCCCCAGGCGCCACCCAGAGCTTCACGATCGCCGACGCCCAGGATAGCGACACGCCCGAGATCGCGGCGATCTACGCCCACCACGTCCTGCACGGCACCGGCACCTTCGAGGAAATCCCGCCCAGCATCGAGGATATGGCGGGCCGCCGCGCCGCCGGCCTGGCCGCCGGCTACGTGTGGCTGGCCGCGCGGGACGCGACAGGCGTGCTGGGCTACGCCTATTACGGCGCCTTTCGCCCGCGGAGTGCCTACCGCCTGATCGCCGAGGACAGCGTCTATGTGCGCGAGGACGTGCGCGGCCAGGGGGTTGGCCGGGCGCTGGTCGCCGCCTTGCTCGCGCGCGGGGAGGCGGCGGGGCTGCGGCAGATGCTGGCGCTCATCGGCGATAGCGAAAACGAGGGCTCGATCGGGGTGCATGCCAGCCTGGGGTTTGCGCGTGCCGGCGTGTTGCGCGCGGTGGGGGTGAAGTTCGGGCGCTGGCTGGACGTGGTGATCATGCAGCGTGCGTTGGGGGCTGGGGATGAGGCCGGTCCAGCACTCAGCCTTCAGCATTCAGTTAGCAGATCGGGCATTCAGTCCTCGGATTAGCCCGTCTCCTCCGATGGCTGAATGCTGGATGCCGATGGCTGAACGCGCCCCCGCGCCTGTATCGCTGCACGCCGCGCCTCGATTGCTTCGGCAGACACGCCGGCGTTGAAGGCCGACGAGCGGCGGGCTTCAAGTGCGAGCGCGCGGCCGAAGGGGCGGGCGAAGCCGTCATCGATCAGGCTCTTGTAGGCGGCCAGCATGTCGGTGGGGAGCTGGGCCATGTCAGAGGCGAGCTTGTGGGCGGTGGGCAGCAGTTCGTCCTCGGGCAAGACGCGGTTGACCAGGCCCCAGGCGCAGGCGGTCTGCGCGTCGATGAAATTACCGGTCAGCGAGAGCTCCTT
The DNA here is from genome assembly GCA_965276755.1 of Acetobacteraceae bacterium. Taxonomy (GTDB): domain Bacteria; phylum Pseudomonadota; class Alphaproteobacteria; order Acetobacterales; family Acetobacteraceae; genus CAJCIS01. The sequence continues at coordinate 214,977 of OZ255625.1, forward strand.
GGCGCGCGAGATGCCGATGGCGCGCGAGAGTTTCTGCGACAGCCCCCAGCCGGGCAGGATGCCGACGCGGGCGTGGGTGTCGGCGAAGCGCGCGTTGGATGAGGCGAGCAGGACGTCGCAGGCCAGGGCGACTTCGAAGCCGCCTGTGATGGCCACACCGTTGATCGCGCCGATGATGGGCTTGGTGAAGCGGGCGAGCGTGGAGACGGGATCGTCGGCGCCCTCGACGATGGTGGAGGGGTGCGCGCCGCCGGCGCCGAGTTCCTTGAGATCGAGGCCGGCGCAGAAGGCGCGTGTGCCCGCGCCAGTCAGGATGGCGACGCGCACGTGCTCATTGGTGGCGAGGTCGGCGAAGGTATCGACCAGCCCCTGGCGCACGGACGCTGAGAGCGCATTCATCTGTTCCGGCCGATTAAGCGTGACCAGCGCCACCCCATCAGCCACATCGACCATCACGTCTGCCATTTGCGGAACCCCCTAATGAACAAAAGTTTTTTGGTTCTTTTTTTCAAAAAAGAACAGCCTTTGCTCCTTGCGCTCTTTGTGCTTGCGGTCTGCTTGAGAGCGGTCGTGATCGGCCTTGGCCGCTCGGGCTCGGACGGCGACTGGCCGGTTTACGCCAGGGTCGCCCACAACATGCTGTCCGGCTGCGGCGTGTCGCTCTCTGCTCCAGGCAGCGTGTGCGTGCCCCATTTCGGCGGCAACGGCCTGCCAGGCTATCCCGCCTTTATCGCGGCGGTCTGGGCGGTTTTCGGCGGCGGCCGCGGTGCGGTGCTGTGGGCGCAGGCTGTTGTCACCGCGCTGGCGGTGCCTCGACTGGCTTACGGCGTGGGGCGGCTGTCCGGGCGACGGGCGGGGCTTGGGTGCGGGCTGGTGGCGGCGCTGTCTCCGTTGCAGGCCTTCATGGTGCGGGAGGGGTTGGCCGAAACGCTGAGCCTTGGAGCGGCAAACTGGCTGATCGGCGAACTCGCGCTCAGCCTGGCCGAGCGGCGATTGCGTGTGGTGCCGGTTGCGGTGGCGCTGGGCTGTGCCGTTTTTTTGCGGTTGGATTCGGTGCTGTTTGCGTTGCCGGTCGCCATTGTCGGGCTGTCGATTTATGGCGTGGCGCGGGCGATACGGCCCGGGCTGATGGTGGCGGGGCTGGTGTGTGTGCCTTTGGTGCTGTGGTCGGCGCGCAACGTTGTGCAGGGCGTAGGTTTGGTGCCGCCGGCGCGGAGATGGATGTTGCCCGATGGCAGCGTGGGGCCGCTGGGCTATCTCGACTGGCTTAAGCAATGGGTGACCACGCAGGACCAGCGTTCGGCCGCCGCGTTCTTCGCTGGCACGGATTATCGCATGATCCACATCGTGGGGGGGCCATTTCTGCCGACGCGGCAGGTGGCGGCGATGAACGCTCTGCTGGGCGATTTGCGCTCCCATGCGGGCCAGGCCTTTCCGGCCGAGATCGATCGTGGGTTTGCCGCGCTGGCCGATGATGCGCGGGCGGGGCGCGGTCTGGGTGCAACGCTGGCCTTGCGCGGCGCACAGGCGGCGGGGCTTTGGGCGCGCTGGGCCGAGCCGTTGCCGCCCGAGGCGCGGCCGGCCTCGGGTGGCGTTGGGGGTTGGCTGAAAGGTGCGCTGACGCAGAGCGTGGGCATGATGCTGAACACGCTGACGCGCTGCTACCGCTGCGGGCTGGGTTTGCTGTTTTTGGCGGCGGTGGCGCTGACGGTGGCGGGACGTGTGGGTGGAATAGCGCGAGTGTTCGTGGCGGCGGCGGCGGCGCTGGTTGTGGCGAAGACTATCGTTGCGGTGGCGGGGCTGTTTCTGGAGGCGCGCTACACGGTGACTGCGGTGCCGTTCATGGAGGTGGCCGTTGTGCTGGTGGCAGCAGGGTTGGGGGGGATGGCACATCTCCCCGATCTTCACTTGCGGCGCCACACGCGCAAATGGGGCAGGTGAAAGAAAATCCCTGCGCGCACGCCGCGGCTGCTCATCAGCATTTCCACGCCGAAAGCGACGACGGAGCCCAGCGTAAGGACGATGGCCAGGCCGAAGAAGATCAGCAAAACCTGCGCGATTGCCTTGTTGGCCACCGCAAAAAGAAAAAGTGAGAGGATCGCCAGGCACGTTGCGGCGGCACCCGCGGTGCCGAGAACGACAGCGGCATCGAGGGCGACGGAGCGACGGCGCAGACGCGCGAGGTCGGAGGCCTGCTCGGCGCTGGCGGCATCGGCGCCGATGGCCTTTGACAGCGCGTCGACCTGGTCGGCGACGCGGGCCAGGCGGCCGGCGAAGACGTTGAGAAGGGCGGCGATGCCGCTGAGCAGAAACACCGGAGCAAGGGCCACCTGGATGAGGTGGCCTGCGGAGTCGACGGTCAGATTGGGAAACACCAGGGGCCTCAATATTTGACGCGAGCGTACGCTCAACATTCAAAAGTTTTTTGGTCCTTTTTTTCAAAAAAGGACTGCTTCCTTTACTGCGGCCGTGCCGCCCGCACTTCCCCTACCGCCATCCCATTCCAGTTGTTTAACGTGGTGGTCGCCCATCGATCCAGCACCGCATGCCCGGGCAAGAAGTGCCGCAGCAGCGCGGCGGCAAAGGCGTCCGAAGCGCGGTTGCCACCGTCATCGGCCTTGATCGCAAAGCCCAGGCCGAGTGCCGGAATGGTGCCGGCATGCACGCCCTCCGCACCGGTCTTGATAAAGGCGGCCTCGCCTAACGCTTCGGTGATTTCGGTGTCGATGCGTCCCGGGCCGGCCAGCATGACGGGGTGGGCGGCGGCGGCGCGGCGCAGGCGGGCGGCCGCTTCAGCCAGGCCTTGAGGCAGTCCCGTACCTGTGCCGAAGCGGGCGAAACCGGTGGCTATCGCCGATAAGGGCATGCGGTAGGTGGGAATGCTGCAGCCATCGATGGCGCGGCCGGCCTCGTCCATGGCGGCGCCAGTCACTTCGCCGACGATTTGAGTGACGCGCGCCATGGTCGGGTGGTTCGGCCCACTATAGCCGCGTGGATCGTGGCCCGCGGCGACTGCCGCGCAGATGAAGCCGGCGTGCTTGCCCGAGCAATTGTTGTGCAGCGCCGAGGGGGTGTGCCCGGCGGCGGCGAGCGCGCGCGCGGCGGCGGGGCTGCTGGGCCAGTGGGTGCCGCATTCCAGGCAGACAGGCGTGCGGCCGGCCTGGGTTAGCATGGCGTGCGCGGCTTGCGTGTGCTCGGGCAGGCCGGTGTGGGAGGCGCAGGCGAGCGCGAGTTGTGCGTCGGTCAGGCCAAAGCGGTCGGCCGCGCCCTCGGCGAGCAGGGGCAAGGCTTGCAAGGCCTTGATCGCTGAACGTGGGAAGGTGGCGGCGTGCGGGTCACCGCCGGCAAGGACCAGGCGGCCCTGCGCGTCGGTGACGGCGAAGCTGCCGTGATGGCGGGACTCGAGCAGGCCGCCACGCAGGATTTCGGCGATGAGCATGGCGGTGGGTGAAGCCTGGAGGGGGGAGCGTCAAGGCTCCCGATGGGTGTTGCAGTTGAGAAGCATTCTCATTAAGAGCCGCTTCATGCCGCCGATTTTGCGCTTGCCTGCCGCCGTCGCCGCTTTGTGGCTTGTCGCGCCGTGCGTAGGACGGGCGGCACCACCGCCGTTATCGGTGCCTGTGAGCGGGGGCGATACTGCCGGCGCGGGGCCGGGCTATGGCGGTATCCTGTCCGATCTACAGCGCAGCAATTTCTTGTTCGGCGATCTGTTCGGGCTGCGTTCGTTGCTGAGCCGTTACGGCATCACGCTGGCGATCCAGGAGACCAGCGAGGTGCTGGGCAACCCGACAGGCGGCGTGCGCAGGGGGGTGGCTTATGACGGATTGACGCAGGCGATCCTGCAGATGGACACGCAGCGCGCGTTTGGCTGGTATGGCGGGCTGTTTAACGTCAGCGCCCTGAAACTGCACGGACGCAATCTGAGCAGCGACAATCTTTACACGCTGCAGACGGCAAGCGGCATCGAGGGCGATCGCGCGACGCGCCTGTGGGAACTGTGGTATGACCAGAAGCTGCTGGGCGAGGACAGGCTGGATATCAAAATCGGCCAGATCAGCGCCGATACCGAATTCATGGTGACCCCAAATGGGGCCTATTTTGTCAACACGATGTTCGGCTGGCCGTTGGTGCCCTCGGTCGATCTGCCTGGCGGCGGGCCGGCCTATCCGCTGGCAGCGCCAGCGGTGCGCGTCAAGGCGAGGCCGATCGATGCGCTGACGATTTCGGTGGGCGTGTTCAATGGTGCGCCGGCGCGCAGCACGGCGGGCGATGCGCAGAAGAACAATGCGTCGGGCGCGCAATTTCCCTTCAATGGCGGCACGCTGACTTTCGTCGAGCTGCAATACGCGTATCCGGCGCTGGGGGCGATGGTTTATCCGGGCGAAGGTGCGCCGTTGGGCCACACGTACCGGCTAGGCATGTGGTATGACAGCGAGCGATTTGGCGATCTGGCGCGAGATGATGCGGGCGGCAGCCTGGCCTCGCCGCTGAGCAGCGGGGCGCCGCGGCGCCATCATGGCGATTTTTCGCTCTACGCGGTGGCCGACCAGATGGTGTGGCGTGACGCGCGCAATCCCAATCGATCGGTCAGCGTGTTTGCGCGCGTGATGGGCACGCCGCAGGGCGATCGCAATCTCGTGGATTTTTCCGTCAATGCGGGGCTGGTGCTGCACAATCCCGCGGTGAACCGGCCTGATGATACGTTGGCCGTGGGCATGGGGTTTGCGCATGTCGGTGCCGCGGCTGCTTCCTATGATCGCGAGGTTGCACTCTATGATCGCGCGGCGGATCCCGCCGGCGCCTTTCCGATCCGCAGCACGGAGACTTTTGTCGAGGTGACGTATCAATACCAGGTCCATCCGTGGTGGCAGATACAGCCCGACATGCAGTACGTGTTTAATCCGGGCGGCGGGATTGCCGATCCCGGCGCGCCTGGGCAACGCGTGCAGGATGAATTGACAATAGGCGTGCGAACCAATGTTCTTTTTTAGAGTTGCGCGGGAGGCAAGGAAGAGCTGGGGGAGATGTGCCATCCCCCCCAGACCCCCCGTCATTTATAGAAGGCCTTTGTCACAGGCTTGTTCTAACAATCGACGCGGGGTTTGGGGGGGATGGCACATCCCCTCCAATCTTGCCTTGCCCTTCCTTCTATGCGCCACCGCGCGCGCCGATGCGCCGCACGGATTTCTGGAGACCGTGCACCGCCACAGCACCCTGACGGCCACGGTTACCGATAATGGCGACCTGAACCCGTATGCGGTCGTGGTCTCTCCAATTTCGGCTGGCAAGATCGCCAAGGGCGACGTGCTGGTCGACAACTTCAACAACATCTCCAATTTGCAGGGCACGGGCACGACGATCGTCGGCTACCGGCCCGCCACGCGTGACACGTATCCGTTCGCGCGCCTGCCGCAGACAATCCCGAACTGTCCAGGCGGCGTGGGGCTGACGACCGCCATGACCATACTGCGCGATGGCTGGGTGATCGTGGGCAGCACGCCCTCGCGGGACGGCACGACGGCGACGAAGGGCGATGGTTGTCTGATCGTGCTCGATGCCAACGGGCATCTCGTGACGGCGTGGGCGGGGCCGCAGATCAATGACCCGTGGGGCGACATGGCCGTGGTTGATCGCGGGCAGAGCGCCACGCTGTTCGTCAGCATGGCGGGTTTCGGGCTACCAAGTCCGAACGTGCTCGATCACGCAACGGGCATGCCTGTGGTCTTGCACAAATCCAGGGTGCTGCGCATGGAACTGTCCATGTCACAGGGCAAGCCGCCCGTGATCCTCAGCCAGACGGTGGTGGGCGATGGTTTTTCCGCGCGCGCCGATCGCGACAATTTCTTGCTGGGGCCTACGGGACTGGCGCTTGCGCCGGATGGCACGCTCTATGTCACTGATGGGCTTGACAATATCGTCATTGCCGTCGCAAACGCGCTGAGCCGCCATGACAGTGCAGGCACCGGCCAAGTGGTGACACGTGACGGCCTGCTTGCCTGGCCGCTGGCGATGGTAATGACGCCGCAGGGCCATTTGCTGGTATGCAACGGGCGAGACGGACGCCTGGTGGAAATCGATCCCGCGACGAAAACGCAGCTCTACGCGCAATGGATCAACAACGACCAGGCGCAATCCCCGCCAGGCAATGGCGATCTGTTTGGTATTGCGATGGCGCCAAGCGGGCGCGGATTCTATTACGTCATGGATGACGTGAATACGTTGATGCGCGGCGGTGCCGAATGAGCGGGACATGCCCGTTTTTACCGTCGCGGCGTGGCGTACTCGGCGCGGCGGCGGGGCTGGCCACATTCGGTGCTGCGCGCCTGGCGCGTGCGGCCCAGGATCATCCACCGCTCATCAAGACCGCCGGCGGCGATGATGGCCGCGTGCTGGCATTTCACGGCGCGCACCAGAACGGTATCGTCACGCCGCAGCAGGCGCACACCTATCTCGCGGCGTTCGACCTGATCACCGACAAGCGCGCCGAACTGGCCGCGTTGCTGCAGCGCTGGACGGTGGCGGGCGAGACACTGACGCGCGGCGAGCCGCTCGGGCCGCCGGGTGCGGATTCGGGTGACGTGCTGGGGCTGAAGCCTTCTCGCCTGACGCTGACCTTCGGGCTCGGGCCGGGCGTCTTCAGCAAGGATGGCGTAGACCGTTACGGACTTGCCGCGCGCCGGCCGCCAGCCTTTGTCGATCTGCCGCATTTCGTCGGCGATCAGCTCGACCCGGCGCGCACCGGTGGCGACCTCTCGGTGCAGGCCTGCGGCGATGACCCGCAGGCGGTGATGAGCGCCGTGCGCCAGTTGATGCGTGTAGCCTATGGCGCGGCCGGCGTGCGCTGGGTGCAGGCGGGTTTCCTGCCGGGCTATGAGCCCCGCGTGACGCCGCGAAACCTGATGGGTTTCAAGGATGGCACGTTCAACGTCGCTGTGGGCGACGCGCAGGCGCTGGACGCCCACGTCTGGGTTGGAGACGAAGGCGGAGACTGGATGGCCGGCGGCAGCTATGTCGTGGCGCGGCCGATCCGCATTGCGCTGGAGCATTGGGACCGCATGAAGCTGTCCTTCCAGGAAGAAACGGTGGGCCGCACGAAAATACAGGGCGCACCGATCGGCCGCGCGCACGAATTCGACGCGATTGATCTGGATGCGGCCGATCACGACGGCAATCCGGTGATTGCGGAGAACGCGCATGTGCGGCTTGCCGCACCTCAAAGCAATGGCGGAGCGCAGATACTTAGGCGGGGTTATTCCTACGACAACGGCGTCAGTATGGTCGCCGAGCGCTGGCCGCCGTGGCGGCACGCGATGGAGCTGGATGCGGGGCTGCTGTTCGTGTGCTACCAGCGCGATCCTCGGGCAGGATTTATCAGGATATTTGACAGAATGAGCAAGTTCGACATGCTGAACCAGTTTGTGACGCATGTTGGTGGGGGCATGTTTGCCTGTCCGCGGGGCGTTCGCGCGGGGGAATATTTGGGGCAAGGTCTTGTTCAAGCATAGAAGAAGCAGTTCTTTTTTGAAAAAAAGAACCAAAAAACTTTTATCACTTAGCGAAGAGGACAAAAGTTTTTTTGTCCTTTTTTTCAAAAAGGACTGCTTCCTTCTTGGAACGCCTAGACTCCTTCATGGCCCGCGCCAACAACGCCTACTACGCCACGCACGATCCCTTCGCCGATTTCACCACCGCGCCCGAAATCACGCAGATGTTCGGCGAGTTGCTGGGCGCGTGGTCCGCCATCGTGTGGCAGCAGATGGGTGCGCCCGATCCGATCTTGCTGGTGGAGGCCGGCCCCGGCCGCGGCACGCTGATGGCCGACGCGTTGCGCGCGGTGGCTGGCGTCGCACCCGCGTTCCGCGCCGCGTGCCGCGTGCATTTCGTCGAAACATCGCCCCGGCTGGCAGCGGCGCAGGCGCGGGTGGTGCCGGATGCGTCCTGGCATGGCGCGCTTGCGGACGTGCCGGCCGGGCCGGCCATCGTGCTGGCCAACGAGTTCCTCGATGCGCTGCCGATCCGCCAGTTCGAGCGGCGGGGCGGGGCGTGGTTCGAGCGCCACGTGGCGGCTGGGCGCTTCGTGCTCGTGGCAAGCACGCGGCATGGAGAGGCGCCCGAGGGCGCCGTTGCCGAGGAGAACCAGGTCGCGCTTGCCTGGATCGCTCCTCTGGCGGCGCGACTCGTGGTGCAGGGTGGGGCCGCGCTGATCCTCGATTATGGGCGCGCCGCACCTGGCTGGGGTGATACCCTGCAAGCGCTCCGCGGCGGCAGGCCGGCCGACCCGCTGGCGGATGCGGGCCAGGCCGACCTGACGGCGCATGTCGATTTTCCGGCGCTGGTGGCAGCGGCCGGGCAAGCGGGTGCTACGTGCCACGGGCCAGTGGCGCAGGGCGCGTTCCTTCATGCGCTGGGCCTGGGCGTACGCACGCAGCGCCTGGCGGCGGCCCATCCCGGGCGGGAAGTTGCGCTGATCGAGGCGGCGGACCGGCTGGCCTCGCCCGCGCGCATGGGGCAGTTGTTCCAGGCCCTGGCCATCACCGCGCCCGGTGCCCCGAAGCCGCCCGGATTTGCCGCATGAGCCCCGAGTTCCTGACCCATCCAGGCCTGACAGCGCGCCATGGCTTCTTCACGCGGCGCGGCGGCGTCTCGCAGGGACCTTACGCCAGCCTCAATGGCAGCCTGTCAGGCGGCGATGCGCCGGCAGCCGTGGCGCAGAACCGCGCGCTCGTGGCGAGCGCGCTGGGTGCGGCCCGGCTGGTCGGCGCCAGGCAGGTGCATGGCACCACCATCGTTGTGGCGGATGCGCCGTGGGCGGAGGGCGAGGGGCCGCAGGCCGACGGGCTGGTGACACGGCGTGACGGTGTGGCGATTGGCGTGGTCACGGCCGATTGCGCACCTGTCCTGCTGTGCGATGCGGGCGCGGGCGTCATCGGCGCGGTGCATGCCGGCTGGCGAGGGGCGGCGGCCGGCGTGCTGGAGGAGGCGGTTGCGGCCATGGCGGGCCTGGGCGCGCGCGCCGGCGACATTTGCGCGGTTGTAGGCCCCTGCATCGGCGCGGCATCCTACGAGGTCGGGCCCGATCTGCGCGAGGCTGTTCTGGGCAGCGTGCCAGACGGCGTGCGCTTCTTCGGCGCGGGCCGGCCGCCGGACAGGTTTCTGTTCGATCTGGCGGGCTACTGCCTGGCCCGGCTGGCGCGGGCTGGGGTACGGGCCGAGGCGCTTGGGCTCGATACGCTGGCCGACGAGGCGCGCTTTTTCAGCCACCGCCGGCGCACGCTGGCGGGGGGCGGCGCGATCGGGCACCAGGTTTCGGCGATCGTGCTTTGACGGGGCCGGGCGAGCGGCGGCAGGGCAATTTAGTGAAGCGCTGAAGAGCTGGGGGAGATGTGCCATCCCCCCCAGACCCCCCGTCGATTTTGGGGCCTTGCCTTAAATAATGACGGGGGGTCTGGGGGGGATGGCACATCTCCCCCAGCCCTTCTCCACTTTATGTCTTCACTCCAATCCCCTGCAAGCATCGCCCGCACCCCCAGAATTCCTTAACCCAAGGCTGCTAGGTCTGACGTTGCCCTTGCACACGGTCCCGTTCCGGCATGAGCCTTGCTGCCACCACGCCGGCCACCACGGATGCGGCCTCGCCCAAGATCGAGGCCCTTGTCGACCAGGATCGGGCGCGCCTGCTCTACATGTTCGGCCCGGCAAGTCTGGTGACGACGGCTATATGTTCCGCCGGACTGGCGGTTCTGCTCGGGCAAGCTCGAACCTGGCTTCTGATGATGGTCTGGGCGGGTGCCATGGAGCTGTTGGTCGCCGTGCGCAGCCTGGATGTTTTGCTGTTCTATCCGCGGCGCCGCCGGCGCAAGAGCCTCGGCGGCACGCGCGATGTTGCGCGATACGCCTGCGGCGTCGCCGCAGCCGCCATCGGCTGGGGCTGCTTTCCGCTCTTCTTCCTTCCTCTGCTGGATATGACAGGGCGCTGCTGCACCATGGTCGTGCTGGCCTGCATCACCGGCGGTTCGATTTCCGTATTGGCCCCCTGCTTTCCGGCGTCGCTGGCGTTTCTCTGCGCAGTGTTGCTGCCGACCTCCTTTCGGCTTTGGCAAATGGGCGATGCCGTCGATCACACACTGGCGGTTCTGGCACTGGGAATGCTTGTGACGGTCGCCGTTTCGTCACGCACCATGAACCGCTCGCTCAGGCAGGGCCTGCGCTTTGGACGTGTCAATGAGCATCTGACGCAAGCGGCCGAGGCGCAGCGGATGCAGACGGAGGCTACCAATGCGCAGCTCAGCGCCGCGCAGGTGGCGTTGCATGAGGCCAATCATACGTTGGAACAGCGCATCGAGGCGCGCACGGCCGAACTCGAGCGCGAAATCGTTGAGCGCAAGGCCTATGCCGAGGCGCTAGCCAGGCTCGCCTCGACCGATCCGCTGACCGGGTTGTGCAACCGCACCAATTTCGCCGAGCGTCTGGCGTGCATGCTGGCGACGGCCGAGCGGACCGGTCGGGCTTGCGCCGTGCTCTTCCTCGATCTGGACAGTTTCAAGCAGATCAACGACGTGCGGGGCCACGTCACGGGCGATCACGTGCTGCAGGCTGTCGCGCGCCTGCTGGGGGAGCGCGCGGGGGGACAGGCGGAGATCGCACGCTGGGGCGGCGATGAGTTCGTGCTTGCCATGCTGACCGACCCGGGCTCGCCGGCTGCACTGGCACTCAGCCACGATCTGCGCCGCGGTCTGGCGGCGCCGATGCAGGCCGGGCTCGAGGTGGTGCGGGTGGACGTGACGATCGGCATTGCCGTCTTCCCCCAGCACGGACGCACGCAGGACGAACTGATTCGCGCGGCCGACGTGGCAATGTATCAGGGCAAGAAGGAGGGGCGGGCGCGCGTGACGCTTTTCGACCGCGACCTGGCCGAGGGTTTGAGCGAACGGCACATGCTTGAGCAGGCGTTGCGCGATGCGGTCGAGCGGTCGGAGCTGTCGCTTGTGTTCCAGCCGATCGTTTCGGCCAAGACCGGGCGGTGCGAGGCCTTGGAGTCCCTGGTGCGATGGAATCACCCGAGCCGGGGCATGATTTCGCCCGCGCAATTCATTCCGGTGGCCGAGCAGTCTGGCCAGATCGTGGAAATTGGGCGTTGGGTGATGCAGGCAGCTTGCCGCGCAGCGGCGGGATGGCCGCCGGGGCATGGCGGCGCGCCGCCTGTGACGGTGAACGTGTCGGTGGCGCAGGTAGTCTCGGGTATGTTGATGGCGGATGTCGAGGCGGCGCTGGCGGCCTCGGGATTGCCGGCTGCACGGTTGCAGATTGAAATTACCGAAAGCATGTTCGTCAGCGATCATGTGCGCGTGACGCCGGTGTTCGAGGAGCTGAGGCGGCGCGGCGTGAAGATTTTGCTGGATGATTTCGGCACGGGTTTTTCGTCGCTGGCCTATCTGGGCAAATTGCCGATCGACGTCATCAAGATCGACCAGAGTTTCGTGCGCAGTGCGGAGCGCAACGGGTTTGCCATCATCAATGCGATTCTCTCGATTGCGCGCGCGCTTTCGCTGGAGGTCACGGCGGAGGGGGTCGAGACGCCGCTGCAGAAATCGGTGCTGAGTTCGATCGGCGTGGAGCGCTTGCAGGGCTACCTGATTGCCCGCCCGATGCTCGGCGAAGCCGTGGCATCCTGGCTGGCGACTCACGCCCGCAATACAAGCGCCTTGCCCGCAGTGGCCTGACCAGCAAGCGTTTTTGTTTCTATTTTCATGAGCGCCGGGTTAATACCGGTCAGCAGAAAGACTGACTCTCAGAGTAAGGCTGGGGGAGATGTGCCATCCCCCCCAGACCCCCCGTCTTGAGTTAGGACAAGGTCCTAAATGAATGACGGGGGGTTTGCGGGGGATGGCACATCTCCCCCAATCTTTCTCTACCTTGACCCTGTGTCAATTCTAGTTGCTCTAGCAAAATCATTGCCAAATTAGTGGACACCAGCGCGGGCTTGGCCTCGCCCTCGATTTCCATTGTCGTCTCGCTGGTCAGCAATAAGCGGCCGCCGCCGCGGTCCTCGAGCGATAGCATGCGCACCCGCGTGCGCACGCGCGCGCCACAGCGCACGGGTGTGATGAAGCGCAATTTTTCGATGCCGTAATTGAGGCCGCCAAGCACGCCGGGCAGGTTCAGCGCCACATTGCGGCTGAGCATCGGCAGCAGCGAGAGCGAGAGAAAACCATGCGCGATCGTGGTGCCGAAGGGGCCGGCGGCGGCGCGCACCGGGTCCACATGGATCCATTGGTGGTCGCCCGTGGCGGCTGCAAAGGCGTCTATGCGGGCCTGGTCTATTGTCAGCCAATCCGAGAGGCTGGTTTCGGTCCCCACCATCGCCTGGAGTGTCTCGCGTGCCGACATGGTGGGCTGCTCCCTGTTCGGGGGCGTGCTTAGCGGGTGGGCGGGGGGCTGTCACGGCGGCCGCTTTGGCCGATAATGGGGGGATGAACGACATGCCCCACCTCCCGGTTACCGACATCCTGGCCCGCATCGATGCGACCCGGGCGCAGGCCCATGCGCGGCTGTTCGCGTTTCTGCGCATCCCCAGCGTGAGTGCGCAGCCCGCGCATGCGGGGGATTGCCGGGCGGCGGCAGCCTGGGCCGCGGCGCATCTGGAAGGCTCGGGGTTCAGTGCCACCCTGCATGAAACCGGCGGGCATCCGGTGGTAATTGCACAGCATCCGGGGACGGGGGCGGGGCCGCATCTGCTCTATTACGGGCATTACGATGTGCAGCCGGCTGAGCCGGTCGAGCTGTGGACCAGCCCTGCGTTCGAGCCGACGCTTGTCGATGGGCCGCACGGGCCGCGCGTGGTGGCGCGCGGGGCGGTGGACGACAAGGGCCAGGTCAGCATGTGGCTGGAGTCCTTTCGCGCCTGGCACGATGTCGCGGGCGGGCCGCCTTGCCCAATTACCGTGCTTCTGGAGGGCGAGGAGGAGGTGGGCACCGAAAACCTGCTGCCGTTTTTGGCCGCGCATCGCGATGCGCTGCGCGCGGATGTGGCGGTGATTTCGGACACGGGCATGTGGGATATCGACACGCCGGCGCTGAGCACGCGGCTGCGCGGGATTGTTTATGCGCAGGTGGTTTTGCACGCGGCGTCTCGGGATTTGCATTCGGGGATGTATGGCGGCTCGGCGTGCAACCCGATCAATGCGCTGACGCGGATACTTGGCGGCCTGCATGATGCGGATGGGCGCGTGCAGTTGGACGGGTTTTATGAGGGGGTTGCCGAGGTGTCAGCCGAGCAGGCGGCGCAATGGGCGGCGCTGGGGTTCGATGAGGGGGCGATGCTGGCGGGGATTGGATTGTCCCTGCCGGTGGGTGAGCGTGGCTTGCCTGGGTTGCACCGGCTGTGGGCGCGGCCGACGGCGGACATCAACGGGATTTGGGGCGGGTATGCGGGAGCGGGGCCGAAGACGGTGATTGCCGCGGAGGCGGGAGCGAAAGTGTCCTTCCGGCTGGTGGGCAAGCAGGATCCGGAGGCGGTGTTTGCTTCGTTTCAGCGGTTTGTGGCCGAGCGGGCGCCTGGCGATGCCAAGGTGGAGATCGTGCGCTTTTCCGGCGATCCCGCGGTGGAAGTGCCCGATGACAGCGTGTTCGTGCGCGCGGCGGAGGCGGCGTTGGAAGATGAATATGGCCGCGCGCCGGTGCGGATTGGGTGCGGGGGTTCGATACCGGTGGTCGAGGCGATGCACCGCATTCTGGGGCTGGATTCGCTGCTGATGGGCTTTGGGCTGGAGGATGATCAGGTGCACAGCCCGAATGAGAAGTTCGAAATACGGTGTCTGGATCATGGGACGCGCGCGCATGCGCGGTTGCTGGGGCGGTTGGGCGGCGCGTGAGTTTGCTGCGTGTTTTGCTGGGTGTGATCGCGGCGGTGATGGCCGTGGAGGTGGGGGTGCTGGCGTTGGGGGCGCCGGCGCGTCGGGGGCGGTTTTTGCCGACGGTGCTGGCGGGGTTGTTCATTGTATTGGGGTGGAATGCAGCGGCGGGTGGCTCGGCGCTATGGGTTGTGCTCGCGGCGCTGGCGGCGGGGGGAGCTGCGCATGCGGTGGATGTGGTGCGGCGGTGGTGAGGCCCTTGCTGGCGAAATGCCGAGGCTGACATGGCTACGCCGGGAAATCGAGACGCGGAGGTGAGTGCGATGCGGTCAGGCTTGCTGCGTGCGGGGAGCGTCGGAGCTTTTTCCCTTTGCATATGCGCAATGACTTGTGCCTTGGCAAAGGCGGAGTTTCAATGGGTATCGATCAGGACCTTGCCCTATTTTGATCATGCGCGTGAACAGCTCCAGATATTAGTCGACACCAATGGACATCGCAAGGCGAACCGGCTATGTGTCATTGGGCAGCGTGACGGTACATCCTCACAAGCCTATGTGTATTGGCCGTCTGAGAACAAGCTGATCCTCTGGACGCCTGACGTGACCGACCCGGCGACGCTCGTTCATTCCCGGAGGTACCTCGATCTTAAACGCGATGTTGTCACAGGCGACGATGTGCATGGCAGCACTTATCTTCTTTCGCAACATTTCGTAAACCAAACGCTGAGTGCCTGTGCGGAAAAGGGCGACTATTTCACAATTATCAAATCCGCACAGAAGGGCGCTACTCATGGCTGACCCAACGAAGAAACCTTTGCCGGCCCTCATTGCCCTTGATCCTGCCAATACAAATGCTGGTGCAATGGAAAGGCTTTTTGTTCTTGAGGCCTACACGCCTGGGAACCGCGGAAGCTACGTTGCGACCGAAAATCTTCCCGCGATGCGGTTGATGCGGCAGACAATCGAAAACAGGCTGCAATCCCCTACGGAATATGGTGCGAACGGTGCCACTACCGAGACAGACATTGTGGAACTGGGAAATCAGTTCGCTGGATTTGCCGCCTACCCGACCCTGAGCGCGCAAATGTCGGCTACACTTGCTGCGACGCTTCGCATTGCTAACGACACGCGGCATCCGCTCTCTGCGGACTACGCGCAGTTTGTGAATGACGCCATCACGGCTGCCACCGAGCGCATTGTTCCAGCCACGGCGCGTTATCCGGAAGTGACGGCTTGGCGAACGCATGATTCTGGTTCGCCGGGACATCGCTTCAAGATGCTGGTGACGCTGAGCGGAAACACGTTCTATTCCACGATGCCTGTGCCTCCCATGCCACCGCGGCATGCCAAGCACCGCAGGCCTCGCGCCCATCCGGTGTCCCGATAAGAGCAAGATGGGAGAAATGCACGCAGTTACGATGTTCATTAGAGAAGGATCGAACTATGACGAAGATGGAGATTTGAATTGCCCGATGTCACGGCAAAGGCCGCGCTTGAGACCGGCCTGCTCACGCCGCAGGCGCTTGACCGGCTGCTGACCCAGGCGCTGGCACGCCGGGGGGCGGCCGACTCGCTGCGCTCGATTGCCGACGGTGTGGCTGTTGCGGGCGTAGAACCGCTGTCCATGGATGCCATTGATGCGGAGGTGAAAGCCGCGCGTGCCGAACGGCGGCAGCGTGCGGGCGGTCATTGACACCAACGTGCTGGTGTCGGGCCTGATCTGGCACGGCAAACCGCACGCGTTCATTGAGCGGAATCCAATGATAGCATAGCGGTGTTGCTCAGTGAGCGCCGGGTAAACAGACAAAAAGTTTTTGCTTTTTTTTCAAAAAAAAGTGCTTCCTTTTCCCTAACCCTTACCGCGCGTCCGCCTAGGCGGCTGCACGAGTAGATCGGCCGCCGCCATGGCAAGCGCGCTGCGAGCCGTTGTGTCATCAGCATGCGCGAGCGAAAGGATAGTCGCACCGTTCTTGCCCCAGCCGCCTGGCACGGGGGAGAACATGGCGGGCTCGGCCGCGACCAGCATCTCAAGCTGCTCCAGGGTCAGTCGCAGCACGGCGCAGCCGGCGTTAGGGTAGCCGAGCGAGGCGAAGATGCGCTTGCCTACACGGAAATCTGGATGGCCCATATGCGCTTGTTCGACCGCGCCGGGGATAGACAAAGCCAGACCGCGGAAAATGTCGGGTGTGATCAAGATGCACGCTTGCGGCGCATCAAGGATGGCCGATCCAGCGCCATGGGCCGGCTACAGGGCCGCCGAAAATCGGATGCGCGAAGGTGGCGATCAGCCAGATGGCCACACCGCCGGCGACGATAACGACCTGCGGCACGGCGGGCCGCCATCCATTGCGTCCGGTCATCTGCGCGCCGAAGGGCCAGAAGGAAGTTTTCGCCTGCCAGCCCTGCCACGTGGCACCCAGCAGCCGCGCCTTCTTGCCGTCCTGTGCGCGGGCGCCTAAAAACGCGAGAATGCCGATGGCGGCTGAAACAATTAGGTTCGCCGCACTGCCCCACAGCACGACATGCACGATCGCCCACAGCGTAAACGCCCACATCATCGGGTGACGCGTAATCGCCAGCACGCCCCGCGGCGTCGCGGGAATGTTGGGCCGCAGCGTGGGATCGACCAGCGCAGGATTGCCGACCAGCGAGCCGGCGAGAAGGATTGCGGCCAGCAGCATCACCAGGGTTGCGAGATCCCACACGCCTGGGCTTGCGACCCACCAGAGCGGCGTGGGCGGTGCGGCGATGGCGGCAAGCACGAACCAGGTTAGCGTGATGGCCGCGACGATGGAGTAGAGGATTGTGAAGCGCGTCTCGCCGAGCCGAGCTGTCAGCCGCGGGCGCAGTGGGTGGGAGAGGGCGAAATGGCTGCCGACGAAAGCGATGCTGCCGGCGAGGAGATTGGGGAGGCTGTGCATGTCAGGCTCGCATCGCCTCGACGGGTAGGTTCGAGCAGCGGAGCTTGCGTCCGAGCTTGCCGCGTGTAGCAGGACCGGCATCGGCGTCAACCACGTCCGATGTCGAGGTTGTATTCCTTCTGGTTTAGGATTGCTTCGCAGGCTATACTAGCCCGATGGACATAGCAGACCGACGTGCCAGCGAGGACCAGCCACGGCATCTCAGCGGGGCGGCTACTGTCGCGCGCCTTGACGAGGCCGAGGCTGACGAGGCGAAGGGTCGTTTTGTTGACGGCTCGGCGCTTGTTCGTCACATGCGCCGCCGGGCTGACGAGCTGGAGGCAGCCATCAAGCGTCGCAGCGCTTGATCGCGCCAATCACCGCAAGAGCGGCGCGCGATGCTGCGGTACGCGCGAAGGTTACGCTGTTCATTTTGAGATGATGGCCGTAGATAAGGACCCTTCCCGATTTGTGGCCGAGGGGCCTATTGCGCTTCTGTACTAGATCTACTTCATTAATAGTAACCCTAGCTTTTACGTGTCGAGATTGTATAGGTTGCTAAGCCGAATATTATTAGCAACCATATAAAGCTTGGTATGTCAAGAAAGGTTGGCTTCCACCAAACTCCAGTTTCGTAGAACGCAGCTATGGGCCTCGCGAGTATTATTAGTGGAACTGTAGCCCATGCGAGCTTTAGAGCGAGGGGCCGGCCCATTATACATGGGCCGTGTGAAAGCCAAACATCAGCAGGTGTTCGTAACCCGCCGAGCCCGATGGTTGCAGAAAGGCGGGTGCCGGTATCTCTGTGACATGAATGACGGCGTCCAAGACGTGTGTCATAGAGCCAAAAGCCGGCTTCCAATCACTGCCGGTCAGCCGCTGTAAGGTAGGTATGGACGCGGCATCCGCACCGGTGGCGGAGTAAAAGCTCGCTGCGACGGTCCCAGCTGTGGTACCACCAATCGCCTGCATTCTCGGAACAGATACGCCAGCGCTTACATTTTTGACAATCGCTTGAGAAAGATCAGCAACCACATGCGGCGTATATTTATCGCCGCCCCCGTCATATACTATTTGGTCTTGTGTATGGTCATTCTGACCTTCAGTTTCAGTCACCCAACCATTATTATCCCAACTGGCGCTGCTGTCGCCTGGGCCAGCCCAATCGGAGTTTTGGGCGCTATCCGACGCCGTCACGTTACCGCCGCCGCTGTCTGCGTCAAAATCATGGCCGGCTAGAGCCATATTGCTTAGGTACATTCCGTCGCTGAATTGTTGCTCGCGGTTATAGTCCGAGCTTGTGTAGGAATTCTCCCAATCTTGAACGGCTTGCCCAACGTCATCATGGGCTGCCATGATGGCAAATGCGCAGCCGAGAACGCCTATCCATCCGCCTGTACCGATACTTATTGCACACGTTCCCGCTAGGCCCATCATTCCGATTGAGGTACCGAAGGAGCCATATTCCTTGTGCGACATTGGGACAAAGCCGATGCCCTGGATGTTCTCGCCGCCGACACCGTTTACATACGTGTACGGAACAGGGTTACCGCCGGGTTGCTCTGAGGCGTATCCTGCAGGTGGACCGTTTGTCCAAGTTGCTTGCGCAATATATATGCCGTATTGTTGATTATCTTCAAGCCACTGTATTGTAAACGGTCCCCACTGCTGTGACCCTGAATCGAAATGAGCATTAGCCTGTTCTTGGGCGGTTGGCGTGTAGCCCGCATAGGGGCCGAATGGATTTGACAAAGAATTAACCGCGGCAAGACCGGGCGAAAGGCCATTGGCTGAAACCAAGGCCGACAACGCTGAAGGATCAAACGTGGGGTAACCTGCGAGACCCGGCGCGCTTGCGTTTTCGGAATTATAGTTGGCGTGTATCTTTCCCATTTTTGCCATTGTGGAGACCTCCCCAAAAGGCCGGAACCCCATCCGGTCACCTAATCGTTGCACGTATGGCCTCGGCTAACAAGATGGCCCGGAGCGTCTGGGCCTGGATGGGAGCAAGGCTTGCGAGTGCAACGCTTCGTATTATGTCCACCCCCTAGGCAAGCCTCCCCTCATCGCTATCCTCCGCGCTCATGCCTTTCCCCTTCTCGGCGATCGTCGCCCAAGACGAAATGAAGCGCGCGATTTTGATTGCCGCTATAGAGCCGACCATCGGCGGCGTGCTGGTCTTCGGCGATCGCGGCACCGGCAAATCCACCGCCATTCGCGCCCTGGCCGCGTTGCTGCCGCCGATGCAGATTGTCGCCGGCTGCCCGTATAATTGCGACCCGGCCGAGCATTTCGCGCGTTGCACGGTGGGCTGCCCGGCGCATCTGGAGGGGGCGGCATCCAGGACCGTGCCCGTGCCTGTAGTCGATCTGCCGCTGGGTGCCACCGAAGACCGAGTGGTCGGCGCGCTTGATCTGGAGCGCGCGCTGACCGCGGGCGAGAAGGCGTACGAGCCGGGGCTGCTGGCGCGGGCCAATCGCGGATTCCTCTATATCGACGAGGCCAACCTGCTGGAGGACCATCTGGTCGACCTGCTGCTCGATGTGGCGGCCAGCGGCGAGAATGTGGTGGAGCGCGAGGGCATCAGCATCCGCCACCAGGCGCGTTTCGTGCTGGTGGGCAGCGGCAACCCGGAGGAGGGGGAGTTGCGGCCGCAATTGCTCGACCGGTTCGGCCTGTCGGTGGAGGTGAGCACACCGGCCGATATTCCGACGCGCGTGGAGATCGTGCGGCGGCGCGACGCTTATGACCGTGATCCGGCCGCGTTCGTGGCGCGGTTTGCCGATGAGGATGCCGCGGTTCGCGAGCGGCTGCTGAGCGCGCGCGGGCGGCTGCGGGAGGTGGCCGTGCCGGAGGCGGCGCTGACGCGCGCGGCCACGCTGTGCCAGGCGCTGGGCACGGACGGTCTGCGCGGCGAGCTGACCCTGATCCGCGCCGCGCGGGCGTTGGCGGCGTTGGAGGGCGCCGATGAGCTGGGGGATGCGCAGTTGATGGCCGTCGCGCCCTCTGCGCTGCGGCATAGGCTGCGGCGCAATCCGCTGGATGATGCGGGCAGTTCGGCGCGTGTGGAGCGGGCGCTGGGCGAGGTGTTTGCGTGAACGATACGTCCTGGGCGGCCGCATTGCTGGCGGTGGATCCGGGGCTCGGCGCGACGTGGCGCGGCGCGCCGGGGCTGGCGCGGACGGCGTTTCTGGATGCCGTGCAAGCGGGGCTGCCCGAGAGCGCGCCTTTTCGCAAGATGCCGTCGGGCATTAGCGACGATCGGCTGCTGGGGGGGCTTGACCTGGCGGGCACGCTGGCAGCGGGGCGACGTGTGGCCGAGCGGGGTCTGCTGGCGGCGTGCGATGGCGGCGTGGTGGTCGTGGCGATGGCCGAGCGGCTGGAGCCTGGCGTGGCTGCACGGCTGACTGCGGTTATGGATGCGGGTGTGGTTTGTGCGGAGCGGGATGGCTTGTCCTGCCAGGACGCGGCCGTGTTCGGCGTGATTGCGCTGGATGAAGGGATCGAGGAGGCGGCGCCGGCCGGGCTTGCGGACCGGCTGGCTTTCCTGTGTGCGGGCGAGGAGATGGCGGAGGCTGTCGATGCGGCGCGTGTCGCGGCCGCGCGCGCGCGGCTGCACTGTGTGAAGGGTGGAGCGGACGACGCGGAGGCGTTGGTGGTGGCGTGCGCGCGGCTGGGGATAGCGTCCTTGCGGGCGCCGTTGCTGGCTTGGCGCGCGGCACGGGCGGCTGCGGCGTTGGCGGGGCGCGAGGTGGTGCAGGCCGAGGATCTGGAGGTGGCGGCGCGTCTGGTTCTGGCTCCGCGCGCGACCATGGTACCGGGTGAGGCGCCCGAGCCTCCGCCATCGGAGGACACTCCCGAGGAGGGTCCGCAGGAGGAGCAGACAGGGCGGCTCGCCGATACCGTGCTGGACGCCGCGCGCGCGGCGCTGCCCGCGGATTTACTGGCCGGGTTGGCGCGCGGGGCGGCGATGAAGGCTCGGGCGGGAGGGAGCGCGGGCGCGGTGCGGCGTAATGCGCAGCGTGGGGTGACGGTGGGGGTGCGGCTGGGCGAGCCTCGCGGTGGGGCGCGGCTGCATTTGCTGGCGACGCTGCGGGCCGCGGCACCTTGGCAAAAGTTGCGCGCTGCGCAGGGGCAGAGGGTGCGCGGGGCGGAGGCGGGGCGGATCGCGGTGCGGCGCAGCGATTTCCGGCTGCGGCGGTTTCGTCAGGCGACTCGGACGACGACGATCTTTGTGGTGGATGCCTCGGGTTCGGCGGCGGTGCATCGGCTGGCGGAGGCCAAGGGGGCGGTGGAGCTGCTGCTGGCCGAGTGCTACGTGCGGCGAGACCGGGTAGCGTTGCTGTCGATGCGAGGGGCGGGCGCGGAGGTGCTGTTGCCGCCGACCTCGTCTTTGGCGCGGGCCAAGCGGTCCCTGGCGGGGATGCCCGGTGGGGGCGGTACGCCGCTGGCGGCAGGGTTTGTCGCGGCGATGGTGCTGGCTGATGGGGTGCGGCGCGGCGGGCAGACGCCGGTGGGCGTGTTTTTGACCGATGGGCGGCCGAACGTGGCGTTGGATGGCGGGCATGGGCGAGCGGCGGCGGAGGCTGACGCGCTGACCGTGGCGCGGGCGTGGCGGTCGGCTGGGCATGCGGCGTTGCTGGTCGATATGGCGGTGCGGCCGCATCCGTTTGCGCGCGGCTTGGCCGAGGCGGCGGGGGCGAGGTATTTGGCGCTGCCGGCGGCGGGGTCGGGGGCGCTGGAGGCGGCAGTGCGGCAAGCGGCGGGCGGCTGATGGATTGGGCAAAGCAGGGCGTGGACTGGCCGCATCGGGAGGCGAGTTCGTTCGTGCGGCGGGGCGCGTTGCATTGGCATGTTCAGCGTATGGGCGTCGGTCCGGTGGTGTTGCTGGCGCATGGGACAGGGTCGGCCACGCATTCCTGGCGGGGGCTGATGCCGGCGCTGGCGCGCGATTTCGAGGTGATTGGGGTGGATCTGCCTGGGCATGGGTTTACCGCGGCGCCGCCGTCTTACCGCATGACGCTGCCTGATATGGCGGGCGCGCTGGGCGATTTGGTGGCGGGGCTGGGGGTGGTGCCGGCGATGCTGGTGGGGCACTCGGCGGGGGCGGCGATTGTGGCGCGGATGGCCCTGGATGGGGCGCCGAGCAGCGCGCCCGTGGTGGCGTTGAATGGGGCGTTGTTGCCGTTGCCTGGGGTGCATGGGCAGTTTTTTGGTTCGATTGCGCGGGTGGTGGCGATGATGCCGCTGGTGCCGTGGTTTTTTTCATGGCGAGCGCAGGACAGAGCGGCGGTTGAGAAGGTGATTGCCGGGACGGGGAGCACGCTGGATGAGCAGGGGATTGAGCTTTATGCGCGCTTGATGCGGGATTCGGGGCATGTGGGGAATGTGTTGTCGATGATGTCCAACTGGGAGCTGGACGGGCTTGCGCGGGATTTGCCCAAATTGAGGTCCAGGTTGGTTCTGGTGGCGGCGGAGGGAGATCGGGCGGTGCCGGTGCGTGTGGCGCGCAAGGTTGAGACGCTGGTGCCCGGGTGCCGGGTAATTGTGCAGAAGGGGCTTGGGCATTTGTCCCACGAGGAGGCGCCAGAGGAGACGGCCAAGCTCTTGCGAGGGATTCTAAAAGATGACGGGGGGTCTGGGGGGACCGGCTCGGTCCACCCAGCCTTTTCTTTTCTGTAAACCTAACCTTACACTGCGGTTCATGCGTCCGCTGACACAAGAGGAGCACCCCTATAGGCCCCACGCCATCGTGATCGGCAGCGGGTTCGGCGGCCTAGCGGCGGCGGTGCGGCTGGGGACGCGCGGCTGGCGAGTAACGGTGCTCGAGCGGCTGGATGCGCCTGGTGGGCGGGCCTACGTGTTCCGGCAGGACGGATTTACGTTCGATGCGGGCCCGACGGTCATTACCGCGCCGTTTCTGCTTGAGGAATTATGGGCGTTGTGCGGACGGCGGATGGCGGACGATGTGACGCTGGTGCCGGTCGATCCGTTTTACCGCATCCGGTTCGATGATGGCGATGTGTTCGAGTATTCGGGTGATCCGGTGCGGATGCGGGCCGAGATTGCGCGGATCTCGCCCGGCGATGTCGATGGCTACGATCGGTTTATGGAGGCGAGTGCGGCGATTTATCGCACCGGGTTCGAGGAGCTGGGCGATGTGCCGTTCGACAGTTTTCTCGACATGGTGCGGGTGGCGCCCGGGCTGCTGAAGCACCAGGCGTATTTGAGCGTGCATGGGCTGGTGGCGCTGTTCGTGCGGCACGAGAAGATACGCACTGTGCTGAGTTTTCATCCTCTGCTGATCGGCGGAAATCCGTTTCACGCCAGTGCCATCTACGCGCTGATTGCGCATCTGGAACGGGCACATGGGGTGCATTTCGCGCGCGGTGGGACGGGGGCGATTGTGGCCGGGTTGGTGGGGTTGATCCGCTCGCAGCGCGGCAGCTTGCGGTGCGGGGCGGAGGTGGCCGAGATTTGCGTGCAGGACGGTGCGGCGTGCGGCGTGCGGCTGGCCACGGGCGAGGTGATGGCGGCCGATATTGTCGTGTCCAATGCGGACAGCGCCTATACGTATCGGCATCTTGTGCCGGCGCGGCACAGGAAGAGGTGGACGGACAAGCGGATCGATCGCGCGCGCTATTCGATGGGGCTGTTCGTGTGGTATTTCGGCACTGATCGGCGCTACGAGGATGTGGCGCATCATTCGATTTTGCTGGGGCCGCGCTATAAGGCGTTGTTGCGGGATATTTTCTCGCGCAAGGTTCTGGCCACGGATTTTTCGTTGTATCTGCATCGGCCGACGGCGACGGACCCGAGTTTGGCGCCGGCGGGGTGCGATGCGTTCTATGTGCTCTCGCCGGTGCCGCATCTGGATGCGGACATCGACTGGTTGCTGGTGGGGGAGAATTACCGGCGGGCGATAGAGCACCATTTGGCCGAGACGGTGCTGCCTGGGTTGGGCGCGCATGTGGTGACGTCCCGCGTGATGACGCCCGCGGATTTTGCGAGCCGGTTGCTGTCGATGAAGGGGGCGGGGTTTGGGCTGGAGCCTATTCTTTCGCAAAGTGCTTGGTTCCGGCCGCATAATCGCAGCGAGGAATTGCGTCATTTGTTTTTGGTGGGCGCGGGGACGCATCCCGGGGGCGGGGTGCCGGGGGTTCTGTCCTCGGCGCGGATTTTGGATCGGGTGGTTCCGCATGCACAGCAATTCGTCTGATTACGCGGCGTGCGCGGCCAGCTTGCGCGCAGGTTCGAGGAGTTTCCATGCAGCCTCTGCGCTTTTGCCAAGGCGGGTGCGGGATGCGGCCATTGCGCTCTATGCATTCTGCCGCGAGGCCGATGATGCCATCGATCATGCGCCGGCAGAGGGGCGCGCCGCGGCGTTGGCGGGGCTGAACACGCGGCTGGATGCGATTTATGCGGGCACGCCGGCGCCGATTGCGGCCGATCGTGCTTTTGCCGGCGTGGTGGCGAGCTATCAGATACCGCGCGCCTTGCCTTCGGCGTTGCTGGAGGGGTTTGCCTGGGACGCGGAGGGGCGGCGCTACGCGAGCATGGCGGCGCTGGAGGATTACGCGGCGCGGGTGGCGGGCACCGTGGGTGCCATGATGGCGCTGGTGATGGGTGTGCGCGATGCGGCCGTGCTGGGGCGAGCGGCCGAATTAGGGCTGGCGATGCAGCTCAGCAATATTGCGCGCGATGTCGGT
Organism: Acetobacteraceae bacterium; assembly: GCA_965276755.1. Taxonomy (GTDB): domain Bacteria; phylum Pseudomonadota; class Alphaproteobacteria; order Acetobacterales; family Acetobacteraceae; genus CAJCIS01. The sequence continues at coordinate 239,435 of OZ255625.1, forward strand.
GAGGATGCGCGTGCGGGGCGGCTGTATTTGCCGCTCGACTGGCTCGCCGAGGCAGGGGTGGATGCAAGCGCGTTTCTGCGCGCGCCAGCGGGGTGCGCAGGGGTGCGCACCGTGGTGGCGCAGGTATTGGCGCATGCCGAGGCGCTTTACGCGCGCGCGGATTGCGGCGTGGCGGCGCTGCCACTGGCGTGCCGGCCGGCCATTGCCGCGGCGCGGTTGCTGTATGCGGCAATTGGGCATGAGGCGGGCCGGAGAGGGTTTGATTGCGTGGCCGTGCGAGCGGTCGTGCCGGCGCGGCGCAAGGCTTTGCTGATGGGACGCGCGCTGGTGCAGGCAGTCGCACCCTCACGCGCGGCTGGCGCGTGGGTGACGCGGGAGGCGGTGATTGGGCTGGTGGATGTGTCGAGGTGGATGGCACCCGCGCGGACCCAGCCATTATGGCGGCGGGCCGAGGACAAGGCGGTGTGGGTTATGGATCTCTTTGCGCAACTCGAGGCCCGGCAGCGCGCAGGGGCCAGGGGGGCCTGACTGGCGCGACATCGGTCCTGTCGAGACAGACTCCGTGTCGCCCCGGAGTTGCCCATGCGGCTAACGCGGTGTGGTCTTCTGCCCTGCGTCCAGACTTGCCCTAAGCGTATCCGGGTTCCGCACGTTGTCCGTGGCGCCTGCCAGCGGGTCGTTAACCCCGCCAACGCCCTCGGGATTGCGCCCAAACCGATGACGGCTGGTTGAAACCCGTGTCCAGATAAGAAAGCCGGCGACGAGAACGAACGTGGCGAAGGCGAGCAGCCAGATGGGGTGCATGACATTTCCTCGCAGATGCTTCGAGGGCTTAAGTGCCATGCTGTGCCGCAGTTTGGCGGATCTGCACGCGCGCTTGCACACATTGTCGGCATGTGTCCGCGGGCGGCGCGCCGAGCTGCATCGCGCCATCGTTGTATTGCAGGCGGCTCGTTTCGCGCTTGCGGTTTAGTGAGAAATTGTGTGACTACGATAGAATTCAAATTTTGTGCAGGAACTTCGTTGCGCGGGCCATAGGTATCTGGCACATTCCCGCCGGTTTTGTGGTGCACATGCAACGGCTATGGCGGACGGAGGTAGGCATCACGCACTGCGCTATAGTGCGTTTATCAGCTACAGCCACCATGATACGGTGTTCGCGCGCAGGTTGCAGCGTCAGCTTGAAACGTATCGGTTGCCTCGGCGCGTCAGTGGCATTGGCAATGTGCCTTTCGAAGGGCGTCGGCAACTCAGGCCCGTCTTTCGCGACCGCGAGGAGCTGGCTGCGGCACCCGATGTTGACGAGGCGCTGCGTGAGGCGATTGGGCAGGCGAGCTTTCTGATCGTCGTGTGCTCGGCCAATGCGGCGGGTTCGGCCTGGGTTGCACGCGAAGTGGCGCTGTTCGAGGCGCTGCATGGCGCGCATGCCATTCTGGCGGCCGTGGCACCCGGTTCATCGCCCGAGTTCATCAATCCCGTGCTGCATGGTGCGGCTGCTTGCCACGAGAGCCTGCAGCCGCTTGCGGCCGACTTTCGGCAGGAGGGGGATGGCGCGAGGCTGGCGTTGATGAAGCTGGTGGCCGTGCTGGCGGGCGTGCGGCTGGACGACCTTGTTCAGCGGGATGCGCAGCGGCGGATACGCGCGATTGGTTTTGTCAGCCTGGGCGCGTTTGCGGGCATGGCGGTGATGACGGTCATGGCCGCGGTTGCAGTCAGTGCGCGACACGCGGCCGAGCACGAGCGGGCGCGGGGGGAGACGCTGATTGGGTATATGCTGACCGATCTGCGGCGCGGATTGAAGGCGGTGGGACGGCTGGATTTGCTCGATACGGTCAATCGCGGGGTGGCGGGCTATTTCGGCGGCCAGGATTTGTCGCGGATGAATGATACTGAACTGAAGCAACGCGCCAAGCTGCTTCAGGCAATGGGCGAGGATGATTCGGCACGTGGCAAGTTGGATCAGGCGCGGGTATGGTTTGAGCAGGCCAAGCGCACGACGGAGGTGCGGCTGTCGGCCCGGCCGGGGGATCTTGAGCGGACCTTCGATGATTCGCAAAGCGAGTATTGGGTCGGATACATTGACTGGCTAACCGGACATACAAAGGAGGCAGAGGAGCACTTCAAATCATACGCAGCCTTGGTGGACAGGCTGGTGCAGGCGCAACCGGACAATCCGCGCTGGCTCGCCGAGCGGGGCTATGCGGACAGCAACCTTGGCATGTTCCTGATGCGTCATGCGCTTGATCTGGCTCACGCGGAGCCGCTGTTCATGGAGGCACTGGCGGCGTTGCGTAGTGCGGCGGGGCGGCAGGAATACGACCCGGATATGCAGGTGCAGATTGCAGATGGGTATGGCTGGCTCGGCGACCTGGAGCGGCTGCGGCGCAATTACCCAAGGGCGCGCGACTATCGGCGGCGGCAGAGCGGTGTTCTCGATGAGGTGCTCGGGCGTGATCAGCGTAATGCCGAGGCGCGTACGAAAATGGTCTCCGTTGATCTGGGCTTGGCTCGCATTGACCTGGAAAGCGGCGTTTACGATACCGCGTTGCGTGAACTGGCGGACGGCCGCGCGCTGGCAGCCGGCTTGGCCAAAGAAGATCCAGACGATGTGAGCATACGCGCGAAGGTGCGTGCTTTGGACTTGTTCAGGATACAAGCCGAGGTCAGCCGCAGGCCAGCCTCTCGTGCGGGTGACACGATACTGGATGAAATCGGCGATTGTACAAAGGAGCGGGCCGTTCTGAAGAGCAATGAACTTGCCGCGTTCTGTACAGTCATACGCGCGCGGCGATTGCAACAGGATGGGGAAACAGCCTCCGCACGGGCGGCGCTTAGTTTGACGATCGTGCGCAGTGCGATCGGGGATGATGCACTTACACAGAGTTGGGGGCTCGATCTTCGGACTGCGTTGAAGGAGGCGCAAGGCGAGACTGTAAGCCCAGGCGAGGCACGGAAGTAAATCGTTTAGTAGAAGCGAGGGGGGATAAAAGAGTGAAGACAACTCATTGGAAGTCTTTCGGCCGGTGCAGCGTTGCCGTCACGGCCGCGTCTATTTGCGCTGCGGGCCCTCAAACACCGGTAGCTGCCCCGCACATTCCGAGTTATCTCCCGCTGTCGCCCATACCTTCGTTGACATTCGGTCAGGATGACACCTGTAATCTCAGCGGGTCGGCCGCAAACCCGGTGAGCAACGTCGTCAGGTTGCATATCCTTCCCGGCCTGCTCAACCACCTCACGGATGGGAACGCAAATCAAAGCCAGAACATGAAGCTCGATCTGACGTCGGCGACAAAGAAGTGCTACGGAAACAAGTATTGTGTCGATGACGATAGCGGCACTGTTGTCACGAAACCTACCCCGATCGTACCTGTTACGAGCGCCAGCACGAACGTGACCAGGCTTGATATTGATTTCAGTCAGAACAACAACGCTATATGGCAGAGCGACGGCAATGGTTGGTACAAGCCGATACTTCTCAAGATCATGCTTGAGGGCGCTAGCTTGAGTTTCATACAGCCGCTGGGTGGCACCGCGACTGACTCCTCACTGGCGGTGCAAACCGATGCTGCAACGACCACAAACTATCCAACGATGTTCGAATGCAGGCAGCCCATCGAGACGCAGGTTGTGGGTAATACGACCATCAGCTCCATTCAAATCCGGGTAAGCCGTTCGACGGTCAAGGGTGCTATTGGAAGCCTGAATATCGGTATCACAGGGAAGGAATCCTGTACGTCTGCACCTTGCTTTTTGCTGCCGATCGTACTTGATCCGAAGTTTCCAAACAACGGCTAGCCCGATTTGGCCGCGAACGGCTGCTGTGGGACCCGCCGATATCCACCCGGCCTCCACTTGCGGGGTTCCGTTACGCTACAAGTTTGATCTCGCCAGACTCTTGTGCAATCATGCGCCCCCAGCTCCAGGGTAGCGCATGAAGTTCTGGCCGATCGTCCTGCTTGCCTGCCTGCTCTCCGCAGGGCTGGGCTACATCGTTGGCCGATCCAGCAACCAGCCCGCGCCCTGGCAGCAGGCCAAGCTTCTGCCGCCACCGCCTGCCGGACCTGGCCGCATCAGCCTGGCGCCGGCCACAACGCCGCCTCCATCCAAACGCGCGCTCGCCACAACTGCCTCGGGCACCCACGCGCTCAACCTGCTGCGCGTCGCACTGGCCACAAGCGGCGATCACGCAGAGGCCTGCCTGGTTTTCTCCGCGCCCCTATCCCGCGCACCCGATTTCCACCCCGGCGATTTCCTGGCGGTGGACCCGGCCGTGCGCACCGCCATTCGCGTCGATGGAGCGCTGGCGTGCCTGGCGGGGCTGGATTTTGCCACCTCCTACAAGGTCACCGCACGGGCCGGCCTGCCCGCCGATGATGGCGCGCGCATGTTGGCCGACGAAACCCTGCCGCTAAGTCTGGGCGATCTGCCCGCGACCGCCGATTTTGCCGATGACGGTTTTATTCTCGCGCGCGCTTCGGCGCAGGGGCTGCCGATTGCCACGGTCAATACCAAGAGCGTGCATGTGCGCGTGGATCGCATCACCGACCGCGTGCTGGTGCGCACTGAGATGGGCCGCAGCTATCGCGACAATGAGGACGATGAGGACACGCTCGGCGCGCGGATGTGGGAGGGTGATCTTGCCGTCGCGCCTGGCCGTAACGAGAAGATGTCGACGGCCTTTCCGCTCAGCCAGGTGCTGGATCATCGCCGGCCCGGCGCGTATCGCATTACGCTGGTGGACCGTAGCCGCAACAGGAACGGCTACGACTCTCATGACGACAAATACCGCTGGGTGTTCAACACCGATCTGATGCTGACCACGCACAAGGGTGCGGACGGGCTGCATGTCTTCGTGCGCTCGCTGGCCAGTGCCAAGCCGTTGCGCGGGGCGCAGGTGGCATTGCTCGCGGCCAATAATGACGAGCTGGGACGGGCGGAGACTGACGCCAACGGCCAGGGCGTATTCCCCGCAGCGTTGCTACGCGGCGGGCAGGGTTTGGCACCGCACATGGTCATGGCTTACCTGGCCGACGATTTCACGGCACTGGAGCTGAACCGGCCGGGCTTTGACCTGTCCGATCGCGGCGTCGATGGCAGGCCAGATCCCGGGCCGGTGGATGGCTACCTCTACACCGATCGCGGCATCTACCGGCCGGGAGAGACGATCCAGCTCGGCACCATCGTGCGCAACCATCTCGCGCTGCCATTGCCCGAGGGGCAGGCGGTGAGCGTGCTGTTGCGCCGGCCGGACGGGGTGGAGGCGGGCAAGGTTCGCCTGGTGCCGAACAGCGTGGGCGTGGCGGTCACCGGCATTGCATTGAAGGCGACCGCGCCTCGCGGCACGTGGAAGCTGGAGGAGAGCCTGGCCGGCACCACCCCCCTGATCGGCAAGCTGGACATCCAGGTGCAGGATTTCGTGCCCAACCGGCTGGCGGTGGAACTGGCGCCCAAGAGCACGCGCATTACGGCCGACGCGCCGGCGGTGATCGATGTGTCCAGCCGCTACCTCTACGGCGCGCCCGCGGCCGATCTGGACGTGAGCGCGCATGTGGAGCTGCAGCGCGATATGCAGCCCGTCTCGGAACGCGGCTGGCAGTTCGGCCGAGATGGCGAGAGCCTGAATGCCGAGGCGCAGGACATCGAGGCGGACAAGACGGACGCGCAGGGCCACGCCTCGCTGAGCATCGAGGCGGCGGCGCTGAAGATTCCGGAGACCAGCCTGCCGCTGCGGGCCGATATCACGGTCTCCGTCGCCGAACCCGGCGGCCGCGCGACGGAGACGCGCACCAGCCTGCCCGTGACCACGCATGGCGTGCTGCTGGGACTGCGCGCGCCTAATCCCGAGGGCGCGCTGATGGAGGAAACGGCCGCGACCATTGCGGTGGCCGCCTTTGCGCCGGGCGGCGCGCGCGTGGCGAGCACCGTGGGCTTTCGCCTGATCGAGCAGGTGACGGAATTTAACTACTTCTTCGAAGACGGGCGTTGGCAGTGGAAGAGTGCCACGCATGACCGGCCGGTGACGTTCGGCTCGCTGAGCGTGCCCGAGGGCGGGACGAGCCTGGCACTGCCGCCGCTGCCCTGGGGCACGTATCGCGTGGAGGTGTCCGAAGCAGGCGGGGCGTTCAGCTCGGTAGTGCTGCATTCGGGCTATTCGCCTGATGCCGATCAGGCGGAAAGCCCGGAGAAGGTGGCGGTCAGCTTGGTGGGGCCGCCGCCGCGGACTGGCGGGATTGCGCGGCTGCACATCAAGCCGCCGTTCGGCGGGCAGGTGCTGGTGACCGTGGAGAATGACCGCGTGTTGGAGGCGCAGACGGCGGCCATTTCTGCGGACGGCGCGGACGTATCGGTCACCGCGACGGCCGATTGGGGGGTTGGCGCCTATGTCATGGCCAGCGTCTATCGCCCCGCGGGCGCCGCGGTGGGCCACGCGCCGGTTCGCGCCGTGGGACTGACCTATGTCAAACTGGATGCGTCCGACCGCACGCTGGGCGTGGCGCTGGCCGCACCGCCAGTGCTGCGCCCGCGCACGCATCTGGATCTGGGCGTGACCGTCAGCGGCGATGCGGCGCGCGGTGGCCCGGTGTGGCTGACGCTGGCCGCTGTCGATGAGGGTATTCTGGACCTGACGCGCTTTGCCAGCCCCGATCCGGCCGCGCATTTCTTCGGCAAGCGGCGCCTGGCGGTCGATCTGCGCGACGATTACGCCCACCTGATCGATGGCAATGGTGCGGCGGCGGGGGCGATCCGCGCAGGCGGCGATCTGGATGGCGCCGGGCTGAGCGTGGTGCCGACTCGCACCACGGCGCTGTTTTCGGGGCTTGTGGCCGTGGGGGCGGATGGTCACGCGGTGGTGCCGCTCGATCTGCCCGATTTTACCGGCGGGCTGCGGCTGATGGCGGTGGCGGTCAGCACCACGGGGTTTGGCCATGCGGAGAGCCAGGTGCCGGTGCGCGATCCGGTGGTGGCGCAGATGAGCCTGCCGCGGTTCCTGGCCCCTGGTGATTCGGGGCGGGTGACGTTGCTGGCGCATAATGTCGAGGCGCCTTCGGGCGTTTATCACGTGCACCTGGCGGGTGAGGGCGCGTTGGGAATGGCGCCGGTCGATGAGGATTTGAGGCTGGCTGCGCTGCAATCGGTGGTGAAGACGTATCCTGTGACTGGCGGCGATGTGGGCGTCGGCCGTTTGATTTTGACGCTGAGCGGGCCTGGCGGCATGCACATCGTGCATGATTGGCCGATCGAGGTGCGTACGCCGTTCCAGTCGGTCACGCGCGTGACGCGGGCCGATCAGGCGCCTGGGGAGACGATGGTGATCTCACCGGCTTTGGCGCAGGGGCTGGTCGCGAAGGGTGGCAGCATACGGGCGAGTTTTTCGGCCATTGGCGGCATCGATCTGCCCGGGTTGCTGGCGGCGTTGGATGAATATCCGTTCGGCTGTTCGGAGCAATTGGTGAGCCGGGCGCTGCCACTGCTCTATGTCGAGCAGGAGGCCAAGCTCTCCGGCGGCAGCGTGCCCGATCTGCGCGCGCGCGTGCAGGATTCGGTGGACAAGCTGCTCGAGCGGCAGAACGAGAGTGGCGCATTCGGGTTGTGGCGGGCGGGTGATGGGCAGGCAGAGCCGTATCTTGGTGCGGAGATCACGGATTTTCTTGCGCGCGCGCGCGCGCATGGCTATGCGGTGCCGGCCTATGCGCTGAGCCAGGCCGCGCGCGCGCTGAGCGAGATGCAGGATTACCAGCTCAGGCGTTTCTGGTACTGGCGAGATGGTGCCAAGCAAGACAGCGAGGCGGAGGATTATCTGCGTCGCGCGGGCCGCGCCTACGCGCTGCTTCTGGCTGCGCGCGCGGGACAGGCCGATATCGCCGACCTGCGCTACATGCACGATACGGATTTGGCGAAGATGGAACCGCTGGGGCAGGCGCAGCTCGCCGTGGGGTTGTCGTTGCTGGGCGATCGGCCACGCGCCGCGCACGCCTTCGATGCGGCAGAGGCAGGGCTTGCGGGTGAGAGCGACGCGCTGGCTGACCGAATGGGCGATTATTACCGCACGCGGCTGCGCGATACGGCGGCGATGCTCTCGCTTGCGGCGGAGATGGGTGATCGCGACCGGGTTGGGCGATTGGTGGCGGCGGTTTCGCGTCTGGATACGCGCACCGATCGGCTGAGCACGCAGGAGCAGGGCTGGCTGGTGATAGCCGCGGGCGTGCTGCTGGAGCGGGAGGGCCCGGTCAGCGTCAGCGTCGATGGCGCGGCGCAGCCGGCCGCGGCGGTGGTGACGGTTCGGCGGGAGGTCGAGGGATTGGCGCCGATCCGGGTGCGTAATGAAGGGCGGGGCCCGTTTACGCGGATGGTTGCGGTGCGCGGTTTGTCTTTGGCCGCGCCGGCGGCGGGGGCCAGCGGCGTTTCCATTGCCAAGGCCGTGACCGCCGCCGATGGCAGCGCGGTCGATCTGGCGCATTTGCGCCAGGGGCAGCGGCTGGTGGTGCATTTATCCGGGCGGGCTTTCGATAGTGCCTATCACCAGGCGATCGTGCTCGATCCGCTGCCGGCGGGCTTTGAGATCGAGCGCGTGGTGGCACCCTCCACGGACAAGGACGCCAACGGGCTGCCTTGGCTGGGCGAGATTTCGGCCACGCGGAGTGCGGAGAAGCGGGACGATCGGTTTATTGCGGCAATTGATCTGAGTCGCGCGCCGGAGGGCGAGGAGGCGGAGTCCGATGACAAGAAGGCGCCCGCCGTGCCGTCCAACGCATTTAATTTGGCCTATGTCGTGCGCGTGGTATCACCGGGTCGGTTTGTGCTGCCGGCGGCGTCTATTGCGGATATGTATCGGCCAGATGTGCAGGCGCGTGGGGCACCGGGAGTGGTGAGTGTGGAAGAAAGCAAGTGAAGGTCTTCTTTTTTGAAAAAAAGAAGAAAAAAACTTCTGCTAAACAGATAAAAGTTTTTTGGTCCTTTTTTTCAAAAAAGGACTGCTTCCTTCTCCTTGCCTTGCCTTTGCTTCTCTTGTGCTCCGCCCCCAACCTGTCGCGCCTCGCCACCTCGCCCGAAGTGCTCGCGCGCGACGGTCAATTGCTCAGCGCCTTTGCCGCACCAGGCGGCGTGTGGCGGCTGCGCACAAATGTAGGCGATGTGGACCGGCGCTACATCGATCTGCTTGTTGCCGCGGAGGACAGGCGTTTTTCCGAGCATGACGGCGTGGATGCGGGCGCGTTGTTGCGTGCGGCGTGGCAGTATGTGCGCGCGGGGCGGATTGTCTCGGGCGGCTCCACGCTGAGCATGCAGACGGCGCGCCTGCTGGAGCCGCATCGGCGCGGCGTGCTGGGCAAGCTGCACGATATTATTCGCGCCTGGCAGTTGGAGGTGCGTTACACCAAGCCGCAAATTTTGGGCATGTATCTGAGCCTGGCGCCGATGGGTGGAAATATCGAGGGCGTTCGGGCGGCGAGCCTGGCGTGGTTTGGCCATGGGTCGGCGCATTTGAGCCAGGCGGAGGCCGCGCTGCTGGTCGCTTTGCCGCAATCGCCGGCGCGGCGGCGGCCGGACCGGCACGGGGGTGCGGCGGTGGCCGCGGCTGCGCATTTGGTGGCGCGGCTGACGGGCACGGGGCGCCTGCCGGCTTTCTGGACTGGGCGCGCGGATTTCGCGGGATTGACCGCGGAATTGCGCCGGCATGACATGCCGCACGCGGCGGCATTGTTTTGCGCGCGGCTGGTGGCCGGCGCCGCGCCGGGTGCGGTGGTGCGCAGCACGATCGACGCGGGTTTGCAGGCGCGGCTGGAGGGACAGATTGCGCGCGGCATGGCGGGCGAGGACGCGGCCGTGGGCGTTGCTTTGCTGGCCGTTGATAATGCCACGCGCGAGGTACGGGCGAGCATTGGCGGGCGCGGCGCGGGTCCGGGCTCTGCGCTGGATTTGACGCGGCGGCGGCGTTCGCCGGGATCGGCGCTCAAGCCATTCATCTACGGAATGGGTTTTGATGCGCTGCTGCTGCATCCGCTAACGGAGATTTTGGACGCGCCCGGATTGGTGGCCGGTTATGCGCCGCATAATTTTGATTATCAGTATCATGGCGGCATCAGCGCCCAGACGGCGTTGCGGCAATCCTTCAACGTGCCGGCGGTGCAGGTGCTGGGTCGTGTGGGGCCGGAGCGGTTTGTCGCGGCGCTGCGGCAGGCCGGCGCGCGCGTTGCATTGCCGGGGCGGCGGGCAAGTCTGGCGGTGGCGCTGGGCGGCTTGGGCATCAGCCTGTCGGATATGGTAATGCTGTATGCGGCGTTGGGCGATGATGGGAGTGCCTCGGCGCTGGTGGCGCGGGCGGGCGAGGCGCGGGGATATGCGCCGTTCATGGGGCCGTTGTCGGTGTACTATTTGCGGCAAATTCTGGAGGGCTCGCCGCCGCCGCCGGGCATGGCTTACGCCGCGGCGACGGGCGGGCGGAGTATCGCGTTCAAGACAGGCACGTCCTACGGTTTTCGCGATGCGTGGGCGGTTGGTTATAGCGCGCGCTGGACTATTGGCGTGTGGACGGGGCGCGTGGAGGGCACGCCGCGGCCGGGTGCGTTTGGCCGCGCGACCGCGGCACCGCTGATGCTGGATGCGTTTGGCTTGCTGCCGCCGGAGGGTTTGTCCGCGCCGTTGCCGCCTGCGAGTGCCATTCTGGCGGCGAGCAATGCGGCATTGCCAGCCGGGCTGCGCCGCCTGGGCGGGGTGGCGCGCGCGACGGGCGAGCATCCTGTTCTGGATTATCCGCCGGCGGGATCGACCGTGGATCTGGTGCCGTCGGGGGCTGCGTATCGGCCGGTGACGTTGCGGGCGCGGGGCGGCGAGGCGCCGTTTCGCTGGTTGGTCAATGGCGTGCCGCAGGCGGGGCATGGGGGGGAGTTGGCATGGACGCCCGATGGGCCGGGATTTGCGGTGGTAACGCTGATTGATGCGCGAGATCGGGCTGCAGGTGGACGCTTCCGGTTGCAGATGTAGAAGGAAATTCTTCTGTTTTGTAGAGAAGGAGCAAAAGGCTTTCAAAAGCCGTGGCTCTATTTCTGGAGGAAGGACCGCTTGTCTTCTGCTTCTTGTGAGATTAAACCCACCGCAGGAGAACCTGCATGAAAACCCATCTTCTTTGCCTTGCCGCTACAGCACTCGTCCCGCTCGCAGCTTTTGCTGCCCCGCAGCGGCTCTACGTCTTTGACACCGGGACGGGGGCGAAAGGTAACGCGACCTATGTCGAATATTCCCTGCCGAAGCTGAAGACGGCCGAATATACCGGCTATTACAGTTTTTCTACGGCTTTCGACGTAGGCAAGCAGACGATGTATTTCGCCAACCAGGGAAATATGTACGCGCTGCCGCGGGGGTCCGGTGCGGTGACGCCCACGCTTCTGTTCGGCGCGCCCAATGCAAACAACGTGACGCTGGACAGCCACAAGCATATCTACGCGACAGACCAGTACAACGCGACGGTGGACGAGTACACGTCCGATCCGGTGCAAGGCGGCGGGACGAAGACGCCGCTGCGGGTGATCACGCTTTCAAATACGACTTACGCAGTTTTGCCCGTCGTTGTTGACCATCAAGACAATGTCTGGATTGCGCTCGAGAACGGCTCGATCGCCGTGTACGGACCGAAGGGTAACACGCCGCTTGCGACTTTTACTTACCCCTACGGCTCCGCTCATGATATCAAGGTCGATGCCAGCGGCACCGTGTGGGTGCTGACAGGCGGGATCGAGCCTTACCCTTTCACCAATTGCACGCCCGATCCGAAAGGCACGATCAAGCGCACGCCGTTGATCTACAGCTTCGTCAACCTGCAGCTTTCCAGCACGCTGTACAGCCACGAGAACGATACGAACGGCATCGGCCACCTGGCCGTGGCACCGGATGGGCGCGTGTATTATTCGGCGCAGAACGAAATCCTGGATTACAATCCGGGCACATTCTGCCCCGACGATGCGCTGATCGTGTCCAATCTGAGCACCTATGCCAACGCGCCTCTGACGGTCGATGCCAGCAGCAATCTTTATGCGGCTGATCCTGCGACTGCGTCGATCTACGCCTATCCGCCGGGCTCGACCAAGCCGCTGCGCGTGATCCAGCAGACGATATCCAGCCAAGGGGTGCAGTTGGAGGTACAGTAAGCGCGGCGTTCAGGCGCGGACCACGCGCAGGGCCGCACCTATAATGTCGAACAGGTCGAGCAGCCGCGCGATGTAGTGGTCGCGGACTGCGAAGGCGCTTGCTTGCGGATCGGTGAACTGGCGCTCCAGGCTGTCGATCATGCGCAGCAATCTGCGGTTATGCAGGCCGAGCGCGCGCTGGATCGGGTCGAAGATGACGCCCGCAAAGGCGGCCAAAGTGGCCGATGTCAGCATCAGCGTGCCGGTGGTCGTTGCGATCATGGCAGCCGAGGGTAGGGCGGGAAAGAAGCCATACCACGCCGAGCCGAGCCAGGCGCCCAATGGGAATGCGCTGACCGCGGTCTGGTGCGCCATGATGCCGGCCAGCGCCGGGCCGAGCGTCGCGGCCCCGGGCGTGAGCTTGTTTATGGCAAGCGCGCCGGCGCCAATGTTGAGCAGGCCTGTGGTGATTTCGGCCGCAGCCGCGCGCGAGAGGCCGTAGCTGTCCAGCGCGCGGGCGAGCCTGGCGCGGAATTGCGCGTCCTGCCCGTGCGCGCCGATTTCGTGCAGCGCGGCTTGCATGGCGGCGCGGATTTCCGGCTGGTCCAGGATGGCGTCCGACAATGCGTCCCGGGTGCTTTGGCGGTTGAGCTGGGAGAAGGGGAGCTCGAGCAGTTCGGTGTGGATCAGCCATTCTATCTCGGCGGCAACCGCTGTGCGCAGGAGGATGTTGCGGTGGAGTTTTGCGGCCAGGGTGCGGGCGCCCAGGGTGCGGGCGATGCTGGCCGCGAAATGGAGCAGGATTTGTGGGAGCCCCAGACTAAGATTTATGGGGGCTTTGAGGATGTCCCAGCCGAGAGCGGCGCGGTGCAGGCGCAGGGTGCCGGAGAGGGAGAAATGGGCGGTAACGAAGGGGGGAACGCGGGCGCGGCGTTGGGCGAAATACGTGTGGGCGCCGGCGGTGACGGCGGCGGCGGCCTGGGTGCGGTCCAGCGCGGGTGGGGGTTGGCCGTGGGGCATGCCGGGCGAACCGCCGGGAGCGGGGTGGGTTTCGTGCGTGGGCCTTTATGCCAGCGTCAGAAGGGCGGGGGTGTTCGCACGGGGGCCCGAAGCGCGGGGCTATAAATATAATCTAGTCCTTGGATTGATCTGATCTGCCGAGCGGGACGACGGCTTTTCGTAGACCCTGCCGCTATGCGTCAGCCGCGCTATCATTGCGCAATGAGCCCCGCCCGATTCGCCGCCGTCAGCCTGATCGCATCGCTGGCTGCCTGCGCCACGCCTGCGCCCGCGCCGCCGGCTGCGCCAACCCCCCACGTCACCCGAGCCGTGCCACGCAAGCCGCCGGCGCCTCTCGACTGGTTCTATCGCCAGCTCGCCCTCGCCAGGCACGCGCGCGCCGTCCATCTGCCACATAGCGACGCCGCCGGCGCGCAGCGTGCCTATTATGCGGTGCTGCTGCCGGCCTGCGCCCATGTCGCGCACTCGGGGCCGGAGGCCTATCGCGCGCGGTGCCGCGCCATCGTGGCGCGCGCCTCGGACGCCGCCGCGGCCGCGGCCGCTGGGCCGCCCTGCCCGGATGACGATCACGACGACAGCGCGGATGCGCCCGCGCAGGTTACGGCGTGCAGCGACTGAGCGCGGCGATCGGCCGCCGCGCCGCCATCGCCGGCGGCGCGGCGGCGTTGATGGCCGCCGGCAATGCCGCCATTCCTCTGCGCATCGAGGGTGGCTTGTGCCTGGTGCCCGTGTCGCTGGATGGGCGGGACGCGTCCATGGTGCTCGATACCGGCGCGGAGCGGTCGATCCTGACGCAGCAGGCCGCGGCGCGATTGCGCCTGCGCCGCGATCTTTGGATCGGCACCACGCTGCGCGGCGGCGGCGGGATGCTGGAGCGCTTCGCCAATGCCGCCATCAACCGTGCGCAGGCGGGCGGCGTAGTGCTGTTCCAGCGCGCGCCCGGCACCGGGCTGAGCCTGCCGGTCACCGGCTCGGACCTGGGCGGGGCGGACGGGCTGCTGGGTGGGGACGTATTGCGGCATTTTACGCTGGTGCTTGATGTGCCGGCCGCGCGGCTGGTGCTGCTGAGCGCGCCCATGGCGGGGGCGGTGCGGCTGACGCCATGGCGGGGCGATCTGCTGCTGGCGCCGGTGCGGCTGGACGGGCGCGCTTTGGTGGCGCTGGTCGATACAGGGGCGGCGGGGACGCTGATCAACGCGCGCGGGGCCTACCGGCTGGGGCTAAGTGCCGTGCAGACTCGGGGCGATGCGCCTGCGGGGCTGGCCGGGATCGGCGGCGTGTCGCCCGCTCGGCTGCATCGTTTCGCTCGGTTGGAGATTGGCTCGCTTGCCCTCGATGCGCCGCGTTTGCTGGTGACCGCGGTGCCCGAGGCGGCCTACGATATGATCTTGGGCTTGGACGTGCTGGGGCGGCAGCCCGTGGTAATCTCGTATGCTAGTTCGAGCCTGGCGATTGCGCCTGCCTAATTGATGACGGGGGTTTGGGGGCTTGGGCGGAAAAAACAGGCGCATGCGCCTGTCCGCCCAAGCACGGTCCCCCCAGGTCTTCGCTTCGTTCTGGAGCTGTCCGCATGCCCCCCGACACCCACCTCGCCGACCTGCGCACGCGTCCGATCGGCGCCTTCATCAACAGCTATGCCGCGCTGCCGGCGCGCTTTTACAGCCCGCAACTGCCGGCGCAGGTGACCGCACCCCGCCTGATCAAGTTCAACGCCGCACTGGCGCGTGAGCTGGACCTCGACCTCGATGCGATCGAGGCGGCGGGAACGGCCGCGATCTTCTCCGGCAATGCGGTGCCGGCCGGCGCGGTGCCGATCGCCGCCGCCTATGCGGGGCACCAGTTCGGCGGGTTTTCGCCGCAATTGGGTGACGGGCGAGCGATATTGCTGGGCGATGTGCAAGACCGCAGGGGCGCGCTGCGGGACATTCAGCTCAAGGGATCGGGGCGGACGGCGTTCTCGCGCGGCGGGGATGGACGCGCGGCACTAGGGCCGGTGCTGCGCGAGTATATCCTGAGCGAGGCCATGCATGCGCTGGGCGTTCCCACCACGCGCGCGCTGGCCGCGGTGAGCACGGGCGAGATGGTTTATCGAGACCGCCCGTTGCCAGGTGCTGTGGTGACGCGCGTGGCCTCGAGCCATGTGCGCGTGGGCAGTTTTCAATATTTCGCGGCGCGTGGGGACGAGGAGGCGGTGCGCATCCTGGCCGATTACGTGATCGACCGGCATTATCCGCAGGCACGCGAGGCCGCCAACACGTATCTGGCGCTGCTGGAAGGGATCGTCGCGCGCCAGGCCAATCTGGTGGCGCAATGGATGGGCATCGGCTTTATTCATGGTGTGATGAACACCGACAATATGGCGGTGTCGGGCGAGACAATCGATTACGGTCCCTGCGCCTTCATGGAGGCCTACGATCCCGCGGCAGTGTTCAGCGCCATCGATGAAGGCGGGCGTTATGCCTATGGCAACCAGGCGCGCATGGCGCAGTGGAATTTGGCGCGTTTGGCCGAGACACTGCTAGGGCTGATCGGTGGGGAGCAGGCGCGCGCCGTCGAGCAGGCGATGGAGGTGCTCAATCGTTTTTCGGACTTGTTCGAGGCGCACAGCCTGGCCGGAATGCGTGCCAAGCTGGGGCTGGCGCGCGAGGAGGAGGGGGATCGCACGCTGATTGCGGGCCTGCTGCAGGTGATGGGCCAGAATGGTGCTGATTTCACGCTGACATTCCGTCGCCTGGCCGAGCTGGCGGATGATTCGGGCGCCGGGCCCCGCGGGCTGTTTGCCGATGGTGGCACCTTTGATGCCTGGGCGGAGGGCTGGCGGGCGCGCCTGGCGCGCGAGGCCAGCGATGGCGGCGCGCGCGCGCGCGCAATGCGGCTGGTCAATCCAGCCTACATTCCGCGCAACCATCGCGTGGAGGCCGCCCTTGCCGCGGCGATCGAGCGGGAGGATTTCGCGCCGTTTGAGGATCTGCTGGACGTGCTGGCGCGGCCGTTCGAGGATCAGCCGGGGCGAGAGGCGTATGCGGCACCGGCCAAAAAGGAGGAGATGGTTTTGCGCACCTTCTGCGGGACGTGAGCGCGGGCAAGATCGCGCCCTGCCTGTGGTTTGATGGGCAGGCGGAGGCGGCAGCCTGCTTTTACGTGTCGCTGTTCATCAATGGGCGCATCGGTACGGTGTCGCGTTATGGGCAGGGCGGCCCGTTTGCCGCGGGTACTGCGATGATGGTGGAGTTCCGGCTCGCGGGGCAGCGGTTCCAGGCGCTGAATGGCGGGCCGGAATATCGCTTTACGCCCGCCGTTTCACTGTCCGTGGCCTGCGCGGATGCGGGCGAGGTGGATCGACTTTGGGCGGCCCTGACAGCGGACGGGGGGCAGGCGGGGCGGTGCGGGTGGCTGGTCGATCGTTTTGGGGTGTCCTGGCAGATTGTGCCTGATGGGTTGGCAGCGTTGTTGGGGGATCCGGATCGCGGGCGGGCGGGGCGGGCTGCGCGGGCGATGATGGGGATGGGCAAGCTGGATTTGGCGGTTATGCGGGCGGCGGCGGCGGATGGACAGTAAGGAAGGAAGTTGTTCTTTTCTGTAGAAAAGAACCAAAAGACTTTTGTCTGTTTGGTCAGGTGGCCATTGTTTCGTAGGCGATTTCGAGGGTTTTTTTGCCCAGTTCCTTGGTGAAGTCTTGTACCAGTTCTGCGGCGAATGTCGTGACCGATGTGGTGGTGCCGCCGGCGGCGGTGATGCGGCGCCAGGCGGCATCTTCGGTGCGAGGATCAATGCCGCCTGAGGCGTCGACGGCGATCTGGACTTCGTAGCCGGCGGCCAGCGCGTCAAGCGCGGTGCGCTGCACGACGATCTCGGTGGCGACGCCGGCAAGGATCAGCACCGGGCGCCCCGCCGATTTCAGCGCCGCGACCAGGCCCGTATCCGAAAAAGCCGACGTATCCGTGCGCGGACGGGGTTGCATACCGCTTAGCGGCGCGGTGACTTCGTCCAGGAACGCGCCGCCTGCCGGCACGGCGGAGAGGAACGCGGGCAGTTCGTGCAGCGCTGCGAGCTTGGCCAAGGCGCCAGCATTGCGGCGCAGGCGCTTGAGCGGCAAGGTCTTGCAGTTCTTGATGATCTCGTCTTGCAGGTCGAGAAACAACACGGCAGCGTTGGTGCGGTTGGGTATCAGCATTGTGCTCGCTCTTTCTGATTTGGATGGAATGACCATGCGAGGTCGCGCGCTGTTGCCTCGTGCAGCGGTGTGACCATCGCGCAGTGACAATGAATGAAAGAAACGTGCTGTTCTAACATCCATCGGCTTTGAAACTGACACATGATCAAGGAGAGAAAGGTTAGGGGAGATGTGGCTGACGTATACGTCAGCCCCCCCCAAATCACCCGTCATTCATTTACACCCTGTCCTAACTAAAGACGGGGGGTCTAGGGGGGATGGCACATCTTCCCCAGCCTTACTTTAAGAGTCAATCTTCGGCTGGCCGGTATAACCAAACGAAAACCGCTTTCTCAATTTGCTTTGCAGGTTGAGAGATCCGGCCGGGCAACAAGGTGGAAAACGCCTCCTGCGAAGCCACCGCACATCGTGAAAAAAAGCAGCTGCTCTACTCTGCCGACTGGATGTATCCGCACCGTCAAGAGGATAACAGGTACGATCGCGCCCAGCGCTGCGCCTACTGCTATATACGAAAAGCGCCCGCGTAATCGAAGCGTATGACGAGAGAGGTAAAGCGGAACAGCAAGAACAAGCACGATCGAATAGCCGATGACCGCTGATGGCAGGATGCCGACGGCCATTGTCACCGCAGCTATTCGGAGAATGAACCAAAATCCGCTATGTTCTTTGGCGGTCAGCATCATCAGAACTGCAGGGATGGTGAAAACGCTTCCCAGCAACAAGCCCGGCGCTACAGGCGCGAGGAGAAAGCCGAGCAACACGCGGCCTTTCGTCCGCCGGCCTGGGATCGATCTTCGCGTCATACAGTGAGTTTACCTTAGACGAGCCAGCCGCGAAAGTTGCGTCGCCCGCGAGTCTCATGTCTCGCGGAAGGTGCCTTCCATGGCGAAGCTGGAGACGGGGTCCCGCCCGTTGGGGGCTTTGCGTTGCTGGAGGGGCTCGGGGAGCAGGGACGGATCGCCGCGGCGGCCGATGGCGATGGCGCATTCGACGCGGTAGCCGGTGAGCACGTTCAGGCCGGCAAGGCGCGGGCCAAGTCGACGCCAACCGTGCTGTGGGGCGTGCCAGCCGAGGGCGGTTACCTGAAGGGCGAGGTCGGCCTAGGCGGCGCCGGCATCGTAGCTATGGCTTGGCTTGGCACGTCCTTGTCAGCGTCGATGGGGCGCATGGTGCTTGGGAAGGGCGGCCATCAGCACGGCGGCGCGGGCCGCGCAGCTTTCGTTGAACTCGTTGAGCAAGCCGAGGAAGAGGTCCCAGTGCGGCGTATCGCGATGGGCGTAGAGGAAGCGCCAGGGTTGGGAGTTGTAGCTGGACGGGGCCCCGCGGGCGGCTTCGAAGATGCGCATGAGCTCGGCTGCCGGCATGGCCTCGCCGGTAAAGGCGCTAGGCGATCAGCGCTTAAGGAAGATGGCCTCGACGGCATGATCGGCGACGCGGGTAGTCATTGAAAGGCATCCCCAAAAAATCGACGGGGGGTCTGGGGGGAATGGCACATTCCCCCCAGCTCTTCCCTATACTCCCCTGCACTCTGAAAGAATCCTACCTCTGAGGACAGATGTGGTGTTAGGCTGCCACACCAACCCTACATGTAGTTGACGCGCGCCGATGGGAGTTCAGGATGGATGGCATGACGACTCGCGACTTTCAGGAGACCGCCTTGCTTGACGACGCTGTTCAGATCAAAGGCGGCCACCAGGTCCGTGTCGACCGCTCGCGCGATGCGCTGCTGACCGATTTCGGCCGTGCGACGCTGGACGACCGTTATCTGATGCCGGGCGAGGGCTACCAGGATTTGTTTGCGCGCGTGGCCAGCTTCTATGGTGATGATACGGGCCATGCCCAGCGGCTCTATGACTATATCAGCAAGCTGTGGCTTATGCCGGCGACCCCGGTGCTGTCCAATGGCGGGACCAAGCGCGGGCTGCCGATCAGTTGTTTTCTTAACGAGGCGAGCGACAGCCTGGACGGCATTGTCGGGCTTTGGAACGAGAACGTGTGGCTGGCCAGCAAGGGCGGCGGTATCGGCAGCTACTGGGGCAATCTGCGCTCCATTGGCGAGAAGGTGGGGCAGAACGGCAAAACGAGCGGGGTGATCCCGTTTATTCGCGTCATGGACAGTTTGACGCTGGCGATCAGTCAGGGCTCGCTGCGGCGGGGATCGGCCGCGGTCTATCTGCCGGTGTGCCATCCGGAGATCGAGGAGTTCGTGGAAATTCGCCGGCCTACTGGCGGCGATCCGAACCGCAAGGCGCCGAATTTGCACCATGGCATTCTGGTGTCCGACGATTTCATGCGCGCGGTCGAGGATGACGGTCAGTGGGCGCTGCGCTCGCCCAAGGACCAGGCGATCGTGCGCAAGATTTCGGCGCGCGCGCTGTGGATACGCATTTTGACCGCGCGGGTGGAGACGGGCGAGCCGTATCTGGTTTTTTCCGACCACGTGAATAATGCTCGGCCCGAGCACCACAAGCTCGCGGGGCTGGAGGTCAAGACGAGCAATCTGTGCAGCGAAATTACACTGCCGACTGGGCTTGACCATCATGACCGGCAGCGCACCGCGGTGTGCTGCCTGTCCAGCGTCAACCTTGAGACCTGGGATGAGTGGCATAATCATCCTTTGTTCATCGAGGATACGATGCGCTTCCTCGACAACGTGCTGCAGGATTTCATTGACCGCGCGCCCGAAGGGATGGAGCGGGCGAAATATGCCGCCTCGCGCGAGCGTTCCGTGGGGCTGGGTGTTATGGGTTTTCACAGCTTTCTGCAGGCACTGAACGTGCCTTTCGAGGGCGTGATTGCGAAAGTGTGGAACAAGCGCATCTTTGCGCATATTCGCCGCCAGGCAGACGCGGCAAGCAAGCTGCTGGCTGAGGAGCGCGGGGCGTGCCCCGACGCCGAGGAATACGGCTTCATGGAGCGGTTTTCCAACAAGATGGCGATTGCGCCGACGGCCTCCATTTCGATCATTGCGGGCAATGCCAGCCCGGGCATCGAGCCGATTGCGGCTAACGTGTTCCTGCAGAAGACGCTGTCGGGCAGCTTTGCCGTACGCAATCGCCATTTGCAGAAGCTGCTCGAGGCGCGCGGGCAGGACAATGAGGACGTCTGGTCGTCGATTACGCTGAACAAGGGCAGTGTGCAGCATCTGGATTTCCTGACCGAGCAGGAAAAGGCGGTGTATAAGACCGCCTTCGAGCTGGACCAGCGCTGGGTGATCGAGCATGCGGCCGACCGCACGCCGTTCATCTGCCAGAGCCAGAGCGTGAACGTGTTCCTGCCGGCGAATGTGCACAAGCGCGATCTGCACCAGATACACATGATGGCTTGGAAGCGGGGGATGAAGTCGCTGTATTATTGCCGCTCGCTGTCTATACAGCGTGCGGATACGGTGAGCGATGCGCCGCGCGGGGCCTCTTCCATGGAGTTGTCGGCGGCCAACGACATGGCGCCGTTGCCTCTGGTGGCGGTAGCTGCCTCTGTGGCAAATTATGAAGAGTGCTTGGCTTGTCAGTAAAGTTCAGCAGCGTGAAGTGAGAAAAAGCTGGGGGAGATGTGGCTGACGTATACGTCAGCCCCCCCCAGACCCCCCGTCGATTTTTAGGAACTTCGTCTAATGGATAGCCTCGCGCCAGCGCAGTTCGACCTGCTGACCGAAAACCCTGTCTACAAGCCCTTCCGCTACCCATGGGCGTATGAGGCCTGGCTGACCCAGCAGCGCGTGCACTGGCTGCCCGAAGAAGTGCCGCTGGCAGATGACGTCAAGGACTGGCATCGCAATCTGACCGATGGCGAGCGCAACCTTGTCACGCAGATCTTCCGCTTCTTCACGCAGTCGGACGTGGAAGTGAACAATTGCTACATGAAGCATTACAGCCAGGTGTTCAAACCCACCGAGGTGCTGATGATGCTGTCGGCGTTTTCCAACATTGAGACGGTGCATATCGCCGCCTACAGCCACCTGCTCGACACCATCGGCATGCCCGAAATCGAATATCAGGCCTTCCGGCGCTTCAAGGAGATGAAGGACAAGTTCGACTACATGCAGTCTTTCACGGTGGACAGCCGGCGCGAGATTGCCAAGACGCTCGCCGCATTCGGTGCGTTCACCGAGGGTTTGCAGCTATTTGCGTCCTTTGCGATTTTGCTGAACTTTCCAAGGTTCAACAAACTCAAGGGCATGGGACAGATCGTGTCCTGGTCCGTGCGTGATGAGACGCTGCACTGCCTTTCCATCATCAAGCTGTTCAAGACCTTCATCGCCGAAAATCCGGACATCTGGACCGAGGATTTCAAGCGCGAGCTGTATCTGATCTGTGCCACCATCGTCGATCATGAAGATGCGTTTATCGAGCTGGCTTTCGAGATGGGGCCTGTGCAGGGACTGGATGCGCGCGACGTCAAAAGCTACATACGCTTTATCGCCGATCGGCGCCTGATGCAGCTCGGGCTCAATCCTTTGTTCCACGTCAGCAAAAATCCTCTGACCTGGCTGGACGAGATGCTGAATGCCGTCGAGCATGCCAATTTTTTCGAGAATCGGGCTACTGAATACTCCCGTGCTTCGACGGAAGGAAGTTGGGAGGATGCGTTTGCTCCTGCCAGGCCAATGCCGGCTGACGGCGTGACGTATAATGCTGATTAGCATGCAGCTTAGTGCGGCACCTTGCGTTACGTGCAAATCCCCCTAGGTTCGTATCGGGCCGAGGGGTAACGAGATGGTCGCGCAAAGCGAGGCTCAGATGAACGAGTTCGCAGACGAAGATGCCGTTAGCACCGAAAACCGGGAACGGACAGGTGTTGCCGGTCCGCGCCAAGGCCGCCGCTTGTCGGACAAGATCCTGGTGGCCTTCCACCATGCGTGCGACGCGCATGATCTCGCTGTGGCAGAACAGTTGCTGAACACCCTTGAGTCCATGCTGACGCGGCGGGGCGTGCCGCCCGAGCAGAATCGCCGGCGGGCGCTGGAGAGCCTGGTTGCCGCCCATGAGCGGCTCTGGCATCTGCGCCATCGCGAGAAGTAGGCGCTCGGCCGTGGGCATGGCTGCCCTGCCTCCCCAGATGCGATCCGTTGAAAAGGCCCGCTAGCACTCTCATCCTATGAGTGCTAAGAGACAGCCCGCGCGACGTTCCTCAGCGTGCGCTGCGTCTCTAAACGTCAAACATCAGGATACACTCCATGAAGCTACGTCCCCTGCACGATCGCGTGGTCGTCCGCCGCATCACGGCTGAAGAGAAGACCCGCGGCGGGATCATTATTCCTGACACCGCCCAGGAGAAGCCGATGGAAGGCGAAGTAATCGCCGTCGGCGCCGGTGCGCGCAACGAGGCTGGCGCCATTGTGGCGCTGGACGTGAAGGCGGGCGACCGCATTCTGTTCGGCAAGTGGTCGGGCACCGAGGTCAAGCTTGATGGCGAGGAGCTCCTGATTATGAAGGAGAGCGACATCATGGGCGTGATCGAGGGCCATCCGGCCGAGAAGAAGATCGCAGCTTAGAGAATAAGGAAGGCCAGGGCTCTGCCCTGGACCCGCTGGGGCCTGAGGCTCCAGACCCCCACTAGTAGGTTCTAAGGACTTGTCCTTAGCGGGGGTCCCGGGGGCAGAGCCCCCCTGGCCTTTCTTTCTTCAACAACAAAGGACTCACACAAATGGCCAGTAAAGACGTGCGCTTCGGCGCAGACGCCCGCAGCCGCATGCTCCGCGGCGTCGACATCCTCGCCGACGCAGTAAAAGTCACACTCGGCCCCAAAGGCCGCAACGTCGTCATCGACAAGAGCTACGGCGCGCCGCGCATCACCAAGGACGGCGTCACCGTCGCCAAGGAAATCGAGCTCTCCGAGAAGTTCGAGAACATGGGCGCACAGATGGTGCGCGAAGTGGCAAGCAAGACCAATGACGTGGCCGGCGACGGCACCACGACGGCGATCGTGCTGGCACAGGCCATCATCCGCGAAGGCGGCAAGGCGGTTTCGGCCGGTATGAACCCGATGGACCTGAAGCGCGGCATCGATCACGCCGTAAACGCAGTCGTGGCCGAATTGGCCTCGCGCACCAAGAAGATCACGACCGAGGCCGAGACGGCGCAGGTCGGCACGATTTCCGCCAATGGTGAGGCCGAGATCGGCCGCATGATTGCAGAAGCCATGCAGAAGGTCGGCAATGAGGGCGTGATTACGGTCGAGGAAGCCAAGGGTATCCAGACCGAACTCGACGTTGTTGAAGGCATGCAGTTCGATCGCGGCTACATGAGCCCGTACTTCATCACCAATGCCGAGAAGATGACGGCGCAGCTCGATGATCCGTATATCCTGATCCACGAGAAGAAGCTGTCCTCGCTGCAGACGCTGCTGCCGCTGCTCGAGGCGGTGGTGCAGTCCGCACGTCCTCTGCTGATCATTGCCGAGGATGTCGAGGGTGAAGCCCTTGCCACACTCGTTGTGAACAAGCTGCGTGGCGGACTGAAGGTTGCGGCCGTGAAGGCGCCCGGCTTCGGCGATCGCCGCAAGGCGATGCTGGAGGATCTGGCGATCCTGACCGGTGGCACCGTGATCAGCGAAGATCTCGGCATCAAGCTTGAGACCGTGACGCTGGATATGCTCGGCCGCGCCAAGAAGGTGCTGATCGAGAAGGAGACCACGACCATCGTTGAAGGCGTGGGCAAGAGCGAGGACATCAAGGGCCGTTGCGCGCAGATCCGCGCGCAGGTCGAGGAGACCACGAGCGACTACGACAAGGAGAAGCTGCAGGAGCGTCTGGCCAAGTTGGCCGGCGGTGTTGCCGTGATCCGCGTTGGCGGGGCGACCGAGGTTGAGGTGAAGGAGCGCAAGGATCGCGTGGACGATGGTTTGCATGCGACGCGTGCGGCTGTTGAGGAAGGTATTGTGCCTGGCGGCGGTGTTGCGCTGGCCCGTGCGTCTTTGGTTTTGAAGGACGTCAAGGGTGCCAACGATGATCAGCGTTTTGGCATTGAGGTTGTCCGCAAGGCTTTGCAGACACCGATGCGCCAGATCAGCGAGAATGCCGGTGAGGATGGCGCGGTGATTTCGGGCAAGGTGCTTGAGAACAGCGAGTATAATTACGGCTTCGACGCGCAGACGGGCGAGTACAAGGACATGGTCGCGGCGGGGATTATCGACCCGACGAAGGTCGTGCGCTCGGCGCTGCAGCATGCGGCATCCATTGCGTCGCTGATGATTACGACTGAGGCGATGGTTGCTGACCGTCCCGAGAAGTCGGCGCCCATGGGCGGCGGCGGTGGTGGCGGCGGCATGGGTGGTATGGGCGGCATGGGTGGCGGTATGGGCGGAATGGATTTCTAATCCCTTCCTAGAACGAAGACGGGGGGTCCGGGGGGGATGGCACATCTCCCCCGGCCTTTTTTATATGTAGCGCAGCGCCATCCCACAGGATGGCATTCGCTTCGGCGGTAAACGCGCCGCTATTTTCATGCAGCACAAGTCCGGCCGATACCATGCATGCACCGCGGCCGTCATGGATGCCTTGCAGGATCAAGATCTTTGCGGGCGCATCTCGCCTGGGCCACAACGGCAGGAGTGTGATTTCCACACATTCCGCCGCGTTCAGGGCGCTGATTGCCTCGCCCAGTGACGCCGCCGGCACGATCAGGCTCAGTGTTCCCTTAGGCCGCAATGTCTGTGCCATGGATTTCGTCCACGCTGCGAGCAAGCCGATATGCGCGCATTTTGCGTTCGCACGGCCAGGCACGGGCGACACCGTTCCGGTATCGTTATGCCATGGCGGGTTGGCGAATGCGTGGTCGAATGGCGCCTCGCTGCGCCAGTTGAGAACATCGCCGTTCTGCGCGCGCAGATGATCGAAGCCATTGGCGGCGAAATTGGCCGCGGCGAGGGCTGCCTGATCGGGGTCGCGTTCCAGGCCCAGGCCGACGACACCAGGCACGCGGGCGGCCAGGCACAGCAGGCCGGCGCCGGCGCCGGTTCCGGCTTCCAGCACGCGATCACCGGGGCGGGCGGGAATGGACGCCGCGAGCAGGACGGGCTCGATGCCGGTGCGGTAGCCGGATGCGGGCTGGGCGTAGCGTATGCGGCCGCCGAGCAGCGTGCCTTGGGTGAGGTTCACGCCTCGCCCGCTTCGGCGAGGACGCGACGGGCACGGCTGGCGTAGTCCTCGGCCACGACCAGGCGGCGGGGGAAGGCGCCGATGCCACCTTCCATGGCGCTCATCTGTGCGTCCAGGATTTCGGCGGCGATCCCGGCATCCCGCAGGAGGCTGACGAGAAAATGCAATCGGATCAGGTTGTTGCTGCGCAGCAGTACGTGCATTCGTGCCCCCGATATTGACCTGGATACGAACGCCGCCGATACCCCATGGGCAAACCGCCTGGAGCCATTTTTGTCCCGCGCCGCGACACTGCCATCCGCCGGGCCGCCCGCGCCGGCGCCTGACGCGCTGGCGAGCCTGGCGGCCATGGTGGGCGAGGATCTGCACGCCTGCAACCGGCTGATCGTGGACAACATGCACAGCGAGGTCGAGCTGATCCCTCGCCTGGCCGCGCATCTGGTGGCGGCCGGCGGCAAGCGGCTGCGGCCGATCCTGACTTTGGCGTGTGCGCGGCTGTGCGGGTATTCGGGCGGGCAGAGGCACGTGGCGTTGGCGGCGTGCGTGGAATTCATCCACACGGCGACGCTGCTGCATGACGATGTTGTCGATGGCAGCCAATTGCGGCGCGGATTGGCGAGTGCGAATGCCGTGTTCGGCAATCAGGCCAGCGTGCTTGTGGGTGATTTTCTGTTCAGCCGCGCGTTTCAGTTGATGACCGCGGATGGCAGTTTGCATGTTTTGCGGATCTTGTCGGACGCATCGGCCACGATTGCCGAGGGCGAGGTGTTGCAGTTGGTCACGCAAAACGATCTTAGCACGCGCGAGGAGCGTTACCTGGAGGTGATCCACGGCAAGACGGCGGCGCTTTTTGCCGCGGCTTGTCAGGTGGGGGGCGTGGTGGCCGGCGTGCCCGAGGCGCAGGAGGCGGCGCTGGCGGCGTATGGCGGTGCACTCGGCATGGCGTTTCAATTGGTCGATGACGCGCTGGATTATGCGGCCGATCAGCGCGAATTGGGCAAGACGGTGGGCGACGATTTCCGCGAGGGCAAGATCACGCTGCCGGTGCTGGCTGCTTACCATGCGGGGAGTGAGGAGGATCGCGCGTTTTGGCGGCGCACGATCGAGGCGAGCGAGCAGGGCGAGGACGATTTGGAGCGTGCGTTGACGCTGATGGCGCGGACTGGAGCGATTGAGGCGACGCTGGCTCGCGCTGCGGTTTATGCGGACCGGGCGAAGGATGCGTTGGGGAGTTTTACAGC
Organism: Acetobacteraceae bacterium; assembly: GCA_965276755.1. Taxonomy (GTDB): domain Bacteria; phylum Pseudomonadota; class Alphaproteobacteria; order Acetobacterales; family Acetobacteraceae; genus CAJCIS01. The sequence goes on from OZ255625.1 coordinate 266,087, forward strand.
GGCTGGCGTGCGGACGAGCTTAATGGATGTGGCGGATTATACAGTGAGCCGAGCCCGCTAAAGCAGTGCGGAGCGTTGAGGCCCCGGCGAGCACGTTAGTCACTTCGGCTTGGCGACCAAATGCATCCGGTCCTGGCGGACGTAAAGATTTGGGGCGCCGTCGGCAACATACTCTTTCTTCAGGATCTCTGGTATGCAAGGCATAAACGTTTCGGGCGCCCAGATTCCCCACACTTTCCAAGCGTCATAGACGATCACCGGTGGAGGGTGGGCGTAAATATCAGCACAGAGGTCCCGAGTGCGGCCAAACCACGGATGACGTGCGTACTCGGCCTCCCAAGGAAGGTACTCGTGGAACTTTCTAAGTGGCAGAAAACCCGCTGGCAAAAAGAAGTCGGGGTTGTACACCAAAACCAGTAAGCGTTCTTCAGGTTTTAAGATTGAGCGAATTCGGCGGTCGATGGAATTATGATAGTCGACCGCGAGACTGGCCTTCGGCCAATGGATGAACGTCTCGCGCCTCGCGGAACCAGGAGAAGTGATAGCGCCACGATCCACTGTCTCCGACAAACATAGCAGTAATCCAATGAGAAAGCTGCCAATCCAGGCGCTTCTGACCGATACAAGTGGAGCGATGTGCGGCGCGAGCGCAGGCGGTAGGGCAAGCGCCAAGATCGCAATGCTCGCAACCAAAAAGCCGCCATCTTGGAATCCGAACGCCCCACGGAAATTTATCATTAGGATCGCGGTTGCCAGAGAAGCGAGCGAAAGTAAGCGAGAGAGAGGATGTGCGCGGAACAACGCCATGCGCGGTGGCATCAGAAGGCAAAGACCCGAAAAGAACGTTATCGCCGCGCCAGATTGAACCAACTCGTTGGGTTTGGTGGAGGGAACTAAGCTGCTGACGGCTAAGCGCCAACCGAAGTCCGTAAATCTAGAGTAATTCAACTGGTTGTTAATTACGTGGAACACAAAATATCCAACGATGTCGCCGAAGCACAACAGCCAGGTCACTACAACCAGGCAGCCGACCGCGAACCCTATAGACAAATTGACGGAAATTCTTCTCATCGCAGTAGAACTCGTATCACTCCACAAAGCGCAACCGGCGCTAGCCACAAGCAGAACAACCGTAGGCGCAAGCGAGTATGCCGCCGCGCATAACAGAGCGAGGCAGAACCCACAAAGCAGTGACTGTCTTCTAGAAACAGGATCACCCAGCCACGCCGGAACAACCAATCCCGCCAGAACGGTCGTCGTCAGGAGACCGGTCAGAATATGGTAGTTTACCATGTCCAACGATTGTACGAGCCATGGCGCGGCGATGAGGCCGAGGAAGAATGCTGCGCCCCAGAGTCGGCTTGTCACTTGGTGGAAAACAGGGGATTTATAGACGGCAACTGCGGTGAGACCGACTAGTGCTACTATTCCCCACCGTGCGTTAAGCGGCTCCTTCCATCCGAACACTACCCCAAACGCTTGCGCTGCCATAAAGCTTAGAGGACCGTGGGCGTCAATAAAGTCCCGGTATAGCTTGTCGCCCGCCCTTATGGCACGTGCACCTAAGAAATGCCCGCTTTCGTCGCCGAAAGTGAGAAAGTGGATCCCGTGTATTCCTCGAGCGGCGAACCAGATTGTGACCAAAGCAAGAAGCAGCGCAGCGGGTAGCCATCTAGGTTGCGCGCGCGGCACAACGATCATCTTGCGGCCCTTAGTTTAGTCTCAGGACGCGAAGAGATCACACTTCAGATCCTTTTAATCATTACCGAAGCATTCTGCACCGATTAAAGAGACGGGGGGTTTGGGGGGGATGGCACATCTCCCCCAACCTTGTCTTCATCCTAGCCTGCCGCGCCAACATCCGCCCCATGCGCGCGCGACCACGCCACGGGATCCTCCAAAAACCGCCTCACCTCGGCCAAATGCGGCTCGGGAAAATAGGGCCGCTCCCGGCAAGCCTCCAGCACATCCCACCAAGTGCACAGATGGTGCAGCGTAATGTCCATCTTGGCCAGCGTCTCCAGGCTGCCCGGAAACACGCCATAGTAGAAGACAACGAACGCGTGGTTGACCAGCGCGCCCGCGTCACGCAGTGCCTGGGCGAAGCGGATCTTGCTGCGACCGTCGGTCGTCAAATCCTCGACCAGCAGCGTGCGCATGTCGGTGGGTACATCGCCCTCGATCAGTGCATTGCGGCCGAAACCCTTGGCCTGCTTGCGCACATAGGACATGGGCGTGCCCATCAAATCGGCCATCCAGGCGGCAAATGGAATGCCCGCGGTTTCCCCGCCGGCAATGGCTTGCACAAATTCATAGCCGACATGGCGCTGGATTTTCTGCACGCCGAGCGCGCAGATGCGCTGTCTCGCGCGCGGGAAGAAGATGATCTTGCGGCAATCGATATAGACCGGGCTCTTCCAGCCGCTGGTCAACGTGTAGGGTTCATCGGGGCGGAAATTCAGCGCGCCGATTTCAAGCAGGATGCGCGCGGTGGTCAGGGCGGCATCGCGGTCCCAGTTGCTGTCGCGGTTGTCCATGGGCTGACCTGCACTCCGGCTTGACCGGGCCGTTCTGCATGGTGGGCGGGGACGCGGCAAGAGGTGGGGGCAAGCCATTGCGAGGGCGTGGGTGCGCCGCTAGACTGGCCGCTTGTTGAGAGCGATTCTCAATTGGAGGCTCATGTGACCGAAATTGCCCGCAGGTGCGAACGCGCGGTGGTGACCGCCTATCGCGAGCTGCGCCGCGCGGGAACGGAGGACATGCCGGCTTTCCAGAGCTGCACGACGCTGTATCGCATCCATCACCCGGAGGCCTCGGTGAACGAGGCGCGGCGGCTGGTGGCGGAGTGGATCGATCATCACGTGGTGCGGGAGAGTGCGGCGCCTTCTCGGGGATGTGATTGCTGACACCGCGAGGAAGTAAGCCGGGGGGGATGAAGCCATCCCCCCCAGGGCGCCCCGGCGCTATTTTGATTTTTGCGCTGATTCTGCTTGCAGGCGCGGCGCCCGCGCATCGGTTTATGCGGGTTCTGCTGCCGGTGGGTGCGCCGCACGCGCTTTCGGGGCGATTGCTGGTTCTGGCGCGGGCGGCGCCGCACAATGGTGCGCCGGCTTCCGTTGATATCGATGAATTCGATCCGGGCGCCACGACCGTTGCCGCGCAGGAGGTCAGTGGCCTGGCGCCGGGGGCTGGGGTCGATATCGACGGCGATGCGCTGGCCTATCCTGCCGGATTTTCAGCGCTTCCGGCTGGGCAGATTGCGCTGCAGGCGGTGCTGGACGTGCACCACGACTATGCCTATTCCGGCCGGCACGCGGGCGATGTGACCAGCCGCGTGGTGCTGGCATCCAATTCCGATCTGCCGGCGCTCAGCTTGAGCGAGGCGGTGAGCGATCCCGATCCCTGGGCCGACACGGCTCTTGCCTCTGCGCATGCCCGTGTTTCGCCGATCGAGCATCCGAGCGAGGCGCTGGCGCGATTCTGGGGCAGGCCGATCACGCTGCGCGGGTATGTGCTGACGCCGCCTGGCTACGATGCCCGCGCGGGCACGCTGTATCCAACGGTCTATTTGCTGCCCGGCTACGGCTCGCGCCTGGCCAGCCTGCCTGGGCGCATCGCCTACGTCGATGCCGCCATGCAGACGCACGCAATGCCGCCGATGGTGTGGGTGTTTCTCGATCAATCTAGCCCGACCGGCACGCACGAATTTGCGGACTCGATCAATAACGGTCCGTATGGCATGGCGCTGACGCGCGAGCTCGTGCCGTATGTCGAAGCCAAATTCCATGTGCGCAGGGAACCGGGCACGCGGTTTCTGACCGGACACTCGTCCGGTGGATGGGCGGCATTGTGGATCATGACACGCTTTCCCGGGCTATTTGGGGGTGCGTGGGCGACATCGCCCGACCCGGTCGATTTTCATGATTTTTCCGGCGTGGATCTGTATGCGCCGGGTGCGAACATGTACCGCGCGCCGGATGGCACGAGGCGTCCATTGATGCGCAAATCAGCTGAATCGATCGAGGACGTGGCGAAGCTGGAGCGCGTGCTGGGACCGACGGGCGGGCAGTTTTCCTCGTTCGAGTGGGTGTTCTCGCCGCGTGGTCAGGATGGACGGCCGGAGCCGTTGTTTGATCGGGAGAGCGGCGAAGTCGATCACGATGTCGCGGCGTATTGGGCGGAGAATTACGACATTGCCGGGCGCATTGCCTCGCATTGGGGCCTGCTGAAGCACGCGTTGCCGGGCAAGATGCACGTTATCGTGGGAACTGAGGACACGTTCTTTCTGGATGGTCCGGTGCATCGGCTGCAGGCGGTGCTCGATCGGCTGGGGGCGGGGGCTGCGTTCACCTATTTGCCTGGCCGGGGGCATTTCGATCTGTACCGGCGCGGGGATGACGCGCACGGGCTGCTAAAGGATATCGCCGCAGCCATGGCCAAAGCCGCAAGTGCCGTGCCAATGACCAAGGATAGCGACGGCGACCAGTGAAGAGGGTTGGCGCGCTCGAAGGTGACGGCGCGCCAGGAGCAAAAGTTTTTTGGTTCTTTTTTTCAAAAAAGAACGACCTTCCTTCTTACCGTTCCCCCATCGCCACATAATCCCGTTGCGCGTGACCCGTATAAACCTGACGGGGCCGCCCGATGCGCTGCGTCGGGTCCTCCATCATTTCCTGCCACTGGCTGATCCAGCCCACCGTGCGCGCCACGGCAAACAGCACCGTGAACATGCTGGTCGGAATGCCCATCGCCTTGAGGATAATGCCCGAATAGAAATCGACATTGGGATAGAGCTTTTTGCTAATGAAGTATTCGTCGTGAAGCGCGATGCGCTCCAGCTCCACGGCCAGGTCCAGCAGCGGATCGTCCTTGATGCCGAGTTCGGTCAGCACCTCGTGACACGTCGCCTGCATGATTTTCGCGCGCGGATCATAGTTCTTGTAAACGCGATGGCCGAAACCCATCAGGCGCACGTTGCTGTTCTTGTCCTTCACTCGCTCGATAAAATCGGGGATGTGCGAGACGTCACCGATTTCGGCGAGCATCTTGAGCACTGCCTCATTGGCGCCGCCATGGGCGGGTCCCCACAGGCTGGCGATGCCGGCCGCGATACACGCGAACGGGTTGGCACCGGTCGAGCCGGCCAGGCGCACGGTACTGGTCGATGCGTTCTGTTCATGGTCGGCGTGCAGGATCAAAATGCGGTCCATCGCACGGGCCAGGACGGGATTGACGTGGTAGGGCTCGGCCGGCACGGCGTTCATCATATAGAGGAAGTTTTCCGCGTAGCCGAGATCATTGCGCGGATACATGAAGGGTTGGCCGATCGAATATTTGTAGGCCCAGGCGGCAATCGTCGGCATCTTGGCGATCAGGCGAAAGGCGCTGATGCGGCGGTGCTCGGGGTTATTGATGTCCAGGCTGTCGTGATAGAAGGCCGAGAGCGCGCCGACGACGCCGCAGATCACCGCCATCGGGTGCGCGTCCCGCCGGAAGCCGTTGTAGAATTGGCGCAATTGTTCATGCACCATGGTGTGCAGCATGACCCCGCGTTCGAATTCGGCGAGCTCGGCCGGATTGGGCAGTTCGCCGTTCAGCAGCAGGCAGGCGACTTCAATGAAGGTGGATTTTTCTGCGAGCTGGTCGATCGGGTAGCCGCGATGCAGCAGGATGCCCTCGTCGCCATCGATATAGGTGATGCGGCTGTCGCACGCCGCGGTGCCGCCGTAGCCGGGGTCATAGGTAAAGACGCCCAGATCGGCGTAGAGCTTGCGGATGTCGGCGACGCTCGGCCCGATCGTGCCAGGCAGAAGCGGCAGCTTGGACGTGCGGTCCGTGCCTTCCATGGTCACGGTGAGGCTGCTGCTCATTGGCGGTGTCCTGTGGTTGGAACGTGCGAGGCCCGGGCCGGCTGGCGGATCGGCATGTCGTAGAAGGTACGCCATGGAGGGAGGATAAAGGGGCAAGCCGCCCGGGTGCAACCTTCGCACCCGCAGCATGCCGCCGCGTGCCGGCCTTGACGGCGGCGGCCAGAACGTTTGTACCGAGGCTGTGGTGGAACGCCGGGGTAGAATGAGAGCTTTGTACGTTCCGGCGCTGGTCGCTTTCGCCTGCGCCTGCGGCGGCGCGGCCCCTTCCGCCCCGGCGCCCAGCTACCCGACGCACATCCAGCCTGCTGCGCCGGCGGCCAAAGTGGCGCCCCCGCCCGCTAGCGCGCCGGTTACTGGCGGCGCGCCTGCTTTGGCCGTTGCGATCCCGCCCAATGCCGCGGCCGAGCCGCTGCGTGCGATGCTGAAGCCCTATGCAGAGGCTACCTCCACCGCATTGAGTGAAATGGCATGGGATGGGGTTGCGTTGAATGGCATAAAGCCGCCGCTGCCGGACCTTGTGCTGGTCACGGGCGCGCTGTTGCAGGCGGGGTGCCGGGCGCAAATGTTTGTGCATCTGGATTGGGGCGCGCTGGGCCGAGATCGCTATTTGCCGCAAGCGACCAGCGATTGCGGCGCCGGCGCCTATCTGGCCGCCGTAGCGCTCGCGTGGGATCGGGACAAGCTGGCGCTGACGCCGCGCTGGACGGATTTTTGGGACGTGGCGCGCTATCCCGGCGGGCGCGGCCTGCAACGCGTGGCGCGCGGCAACCTTGAAATCGCGTTGCTGGCGGATGGCGTGTCGGCTGGGGATGTGTATCGTACGCTGCGCAGTAATGACGGGCTGGATCGCGCTTTTCGCAAGCTGGATCAATTGAAACCCTACATCATCTGGTGGGACAAGCCCGATCAGCCGGCGCAATTGCTCGGTGCGGGGCGCGTGCTGATGACATCCGGCCCGACGGCAAGTGTGTTGCGCGCGGGTGAGGCGGCGCGTCGTCATTACGGCCTGCAGTGGGCGGATAGTCTGGGCGAGGTGCAAAGCTGGGCGATTGTGCAGGGTGCGCCGCACCCCGGCGCTGCGGCGGCGGCATTGCTGATCGTGAGCGATATTGCGCGCCAGGCCACTTTTGCGCGCGCATCGGGGCTTGGCCCGAGCACGCGCGGCGCGATCGATTTGTTGAGCCCTGCGGTGAAGGCGGGCAGCCCGTCTGCGCCTGCTAATTTGGCGGGGAGTTTGCAGATTGATGAGGGGTTTTGGTTGGAGAATGGGGCTAAATTGGCGGCGCGTTTTGCCGCTTGGGCTTCGAAGTGACGGCAGTTACAGAAAAGCTGGGGGAGATGTGCCATCCCCCCCAGACCCCCCTTCTTCATTTAGGCGAAGGTGTTTCCACGCCAGTGCTGGCCGAACCCGTGCCGCGCACGCTCTGCACGGATTGCGGCGTGTCGCGCACGGCCACACCGAAGGATTGCGGGCACGCGTGCCAATTCATTCGACCCGATTATCCGGCGATGGAGGCGAGGGTGCATGGCCGGGCGCGCGACCCTGCGCGGCCGGACGAGCTGTTCTTCGGGCCGTTCCGCCGTATGTATCGCGCCTCATTGAAGGATGCGCGCCCAGGCGCGCAATGGAGCGGGATTACGACGCGCATCGGCGAGCTTCTGCTCGCGCGCGGCGTCGTGGACGCGGTGCTGACCATGGCGGCCGACCCCGCCGATCGCTGGCGCCCGGTGCCTGTTCTGGTGACGCGGCCGGAGGGCATGGCTGCGTGCCGCGGCATGCGCATGGGGTATGCGCCATTGATCGCGCTGCTGGAGCCGGCGCGCGCCGCAGGCCATAGGCGCATCGCGGTGATCGGCATTCCGTGCCAGGTCTATGCGTTGCGTGCGCTGGAACGCGAGCTGGGGTTTGAGTCGATCACGGTCATTGGCACGCCGTGTTCTGACAACACCACGACCGAACGGTTTCATAAATTCCTGGCGCTGCTCTGCGATGATCCGGCCAGCATAACGTATCTGGAGTTTCGCGCGGACTATCACGTCGAGCTGCGTTTTACAGATGGGCGGGTGCGGGAGATCCCGTTCCTGCAATTGCCTATCTCCAAGCTGCCGCCGGACTTCTTTCCGATGACCTGCCGGACCTGCGTGGATTACACCAACGTGCTGGCCGACATCACGATCGGCTACATGGCAGGCCAGGGCGAGCAGTGGATCATTGTGCGCAACGAACGCGGGCAGGCGCTGCTTGAGATGCTTGGTGAGGAAGTGGCGCTGTCAGCGCCTGGCAGCGCAGGCAAGCGTGCGGGGGCTGTGCGTGGTTTCATGGAGAACGTCAAACTGGCGGCGGGGGGGCTGCCGGTGCGGGCGATGCCGAACTGGCTGCGGCCGATCATGGGCTGGTTGATGCCGCGCGTGGGGCCGCGCGGGTTGGAGTTCGCGCGCACACGGGTGGAGATGAAAGCGATCGAGACGGTTCTGCATCTGCGCCGCGCGCATCCCGCGCGCATGCGCGCGATGGTGCCCGCGCATATTTGGGCGCTGGTGTCACCGTACGGATTGGTGGCGGAGAGTAATGAAATAAAAGAAGAAGGGGGGCCTGGGGCGGATGGCACATTTCCACCAACTTTTTCTTAGTTATCGTTCAGCGCCTGAACAACGCGCTTGACGATCGCCGGCATAACCGCCGGATCATGGTAGAGTCCGAAACCAACACGCAGCACGTCACCGCGCGCATCTGTCACAATGCCTGATGTGGCCAGTCGCGCCTGATACGCACCCGCCTGCGGTGAACGATAGGCCAGGAAATTGCCGCGCTGCAAGTCGGGGCCTGCCACCACCAGTTCCGCGCTCGTGATGCCCGGAATGTTTGCGCGATCCAGCGTGTCCACGAACGCCGCCTGATTGGCCTGCGCGCGCGCATGCGCAGCACTCGCACCCAGGCCGAGGTTTTCCAGCCAGCGCATCACCGCATTCAGACGATAAAGCCCCGACGGATCAAAGGATGCGCCCATGAAGCGGCTGCCATCCTGCGCGTAGGCGACGCGCCCGTCGCCATGTGCGGACAGGGCGCCGAATGCGGCATACCATCCCGTGTCTCGCGGCCGAGGTGCCGCATTCGGCGGGCACGCGATGAAGCACGCACCCTCACCGGCGCAAGCGTATTTGTAGCCGCCGGCGAGATAGAAGGCGCGCTGCTGGACCGCGGACAAATCCACGGGCAGCGCCATGAAGGCGTGATAGCCGTCGATGACCACCAGCGTGGCCGGGTCCGTGACCGATGCGGTCAGTGCCGCAATGTCAGGAACCACAAAGCCGGAATTGAAGTACACATGGCTGCAGAAAACCATGTCGTGCGGGCGCCCTGCTGCGGCCATGAAGCGCGCCTGGAAAGTGTCGAAGGGAGCCACCGATATAGTGTCCAGTGTGATCAGCCCGTCCTCGGCCAGGCGCGCGGCCTGGCGCGCAAAACTGTGGAACTCGCTGTCGGTGGTCAGCACGCGCGGCACGCGATCGGTCGGCAGCGCAGAGAACAGGCGCAGGACGAATTCGTGCGTGTTGGGTGCAAAGGCGATACAGGCCGGATCATCGAGGTGCAGGTGACGCGCGACATGACCCTGCGCCTCGGGCAGGATTTCGCCGAAGACTCGGTCCCATTTGCCATCCCACAGGCGCGCGGCATCTTCCCATGCCTGCATGTGCGCGGCGTGCGTGACATCGGGCCAGAGATGGTGGCTGTGCGCGGCCAGATGCAGGCGGCCGCCGCCTGCGGTGAGCGCGCGTGAGAAATGGCCGGCGAGCGAGGGGATGGCGCTCACAGCTTTGTCCGCAGCGACCACAGCTCGGGAAACAGGCGCAGCTCCATTGCGCGCGCGAGGTAGGGCACGCCCGAGCTGCCGCCTGTGCCGCGCTTGAAGCCGATGATGCGCTCGACTGTGCGCAGATGGCGAAAGCGCCATTGCTGAAAACGATCGTCCACATCGACAAGCTTTTCGGCCAGATCGTAGAGGTCCCAATTGGCCTCGACATCGCCATAGACGGCGAGCCAGGCAGCTTCGACACGCTCGTCGGCTTCGTAGGGTTCGGACCAGGTGCGCATGATCTTGTCGGCCGGAACGGCGAAGCCACGGCGCGCAAGCAGCATCAGTGCCTCGTCATACAGCCCGGGTGCTTCCAGCGTGTCCCGCAACAATTGATACTGCGCGGGATCGTCGCGATGAACATCGATCAGCCGCGAATCCTTGTTGCCAAGCAAAAATTCCAATTGACGATATTGATAGGATTGGAAACCCGAACTTGCGCCCAGATGCGGACGCAGTCGCCCGTAATCATGCGGCGTCATCGTCGAGAGCACGTCCCATGACTGTATCAGCTGCACCTGCACGCGACCCACGCGGGCCAGGATTTTCAGTGCGTCTTCGATCCGGTCATCGGCCAGCAGGCGAGCGGCTGCGGTGAGCTCGTGCAGCAGCAGCTTGATCCACAGCTCGGAGGCCTGGTGGATGACGATAAACAGCATTTCGTCGTGGTCGTCCGAGCGCGGCTGCTGCGCGGCCAAAAGCAGATCAAGGCAGAGATAGCCGCCGTAGCCAGCCTCGCGCTTGACGTCCCAGATGATCGCGTTCTCGGCGCGTGTGGTCATGTGGGGGGCCTCCGGTGCTTGGGCGAGCAAGGCCAGGGGCTCTGCCCCTGGACCCCGCTCGCGACAGGTCCTTAGAACCTATTTGTTTAGAAGAGGAGGGGGCACACGGCGCTTCACCACGCGCGCGCGCTCCTCTTCCTAACAAATGGGTCTGGGGCCTCAGGCCCCAGTGGGGGTCCTGGGGGCAACGCCCCCTGGCCTTCCTTCCTCCATCGCCGCAATCACCTTCCGCGCCCGCGAAGCGCGATCGCCCGCCTCCACGATGGGTCGGCCGACCACCAGGTAATCCGCGCCTTTGCGGATGGCCGTTGCCGGATCGGCCGAGCGCTGGTGATCGTTGATGGCATCGCCAGCCATGCGCACGCCAGGTGTTGCGATCAGCAGGCTGCTGCTGCCGGCGAACGCGCGCAACTGGTCTGGGTTGTCGCTGGCGGACGCGATGATGCCGTCGCACCCGCAGGCGATTGCGCGCCGCACGCGCAGCGCAATCAACTCTGCCACGCCAAGCCGGTAGCCCATGTCATGCAGGGCTGCGTCATTAAGGCTGGTCAGCACGGTAATCGCCAGCAGCTTGAGGTCGCTCTCGCCGCGACCCTGCACGGCAGCGCGCATGATCGCGTCATCGCCGTGCACGGTGACAAAGGATATGCCGCGCCCGGCCGCTGAGCGCACGCCCTGTTTTACGGTCTCGCCGATGTCGTACATCTTGTAATCGAGGAATACCTGTTTGCCAGCGGCGATCAGGTCATCGATCAGCGCGTCGGTCTCTTTCTGAAACAGCAGCCACATGCCGATTTTGAAGAAGGAGACTATGCCGTCAAGTTCGGTGACGATGTTTCGTGCGTGAGCGGCGCCGGGAACATCGAGCGCCACGATGAGGCGGCCTGCCATGCTGGCGGGCACATCGCGAGCGGGTGGTTTGACACCTGTTGTGGCCAAGTTCGTATCCTGCATTATCCCGCACGCTCCCGAACAGCTTGCAGGGTATGGCGGCGCGCAAGGGTGCCGGCAAGTGCGGTGTTGCGCCCGGTCGAGCCCACTTCAGACAAGTCTTGCGAACACCAGGTCTGCTGCGCCAACGTGTTGAAGTAGCGGCCTCGCCTCGACACGGATTACTGAGGTCCGAGACGACCTTGGTAGCCTCAAGGTACACTTTTTGGACGTAACATCCTTTATTGCACAACCGCGTGAGGCAGCATAGTGTCTGAAGACCGCGCGTGTAGGACACTCCTGTCGCTCGGCCTCAGCAACTTACTCAAGGATCAAGAAATTGAAACGCATTCTAGGGATAGCGTCCGTCGTTGCCCTGACATCTGCAATCGCTGCCGGTCAGGCGCATGCCTCAAGTGGCGGTCTGTGCAAGCTTACCGGCAACTACTCTGACGATTACGGTTCGACAACGTCGATCAAGGGCAAAAAAGGGACAATTCTGAACGCCGCAATATGTGCAACGGCGTATACTTTCAAAATTTCGGGCGAGACCAACACCGGCTTCAACGTCATGGGCAAAAACAAGACGAAGTCTTGCGGCATGTTCAGTGCCAGCCTGACTTTCATGGGCAGCTGTTCCGTTTTTGGCGGCACCGTAACGATCAATGGTCAGCAGATTTCTGATACCTTCACCAAGACGAGTCCCGCAGCTCAGAATCATTCGGCGCCATCCGAATTGACGCTAGGCCTGCGCTAATTCACGTGAGGTGCTCCAGGAGGTCGTGGCTTAGGTCCCGGTTCCCTGGAGCACCTTCTTGCGCCCGATCAGTCGGGTTCATTGCCAACACTGGATCTGCGGCGGAAAATGCATTCGCCCCGCTGGTGCCCGGGGTCGTTTTGTTGCCCACACCGGTGATGGCTGGCGTCCCGTAGGGGATTCGAACCCCTGTTACCGCCGTGAGAGGGCGGTGTCCTGGGCCTCTAGACGAACGGGACAGGCGGCCAGGGCGCCGCATGTAAGGCAGAGCACGCCCGCGCGCAACACTGGTGCGCAAGTCTGGCGCGCAAGACTGGCGCGCAAGACTGGCGCGCAAGACTGGCGCGTAAGATGGGGCCTTAGCGCCGCACGCCGACATGCCCCACGACGCGCCCGCTGGCATCGAGCAGAACCACGCGGTCCGCGCCCCCGCCCGTGAGCAGCACGGCCAGCCTGGTGCCGGCCGGGCTGATGGCTGCGATGCGTGTACCGGCCGGCTCATCCAGCAGCACGTCACCCGCTACTACGGTTGTTGTTGCGCGATGCAAAATGGTTACCCCGATCACCGCCACGCCCGCGAAGATCAGCACGCCCATGCCGATGACCAGTGCCAGCATTGCGCGCATCGGTAAGCCTTTCATGATATCGAAGCCGTAGTGACACCACCGATCCAAACACAAGACGGGGGGTCTGGGGGGGATGGCACATCCCCGCCAGTTCTAACCTTGCTCGCCCCAGCAGAGGCGGCCGGCCAACGTGCCGACCGCTACTTGGCCGACGCCATCGGCACGCTCTCCCGCACCCGCGTCAAGCATCTGATCGAAGCCGGCCACGCCACGCGCGATGGCACCCGCATAAGCGAACCCGCCGAACCCATCCGCGCCGGCGCCCTCTACGAATTGGCGCCCCCGCCGCTGATTGCCGCCACGCCGCTGCCGCAGCAAATCGGGCTCACCATCCTCTACGAGGACGCAGACTTGCTGGTGCTGGACAAGCCGGCCGGCCTGGTTGTCCATCCCGCGCCGGGCAACCAGGACGGCACGCTGGTCAACGCATTGCTCGCCCATTGCGGCGACAGGCTGCCCGGCATTGGCGGAGAGCGCCGGCCCGGCATCGTGCATCGCCTCGATCGCGACACCACGGGTGTCATGGTGGTTGCCAAGACGGAGCAGGCGCTGGCCACCCTTTCAGCCGCCTTTGCCGCGCGCGATCTGGACCGCGCCTATCTGGCGCTGGTTTGGGGCGTGCCCGAGCCCGCGTCCGGCGAGATCGACCGCCCGATCGGCCGTGATCCGCGCGACCGCAAGCGCATGGCGGTCGTTTCACGCGGCGGCAAGCACGCGCTGACGCGATATCGGGTGCAGCGCGTCGCCCACGCCGCGGTCAGCCTGATCGAGGCGCGCCTGGCCACCGGGCGCACGCACCAGATACGGGTGCATATGGCAAGCGCCGGCCACCCGCTTGTCGGCGACCCCGTCTATTTGCGACGCATTCCCGCGGTTAGCCGGTCGGTGCCCGAGCCGGCGCGCGGCTTGCTGCTCGATTTTCCGCGCCAGGCGCTGCACGCCGCGCTTCTTGGTTTTGCCCACCCGCGCACGGGTGCCGCCATGGAATTTCGCACAGATCCGCCGGCTGACCTGACTGCGTTGCTGAAGGCGGTGGATTTGTGAGCACGCCGCGCCGTGCGATCCTGCTGGCGCTTTTCGTTCTCTGCGGTGCATTCGGCTGGTTCGTCTTCTACAGCCTGCTGCACGACACCGCTGGCCAGGACTGGATGGTTTTTGATACCGCAGCGCGCGCGTATTGGCGTGGCGATACCTCGCTGCTGCTGGACGGCGTGCGTTTGACCCGCATTCTGAATGACACGCATCCCGGTCTTGGTCAGAAGCTGATTTTCCGCCCCTGGGTTTATCCGCCCTACACGCTGCTGCTCGCGCTGCCGTTCGGCTTGCTGCCCTGGGCATTTTCCTACGGCGGGTTTGTGGTGCTGAGTTTTGCCGCAATGGCTGCGGCGTTGCGGCTTTGGGTCGCGGACTGGAGGCGTTACTGGGTGGTGCTCGCCGGTGTCGCACTTTGTCCCGCCAGCGCATACACGATCGGCGCGGGGCAGAACAGTTTTTTCTCCGCCGCCTTGCTGTTGGCTGGCACGTGGCTGCTGCGTGTACGGCCATTTTCCGCAGGCATGGTGCTGGGGTTGCTGGCCTACAAACCGCAGCTAGGCCTGCTTGTGCCGTTGGCATTGCTGGCCGCGCGGGCGTGGCGCGCGATTGCGGGTGCGGTATTTACATTGTCCGCACTCGTCATCGTCAGCCTGGCCGTTCCAGGCGTTACGATCTGGCGCGGATGGCTGGCTCTGTTCCTGTACGGCGCCGCCGTACCGCGCGCGTGGGTGGAGCTGTACGGCCAAAGCGTCTTCACCGTTCTGCGGTTGGCGCATGCACCGGCATTTGTGGCAAATGTTGGCCAAGCCGCCGCGATGCTGACAGGTGCTGCGGCAACCTGGCTTGCCTTCAGACGCGACGGCCCATGGCTGCAAAAGCTGTTGGTGCTGCTCTGCGCCACGAGTTTCGCGGCGCCGCATTTCGGCGATTACGACGCAGTGTTGCTTGGTGTGTGTGCGATGCTGCTGCTGCAATTGACGGCGGCCGACACCTGGCTGGCGTTGGCCGGCGGCCTTGCTTGGTGCAGCATGGCGATCAATCCGCCGTATCTGTTTGCGCAGACTTTGCCGGTGGTTTTCTATATGTCTGAATTGACACCGTTGTTGGTTTTGGTGCTTTTGGTTGGGCTGGTCGCCCGACCCCTGTCCATATTTTGCAATAAATTCTAGCCTGTTTTGGAGAGACCCTGGGCAGGGGCTTGTTCTTCCAGGACATACTCAAGGATATCGCCTGGCTGGCACCGCAAATGCTTGCAAATGGATTCGAGCGTGGAAAATCGAATTCCCTTGATCTTGCCGGATTTTATGGAAGAAAGGTTTGACTCTGTAATACCTACTGCTCGTGCCAGTTCGTTCGACCTTACCTTGCGGCGAACGAGCATCATGTCAAGGTGCAGGATAATCGGCATCAGAGAATGTCCTCCTGATCCTGTTTTATGCGTTGCCCGATATCCATGACATGCGAGATGGCGAGCAGGACAATTCCAAGGAAGACGAACGTAATCATGCCTCCGGTCATTCCCGTGACCGGCCTTAATACGCCGATCCAGTGCGCGAAAGGGCCTAGCAGCAGCGGTGAATATCCCGTCGCCATGATCGAATGACCAATACGCCGCATGACCGTCGCGTTGTGTGGCGTGAAGACTTCACCCCGCGAATACAGGCTGAAAAGCTTAGCCAGATATAACAAGGAAGCACAAAACGGCACCGACGCGATCATGAGTATGATTGCGTAGAAGATCTCTACGCTGAGCGGAAAGATATGGGGAGAAAACGCGTTCGACACTCCATGATCAGGGTTGAAGTCATCAATCAGTGGCCAGAATTTGAAGGCAATAGTGCCGTCAACGGTTCCCGCTACGATCCCGAACTGAAAGTGCAGAAAAAGCGAGAGCAGACAGCCGGTCTGCAAGATCAGCCATGCAGCCAAAACGAAGATGAAGCAGAGCCGCATGGCGCGCCCATAAAGTCGAAGCCTGTTTTCCGCCTCGCCAAACTCCGCGCATCCAGCAACGCCAACGGCCTCTGCGACGAGGCTGGCTTGTGGTCTGACGAATGCGACAACGGCCATGTTGATGCTCGCGATAGGGTTGCCATATCATCCGGGATAGAGGAATGTCTGTCAAACAGTAATCCCTTACTGCAAGGCGAGTATATGGAATCCAGTGAGCGACAGGCCCGCACATATCTGACCGGAGCGGCCCTTTCCTATATCGGCACCGCCATCGTGCCTGTGGCCATGAGCTTCGCCGTACTTGCTACTGGGCACGGCGCCGGTGGCCTCGGGCTCGTCCTGGCAGCCCAGACGGTTCCAACGATCATCCTGCTTTTGCTCGGCGGTGTCGCGGGCGATCGGCGGTCTCGGCGCACCATCATGATAGGTGCGGATTGTTTCCGGGCGCTTGCGCAAATGGTTCTGGCAGCATGCCTTATCTTTGGGCAAGCCTCTCTTGCCATGATGGTCGTGGTCTCTGCCCTCATCGGCGTTGGAAATGCTTTCTTTCAGCCAGCAAGCGGTGGATTTCTGACCGAGATCGTGGCCAGGGAACAGCTTGGTCGAATGAACGGGTTGTTGAGAACGCTAAATGCACTCGCTATGGTAATAGGGCCAGCCCTGGGCGGCATTATCGTCGGCGCGATCGGCCCCGGCTTTGGCATTGCTCTGGACGCGTCAAGCTACATCGCAAGCGCGTTATGCCTGCTTGCCATCGATCTTCCCCCCAGAGTGGCACCGGTCGCACGCGAGAAAAAATCCGCGGGGCGAGAATTGATCGAGGCGTTTGATGCCATGCGCCGGACTCGATGGCTGTTCTTGATCGTCGCCCAATACGGGGCGCTCAACATGCTGGCCATCGCGCCGTTCAACGTCATTGCGCCGGTTGTTCTATCCGCAACGTCCGCGGGCCTGCGGGGCGGGGCGGGATCGTGGGGCACGTTGTTGAGCGGCATTGGCGTGGGGGCTGTCTTGGGCGCCTTCGCCTGTGCGCACCGCCAGCCCAGAAGAATACTGCTGGGCGTGGAGGCCGCGGCAACCATGCTGGCGGCGCCCATATTCCTGCTTGCGATGCATGCCCCATTCGCCCTGATCATGCTGGGAAGCATCATCTTCGGCGTCGGCGCCGCCATGCTCAGTGTTCTGACCATGACCGCTATTCAAAGGGAAATTGTCCCTTCGATGCTCTCCCGCACGATGGCGATGGTTCAGCTGGCAAACATCGGCCTGCTGCCTTTGGGATATGTCCTGGCCGGGCCGGCAATGAGTTCTTTTGGCGCGGAGCCTAGCCTGGTGTTGAGCGGCGCTTGCGTTCTTGCCAGCGTGGCAATCATGTGCAGCCAAACGGAGGTTCGCCGATTTGTGCACCAGGATACTAAAAAGGCTGGGGGAGATGTGCCATCCCCCCCAGACCCCCCGTCTTCATTGAGGACGAGACCTAGATAAATGACGGGGGGTTTGGGGGGGATGGCACATCTCCCCCAACTTTCTCTTTAGCCGTTCGCAGCGCAAGTTCAGCCGCCGGTGTCGGCTTCGGACGCATCGCACCGTCATACGTGCGTTCCCGCGCCGGCCGGCACAGCTGATCGGCCAATTCGGCGAATTTTGTCTGGAATGCGGCGAGCGTCCACTGCCCGAAGATCGTGTGCCCGCCTTCATAGGCCTGCGCCTGATACTCCTCGAACGTCGTCACGTAGCCCATGTAGTCATTGCAATACGTACACAGCAGGACGCCCGTAACGCCACGCGGCGCAAGCCGTGCCGCAACACAAGCGCGCAACCTGGCACCCGCCACCGTGGTGAATTCGCCGGGTGCGCAGATCAACGCCAGCGTGCCCACCAGCACGATCTGCAGCGGCAGCACCGTCGGCACCATCGCACTTTCGGCCATGGCACCCGCGCGCGCCTGGCGCTTTATTTCCGCCACGGCTGGATCGATGAAATCGGGAACGGATATCCGGTCCAGCGATTGGCCGAGCAGGATCTTGCGGCCGGATTCCTGCATGATGTCCTTGGCACCTTGCGCGGCATAGAGGCGCCGGTAATAGGTCTGGTGCTCGGTGCTGTATTCCGCCAGCCTTGCCAGCCGACGCTTCCTGATGCCCGCGGCAATCTTGCGCATAAGCCAAAGGAATGGCGGCGGCAGGCCGGGTCCGTCCACGGGCGTGCCGCCGAAAAACGCCGTACCGTGGCAAGGCTCGCTGGTGATCGCGTTCCTCTCGCCGCCCGCGTAGGCGGGATCGGCGGTGATCGTCGTAAAATCGATATAGGCAAATACCGCGTCGATGTCCCCCTCGATCAGCGCAGGCGCGGCGGATGCCACGATCTGCAATGCCTGCGTGCTCTGCATCTGGCCATTGTGCTGCGCGTAGGCGTATTCGCCATCGCCTGAGACCGCGCGCCGCCGCGCCTTCTGCCCGGGCCCGTGATAATGCGGCGAAACGTCGCCGGCGGTCGCCTGGGCAAAGATCGCCACCGGATCGGGCGCGCCGGCCTGGCGCAGCGCGTCCTCAGCGTGCAAGGCGGCGCGGCCCTTGTTGTCGCCGTCATAGAGCGTGTTGCTGCTTCCGATGCAGGTGGCGTGCACGCCGAAAAGCGAGAATATCGCCTCGGCAACGCCGCGCTGCCGGCGCAGGCTGAGCACGGCCATCGAACGATCCAGCGCCAGATGCGTCTGGCTCTGCGTGCGCCTGTGCACATCGCCGTTGCGATTATACGCGTTGAGCGATCTGTTCCATGCAACGTCGATATCTTCGCCAAACGTGCCGTTGCGCAATTCGAGCAGCGCCGGCGCCAGGCCGTGCAAGGCGGCCAGGATGGACGCGGCTGCCGCTGCCACGATAGCGGCCAGGTAATCGGGCGCAAAGCCTGGCGTGACGAGATTGTACATGATGTCGTGGGTGCAGCCGCCTGGCCCGGAATGGGTGTGCGTGCAGGTCAGGATCAGGCGCTCCTCATCGAGGTCACCGGCCAGCTTTTCAATAACGCCCTGCCGCATGGCGTGCGTGATGTAGCCGAGATCCAGGCAGCAGAAAATCAGCGGCGGGCCGGCATCAGCCGCGAGCGCGATGGCTCGCGCGTAAAGCGGTGTCTTGTAGCCCCGATCTCGCTGGGTCCATTTGCCATAGCCCTGCATGGCCAGGCCACGCGGGGTGATGACAATCTCCCGCCGCGCCCAGCCCGCCTGCATGGCTCAGCCCGGCTTGCGGAACTTCATGATGAACTGATCCGTGCGGCCGCGTATGGCGGGATCAAAGACTTTCAGCGTGTGCGTATCTGCCGGATTGCGCAGCAGATCGCTCGTGCCCTCCAAGGTGAAGCCGGCGGCCAGCACTTGTGCGCGCACGAGATCGGGGTCGATCCGGTGCAGCGTCTTCTCGCTCGTGGCGCCGGCGCCTGTCGCTGCCACATGGTCGATCACCATGTAGATGCCACCTGGCTTGAGCGCGCGAAAGACCGCGGCATCGGCCGCCGCCGCCTGACTGGGACCGAAGAAGCCATACAGGTCGTGATAATTTTGGGACGTCCAGACTACGTCCAGCTTTTCCGGTGCGGCGATCTGGGCAGTGGGCACGATGACCGGCGTGACGTTGGCATAGGCCGGATCGGCGGCCAGCGCCTTGATGCCATCGACCATCTTGGGAACGAGCACGGCAAGCTCGCTCGGGATCAGGGCGTAGACGTGACCGCTGGGGCCTGCAAGGTGGCTGAATATCCGCGTGAAATAGGCTTGCCCGGGCATGAGGTCGCCGATCTTGTCGCCGGGCTTGATGCCTGCAAAGGCGATCACGGCTGCCGGCTTGCGGAGTGCGTCGCGGTCGGTGTCGGCCTTGGGGCGCGGGGCTGCGACGGCGGCGGCAATCGATGCCGGGGCGGCTTGCTCGCGCGCGTGCGAGGGTGACGCGAGGCACAGCGCCATGACGGCGGCTAAGGCGACGAGGCGGATGGGCAAGGGCGACCTCCCGGGTTTTTAGGAGAATGCGCCAGCCGCAGGAGCGCCGCTAGAGGGTGCCGGATCGCGGCGACAGGGGGCCAGGACAAGACCTAAGGGTCCTTGTCACCGGTGCCCGGGTCGTCGCCCGGGCACTCCGTCAGGCTTGGCTAATGCGGCTGGGCAGGCGGTGCCGAAGCCGGCGCGGATGGCGGGGTCGCAGCCTGTGCCGCCGCGGCGCGCTTCTGTTCGGCCGCTCGATGGTGACCGACGGCGCAGCCGGCCGCTGCACCAAGCACGGCATGGTGCCCGGCGACGTGGCCGGCCACGCCCCCGACGGCCGCGCCCGTTGCGCAGCCCGCAAAGGCCGCGCCAGGTGCCGCCATGCTGATAATGGCGGCAAAAAGCAGAGTGTTTTTCATCTTTAAGTCCCCAGGGGTGTTTTAGGCTAACGCAGGCGGAGCGGTCGGGATTGGCGAGCGGGAAGGAAGCAGTCCTTTTTTGAAAAAAAGGACCAAAAAACTTTTTTCTGCTAGAACTGGGCCCGGAGACGATGTGCGCATGAAGGATGATGTCGCTGCTGCGTCGCCGGGTGCGGCGGTCGAGGCCCGTCCGGCCGCAAGCCTGATCGTTGTGTCGGAGCATGACGGACAAACCCGCCTGTTGATGGCGCGCCGGCACGCCAACCATCGCTTCATGCCCAACGTGCTGGTCTTTCCGGGCGGCGCGGTCGATGCGGCGGACCATCACGCGCCGATCGCCTCGCCGCTACGGCCGGAGGTGCGGGCGCGGCTGGAACGCGGCGCCTCGCCGGCGCTGGCCCAGGCGTTGGCCGTGGCCGCTTCGCGCGAGCTGACCGAGGAAGTGGGGCTGTCGCTCGGCGAGCCGCCGGCGCTGGCCGCGCTGGATTATCTGTGCCGCGCGATCACCCCGCCCGATCGCGCTATGCGTTTCGATGCGCGCTTCTTCGTGGTGGCGGCGGCCGAGGTCAGCGGCACAATGGCGGCTTCACGCGAGCTCGAGGAACCAGGCTGGTACACGCTGGAGGCGGCGTTCGCGGGCGAACTGGCTGCGGCGACACGCGCGGTGCTGCAATTGTTCCAGGGTTGGCGCGGCGGCGAGGGCGCGGAGGCACCGGTGCCGGTGTTGCGCGATCGTAGATTGGAGCAGGAGTAGCCGTTCTTTTTTGAAAAAAAGAACCAAAAAACTTTTGCCAGTTAGAGCGCGTTGCCGTAACGACCTTTGGACGTGAAGGCGCAGACGGCTTCAACCTGAGCGGACCACAAGAACTGATCGATCGGCGCGGCCGCGGCCAGGCGGTAGCCTGCGCGCGCCAGCACCGCGGCGTCTCGCGTCAGCGCGGCCGGATTGCAACTGATCATGATAATCGGCAGGCCGGAGGCGGCCAGCGCCTCCATCTGCGCCGGCGCGCCGGCGAAGGGCGGGTCCAGCACGATGCAGGCCGCCCCCTTCAGCTCACGCGTTTGCAACGGCTGGCGAACCAGGTCGCGATGTACCGCCTCGACTCGCGTGCCGCCGGCGGCTTGGGCGAGTGCGGCATGCGCGTCGGCCGCACCCTCGAAGGCACGCACGCGGCCATGCGCCGAGAGCGGGAAACTCAGCGTGCCGATGCCGGCATAGAGTTCGATGATCAGCGCGCGCGCTGGCATCTTCGGCAAGGCGGCGAGCACGGTCGCAACGATTGCCGCCTCGCCGTGTGGGCTTGCCTGCAAAAAGGCGCCGGACGGAGGTGCGACCGATGCGCCGGCAAAGCCGATCACGGGCGCGCGAAACTGCGCCGCCGTTTCGCTCGGTCCCGCGCCGACCGCCCAAGAAATGCGCGCCATTTGATGCTCGCGCGCAAAGGCGGCCAGGCGCACGCGATCGGCAGCACTCGCGGGTGAATCAGCACGGATTAGAAGGTCCGGTCCGTTGTCTAAAAGATTGATGGCAATATCGGCCGACTTACGCACTCCGGACAGCGAGGCCAGCATGCGGCGCAGCGGCGCAAGCAGTGCGACCAATGCCGGGTTCAGGACACAGCAGACTTCGATATCCACGATCATGCTGGAATGCGCCTGGTGCAATCCCAACCGCACACCATCCGCGCTGCGCTGCACGGCAAAATCCATGCGGCGTCGCGCCGCCGGCGGAGTGCGCGACAGGGGCGACATGACGGGATCGGCAAAGCCTGCCCGGATCAAGGCTTGGCACACGCGCGCGCTTTTCCAGGCCGCGTAGGGCATATCGGCCCAATGCTGCAAGGCGCAGCCGCCGCACACGCCGAAATGCGCACAGGGCGGCGGCACGCGGTCCGCGCTCGGGCGCAAGATTTGTTCGCAGATGGCGCGTACTCCGCCGCCTGTGGACGCGCGAATGGATTCGCCAGGCAGTGTGAAGGGAACATGCAACGTCCGCCCGTCGGGCGATTGCGCTACCCCGTCACCGGCGGCACCCATGCGGTCGATTTGCAACTCGGCCGTCATGGTTGCGACTTAGCAGACACCATAAAGAACAAAAGCTTTTTTCAAAAAAGAACGCCTGCTTACGCAACCTCCTCAAGCACCCGGGTCGCACGCTTGGGCAGCAGCATGAAGGCAGGGATCTCATCACCAAATCCGGTGACCGACGGACCAAGGTCCTCCTCCCGCCAGCGGCGCGGTGGGCGGGCGTCTGCGCGCGTGGGCTCCGGCTCCGGGCGGCGATCGCGCCGCGGTTCCTCGCGCAGCGGGGATACTTCAGCGCGAATATCGGCGCGTACCGAGCGTTCGGGCTCACGCGGACGGTCGCGGTTGCCCTGTCCGGTGCGGGTCCCGGCCTCCGCGCTGGGAGCAACGGTGATTGACTCCGCCTCGCGCGGCGTTTCCTTGGCGCGGCTGCGGCTGCGCGGTTTGGCAGCGCTATCGCCGCGGCCGGTCTTGGCCGGGCTGGCAGATGACGTGCGGCCCCGCCCGCGGCGCCTGCCGTCGGTTTCGGCCCAATCGACCACGTCCAGGCCTTCCACGGTAATGCGTGGAATTGAATGACCGGTCAGCTTTTCGATCGCTTGCACGGCCAGGCGGTCTTCGGGACCGGCCAGCGTAAAGGCCGCCCCGGTCTTGCCCGCGCGCCCGGTGCGGCCGAGGCGGTGGACGTAATCCTCGGCATGGTGCGGCACGTCGAAATTAAAAACGTGGCTGAGGCCGCCGATGTCGATGCCGCGCGCTGCCACGTCGCTGCACACGAGCAGGCGGATCTCGCCCGCCTTGAATTTCTCCAACGTGGCAAAGCGTGCCGGCTGGGGCATGTCCCCATGCAGCGCGCCGACCGAAAATCCGTGCTTGCCGAGCGATTTGTAAAGCACGTCCACATCGCGCTTGCGGTTGCAGAAGATCAGCGCGCTCTGCACGTCTTCCTGGCGAATCAGCCGGCGCAGCGCCTCGCGCTTGTCCTGTTCGGCGCTGAGCAGCAGACCGGCGACGATCGTGGTCGCCACCGTCGCCGATTTGCTGACCGTGATCATCTTGGGATTGTCGAGGAAAGCTTCGGTTAGGCGATTGATCTCGGGTGACATGGTGGCCGAGAAGAACAGCGTCTGGCGCGATTTGGGCAGGAAGCCGACGATTTTTTCCACGTCGGGAATAAAGCCCATGTCGAGCATGCGGTCCGCCTCATCGATCACCAGCACTCGGCAATCGGTCAGCAGCAGCCCGCCGCGATCAAACAGGTCCAGCAGCCGGCCCGGCGTGGCGATCAGCACGTCAACGCCCTTCATGAGCGCGTCACGCTGGTCGTTCAGGCTCTCGCCGCCGATCAGCAGCGCGTGGTTGAGCTTGAGGTGCTTGCCGTAGAGTACGAAGTTTTCCGCGACCTGCAGCGCCAGCTCACGCGTCGGCTCCAGGATCAGGCTGCGCGGCATGCGCGCGCGAGCGCGGCTGCCCGAGAGGATATCCATCATCGGCAATACGAAACTGGCGGTCTTGCCGGTGCCTGTCTGCGCCACGCCCAGCACGTCCCGCCCGGCCAGCACCACGGGAATGGCCTGGGCCTGGATCGGCGTGGGATGCAGGTAGCCCTTTTCGGCGATCGCCTGAAGGATGGGTTCGGACAGGCCGGTGTCGGAGAAAAGGGGCAGCGCCAATGCGGGAATGAGGGGCAACTCTGCTGGGGGAGCGTCCTGCGACACAGCTGCTGCGGCGTCTTCGCTCGCAGGCCAATTGGCGGGCGCCACATGCTCGGGTGTGGCGTCAGGCAGGGCGTGCAGGCGTGTTTCGGCATGCGGCTGGAGCGGGGCCGGCACGGTGTCAGCTTGTACGGTGTCAGCTTGTACAGGCGCGGGCGCCTCGAAGGCGTCTTGATCGTTCAACAACGGATCTCAATCGATTAGGGGTGGGTGGGGCCATTCGGCCACGGCGATACGCGTTCTCGCCTCAGCCTGGCCGCGGGGGCACAAGGACGGATATCAGAACGCTTCGCTGGACCGCCATATCTTGAAAAGTCGCGGCAAAGTCAAGCATTAACCGACATGCCTGCGGCAACACCATCCTATACCTGAGCCAACTCCGGGCAATCTCCTCCCCTACTTCTCCTTTCGTCAAAGGTTTCACCTATGCAAAGCAAGGCGCAAGATCAGGCGCAAGATCAGGCCCTGCCGATCGAAGATTACGCCATTATCGGCAATCGCCTGACCGCCGCCCTGGTGGGGCGCAATGGATCGATCGACTGGCTCTGCCTGCCGCGTTTCGACAGCGCCGCGTGCTTTGCAGGCCTGCTCGGCGGGCGGGACAACGGCTTCTGGCAAATCGCTCCCCTCGCGGAGGCGCGTGTCACGCGGGCCTACCAGGAAGACACCCTGGTCCTGGAGACGCTGTTCGAAACGTCCCACGGCGCGGTGGCGCTGATCGATTTCATGGTGCCCGGCACGTCGGGCACGCATTTGTTCCGCCTGGTGCAAGGCCGGCGCGGACATGTGGCCATGCGGCTGCGCCTGGCGCTGCGTTTCGATTACGGCATTTCGATCCCCTGGGTCACGCGCCTGGCGCCGGAAGCGGGTGTGGGGATCGTGGCCATTTCGGGCCCCGAACTCGTCGCCCTGCGCACGCCGGTAAAGACGCATGGCAAGGATATGACGACGGTCGGCGATTTTCTCGTGCGCGCCGGCGAGATGGTGCCATTCCAGCTCAGCCATGGGCCCTCCCACCTGCCCGTGCCGGACGCGATGGAGCCGCAGGCGGCTCTGGAGACGACAATTGCCTATTGGCGGGCATTTGCCGGAAAATGCCAATTCGAGGCGCCGGCGGGTGCGACCCGTTGGAAGCCAGCGTTCAAGCGCTCGCTGATTACGCTGAAAGCGCTGACCTATGCGCCGACGGGGGGCATTGTGGCAGCACCCACGACGAGCCTGCCGGAGAGCCTGGGTGGCGCGCGCAATTGGGATTACCGGTTCTGCTGGCTGCGCGATGCCACGCTCGTTTTGTATGCGCTGATGGGTGCCGGCTATACCGACGAAGCGGTGCAGTGGCGCGACTGGCTGCAGCGAAGCATCGCTGGAAGTGCCGCGCAGATCCAGATCATGTACGGCCTGCACGGCGAGCGCCGGCTGGATGAGTGGGAGGTATCCTGGCTGGCCGGCTACCAGGGTGCAAAGCCTGTGCGCATCGGCAATGGCGCGGCCGGCCAGGTGCAATTGGATGTGTATGGCGAGGTGCTGGATTGCCTTCACCACGCCCGCCGCACCGGCCTGCGCCCGGCGCCGCATGGCTGGGCGCTGCAGCGCGGGATTGTCGAGCACCTGATGACGATCTGGGACAAGCCCGATGAGGGAATATGGGAAGTGCGCGGCGGGTCCCGCCATTTCACCTACAGCAAGGTCATGGCCTGGGTGGCGATCGATCGCATGATCCGCGATGCGCAGCACCATCACATGTCCGGCGACGTTTCAATGTGGCGCAGCGTGCGCGAGAAGATTCATGCCGAAATCATGACCCGCGGCTTTGATGCGGAGCGCAACACCTTCGTGCAGAGTTATGACGCGCGCGAGCTCGATGCCAGCCTGCTGCTGCTGCCGACCGTCGGTTTCATTCCGGCGCACGATCCGCGCATGCGCGGCACGGTGGCCGCCATCGAGGCCGAGTTGCTGGTCGATGGTTTCGTGCAGCGCTATCAGTCGGGCAGCGGCGTGGATGGGCTGGCACCGGGCGAGGGTGCGTTCCTGGCGTGCACCTTCTGGCTCGCCGACGCCTACGCGCAACAGGGACGGCACCGCGACGCGCGTGACCTGTTCGAGCGCATGCTGGATTTGCGCAATGATGTGGGCTTGCTCGCCGAGGAATACGATGTCGTGGCGAAACGGCAAGTGGGCAATTTCCCCCAAGCGTTTTCACATGTGGCGCTGGTGGGTTGTGCGATGACGCTGTCGGGTTCGCGCCGGGGGCGGGGGCACCACGCGGAGTGAGGTTGGACTTGCCCGCGCCGCCCACTCCCGAGGAATGGCAGGTCATTTGCCTGACATTGCGCGTGGCCGGCATGGCGGTGGGCGCCGGATTGCCTTTGGCCGTGATCATGGGCTGGGCGCTGTCGCATCGCTTTCCGGGCCGCTTCTTGGTGACGGCCATCGTGCATCTGCCGCTGGCATTGCCACCAGTCGTCACGGGCTGGTTGCTGCTGATCGTCTGTGGCGCGCAGGGGCCGGTGGGTAGGTGGCTTTGGGCGACGCTGCATGTGCGGCTGGCCTTTACCACGGCGGGTGCCGCGCTGGCGTGCGGGGTCATGGTCTTTCCGTTGATGGTGCGGACAATCCGGCTGGGCATGGAGGCGGTCGACCCCGGTTTGGGTGAGGCTGCGCGCACGCTGGGCGCGGGTGCTGTGGACCGGTTCTTTTCGGTGACGTTGCCTTTGGCCGGGCCGGGCGTGCTGGCGGCGGCCGTGTTCGGGTTCACTGCCTCGCTGGGAGAGTTTGGCGCCGTGATCACGTTTGCGGCAAATATTCCCGGGCAGACGCAGACGCTGCCGCTGGCGATTTATAGCGCGCTGCAGAGCCCGGGCGGGGAAGCGATGGCGGCGCGGCTGTCGTTGTTTTCGGTGGTGCTGGCGCTGGCCGGGCTGTTGGTGGCGGAGCGGGTGGGCGCGCGGGTTCGGCGGTGAGCATCACCACCCGATCAGGATGGCAACGCTACCTCGCCCCGCTGGGCCAAAGCACGACCCGAAGCGTTTGCAGGATAATCAGCAGATCAAACAAGATCGAAAAGTTCTTCACATAAAACAAATCATAACTCAGCTTCGACCGCGCATCCTCGATCGAGGCGCCATACGGGTAATTGATCTGTGCCCAGCCCGTCAGCCCGGCCTTGACCATGTGCCGCTCCCGATACAGCGGTAAATGCTCCGCCAGCTCGGCGACGAATTTGGGCCGCTCCGGCCGCGGACCCACCAGCGACATGTGGCCGGCCAGCACGTTGAACAATTGCGGCATCTCGTCCACGCGGCTCTGGCGCAGGAAGTTGCCCACGCGGGTAATGCGCGAATCGCGCTTGGCCGCCCAAACGGCGCCCGCCGCCTCCGCGTCCGTGCGCATTGTGCGCAGCTTGTAGATGTTGAACGGGCGATCGTTGCGGGTAATCCGCTCCTGGCTGTAGAGGATCGGGCCGCCATCATCGATCTTGATGGCAAGTGCGGCCAGTGCCAGAAACGGCGTGAATGCAATCAGAAGAACCAGGGCCACCGCGATGTCGAGCGTGCGCTTGAGCGTATTGTCGATCACGCCGAAATAAAAGCCATCGGAGTACAGCATCCAGCCGACATCGACGCGGCGCGTATCCACGCGGCGGATTTCGTGCTCGAGAAAACTGAGGTACTGAATGATCGGGTAGCCTTCCTTCTTGCAGATCAACAGGCTGTCCAAATTCATCCCGCGGCGCTCATCTGGTGCTATCACGATCGCATCCGCCTCAATGGCGCGCGCAATCGGCAGAACATCCCCACCCGGCGCGGGCAGGATGCGATCCGGATGCGCGCGGGCCAGCCGCGGATCGACCTCGCCCAAACCGGCACTTTGCACGAAGGTGATGTCGTAGGTGCTGGTGCCCTCGTTATTCAGCATGCACACCAGGTCCCAGGCTTGCACGCCGGCACCGATGATCAGCAGCCGCCGCTTGAAGACGCCGCCGCGCTTGAGCGCCGAGAAGAGCAGGCGCGCCACAACGGCCGCCATGGTAAAGCTGAGGAAAGCACCCGCAAACAGCCGTACCCGATCGGCCGGGCCGCCCAACCAGGGTGCGAGCACCGCCAGGCAGCACGCCGTGGCCACTGCGCCCAGGCTGACCGCCAGCGGCACGCGTGCCAGCGAATTACGCGTGTCGATCAGCGCGTCCCGGCGATAAAGGCCCAGCGCGTACAGGCACACGATATCCGCGGTCGGATACAGCACTGCGCCCAGGCCGTCCGGCGTCGCCTCGAAACATTCCGACCCCCAGCAGCCGAAATGCAAAGCCAGAGGCCAGACCAGAAGAAGAAGGAGCGCGTCGAGAAAAAACAGCGCCTTGCCAGTCGTCAATGCGGGCATCTCCGGTGGTGGGGGGAAGGCCAGGGGCTCTGCCCCTGGACCCCGCTGGGGCCTGAGGCCCCAGACCCCCACTTGTTAGGTGTTGGAGGGGCCATACGTGATTTCACAACACGCGAGTCGGCCCCCCTCCTACACCTAACAAATAGGTTCTAAGGACTTGTCCTTGGCGGGGTCCAGGGGCAGAGCCCCTGGCCTTACTTCCTACTCCGCCGGCGCATGCACGATGGGCGCGCGGCGCCGACGTACCAATCGTTCCAGCGCCAGATACACCACAGGTGTGGTATAAAGGGTTAGCGCCTGGCTCACGATCAGCCCCCCCACAATGGCCACGCCCAGCGGACGGCGCAGTTCGGCGCCGGTGCCCCAGGCCAAAGCGAGGGGCAGGGCGCCGCAGATCGCGGCGAGCGTGGTCATAATGATCGGGCGGAAGCGCTCGATGCAGGCTTCGCGGATGGCCTCATCGGGGGTCATGCCGCGGTCACGCTGCGCTTCCAGCGCAAAATCGACCAGCATGATGGCGTTCTTTTTGACGATGCCCATGAGCAGCACGATGCCGATGATGCTCATGACGCCGAAATCGCTGCCGGTGATCAGCACGGCCAGCAGCGCGCCCACGCCGGCCGAGGGCAGGGTGGAAAGGATCGTTAACGGGTGAAGCAGGCTTTCGTAGAGCACGCCGAGCACGATGTAGATCGACAGCAGGGCTGCCACCAGCAGCGCGGGTTCGGATTTGAGCGAATCGGAAGCCCATTTCGCATTGCCGGCGAAATCGGTGTGCAGCGAGGCGGGCGGATTGAGGCCGGCAGCGACCGCTTGCGCGCGCGGCATGGCGGTGCCGAGCGGCATCGAAGGATCGAGATTGAAGCTGATGCTGCTGGTGGGCAGTTCGCCCTCGTGCCGGACGGTGAGCGGCGTGGTGCTGAACGATGTGCTCACCACGCTGCTGAGCGGGACCTGCGTGCCTGTGTTTGCCGCGACATAGACGTGGTCGAGGTAATGCGGATCCTGCTGCAGCCAGGGCAGCGTTTCCAAAACCACCTTGTACTGGTTGCGTTGTTCATAGATCGTGGAGATCTGGCGCTGTGCAAAGGCGTTCGCCAACGCATTGTCAATTGCGGCGACCGAAACCTGCAGGCGCGCGGCGGCGGCGCGATCGATGTTCAGCTTGACCTCGGGCGCGCCGACATCCTGATCCGACGTCACATCCGAAAACCCTGGTTCGTGGCGCAGGGCGTTTTCGATCTTGGTCGTCCAGGCATTGAGTTCAGGCAAGTTGGCGTCCAGGACCAGGAATTGGTATTGGGCACCGCCGCTGCGGCCGCCGCCACGGATATCCTGGGCGGCAAAGAGCACAGTGCGCAGGCCGGGCACGCCATTCAGCTTGGGACGCAGCCGCGCAATGATGTCCTTGGCGCCGGCGCGCTGCGCGAGCGGCTTGAGTGTCACCGATATCTGCCCACGATTGGCCGATTCAAAACCATAGGTGACACCGACGCTTGAGCTGACCGCGGCGACCGATGGGTCCTTGAGGATAATATCGACGACCCGCTGCTGCAGACGTGACATTTCGCCAAACGAGACCGAGGGTGCGGCAATGGTGGTGCCGGTGAGCAGGCCGGTATCCTGTTCGACCAAAAAGCCTTTCGGCACCACGCTGTAGAGCCAGATCGTCATGACGATTGTGCCGAGCGTGAGTGCGAGCATCAGCAAGCGCCGGCGCAGCGCCCAATCAAGGCCACGGCTGTAGGAGGCGAGGACGCGGCGGAACACGCGCTCGACCGCGTCATCGAACCGTTTGAGGCGGCCTGTGGGTACGGCATCGACCATGCGCGCGCAGACCATCGGCGTCAGTGTGAGCGAGACCAGCGCCGAAATGCCGATCGCAAAAGTCAGCGTGAAGGCGAATTCGTGGAAGATGCTGCCCAGAATGCCGCCCATGAAGAGCAGCGGGATGAAGACCGCAACAAGCGAGAGGCTGATCGAAATCACCGTGAATCCGATCTGGCGCGCGCCGGCAATTGCCGCCGCCATCGGCGCCATGCCCTGCTCGCGCAGGCGCGTGATGTTCTCGATCATGACGATGGCATCATCGACGACGAAGCCAACGGAGATGGTGATTGCCATCAGCGAGTAATTGTTAAGCGAAAACCCCATCGCCCACATGCCGACCAACGTGCCGGCAATCGAGAGCGGCACGGTGACCGCCGCGGCGAACGTGGCCGTGATCCGGCGCAGGAAGATGGCCACCGTCATGGTGACGAGAAAGCCCGTGATCAGCAGAGTAATCTGCACGTCATTGGTGCTGGCGCGGATCGTGCTGGTGCGGTCGTCCAGGACGGTGACGTGGATTTCGGGCGAGATCCACTTGGTCAGTTGCGGCAAAATCTTGCGCACGCGATCGACCGTCTGGATCACGTTGGCGCCGGTGATCTTGCTGACGTTGAGGATAATGGCCGGTGTGCGACCCTGCCAGGCGGCCAGGCGCGTGTTGGTGACGCCCTCGATCACGTGCGCCACGTCCGACAGGCGCAGCACCGCGCCGTTATGCGCGCGCAGCACGATGCGCCCATAATCGGCCGCGCGTGAAATCTGGCCGTTGATGTCGATCTGTTCGGAGCGCTGCGGCCCTTCGAAATTGCCCGTGGGTTCCAGCACGTTGGCGTTCTTGACAGCGGTGAGCACGTCCTGGCTGGAAATGCCGGCCGCACGCAGCGCCCCGGGATCGAGCTGGATGCGCACCGCCGGCGTCTGCCCGCCTTGTATCTGCACCTGGCTGACGCCTTGCACCTGGCTCAGGCGCTGGGCGAAAATCGTGTCGGCCGCGTCATACACCTGGCCAGTAGAAAGCGTGTCCGACGACAGCCCGATGGTGATGATGGGCGAGTCCGCCGGATTGACCTTCTTGTAAAAGGGCCGCAGCGGCAGATCGGATGGCAGGTCGGCTTGC
Source organism: Acetobacteraceae bacterium (assembly GCA_965276755.1). GTDB lineage: Bacteria > Pseudomonadota > Alphaproteobacteria > Acetobacterales > Acetobacteraceae > CAJCIS01. Next base: position 297,347 of record OZ255625.1, read on the forward strand.
GTGGCATTGATCGCGGCCTGGACGTCGTGCGCGGCACCTTCAATGTCTTTGTTGAAATCGAAGATGACGACAACGTTGGACGCGCCCGTCGAATTGACCGAAGTGACTTCAGAGACGCCGCCGATGGCGCCGAGATGTCGTTCCAACGGTGCGGCGATGGAATTGGCCATGGTCGCGGGATCGGCGCCTGGCCGGTTGGTAAAGACGACGATGACGGGAATGTCGATATTCGGCAGCGGGGCCACGGGCAGAAACAGGTAGGCGACCGCGCCGGCCACGAACAGGCCGATGGAGAGCAGGATGGTCGCGACCGGCCGCGCTATGAAGGGTGCGGAGAAGTTCACGCTGCGGCGCTGCAGAAAAAAGAAAGGCTGGGTGGGATGAAGCCATCCCCCCCAGACCCCCCGGCATCAATTTTGACTCGATTTAAATATATGACGGGGGGTTTGGGGGGGATGGCACATCTCCCCCAATCTTGGCTTCGCACTTGCCTTACTCCGCCGCCACAGGCCGCAACACCCGCCCACGCGACCGGCGCGCGCGCAAATGCTCGAACGCCACGTAAATAGACGGCGTCGTATAAAGCGTAATCGCCTGGCTCAGCAGCAGCCCGCCACAGATCGTCACCCCCAGTGGCCAGCGCAACTCGCTGCCGGTGCCGTTGCCCAGCACCAGCGGCAGCGCGCCGAGCAGCGCCGCCGCGGTCGTCATCATGATCGGGCGAAAGCGCAGCACGCAGGCTTCCAGCGCCGCTTCCTCGGGCGAAAGCCCGCGCGTCCGCTCGGCATCAAGCGCAAAATCGACCACCAGGATGCCGTTCTTTTTCACGATCCCCATCAGCAGCACGATGCCCACCAGCGCCACGATGGAGAGGTCCGAGCCGGTCAGCATCAGCGCCAGCAATGCGCCAATGCCCGCAGAAGGCAGCGTGGAGAGAATCGTAATCGGATGGATGAAGCTTTCGTAGAGCACACCAAGCACGATGTAGATGACCGCAACAGCGGCCAGAATCAGATACGGCTCCGCGGCCAGCGAGCGCTGGAATTCGGCCGCATCGCCGGCATAGCTGCCGGAGATGGTATCAGGCAGGCCGATATCGGCCTCCGCCGCCTGCACCGCGCTCACCGCCTCGCCCAGCGAGGCGCCGGGCCGCACGTTGAAGCTGATTGTCGCCGCCGGAAACTGCCCCTGGTGGGTAATAACCAGCGGCGCCGTCCGCCGCACCAGATGCGCCAGCGCGGTCAGCGGCACCTGCGCCACGGTATTGGTCGTGGCAACCGTGGTCGAGGCTGTGGCCGCGGCCCCATTGGCGCCGATGGAGGCAACCGTGCCAGGCACACGCAGGCGCAGCAGCGAGGCAGGGTCGGCAATCCACGGCGCATCGGCCTGCATGACCACGCGATACTGGTTGGATTGGCTGAAAATCGTGCTGATCTGGCGCTGGCCGAAAGCGTCATACAGCACGTCCTCGATCGCCTGCATCGTGACACCCAGTCGCGTGGCCGCATCCCGATCAACGACGATTTCGGTGGCAAAGCCGCTATCCTGCTGGTCGGAGGTGACGTCGCTCAACAGAGGCGAGGCGCGCAGGCGGTCGGTCAGACGCGGCAGCCAGGTGGCGAGCTCGGCGCCATCAGTATCGACCAGCGTGTATTGATACTGGGTGCGGCTGACGCGCGCGCCGATCTGGATGTCCTGCACCGGCTGCATGTAGGTGTTCAACCCGGCAATCCCGGCGAGCTTGGCCTGTAAGCGCGCGATGACGGCAGGTGCCGAGGCGCGTTGCCGGCGAGGCTTGAGCGTAATGGCCAGCCGCCCGGCGTTCGGCGTGGGGTTGGCCGTGCCCGCGCCGATCAACGAGGCCACGCCGGCGACCGCCGGATCGGCCTGCACGATGGTGGCCGCGCGTTGCTGCAGCGTGGTCATCGATGACAAGGAAATGTTCTGCGCCGCCTCCGTCGTGGCAACAATGGCGCCGGTGTCCTGCTGCGGCAGGAAGCCCTTGGGCACGATGACGTAGAGCAGGCACGTGCCCGCCAGCGTCAGCACGGCGACCAGCAGCACCGCGTTGTTGTGGCGCAGCGTGAAGACCAGGCTGCGGCGATAGGCGGCGAGCAGACGTGTAAACGCTCGGTCGGTGCGGCTGGGCTTGGCGTTCAAGGAAACGGGGCGCAGCAGGCGTGCGCACATCATCGGCGTCAGCGTCAGCGAAATCACCGCCGAGACGATGACCGCCACCGAAAGTGTTATGGCGAATTCGCGGAACAGCCGCCCGACGACGCCGCCCATGAACAGCAGGGGGATAAAGACGGCGACCAGGGAAACAGTCAGCGAAACGATGGTAAAGCCGATTTGCGCGGCACCACGGTAGGCGGCCTGCATCGGGGGCACGCCTTCCTCGATATAGCGCACCACGTTTTCGATCATGACGATGGCGTCATCCACGACAAAGCCCGAGGCTACGGTCAGCGCCATCAGCGAAAGGTTGTCCAGCCCGAAGCCCAACCACGACATGACGCCGAAGGTGCCGATCAGCGACAGCGGCAGGGCGATCGCCGGAATGACCGTGGCGCGCCAGGAGCGCAGGAACAGAAAGATCACCGCAACCACCAGCACCATCGCCAGCAGCAGCGTCCATTGCACGTCCGCGACCGAGGCGCGGATGGTCTGCGTGCGATCGGCCGAGATTTGCAGATTGATGCCCGGCGGCAGGCTGCGCTGCAGATCGGGCAGCGCGTCCCGCACATGGGCCACGGTGCCGACGATGTTGGCCCCCGGCTGGCGCTGCACGTCCAGCAACACGGCAGGGTGGCCCTGATACCAGGCGGCGACGCGATCGTTCTCCACGCCGTGCACGACCGAGCCCACATCGGAGATGCGCACGGCCGCCCCATTGCGCCAGGCGATCACCAGGCTGGCATAGGCCGCCGGCGAGACGAGCTGGTCATTGGCGTCCAGCGCGTAGGACAGGCGCTTGCCGTCGAAGCCGCCCTTCGCCCCGCTGACATTGGCGTTGGCGACGGAGGTGCGCACGTCCTCCATCGACAGACCGTAGGCGGCCAGCCGCCCGGGATCGAGCCGCACGCGGATCGCGGGTTTCAGGCCCCCTTGCACGGAGACGCGGCCCACACCCTCGAGCTGGGCGAGCTTGGGCTGCATGGTGGTGTCGGCAGCGTCCGCCACCTCGTCGATCGGCAGCGTGTCGCTGGTGAGCGCGATGCTGAAAATGGGCGCGTCGGCCGGGTTCACGCGCGCATAGGTGGGCGGATAAGGCAGGGTGGAGGGCAGCACGCCCTGTGCGGAGTTAATCGCCGACTGCACGTCCTGCGCCGCGCCATCCATTCCGCGCGACAGGTCGAATTGCAGGGTCACCTGGCTTACGCCGGCGGCCGAGCTGCTCTGCATCGTGGTCAGGCCATTTATCTGGCCCATCTGGCGTTCAATGGGTGCGGTGACCAGCGTGGACATCGTCTCCGCGCCGGCGCCCGGATAGAGCGTGGTCACGACGATCGTGGGGAAATCGACCTGGGGCAGGGCGGAGACGGGCAGGGCGTTGTAGCCCAGCGCGCCGCCTAGCAAGACGGCAATCGCCAGCAGGCAGGTGGCGATGGGGCGGGCGATAAAGGGGGCGCTGATGGACACGTGGCGACGGCCTGCGGAGGAAAGGGGGGGAACTGAGTACAACGGTCTTTGGCGGCTGTGGTGCGAGCCAGCTTTTTCTGCGCGGCCCCGACGCTTGCCAGTCTGTTTGTATGTCCTACCTGCGGGACCATGCGGCAGTTTGGTTGTTAGGCAAAGACCAGTTGGCTTGCGGCCCGGTTATGAGCAGCCGGCGGAGAACGGACGAGAAGTCTGTCGCGCGTTGGCTGGGGGTTAGTAGGTCGATGGCAGAGGTGGCCGGTCACCCAACACTACTCCCGCATTGCCAACACCGGCAGATACCCGATCCAGACCGGCAAACGCGCGCTGCCCCGGCCAGGCACAAGGCCAATTTTGACATGTTCGGCAGCCTCGCCGGCAGACAAGCGATATCCCCGCTGCGTAAAGGCTCGGCCAAGCGCCGTACCCTCAATGGAGGCCAGCGCCTCGCCCGGCAAAGTTGAGTATGCCGATCCACGCCGCGCATTGCCAGTGCGCGGGTTCCAATTCGCATTGGGCTGTGAGAGACGCGCTTGCAACTGCTGAATAAAAAGTGGCTCAAGCGAGCCGAGCTGGATCATCAAGCGCATCGGCAGGCCGTGCTGTGCCGCCAAGCTGTCAAGCATGTTACCAATTGCAGTAACGATCTCGTCGTTCGAAAGACCGGAAGCCGGTTGCGGGGGGCTTACGAGCCGAACGACCAACAACGGCGTATTGCCGCCCGCGAGCAGGGATATTGTGACAGCGCCTCCGCGAATCTTTTGCGTGACTGACACGCCTGGCGCGTGCGAGGGGATGGTGGGTTGGGGTTGCGCCAAGGCCAGCAAAGGCATTGTTGCCAGGATAATGCAGACCGAACGGGCGCGTAGAAACAGTGTCATGCGCCCACTGTTCCGGGGCCGGCCAAAAACCACAACGGGACGGCTGAGACTATCTGGAAGAAATCGCGGCCCGAATTGGTGATCCCCCACAACTCGTCATAGAACATGTTGCCGTCCCATAGATCTGCGTGGCCCTGCGCGCCCCAGCTCATGCCGGGATTGTTGCCAAACTTTATGTCAAAGATAATCAGCCCCTTGTGGCTGGCAAATTTGTCCCTGGCCACGGGCGCGCCCTTCACCTCAATGTCCGGGCGTCCAAACCTCCCAATAATCCAGCGATGGAATTCCTGCACGGCATACGCATAATTCAGCTTGTCCCCACCATGAACAGTGCGCAGGCCGGGCGCGTTATTCGGTATGGGACAATCGGAATAAGTTAAGGCGCGGCTCAGCCGCAGAGTGCAGGTATCGGTCAGCCACTGGGTGGCGCCACGCGTGTCATCGACATGGCCGCCGACCTTGCGCTTGAACATCGCCGGATCGGCAATTTTGAGGTAGGCGTTGTTTGCCGCCGTGAAGTTCGGCCGGTGGCTTGCCGGATCATCTGCCATGGTCAGGTCTTCTTTCCAACCAGAGGTGCCATCAACATGGCCAGCCGCGGATCATGCCCAGGGCGGACACGTAGGCAAGTGCATTAAGGTCTGGGCAGGCCAAAGACGCGTGGCGCGTTGTAGCCCAGCGCGCCGCGCGAGGAGGACGGCGATGGCCAGCAGGCAGGTGGAGATGGGGCGGCCGATGAAGGGGGCGCTTAGGGACAAGCCGGAGCCTACACCGGAGCCTACAAAGGAAGAGCTGAGGGAATGTGGCTGGCGTATACGCCAGCCCCCAAACCCCCGGCCATCCTTTAAGCGCTGAAAGCCCGCTGCATACTCGCACAATCGTGTCGGAACGTCCACGTTGCCGGACCGCTACACGGGCGGCGCTTGGCAAAACTGCCAATGGCCAATCCGGAGCAACGTCCTTGACCTTCAAATCAGCCCTCTTTCTTTGTGTCGCCCTCGGCGCCACGGCGATCACGCCAGCGCTCCATGCGCAGGAATCGCAATCACCGCCTGCTACCGTGCAAACGGGAAGCTTCCAGACAGGCGGGGACACGATCTATTACCACGTCGCAGGCAGTGGCCCGGCGATTCTCGTGATACACGGCTTTCCGCTCGCGGGCGCCCTGTTCAACGGTCAGGTCAACGTGCTTTCCCAGACGCACACCGTCATCATACCCGATCTGCCCGGCTTCGGCCAAAGCACGACGGGCAACAACAAGCAGACGGATGACCACTACGCAGCCGATATGTTGGCCTTGCTGACCCATCTTGGTGTGTCAACCGCCATCATCGGCGGCCATTCCATGGGCGGGCAAATCACGCTGGATATGTATCGCCTGCAACCCTCGGTATTCAAGGGCATGATCCTGTTTGACACGAACCCTGCCGCCGCCTCGATCGTGGAAATGGCGGAATGGCCGGCCTATGGGCGCCAGGCGGAGAAACTGGGCGTGCCTTCGATTGCGCCCTCGGTCGTCGGCGTGATGGTGACCGGCGAGGCACTCGCCGCGGAGCCGCAATTGGGCATGCAACTGACAACGATCGTTGATTCCGCGGGCCCGAAAGGTGTTGCAGGCGGCGGCCATGCCTTGGCAACGCGGCCGGACTACACGTCCCTTCTTAGCACTATCAACGTGCCGACGCTGGTAATCTGCGGCCAGGATGATACCGTTTATCCATTGCCGATTTCGCAGATGCTGGCAGGCGCGATTCCGGGTGCTACATTAGATGTGGTGCCTGCTGCGGCCCACGCCAGCATGTTCCAGCGTCCCGGAATGGTCGACAACGACATTACAACGTGGCTCGCCTCTCACGGCCTATGATGCCTAACGGATAAAAGTTTTTTGGTCCTTTTCTCAAAAAAGGACCGCTTTCCTTGCTTTCAACCCGCAGCCACGTTATCCGCCTTGGTGGCCCCACGCGCCCCCAGCGGCTTTACCGGCCCGGCAGTCGTATCGCGCTCGGTCTGATGCTCCATCTCCGCATTCAGCTCCGCGCCGATCAGCACGATCATCGAAGATATCCAGATCCACGTCATGAAGCCTATCGCAGCCCCCAGCGAGCCATAGGTCTTGTTGTAATTGCCGAAATTGGACACGTAGAAGGAAAAGCCAAGTGAGGCGATGACCCACACCAGGGCGGAAAAGGCGCTGCCCCAGCTCAGCCAGCGCCACTGCGCGCGCGCCCGGCTTGGGCCGTAGCGGTAGATGAAGGCGAGCAGGAAGGCGATGGCCGCCAGCATTACCGGCCAGCGCAAGATTTTGAGAAGCACATCCGGCAGAGCGCCGATGCCCACGAAGCTCAATACCGCCGGCAGCACGACGACTGTTGTAATGGCAAGAATGACAAAGGCGAGCGCACCCAGGGTAAAGGCGAGCGATGTCAGCGTGAGGCGGATGAAGCTGCGGCTCTCGCGCTCCTCATAGACGACGTTGAGCGCGTCAAAAAGCGCCTTCATGCCGGCGTTGGCACTCCAGAGCGATGTCAGTATGCCGATGGCGGCCCCCAGGCCGAGCGCCTTTTGCGGGGCCGAGGTGAGGCTTTTGACCTGGTCGCCGATGATCTGCATCCCGCCCTCCGGCACCACGCCGGCGGCAAGCGAGAGGTGCTGGCCGATGGTGGAGGGGTCTGCGATCAAACCGTAGAGTGAAATCAGCGAGGCAATGGCGGGGAAGATCGCGAGCAGCGAATAGAAGGTGACGCCGGCGGCATTGGCCATGACGAGGTCGTCACCGAACCGGCCGTAGACACGTTTGGCGATTTGCACCCAGCCTTTGGCCGGAATGTCGCTGGGTTTTTTGGCCTGGCGGCCGGTTGCGGCCGTGTTTGCGCCGCTGCCGCCTTTGACGGGCTTGCGGCTGGAGGCGCGCGGCTGGCCGGATTGGGCGGGCGCGGGCTCGTCCTTGGCAAAGGCCAGGCCCAGGGCGGCCAAGGCCGAGATCAGGAGGATATCTTGCAGGCGCCTTGCTAGCATCTCGGGCTCGTCCGATTAGGGCAGGCGGTTAACGCGATGATTGACGGGGGGTTTGGGTGACTGACGTATACGTCAGTCATATCTCCCCAATCTTCACCTGGCGAAAAGACCTTGCGCCAGCGCCACATGTTCGGCCTCGCCGGCAGGGGCCAGGCTGACGTCGTCAAGCCCGTTGGCGGTATCGTTGGCGGGATCGCCGTTGATGAAGCTCAGAACCGTCGTGCTTGCGGTCGCCGTGAAGTTCACCGAGAATTTCTGCCAGACCAAGTTGTTGTTCTTGCCTTTCTTTGAATTCACCGCCTGCACCAAAAGCGTGCTCCCATCATAAACGTCGACCGTGCTGGTGATACCGAAAATGCCTGTGGGGTCATAGACGTTGCCGACCCAGAAGCTCAGCGTGTAGGTGGTCCCGGAAACCGTTTTGACGGTCTGCGACACGCCGGTTGCGGAGTTGGAGGTTCCTGTCAGGTCCATCCAGGCTTTCCCGCTCCTGGCCTTGAACGTAAAGCCGTTTTGCGTGAAGTCAGTTGAAACGGTGTCTACGTTTCCCGACGAGCCAACTACGGACCAGGGGCCAAATGTCGATCCCTCGTCATAGTTGACATAGGAGCCGTCAGGCGTGGGCGGCGCCTCGAAGCCGCCATCCTTGATCAGGTTTTTTGCGGCAGCCGGCTTGGCGCCGGCAATGACGCCGACCAGGAGGGCTATGACGAGCGTCGTTTGCATCTTGCGCGTTCCCCTCGCTGACCGCGATGATTTTGCATTGGCGCCACGTGTGGGTCAACACGCTCTTGAATCTGGAACTGACAGCCCCTCCAGCTTCGCCCAGATTTCCACACGTGACTTACAATGCGCGCAACGCTGGCTCGAATTGAACGCAACGGGAATCGGGCGATACGTGCAGGTCTAGGCACGAACACACGCCATCGTTGCTCCGTGCAGCGCCATGCGCCGAGCTCAATATCGCAAGTCCCGGCAAACGCCGCTCCAACTGCATCGGCTTGCATTCGAAGAACGTGCACACGGCGCATGCTGGGGAACCGCTCATTTTCCAAGTGAGGCCCAATAGCCGCCGAACACCCAAACGGAAAGGATGAAGCCTAGCACGACGTTAATCGCAACGCCCACGCTAAAGGCTGCCAACGGCTTCGCGCTGACGCCGGCAAGCTCACGCAGCCTGGTCGTCAGGCCGATACTGAGAAAGCCGAATGCAAATGCCCAGGTGCGGAAATTCTTGATCGGCGTGACGAGTGCGGGCGTGACGGCACGGCCGTAAGCTGTATGCCCCGCGCTCTGCGCCACCAAGGTGATGAATATGGAGGCGAGAAGAAAACCGATAACGAATTTTGGGAAACGGCGCCAGATGTCGCGCGCGCTGGTGCTACTTGCAACCGCGGTGCTCTCCCAACGAGTCGTTGCAACGATCGACAGCCCGACGGCCCAGACACCGATCCACATGTCTCGGCCAACGACCTTCATCAGCGTGAAGGCCGCCACCGACTGATCGGCCGGCACGCCGGTCGCATGCGGTGCCATGCCGGCATAAGCCGAGGCGGCGGCAATACCCGCAGCATCGGCAAATTCGGACGTGCCGATCCATGCGCCGCCGACGCCGGCCGGCAAGCCAAACGCCGCCGCCGCGTAAGGCAATGCAAAAATCATGGCGATCGCCCACAGCACGACGATGGAAATCGTTATCGCCACATCCTGCCGTCGTGCGCCGACCGCCGCCGCGATGGCGATGGCGGCCGATACTCCACACACAGCGCCGCCCACGCCCAGGACGGCAGCAAACCGTGGAACGATCCCGAGCCGGCGCGCCACGGCAAAAATCACGCCGAACGTCACCACTGACACGATCGAGGCCTGCAGCAATGCGACAGGACCCGCCCAAAGGATCAGCGAAAACGGGATTGTGGCGCCAAGGAGGGTGACGCCGAGCTTGATGTAGAATTCGACCCTGAAACCCGCGTCGAGCCACCGCGGCAACACACCCAGATTGGCGATCAGCAAGCCGGCCACGAGTGCCACCAGAGGCGGCTCCAGATTATACTTGATGGCCGAGGCCCATTGCCCGAGGGCGAAGATGACGACGGACGCCACGTAGAGAAAGACGAAGGCCGGCACCGTGTTGCGCAGCCGATAGCCCAACGCTGCGAACGCCGCCGAGACGATTGCCAGCCACAATACGAATTGCGCCAGATAGCGCGGCCAGCAAGCGGTGAAATGCGCGCCCAGCTGAGCCAAGGTGGTCCATTTTGGCGGCGTCACTGCCAGCCAGGCCAAGCTTGACCCGCCAGCATAGGCTGCCCAGGCGGCAAGTATAAGGCCCAGCCCTACCGCGACGGCCCACCAATCCTCCACCTGGAAGATGGCCGGCGCCCGCGGTTGTGTCGCATTGTCGAGGAAGGTCACGGTATTCCATCACTTCAGACGGTATAATACTACACACGTGAAGTTAATCCACGCAAGAAATTGAGCATCAGCACTAAATCTACGAGGGTCTGGGGGGGGTGGCACAGGGCGATCGAGTGAAGGGCTGAAGACCTGGGGGAGATGTGCCATCCCCCCCAGACCCCCCGTCATTATTTGAGGCGAGGTCCTATAATCGACGGGGGGTCTGGGGGGGATGGCACATCTCCCCCAGGCTTTTGCACCTCACGGCAAAACAGGCAGCTCGACAAAACTCGCCGCGTCAGGTGCATGATAAACGCGCTGCGTAGCGCCCCGATAATCCCCGGCCTTTGCAAAAAAGATGTTGGCTACATAGCTCTGCGGATTTCGGTCATACAGCGGAAACCACGTTGACTGGATCTGCACCATGATGCGGTGCCCAGGCAGAAACGTATGGTTCACCTGCGGCAAAGCCAGCGTGTAGGGCAGCACCTTGCCCGGCTCGATCGGCGCCGGCTTGGCAAAATCGGTGCGGTAGCGCCCGCGCAGGATGTCGGCGGCCATCATCAACTGATAGCCGCCGAGCTCGGGCTGGCTGGCCACTTCGTCCGGATAGAGGTCGATCAGCTTGACCACCCAATCCGCATCCGTGCCGCTGGTGGCCGCATACAAATGCGCCACCGGCTGGCCGGCCAGACGCACCGGAGCGCGTAACACGGCGGAGGTGTAGGTCAGCACGTCCGGCCGCGTGGCAAACTCCCGCTGGTCATCTACCAGCCAGGCCCGCCAGGTGCTGTCCTTTGCGTAGATCGAACGATCAGGGCGGATGCGGTAGGGCACAGGCCGGGCGGGGTCGGAAACGTATTCGTCGAACGGGTGATGCTCGTCGGCCGGCTTGGCAAAGGCCAATCCTGCGCCAGGAAGCAGGTAGAGCGGGCGGGACGTGGCCGGACAGCCATGGGCGCAGCTTTGCGGCCAGTCGTCATAATGCTGCCAGGTGTCCGCACCGGTTTCGTAAGCCAGCACGGGCGGCGTCTGCGCGTCCGGCGCGCCGTCCTTCAGATACTGGTCCAGGAAAGGCAGCAGAACGTGGCGGCGGAACCATGCGCCCGTGTCGCCGTCGAAATGGATGGGGCCAAGCGCGCTGCCATCCCCATTGCTGCCGCCGTGCCGCCACGGCCCCATGACGAGGTGGACGAGGTGATTGGCATCGCGCGGGTGCACCGCGCGCCAGACGGCGGGGGCACCGTAGATGTCCTCCTGATCCCACAGCCCGTCGACGAGGAGCGTCGGCACGCTGACACCTTGCGCCGCCAGCAACTTGTCGAGCGCCTGGCCCTGCCAGAAAGCGTCATAGGCCGGGTGCGCTGTCAGCTTGTTCCAGAAGCCGAGCTGATCCAGGCCATGCAGACGGCCCATCTCGCCCGCGGATCCTGCCGTCAGGAACTCGCTGTACTCGTCATAGTAGCCGCTCCACCATTCCAGGCTGCTGTTCTTGCTGGCTTCCTGTGTGTAGACGTAGCTGGTCATCTCCTGGCGGAAGGCGCCGTTGTGAAACCAGTCGTCACCCATCCAGGTATCGACCATGGGCGCGATGGGGACGGAGACTTTCAGCGCCGGGTGAGGGTGGATCAGTGCGGCGAGTGCGGTGAACCCGTCATAGGACGTGCCGATGATGCCGACGCGGCCGTTGCTTTCGGGCACGTTCTTCACCAGCCAGTCTATCGTGTCGTAGGTGTCGGTGGCATGGTCCACGGCCGTGGGGTTCAGCGGGCCGGCGAAGGGCCGGTTCATGACGTAATCGCCCTCGCTGCCATATTTTCCGCGCACGTCCTGGTAGATGCGGATGTAGCCGGCTTGCACGATCACGTCGTTGCCGCTGCCGAGATTGGCAGCCAGGTTCGGGCTGGCGGTACGGGCGGCGGCTTTTTCGGCGCCGTAGGGCGTGCGCTCCAGCAGCATCGGCGCATGAGCGGCGCCGCGCGGGATCAGGATGACGGTGTTGAGCTTGGTGCCGTCGCGCATGGGGATCATGGTGACGCGCCGGGCGAAGTCGAAGCTGGCGTCCGCGGGCTTGAAAGTCGTGGGGATATCGCTGGGGTAAGGCGCGGCCGCGCAGAGCAATACCAGGATGAGAAATCGGCGCATCAGGTTCTCCAGGGACGGCGGAATACGGCCGTTGCGGGACAACCTTTAGAACTTGATGAGCAGATCGGAAAATCCGGCCATCGTGGCGCGTTCGGGGGGTGTTGCGGTGCACGCCCGCAATTGCGTGGCGACCTCTTCTATCAGCGCCCGCCAATCCCCCGCCCGTTTTTGACGGAACAGGCGCATCGTCGGATACCACGGGCACTCGCTGTGCCCGGCCAGCCAGCGCCAGCACGCATCGTAGCGAGAAAGCACCCAGACAGGCACGCCCAGCGCGCCGGCCAGATGCGCCACGGCGGTATCCACCGCAATGACCAGGTCCAGGTTCGCAATGATTGCGGCAGTATCGTCGAAATCGGCAATCTTGCCCATGGTATCGAGCAGATCGAAGGCAGCCGGCGCTTCGCTTGCAGCCTCGCCCAATTGCAGGCTGACCAGGCGCAGGCCGGGAATATCGGCCAGCGGCGCGAAGGCGGCCAGCGGTGCCGAGCGGCGATGGTTCATGGCGCGAAATTCCGCCATGCCGAACAGCGGCGCGCCCGCCCAGACCAGGCCCACCTGCAGGGCTTTGCCGCGGCCCAGGCGTTCGGCAAAGGCCGCCGTTTTCTGCGGGCTGGCGTGCAGGTAAGGCACCTTGCGGGGCACGCTCTCGATCGTCGTGGCGAAGCGATGCGGCAGGCTGAGCATCGGACAGTGCAGGTCATGCCCGGGCAGGGGGTCCGCCTCGGCGATGAAGCTGACGCCCGGCATGCTGCGGGCCAGCAGACCCAGCAGCGGCGCCTGTGCGCGTGCGACCACCCGCGCGCCGTGCGCCGCCAGAAGCGGGGCATAGCGGATGAACTGGATGGTATCGCCGTAGCCGCCTTCCTGGTGGATCAGGATGGTGCGCCCGGCCGGGTCCTGGCCCGTCCAGGCGGGTGCGGCCATGCCATGCGGGGCCATGCTGGGCGTCGCCCACCGTGCTTCGAACTCGGCAAAGCCCTGGAGGTAATCGCCCGCCATCAGCCGCGCCATGGCGCGGTTGGTGCGAATTTGCGGGTCTGCCGGCGCCAGACTCAGCGCCGTGTCGTGCGCCAGCAGGGCTTCGGGCATGCGCTGCATTTCATTCAGCGCCACGCCGAGATTGGTCCAGCTGCTGGCGTGGGCCGGATTGCCGGCGAGCGCCAGATGGTAGGCGCCGACCGCCTCCTCGTGACGCTGCTGGTGGTGCAGCGCGTTGCCCAGATTGGCCAGCGCCGGCCAGTAGCCCGGCTGGATGCGCAGAGCGACCTGGCATGTTTCGACCGCCGCATCGTGGCATTGGGCGGTGTTGCGAACTGCGGCCAGGTTGCTCAGCGTCTCGGCGTCCCTTGGCGTGGCGGCCAGGATGGCGAGGTAGAAGGCTTCGGCTTTGGCCAGTTGGCCTTGCGCGTAGGCGTGGGCGCCGCGGCGGAGGAGGGTATGGCGGTCCATGGGGCGCAGTGTGCGCTGGCCGTGTTAAGGAAGGCTGGGGAAGCGGTGCCTGGTAATTAGCGCAAAATCAAGGGCAACTTCGTGACAGCAGACAGGTGGAAGGCCAGGGGCTCAGCCCCCGGACGCCGCTAAGGACAAGTCCTTAGAACCTCTTCCAACGCGGAGCTGGACCTCTCGCCACTGGCCAGTTTGGCATCAGCTCACATTGTTCGCTCCCAAGATTCCCGCCGATAGCGTCAGGTCGCGGAACTTTGTCGCCTCCTCCGCACGTGCTGCCTCACCTTGCTTGACGTACGCCTGCGCATCCTTGCCGAGGATCAGCCGCTTCGGAACATCTTGTGTAGCGGACAGCTTCACAACGATATCGGCAATTTTTTTCGGATTGCTTGCCGCGCTGCCATACTCGGCCGTCATCATCTTGTAGGTCGGACCGACCGACATGGCATACTCAGGCATACGCGGCGGCATCGTCTCGCTCGCCCTATGCTTGAAGTTCGTGCGCATGCCGCCCGGCTCCAGGGTACATACCTTGACGTCAAAGGGAGCAACTTCGTCGGCGAGCGAATCGCTAAAGCCGCCCACCGCCCATTTCGCTGCGTGGTACGCAGAATTACCCGGTATCGTCATGCGGCCGCCGATCGATGACACCTGGAAGATGTGCCCGCTCTTCTGCTTTCGCATGATCGGCACTGCTGCACTGGTTGTGTAAACCACGCCAAACAGGCAAGTCTCGATGACGTCGCGGAACGCCTCCGGTGTCATCTGTTCAAATGGGGCGTTGACTTGATAACCAGCGTTATTCACCAGCACGTCCAGCCGCCCATAAGCGTCTACCGCTCTCTGCACCGCGGCTTTTGCGGCCGCTTCGTCGCGAACCTCCAGCTTCACCGGGCTGATGCGCTCACCGTACTGTTCCACTAGAACATCGAGTTCTTGCAGCCTGCGTGCCCCCGCTACGACGCGATCGCCCGCCAGCAGAGCGGCTTCTGCAATATTGCGCCCCAATCCACTTCCACTTCCCGTAATCAACCAGACTTTTTCCATACGTCGACTATCCAATTCGCAAATTCGGGGGTCAGTGAGTGGTTGGTCATTTCTGAAGCCGTGGCATGAAGTTCGCTCCCCAGCCAAGGCCGCTGCGGAATGCGGCGGGACGGGCAGCGCCGGGCTCAACCAGCCAAACTCACCCCCACTGCCTCTGCCGCCCGTATCCCGTCCACGCCGGCCGACAATATCCCCCCCGCATACCCCGCACCCTCGCCCGCCGGATAAAGCCCTGGCGTATTCAGGCTGACCATATCCGCCCCGCGCGTGATCCGAATGGGCGAGGAAGTGCGCGTCTCCACGCCCGTCATCACCGCATCCGCCCGATCAAACCCCGCAAGGCGGCGGCCGAACGCCGGCAGAGCCTCGCGAATGGCGGCTACGGCGAAATCGGGCAGGCATTGCGCCAGGTCCGCGGGTGTCACGCCCGGCTTGTAGGACGGCACGACCGATCCCAGCGCCGTGCTCGGCCGCCGGGCCATAAAATCCCCCACCGTTTGCGCAGGTGCTGCATAATTGCCGCCGCCAACCGCAAATGCCCGCTCCTCCCAATGGCGCTGGAAATCCATACCCGCCAGAACGTGTCCCGGATAATCGGCCTGATCGATGCCCACGACGATGCCGGCATTGGCATTCCGTTCGGCGCGCGAATACTGGCTCATGCCATTAGTCACCAGGTGGCCGGGCTCGGATGCCGCCGCCACCACGGTCCCGCCCGGACACATGCAAAAGCTGTAGACGCTGCGTCCATTCTTGCAATGATGCGCCAGCTTGTAATCGGCCGCACCCAGCGCGGGATTGCCCGCGTCACGCCCCCAGCGCGCCGCATCGATCATACCTTGCGGATGTTCGATGCGCACGCCGATGGAAAACGGCTTCTTGTCCAGATGCACGCCCAGCTGGGCTAGGGATGCGAATAGATCGCGCGCCGAATGTCCAGGCGCCAGCACCACGTGCCGCGTGGCGATTTCGCCGCCACTGGCCAGGCGCACGCCTGCGATGCTGCGGTTCGCATCCAGCAGCAGCGCCTCCACCCGCGTGCCGAAACGATATTCCCCTCCCAGCGCCTCGATTGTCTCGCGCATGGACTCGACCATGGAGACGAGCCGGAACGTGCCGATATGCGGCTTGGCCGCGGTCAGTATTTCCGCAGGCGCGCCCGCACGGACGAATTCCTCCAGCACGCGGCGGCCCAAATGGGCAGGATCTCGGATGCCCGACCAGAGCTTGCCGTCGGAAAACGTGCCGGCGCCGCCCTCGCCGAATTGCACGTTGCTTTCCGGGTTCAGCACCGATTTGCGCCATAGTGCGAACGTGTCCCGCGTGCGTTCGCGCACGATCGTGCCGCGCTCCAGCAGGATCGGGCGAAATCCCATTTGCGCAAGCGTGAGCGTGGCAAACAACCCGCACGGCCCCGCGCCGATGACGATCGGGCGCGCGAACCCGCCGGCCGGCGCGCGCGCGACGTGGTGGTACGTCATGTCCGGCGCCGCCCCTATCCGCGGCGAGCCCGCATGCCGCGCCAGCACGTGCGCTTCGTCGGCCACCTCCACATCCAGCGTATAGACCAGCGCGATCCGCCCTCGTTTGCGGGCGTCCACGCCATGGCGAAAGACGTGCAGGGTCAGGATGTCTGACTCAGCGACGCCGAGCTGCGCGGCGGCGGCGGCGCGCAGGGCAGCGGATGGATGATCCAGGGGAAGCTTGATTTCAGTCAGGCGGAGCATGGACGTCAATAAAGGAGGATTTAGGTGAGAAACATCAGCGCAGGGGTTCTGAACGTCGCCTATCGGGAGATCGGACCCCCAGGCGGAATACCGATCATTCTGCTACACGGATTCCCCTACGACGTGCACGCTTACGACGCCGTGGCGGCACATCTGGCGGCCGAAGGCAAATGGTGTCTGATCCCCTTCCTGCGCGGCTATGGGGCCACGGCGTTCCTGCACGCCGACACACCGCGCTCTGGCCAGCAAGCCGCCCTGGGCGCTGACCTGCTCTCGTTCATGGATGCACTGGAAATCCCCGATGCGGTGCTCGCCGGCTTTGACTGGGGTGGCCGCGCCGCCTGCGTCGTGGCCGCACTCTGGCCGGAGCGGGCAAGGGGTCTGCTGAGCTGCGGCACCGGCTACAACATCCACAACCTCGCCGGGGGAGAGGAACCGGCCCCACCGGAGAAGGAGCACCGCCTGTGGTATCAGCACTATTTCCGCACGGAACGCGGGCGCGCCGGCCTGGCAGCCAACCGGGCCGAGCTGTGCCGCCTGCTCTGGCGCCTGTGGTCGCCGGCATGGGCTTTCGATGACGCAACGTTCGCCCGAACCGTCGCAGCCTTCGACAACCCGGACTTCATCGACGTGGTGATCCACTCCTACCGCCACCGCTTCGGCGGTGTGCCCGGCGATCCGGCCTTCGACGCGCTCGAAGACCGCCTGGCTGGCCAGCCCGCCATCACCGTTCCCGCCATCGTCCTGCACGGCGGAGATGACGGCGTCGATCCACCGCAGGCGGAGGATGGGGACGCGCCGCGGATGTTTGCCGAGACTGTCATGACGCTCCTTCGGTAATTGTCAGATAAGTTAGGAAAAAGCTGGGGGGGATGTGCCATCCCCCCCAGACCCCCCGTCATCAATTTTGGCCTTTCGGGTCTTTGCCTTCCTCTGCCAAGCCGAGTAATCCCAGCCCCTGTCTGGGAGTGTCGGCCGCGGTGGTTTCATTAAATAGTCGGTTGCGTCTTCCCGTATCCCTGGCGATCTCCCTTTCGCTATCGGGCTGCGGCGCCGTCTCCGCGGTCAAGAACACGATCGTCGGCAGCGACAACAACGGGCCCAAGATCATCAGCGGCTTCATCGGCGGCGCGGTCGCGGACGAACCCCGCGCGGCACTCGCCGCCAAGCAGGTCCTGGCTTTGGGCGGCAACGCGGCCGATGCTGCGGTCACGCTTGGCTTCATGCTCGCGGTCACCCTGCCATCGCGTGCCTCACTCGGCGGCGGCGGCGCCTGCCTCGCCTACCAGCCCGGCACCAACACCCCGAACAAGGGCGTGCCCGAGGCCATCCTGTTCATCCCGCCCGCGCCGGCCACCCGCGCCGGCGACCGGCCCGCTGCGGTGCCCATGCTGGCGCGGGGCCTCTATTTGCTCAGCGCGCGCTACGGGTCGCAGAACTTTGCCGAACTCGTCGCCCCCGCAGAACAGGCCGCGCGCTTCGGTTTTTCGGTCAGCCGCGCGCTCGCCAACGATCTCGCCACGGTCGCCGGCCCGCTCACCTCCGATCTCACCGCCCGCGCCGTTTTCGCGCCCGACGGCACGCCGCTGACCGAGGGGGGCCGCCTCCAGCAGCCTGAACTCGGCGGCACGCTGGCGCAGATCCGCACCGTGGGCGTGGGCGACATGTATATGGGCCTGCTTGGTCATAAGCTGGCCGAGGCGACCGCCCTGGCCGGCGGCCCGATCAGCGTCGCCGATTTGCGCCAGGCCCGCCCGGCTCTGCTGCCCGTCCTCGACCGCGACGCCGGGCATGACCATGTTGCTTTCCTGCCCCTACCCGCAGATGGCGGACCCCCGACCGCGGCCGCTTTCGACGTGCTTGCGCACGACCCTAACGCCGTCCAGCAGGCCGGCCAGGCGAGCGAGGCCGCGGCCGCCCAGGCGCGCGGCGCCGCATTGCCGCCGCTGCCGGCCTCGACCAGCTTTGTCGTATTGGATCGCCGCGGTGGGGCGGTAGCGTGCGCGCTGACCCTGAACAATCTGTTCGGCACGGGACGCGTGGCACCCGGCACCGGGATCCTTTTGGCCGCCTCGCCCGCGGTCAAGCCGCCGGCGTTGCTGGCCGCGTCGCTGGCGTGGAATGAGAATTTGCATGCCTTTCGCGCGGCCGTTGGTGGCAGCGGCCAGAACGCGGCGGCACTGGCGGCGGCCTCGGCGATGGCACAGGCGCTGGCTGGTGGTGGCGTGAATGCGGTGCCTGACCCAGGCCGCGCCAATATTGCGCAGTGCACGCATTATTTGCCAGGTGATCAGGGTAGTTGCCAATTTGCGGCTGATCCGCGTGGGGCGGGGCTGGCTGCCGGCGCTAATCAGTAGGTGAAAAGGCCGTCTTCACTTAAATAAATGACGGGGGGTTTGGGGGGGATGGCACATCTCCCCCAATTCTCGCTTGCTTGCTTGAGTGTTTGTCATGTGCGGTCGATTTTCAGCCCAGCTCCCCCCCGAACTCCTGCGCCAATTGTTCCAGTCGCGCAATCCGCTGGTCAACGCCGCCCCTTACTGGAACGTGGCACCCACCGACCCGGCCATGGTTGTACGCACCCATGCACCCAGCGCCGAGCGGCGGCTCGATGTGCTGCGGTGGGGCCTGGTGCCGCATTTCACCAAGGACCTGAAAACTGCGCGCCGGCCGATCAATGCGCGCGCGGAAAGCGTGGCAGGGTCAGGAATGTTTCGCGCAGCACTCGCCCAACGTCGGTGCCTGGTGCCGGTGGCCGCGTTCTACGAATGGCAGGCGATTGCCGGCGGCAAGCAGCCATACGCGATTGCGCGTGCCGATGGCACACCCATGGCGCTGGGCGGCGTGTGGGAAGGCTGGCGCGATCCGTCGGGCGAAGTGCTTCGCAGTTTCGCCATCATCACAACCGCGGCTAGCGCCGACATGGCCTGGCTGCACGAGCGCATGCCCCAGATTGTCGAGCCCGCCGATTGGCCGCTCTGGCTGGGTGAAACGCAGGGCGATTACACCGGCCTGATGCGTCCGGCCGCGCACGGCACCGTGCGGCTGTGGCCAGTCAGCCGCCTGGTCAATAGCGTGCGAAACAACAGGGCCCAGTTGCTCGACGAGATGACCGACCCAGGGCTGCAGACGCCCCAGGAGGCCGCCGTGGATATCAACCCCGCCTAAACGATTGCGCCAATTTCCGCTTCGAGTCCCTGCGCAATATCGGCCGCGCGGATCATCAGAAACGTGCCCGACCAATTGCCATGTACCGTCCAGCGCCCCTCGATTTCCAGCCCATCCTCGCTGATGGTGCCCGTATAACGCACCGCGTCGTAATGCTGAAATTGCCCGTCATAGATCTTCAGCCATGTGATCGAAAAACCGCTCCTGCGGCCCTGCAGCGTGGCGGCAATCGTCAGGCCTCTCGCATCACCCACATTGCCGACTTCCTCCGTGGCGCCGAGCAGGGTGCCTTCCGTGTCCGTCAGTGTTGCGGTGAAGGGGACCGGCTCCTGGGCGATCGGGTAATTGTAGAAGCCTTGCCAGGTGCCGGAGAGGTCCAGGTTTTTCATGGGGAGGAAGCAGTTCTTTCTTGAAAGAAAGAACCAAAGAACTTTTGCGAGTTAGGGCGCGATGGTGAAGGCATAGTGGCCACCTTAGACAACCAGACCATGCGCTTGCAATTAAGGCCTCAGTAACGCTCGTGGCGCATTATACGGCCGTCCACACAGAGTAGCGCCCGATGAGCTCAATCTCTCCGGTTACAAATACCCCTCTGGCGCAGCCCCCGCGCCATGTGGGCCCAACGACGGGCAGGGCCGGTCAGTCGCCGCCCGCCAAGTCCACCACGGGTTCGCCCGCGCGTCAGGACGGCGCCAGGACGACTGGTCCAGCGCAGCACAGAAGCGGCCAGAAGCTTAATCTGACGGTCTGATCCCCGGCTGCACCGCGGCCGGCGAACGTGTGCGAAAGACGCCGCTGCAACGCAGGACCGGCGCGTCCTCGATCGTTAGCATACCTTGCGCAAAGACCATGCGTCGGGTGCGGCTCAGCAGCGTGCCTGTCCCCTCAACCCAGCTTCCAAGCGGCGCCGGCGCGAAAAAATCCAGCGACATGCTGACCGTAAAGAGAAAGCTGTCGTGCAGACCCGCCTGGCGAGACGCGGCCAGCGGCAGAACCATGTCGGCAATGGAGGACAGCCATCCGCCATGGCAGATGCCCGCCGGATTGCAGTGCCTCTCCAGAACCCGGAAGCCGAAGGTCGCATCGCCGGCATCGCTGCGCACGTAGAGCGGTCCATTCGCCTGAATATAGGGGCCGCCAGCTATTATCGGCCGAAAGCCCTCCGGACACGCCCACGCCTCCTCAGCAACGCCGCGCGCAGGACCGTGCATCTGCGCGCCTAGGCCGCAACGGGCAGCTTTATGCGGATCAGGCGCTCTATGCCCTTGAGCTGACCGCGCTCGGTCTCATCGCACAGGCTGATGGCACTGCCCGCAGCGCCCGCACGCGCAGTGCGGCCGATGCGGTGCACGTAAGCCTCCGGCACATCGGGCAGGTCGTAATTGATGACGTGCGTCACGCCATCCACATCGATCCCGCGTGCGGCGATATCGGTTGCCACCAGCACAGGCACCTGGCCGGTCTTGAAGGCCGAGAGCGCACGCTCGCGCTGGCCCTGGCTCTTGTTACCGTGAATGGCGCTAGCATTCATGCCCGTCGCGGTCAGATGCTGCACGATGCGATCCGCGCCGTGCTTCGTGCGCGCAAAAACCAACGTGCGGTCCATGCCTTTCTGGCGCAACACGCGCGCGAGCACGGTGCGCTTCTCCGATTGCGGCACGAACATCACGCATTGATCGACGCGATCAGCCGTGGTCGCCACAGGTGCGACCGAGACCTGCACGGGATTGCGCAGCAGAGCGCCGGCGAGCGAAGCGATCTCCTTGGGCATCGTCGCCGAGAAGAACAAGTTCTGGCGTACCGCGGGCAATTCGCGGGCAATGCGGCGAATGGGAATGACAAAGCCCAGATCAAGCATGTGATCGGCCTCGTCCAGCACCAGGATCTCGGTCTGGTCGAGCCGCACATGGCGCTCGCCAAATAGGTCTAGCAGCCGGCCTGGCGTGGCCACGATCACGTCCACGCCTTGGGCCACGGACTGGATCTGGCGTCCCTTGGGCACGCCGCCGAAAATGACCGCCACCCGCACGCCGGTCTGGCGGCCGTAGGTGCGGAAGCTCTCGGCAATCTGGCTCGCCAGCTCGCGCGTGGGTGCGAGCACCAGGCAGCGGCAGGCATTGCGCTGATAGGGCCGGCGCTCGGCCATCAGGCGGTGGATGATTGGCAGCGCAAAGGCTGCGGTCTTGCCCGTGCCTGTCTGGGCAATGCCCAGCAGGTCCGCCCCGCGCATAACGTGCGGAATGGCCTGGGCCTGGATCGGGGTGGGGGTGGTGTATTCGGACTTTGCCAGCGCGGCCAAGATGGGCGCGGACAAGCCGAAGGAAGCGAAATCACTCATTGTGAGTACAGACTTTCGACACCGCCTCGGCAGGGCCAAGGTGGCAAGAGCAGTCGGCAGGACCGCAAGCCGGCGCAAATTTTCAACAGGGAAACCGGCCGGCTCGGAAGCAACATGCGGGTCGCGTGAAAGCCGCGCAGCATGTTTATGGGGACGGGCAGGCGCCGGGTCAAGCTTTATTGTGCGGCGCAACAGACGTGATGGTTGAACGAGCGGGTTTTATTACGCGTGCTGCGGCGCATCCGACACGAGGGGAGCGGCGCGCTCGGGCAGCCCGGCCGGCCGATTGTCCTGTGCCAGCAGCCGCGCGAGTTCGCTGGCTGGCAATGGCCGGCTGAAATAGTAGCCCTGTACGCTGGTGCAGCCATCCTGGCTGACCTGATCGAGCTGCTGCACGGTCTCCACACCCTCAGCCGTTGTCGGCACGCCGAGGCTCATGCCGAGCGCTGCAATGGCGCGAACGATGACGGCGTGATCGCCGGTGATTTCAGGCGCGCTGATGAAGCTGCGATCGATCTTGATGCGATCGAAACGAAACCGTGCGAGCTGACTGAGCGAGGCGTAGCCCGTGCCGAAATCGTCCAGCACCAGCCGCACAGCCATCTCGCGCAGCTTGTCCAGGTTTTCCAGCACGCCGGCTTCGTGGCGCAGCAGCAGGTTTTCGGTGACTTCTACCTCCAGGCGGTGCCCGGGCAGGCCGGACTGGCTCAGCGCGCGCGCCACCGTCTCGGCAAAGCCGGGCGCCTCCATCTGCAAGGGCGAGGCATTGACAGCAATGGATATGTCATCCGGCCAAAGCACCGCCTGCGCGCAGGCCTGCTGGAGCACCCATTCGCCGACTTCGCCGATCAGACCGAGTTCTTCGAGGATCGGGATGAATTCGCCCGGCGAGACCATGCCGCGCTTCGGGCAGGCCCAGCGCACCAGCGCCTCGAACCCATCGACGCGGCGGGTCTGCATGCCGACCTGCGGCTGGTAGTGCACTTCCAGTTCGCCGCGCGCGAGCGCATGGCGCAGATCGCCTTCCATTTCGCGCCGCGCGCGGGCGCGCTCGGTCAGGCGCGGTTCGAAGAAGCGGAGCTGGCCGTTGGCTTCGGCGCGGGCGGCGGCGAGTGCGAGGCCCGCGTTGGCGAGCAGAACTTCGCAGCGGTCGCCGTCATCGGGCGCGCAGGCCACCCCCATATAGGCGCCGGTGATCACCGTCTGGCCTTCGATCAAATAGGGCTTGGCCAGCACGTCGGCGATGCGTGCGCTAAGGTCGGCCAGCGCGTCCTGGCTGGGCATGTCGGTGACCATGATGGCGAATTCGTCCGAGGCAAAACGGGCCAGCACATCGTCCTCGCGCAGAAAGCTGGTCAGCCGGCGCCCGACCAAGCGCAGCAGCAGGTCGCCCGATTCGGCACCCTGGGTTTCGACCACGTTGCGGAAGCGCTTGAGATCGAGCATCAGCACGGCCGTGCCCGCGGCCTGCGCGCCGTCCAGCCGGTCACGCAGCAGAAGCATGAAGTGCTGACGGTTCCACAGGCCGGTCACCGGGTCGCTGAAGGCTTGGTCTAGCAGCCAGTCGGAATTGTCATGCGCCTGCGTCACATCGCTCAGGCTGGCGACGAAGCCGGCGCCCGCTGCGGCGCGCAGATCGAGTGCGATGGTGCGTGCGCCCTTTGGGCTGGGCACGGATAGTAGGGTCTTGCGCGGCTGGGACAGGTCTTGCGCGGTAAAGGCGGTGGCGAAGGTCTGGAGTGCCGCTTCATCCAGCCAGTAGCTGCGCGCAAGCAGGCGCAGGATCTGCACGCCAATATGGCCATCGGGTGGCAGGCCGAGGAGCAGGGCCGCGGCAGGGGTGACGTGCCGCACCCGCCTGGACGTGTCCAGCAGGATGACGCCCGGCATGGCGGTGTCGATTGCCGCTCGCAACAGGGGTTCCATGGAGGCAGGGCTTTGGCGTGCGACGGCGAAATCGGCGCCGGCTGGCTTGCCCGGACCTCGCGGGGTGTCGTGATCCATGGGCTCGGTGCCGCCGCGCGTTGTGCGGGGTGAAGGGTATCGGGTGAGTCTTAATGCTGCGTTGAGGAAGGAAGGCTGGAGCAGCAGGAAGACTGGGGGAGATGTGCCATCCCCCCCAAGACCCCCCGTCTTTACTTTAGACGAGTTAACGCAGCAACCTATTCTGCTTGGGTTTTCGGCATAGATTCGTTCGCTGCGGACGCCTGGGGAGGAGCCTTCCCTCGCCGCGCCCGCAAGTCCGCGACAGTCAGTATCCATGGCTCCCTGTGAAGCATCCGATGACAATTGGAACACACAGCGACCAAATCGCTTAGCTTTGTTTTATCTCCTGGCCGCATATTGGAAATCGGTCGGTTATGATGACATTCAATGAATCCTTTACCAATAATCCCATAGGTCTCTTCAAAGTCAAAGCCGCAAACGGCACAATCAAATGACGTGAGGCCGTTCTTGAAAGCCGCCACCGCGCCTCCGGCACGTAATAGTTCACTTCTCTCATGCAGCGCTCTTGACCTGCCGCCCTCCTCCCACTCACGCGGACTCGGCTCGGGAACCACCAGCGGAGCCAACTTTGTAATCCGGTTGAACTGCTCCTCGGTGAGATTGTAAGACGGAGACATCCTTTGTCTTCCAGGGCTGAAGATTTCGGATGGTATCGCCACAGGAGTTTCAAATACGGCGACTTGCGCGGCCGGTATACGCCAGCGCTGACCATCTAACTCCTCCACTTGAAGCTGCTGCTTGATGTCGGATATTGTGCTGTCGCGTCTCCCCTGTTCGGTTTCAATGAGATTGAGTACGTCCACCGCCATTTCCTGAGTAATGGCTTCCGGCAGCGTGCTCACGTTTGCGATCGGTCGAGCACCAAGATAATAGCCCACGGCCTTCCAACTGCCGGCTTCGTACGTTGCAAGTATAATTCCAAACTCCTGATCGGCGAACTCTCTGGCAGGGCGCGCCCGCGTGTAGCCGAACATCTGACCGTCAGAAGCGAGGCTTAGATCAAAGTTCCAATCTTCAAATCCAAAGCCATTTTTCTTGACATATTCTCCAACATCAGACTTGCCTAATCGACCACTTGACGGGCCTTTCCAGCCTTTCGTATTGGACGCAACACGATGGAGTTTGTATTGCATGTTGTGACTTCCTCAATTGCGGTGTCGCGAATTCTCGGCAAATCAATCCTTGCTCAGTGTGTTTAGGCCGCCCCGGGCTTTCGCCTTGGGCGCCATGAAATCGAGTGGCCCTCTGTCACCACTCGCCACCCCTTCATCCCATGCCTGACGCAAACGGACGTGCACTTCCGCGTCGCGCGCTCGGCACGCTCCAAAAGGCGGAGCGTGTCTTGAACGACCTCGCTCGTGCTGTTGTAGCGGCCGGATTCAATCTTTGACCTGACAAGATCAAGCCATTCAGGAGTACGCAAGATTCAGATGTTCATCTCGGGCTCACGGTGAAACCTGGTTTGCGTGGTTATCAAAAGGCGCGATGATTGTCCACGGAAGAGCAGCGATGTATGGCATAAGCCGCTTTCACCGCATTCCCCCACAAAACGCGGCAATCCGCGCACAACCCTCCCGCAAGCTCACCGTATCCGTCGCATAACTCACCCGGAAATGCCCCGGATACATGAACGCCGCCCCATGCACGGCCGCCACCCCATGCTCCTCCAGCAGCGCCACCACAAACGCCTCGTCATCCGCAATCACCGCCCCACCCGCGCTCGTCTTGCCGATGCACCCATGCATGCCCGGAAACACGTAGAACGCCCCCTCGGGCCGGTGGCAGCTCAATCCCGGAATTCTATTCAACGCATCGACCACCAAATCCCGCCGCGCCCTGTAGACCTCCGCCATCGCCGCCACGCCATCCTGCGGCCCCTCCAGCGCCGCCACCGCCGCCGCCTGGCCGATGCTGCTGGTATTGGACGTCGACTGGCTCTGCAGCTTGTCCATCGCGCGGATCAACGCCACCGGGGCGCCGGCAAACCCGATGCGCCAGCCTGTCATCGCGTAAGCCTTGCTGCACCCGTTCATCGTCACGGTGCGCTCGCGCAGCCGTGGCTCGACCTGCACGATGGTCGCCGGCACAAACCCGTCATAAACCAGCTTCTCGTAAATATCGTCGGTAAACACCCACACGTCGGGGTGCCGCAGCAGCACGTCGCAAATCGCCCGCAATTCCTGCGCCGAATAAGCCGCCCCCGTCGGGTTATTCGGGCTGTTGAGAAAAAACCACTTGGTTCGCGGCGTAATTGCCGCCTCCAGATCCTCGGCCCGCAGCTTGAACCCGCCATTCTGCCCGCACGGCACAATCACCGGTGAGCCTTCCGCCAGCGCCACGATATCGGGGTAGCTGACCCAGCAGGGGCTCGGAATGATCACCTCATCGCCTGCCTGCACCGTCGCCACCATGGCATTATAGATCACCTGCTTGCCGCCGGTTGAGACGATGATCTCCTCCGGCGCGTAATCGATTCCGCTATCCCGCTTGAACTTCGCCGCCACGGCGCGCCGCAAGGCAGGCGTGCCCGCAACATCGGTGTATTTCGTCTCCCCTCCCTCGATGGCTGCGATGGCGGCGCGCTTGATGTGCTCCGGCGTGTCAAAATCGGGCTCGCCGGCGGAGAGGCTGATGATGTCGCGCCCGGCCGCGCGGAGCGCCCGCGCCTTGGAAGATATGGCGATAGTCTGGCTAGGGCTGATGCGGTTCAGCCGGTCAGCAATGAGTGTCATGAAGCCCTAATAGTCGACGGGGGGTTTGGGGGGAATGGCACATTCCCCCCAACCTTCCTAAACTGTCCTCATGCCCCTCCGAGAAGACGTCCAAGCCGCTCTCAAAACCGCCATGAAGGCCGGCAATGCCCCGGCCACCTCCACGCTGCGCCTGATCATGGCCCGCGTGAAGGACGCCGACATCGCCGCCCGGCCCAGCGGTGTCACCGCCATTTCCGATGACGATATTACGGGTGTCCTGCGCGGCATGGTCAAGCAGCGCCGCGAGTCGATTGCCCTCTACCAGCAAGGCAACCGCCCCGACCTGGCGGACAAGGAAAGTGCCGAGATCGCCACCATCGAAGCCTTCCTCCCCCAACAAATGGACCAAGCCACGCTGCTCGCCGCCATTGACGAAGCGATTGGCGAAACCGGCGCCACCGCGCCCCGCGACATGGGCCGCGTCATGGCCGCGCTGAAAGCCCGCCACGGCGCCGCACTCGACATGGGCCGCGCCAACGCCGCGGTAAAATCCCGGCTGGCCTGATGCGCCTGCCTGACTCCTTTCTCGACGAACTGCGCGCACGTACCCCACTCGCCGCGCTGATCGGCCGCCGCGTCAAGCTGGTCCGCTCCGGCCGCCAATGGAAAGCCTGCTGCCCATTCCACGCGGAAAAGAGCCCCAGCTTCTACATCTATGACGACGGCTACCACTGCTTCGGCTGCGGCGCGCATGGCGACGCCATCAGCTTTACCATGCAATCCCAAGGCGGCACCTTCATGGATGCCGTCCAAAGCTTGGCCGGCGAGGCCGGGCTCGACGTGCCCAAGCCGTCCGCCGCCGCGGCCCAGGCCGAACAGCGCCGCCTGGACCTGCACGAGGTATTGGAAGCGGCATGCGCGTTCTATCAGCAAAACCTGCAATCACTGGGCGGGCAGTTGGGCCTTGGCTATCTGCGCCGGCGTGGCCTGGCCGACGCCACGATCGCCCGCTTTGCCTTGGGATGGTCGGGCGAGGGCCGCGGCGCGCTGAGCCTGGCACTGGCCGGGCAGGGCATTACCCCCGCCCGCCTGCTGGAAGCCGGACTCCTCCGCCCGACCGAGGAAGGTGCCGCACGCGAACTGTTCTTTAACCGGATTATGTTTCCAATCCGCGACAGGCGTGGGCGGGTGATCAGTTTCGGCGGCCGAACCTTGGGCGAGGGCCAGCCGAAATACCTCAACGGGCCCGAAACGGCGGTTTTTTCCAAGCGGCGCACGCTCTACGGCATCGACTTCGCCCGGGCAGCCGCGCGCCAGCACAGCGTGATCGTGGTCGAGGGCTACATGGATGTGATCGCGTTGCACCAGGCAGGCTTCTCCGCCGCGGTCGCCCCGCTCGGCACCGCGCTGACCGAGGACCAGATGGAGCTGCTGTGGCAGATGTCTCCGGCGCCCGTGCTCTGCTTTGATGGCGATGCCGCCGGCGCGCGTGCCGCCGCACGCGCGGCAGACCTCGCTTTGCCCCGTCTGGCACCCGATCGCACGATCCGCCTTGCTTGCGTGCCTGCCGGCGAGGACCCCGACACGCTGATCCGCAATCATGGCGCCGCCCGCATGGAAGCGATCGTGCAAAACGCCCGCCCCCTGCACGAATCGCTGTTCGATCTGCTGCGTGAAACCGCGGGTACCACCACGCCCGAACAACGCGCCGCTTTTCGCGCACGCCTGGTAGGCGCCTGCGCGCGCATTGCCGACCGGGGCCTGGCCCAAGAATACCGCCGCGATCTTCTGGACCGCTATTTCGCCGCTTTTCGCCGTAACGCACCTGCGCCCGGCCGTCGCCGCGCCGAGCGCCCCGTGGCCAGCGAGGCCGCGACCGCACTGGAGCGCATGCGCACCTTGCTCGCAATCCTGCTGCGCCACCCATCGCTGGCCCACAAACTTGAAGACGCGCTGGTCCAACTCGATCTCCCACCTGCCGGGCGCCACCTGGCAGATGCAACTCTGGCCTATGCGGACGAGGCAGATCACCTTGACTTCAACGGGCTGCTCGCCCACCTGACCCACTCAAATCTGGCTGACGATATCGCCTGGGCGCTCGGGGATGTGCCATGCCCGTCCCCTGCCTATGCTGGTCCGTCTGCGAGCACTGCGCAGGCAGAGGCGGGCTGGTGGCATATCTACGCTCTTCTGCGCGGCAGCCTGCTGGAGGCCGAAGTGGCCGAAGCCGGCGCCCGCTTTCACGCCAGCCAGGATGCTGCCGACCAGGAGCGGTTGATCGCGTTGTTGGCAGCGCGCGATCAATGGCGCCGCGGCGAGGAGTCGGAGCAGGTGATCGAGTAAGGCAAAATTGGGGGAGCAGTGCCATCCCCCCCAAAACCCCCCGTCGTTATTAGGGCCGGTTTAAACTGAAGACGGGGGGTCTGGGGGGGATGGCACATCCCCTCCTGCTCTTCCTGTAAGCGTCACGGAGTAAGAGGAAGAATGGCGACCAAACCCGCAACCACCGGCGATACCGCAACAGCCGAGCGCGATACCGACACCTCGCTGCTCGACGTGCAGTCGGCCGCGGTCAAGCGCCTGATGGCACGCGGCAAGGAGCGTGGCTACATCACGTTCGAAGAACTCAACGCCGTCCTGCCGCCCGACCAGATGTCCACCGACCAGATCGAGGACGTGATGTCCGCGTTCAGCGAAATGGGCATTCAGGTCGTCGAGAACGAGGACAACGAAGACGGCGAGGCCGCCAAGCCTGAGCGCGCTGAACCCGCCGAAGGAGCCGAACCCGCCGAGGGCGAAGCCGCGGCGGCGGGCAACGTGGATGAGGAAAGCCTCGGCCGCACGGACGATCCCGTGCGCATGTACCTGCGCGAAATGGGCTCGGTCGAACTGCTCTCGCGCGAGGGCGAAATCGCCATCGCCAAGCGCATCGAAGCCGGGCGCGACATGATGATCGGCGGCCTGTGTGAAAGTCCGCTGACCTTTCGCGCCATCATCGCCTGGCACGAGGCGCTGAAGGCCGGGCGCATGCTGCTGCGCGACATTATCGACCTCGAAGCCACCCAAGGCGCCGGCGCGCCGGCCGACGCCGACGTGCAGGCGGTCGAAGCCGAAGTCGCTGCCGAGGGTAGCGAGGCCGAAGCGCCGCCGCCCGTTGAGGAGCTCGATGAGGAGGAAGGCGAGGGCGCGGGGCTGTCGCTTTCCGCGCTGGAAGAAAAGCTCAAGCCCGAAGTGCTGGCGACATTCGAGGAGATCGAAGGCTTCTACAAGAAGCTTTCGAAAATGCAGACACGCCGGCTGGAGACCATCACCTCCGGCGAGGAGATGAGCACGCGCACGGAGAAATCCTACGAAAAGCTGCGCGAGGAATTGGTCGGCAAGGTGCAATCCGTACGCTTGCACAACAACCGCATCGAGGAGCTGGTCCAGCAGCTCAAGCAGCTGACCCAGCGGCTGAACGGGCTTGAGGGCCAGCTCCTGCGCTTTGCCGAGTCGGCGAAGGTGAGCCGTGACGACTTCCTGGTGAAATACCGCGACCACGAGCTCGATCCCGCCTGGCTTGACGGTGTGGCCGTGCTGCCTGGCAAGGGCTGGAAATCCTTTGCGCAGAAATACGCGGTGCAGGTAATCGAGGTGCGCGGGCAGATTGGCGCGATAGCAGGGGATGCCGGCCTGCCGATCGGCGAATTCCGCCGGGTCTATGCCACGGTCAGCCGCGGCGAGCGGGATAGCGCGCGCGCCAAGAAGGAAATGATCGAGGCCAATCTGCGCCTGGTGATCAGCATCGCCAAGAAATACACCAATCGCGGCCTGCAGTTTCTCGACCTGATCCAGGAAGGCAATATCGGCCTGATGAAGGCGGTCGATAAATTCGAATACCGGCGCGGCTACAAGTTCAGCACCTATGCCACCTGGTGGATACGCCAGGCCATCACGCGCAGCATCGCCGATCAGGCGCGCACGATCCGCATTCCCGTGCACATGATCGAAACGATCAACAAGCTGGTGCGCACGTCCCGCCAGATGCTGCACGAAATCGGCCGCGAGCCCGCACCCGAGGAGCTGGCCGAAAAGCTCGGCATGCCCTTGGAAAAAGTGCGCAAGGTGCTGAAAATCGCCAAGGAGCCGATCAGCCTAGAGACGCCGATCGGCGACGAGGAAGACAGCCACCTCGGCGACTTCATCGAGGACAAAGCCGCGGTCATTCCGCTGGACGCTGCGATTCAGGCCAATCTGCGCGAAGCCACGACGCGCGTGCTGAGCAGCCTGACGCCACGCGAGGAGCGCGTCCTGCGCATGCGTTTCGGTATCGGCATGAATACCGATCATACGCTTGAGGAAGTGGGCCAGCAGTTCAACGTAACGCGCGAGCGCATCCGGCAGATCGAGGCCAAAGCTTTGCGGAAGCTGAAGCATCCTTCGCGTAGTCGGAAGCTTCGGAGCTTTTTAGACGATTAAGGAAGGTTCTTCTTTTTTGAAAAAAAGAAGCAAAAAACTTTTGACAATTAGCATGTCGCGATGCGTCAATCATAACGCGTGTGCCAAACGGACAAAAGTCTTTTTGCTTCTTTTTCTTCAGAAAAAGAAGAATCTTTCTTCGTGAGTGGCCCCACCACCCGCATCGCTGTGGCCGTAACCTTCCTCAAGCAGGTCGCGCCTCCCTTTGTGCCCGGCGCGACACTGCCCGCGGACATGTCGCTCGTAAGGCTGCCGCATCCCAGCGTCTCCTTCTACCGCTATCTGTATGACACCGTGGGCGCGCCCTATGTCTGGTGGCTGCGCCGCACCGTGTCGGACGGGGAAATCGCCGCCATGCTGGCAGACCCGGACGTGTCCATTCACGTGCTCTATCACGGCCACGAACCAGCCGGCTTCTTCGAACTGGACGGCCGCGCCGGCCGCGCCATGAACCTGTCCTATTTCGGCCTGCTGTCCCACGCCATCGGCCGTGGCATCGGCCCCGCTTTCCTGCGTGCGGCCATTGATGAAGCGTGGCGCCACAAGCCGTCACATATGACGGTCAATACCTGCACGGCTGACCATCCGCGCGCGCTGCCAACCTATCTGGCGGCCGGGTTTACGATCATGCGCACCGTGCATGAGATTTGGGATGTGCCGAACAGGTTGGGGCTGGTCATTCCAGCGCGTTTGAAGGTTTGATTCGCCCGGCCCATCATTGCTGGCATCCGTCTGATATCAATGAGACACTGACCAAGAGTTGCGTAATCAGAT
Source organism: Acetobacteraceae bacterium (assembly GCA_965276755.1). Lineage (GTDB taxonomy): Bacteria > Pseudomonadota > Alphaproteobacteria > Acetobacterales > Acetobacteraceae > CAJCIS01. The sequence goes on from OZ255625.1 coordinate 329,085, forward strand.
AGCCGAACGCCGACAAGACCCTGCCTTTCAACAAGCTCCAGGAACCGACATGCTCGATACGTCCACCCGCACCTCATACGACGAAAACCATGAAATGTTCCGCGCCACCGTCCGGCGCGTGTTCGACCGGGCGCTGACGCCCAACCTCGAGCGGTTCGAAATAGAGGGCAAGGTAGACCGTTCGTTCTGGCTCGCCTGCGGGCAGGCCGGTCTGCTGTGCCCCACGGTTGCCGAGGAAAATGGCGGGCTGGGATTGGATTTCGGCTATAACGCCGTGGTGGCCGAGGAACTCGCGTATGCCGGTTCGTCGGCCGGCATCACTCTGCAATCGGACATCGTTGCGGAATATATTCAGAAATATGGATCACCCGAGCAGCGCGAAAAATATCTGCCCGCGATGATCACCGGCGAAGTGATCACCGCCATTGCCATGACAGAGCCGGGTGCCGGTTCAGACCTGCAGGGCATCCGCACCACCGCGCGGCGTGACGGCAACCACTACGTCATCAACGGCTCCAAGACCTACATCACCAACGGGCAATTGGCTGACCTGATCATACTCGTTGCCAAGACGGAGCCCGAGCTGGGCGCGAAGGGCACCTCGCTGATCCTTGTCGAGAGCGAGCGCGAAGGTTTTGCACGCGGCCGCAACCTGGACAAGATCGGCCAGCATTCCGCCGATACGTCGGAGCTGTTCTTCCAGGATGTGCGCGTGCCAATGACCAATTGCCTTGGCGATGAGAACCGCGGCTTTATATACCTTATGAGCCAATTGCCGCAGGAACGCCTCTCCATTGCCATTTCCGCCCAGGCAGGCGCGCAACGTGCCTTTGACGAAGCGGTGACTTTCACAAAAGACCGCCGCGCTTTCGGCAAGACGGTCTTCGAGTTCCAGAACACCAAATTCACCCTGGCCGACATGAAGACGCAATTGCAGATCGGCTGGGGCCATCTCGACTGGGCGCTCACCCGGCACATGCAAGGCAAGCTGACGACAGCGGAGGCGTCGGCGGCCAAATTGTGGCACACGGAAATGCAGGGCCGGGTGGTCGATGCTGCGCTGCAACTGCATGGCGGTGCGGGTTACATGAACGAGTACGCGGTGGCCCGGCTATGGCGGGACGCGCGGGTGACACGCATCTTCGGCGGCACCAGCGAGATCATGAAGGAAGTCGTCAGCCGGTCGATTTGACGGCCGCCAGACAAGGCTGGGGGAGATGTGCCATCCCCCCCAGACCCCCCGTCATCATTTAAGACGACGCTTAAAAATCGACGGGGGGTTTGGGGGGGATGGCACATCTCCCTCAACCTTCCTCAACATTTCACCCTCTGATAAAGTGCGCGCAAGGCCTCTGCCACACCCGGCTCGGCCATGTAATCGCCGCCTGCGTAGGCGATCTCTGCCACCTTGGGATTGAACAGGACACGCCGGCGCTTGGGCGCCACAATGTGCGCATGGTAACTTGCGACAAGGTCATCGTGCAGAGCCTGCAGAGTGGGCGCTGCGTCATGAAAACGCTGAGTGCGCGTGTGCCTGGCAATGGCGGTCAGCACGGGTTGCAGGAATGCACGATCCTCCAGTCTGTCGAACTTGCGCCACAGCCGGTCGCTTCCCGCGGCCGCCCCAGGCGGCTGGCCGGCAAGAGCGGCCATTGCGCGAAGCAATTCGTTGTCAGTCAGATTGCGCGAGGCATTTGACTGGGTTGGTGCGCCGCCTGGCACCGCATCCGGCCAGTCGAGAAAATTGGCCGCAAAATGCAAGAAGATATCCATGTCGCGATCGCGCAGCTCGCTGTAGCTGACCAGGCGCAGCGCGTCGGCACCAAAGACGGCTACGAAGGGGGCGAGCTTGAGATCGAAATTCAGCAGGCGCGCGCGCCCGACGTTCTGGATCGTCATCAACATGAATTCGGGAAAGGTCCAGCGCTGGCCGTTCTTGATGCTTTCCTGCCAGGCCGATGGCACGAGCTCGCTCCAGCGACGGAAATAGAAGACGATCAGCACAGGATTGCCGCCAATCAGGCTCTTCAGCAACTCCAAGGCCGGCGCTTCAAGGTTGGACATGTCTTCGGCCGAGAGCAGGATGCGCTCGGCACCCGAGGCGATCAGACGCGCAAATTCAGGAGCCAGCGCCGCACGATCCCCCGCACGCAAAGCCTGCACAAGCGGTAGCTGCGAGGGATTGCCCGGCGCGTAATCCCAGTGGCTTGGGTATTGAATGCCTCGCGCGGCCATTTGCGCGCGTGCCGCTTTCAGGCTGAGCTGCAGATAGGTGGTACCGGTCTTGTGCGGCCCGATATGCAGGATGAAGGTCGGCATGGCCGCGCCTCAGGCGAAAATGGCCGGAACGGGCATTGCAAACCGCCCCTCGAAATAGCCGCTGCCGACGTAATGCGCCTGGCCCGAGGCCAGCCGCCCCTCCGCCACGCCGCGCCGGATATCCGGATAACGATCGAGGTAGTCCGCCTCGTCGAACGCCGCCTGCGCCACGACGGGTCGCAGGATGGGTATGGTCTGCACGCGCGTCAGGCCAGGCGGCAGCAGCGGCTCCAATTGGCGGTAGGAGGGCAGGGGCAGGGCGGCCATGATCGCCTGCGCCTCGCCCACGGCGTGCGTGTTGCCCGCGGCGCGCGCAGCACTCGCGTCGGCAAGAAGACCGGCAAAATAGGCGGTCAGCTTCTGCGCCTGCGGCGTGGGCGCCAGGCGCTGTGCGTAGGCCGGCGGGGTGATTTTTTCGACGACGGCCTCGATTTCATAGCAACCTTTGGGATGGGCTTCGGGCGGCAATTCGTAGCGGAACCCCTCATCGATGTCGCGCAGCATGCGCAGGCGCCAGGCGGCGAGCGGCAGGGCGGCCTCGATCTGCGCCATCAGCACCGCGGGCGTGTAGAAGCGCTTGTGGTTGCCGTTGAAGCGGGAGGGCAGATAGGCGCGGCGTTCGTAGAGTTGCTGGTGCGGCACGGCAATAACCAGAAATCCGCCGATTTTCAGCACGCGGAACCAGTCGGCCAGGATCGTACGCCAATCGTCGATGTGTTCCAGCGTATGGCTGGCGAAGACGGCGTCCTGGGATGCGTCCTCGAAGGGCAGGCGGATGCCGTCATAGCCGGGATAGTCCAGTTCGATGCCAATGGCGGCTTGGGTGACCGGCTCGGCGTCCGCGCGGCCGCCGCGATAGCCGATGTCGAGCACGGCCTGGCCTGCGAGGTAGCGATCGTAGAAGCCTTCCCGGGTGCGGCGGGCATGGCTGCGCAGGGTTTCGGCGCCCAGACGGCGCTCGGGCGCTACAATCGACGGGGGGTCGTCACGCAAGACCGTGCTTCGCACGACGGGGGATGACACATCTCCCCCAATCTTCCCACCGTCCCCAGTCTTCCTATCGACACTGCGACGGCCCACCATCGCTGCTGAATAGCATGAAATGCGCGCCGGCCGCCACGCAGTGCAGCGCAAGGCCTGCGGGCACGCTGACCAGCGCAGGATTGAGCACGAGCACGTCGCCATAGCCCGCGGGCGGCATGGTCACGGTAGAGGCTGCTTCCATTCGATACATCTTCTGGTAGCGCGGCTGCAGATACACCAATTGGCCTGGCGCGCCGGCGAAAGCCTGCGCCTCAAAACCGTCCCGGCGCGAAACGATATAGGCCGCCGTATGCTCCAGCGGCGGCGTCTTCATCAGCGAGCCGGCGAACTTGCCCTTGACCACCCACAGGCTGGCGCCCCGCTTCAGGCCGGCCAAAGCGCGATCGATGGCGGCCATTTCCGGCTCCCATTGCAAGGCGCGCACACCAATCGATGATATTCGCAGGACGATCAGTGCCGCCATTGCCGCGGCGAGCGCGCGCCGGCGCGAACGCGCGGCTGCAATTGGGGCGGGAGAGCCCGCCATCAGCCCGCCGAGCAGGACAAAGCTGACCGCCCAGGGCACACGGTAATCGATGTAGGCGGAGGCAGACACATCGCGCGGCAGGACCAGCCAGACCAGGGTCAGCAGCCCGAGCATGCCAACCATCAGGCGGTGGGGGCGCAGCAGGTGCGACCACAACGCCCCACCCAGGCAGGCCAGCGCGCCAAGCAGTAACGGCACCTCCAGGGCGGGCATGGCAAACCAGGTGATGGCGGCGATGGATTGCGCCTTGAAGACCAGTGAGCTGAGCTTGGCTGTGTGGGTGAAATCTAGTGCGGCCAGGTCGGCGAGCGGCGGCGCGATCAGCAGCAAGATCAGGGCGGGCAGGTTCAAGCTTGCGACCAGGACCGCGCGCCCGCATAGCCAGCGTATCCGCGCCCGCCACGGCGGCGGGCGCCTGAAGGCGTCGGCCAGTTCGCAGCCGGCCAGGCAGATGGAAAACAGCCCCCACGCCATCAGATGAGCGGCAAGCAGCACGATGCTGATGGGCACGAACGTCGCGGCCAGGATCGGCAAAGGGCGATGGCGCGCGCGGATGTAAAATGCCAGGGCCAACAGCATGAGGCCGATTCCCAAGCAGTAGCTGACGAAGCCGAACTGCAACGGTGCGCCCCAGCAGAGCAACGGCGCTGCACGATAGGCGTGCGGGCCGGCGCCGTTGCCACCCAGCGCGTGATTAAGCGCGCGCGTGCCCACGCAGAGCAGCAGCACGGTGAGGATGCAGAATAGCCTGACCGAGCTGTCGATCGAGAAGACCGGATGGGCGAGCCATACGAAGAGCTGCAAGGCCATGTTGGGCACGAAGGCCCAATGCACGCCGTAGATGAGCTGCAAGGACGTGTTGGACCCGCGCTCGAGCAGCACGTGCAGCATGGCGATGTGGTTGGGCAGGTCGTAGAGCGGCAAGTGGGCGGTCAGGAGCAGGGGCGAGATCGCCGCCAGCGCGCAGGCGAGATCGATGGTCGCGCCGGACCATTGCTGCCTGCTCGGCTGAGGGGGTGTTCGTGTCGGTGCCAGGCAGGGTCCTCGAGCAAACGGGCGGCGCAGCCTAGCGCCAAGCGGCCGGTATGGCCACCAAAGCTGTTATCGCACCAGCGCCGCGGCTTGCCCGGCGCGCAGGCCTTGTGTTGCATGTAGCCATGCAAGACGCAGCCCTTCACGACCGCATCCTGATCCTGGATTTCGGCAGCCAGGTGACCCAGCTGATCGCCCGCCGCCTTCGTGAGGCCGGTGTCTATTGCGAGATCTTCCCCTACGCTGGCTCGGCCGAACGGATCGCCGCTTTTGACCCGCGCGGAATCATCCTCTCGGGCGGGCCAGCAAGCGTGACGGAGCCAAGCTCCCCACGCGCGCCCGCGCAGGTCTTTGAGTTGGGCGTGCCCGTGCTGGGCATCTGCTACGGCCAGCAGGCGATGGTCACGCAATTAGGCGGGCAGGTGGCAGGCAGCGAGCATCGCGAATTCGGCCGCGCCTACGTGCAAATAACCGCCGACTGCGCGCTGTTCGCCAATGCGGGGCAGGCGTGGCGCACAGGCGGGCGCGAGCAGGTGTGGATGAGCCATGGCGACCGCGTGACCGTACTGCCGCCCGGCTTTTCGGCAATGGCCAGCAGCGAGGGCGCACCGCTGGCCGTGATCGGCGACGAGGCGCGGCATTATTACGGGCTGATGTTCCACCCCGAGGTTGTGCACACGCCGCACGGCGCGCGCCTGCTGGCCAATTTCGCCGTGGGCGTGTGCGGCTGCCGCCCGGATTGGACGATGGCGGCATTCCGCGAGGCGGAAATTGCACGCATCCGCGCATTTGTGGGGCAGGGCCGCGTGATCTGCGGGCTCTCGGGCGGCGTGGACAGTTCGGTGGCCGCCATGCTGATCCATGAGGCGATCGGCGATCAGCTTGTGTGCATTTTCGTCGATCATGGCCTGCTGCGCCAGAACGAAGCGGCGGACGTGGTGGCGACATTCCGCGACCGATTTAATATCAAGCTCGTGCATCGCGAGGCGGCCGATCTGTTCGTGGGCGCGCTGGCGGGCGTGGTTGACCCCGAGATCAAGCGAAAGACGATCGGGCGGCTGTTCATCGAGGTGTTCGAGGAGGAAGCGGCGCGGATTGGCGGGGCGGAGTTCCTGGCGCAGGGCACGCTCTATCCTGATGTGATCGAGAGCGTTTCGGTAAGCGGGGGCCCGTCGGTGACGATCAAATCCCACCACAACGTGGGCGGGTTGCCGGCGCGCATGCGCATGAAGTTGGTCGAGCCGCTGCGGGAATTGTTCAAGGACGAGGTGCGTGCGCTGGGGCGCGAGCTTGGGCTGCCGGAGCATATTGTCGGGCGCCATCCTTTTCCGGGGCCTGGATTGGCGATACGCATTCCAGGGGCGGTTGATTTTGAGAAATTGGAGATTTTGCGGCGGGCGGATGCGATCTATCTGGAGGAAATCCGGACGGCCGGATTGTATGACGCGATCTGGCAGGCATTTGCGGTGCTGTTGCCGGTGCGCAGCGTGGGCGTGATGGGCGATGGGCGCACGTACGACCAGGTGTGCGGGCTGCGCGCGGTGACCAGCACGGACGGGATGACGGCGGACGTGTATCCGTTCGACATGGGGTTTTTGACGCGCGTGGCGGGGCGGATTGTCAATGAGGTGCGGGGGATTAATCGCGTGGTGTTCGATGTGACGAGCAAGCCGCCGGGCACGATTGAATGGGAGTGAGGGAATGGCTCTAAAAACTGTTTTATCAAGGACCGATGTTGATAGTGAGTGGACCAGACAGTTCGGTATTCAGTCAATGGAAGATCTCGATTTTGTTATTGCACAAGGATCGGGATGCGCTGTGGGCATGTCTCGTCGAGACTCTCCAGAATTTCGGAGGCGGATCCTTGCAGCGGCTATCTCATACAAGGCGCAGCTGAGCTCCATGGATTATGCGTTGAAGCGCTACGTAAAACCTGATCAGTATGAAGACGAGGAGCAGACATTAGGAAACGAAGTCAGCGACTTTCTGCGCGCAAGCGTGTTATCGCTAGAAGAAGAGTTACGACGCTTGCACACAAAAGACAATCTAACCTTCGGTATCTTTGGGGCAGAACTCACTCTTTTCAGAGTGCCATATAGTCTAGATACGGCAAGAATGCTCGCGAACCGGGGATTGTTGTTTGAAGTTATACCAATCCTACGACTCTGCCTAGAAATGATTGCCTGGGCGACTTCCGCCTTTTGCATGGCTGATGACAGCGAAGTTACTGCGCTGAAAGCGCCGAATTGCGTCGCGAGATTAAAGAACATATATGGTGCTGCTGGAAAGCTCTATGGCTGGCTATCGAATTTTGCGCACTGGGGTCATATAGTTCATAACCACTTTATAAAAGTAGTTGATGGTGGCACTGCTGCTTTGAAAGCATCAGTCAAGTACCGAGCAATGTCGTTAGCCTTATGCGTTATTATTGTGGACGTAATGGTAGAAGCAGTTCGGTGGCTTTACGTAGACAGGAGCAATTCGCTTGTCATTCGTATTCAAGGCGCGTTGCCGCGAGACCTAACGAGGAACACTTATAGAATGGTCGCGAAGATTACAGAAGAAACAGGACTCACTGAGCTGCAGAACATTCAGGCGCTTATTCATTAACACGGTCCCAAGTGTTTCAAGATAGCAGAGTATTGGTATTCCCTGCGCGTGGACGAGCCTAATGGACTTTACCGCTGATGGAGAAAACCACCATGAAGAAGCTTGCAGCGTGTCTCATCCTGGCCAACGCTCCCGCATCTGCCGCCACCGTCACGTTGTCCGCCAATTACGCGCAAATGCTGCCCGGCCAGACCCTCACCTTCACGGCAAGCGTGTCTGACGGCGGTCAGGGCGTGATCTGGCAGGTCAACAACTCCGTCGGCGGCACAGCCGCGACAGGCACGGTCACCCAGTCCGGCGTGTTCACGGCTCCGCAAATCCTGCCGAGCCCTGCCAGCGTCACGGTCACCGCGGTTTCGCAAGACGATCCGACAGCCAGCGCCACAGCAAGCGTCACGCTGATCCCGCAGGCGCCCACCGGAACGACCTACTACGTGGCCAAGACAGGAAGTGACGCAAACCCTGGCACGCACGGCAGCCCGTTCTTAACAATCGGGCATGCGGCAGGCCTGGCCACCGCGGGCGACACGGTTCTGGTCGGTGCGGGGGTCTATAACGAGCTTGTGGCGCCGGCGCAGTCAGGCAATGCCACGCAGGGCTACATCACCTACAGCGCCATGCCTGGTCAGACGGCCACAATCGACGGCAAAGGTCTCGGCGTCCCCGGTGGGCAATGGGGATTGTTCACGCTGCAGAACAGCAGTTACGTAATCGTCCAGGGCTTCGAGCTGCGCAATTACACCAGCGCCAGCCGCAAGAATGTGCCAGTCGGAATCTATGCCTTCGGCGCCGGCAGCAACGTGCAGATCATCAACAACCATATCCACGGTATCGCCACGACAGCAAAGACCAGTCCACACGCCTGTGCGTCCAACGCGCTGGGCATGGCGGTTTATGGCAGTGCGGCGCCGAATTCGATCAGCGCTCTCGTAGTCAGCGGCAACGAGCTCGATCATCTGACGACGGGGTGCAGCGAGAGCATGTCTCTGGATGGCAATGTCGATGGCTTCGTGGTGAGCAGCAATGTCGTGCATGACAACGACAATATCGGCATCGATGCAATCGGCTTCGAACGCGTATCGAAAGATCCCTTGTATGACCAGGCGCGTAACGGTGAGATCAGGGGCAACACGGTCTACAACATCACGTCCTATGGCAACCCCGATTACGGCCGCCAGTATGCGGCCGATGGCATCTACGTCGATGGCGGCACGCAGATCACGATCGAGCAGAACCTCGTGCATGATGTCGATCTGGGCATCGAGCTGGCGAGCGAGCACAAGGGGCATGTGACCAGCTACGTGATTGCGCGCAATAACGTCGTCTATCACGACAACAGCAACGGCATATCCATCGGCGGCTACGGCAAGTCACGCGGCGGCTCGGACCATGTAACGGTGGTCAACAACACGCTTTACGACAATGATACGAAGAACACCGGCAGCGGTGAGATTCAAATCCAGTACAATGCCACGAACAACTTGATAGCCAACAACATCGCCTCCGCCTCGGCCCGGGCGCTGATGCTCAACAATTACACGGTCAATGCAATGCCGCCGGCCAGCATGGACTACAATTTGTATTTTTCGCCAGCAGGTGCTCACAAGAGCGCCTGGATTTGGAACAAGAAGCGTTTTGTCGGGTTCGCAAGCTATCAGGCTGGATCAGGGCAGGACCAGCACGCGATCTTTGCCGATCCCTTGTTCGATGACGTGGGAACGCCGCCTTGGCTGGACATCATGGCCGGCTCGCCAGCGATCGGGGCTGGCACGGATCTTGGGGCCCAGATCGTGGGAGACGTGGATTTTACCGGCAATCCGCGGGCGATCAATGGAATGATCGATATTGGCGCCTTCCAGGAGCAGCCGCCTGGCACGACCGATCTAAACTGAAGACGGGGGGTCTGGGGGGGCAGGCACTGCTCCCCCAGCCTTTTACTAATGCCAGTCTCTACGCGAGCTGGTACTTATCAGCGCAAGCCCTTCTCCAACACGGAATTATGCTGCGTGGGCTGAACCCTCGCCGCACCCGTCTTGGTGATCGTGTCGTTGAACGTGCCCAAACCCACGATTGTCACAGTGCCCGTGGCGGAAGTGCAGGTCGGGTAGTTCGGCACAAAGCTTGCGGTCAGATTGCCGCAGCCCTTGGCCTTGCCCTTGGTGTCGATCGCCGTCGGGGTGTTTTTTGTGACTCTCAGCTTGTAGGTCGACGCGCAGATTGCTGAATTGAACGCTGTGCCAGATTTCAGCGTCTTGAAGACGATGGAGCTGCCCAACGAGTCGGAATAGGTGCCGACGATGTTGCAACCCTTTGCGGCCAATGCATCGCCCGCAGCCAGTGTCATGCCCAGAGTCAGCGCAATAGCGGCATATGATGTAGTCTTCATGTACGTTCCTTCCCGATTTGGCACCGTTCAGCAATTTGGTCTGAACGCGTGCAACCGCTTTATAGCCGTCCCTCAATATAAAGGGAAGCGCGCATGCCGCCAAACCGTTCACGATTTGTTTTCTTATCACTTTTGGAATTTTTGACAGGCGATGGTTTCGGCAGCTTCCAGTTGTTCACCCCGTAAGCTTCATAAGAGAATGTAGCAGCTACAGTAACTAACCAATACAACCTCTGGTAGAATGGCGGATATCCGGTAACGTCAATGCGAGGCCGTTTGCCGCGTCCACAGAGGCTTGAGATAAAGGAGATAAGCTCAACCTTCCCTTTCAAGGGTATAAAACCCCGATCGTGGACATGACCAGCATTCCCCCGCAGCGCTCGCGCGCCCGGCGCATCGCCGATAGCCTGCTTGGGAAGTGGGCGACCCTGGCGCTGGCCGCCACGGCGGCCGCCCTGGGCGCTGGCAGCTTCGTCATGATGTCGAGCGGCGCCCCGCTCTCGCTGCGTCCGAATCTCGTCACCACGCTGGTGATCACCAACGTCTCCGTCCTGTTGCTGCTTGGCGCGTCGCTGGCCGGCCGGCTGACGCGGGTGTGGGTGGCGCGCCGCCAGGGCTCGGCCGGCGCGCGCATGCATGTGCGTCTGGTGCTGCTCTTCAGTGGCGTGGCGGTCATCCCGACCATCCTGGTGGGCGTGTTCGCCACGGCCTGGTTCTCGCTCGGCATCCAGGGTTGGTTCAACGACCGCGTGCGCACCGCTCTGGAAGAAGGCCTGCAGGCCAGCCAAGGCTACCTGGCCGAGCATCGCGACGCGATCAAAACCGACGCGCTAGGCATGAAGGCCGATTTGGAGCGCGCCGGCCGCGCGCAGACCGAAAGCCCCCAGGTGTTCGGGCAGGTCGATGTCTTCGGCCAGGTGCTCGCCAGTCAGACGACGTTGCGCGGCCTTGATGAGGCGGTGATCTATGACCCCGACAGCAACCAGGTGCTGGCCAGCGCCGGGCTGATGGCGGGGCTGGACATTGGCCAGGTGCCCACCGCCGCCGTCGAGGCCGCCCGCACGGGCGAGGTGCCGATCCTGGGCAGCGATGCCGGCACCGAGGTGCGTGCGCTGGTCGAGCTGAACTCCACCCCGCCGCTGATGCTGCTGATCGAACGCGCGGTCGATCCGCATATCCTGGATCACATGCGCCATACCGAGGATGCGGTCGCGCAGTACCAGCGCCTGGACCAGAACCGCTCCGGCCTGCAGGTGACTTTTGCGCTGATCTTCGCGCTGGTGGCCCTGCTGGTGCTGACCGCCGCCGTGCTGATCGGCCTGGTTCTGGCCAACCAGATCGTGCGCCCCATCGGCTGGCTGATCGAGGCGGCCGATCGCGTGCGCGGGGGTGATCTTGGCGCGCGCGTGCCCGAGATCGGCGGGGACGATGAGCTGGCAGGCCTCTCGCGCGCCTTCAACCGCATGATCGACCAGCTCGCCGCACAGCGCGGCGAGCTGATGAATGCCTACGGCCAGATCGACGAGCGCCGGCGGTTTACCGAAACCGTTCTGGCGGGCGTCTCGGCAGGCGTGATCGGGCTGGACCGGCAGGGGCGCATCGAGCTGCCCAACCGCGCCGCGGGCGAATTGCTGGGCCAGGACGTGTTCGGCGCCATAGGCCGGCGCCTGGCCGAGCGCGTGCCTGAACTCGCCCCGATGCTGGCCGCCGTTATGGCAGAACCCGAGCGCACGACCACCGGCGAGGTGCAGGTTGGGCCCGCCAGCCGCCGCCGCACCTTCCTGGTGCGCCTGGTGGGCGAGCAGACGGCCGGTCGTACGGAGGGCTTCGTCGTCACGTTCGACGACATCACCGAGTTGCAAGCGGCGCAGCGAAAGGCGGCCTGGGCGGATGTGGCCAGGCGCATTGCGCACGAAATCAAGAACCCGCTGACACCGATCCAGCTCGCGGCCGAGCGGCTAAAACGCCGCTTTGCGCGCGAAATTACTTCCGACCCCGAGACGTTCCGCCAATGCGCCGACACGATCGTGCGCCACGTCGGCGATATCGGGCGCATGGTCGATGAGTTCTCGGCCTTTGCGCGCATGCCGGTGCCTGTGCTGCGGCAGGAGGATGTCGGGCGCGTGGCGCGCGAGGCGCTGATCCTGCAGCGCAGCGCGCGACCCCAGATTGCCTGGAGCACCGACATTCCAGAGCGCGGTCCGGTGGCGCGATGCGACCGGCGCCTGCTCGGCCAGGCGCTGACCAACCTGCTGCAGAATGCCGCCGATGCCGTGGCGATGCGGCCCGACACGTCCGTGCCCGCGGCGATTTCGCTCGCGGTAAGCACCCAGGGCGATCTCGTGCGAATCGCGGTGGCGGATAATGGTGTGGGGTTGCCGCAGCAGGACCGTGACCGGCTCACGGAACCGTATGTGACGCACAAGCCGAAAGGCACCGGTCTTGGCCTTGCCATCGTCAAGAAGATCATGGAGGACCATGGCGGATCGGTCACACTGGATGACCGTTCGAGTCACACCTCCTCCGGTGAGGAGGGGCGCGGGACGATTGCCACGCTGGTGCTGCCCGCAACGGAGCAACCGGCCTTACTGCTGAAAGGTGCCGATGGCGCATGAAATCCTGATCGTCGATGACGAGCCCGATATCAGGCTGCTGCTCGACGGGTTGCTGCGCGACGAGGGCTACGACACGCGCATGGCCGGCGACTCCGATGCGGCGATTGCGGCCTTTCGGGCGCGCCGGCCCTCCCTGGTGGTGCAGGATGTGTGGCTGCAGGGCTCGCGGCTCGATGGGCTCGGGATCCTCAAGGCGCTGCACCGCGAGGAGCCGCACGTGCCCGTGGTGATGATCTCCGGCCACGGCACGATCGAAATGGCGGTGACCGCGATCCAGCACGGCGCTTACGATTTCATTGAAAAGCCGTTCCAGACCGACCGACTGCTTCTGGTGCTGCGCCGCGCGCTGGAATCCGCGCGCCTTCGGGCGGAAAACGCAGAGCTGCGGCTGCGGGCAGGACCGGAGACGGTGCTCTCGGGCACCAGCCCGGCGATCAACCAGGTGCGCGGGCAGATTGAGAAGGTGGCACCTATGGGCAGCCGCGTCCTGATCACCGGGCCTGCCGGCTGCGGCAAGGAAGTGGCGGCGCGCATGATCCATACGCGGTCGCGCCGTGCCGAAGGGCCCTTCGTGGTGCTCAATTGCGCGACGCTGAGCCCGGGGCGGTTTGAGGAGGAGCTGTTCGGCATCGAGGCGGGCAACGATCCCGCCGCCGCCCCTCGGCGGGCAGGCGTGATGGAGCGGGCGCATACCGGCACGCTGCTGCTCGATGAAGTGGCCGACATGCCGATGGAGACGCAGGGCAAGATCGCACGGGCGCTGACAGATCAGACCTTTGAACGCATCGGCGGCAATTCGCGCGTCAAGGTCGATGTGCGGGTGCTGGCCACGACGAACAGGGATTTGCAGGCCGAAATTGCCGCGGGGCGGTTTCGCGAGGATCTGTTCTGGCGCTTGCAGGTTTTTCCGCTGCGCATGCCGAGCCTGCGTGAGCGGCGGGAGGACGTGCCGGAATTGGCGCGGAGTTTCCTCGCGCGGGCGCGCGAAGTGGCGGGCATGGCCAAGCGAGAGCTGTCGGCCGACACGCTGACGGCGCTGCAGGCGTATGAGTGGCCGGGCAATGTACGCCAATTGCGCAATTTGATGGACTGGCTGCTGATCATGGCCCCGGGCGCGCCGGCTGAGCCCATTCGCGCGGAGATGCTGCCGCCGGAGATTGGCCAGGGGGCGCCGGCGCTGCTGAATTTCGATCCAACCGCGGACGTGATGGCGCTGCCGCTGCGCGATGCGCGCGATTTGTTCGAAACGCAGTATTTGCAGGCCCAGTTGGTGCGGTTTGGCGGGAATATCAGCCGCACGGCGCAGTTTGTCGGGATGGAGCGGAGCGCGCTGCATCGCAAGCTGAAGCAGTTGGGCGTGCATTCTTCGGATGAGCGGGCTGCTGCGGTTTAGAAGGGCAGGGGCTCTGCCCCTGGACCCCGCTAAGGACAAGTCCTTAGAACCTATTTGTTAGAATAAAGGAGGGGGCGGACTCGCGCGTGGTGACGGCACAGGTAGCCCCCTCCTTTATCCTAACAAATGGGGGTCTGGGGCCTCAGGCCCCAGCGGGGTCCAGGGGCAGAGCCCGTGGCTTGTCTTCGCGCTCATGAGCCGCATCGCTTATGTCAATGGCCGCTACCTGCCCCTTGCCCAAGCCCAGGTGCATGTCGAAGACCGCGGCTTTCAGTTCGCCGACGGCGTCTATGAGGTGCTCTACCGGCACGAGGGCCGGTTGATCGATCTGGACCTGCATTTGGCCCGCCTGGAGCGCAGCCTGAGGGAGTTGCGCCTGGCAGCACCGATGGGACGCGCCGCACTGCTGGCGGTAATCGAGGAGGTGGCGCGGCGCAACCGGCTGGCCTCCGGGCTGATCTACATGCAGGTGACGCGGGGCAGCGCGCCGCGGCAGCACGTCTTTCCGCCTGACGGCACGCCGGCCACTCTGGTGGTGACCATGCGCCGGGCGGCGCCCTATCCGCGCTCGGTTGATGAGTGGCAGGCGGGCGCGATCACGCGGCCGGACGAGCGATGGGCGCGATGCGACATCAAATCCGTGGGCCTTTTGCCGAACGTCCTGGCGCGGCAGGCGGCACGCGAGGCGGGTGCGCTGGAGGCCATTTTCATCGACAATGACGGAATGGTGACAGAGGGCGCCACGACATCCGTCTTTATCGTGCGTGCGGACGGTCGCGTGCTGACACGGCCATTGAGTCACGACATCCTGCCCGGCTGCACGCGCGCGGCCTTGATCGCGCGCATGGCGGAGGCGGGTGTCTCCATCGAAGAACAGGCGTTCTCCGCAGAGGAGATGCGGGGAGCCGCCGAGGTATTCATTACGGCTGCAACGAGTTTCGTAAAGCCGATCACCCGATTGGATGGCGCTATTGTCGGAGACGGCACGCCCGGGCCCGTGGCGCGACGGCTGTTTGCGCTGATGGCGTCCCACGTGCAGGGCATGCGCAACGCAGCTTGAGAAGCGTTGCGATCCGGCTAGAGTGCGTGTGCCGAGGGCGAAATGCTCCGGTGCCACAAACCCGCGCAAACGGGTTGGGGTCAATCTGTCAAACTCAATTGCCGGCATCTTTTTGGATCGGCACAAGAAAGGAAAACTCGTGGCCAACGAGAAATCGCAGAACGTGCAGGAGGTGTTCCTGAACACGGTCCGCAAGGCAAAGACGCCGGTGACGGTCTTTCTGGTCAATGGCGTGAAGTTGCAGGGCATTATCACCTGGTTCGACAATTTCTCCGTGCTGCTGCGGCGGGATGGGCATACGCAACTCGTGTACAAGCACGCGATCAGTACCGTCATGCCTGGCGCGCCGATCATGTTGTTCGATCCTAAGGCCGAGGGCGCGGCCGCGGAGAGCGGTGCTGCCTGAGATGAACGAGGCCGCGCCGCCGCGCGACGGGCCCACCCGCGCGGCCGTGATCCTGCCTTGGGAGCGGCATGACCCTGGTGATCGCGGCAGGGCGGCCGAAGCGCGACTAGCTGAGGCCGTCGGTTTGGCGGCGTCCATCGGCTTGGTGGTCGTGCATCAATCGATGGTGCATCTTCGGGCACGCCGGCCTGCCACGCTGATGGGGCAAGGGCAGGTCGAGGCGGAACGCGTGGCCCTGGAAGAGGGCGGCGTGACGGTGGCCATCGTGGATGCGGCCCTGAGCCCGGTGCAGCAGCGCAATCTCGAGCGTGCCTGGGGCGTGAAGGTGATCGACCGCACCGGTCTTATACTGGACATCTTTGGCGAACGTGCGGCCACCAAGGAGGGCAGCTTGCAAGTGGAGTTGGCGCATCTGGACTATCAGCGCAGCCGGCTGGTGCGAAGCTGGACCCATTTGGAACGGCAGCGCGGCGGCTTTGGCTTTTTGGGCGGCCCTGGCGAGACGCAGATCGAGGCGGATCGGCGGTTGATTACGGACCGGATCGTGCGCCTGAAAAAAGAATTGGAGCAGGTGCGGCGCACGCGGGGGCTGCATCGCCAAGCCCGCCGCCGTGTGCCATTTCCTGTGGTGGCGCTGGTTGGTTATACCAATGCGGGCAAATCGACGCTGTTCAATGCGCTTACCGGCGCGGCCGTTGCGGCGCGCGATCAATTGTTCGCAACCCTTGATCCAACGATGCGTGGGCTGGTGCTGCCGTCCGGGCGGCGAATTATCCTCTCCGATACTGTGGGCTTCATCAGCGAGCTGCCGACGCAGTTGGTGGAGGCGTTTGCCGCCACGCTGGAGGAAGTATCGGAGGCGGACGTGATCCTGCACGTACGCGATGCGGCGCATCCCGAAACTGCTGCGCAGCGCGAGGATGTGCTGGCGGTGCTGGCAGGGATGGCGCGCGACGGGACGCTGGACGACGGCTATGGCGACCGCATGATCGAGTTGATGAATAAGGCCGATCTGCTGGGGGGTGCGGACGCAGTGCCGCGTCGCGCGGGCGCAGTAGCGGTTTCCGCGCTGACTGGCGAGGGATTTGATGCGCTTCTGGCAGCACTTGATGCGCGCATTGCCGCGGGCATGGAGCTGGCGCGCTATGTGATTGCAAATCAGGATGGGGCGCGGCTGGCGTGGCTGTATGCGCATGGCGAAGTTGTTTCGCGCGAGGACGGCGAGAATGGTGTTTCTGTCGTTGTGCGTTTGCTGGCTGCCGACCGCGCGCGCTACGAACGTGAGGCGGTATAAGATTGGCGGGGATGTGCCATCCCCCCCAAACCCCCCGTCATTAATTAAGGCGTCGTCCAAAATACGACGCGGGGTCTGGGGGGAATGGCACATTCCCCCCAGTTCTTCCCCTTCGGAATTTTGCCTTTGAGCTTCACGCGTGCGCACCTGACCGAGTTGGCGCAGTTGTTGCGTGTGGCCGCGCGCACCGAAATCATGCCGCGCTTTCGCCGAAATGGCCTTGGCGTGCGAGAGAAAACGGGACCCAACGATCTGGTCACGGATGCCGATGAAGCGGCCGAGCGGCTGATTGCGCGCGGGCTGGAGCGGCACTTTCCGGGGTGTATTGTTGTTGGAGAGGAGGGCGCTGCGGGCGATCCGGGAGTGATGGCCCGGCTCGGTGAGGCTGAACTGGCCTTTACCATCGATCCGATCGACGGCACGGGAAATTACGTCGCCGGGTTGCCGCTGTTCGGCGTGATGGCAAGTGCTGTGTGTCGCGGATGCGTCGCGGGCGCGGTTATTCTTGATCCTGTGGTGGACAGTTTTTCGGCCGCATTGACGGGAGAGGGCGCTTGGGAGGAGGCGGCGGATGGGAGCGTTGCGATCTTGCGCGTGGCCGATGCGGTTGGCGTGGGCGCAATGACCGGATCCGTGTCGTGGCGGTTTATGGAGGAGCCGCGGCGTGCGCGGGTTTTGGCTGGATTGCCTGGGTTCGGGCAGATCTGGGACCATCGGTGCGCAGCGCACGAATATCGCACGCTGGCGGCTGGGCGAAGTCATTTCGTGGTGTTCAACAAGCTGATGCCATGGGACCATCTGCCTGGCACGCTCCTGCATGCAGAGGCTGGCGGATACTCCGCGAAGTTCGACGGGAGCGTCTATCGTCCTGGCGAGGTGGAGGGAGGACTGATCTGTGCACCGGATGCGCAGAGCTGGACGGCGGTGCGCGATCGCCTTTGATCTGCGGTGGACAGGTGGGAATGCCTGCCGGTAGGAGGGGACTGCATGTCGCTCCCCGTTGAACAGTTGCGTTGCGCAGTCGTGGATCTTGGATCCAACTCGGTGCGACTTGTTGTTTTTGAAGGGCGGGGACGTAATCCGGCGGCAATTTTCAATGAAAAGGCCGTGCTGCGTCTCGGGCGAGGGCTGGATCGTACCGGCATGCTCAATGAGGAGGGGGTTGCGCAGGCGCTGATGGTGCTGCGGCGCTATCATGCCCTCGCGCGTGCGATGGCGGCCGATCCGTTCGAGATATTGGCAACAGCCGCGGTGCGCGATGCGAGCAATGGTCCGCAGTTCGTGCAGCGCGTGGAGGAGGCGCTGCCGGGATTGCGCGTGCGCATCTTGAGCGGCGAACAGGAGGCCGCGTATTCGGCCGCGGGTCTGCTGTGTGGCATTGCCAATGCGGATGGCATTTTGGCGGACATCGGCGGTGGTTCTCTCGAGGTCGTGCAATTGCTGAGGGGCCAGATCGGGCGCGCGCGCACCTTGCCGCTGGGTGTGCTGCGTTTGTCTGACCGGGCGGGGGGCGATCCGGTGCGCGCGCGCGCCATTGCAGAGGCGCAGCTTGAAACGGTGCCCTGGCTGGGTGAGGGGTTAGGCCGCGATTTGTACCTTGTAGGTGGCGCGTGGCGGGCGCTGGCGCGCATTCACATGGAGCAGACGGGTTACCCGCTGGCAATCGTGCACCATTACACGCTGGAACGTGAGGAGGCGCGTGATCTGGCGGGCGTGATCGGCGCCGCCAATCGCCGAACGTTGGAGCGGTTGCCTGGCGTTTCTCGCAGGCGGGTGGATGACATGCCGTTTGCTGCGGTCGTGCTGAGGCGCTTATTGCGTGCGACGGGCGCGGCAAGGGTGGTGTTTTCGGCCAACGGTTTGCGCGAGGGCTGGTTTATTCAGCGCGTGGCGCCGGATGCCGCGCGCGAGCCGCCTTTGCTTGCGGCAGGGCGGGAAATGGCGGCGCGCTACGGGCGCAGCCCTGCGTTGCCGCCGATGCTGTATGCGTGGACCCAGCCGCTCTTTGAGGAAGAGACCGACGAGACCGCGCGGCTGCGTGAGGCGGCGTGCTGGATGAGCGACATCGGCAGCCTCGACCACCCTGAATACCGCGCGCAGCAATCGTTTTTTCGTGTGCTGCGTCAGCCTGGCATGGCGCTGGATCATCATGCGCGGGCGTTCCTGGCGCTGTGTCTTGCGCTGCGTTATGAGGCCGAATCGGACATGGGGTTTTTGGATGTCGCCAGGATGTTGCTGAATTTTGGCAGCCTGCGTCGCGCGGAGATTTTGGGCACTGCTTTGCGGTTGGCGTACACGCTCTCGGGCGGCACGCCGGAGTTGCTTGCGGCGACGTCATTGTCGTGTAGTGGCGGGCGGCTGGTGCTCTCGCTTGCTGAGGGCAGCGGCGTGTTTGCAGGCGAGAGCGTGACGCGTAGGCTGGAGAGGCTGGGGCAGGCGACCGGGCTGGAGCCGGAAACTGAACTAAAATAATCGATGGGGGGTCAAGGGGCTTGGGCGGAAACAGTCGGCGCATGCGCGGACCCGCCCAAGGCACTCCTCCCCACCTTTTTCTTCACGCTGTCCTGTCGCTGCCAATCCCCAGCGCCGCCTGCGCCGCCGCCAACCGTGCAACAGGTACACGATAAGGCGAGCACGAAACATAATCCAACCCCGCCTCCTCGCAGAAGGTGATGCTGGCGGGATCGCCGCCATGCTCGCCGCAAATGCCGAGTTTCAGGTCCGGCTTTGTCTTGCGGCCACGTTCGGCGGCGATGCGCACCAGCGCGCCGACACCGTCAATGTCGATCGACACGAACGGGTCCTTCGGCAGGATGCCGGCTTCGACGTAGTGGGGCAGGAATTTGCCGGCGTCATCCCGCGAAAGACCGAAGGTGGTCTGCGTGAGATCGTTCGTACCAAAGCTGAAGAAATCGGCGACCTCTGCGATCTTGTCTGCAGTCAGTGCGGCGCGGGGTAGTTCGATCATGGTGCCGATCGTGTAGTCCAGCGTGGCGCCGGCGGCTTGCAGCACTTCCTTTGCGATGCGGTCAACCTGATTGCGGGTAATTTCCAGTTCGCGACGCGTGCTGACGAGGGGGATCATGATTTCGGGCATGACGGGAGAGCCGGTTTCGCGGCCGATTTGCAATGCGCCTTCAAAAATGGCGCGCGCCTGCATTTCGTAGATTTCGGGGTAGGAAATGCCAAGGCGGCAGCCGCGATGGCCGAGCATGGGGTTGGCTTCGGCAAGTTCGGCGGCGCGGCGGCGCATGCTTTCGACGTCCTGACCTAGGGCCAACGCGACTTCGGCAATTTCGGCCTCGCCGTGTGGCAGGAATTCGTGCAGCGGCGGATCGAGCAGGCGGATGGTGACGGGCAGGCCGGCCATGATGCGGAAGAGCTCGACAAAATCCTGGCGCTGGAAGGGCAGAAGTTTCTCGAGTGCGGCGCGCCGGCCGCGTTCATCATGGGCCATGATCATCTGGCGTACGGCGCCGATGCGTTCGGGCGCGAAGAACATGTGTTCGGTGCGGCAAAGGCCGATACCTTCGGCGCCGAATTTGCGCGCGGTCTCTGCATCGAGCGGGGTTTCGGCGTTGGTGCGCACACGCAGGCGCCGCACGGCGTCGGCCCATTCCATCAGGGTTGCAAAATCGCCGGAGAGCTTGGGTTCGACCGTCGCAACCTGGCCCACGAAAACCTCGCCTGTTGCGCCATCAAGTGTTATGGTTTCGCCGCCGCGGATGGTGTGTCCGCCGGCCGAGAGCGTGCGTGCGCCGTAATCGACCTGGATGCCTCCCGCGCCCGCCACGCAAGGCCGGCCCATGCCGCGCGCAACGACGGCGGCGTGGCTCGTCATGCCCCCGCGCGTGGTCAGGATGCCGCGGGCGGCGTGCATGCCGTGAATATCCTCCGGGCTGGTTTCGATTCGCACGAGGATAACGGCTTCGCCTTTAGCGGCGCGCATTTCGGCGTCATCGGCGGAGAAGACGACCGCGCCGGACGCGGCGCCCGGGCTGGCCGGCAGGCCCTTGCTGAAGAGCGTGCGCGCGGCCTTGGGGTCGAGCATCGGGTGCAGCAATTGATCCAATGCTTGAGGGTTGACGCGCATGACCGCTTCGCGGCGCGTGATGAGATCGGCCTCGGCCATGTCCACGGCGATGCGCAGGCTGGCCGCCGCGGTACGTTTGCCATTGCGCGTCTGCAGCATGTAGAGCTTGTTCTGCTGGACGGTGAATTCGATGTCCTGCATGTCGTGGTAGTGCCGCTCGAGCGTTTCGCGGACGCGGCAGAGTTCGGCATAAGCTTCGGGCAGCGCTTCTTCCATGGACACGTCGCCCTGCTGCGCGCGTTCACGCGAAAGGGGCTGGGGCGTGCGGATGCCGGCCACGACATCCTCGCCCTGCGCGTTGACGAGAAATTCGCCGTAGAAAATGTTTTCGCCCGTGGATGGATCGCGCGTGAAGCAGACGCCGGTTGCGCAATCGTGGCCCATATTGCCGAAGACCATGGCTTGCACGTTGACAGCGGTGCCCCAGTCGGCGGGGATGTCGTGCAGGCGGCGATAGGTGTTGGCGCGCGGGTTCATCCAACTGCCAAAGACCGCGCCGATCGCCGCCCAAAGCTGGTCTTCGGGGCTCAGCGGGAAAGGTTTGCCGGTTTCCTGCTCGACCATTTCCAAGTATTCGTCGACAACGCGTTTCCAGTCATCTGCAGACAAGGCGGTATCTTCGACAACGGCCTGGTCCAGCTTGACTGTGTCGATAATTTCCTCGAAGCGGTGGTGATCGACTCCGAGCACGACACTGCCGAACATCTGGATGAAGCGGCGGAAACTGTCCCAAGCAAAGCGTGTGTCACCAGAACTGGCGGCAAGGCCCTGCACGGTGTCTGGGTTGAGTCCAAGGTTGAGCACGGTATCCATCATGCCTGGCATGGAGACGCGCGCGCCCGATCGAACGCTGACGAGAAGCGGGTTTTGCGGGTCTCCGAATTTGCGGCCGACGGCCGCTTCAATGAGCGTAAGCGCGGCACGGACTTCGCCCTCGAGATCGGCAGGGTAGGTGCGGCCGTTTTTATAGAACTCAGTGCAGAGTTCGGTGGTAATCGTAAAGCCTGGCGGAACGGGAAGGCCGATCGAAGCCATTTCGGCGAGGTTGGCGCCCTTGCCACCGAGCAGGTTTTTCATGTCCGCGCGCCCTTCGTTGTGGCCGGCGCCGAAGCTGTAGACCCATTTAGGCATTTAGATCTCTCCAAGAAATAGGGAAGATTGGGGGAGATGTGCCATCCCCCCCAAACCCCCCGTCGATTATTGCACCCCGCCTTGAATAATGACGGGGGGTCTGGGGGGGATGGCACATCTCCCCCAGATCTTTTTTAAATAGCAGAAAACTCCGCAACCCGGTTCATCAACGCGCGCACTCCCGATAAAAGCCGCAACCTGTTTGCCCGCAGCGTAGGCTCCTCTACATTGACGGTCACGCGATCGAAAAATGCATCCAGGGGTGCACGCAGGGCGGCCATGCGTGACATCGCTGCCGCGTCGTCTTCCTGCGCCAGCAAGGCATCCACGTCCGCGCTTGCGCGCAACGCTTCGTGCAGCGCGCGCTCTTCAGGCAGTTCAAGCGCACCTTCGTCAGGCGCACCATCATGCGGGCCGTCGCGCTTCTCTTCTATACGCAGGATATTGACCGCGCGCTTATAAGCAGCGAGCAGATTGGCGCCGTCCTCCGTGCCCAGAAAGGCGGCAACGGCATCAGTGCGGGCGAGCACGCGCAGCAGGTCATCGGCGTGGCGGCCGGCGCTGACTGCGGCAAGCACGTCGTGACGCGCACCTTCGGCGCGCATCTGCACACGCAGGCGCTCGGCAACGAAGGCCAGAACCTCGGCTGTGGTTGCGGCGGGATCGGCGGCTGGCATGCTATCGGCCGCAGCGCGGATCAGGGGGATCAGGTTTACGCGAAATGCGTGTTCGCGCAAGATTCGGATAATGCCCAATGCCGCACGCCGCAACGCGTAAGGATCGCCCGAGCCCGTCGGCTTTTCGCCGATAGCAAAAAATCCTGTGAGCTGATCGAGCTTGTCGGCCAATGCCACTGCGGCGGAAATCTGGCCGGCCGGCACGGGGTCCGAAGCACCGCGCGGGGCGTAGTGCTCGCGAATGGCCTCGGCCACCGCCGCATCCTCGCCATCGTGGCGCGCGTAGTAGGCGCCCATGACACCTTGCAGCTCGGGAAACTCGCCGACCATACCGGTTGTCAGATCGGCCTTGGACAGCAGCGCGGCGCGCGCGGCCTGCACGCGCGGCGCGCCAATCGCCTCGGCGACAATGTCGGCCAGGCGCACCAGCCGGCGTACGCGCGCACCTTGCGAACCGAGTGCGGCGTGGAAGGTCACCCCATCCAGCGCGGCCACCCGCTGCTCAAGGCGGGTGCGGCGGTCCTGGTCCCAAAAATGCCGTGCGTCGGAGAAGCGTGCGCGTAGCACGCGTTCGTTGCCGGCGATAATGGCCGCACCGCCATCCGGCGGGTCAGTATTGGCGATGAAGGCGAAATAGGGCGCGGGTGCGCCGCTGACCGTGCGTGTGGCGAAATAGCGCTGATTGACGCGCATGGAAACCTGCATGACTTCGGGCGGCAGATCCATAAACGCATCATCGATGCGCCCGATCAGGGCGACCGGCCATTCAACCAGGCCGGCAACTTCGCTGATCAGGCCGTCATCAGGCACGATCGTCGTGGCTGCCGCCTGGGCGCGGTCGGAAATGCCGGCGGTGATCAGCCGCTCGCGCTGCTCGGCATCGGCAATAACGTGATGCTGGCGCAGGCTTGCCTGCCAGCCGGAAGCGGAGGTGACGCGGAAGGGGCCGGGCGAGAGCATGCGATGGCCCTCGCTGAGATCGCCCGCAATCAGGCCGTGGCCGTCATCGCCTTGCTCGGCCATGGAGAAAGCCACCGGCTCACCTTCGAGCACGCAGCAGATGCGGCGCAGCGGGCGTATCCACGTGAACGCGCTGGTGCCACCCCAGCGCATGGATTTGGGCCAGGCAAAACGGCGCAACAACGCGGGCATGGCGCTCGCAAAAAGGTCGGCCGCGGCGACCTGCGGCGTGATTTTGTGCAACACCCAGAAATCGCCTTCCTGGCGCAGATCGTGGCGCTGCGCGCGATGTTTGCGCAGGAAGCCCGCCAAGGCCGCCTCGGGCGCGTTGGCGCGGGGGCCGCGTTCGACCGTGGTGCTTTCCTGCACGAATGGCGCGACATCGGCCGCGAGTGCCACGCGCCGCGGACCGTAGAATGTGCGAACGGCGCCAGGTTTGAGCGCCGCGAACGCATCGGCGAAGAGGCGCGCAAATTCCTCGGCGCCGCGCGATTGCAGGCGCGCCGGGATTTCTTCAGACAGAAGTTCGCAGAAGAATTCAGCCATTGGGCACGGCGGCAGCAATGTCGGTACGGGCAAAATCCTCGCCTTGGAAAAGCAGGCGGTCGCCGCTTTCCTTGGCCAGCGCGTAGGCGAAGCAATCGCCGAAATTCAGCCGCGCGGAATGTTTGTGGCGGCCGAAATGGCGCCAGGCGGTGCGCGCAATCTCGGCCTGGGAGGCATCCACCGGCGCCAGTTCGATGCCGCTGGCGCGCACAAATTCATCGAAGCGCAGGCTGGCCAGGCGGCCGCCGCGCGCCTCGATCAGCATGGCAACTTCAAGCCAGTTTGCGGTTGACATGCGCGGGTGGTCGGCATCGACCAGCGCGTCGAGCAGGGCAGGCGCCTCGGGCGCATCGAGCAGGATGGCGAGCAGGGCGGAGCTGTCCACGATCATGGCAGGCCAAGCGCATCGTAGAGCGGGTCCTGCGGCAAGGGGCCGGCGTGGCGCAAGCTGGCGCGCAGTTCGGCGGCAAGGGCAACCAGGCGGGCGCGTCTGCCGGCACGATCGCGGGCGTGTTCTTCGCGGTCCAGGCGCTCGCGAAGGGCGGCGGTGACTGCGGTGGTCAGGCTTTCACCGGTGAGGGCGGCGAGGGCGGTGGCGAGCCGGTAGCCATCCTCGCTCTTGATGTTGAGTTGGCTCGCCATGGCACCGCGTTGGTAGAAGGTTCGTGTGACAAGGTAGAACTAGCGCGCCAGCGCGGGTTTGTCACGCGGCTTCGCGGCCGGCGAGCAGGTCAGCAAATCGGGCCATTCCGGTCAGCAGGGAGTCTTCGGCAAGACAGGCGGGCTCAGCTATTCCGCGCGACAGGGCGAGCGTGTGCCAGAGGACGCGGTCCAGTCGGCTACGCGCACGCAGGGCGCGCAGTGCCGCCGGGGAGAGGGCCCGTCCGGCGGCCATACGGAGGTGTGGCGGAAGCGGCGGCGTTTCGTTCTGGCGCGGCAGGAAGGGCGCGGACGTATCGAGGAATCTGGCAAGGTTCGTCGTGAAACCGGGGTTTTCCACAAGATCGGCAAACCCGAATTGTTCCAGGGCGGTATGTGCCTGGGCGATCAGGGCTGCATCATCACCCGGGTCGATGAAGCCGTTGGGCGGGATGGCCGGATTTGGCCATAAAAGCAGGCGGGTGGCGACGTTGTCGGTCTGGCACGCGATTCGCGGGTCGGTGAGGAAGGCGGAGAGCGGTTGTTCGGCAATGCGGGAGTAGTCGGCCCACGCGCCCCAGGGTTCGAGTTGGGCCTGCGTGAAGCCGCGCCAGAAGAGATAATGGGAGAGGAGGCGGCAGGCGGGTTCTCGCAGCACGGTCATGAAGCGGCCCAGCGGGTAGGCGGCCCGCAGGGTGGACAACGCCATGTGGGCGCGGATGACAGGTTCGCCGACGGGGAGGGTGTCGGGCGAGAAATGGATGAGGGCGCGGTTTTCCGGAGCGATTGTGTCGAATGCGTCAAAGGCGCCGAAAAAGGATTTGTCGAAACCAAAGAAAGTGCGCGGCGGCTTGACTGCATCAACAATAGCCAGCGCAGTGCTGATCCCCGAAGTCTTGGGAATATGCATGAACACTAAAGATGACGGGGGGTCTGGGGGGGATGGCACATCTCCCCCAGTCTTCACTTTAAGTCTCTCCCAATAACCACCCTTCACAGCAGGCTCTTGCGAGAGTTCTGACCTTGCCTATATAGCTTGCCCGCTCACTGACGCTGATCACGCCGCGGCTGTCGAGCAAATTGAACAGATGGCTGGCCTTGATGCACTGGTCGTAGGCGGGCAGCGGGAGGCGCGCGTCGAGCAGTGCCGTGCATTCGGCCTGCGCGTCGGTGAAGTGGCGGGCGAGCATGGCGGTGTTGGCGCGTTCGAAATTGTACGCGCTGTATTCGCGTTCGGCGCGCAGGAAGACGTCGCCATAGGTGACGCCGGCGCCGTTGAAATCGAGGTCATAGACGCTTTCCACGCCTTGCACGTACATGGCCAGGCGTTCGAGGCCGTAGGTGAATTCGCTGCTGGGCAGGATAACGGGGATGCCGCCGACCTGCTGGAAATAGGTGAATTGGGTGACTTCCATGCCGTCGCACCAGACTTCCCAGCCCAGGCCCCAGGCACCTAATGTAGGGGATTCCCAATCGTCCTCCACGAATCGGAAATCGTGAAGCGCCATGTCGATGCCGATGGCGCGATAGCTTTCCAGCACCAGCGCCTGGGCGTCCGCCGGGCTGGGCTTCATGATGACCTGGTATTGGTAGTAATGCTGCAGCCGGTTGGGATTTTGGCCGTAGCGGCCATCGCTGGGGCGGCGGCAGGGCTGGACGTAGGCGGCGCGCCAGGGCTTGGGGCCCAGCGCGCGCAGGGTGGTAGCCGGGTGGAAGGTGCCCGCGCCCATTTCCAGGTCGTAGGGTTGGAGGATGACGCAGCCTTCCGCCCCCCAGAAGGCGTGCAGACGCAGGACCAGCTCCTGGAAGCTGGGCGGCTTGGTGGGCGTGTCTTGAACGAGCATGGAGGCAGGGTGGCGCGCGTGGCGATATTGGGCAAGGCGGTGCGGCGGCGGGACTGGGTGGCGCTGGGCGTGGTGGCGGCGTGGATTGCGGGGATGATCGGCTATCGTTATGTCTATATCGAGCCGCGCGCGTGGGGCGCCATCTGCGCGGCGGCGGCTGGCGCACCGCTGTCGTGCGTGCCGCGGGCCGGGCTGTTGTGGCTGCAGCGGGAGTATCTGTGGGGCGGCGGCGCGCTGGCACTGGGGTTGTGGGCGTTCCTTTTTCGCGGGCCGTTCTGGGTGGTTGTGGCGGCGATTTGCGTGGGCGTTGGCGGCGTGGAAAATTACAACGCGACCTGGGCGATGGTGGGGTTGGCGCTT
This sequence comes from Acetobacteraceae bacterium, assembly GCA_965276755.1. Taxonomy (GTDB): domain Bacteria; phylum Pseudomonadota; class Alphaproteobacteria; order Acetobacterales; family Acetobacteraceae; genus CAJCIS01. Next base: position 356,020 of record OZ255625.1, read on the forward strand.
GGAGCGTGGGTGTGGGTGGAGGGTGCGCGTTGAAGGTTGCCTGAATTTTCGTTTCATGGTGAGCATGGCGCGCTTGCTGGAGATGCCCCATGCGCCGTCGCGCTCTCGTGTTTTTCGCCGCCCTGTTCTGTGGGGCGGCCGCATTGCCCGGCCAGAGCGCGCCGTCGGCAAAGGTGGCGGCCGTGACCGACACATACCATGGCGAGACAATCACCGACCCGTATCGCTGGATGGAGAAGACCGGGCCCGATTTCGTCGCCTGGGCACACGCGCAGGACGCGCAGACGCGCGGCGAACTGAAAGCGCTGCCAGGCTACGCCAAACTCTCGCAGGACATCGCGGCTGCGGTCGAGGCAGAAATCAGGGTTAGCCACGCGCAGCGCGTCGGCGGGCAAATCTATTACAAGAAGCTGGGCCATGGGGAGGCGCAGGCCAGCCTGTATGTCCGTCCACTGGCCGGCGGGGCGGAGAGGCGGCTTGTCGATCCTGTCGCACTCGGAGGTGACACGACCACAATCACCGAATATGCGGTCTCGGCTGATAATTCCATGCTCGCCTATACGCTTTCCAGCGGCGGATCGGAAGAGGCGGTACTGCATTTCGTCGAGCTGCGCACGGGTCGCGCCTTTCCTGAGGCCATCGATCGCGCGCGCTTTGCCGGTGCGTCATGGGCCGATGACGGCAAGACGGTCTATTTCACGCGGTTAAAACCGGGCGGGGTGGGGGCGGACCGGTTTTCGGATGTCACCGTCTATCGCCATCATCCGGGCACCGATCCTGTTCGCGACGAGCCGGTTCTAACGGCCGTGTCCGTCGGCAGCGCGCTGGGGCGGCAGGGTTTCGTTTCCGTGCTGACGCAGCCGGGCTGCGCTTATGCGTTTGCCAACGCCAATAGCGGCGTATCGCCGGAATCAGAATGGTACGTTACCAGTGCTGCCTCTTTGGAAAGCGCTGGGGCGGTGCATTGGACGCGCATTGCAAGCCTTGCCGACAAGATCGACCTCTCGCCGGTGGTGCATGGCAACACGGCCTATCTTGCGAGCTTCCTTGATGCGTCACGCAGAAAAATCATCAGCATCGACCTGACCCATCCCGATATCGCTCACGCCGTGCCGGTTTTCCCCGAACAGAAGGGCGTCGTGAAGAACATCGCCGTGGCGTCGGACGGCGTCTATATCGCCTACGCGGATGCCACCTACTACCGACTGCGGCGCGTAGATTTCGCGGGTTCGCCGGCCGTGGAACTGGCCACACCCTATCAGGGCGTGATCAATGAATTGGTGTCCGATCCGCGCCTGCCCGGTGTTGTGGCAAGCCTCGAATCCTGGGTGCGGCCGAATGCGTTTTATCTGGCGTCAGGCACGGGCATGCGTGCGCTCGACCTGGCGCCGCCCTTTCCCATGGATATTTCCTCGCTCGTGACCGAGACGATCCAGGCGCGCGCGGGCGATGGCACGATGATCCCGGTTTCTGTCGTGCATCGGAGAGGGCTGAAGATGGATGGCGCTGCGCCCACGCTGGTCGATGCCTACGGCGCCTACGGCATACCGGCCGACCCGTTTTTCAATGCTGCGTTCACGCCCTTCCTGTTGCGTGGCGGCGTTTATGCCGAAGCGCATGTGCGCGGCGGCGGGGAGTTCGGCGAGGATTGGCACCTGGCCGGAAGAGGTGGCAAGAAGTCCAACACCTGGCGCGATTTCATCGCCGCGGTCGGTGCGCTGGAGCAGGCAGGCTACACCTCACCAGGCCACGTCGCGGGCATGGGCGTGAGCGCGGGCGGGATAATGATCGGGCGCACGGTGACTGAACGGCCTGATTTGCTGACTGCGGCGGTGATGTGGGCGCCGATGATCAATACGCTGCGGTTTGAAACGACGGAGGGCGGCCCTGCCAACGTGGCCGAGTTCGGCACCGTTTCCACCAAGGACGGGTATGCGGCCTTGCGGGCGATGGACAGCTACAGCCACGTGCAGGCGGGTACGACATACCCTGCCGTGCTGATTACCGGCGGCATGAACGATCATCGCGTGCCGGTCTGGATGGCGGGCGAAATGGCCGCGCGCCTGCAGGCGGCGAGCACCAGCGGCAAGCCTGTGCGTCTGCGCGTGGATTTCGCCGGAGGCCACCATCTGATGGGCGTTTCCAAGGCGGATATGGTGAGCCAGTCGGCGGACACCGAGGCATTCGTGCTCCACGCAGAGGGGGTGGAGGGGTTCAGGTAGCATGCGCGCGGCCGCCGCGTTCCTGATCGGATTAGGGTTGGCGGCGCCCGCGGCGGCCTCGCCTGCGACTATTGCGTTCGACGTGCTGACATCCTGGCAGGGCCAGTGGACAATTACGCGAGATGGCAAGTCGCGCCCGATCGTGATGACGTATGAGATTGCGTCCCGCGGCTCGATCGTTACCGAACAATTTGGCCGTGAACTTTCCGTGTTCTATCTCGATGGCGATCGGCTGCTGATGACCCATTTCTGCAATGCCGGCAATCAGCCTCGCCTACGGCTTCGTGCGGACGCAAAGCCCGGCGTCATGGAATTCGTCATGTTCGATATTACGGGGCTGCGGGATGCCAAGTGCGCATGTCCAGGAAATAATTTACCAAATCGTTGACCCGCACACGGTCAAATTGTCTTTGGTGTGGACTGGTGAAGGTACCGGCCTTCCGGAGGAGTATACGCTGCGCGGGCTACATTAACCCGCTGAGGCTGCGCATGTCCAGGAAATAATTTACCAAATCGTTGACCCGCACACGGTCAAATTGTCTTTGGTGTGGACTGGTGAAGGTACCGGCCTTCCGGAGGAGTATACGCTGCGCGGGCTACATTAACCCGCTGAAAGGCTGTCGCCTGCATAAATGACGGGGGGTTTGGGGAGGATGGCGCATCTCCCCCAACCTTTACCTGCTCGGCTTTGCCAGTTTATGGCAAAATAATGGCGCAGACCCGGCTAAAAATGGGAGTGATTGCAACCGCTCCCGTAGCTGCCGTTTACTAATCGTTACTGCATAGGGGTGCAGGGTTTGCAACCCGTCTTGTCGTCCGGCGTTGATCGGGTACGCGTTCCATCGGAACACGCCATGACCTATTGGAGGCACCCCATGAAGATCGTATTTGCCGCTGTCACCGCGCTGGCCCTCACGACCGGAGCGGCTTTGGCGCAAAGCGCCACGGACTCGACCACGACAACGCAAAACACCCTGGCTCCGCCGCCCGTCTCCACGTCCCAGACGACGCAGACCACGCATGCGCAGGACGCCTATGGCGACACCAAGGACAGCAAATCATCGACCTATCAGGACAGCACGGGTGCTGTCGCCAAGGAGAGCCAGACCACGACGGTCATTCCGCCAACCCCGCCGCCGACCACGACGACGACCACAACCACCACGCAATCGGGCAACGGCCAATAATTGACGCCTCAGGAGAATATCATCATGACTCTGGATCGTAAATTCTTGCGCGTTGGCTTGACTGCCTGCGCATTGACAAGCGCGGGTCTTCTCTCGGCCTGCGGCGGAGACAGCCCGCCGGTCACGACCAGCCAGACGACGACAACGACAACCGCTCCGCCGCCGATGCCGCCGCCGATGGTGCCGACATCATCCAGCACCACGACCACGACGACGCACACGCAAGGGCAGTAAAACCGCCGCAGAACGCGAGCGGGCCGGAGGCGCAACCTCCAGCCCGCAGCGCGTTACAGCCAACCGCGCCGGACCAGTTCTTCCGCCGTGTCATCCAAAGCCGCACGGGTAATGGCCACCAGCTGATCAGCCTCGCTCTCACTGAGCACGTAGGGCGGTGCGGTCAACATCGTGCTGCCGGTCGCACGCAGGATCAATCCGCGCCGATACGCAAAATCGCGGCACAGGCTGCCCACATCATCGAACTTCGCGAATTTGGCACGCGTCGCGCGATTGGGCGTCAGCTCCAGCCCACCCAGCAGCCCAACCATGCGCGCCTCGCCCACCAGCCGGTGATCGGTCAGCGCGCACCAACGTTGTTTCAAACAGGGCCCGATCTCGTCGCGCACGCGCTCGACCAGATTTTCATCGATAATGATGCGCAAATTGGCCACGCCCGCCGCACAGCAAACGGGATGGCCTGATGTGGTAAATCCGTGCCAGAATGCGCCGCCGCGCGCGAGCACGTCCGCGATCGCGTCGCTGACCATGACACCACCCAACGGTAGATAGCCGCTGGTGACGTTCTTGGCAAAAGTCATGAGGTCGGGCGTAAATCCGTAATACTGGCTGCCGAACCAGGCGCCCGTGCGCCCAAATCCGCAGATGACTTCGTCCGACACGATCAGCACGTCCCGCTCGCGGCAGATTCGCTCGACCTCGGGCCAGTACGTGTCGGGCGGCATGATGACACCGCCGGCACCCTGGATCGGCTCGCCGATAAAGGCGCCGACATTTTCCGCACCCACGCGGTCAATGGCGCGGCCCACTTCACGCGCGGCGTGCAGGCCGAATTCGGCGGGGCTCAGATCGCCGCCCTCGCCCCACCAGTAGGGTTGCTGGACGTGGATCACGCCCGGGATCGGCAAATCGCCTTGCTTGTGCATGTAGTCCATGCCGCCCAGGCTTGCGCCGCCCACGGTCGATCCGTGATAGGCATTATGGCGCGCGATGAACGCGGCCTTGGAAGGGCGGCCGCGCAGCTTCCAGTAATGGCGCACCATGCGGATAATGGTGTCATTGCCCTCGCTGCCTGAATTGGTAAAGAAGCACTGTGTAAAACCAGGCGCCAGCGAGCCAAGCATTTCCGCCAGTTCGATCGCCGGCATCGTCGTCGATTTGAAGAACGTATTATAGAACGGCAATTGCACCATCTGCGCATAGGCCGCGTCCGCAATCTCGCGCCTGCCATAACCAACCGCGACGTTCCACAGCCCCGAAAATCCGTCCAGGATGCGCCGGCCGGACGCATCCTTCAGCCAAACGCCCTCGCCCGAGACAATGACGCGCGTGCCTTCGGCGTTGAGCGCCATCATGTCGGTATTGGGATGGAAATGATGGCGTGCGTCGCGCGCCTGCAGGGCGGCCAGAGTGGAGAGGTCGTTCATGGTCAAGCATCCAACTTTGTGATCACATTTCTAGGACGGCAGCCCGGCGCAAGCAAGGCGGACGAGAGGCGAGCCTCAAGGCAATCGGGCTAAGCGAAAAGAGTTCGGAGTAACATCGAAAAATAGCTGGAGGAGATGTGCCATCCCCATCGTGCGAAGCACGCTGTCGCGTGACGACCCCCCGTCGATTATAGAGCCTCGCCTACATAGTGATGGGAGGTCTGGGGGGCATGGCACATCTCCCCCAATCTTGCCTTGTCTTCAGCCGATGTGTTCTTACCGGAGCTGACTGGTCTTCAGAACCTCTAATTCGTTGCAATGTGATAGAGGTCTAGCAGGCTGCGGAAAAGCATCAAAGTTTAACGTGTTTTCCCCGTCTTTTGGTTTTCAAACTCGCTTTTTAGGCCGATTTTGCCTCTGTCGGCCCCAAAACGCCGTCCGAAGCAGGCGTTTCCCGCTTCCAGTACAGACTCCCGGCGTGGTCAGGCCGCAACCGCCAACAGCTTGGGCAGCCGGATGAGATTATAGGCAGCCGCAGTCAGCGTGAACATCCATCCAACGCAAGCCGTGCCCCGATGCCGCGTCTTGCGAAAACCAGCGGCCGATTTCATCCAGCCGAACACCTCCTCGATCCGCTTGCGCTTGCGCTGGCTGATCGCCTAGCCCTCGTGCCGCGTTGTGCGACCATCGATGGCCGAGCGGCGGTTCTTGTTGTTCTGCGCAACATGTGGCGTCACGCCAAGGCGACGCATCTCGGCCACGAAGTCGGCCGAGTCGTAGTTCTTGTCAGCGCCAAGCGTCATGGCAGGCGCCGCGACCAAGGCACCCACCATGGCGCACGCCGCCTCGCGCTCCGCCGTGCCGGTGGCATGCGTCAGGGCCACGTCCACCACCAAGCCGTTGCGGTTTTCGCTAAGCGCATGGCCCATGTGGCAAAGCTTGGCGGCCTGGCCTGCCGCTTTCTTATAGAGGCGCGCATCAGGATCCGTCTTGGAGGCATGCGTCTCATTGCTGCGAAGCTGGCCGCGAAAATCGACCTCGCCATTGCGCCCATCCGCCGGCGGCTCGCCCGAACCATCCTTGGGGGCAAAGCTCTTCATGCTGGCCCAGGCTTCGATCAGCGTGCCATCAACAGAGAAATGCTCGGTGGAGAGCAGCGGTGCGACCGCGGGGTGGGCCAGGATGGCCGCCAGAAATTGCCTTGCAATATCGCCCTCCAGCAGGCGTTTGCGGTTCTTGGTGAACACGGTCACGTCCCAGACCGGCGCGTCCAGCGACAGGCCGACAAACCAGCGGAACATCATGTTGTAGCGCAGCTGCTCCATCAGCTGCCGCTCCGAGCGGACGCCGAAGAAGGCTTGCACCAGCAACGCGCGCAGCAGTTTCTCAGGCGCGATGGACTCGCGGCCAAAGGGGGAATACATCGCCTCGAACTTGCCCGAGAGCTGATCGAGGGCCGCGTTCACCAGCGGGCGAATAACACGCAGCGGGTGATCCTTTGGGACTAGCGATTCGGGACTGGCGTAGCTGAACATCTTGCCGGTCTGGCGGTCTGCTCCACGCATCGATGCGACTTTCCCGGCTGATCGAACGCGCTATTGAATCGTACCGCAGCCGTTTTGGGAAGGTGAATTTCCGCAGCCTGCTAGAGGCAATGATCTTCAGATGCGTCAATCAGGTAGCCGCCAAGCTCCACGTCTCTACTTCAGGCTGAAGGCGTCGTGCAGGCCTTCCAGCGCGATTTGAACGGCTAACGCCGCCAGCAACACGCCTAACACGCGGCCGGCTACACTCGCGCCGGTTTCACCCATGACTCGGGAGAGGAACCTCGCGGACAACAGGGCAGCCAGCGTGATCAGGATACACGCCAGGACCGCCGCCTCGATCGCTGCCACCCGCCAGGGATCGCCGCCGGTCTGGCTGTGCAGCACAACCATCGTCGTCATGGCACCCGGTCCAGCAATCAGGGGAATGCCCAAAGGGAAGATCGCGATGTCCTGGTCGGTGCGCATCGCCACCTGGCGCTCGGTGTCGGTGCTGCGCAGCGCGTGCCGGTCGGTGACCATCTCGGCCGCGGTCAGGAACAGCAGCGCGCCGCCGGCAATGCGCATTGCCGGCAGGCCGATGCCGAGCGCCTGCAGCAGCCCGGCGCCGGCCAGGCCGAACACCGCCAGCACGCACCCGCCCACCAGGCACGCGCGCCTGGCCTGGCTGGCACGCTCGGCCGGGGTATCGCCCTGCGTCATGGCGGCAAAAACCACCGCCGTGCCGGGCGGATCGACGATCACCAGCAGCGCCACCAGCGCGTAGAAGAAGGAGTTGAGCAAAGTCCAGGTCACGGCGGCATGCTCTATGTTGGGGCCGCGCGCTTTCGCGCCTGGGCATAGTCCTGCGGCGTATTGATGTTGAGAAAGGCGTCAGCGTCGGCAAACGCCACGCGCCTGGCGCCGAGCATTTCCAGCGCCTGGCCCACCCTGCTATGGCCGCCCGCCAGCGCCTCGGCAAGGATGGCGCGAGACATGACAGGCAGGTGGCAGACGAGATGGTGCACCCGGCCACCGGCTATGGCCAAAGCGGGCGCCTCTCCCAAGATGGCAAGCACGTCCGGTGGTATGAAAGGGGTGTCACCTGGCACGATGAGAAGCGAGGCAAGACCCTGCGCCTCGGCCCAGCCAAGACCCGCAACGAGGCCGGCCAGCGGCCCCTGGCGCACGCCGGCGCACCCATCGCGCACGACCGGCATGCCGAAGCGCGCCCACGGTCCTGGATGGTCATGGGCGCACAGGCATACCGCTTCTACCTGCGGCGCCACGCGCGCCAGCACATGGTCGAGCACGACGCCAGCGCCGAGCGTCAGCAACGGCTTGGGCGGACCGCCGCCCATGCGTGAACCGGAGCCGCCCACCAGAACAGCGGCGCCGATACGGCTCATGATCCGGAATAACGGAGATGCTGGGGCGAGCGATGGGATTCGAACCCACGGCATCCAAGACCACAACCTGGCGCTCTAACCAACTGAGCTACGCCCGCCACAGCAGGGGCCGGATGTAGGTCTAGCCACCCGCCTGCGTCAACAGGCGCGCCACTTGCAACCATAGCCACCCGGCCATGTTGATGGCTCACCTTCCAAAAGGAGCAGACCAACATGAGCGATGAATTCGAAGGCACAGTGAACAAGGTGGCCGGCAAGGTGCAGGGCGCCGCCGGAGATGTTGTGGGCGATACCAAGACCTCCATCGATGGCCGCATTCGTGAGGCCGCCGGCAAAATCCAGGAGAATTACGGCGCGGCCGCCGAGCAGGTGCGCGGCTTTTCCGAGGAGCTGACCGAGCGCATTCACGAAACGCCGCTCCTGGCTGTTCTGGCGGCTGCGGGGCTCGGCTATTTGCTCGGCCGCATCACCGCGCGCGACTGAGCTTGGGGCGTTGACATTGCCGGGAGCAGCGGTGGGCGTGACTGCGCCCACCCTGTTCACGGCAGGGTATGAAGGGCTGGTTCAGGCGCAGTTGCTCGACCTCCTGACCGCCGTACGCGTGACCACATTGCTTGACGTGCGCGCCGTGCCCAACTCCCGCAAGCCGGGCTTTTCCAAACGAATATTGGGCAGTTCGGTGGAGGCGCTTGGGATAACTTATCTGCACTTACAGGCGCTTGGCACACCCATGGCGGGCAGGCAGGCGGCGCGGGCTGGCCGGGCAGATGAGATGGCGGCCATTTTCAACACGCACATGGCCACACAACCCGCACAGGCAGCGCTAGAGGAGGCGATTGTCCTTTCGGTTGGCTCGCCGACGTGCCTGTTGTGTTTTGAACGCGATCCGCATTTCTGCCACCGGCGCATTGTGGCGGAAGCGGTGTGCGCTCGGACCGGCCTTGCTATTATCCATTTGTAGTTAAGGCTGGGGGAGATGTGCCATCCCCCCCAGCCCCTACCGGATTCACACATCTCAAAAACGTCCTAATTGTCTTGTAGCAGAAAGCAAGGCCAGGGGCTCGGCCCCTGGACTCCGCTGGAGGCAGGGCCTCCAGACCTCCATCTTCTTGAAAAGAAAGAAAAGGTTCTAAGGACTTGTCCTTAGCGGGGTCCAGGGGCAGAGCCCCTGGCCTTGGCCTGTGTATTTTCAAAGCAAGATGTGGGAATGCGGTAGCCCCCAGACCCCCCGTCATTATTTAGAACGAGGTCCTACAATCGACGGGGGGTCTGGGGGGATGGCACATGTCCCCCAGCCTTTGCTAGCCTTGCGTCATGCCGCATTATCGACTCGAAACAGCCCATGGCGGCCGCGTCGCCGGCGTGGATGAAGCCGGGCGTGGTCCGCTGGCGGGCCCAGTCGTCGCGGCGGCCGTTGTATTTGCCGGGCGCGTGCCGCGAAAGCTCGCCCGCATGCTCGACGATAGCAAAAAGCTCACCCACGAGGAAAGACTCGCGGCCCACGACGCGCTGCGTACCTACGGCGCGGTTGAAATCGCCGTCGGTGCGGCCTCGGTGCGCGAGATCGCGCGGCTGAACATCCTGCACGCCAGCATGCTGGCCATGGCGCGTGCGGTGCTCAGGCTGCCCAATACGCCCGACCTTGCGCTGGTCGATGGCAATTATCCGCCGAAGCTGGTTTGTGCGGTCCGATGCGTGATCGGGGGCGATGCGCAGTGCCTGTCGATCGCGGCGGCCTCGATCGTGGCCAAGGTGACACGGGACCGCGCCATGGCTCGCCTGGCGGTACGGTTTCCGCATTACGGATGGACGCACAATGCGGGCTATGCTACCGCACACCATCGTACTGCATTGGCCGAGCACGGGCCATGCGTGCACCATAGAGAAGCGTTCGGGACGGTGCGTCAGCTCGCGCTAGCCTTGAGCGGTGCGGCTGACTGAGTGGGGCGGCGGCGCGAGGCCGCCGCCATTTGCCGCTTACTTCTTGCCGGCGTGCTCGCCGCTCTTGCCATGGGCCTTGGTTGAGGTCTCATGCGCCTTGGTCGAGTGGCCGTGTGCTTCCGTGGAGTGCTGATGGCCAGCCGTATGGTCACCCTTGTCATGGTGCTCGGCCGCTGTGCGGTGCGACTTGGCGGCCTTTTCGTGGTGCTCGGCGGCTTCGTGATGGGTCTGTTTAGCCATGTGTGGTCTCCGTTGTAGTGGGCGCCTCTACCCGGGCGCTCCGGCCGGTTAACGGCTCCTGTTACCGCATAGTTGCAAGCTGGGGAATAGAAGCAGGCTGGCCGCACCCTACTCCTGCTTCAACGTGCGATCCGACAGCGTGCCGAGAAACGCGACAATGGCGTGCTCTTCATCAGGGCTCAGACCAAGATTGCCGATCAGCTTCTGGTTTTCGTTGGCAGGCTGTTCGGGCTCGGGCCAGCAGGTGACGCCAACCTGGCCGTCGCCATCTTCGGGGTTCGCCTCGGTGCATTTCGGCAGCACGTCACGCGTGTTGTAGAAATGCACGATCGAGTCAAGGCTCTTGAAAAAGCCGTTATGGCCGTAGTCGCGCACGAAGCTCGGGTAGGGCCGCTTGTCGATGTTGCGCAGGGTCTGGACCTGGAAACGACCGTTGAAAAGCGGGGCGAGCTTGCGCTGAGCCGGCGTGGGCTTCGTCGAGCCGGGAAGCTGGCCTGATAGGAAATCGCCGACGCCATTATCGATGTAGCGCGGACCCATCTTGTTGGCGACATAGCCGCGCCCGTCAGGCACGTTCTCGTGCAGGTAAGGCAGGTCCGGATTGGCCGGTGTGCCGATATTGGCGGTGCCAAAACTGGTGAAGAGAGGCTGTGCGCCGGACATGGCGTGGCACTGCGAGCAATTGGCTTTGCCATTGAAGAGTTTCAGGCCGTGCATTTCCACGGGCGAAAGCGATTCGCGGCCGGCGAGATAGGCATCGAACTTTGAGGAGAAGGCGCTGACCTCGGGCGAGGCTTCGTAGATTGCCGCGGCAATGCCGAAATCATCGTAACTGCGATTTACCTGCGCGCGGCTGGCCGGGTCGAGCTTTAGCATCTGCGGATTGGGAGCGTTGCTCGAATAAGGGCGGCTGCAGACGGTGCTGGTGTCGGCCGGGAAAGTGATATTAAAGGCACCGCTGCCCCAGACGCGCTTGAACAATTCGTGGTAAGGGCCCTGCTGGATGCGATAGATGATGCATCCGGCATCGGGCAGGGCCAGTTCGGCGGGATCGACGGGCGGGTCCTCAGCCTGATCACCTGAGGCGATGCCGGTTTTCAGGCCCGTTGCGCGCATGTCCCAGAAATTGCCGCCGACGAAATCCGACTGCGAGGCGTCGTAATGAAAAGGCGGGGCGAAGGGCGCGTAAGCGTAGCTCATCGGCCGGCGGCTGGATGAGCGGTGCACGACGCTGCCCGGATAGGCCGTGTTTTCCTCATTGAAGATCGAAATGCCGCCGGTAAAACCCGTCTCCGCGATGTGGCAGGAGGCGCAGGCGCGGTTGCCCAGTGCCGAGATACTCGTGTCGTGGATTTCCAGCTTGCCGAGTGTCACTGCGGCTTCGTGCGCGCCCAGGTTGGATTCGCGCATTTCGTGCAATCCCTCGGCTTCCATGCGCGCGATTTCTCGCCTGACGCGGGCAGCATCGGCGTTGTTTCGCTCAACCGCGGCGTAGCTGGTTTCAGGACATTTCGAATAGCCGGGGCACTGGCCGTGATCCTCGCTGGCATGCGCCGGAAACGAGATGGCGAGGCCGCATGCCATCGGGAGCAGAGCGCCGAGCGCCGGGATAAGGCTTCGGGCCCTCGCACGCCTTGTCGAATCGAACCTCATTCCCCACCCCTGAGCTTGTTTCGCTTGGGTGCAGACTGCACGAGCACAATATCGGCTTCAAAACACGATGGCGTTATAGCAGTGCACGGAAAGGTTGAACAGGAAAGGCTGGGGGAGATGTGCCATACCCCCCAGACCCCCCCGTCTTCATTTAGGCGGCGTTACTGTGCGGGTGCGCGCCGCCCGCGGCAATTCCGTTCAGCATGTCGACAGCCTCGCGCGGCAAATCCAGCGTGGCTGCCGCCAGATTCTCCCGCAGATGCGCGGGAGACGAGGTACCGGGGATCAATAGAATGTTGGGCGCGCGCTGACTCAGCCAGGCAAGTGCCACCTGCATCGGCGTGACACCGAGATCGGACGCGACATCGGACAGCGCTCTCGATTGCAAAGGCGTAAAACCGCCTAGCGGAAAGAAGGGCACGTAGGCAATATCTTGAGAGGCAAGATCGTCGATCAGAGCATCATCTTTGCGATGGGCAATATTGTACTGGTTCTGCACGCAGGCTATATCGGTGATGGCGCGTGCATCTGCGACCTGGCGGGGCGTTGCGTTGCTCAGTCCGATATGACGCACGAGCCCCTGCTGCTTGAGGCCGGCAAGGGTGGCCAGCGGCGCTTCGATCGGCCCTTCCGCAGGTCCGTGCATGTCGAACATCAGGCGCAGATTGACGACGTGAAGCGCATCGAGCCCCAAATTGCGCAGATTGTCGTGCACAGCTTTAGTCAAATCTTCTGCCGAAAAGGCCGGCTCCCAGGATCCCTTCGCGCCGCGCCGGGCGCCAATTTTCGTGACGATCACCAGATCGGCCGGGTAGGGATGGAGCGCGTCGCGGATCAGCTGATTGGTGACGTGCGGGCCGTAGAAATCGCTGGTGTCGATGTGATCGACGCCGCTCGCCACCGCCTCGCGCAGCACCGCAATCGCACCAACACGGTCTTTTGGCGGCCCGAAAACGCCGGGGCCGGCGAGCTGCATGGCGCCGTAGCCCATACGTCTGACCGAGCGATCGCCTAAGGTGGAAGTCTCGGAGGCGCGGATGTCGGTCATGGCTGTTGTGCTCCTGTGATCGCCCGGCATGTGGTCGTGCTAAGGCGCACGATAATGGGCTATAATCGATACAGGCTGTTCGGGACGACGAACAATGGCGGCGGCAGACCTCGGCGACCTGGCGGCTTTTATGGCGGTGGCACGTGCGGGCGGCTTTCGGCAGGCGGCGCGCGGCGGCGGCGGCTCGCCCTCCGGCTTCAGCGAGGCGGTGGCGCGATTAGAGGCGCGGCTTGGCGTCCGGCTGCTGAACCGCACCACGCGCAGCGTGGCACCAACCGAGGCCGGCGCGCGCCTGCTGGACCGGCTCGGCCCCGCGCTGGGTGAGGTGCAGGCGGCGCTCGATGTCGCCCGCGCCTTCCGCGACAGGCCCGCCGGCACGCTGCGCCTGAACGTGCCGGTCAGCGCAGTGCGCCTCGTGCTGCCGCGCATCGTGCCGCCTTTTCTCGCCGCCTATCCCGAAATTAGCCTCGAGATCGTGGCCGAGGAGAGCTTCGTGGATGTGCTGGCCGCCGGCTGCGACGCAGGTATTCGCTACGATGAGCGGCTTGAACAGGACATGATCGCCGTTCCCATAGGCCCGCGTGAGCAGCGCGCCGCAACGGCAGCCTCGCCCGCCTATCTGGACCGCCGCGGCCGTCCGGATCATCCGCGCGAGCTGCTTGGCCATGCGTGTCTGCGCGGCCGGTTTCCCAGCGGCGTCATGCCAGCGTGGGAATTCGAACGGGACGGGGAGGTCCTGAAGATTGATCCGACGGGTCCGCTCATCGTCACTGCCGGGGGAGGTAGCGACCTGGCCATCGATGCCGCCCTGGCGGGCTCGGGCGTCATCCAGCTGTTTGAGGATTGGCTGCGTCCCCTTCTGGATAGCGGCGCGCTGGAACCGGTGTTGAAACCCTGGTGGCAGAGCTTTTCGGGGCCTTTTCTCTATTATCCTGGCCGGCGTTATTTGCCCGCTCCGCTGCGGGCGTTTGTGGATTTCATTGCGAAGTGAACACCAGTGAAGATTGGGGGAGATGTGGCTGACGTATACGTCAGCCCCCCCTAAACCCCCCGTCATTATTTAAGGCGAAGCCCTAAAACCGACGGGGGGTCTGGGGGGGATGGCACATCTCCCCCAGTTCTATTTCTACAAATCTGCGGCCTCGCCAAGCTGCGGATTATCAAAAACCGGATTGCGCATCCGGTGCAGCACATCACGCAACGCCTTCGCCAGATCGCGCTTTTCGTCCTCGCCCAGCATGCGCGCGACTTCGAAGCGCCGGCCGTGCGTGGTCAGCAAAAGCCCCGGGACGCGACCTCGCCGCTCTTCGATGACCACGTTGAGCCAGCCGCCAGGCAAATGGCGTTCGCGCGTGCCGCCGTTCTGGTCATAAAAGAGCACGCGCATGCCGCTCTCGCTCAGCAACAGCACTTCGCGTTCGCGCCGGCTGCGGGCGTGCGCGCGCAGCAGGGCGGCGGCGGCCAGCATCTCCCCGCCATTGAAGCCGGCGATCGGCCAGGCGCCGAGATACCAAAATAGCGTCGTCACACCCAGGCTGATTGTCCCCAGAAAGCCGAGCACGATGTAGAGACCCCGCAGCGAAAGGCTGCGGTGCGGCCTCAGTTTCGCTTCGAAGAGGGTCGCGTTGTGTTCTGTCAAAAGCTCACCTTGGTTCCGATCAGCGCGGAGGTCCCGGGCGTCAGATAGCCGCTGACAGGCTCGAACGCAGAACCCCCCAGATTCTTTCCCCAGATGAACACCGCAATGCGCGGTGCGGCTTGCCAGGTGAGATTGAGGTTGACGATCAGCCCGCTGCGGGCAAGCGACGGAGTTGCGCCGAACTCGCCCAAATCGTTTGTGATGTAGTCGGAAAAGCGGCCGGTGTAAGTTAGTTCGGGCACGATGGTGAAAGCCGGCCAGGGGGCCAGACGCAGATCGGCAAAGCCCGCGTTTTCTGGCCGGCGCAGAAGCAGCGCGGCCGTGTGAAGGTTGCGCGCGTCTGTGTAGGTGTAGCCCAGATCTGCATTGAGCCAGGTCCCGGTGCGCCAGGAGAGCGTTGCTTCGACGCCTTTGGCGCGCGCCTGCTGCACGTTTACCACGGTGTCGATCGGGGTGAAAACTTGTTCGATTAGGTCGTGGATGCGGTTGTCAAAATAGGTCACGCCGACAGTGGCCGTGCCCGCATCCAGCGGCAGGGCAAAATCGGTCGAGGTACCCGTCTCCCACCCTTGGGAGAATTCCGGCCGAAGATTGGGATTGCCGACATAGCCGAAGCTGTCTACGCCGTAACGGTCGTATAGCGCCGGCGCGCGAAAGCCGGTGCCGTAGGACGCGCGCAGCCGAGTGGCGATTTCGCTGATGTCGAAAACGCCGCCGGCGCGCCACGTAAAGGCGTTGCCGGCAATCGTTGTGTCATCCTCGCGCAATTGGCCTGTCAGGGTCAGGCGCCCTGCAAGCCGCGCCTGGGCGCCGGCATAACCGGAATTTGTGTCGTCATGCGCGCGCACGAAGCTCGCATCGGGGTAGCCGCCAAAAATATCGTTCAGATGGGTCGAAACGTTGTCGTTGACGTGCTGGTAGCCGAAGGTCAGCGCCGCAGCATCCACCCGCCAGAAATCCGGTGCACGAATCGTGTTGCTCCAATCGATCGTGTTGCGGCGGCCGTGATAGGTGTCGTCGGCGGTATCGCCGTTCGGATCGGCCGGATCGGCGGTGACGGTGTAGTGCCGGTCATCGATGATGCGTGCCAATGTCAGCGACGTTGTCCAGATATCGTCGAAGAGGTGGCTGACGACGCCAATGCGGCCATTGACCGACGCGTCGTAGCCACTGGCATTGCCGCCGTCATAGGTGACCAAACCCTGTTCGTCATAGCCGTATTTCGCGTCGCGTCCACGCAGCATCAGCGAGACGCGCGTGCCCTCGATCGGCGTCATGCCCAATTCGATCGTGCCGAGCTTTTCGCGATCGCCGTCGGACTCGCCGGTGAACACGCTCTCGCGCGGCGGCGTCTGATCGAAGCCTTGCGTGGACAACCCCTCGGCGGAGGCGCGCAGATCCCAGATGCCCGAGTTGCCGGCGATATTGGCGCGCGCCAGGCCTGTGTTCTGCGTGCCGCCGGCCAGCGTGATATCGCCGTGCAGCGGGCCTGCCGCGTGACGGGTGATCAGGTTGATGACGCCGCCGATCGCGCCCGAGCCATACAGCCCGCTCATCGGGCCGCGGATGATTTCGATGCGCTCGACATCGTTCAGCGTGTCGTCGCCGAAATTGAACGCGCCGCCAGGATCGGCGGGGTCGTTGATGGGCACGCCGTCACGCAGCACCAGCACATGGTTGGCATTGGTGCCGCGGATGAAGACCGACGCCTGCGCGCCCGGCCCGCCGGATTGGGCGATGCGCAGGCCTGGCACGGCCGAGAGTGCCTGGACCAGATCGGTATAGCCGCGCTGCTCGATCGTGGCGCGGTCGATCACGGTGACGCCGGCGGCGATCTCGCGTGCCGGCGTAGGCACGCCGGTGGCGGTGACCACGACCTGCTCGACGGCCGCGCCTGGTAAAGACTGGGCGAGGAGCGAGGCGGGAAGCGAGGCAAGCAGCAGAAGGGGCGCGTATGTGCGCATGGCGGGCGGCTCCGGCGTGCCTCGCGCGTGCGAGGCCGGATTCAAGGGGCGATTGCCCGCCTCCCGGGTCTCTCTCCCGTGGCCCCAGTGCACCTCGCCTGGAACGTGCGCGCCGTCTCGAAGCCGGCCGGTCTCCTGGCTCGCGCCGTGGACCCGGTGGTGGGTCCGCCCGCCCCGCCTTCTCGCCGCGTGTGCGGCAATGGCGTGTGGGGAGGGCTTGTGTGCGGTGCTTACAGTTGCGAGGGCAGCCGCGGCTTGTGACCGCGTTCCCGTTTCAGCCCCGAGAGGCCACCTGCTTCTGCGTGAGTTTTAGCCGGTAAGCCGCGGGAAGGAAAGACTGGGGGAGATGTGCCATCCCCCCCAGACCCCCCGTCGATTTTTGGGGGGAGTGGCACACTCCCCCCAACTCTTTATGCTGAACCCATGTTCATGGCGCCGCGCGACATCGGTCTGTTCCTGCGCAGCGCGCGCACAGACGCAAAAATCATCGGCCTTCGCGACACCATCGGCGCGGCCGCAGCGTTCGACGAGGTCTATCGCACGGGCGACCCATGGGCCTCGGCCGATCCGCGCTACCTCTATCAGCGGCGCAAATACGATGTGCTGGTCGGGCTGCTGCCCAAGGGTCGTTTCGCGCGTGCGCTGGACCTTGGAGCAGGCACCGGGCTGCTGACGCGCAAGCTGGCTGCGCATGCCGATGAGGTGCTGGGAATCGACTTATCCGCCAATGCGGTGTCCCAGGCCGCAGCGGCAAGCACCCACTTGCCGGGCGTGAGCTTCCGCCAGGGTGACGTGCTCGACCTGCCGGACGCATTCGATGGCGGCTTTGACCTTCTTGTGGTGGCGGACACGCTGTACTACCTGCCGCCACCGCTGGCCGACGAGACGCTGAAAGCACTGGTGCCGCGCCTGGCGCGGCTGCTGCGGCCGGGAGGGGTATGTCTGCTCGCCAACCATTATTTCACCCGCGCAGATGCGGACAGCCGGCTGTCCCGGCGTATCCATCAGGCGTTTGCCTGGTCGCCGGCGCTGCGGTTGAACGCGGAATACCGGCGGCCGTTCTACCTCGTCTCGCTCCTGGAGCGCGCGCGCGGCGCTGCCTGATCCGCGCGGCGTGCGCGTGAGAAAATGGTGGAGGGCCGGGCTTGTGCTCGTGCTGGCCGCGCTGCTTGCGGTGGGCTTCATGGTGGCGTGGTGGGGGGCTGCGGGCGTGGCGGCGATCGTCTGGCGCGGCCTGCCCGCGCTGCCCGCCGCCCTGGGCGTGCATGCGGTCCAACTTTCGATTTCAGCCATGGCGTGGCGGTGCGTGATCCTACCGCCGGCGCCGCCTCGCGCCGTCGTGTTGCGGGCGCGCTGGGTGAGGGAGGCGCTGAACACGGCCGTTCCCCTGGCGGGATTGGGCGGTGCGGTGGGCAGCACGCGTCTGCTGGCGCGCCAAGGCGGGATCGCCATGGCCGCAGCGGCGGCCTCGCTGACCGCGGACCTGACCGTGGAGGCGGCGGCGCAGGGACCGTTTCTGGCGGCAGCGCTCGCCACTGTGGCAATGCTGGCGCCGGGGCGTTTCGCGGCCGGGGGCGCCGCGCTGGCCATTTTGCCCGTGGGGCTGGGCGGGGTGGCCTTCGTGCTGGCGCAGCGCGCGGGCATCATGCGGCTGGTGGAGCGCGCGGCGGCCAGGCTGGGGTTTGGGGCGGCACTTGCGGGGCTGCATGACGGGCTGATGGCGCTTCACGCAAGGCGGGGCGGGGTGCTGCGGGCGTTCGGGCTGCACATCCTGTCCTGGAGCCTGGGTGGGACGGAGGTGTTTGTTATTCTGCGCACCATAGGCGTGGGCGTCAGTCCGGGAGCGGCGTTCGCCATCGAAGGCTTGGGCATGGCCGCGCGCAGCCTCGGCTTTGCGCTGCCGGCCGGCCTGGCGGCGCAGGAGGCGGGTTTTGTGCTGGCCTGCGCGGTTTTCGGGATCGGGCCGCAGGAGGGGCTGGCGCTTTCGATGGTCAAGCGGCTGAGGGAGCTGCTGGTGGCGGCAGGCGGCGTGGCGGTGTGGAGCAGGAGCGGGGCACAGCGGGTGGTGAGCTAACTCCGCCATGCGTCGGGCGCAGGTCTGACGGCGAGCCTGGAGCAAACATCGGCGATGGGGTTCACCTATTTTGGCCATAGTGCCGCCTAGAATGGTGGCCTCCAGAATCGAAGAGCCCCGTTCCCATGCCCGGTGTTGACGTTCTTGCCTCAGCCCTCAGCGGTGCCAATGCCGCCTTCATCGCCGATACTTACGCCAAATGGGTCGACAACCCTGCCGCGGTCGATGCCAGCTTTGCGGAGTTCTTCGCCTCACTGCCGGATGAGGCGCGTGCCGTTCTGAACGATGCCTTGGGTGCCTCTTGGGCGCCGCGCGATTTCGCATTTGGCGAGGCCGACGGCGTGATGGCGCGATCGGCGGCATTGCCGGAACGGCGGGTGGCGCCGGCCTCGATCGAAGGGGTTCGGGCGGCGACCCTGGACAGCATCCGCGCGCTGATGATGATCCGCGTCTATCGCGTGCGCGGGCATCTGGAGGCCAGGCTCGATCCGCTGGGCTTGCAGATACCCAAGGCCCATCCCGAGTTGGATCCGCGCAGCTACGGGTTTTCGCCGGCGGATTGGGACCGGCCGATCTTCATCGATCGCGTGCTGGGGCGCGAGACGGCGAATTTGCGCGAAATCGTCGACGTGCTGCGCGCGAGCTATTGCGGGCCGATCGGTGTGGAGTTCATGCACATCCAGGACCCTGAGCAGAAGGCGTGGATTCAGCGGCGCATCGAGGGTGCGCCGTGGGTGGGCGCGTTCGACGCTTCGGCCAAGCGGGAAATTTTGCAGCAACTGACCGAGGCCGAGGGTTTCGAGGCGTTCTGCCAGAAACGCTACGTGGGCACCAAACGCTTCGGGCTGGAGGGTGGCGAGGTCACCATCCCGGCGCTGCACGCGATCATTGAGACTGTGGTGGCGAACGGCACGAATGAGGTGGCGATCGGCATGCCCCATCGCGGGCGGCTGAACACGCTGGTCAATATCGTCAAGAAGCCGCTGAGTGCGGTGTTTTCGGAGTTTGCAGGCGCCAGCTTCAAGCCTGACGATGTTCAGGGTTCGGGCGATGTAAAGTACCATCTGGGAACTTCGACGGATGTCGAAATCGCCGGGCGGATGGTGCATATTTCGCTGCAGCCCAATCCCAGCCATCTGGAAGCGGTCGATCCCGTTGTGGTGGGCAAGGTGCGGGCGCGCCAGGACATGGCGGGCGATATCGAGTCGCGCCGTTCCGTCATGGGCATATTGCTGCATGGCGATGCGGCATTCGCAGGCCAGGGGCTGGTCTATGAGACATTGGCGATGAGCCAGCTGATCGGCTATCGCACCGGCGGCACGATCCATGTGATCGTCAATAATCAGATCGGTTTCACCACGGTGCCTGCCCACGCCTATTCGGGGCTGTATTGCACCGATATTGCCAAATCGATCCAGGTGCCGATCGTTCACGTCAATGGCGATGAGCCGGAGGCGGTGGTGTTTGCCGCGCGCATGGCCGCCGAGTTCCGCCAGCGTTTCGGGATCGATTTTGTGCTGGATATCGTCTGCTATCGCCGGCATGGGCATAACGAGACGGACGAGCCGGCATTCACACAGCCGATCATGTATCGTGCGATACGCGAGACGAAGACGACGCGCACGCTTTATGCCGAACGCCTGGTGCGGGACGGCGTAATTGGGCCCGAAGATGCGCAATCCATGTGGAACGCATTGTTCACGCGCTATGACGAGGCGCAGCAGGCGGCACCTTCCTATCGCGTCAACAAGGCCGATTGGCTTGAAGGCAAATGGCGCGGCCTGGAGCGGCCGGAGGGCGATGAGGAGACCGAGGAAGCGACCGCGGTGACGCCGGCCGCATTGCGCGAGGTTGGATTGGCATTGGCGGCGGTGCCGGAAAATTTTGACGCGAACCCGAAGATTACCCGCCAGCTTGAGGCCAAGCGGGCCATGATCGAGACAGGCGCGGGGATCGACTGGGCAACTGGCGAGGCGCTGGCGTTCGGCACGCTGTTGCTGGAAGGCAATCACGTGCGCCTGTCGGGCGAGGATTGCCAGCGCGGCACGTTTAGCCAGCGCCATGCGGTGCTGATCGACCAGACCAACCAGAACGAGTACACGCCGCTAAACAATATCCGGCCCAAGCAGGCACGGATCGAGATCTTCAATTCGCTGCTGTCGGAAGCCGGCGTGCTGGGTTTCGAATATGGCTATACGCTGTCCGACCCCTGGACGCTGGTGTTGTGGGAGGCGCAATTCGGCGATTTCGCCAACGGCGCGCAGGTGATCATCGATCAGTTCCTGGCCAGCGGTGAGACGAAATGGCTGCGCATGTGCGGGCTGACGCTGCTGCTGCCGCATGGCTATGAGGGGCAGGGGCCGGAACATTCCTCGGCACGACTGGAGCGGTATTTGCAGTTGTGCGCCGAGCGCAACATGACCGTGGGCAATCTGACCACGCCGGCCAATTACTTTCACGCGTTGCGGCGGCAGATGAAGCGCAATTTCCGCAAGCCGCTGGTGCTGATGACGCCCAAATCGCTGCTGCGGCACAAGCTGGCGGTGAGTGCCGCGGCCGAGTTCACGGGGCAGGGTAGGTTTCGCGCGGTGATTGGCGAAATAGATCAGTTGGCGCCCGCCGTTGAGGTCAAGCGCGTGGTGCTGTGCTCGGGCAAGGTCTATTACGATCTGCTGGCCGAGCGGCGCGACAGGGGCATCCGTGATGTGGCGATCCTGCGCGTGGAGCAGCTTTACCCGTTTCCCGACAAGCCGCTGGCTTTTGCGTTGAAGCCGTATTCGAAGGCGCAGATCGTGTGGTGTCAGGAGGAGCCGGAGAATATGGGCGGCTGGAATTTCGTCGATCGGCGTATCGAGCGGGTGCTGACGGTGCTCAAGCATAGGGCCAAGCGGCCGGTCTATGTCGGGCGCCGCGCGGCGGCGAGCCCGGCGACGGGGTCGGCCAAGGTTCATGCGGCCGAGCAGGCGAGTCTGGTGGGGCAGGCGTTAAATGTGGAATGAAGGCTGGGGGAGATGTGCCATCCCCCCCAGACCCCCCGTCGATTATCGAACCTCGCCTAAAATGATGACGGGGGGTCTGGGGGGAATGGCACATTCCCCCCAGTTCTTTCCTACTAAGTTCGAGGGACCAAAGCGATGTCTGCCGAAATCCGCGTGCCCACTCTGGGCGAGAGTGTCACCAGCGCCACGATCGCAAGATGGCTGAAACAGCCGGGCCAGGCCGTAGCTGCGGACGAGCCGCTGGTGGAGCTTGAGACCGACAAGGTGACCGTGGAGGTGAATGCGCCGGCCGCGGGGGTGATGGGCGCGTTCGACGTGCAGGAGGGCGGAGAGGTCGAGGTTGGCGCCGTGCTGGGGCACATCGAGGATGGGAATGGCGCCGCGGCACCGGCGCATCCTGGTGTGGTGGTGGCCGCCTCGGTCAAGCCGGCGGCGGCGCCCGTGCCGGCTGCCGCGGCACAAGCGCCGGCGCCGGCCAGGGCCACGACGACGGAGCCCGGCGTTCATGCGCCACCCGAGCCGCCTGGCCCGCTGTCACGCCCCGCTGCGCCGCCGACGCCATCCTCGGCCGTTCACGCACCGCTGCCTGCCGCGGCCAAGATCATGGTTGAGCGCGGCGTGGATTCCGGGGTGCTGCCGAACGGCTCGGGGAAGGACGGGCGGGTGACGAAGGGCGATGTGCTGGAATTCCTGGCTCGCCCGGCGCCGAGCACGCCTGCGCCGGCCGTGCGGGCACCGCATGAGGCCGATCCGCGCGAGGAGCGGGTGCGCATGACCAGGCTGCGGCGCACGATCGCGCAGCGATTGAAGGAAGCGCAGAACACGGCGGCGATGCTGACCACCTTCAATGAGGTGGACATGTCCGCGGCGATGGCACTGCGCGCCGAATACAAGGACCGCTTCGAGAAGAAGCATGGCGGCGTACGCCTGGGCTTCATGAGCTTCTTCGTGCGCGCCTGCGTTGCCGCGTTGAAGGAGTTCCCTGCGGTGAATGCGGAGATTTCCGGCGAGGACATCATCTACAAGAACTACGTGCACATGGGCATTGCCGTGGGCGGGGCGAACGGGCTCGTGGTGCCTGTCGTGCGCGATGCCGATCGCATGGGGTTTGCGGAGATTGAGGGCGCGATTGCCGATTTCGGCAAGCGCGCGCGCGATGGGCAGTTGAAGCTGGACGAGCTGGCGGGCGGGAGTTTTTCCATCACCAATGGCGGGATTTACGGCTCGTTACTATCCACGCCGATTTTGAACCCGCCTCAATCGGCGATCTTGGGGATGCACAAGATTCAGGATCGGCCGATTGCGGTTGGCGGGAAGATCGAGATCCGGCCGATGATGTATGTGGCGCTGTCGTACGATCACCGGATTGTGGATGGCAAGGAGGCGGTGTCGTTCCTGGTGCGGGTAAAAGAAGGCGTAGAGGACCCGCGCAGGCTGCTGCTTGAACTTTAATGACGACGGGGGGTCCGGGGGGGATGGCACATCTCCTCCGGCTTTTTCTTTAGGAGGTTGTCTTTGGATAGCTATGACGTCATCGTCATTGGCAGTGGCCCTGGCGGCTACGTTTGCGCGATCCGTGCGGCACAGCTCGGGATGAAGGTGGCGTGCGTGGAAAAGCGGGCGACGCTTGGGGGCGTCTGCCTGAATATCGGCTGCATTCCGTCCAAGGCGCTGCTGCAATCATCTGAGAACTTCCACGCGGCGCAGGCGGATTTGCAGGCGCATGGCGTGCTGGTGGAGGGCGTAAAGCTGGATTTGGCGCGCATGCAGGCGCGCAAGGCCGAGGTTGTTTCCGCCAATGTGAAGGGCGTCGAGTTTCTGTTCAAGAAGAACAAGGTGACGTGGCTGAAGGGCAGCGCGACGCTGGCGGGTGGCGGGCAGGTCGATGTCGATGGGACGGTATATGGCGCAAAGCATATCGTGATTGCGACGGGCAGCGAGAGTGTGCCGTTGCCTGGTGTCGAGGTCGACGAAAAGCGCATTGTGAGTTCGACGGGCGCGCTGGAACTGGATCGTGTGCCGGGGCATCTGGTGGTGATTGGCGGCGGGTATATCGGGCTTGAACTGGGCTCGGTCTGGAAGCGGCTTGGGGCGGAGGTGACGGTTGTCGAGTTTCTCGATCGGCTGGTGCCGGGGATGGATGGGGAGGTTGGCCGCGCCTTTGAGCGCATTCTGGCCAAGCAGGGGCTGACATTCCGACTGGGCACGAAGGTGACCGGCGCGCAATTGGACGATGAGGGTGTGACGCTGAGCCTGGAAAAGGCGGCGGGTGGCGCGCCGGAGACGCTGGCTGCCGACGTAGTGCTGGTGGCTATAGGGCGGCGGCCCTACACGGCCGGGCTGGGTCTGGAGACGGCGGGCGTTGCCATCGATGCGCGCGGGTTTGTCACGACGGACGCGCATTACGCCACCAACCAGGCGGGGATTTACGCGATCGGCGATGTCACGCGTGGACCGTTGCTGGCGCACAAGGCGGAGGAAGAGGGTGTGGCGCTGGCCGAAATCCTGGCCGGCCAGGCGGGACACGTGAATTACGGTGTCATTCCCGGTGTGGTTTACACGTGGCCCGAGGTTGCGAGCATTGGCGCGACCGAAGAGCAGCTCAAGCAGGATGGCGTTGCGTATAGCGTGGGAAAATTTCCGTTTACGGCGAACGGGCGGGCGCGGGCGATCGGCTACACTGACGGGTTTGTTAAAATATTGGCCGACAAGACCACTGACCGTATCCTGGGCGCGCACATTATTGGGCCTGATGCGGGTGGCTTGATCGCGGAATTGGCCACCGCAATGGAATTCGGCGCGAGTGCGGAAGACGTCTCGCGCATCAGCCACGCCCATCCCAGCCTGAGCGAGGCGGTCAAGGAAGCGGCGCTGGCGGCCGAGGGCCGCGCGCTGCATATCTGAGCGCGCTCATGAACCCCGTGATTGCCGCGTTCTTCGATACCGCCAGCAATACGGTCAGCTACCTGGTGCATGATCCGGCAACGCGGTTGGCTGCGGTTATCGACCCGGTCCTGGATTACGAGCCTGGTAGCGGGGTTTTCAATACTTCGTCTGCGCAGACGATCCTGGATGCGGCGGCGCTGGCGGGCTTGCAGATTGCGTGGGTGCTGGAAACGCATGTGCACGCCGACCACCTTTCCGCCGCACATTGGATTGCCGGGCGCACCGGCGCGAGCGTGGGCATAGGCGAGCATGTGCGCGATGTGCAGGCCATCTTCGTGCCCATGTTTGCCGCTGACGACGTCTCGGCCGATGGCAGCGCGTTTGACCGCCTGTTTGCCGATGAGGAGGTCTTTGCGCTCGGCAAATTGCAGGTGCGGGTATTGCATACGCCGGGGCATACGCCCGCTTGCGTGGCCTATGTCATCGGCGACGCTGTCTTCGTGGGCGATACGCTGTTCATGCCGGATTTCGGCACGGCGCGGGCCGATTTTCCGGGCGGGAATGCGCGCACGCTGTACCGGTCGATCAGGCGCGTGCTGGCCCTGCCGCCGGATACGCGCGTGTTCGTCTGCCACGACTACAAGGCGCCGGGACGCGAATCTTACGCCTGGGAGACCACAATCGCGCAAGAGCGTGCGCATAACGCGCACGTGCATGACGGCGTCAGCGAGGATGAATTCGTGGCAAAGCGGGAGGCGCGGGACAGGACGCTGAGCGCGCCCGCGCTGCTGCACCAGTCGATCCAGGTCAATATTCGCGCAGGGCAGTTGCCGCCGCCCGATGGCAATGGCGTGCGCTATCTGCGCGTGCCGATCAGCATGCACGCGCGGACATGAGTGCTGCGCTGGCGCTGACCATGGGCGATCCCGCCGGCATCGGGCCGGAAATCACGGCCGGTGCGTGGCGCGCGCTGCGCGAGTCCGGACCTGCGTTCGTCGTGCTTGCCGATTCCGATCTGCTGGCGCGCCATGCGCCCGTACGCATCGTGGACGGACCGGACGCAACCGAGTTCGAGGACGCGATTCCGGTGTTGCCGGTACCACTTGCCGCAGCGTGCCGGGCCGGCGCGCCCGATGCGGCCAACGCTCCCGCCGTCATCGCCAGCATCGAATGCGCGGTGCGCCTGGCGCAGGCGGGGCGCGTCAGCGCGGTCGTGACAAACCCGATCAGCAAGGCGGTTCTGAAGGGCGCAGGCTTTGCCTATCCCGGACACACCGAATTTCTCGCGGCGCTGACCGGCACCGCGGGCGGCGAGGTCATGATGCTGGCAAGCCCGCAATTGCGCGTCGTGCCGGTGACAATTCATGTTTCGCTTCGCCAGGCACTGGCGATGCTGTCGACGGAAATGATCGTGCACGTGGCGCGCATCGCGCACGCGGCCATGCTGCGTGATTTCGGCGTGGCGGCGCCGCGCCTGGCGATTGCCGGGCTGAACCCGCATGCCGGCGAGGCGGGCCACATGGGCGATGAGGAAATCCGCATCATCCAGCCCGCCATCGATGCGCTGCGTGCCGAGGGCATGCTCGTCCGCGGCCCATACCCGCCCGACACGATGTTCACGGCCTCCGCGCGCGCGGGCTTTGATTTGGCGATCTGCATGTATCACGACCAGGCGCTGATACCGCTGAAGACGCTGGACATGTGGGGCGGCGTGAACGTGACGCTCGGCTTGCCGATCGTGCGTACCTCGCCCGATCACGGCACGGCTTTCGATATCGCCGGCCGCAATGTGGCCGCACCCGACAGCCTGATTGCAGCGCTGCGCATGGCCGATGAAATTGCAAGGACACGGGCGCGATGAGACCCAGGCTGGGCGTGAATATCGACCACGTGGCGACGCTTCGCAACGCGCGCGGCGGCGCGCATCCCGACCCGCTGGCAGCGGCACAGGTGGCACTCGCCGCGGGTGCGCACGGCATTACGCTGCATCTGCGCGAGGACAGGCGGCATATCCGCGACGACGATCTGGCGCGCATCATGACCGGCGTGAGCGCGCCCGTGAACCTGGAAATGGCGGCCACGGCAGAAATGATGGAGATCGCCTGCCGCGCCGGCCCGCACGCGTGCTGTATCGTGCCCGAACGGCGCGCGGAGGTCACGACCGAGGGTGGGCTGGATGCGGCCGGTGCGTTTGACGCGCTGCGCCCGATCGTGCGGCGGCTGGGCGAGGCGGGAATGCGCGTCTCGCTGTTCATTGATCCCGACATGCGCCAGTTGCAAGCGGCGCGGGCGCTGGGCGCGCCGGTGGTGGAGCTGCACACGGGCACTTACGCGCATGGCGGCGCGGGCGAGTTCGACCGGCTGCGCGCAGCAGCTACGCTGGCCGTGTCACTGGGTCTGGAGTGTCACGCCGGACACGGATTAACTTACGACAATGCGGGCGCGGTGGCGGCACTGCCCGAAATACAGGAGCTGAATATTGGGCATTTTCTGATCGGAGACGCGGTTTTTGTCGGTTTGCCCGTTGCCGTCAGAAAAATGTTGGACGTCATGCAAAAGGCTGGGGAGGATGCGCCATCCCCCCCAGACCCCCCGTCTTTTGTTTAGGAGAAGCCTTTTACTCCCACTTCGCGAGCTGATCGACAACCGCCTGTTGCGACCAGCTCCTGTCGTCCGACAGCGCAAACGCCTTGTCCGCATTGATCACCGCGCCGTCAGGCGTCACCACCAGCACGGTCGGCACCGCCGTGATCTTCACGCCGTATTTGGCCGCAATGTCCATGTTCTTCTTCATGCGCCCGACATCAATCATCACCGTGCTGAAATGCTCTTCCGACCACGCCTTGACCACGGGCACGGCCAGCACGCCGGCCAGCATGCGGCAATCGGGGCACCAATTGCCGCCGAAATCCAGCAGCACGCGCCGATGCGTGGCGCGCGCCGCCTGAATCGCCGCGGCTACCTGTGCGTGCGCGTCGGCCGAAACGTCGTAGGGTGCCGCCACCGGCGCCGCCTGGCCGGCGGGCAGGGTGGGCGCGGGCGCGGCGCCGATCAGCGACAAAGCCAGGGCGGGAACGGCAAACCGCGATACGCGCATGGGCTGATTTCCTGAAGATGCGTGGTGAACGAAAGGGGCAAGGCTTGGCGCAATGCCATCTGGAACTGTATGGGATGCTCGCAAGCCGATCGGAAGTCCCTTGAAGCGAATTGCCAGCACCCGAGCATGTGCGGTTTGTCTGATGGCGCTGCCGCTTGCCGCGGCCGCCCCGCCGCCAGCCTGGCGCGGCCACGCCGGCGATAGCCAGCACACCGCAGCCGCACCGGCGGCCAACCAGGGCCTGGGGCATATCCTGTGGCAGACGCCGGTCGATCTCGACCCTATGCAGAATAATGGCGAGCTGGCGATCCACTACGCCTCGCCCATGATCACCGCGGCCAACACGGTGCTGGTGCCGGTCAAGACCACGCAGGCGGGCAATTGGGAGATCCAGGCGCGGCGGGGTGGCACGGGCGCGCTGGTCTGGACGCTGGCGTCCGATTACATCGAGCCGCTGACGGCCAGCACCGTGCCGCCGTTTCCGTCGCAGTTGAGCCGGCAGGGCACGCTCTACATGGCCGGTGCCGGCGGAACGGTTTTGAGCCGCGCCGCACCCGATCATGCCACGGGCAAGAGCGTGCGGCTGGCCTTTTACGGGCTGTCGATCTTTGAGGGGCATACCGCCGCCATGACCCAGTCGGTGATGATCGTCACGCCGATCACCGCAGACGCGGCGGGAAATCTTTATTTCGGGTTTGTGGCCGAGGGGAAGAATCCCGCCGGGCTTACCAGCGGCCTGGCGCGCATCAGCGCCAGGGGCGTCGGCAGTTGGGTGAGTGCCGCCAGTGCCTCGGGCGATGCTTCGATGAACGAGGTGCCGATCGGCTGCGCGCCGGCGATCTCGGCCGACGGGCGCACGGTTTATGTCGCGGTCAGCAATGGTAGCGCGGGCTACCTGGTGTCATTGAACAGCGCCACGCTGGCGCCTGTGGCGCACGTGGCGCTGGTCGACCCTTCATCCGGCAAACCGGCTTGGGTGACGGACCTGGCGACCGCCAGCCCGACCATTGGGCCGGATGGGGACGTCTATTACGGCGTGGTGGAAAACCCCTATCCCGATCATGACGGGCGCGGCTGGCTTCTGCATTTCGCGGCCGGGCTGGATAGCGTCAAGACGCCAGGCTCGTTCGGGTGGGACGATACCGCCTCCATCGTACCGGGCAGCGACAAGCACCATTACCATTTGATGGTGAAGTACAATAATTATGCGGGTGTTGGCCCGCTTGGCGATGGGCGCAACAGGATCGCCATCCTTGATCCGGCGGCAAGTCAGCAGGATGAATTTTCGACCGCACAAGTTGCGGTGATGAAGGAAGTGCAGACTGTGCTGGGGCCGACGCCGCAGCCGGGCGAACCGAAGGGGGCTGTCTATGAATGGTGCGTCAACACTTCGGTGGTCGATGCGCAAACCGGGGCCGTCTTGGCTGGCAATGAGGATGGCTACCTCTACCGCTGGGACCTGGCGGGCAACACGCTGTCCCAGAAAATATCGCTGGGCTCGCCGCAGGGCGAATCCTATACAGCCACGCTGATTGGACCCGATGGCACGATCTATGCGATCAACACGGCGGTGCTTTTTGCCATCGGCAACTGAATTGCAGCTATTTTAGGAAAGACAGCATGTATTTGCCAAGATTTGTCACACCCGCCCTTGCGCTGGGCGTATGCGGGGCGGCCGTCATTGCACCACCACTTCAGGCGGCCCGCAAGCCGCCAGTGGCCAATCCTATCCAGCACATCATCATCATCATGCAGGAGAATCGCTCCTTCGATCATTATTTCGGCACCTTTCCCGGCGCCAACGGGTTTCCGCAAAACACCTGTGTGCCACTGGACCCGGCCAATCCGGCCAAAGGCTGCGTGGCACCCTTCCACGACCGCAACGACGTCAATGCGGGCGGCCCGCACAACGACAACAACGCGCAGGCCGACCTCGATAACGGGATTACCAAGGCTGCGCTGGATGGCTTCGTCTATCAGCAGACGCAGGGCTATACCCATCTCTGCAGCGGCAGCGGCAGCAATGCGCACGAACCCGGCTCTCCGCGCTGCGCACCGTTCACGCCAGGCTTTGAGGCCCACGATGTGATGGGCTACCACACCGATGCGGAGTTGCCGAACTATTGGGCCTACGCCCGCAACTTCGTGCTGCAGGATCAGATGTATGAGGCCGTGCGGGATTACTCGATGGCCTCGCACCTGGAGCTGACGAGCCTGTGGTCCGCGTTGTGCAGCAATCCGCTGGATGTTTCGACCTGCATCACCAGTGGCACGCCGGTGCTGCCCTCCGGCACGCAAGTGGTCTATCCATGGGCCAATCTGTTCCAGCTACTCGATACGCATGGCGTGAGCTGGAAATATTATCTCGGCTCCGGGCTGGAGCCGGATTGCAATGACGACGAGATGACCTGCGATCCGCAGAAGCAGAGTTCGCAGGTCGCCTCGTTCTGGAATCCGCTGCCCGGATATGCCTGGGTGGAAGCGCAGGGGCAAAGCTACCTGGCCGCGCATAACCCGCAAATCGACCAATTTCTGCTCGACGTCAAGAACGGCAACCTCCCTGCGGTCTCCTGGATCGTGCCTGCAAATTCTTTTAGCGAACATCCGGCGGCGGGCATTACCGCGGGGGAGGATTATGTCACCTCTCTGGTCAATGCCGTGATGCAGTCGCCCTATTGGGCGAGCAGCGCCATCTTCATCTCCTGGGACGATTGGGGGGGCTTTTACGATCACGTCGTGCCGCCGATTGTGGACACCAATACGTCCAAATACCCTGTGCAGGGCTATGGCTTGCGGGTGCCGGGCCTGGTGATCAGCCCGTATGCCAAGCCTGCCTACATCGATCATGGCATTCTGAGCACAGACAGTTATGCGCGCTTTATCGAGGACGTTTTCATGGGGGGCACGCGGCTCGACCCTGCGGCGATGGGCGAGCCGGACAGCAGGCCCGATCTGCGTGACCGCGTGACGCGCGTGCGCTTCATCAACGGCAATCTGGTCAATGTTGGCGTGCTGGAGGATGATTTTGATTTCAACCAGACGCCGTTGCCGCCTCTGGTGCTTTCCACGCATATTCCGGTCGGCATTTCCATTGCGTGCGGCAGTACCGACCCCGACAATCCCCAGACCTGCAAGCAGGACGCGGTGAAGATTTCCTGGCGCTCGCTGGATGGTGGTAACGTCAATCAGACCTTCACCTACCAGGTGCTGCGAGACGGCGCGCGGGTGAGCACCTGCGCCACGTCCGGCACGTCGTGCACGGACAGTGCTGTGCCGGGCGGCACGCATTATTATACTGTTTACAGCATCGATCAGAATGGTGTGGCCAGCCCGGCATCCGCGGCGGCGCAGGCGGACTTGCCGTAGGAAGAAGTTGGGGGGCATGTGCCATGCCCCTCAAACCCCCTCTCTTCAGTTTAGTGGCGTAGCCATGCGGCCATGGTTCCGAGTGCGGCTGGCAACCAGATTTGCGCCAGCACCGCGTCTCGCCACGCGCGTAGCGGGGTGGCGCCGGCGCAGAGTGCCGCGCGACGCAATCCCGGCGGAATGGCCGCGGCACTCGGAATGCAAAACAGCGCGACCAGCGCAAGCGCTCGGCCGGCCGCGCCGGCAATAGCCAGGGCTGCGTTTGCCGGCAGGGCAGCAAGGGGCGGTGCCGGCAAGGCTAGCAGGCCGATGAGTGCCGCAAGCAGCAGGATGCGGAGCACCGGCCTTGCGCGCGCGAAGGCCAGCGCGCAGCCCGCGCCAAGTACGGCCGCACAGAACGCGACCAGAACTGCGGCCCAGGGTAATTGAGTAAAAAGCAAAAGACTGGGTGGAATGAAGTCATTCCCCCCGGGCCCCCCGGCATCCATTAAGACCAAACTCTAAAATCGATGGGGGGTCTGGGGGGGATGGCACATCTCCCCCAGCCTTTTTCCCGCTTGTCTCTAACCGCCAGGGCTCAATCCTTGCGCTTGCGAAAGGCGTCCAGGCTGACGACCTGGGGCGTGGCATCAGGCTTGGGTGCGTCATCGGCCGCCGGCTCGGCTGGCGCGGGCACCTCGGTGGCCTCAGGCATGCGCACGTTGAAGCGCAGGCCATACTGGATCGAGGGATCGACGAAGGCGCTGATCGCCTCCAACGGCACGCTCAGCGTGGCCGAGACGCCGCCGAAGGAGAGCGTGACGCCGATGGTGCGCGTGGTTTCGTCGGCCACCAGGTCCCGAAACTGGTGCTGCAGGACGATCGTCATCTCCTGAGGATATTTCTCGCGCAGGCGGGCGGGGATGGTCACGCCGGGATAATCGGTGCGGAAAGTGATGTAGAAATGGTGCTTGCCGGGCAGGCCCACGGTTGCGGCATGGCGGACGGCGCGCACGATGACGTGGCGCAGGCTCTCCTCCATCCACTCGTCGTAGGGAAGCTGGCTTTCGGCCGGGGGCGTGTCGTCTTCCATCCGCGATCCTCGATGGGGGGCATGCATAGCGTGCGTGCGGGCGGTGGCAAGGGTTGGGCAAGGGCGGATAACAAAGTGGGGGGCATTCTGTTGCCCGGGGCCCCCCTAACCGCGCGTGTTACTGCTTACGCAGCAATCGCGAGTGCTTCGAAGTTATCGTTCGCACTTGTGTTGTTGACCCGATAACGGCGGTATCATGCCGGGCAAAAGATAGGTCTTTACTACGCGTGTCGAGCCTGTGTCGCCCCCCAAAGTCACCCAAGACGGGGTGGTGGAGGCGCCGGGCACTGCCCCCGGGTCCACAACGCTTATTCCACGTATCGTTTATCGCCATAGCTGGCCGAAGCAAGCACCCCCTATATAGTCCAGACTCGGCCGCGGTGCTAGGGGGGGCCATGCCCCTGACCAATGAACAGCTTGCCGAGATCGCGCGTGCCCGGGAGGCGTCCTTGCCCACGCGCCGGGCCACGGTGCCGGCGCTGGAGGCGAGGCTGTTCGAGGCCGTGCCCCTGCTCGATCACGGCTTCATCCGCTGCATCGACTATATGGGCGATGATGCGGCGATCGTTCAGGCGGCGCGGGTTTCCTACGGGCGCGGGACGCGCCGTGTGTCGGAGGATGCCGGGCTGATTCGCTATCTCATGCGCCACCGGCACAGCACGCCTTTTGAGATGTGCGAGATCAAGTTCCACGTCAAATTGCCGATCTTTGTGGCGCGCCAGTGGATCAGACATCGGATGGCCAACGTGAACGAGTATTCCGCGCGCTACTCGGTGCTGGACCGCGAGTTCTATATTCCGGCGCCCGAGCAGCTGGCGGCGCAATCGGGCGCCAACCGGCAGGGGCGGGGCGATGTGCTTGGCGGCGAGGAAGCCGCGCATGTGCTGGAGATGCTGCGGGGCGATGCGTCCCGCTGCTACGATCATTATGCGGAAATGCTGAACGAGGAAGGTGCTAATCCGCAGCGGGCGGGCTTGGCGCGCGAACTGGCGCGGATGAATTTGACGCTGAACACCTATACGCAGTGGTATTGGAAGACGGATCTTCACAATCTGCTGAATTTTTGCGCGCTGCGGGCGGATGCGCACGCGCAGTACGAAATCCGCGTTTATGCGGACGCGATTTTGGACATGGTGCGGGCTTGGGTGCCGGCGGCGTATGAGGCGTTTATGGATTACCGGCTGGGGGCGGTGACCTTCTCGGGCCAGATGATGGGCGTGCTGCGGCGGATGCTTGCAGGGGAGGCAGTAGAGCAGGGGGCGAGCGGGCTGAGCAAACGGGAGTGGGGGGAGATGATGGCGGCGCTGGCACCGGAGTGAGAGTGCACCTGGCTTGACATCGCCCAAGCAAATGGATATCTCATGTATATCCAGGAGGTGATCGTGGCCACAGCAACCATCGGCAAATGGGGAAACAGCCTGGCAGTCCGTATTCCTGGCTCAGTTGCCACCACGGCAAAGCTGGCCGATGGCGACCAAGTGGACATAGAAACCGTCAACGATAGTATCGTCGTCAGGCCGGTCGTTCCGCGCGTTACGGCAGCATCTCTTTTCGCGGGCAAATCCGCAGCTGAGTGGCGGGCGGCTTATGCGAACGCCTATGACTGGGGACCGGACGTCGGACGAGAACAAGCGGAACCGTGATACGCCATGATCCGGCCACCTATTTGCCCAAAGCAGGTGACCTGATCTGGACGGATTTTGATCCGTCGATGGGTCGCGAACAGGGCGGCCGGCGGCCGGCGCTTGTCGTGTCTGACCATGCATTCAGCGAAAGCACGGGCCTTGCAGTCGTGTGCCCGATCACCAGCAGAGTCCGTCCGTTCCCAAGCAGCGTTGTTCTGCCTGATGGCTTGCCGGTTGCGGGTGAGATATTGCTTAGTCACGTACGCAGCATCGACATCCTGGTCCGGCCGATCCGTTCCGCCGGCGGCAGTGTGCCGGCGGGCACGGCCGCGCTCGTCAGAGCCAAGCTTGGTGCGCTGATTACGATTTGACCCTATAAAGAGGCTTTACGGGCTCACATTCCGAATGCTGCACGTGTTACCGGACCGGACGTAATCATCGTATCTTCTCCTTGCCCAACAATTTTAAGCGGTCCATTTAGCTCGGGCCGCAAAAGGTATACCTCTGATTTCGTGACTGCGATAACCGCGTCAGGAGCAACAAATACGCCCTCTATTCTTACAACCCCGGGTCGAACAACCTCTATGTCCAGGATTGTGGACCTTCCAGATCTTACAAGGTCCGGCATGGCGCGCCACATAATCGTTTCTACCCAAGGCGGAAGAAGCTTGCTCGGCGCGGTTGTTGAAACAGTTATTTTCCCTGGTCTGCGCAGCACCTCCACGGAGGCACGCTGTTTTACTAAAATGTGATTGTCAACGAGCCTCACCAACAAAGCCCCATTCAAATCCTTTATTACGCAGTTTGCGAAAAATATATCGTCTTCAACCAAGCGGAAGGTAAATTAATTTCTATTTGATAGGTGGAATACGGCGCCCTTCCCATCTGTGGGTACGACGCACAAGCTCCCGGCGAGTATCCGAATTTCGTTTGCTGGTTCAACGTAGATTTGATCGCGTATATCGCCGTTGACACGTGTAATATGCTTCCAGCTATAGAGCGTCTCATCGCTGATGCCACCGCTGGAGTGTACGGCGTCATGACAAGTGGGGCAAATAGCTATCATGTGGTCGGAATCGTGCGACTTATAAATGGACCAGTGCTTTATATGATGTATGTGCGTTCGCCACGCGTTACACCCTGGATTTATGCACTTGCCGCCCGCCTCCTCGACGAGCTGTTTCTTGATTGCAGCCGGAATTCTTGTTCTTCTCTGAGCCATGAAATCTCCATGCCTGACTTCAACCGCTTAGCGCGCGTTGAGTTGGCACGTGAATTGGCGCGTTTCACGCAGGCTGAGAACGCGACGCGCATTCGCGTGCTGACATCAACCCCCGGCACTGCCACAGCGGAACAGCCGCTAGAAGCAGAGCACACGCAGTCCAAACCAGCGACTGCCCATTCAGCCAACCCTCCTGAATAGCGCTAGCCACGGTGGCCACGTATAGCGCGCCGCCTACCAGCAACTCCATGCGCCCTCCGTCGGCACGCGACACATCCGCGTTGGCCAGCCGCCCGGCCGCCACCACAAGCGGCACCGCAAACGTGGACACCGGAAATTCCCGATAGCGGGGATCGAACACCAGCAGCAGCTCCATGACGACCGCGGTCCAGACAAACAGAAAGAACACATCCTCGAACGCGCTCGCCAGCGGCGGTACGCGCCCGCGCGTCAGCAGCGCACGCACGGCCTCGCTCGTCTGGCGCGCCCCGCGCGAGGGGCAGGCGGGCACGCGCCCGGCCAAGCGCAGCATCGCCAGCACCGCCAGCACCGCCTGCCCCGCCATATTGACCGCGGCCGCAATCTCCAGATGCACATCATAGAGTGTCGCCATCGCCACCGACGCGCCAAACCCCCACGCTGTCCCCAGCAGCATGCCCGCAATACACAGCAGATCGCGCCGACGCACGCTCAACGCGGACGCGCTCGCCAGCCCCAGTCCGCTCAGCGCGAGGCCCGCCGCAATCGACACTCCCGCGTGCCAAGCCCACGCAGGGTCTTCCGAAATCGGTCCGGTAACCGGTATCTTCGCCCCGCGTGCCGCATCAAAGACGCCCCAATTGGCGCCCACAATCCCTTCGCTCTCGTATTTCCAGATCTGGTCGAACGCTTCGATAAAATTGTAATCGAAATGCTCGGCCCTGCTCAGCGCCAGGAACGCGCGCAAGAACCGCGCCTCATTGACGCGGCTGGGCACCGCATCCGCACGCTGGCGCCCCCGGCTCGGCCAGCCCGTCTCGCCGATCGCAATCTGCTTGCCGGGAAAAAGCCGCCGCATCTCGCGAAAGGCGTCATTGACATGCGCCACTGCACGATCGATCCCCGTTGGCACATCCTCCCAATACGGTAAAATATGGATCAGCATGACATCGACATGCGGCGCCACCTGCGGAAACTGCTTCCAAAAATCCCACACATCCGCATACGCCACAGGCTGGCGCACGGCTGCGCGCACGCGATCGATATCGGCGATCAGCTCGTCCGGCGGCAAATCGCGCCGCAACAGCACCTCATTGCCGACGACCAGGCGCGTCACCGTGTCGGGATATTGGTGCGCCAGCGCAATGCCCCGCGCCATTTCGATCTCGTTCTTGGCGCGATCGCCGCCGAGCCAGATCCCCTGCCACAATTTGAGCCCGTGTTTCTGCGCCAACGCCGCCGTGTTCAGGCTGCCCTCAATCGCCGCATAGCTGCGCACGGCGGTCGCTTCTCGCGCGACCAGCGCCATGTCCGAATCCGCCTCGGCCTGCGTCGGAAACCGGTCGAGCAGTGGCGATTCCCACGGCCTGTAGGCGTCAAAGGAGAGCGAGGCGAATTTTGCGCCCGCGACGCCGCCGGGCGGGTTCACCGGCCGGTTGGGCACATACCACGCGGCGAGCACGAGCGCAGAAAGGCAGATCAGCAACAGGAACCGGCGCATGCGCGCCCGGTTAGCCCGAAGGACATCGCTTGAACAGGGAGCAGACCATGAATGCTGCGGCGCCGCTGGACGATCAGATAAGGGATGTGCTGACCAGCACCCGGAGCGTCGCCCTGATCGGCGCCAGCAACAACGCGGCCCGGCCGAGCTTCGGCGTCATGACAACTCTGCTTTCGCACGGCTATCGTGTCACGCCTGTCAATCCGGTTCTGGCCGGCCAGGCCATTCAGGGGCAGAAGGTCGTCGCCACACTTGATCAGGCAGGGCCGCTCGACATGGTCGATGTATTCCGTGCATCCGAATACGTAGGCGCCATTATGGATGACGCCATCCGCCTGGGGGCGCGCAGCGTGTGGCTGCAGCTTGGCGTGGCCGACGAAGACGCGGCGCGGCGGGGTCGGACGGCGGGGTTGCGCGTCATCGAGAACCGCTGCCCCAAGATCGAATTGCCGCGGTTGGGATTGGCGCGGTTCCGGGTTGCGGAGTGTACCAATCAGCAGAAAGATTGACTATCGGAGTAAGGCTGGGGGAGATGTGCCATCCCCCCCAGACCCCCCGTCTTTATTTAAAGTAATGACGGGGGGTTTGGGGGGGATGGCACATCTCCCCCAATCTTTCGCGCCTGAATTATGCGTCCGTTTCAGCGCTGGTTAATATTATGTCCATAGAAATTACGGTAGAGCACGCCTTTCCCGCCTTCACGCTGGCTGCATCCTTCCGTGCGCCGACGGAGGGAATTACCGCATTGTTCGGGCCCTCGGGTTCAGGTAAATCGACGACACTCAAGGCAATAGCCGGACTTTTTGACGCCGATCGCGTGAGCGTGGATATATCAGGCGAGCGTCTGGACCGCGTGGCACCGTCCGCCCGCCGCTTCGGGGTGGTATTTCAGGATGGCAGGCTTTTCCCGCACATGAGCGTGCGCCAAAATCTGCAATATGGTTTGCGGCGTGCGCCGCGCGGTGGGCCGATTTCCTTCGATGACACGGTGAGCCTGCTCGGGCTTGCGCCGTTTCTGGCGCGCCAGCCTGGCACACTCTCGGGCGGGGAGCGCCAACGCGTGGCAATTGGGCGTGCGCTGCTGAGCCAGCCGCGCCTGCTGCTGATGGACGAACCGCTGGCCAGTCTGGATGCGTCGCGACGCGCAGAGATCATGCCCTATCTCCTCCGCCTGCGCGAGAACCTGCGCCTGCCGATGATCTATGTCACGCACGCCATGGAGGAAGTAGTACGCTTGGCCGACCACCTAGTGCTGCTGGATGCCGGGCGCGTTTGCGCGCAGGGTGCGGTTGGCGAATTGGCCAGCCGGATCGATCTGCCGCTGGCGCTGCGCGAGGATGCGGCCGGCGTGCTGCACGGTCGCGTGCACAGCCACGATCACGAACGCCGTCTCAGCCTGATTGCGTGCGGTGGGCTAGTACTTTTTGTGCCGAAACAGGATCTGGCGCCGCAAACCCCGGTGCGTTTGCTGGTGCCCGCGCGTGAGGTGATTATCGCACTTGATGCGCCGCGCGATATCAGCGTGAACAACGTGGTGCCCACGGTTGTGGTGGCGATTGCACGCATGGAGGCGGCGCACGCTGCCCTTGTGGAACTGGATGTCGGCGGCGGGCAGTTGCTCAGTCGTATTACGTTGGATGCGGCCGAGCGGCTTGGCTTGCGGCCGGGGAAGGCGGTGCTGGCGCTGGTGAAGTCAATGTCGGTGGAGATGGTGGGTAGCGAAGCCAAGGCAAGAACTGGGGGGAATGTGCCA
Organism: Acetobacteraceae bacterium; assembly: GCA_965276755.1. Classification (GTDB taxonomy): domain Bacteria; phylum Pseudomonadota; class Alphaproteobacteria; order Acetobacterales; family Acetobacteraceae; genus CAJCIS01. The sequence continues at coordinate 394,300 of OZ255625.1, forward strand.
TTCCCCCCAGACCCCCCGTCATCAGTTTAGACGACGCCTCAATAATCGACGGGGGGTCTTGGGGGGATGGCACATTCCCCCCAGCTTTTTCTTCAATGCGCCGCCGCAGCCGCACCCTTCGGCAAATTCGGCAGCAACAACCCCAACGGCGCCACCACGGCCGCCACCACACCGAGTGCCACGAAAAGATCGAGATACGTCATAATACCGGCCTGCGTAACCACGCGCTGCGTAATGGCGGACCAGTTGGACGCAAACCCATACCCGTCATAGGCGCTCACGTGCTCCATCAGCCGTGCCTGGTGGAATTGCTGCCGGTAGGCCAGCAGCGTGGTCGTGTAGCTGATGCCGATCGAACCACCTAGATTGCGCATCAGGTTGGTAATCGCGGAGGCGTCACCATTGAGCGCCGGCGGCACGCCGACCAGACTTGCAGACGTGATCGGGATGAACAGGAAAGGCAGCCACATCGCTTGCAGCATGCGCGCATACGAAAGCGTCCAGAAGCTGGCGTCCAGCGACAGATGCGCCGCATACCACATGGCATAAGCCGTGCCGGCAAATGCCGCGAAAACCAGATAGCGCGGCTGAATGATGCGTCCCGTCAGCACGCCCGAGAGCGGCATCAGCACGATGGTCACGATGCCAGCCAGTCCCAGCGTCAGGCCTGAGGTTGTGGCGTCATAGCCCATCAGCGTCTGCGCAAGCTGGGGCAGCAATTGCGTAGCCGCAATCAGTGTGAAGCCGACAGCAAACATCGACAGCGAACTGATCGCAAAGGCGCGATGGCGCAACAGGCGCACGTTCATCACCGGCTGCGGGTGGAAATACTCCCACGCCACCAGCACCACCAGTGACACCACGGCAATCGTGCCGAAGATGTTGATGAAGAGCGAGCCGATACCGTCCTCGCGCTCGTAGCGGTCGAGCACGATCTGCAGCGCGCCAAAGCCGATCACCACCAGCGCAAAGCCCAGGTAATCGACGCGCAAACCGCGCTTGAGCATCGCCGCGCGGTCACGCTTGAGCGCAGGCGAATCCTGAACCAGCCAGCCGCAGAGCACGAGTGAGAGACACCCTACCGGCACGTTGATGAGAAACACCCAGTGCCAGGAATAGGAATCGGTCAACCAGCCGCCGAGCACTGGACCGATCGCGGGTGCCAGAACGACCGTCAGGCCGTAGAGTGCGAAGGCTTGCGCGCGCTTTTCCACGGTGAAGGTATCGGCGAAAATTGACTGCTCGACCGGTGCCAGACCGCCGCCGCCAATGCCCTGCAGCACGCGCCAGACGAGGATCTGTGCCAGCGATGTCGATGTCGCGCACCCCGCGCTGGCGAGAGTGAACAGCCCGACGCAGATCATGTAGAAACGTTTGCGGCCGATGACATTGGCCAGCCAGCCGCTGATGGGCACGACGATGGCGTTGCTGACCAAATAGCTCGTCAGGATATAGGTGCTCTGGTCCTGGCTGATGGCCAGGCTGCCGCCGATGTTGCGCAGCGCGACGTTGGCAATCGTGGTGTCCAGCACTTCCATGAATGTGGCGATGGAGACCACAACAGCGATCGCCCACGGATTGTGCGAACCCGCGGCCGAATAGGGCAGCGCCTCGTCGTCCTTCGCCATGGCGATCAGCGCACGGTGACGCGGGGTGTGACCGACATGCCCGGTGCCAGCGCCAGCTCGCCGACATTTTCGTCAAAGACGATCTTGACCGGCAGGCGCTGGGTCACCTTGACGTAATTGCCGGTCGCATTTTCCACCGGCAGCGCGCTGAAGATCGCACCCGTGCCGCTCTGCAGGCTATCCACGTGCGCAGCCAGGTCGTGGCGCGAAAACGCATCGACATGCACGCGCACGCGCTGGCCGGGATGCATGTCGGTCAGTTGCGTTTCCTTAAAATTGGCCGTGACCCAGACGCCGGGCTGAACGACTGCCAGCAGCGCCTGACCAGGGTTGACGTAATTGCCGAGCTCGACCGTGCGGCGCGTCACGCGGCCGGGTGCGGGTGCCGTGATCGCCGTGTAGGAGAGTTGCAGGCGCGCATTGGCGACGTGCGCCGCATCCACTGCAAGGGCGGCCTCCGAAGCGGCAATCTGCGCGCGGGTCACCTCGATCTGCGCGCGCATGCCGATGGCGGCCTGGCGATTGGCGTCCCGCCGCGCGGCGGCTGCGCGCATGGACGCGTTGGCGTTGTCGAGCTGCTGGCGCGTGATGGCACGCGGGTTGATGGCGCGATACCGGGACAGGTCCTGCTGGGCCTGGTTCAGATCGGCTTCGGCCACACGCGTATTGGCTTCGGCCTGGCCCAGGTCGGATTGGCGGATGGCGATGGTGGCGCGTACCTGGGCCAGGCTGGCCGCAGTCTGGGCCTGCTGGGCCTGCGCCTCCATCAGGCGGACGGCCAGGTCGCGCGGATCGATTTCGACCAGTTTTTGGCCAGCCGCGACCATCTGGTTGTCGGCCACCAGAATGGCGGTGATGCGCCCGCCGACCTGCGGGGAGACCTGGCTGGTATGGGCATCGATGAAGGCATCGTCGGTGGATTCGTAGTGGCGGGCGTTCAGCCAATAGAGTACCGCGGCCACGACAAGGCCCACGCCGACCAACGCCAAGGCAATGAAGACAAGGCCTTTGCCGCGCTTGGGCGGCGGGTCCGCGGCGCTGGCATCACGGCTGTCTTCCTGCGGAAAATCGGCGGGGGCGGCGTCCATATGGCGCTCCAGGTGACCGAACGGTTCGGTTCATTTACTCGGACATAGGGTGCGGCGCCAGCGTGCAAAGGGCTGGCGTTCACAACTTTCGCGCGGCTTGCTGGCCACGCGGCAGCGGCGCGACTAGACTGGGACACACACCCCAGGGAGCAGCCCCATGGACCAGCACGTCAACCCCACGCTCAGTGCCGCCGAGCGTGCCATTCGCACCGACCTTGCCGCCGCCTACCGTCTGGTCGCCCTCTACGGCTGGGACGATCTGGTCTTCACCCACATCTCGGCGCGCATTCCCGGCCCCGAGCACCATTTTTTGATCAATCCTTACGGCATGATGTTCGAGGAGATCACGGCCTCCAGCCTGGTCAAGATCGACATGGACGGCCAGGCGGTGGGCGAGAGCGCGTATGCGGTCAATCCGGCTGGCTTCACGATTCATTCCGCCGTGCATGAAGTGCGCGAGGATGCCGGCTGCGTGATGCATTTGCACACGCCCGATGGCACGGCGGTCGCGACATCGCGTGAGGGGCTCGCCCCGTTGAACCAGACGGCGCAACTGGTGATTGATGATCTGGCCTATCACGATTATGAAGGCGTGGCACTCGATCACGACGAACGGCCGCGCCTGCAGCAGGATTTGGGCACCAAGAACGTCATGCTGCTGCGAAATCATGGCACGCTGACGGTGGGGCAGACCTGCGCGGAGGCGTTCACGCGCATGTATTATCTTGAGCGTGCCTGCACGATGCAGGTGCGCACGCGTATCCTGGGACGGGACGATTATCCGACTGCGCCGGAAGTCATTGAGAAAAATGTCGAGCTGAGCCGGGCCGGCGGGCTGGGCATGGTGGCCAACCGGCTGGTGTGGCCGGCGCTGTTGCGCAAGCTGGATCGGGTGGATCGGACTTATAAGGATTAGGCAGGAAGGTTCTTCTTTTTCTAAAGAAAAGGAAGCAAAAAGACTTTTGAATGTTTGAGCCACGCTGCAAACTGACAAAAGTTTTTTGCTTCTTTTTTTCAAAAAAGAAGCGCTTCCTTCCCCTATTTTCAATGGCAGGATCATGCTTGCTTTCGGATCCTTCGCGCTGGACACCGATCGCCGGCAACTCCTGCGCGATGGCGCGCCGGTCGCGCTGAGTTCACGCGGCTACGACATTCTGGCGCTGCTGATCGAACATCGTGAGCGCGTGGTCAGCAAGGATGAGATCATGAGCTGCGTCTGGCGCGGCATGATCGTCGAAGAAAACAATCTGGCAGTGCAAATCTCGGCGCTGCGGCGCGCACTGGCCGACGGGTCGGACCGCGCATCGGTGATCATGACGGTGCCGGCGCAGGGCTACCGCTTCATCGGCCGCATCGGCGAGGCTGAACCGGATGCGCCCGCCATGCTCGCGCCACGTCCGGAGCCGGCCGGGGCGCAGAGTGCGGCGGTTTCGCCAGCGCGGCGCCGGCCGGTACTGATTGCGTGCCTGGGCGCTTGCGTGCTTGCGCTGGCGGGCGTGGCATTGCTGCGGCCCGCGCGCCACCCGGTAATAAACGCCCCGCCGCGGCTGTCCATTGCCGTGCTGCCCTTCCGCGATCTCTCTGACGATCGGTGCTGCGATTATTTTGCTGACGCCATTAGCGACGATCTGACGACCGATCTCTCGCTGATCCCAGGCAGCGTCGTGATCGCGCGAGAGTCGGCCGACGTCTATCGCGGCCATCCGGCGCCGGCCGGCGAGATCGGGCGGGCGCTCGGCGTACGCTATCTGCTTGAGGGCAGTCTGCGGGCCGTCGATGGCGCCTTTTCCATCAACGCCCAACTGGTTGATGCAAAGGCGAACACGCATCTCTGGGCGGAGCGCTTCACCGTTCCCCGCGCGCATCTGGCCGATGCGCAGAACGCGATCGTGCAGCGGCTGAGCAGCGCCCTGGGTGTCAAGCTGGTCGATATCGAGGGTGCGCGCTCGGTGCGCGAGCATGCCGACGATCCCGATGCGCTGGATTTGTTTTTGCGCGCGCGTTCGATCCTGGATCGGGCCGATGATCTGGCAGCGATGAACCAGGCCCAGGCGTTGCTGGAGCAGGCGATCGCCAGGCAGCCGGACGATGTCGCCGCACTGAGTGAGCTCAACTGGCTCTTGATCAGAAAATACAACAATTACGTCTCGCCGCACCGAGAACGCGATCTCGCGGAGGCACGCTCATTGATTGCGCGCGCGACGGCACTCGCCCCGCGAGATGCAGAAGTGCTGTCGGGAAAGGCAGCTTTGCAGGCGCTGGATGGCGACTGCCCGAGTGCTCAGATCACCTACCAGGCTGCGTTGGACGCCAATCCGCGATCGGTGCGGGCACTGACAGGCCAGACGGTCTGCAAATTCCAGCTTGGCCAGTTTGGCGATGCCCTCAACAGCTTGACCGCGCTTCTACGCATCGATCCCGAGGGGCCGCACGAACGCTCGCGGCTCTACCAAATGGGTTTCGCCGAGCTGATGATGGGCAAGCCGGCTGATGCGTTGGTGCGACTTCGAAGATCGCTGCAAATGGCACAAACGTCCACTGCAACAGAGGAGGATTTGAGCCTGGCCGAGTGGACCCGCGCTTGCCTTGTGGCTGCGACGCGTCTTGCGGGTGACGAAGCCGGGTCGGCCGCGCTGTTTGCAGACTATCATCGAAGGTGGCCTTATCGAAGCACATGGACCCTGGAGTCACGGTCCCCGCGGGTCTTTCCGCCGATTGCCGGCTTTCGCCATTTCCTGGATGTCCTGCAAGCGGTAGGCATGCCGAGGTATGTCGATGAAAATTGGGGGCCTGCCGAGGGCCCTTGCACCACGCGCGATTTCAGCCCGACTCCTCACGCAGTGCCAGGGCTCAAGACCGTCGATACTGCCGCATTGGCCACAATGTTGGGCCGTGCCAAGCCGTATGTCATCGACTTCGGCCCGGGCGCCGCGGTGCCGCTTGCTGCGCGGCTCAGCACGCTGGACCCGGCGTCGACCATCGATGTGGAGGCGCTCGTCAAGCAGTTGCAATCAGAAAAAAATGCTGGTGTCGTTATCATGGGAAGTGGAGCGCTCGATCCGCGTGGCTGCCAGGTGGCGTTGGCATTGTCTGCCCATGCCATAGACGCTGCGTGGTATCGGGGGGGTGAGGAGGGTTGGGCAAAGGCTGGCTATCCCACGCAGGATTTGCGCTAGCCGGCCGAGGTTGCAACGTTGGCATAAATGCAGGACATGTTGCGCGCACGACGCGATAGGAGGAGTGATCATGCTTAATCCCGGCGGTGGTCCTATTCAGTACAGCGAAACCTCACCTTGCCCAGACCCCATCAATCCGCAATTGACGCTTTCCGTGCCAGCGCTCGTCCTGCAGAGCCTGTCGGTTGAGCAGCGTAGCCGCATTGCAAAGATAGAGATCGCGTTCGCCCAACGCGTCTCCCGCGTGCTCCTGCGTTCCTATGGCGAAATCGCAGATGTATTGGGCCGCGAGCCGCGTCCGTCGCGCAAGACCGAAGAACCTAAATGATGACGGGGAGTTTGGGGGGGGCGGCACGCCCCACCCAACCTTCTCTGCCCCCAGAACTCCTGACCCCTCGACAAATGGCTGAAGCCGACCGCCTGACCATAGACGCGGGCCTCTCCGGCATCACGCTTATGGAAAACGCCGGCCGCGCCGCAGCACGCGCCATCCGCGCGCGCTTTAAGCCCTGCCGCACGCTTGTCCTATGCGGCCCAGGCAATAACGGCGGCGACGGCTACGTGACTGCGCGCAGGCTCGCTCAGGCTGGTTGGCCGGTGGCTACCGCGGCGTTTGCCACGCCCAAACGCGGCACCGATGCAGCCTTGGCGGCCGCGGCGTGGAACGGCCCAACCGCGCGTTTCGGCGCACGCGCGGCCGGGCGCGCCGACCTGGTAATCGATGCCGTCTTCGGCGCCGGCCTGACGCGCGATGTGGACGGCGTCACTGCCGAGACCCTGCGCGCCGCGCGCCGCGTGGTGGCTATCGACGTGCCTAGCGGCGTGGATGGGGAGACGGGCGCCGTGCGCGGCACCGCGCCGCAGTCGGCACTCACCATAACGTTCTTCAGACGCAAGCCCGGGCATATGCTGCTGCCAGGCCGCGATCTGTGCGGCGAGTTGGTGCTGGCAGATATCGGCATGTCCGCGCGCGTGCTGGCGCGCATCAAACCGAATGCCAGCGCCAACAACCCCGGCTTGTGGCAGCTTCGCGCGGCCGCGTCCGCCGATCAGAAATACGCGCGCGGCACGGTGACGGTCTATGGCGGCGCGATGCCGGGTGCGGCGCGCCTGGCGTCCATGGCCGCGCGCCACGCGGGCGCGGGCCTGGTCAGCATCGTCGCGGAGGCGGGGCTGGAGCCTTACCGCGCCGCCGAGCCCGGCACGATCGTGCTCGATGGCACGCTGGCGCACATGCTGGAGGATGAGCGCCGGCGTGTCTGGGTCTGCGGCCCTGGGCTGGCACCCGATCTGGCCGGCGGCGTGCTGGCGCGCTTGCTGGCGGCGGGGCGCGTGGTTGTGGCTGACGCCGGCGCGCTGACCGCCCATGCCGGCAACCCCGCGGGGCTGTCGGGTGCCGCGGTGCTGACGCCCCATGCCGGCGAATTTGCACGCGTCTTTGGCGCGCCAGGTGCCAACCGCCCGGCGGCTGTACGTGCGGCGGCGCGGCAGACGGGTGCCACCGTGGTGCTGAAGGGCAGCGACACCATAATAGGTGCGCCGGATGGGCGGATTGCGATCAATGACAACGCGCCGCCGTGGCTGGCGACCGCGGGCTCGGGGGATGTGCTGTCGGGCGTGATTGCGGCGCGCCTGGCGCAGGGGCTGAGCGGGTTTGAGGCGGCGTGCGCGGGCGTTTGGCTGCATGGTGCGGCGGCGCGGGTGGCGGGGGAGGGAATGATTGCGGAGGATTTGCTGGCGGCGCTGGGGCGCGCGTAAGGAAGAACTGGGTGGACCGTGCCGGTCCCCCCAGACCCCCCGTCATCAGTTAGATTGGGTTTAAATAAATGACGGGGGGTCTGGGGGGGGCTGACGTATACGTCAGCCACATCTCCCCCAGTCTTCCTTTTCTGGGACATCATCAATGAACGCCGAACCCAAGCGCACTCAGCTCGCCAATCCCGACCGTCTGGCCGCACTGCGCCAGATCGAGCACAAGCTGCTGTGGCTTTCGGCCTGGATGGTGCACCACGCCAATCACATCCGCCCCAACCGCGACGGCCTTAAGGTCGGCGGCCACCAGGCGAGCTGCGCCTCAGCCGTCACGATCATGACTGCGCTCTATTTCGACATGCTGCGCCCGCAGGATCGTGTCGCGGTCAAGCCGCATGCAAGCCCGGTATTTCACGCGGTGAATTATCTGTTTGGCCGGCAGAGCGTTGAGAAAATGGCCGGCCTGCGCCAGTTCGGCGGCGTGCAGGCCTATCCAAGCCGCGTCAAGGACGGGCCGGAGGTGGATTTTTCCACAGGCTCCGTCGGGTTGGGCGTGGCGATGACGAGTTTTGCGAGCCTGATTGCCGATTACGTGCGGCTGCATGAATTGACGGGGCCGGATTTCGTGCCCGGACGGCAGATTGCCATTGCAGGCGACGCCGAGCTCGACGAAGGCAATATCTACGAGGCGCTGCTCGAGGGCTGGAAGCACGACGTTCGCAATGTCTGGTGGATCGTCGATTACAATCGCCAGAGTCTGGACAGCGTGGTGCAGGACCGCCTGTTCGGCCGGTTCGAGGGGCTGTTCGGCGACATGGGCTGGAATGTCGTGCGCATCAAGCACGGGCGGCTGCAGGAGGCAGCGTTTGCGAAACCGGGTGGCGAGGCGCTGCGCGCGTGGATCGATGATTGTCCGAACAGTCTGTATGCGTCACTGACGTTTCAGGGCGGTGCGGCGTGGCGCACGGCGCTGCTGGCCGATCTCGGGCGGAACGCGCAGGCGCGGGCCATCATCGACGCGCTGAGCGATGAGAATCTGGCGCGCCTGATGACCAACCTCGGCGGGCACGATATCGAGGCGGTGCTGGACGCGCTGCGCGAGGCGGCCGAGGCCGGCGATCGGCCCACGTGTTTTATCGCCTACACGATCAAGGGCATGGGCCTGCCGTTTGCCGGACACAAGGATAATCATTCCGGATTGATGACGGCCGAACAGATGACCGCTTTTCGCACGCAGATGGGCGTGCGGCCCGGCCACGAATGGGACGCGCTCGAGGGCCTGGATCTGCCCGCCGAAACGCTGGCCGCCTTTATCGACGCCGTGCCGTTTGCCCGCCGCCTGACGCCGGAAGGGCGCGCGTTTTCGGCGCCCGTCATTGCCGTGCCCGATCGGCTGCCGATGCCTAAATTGGCGGGACGCAAATTATCCACGCAGTCCGGTTTCGGCGAGATATTGGGCGAGATAGGCCGTGCCGAGGGGCCTTGGCAGGAGGTCGCGGCACGCGTGGTCACCAGCAGCCCGGACGTGACGGTTTCGACCAGCCTGGGCCCGTGGGTGAACCGGCGCGGGTTGTTTGATCGGCACGTGCGTAATGACGTATTTCGCGACACCAAGGTCGCCAGCACGCAGCGTTGGGGCATGAGCCCGGCGGGGCAGCATATTGAGCTTGGCATTGCCGAACAGAATTTGTTTCTGCTGCTGGGCGCAGCAGGCTTGAGCCACGCGTTGAACGGTGCGCGCCTGCTGCCGATCGGTACGGTGTATGATCCCTTCGTCAATCGCGGGCTCGATGCGCTGATTTACGCGTGCTACCAGGATGCGCGTTTCCTGCTGGTCTCCACGCCGTCGGGCGTGACTCTGGCGCCGGAGGGTGGGCAGCACCAGAGCGTCAATACGCCGCTGATCGGCATGGCGCAGGACCGGCTTGCCGCCTACGAGCCGGCTTATGTCGACGAACTCGCCGTGCTGATGCGCCACGCGTTCGCGCATATGCAGGACCCGCAAGGTTCAAGCGTATGGCTGCGCCTTTCCACGCGCGCTTTCGCGCAAGCCAGCCGCACGCTGGATGAAGCAGGCGTAATTGCCGGCGCGCACTGGGTCGCCGAGCCCGCGCCTTGCTGCCCGATCGTGCTCGCCTATCAGGGGCCGGTCGCCCCGGAGGCGGAGGCGGCGTTCGAGATGCTGCGCGAGGATGTGCCGGAGGCCGGCCTGCTCGCGATAACGAGCCCTGATCGGCTACACGCGGGATGGCTTGCGGCGCAACAGGCGCGACGGGTGGGCGCGCGGGTGTTGAGCCATGTGGAGCAATTGCTTGGGCGCGTGGCGCCGGGCGGGGCGATCGTGACGATCCTGGATGGCCACCCTTCGGCGCTGGCCTGGCTGGGCGGCGTAGCGGGGCAGAGAGTGGTGCCGCTGGGGGTGGATCGGTTTGGACAGAGTGGGGATCTGGTGGATATTTATGAGGCTTATGGATTGAACGCGGATGCGATTTTGGATGCTTGCGCGCAGGCGGTGCTAAGGAAGGAAGCAAACGCTTCTTTTTGAAAAAAGAAGCAAAAACTTTTGCTATTTGGCGTATGTTTTGTGGTTACACAGATGCCAAACTTTCAAAAGTTTTTTGGTTCTTTTTTTCAAAAAAGAACTACTCTTTTAGTTCTTGCTTTATCGCCCCAACAACATCCTCAAACATCTGCGCATTAAGGCGTTTCGTAGACGTATTATACCGGCTGACATGGTAGCTATTCGCCAGCTTGAGCCCATCCGGCAACGTGTGCACCTCCCCATGCCGAAACCGCAGCCGGGTCACCGGCAGCGAGCTCGCCCGCAGCATCGCCGCGTGCGACAGCACACCCAGCGACAGCACCACGCGCAAGGCCGGCATCGCAGCCAGCTCAGCGGCCAGGAAGCGGTTGCACGTCGAAACCTCCGCCGGCTGCGGCAAATTAGCCGGCGGCACGCAGCGCACGGCATTGGTGATGCGGCAATCCTGCAGGGTCAGCCCGTCCGCCGCCTCGGCGCGATATTCGCCGGTGGCAAAGCCGAATTTAATTAGCGTTTCATACAGCAGCACGCCGGCGTAATCGCCTGTGAAGGGCCGGCCGGTGCGGTTGGCGCCGCGCACGCCCGGCGCCATGCCCACCACCAGAAGCCGTGCGTCCAGCGCGCCGAAGCTCGGGACGGGGCCGTTGAACCAGCCCGGATTTTCTGCTGCGTTGGCCGCGCGATAGGCGGCCAGGCGCGGACACAACGGGCAATCAGGCGCAGGTGTGTCCGCACCCGCATGCACGGGGGTTAGCGAGTCGGGAATGGCGCGGTTCCCCTCACGGCATGTCACCCAGTTCGGCCTCGGCACCCGCCGGCTTGCCTATGGCGCGCGGGCGCGGCTCCATCTGGCGCCGGGTGAAGTCGGGCGCGATCTCAGCGAGTTCCAAAAACTGGTCTGCCTGCCGCCGCAGCTCGTCAGCCACCATCGGCGGCGTGGTGCGGATGGAGGAGACGACCGAAACCCGCACGCCACGCCGCTGCACGGCCTCGACCAAGCGGCGGAAATCGCTGTCACCCGAGAACAGCACGGCGTGGTCGATCTTGTCGGCCAGTTCCAGCATATCGATGGCGAGCTCGATATCCATGTTGCCCTTGACGCGCCGCCGCCCCGTCGAATCCGTGTATTCGCGGGCAGGTTTGGTCACCAGCGTGTAGCCGTTATAGGCTAACCAATCGGTAAGGGGCTTGAGCGGCGAGTATTCCTCCGTCTCCAGCACGGCCGAGTAGTAATAGGCGCGAATGATGTGGCAGCGCTTACGGAAATACTCCAGCATGTTGCGGTAATCGACATCAAAGCCAAGGTTGCGGGAAGCGGAGTAGAGATTGGCGCCGTCTATGAACAGACAGACGCGCTCGCCAGGTAGGAAGGCCATGGACAATTACCTTTGATCAAAAAAGTGGAAATGGAACAACAAAGCCAAGGCCGGCCTTAGTCTGCACCGGGGGGCTAGGGGGAGTGTTGGACGATTTTGGCTTAGTTTCAAGAATATCGTGAGCAAAAAGCACTTTATTGCCATAGGCGCAAACTTGCCATCCGCCTTCGGCCCCGCCGCTTCCGCCTGCGACAAGGCGGCGCGCCAGCTCGCCGGGGTTACCGGTCTAGCGCACGCGTGCCGGTCACGCTGGTTCTCCTCGGCACCGATCCCGCCGTCCGACCAGCCGCGCTTTATCAATGGTGTGCTTCGCCTGGAGGGGGAGATTGCGCCCGAACGGCTGCTTGCAGCGCTGCAAGCGATGGAGCGCGCGGCGGGGCGTGTGCGGGGGCTGGCCGATGGGCCGCGCACGCTGGACCTGGATATCATCGACATGGACGGGATGGTGCGCAACGGGCCGGACCCGGTGCTGCCGCATCCACGCGCCCATCTGCGGGCTTTCGTGTTGCTGCCGTTGCGGGATGTGTGGCCCAGCTGGACGCATCCGACGCTTGGGGTGGGCATTGGGGCGCTGATTGCGGCGCTGCCGGCGCAGGATATTGGGGCAATGTAAGGCCAGGGGTCCCGCCCCTGGACCCCGCTGGAGGCCGTGCCTCCAGACCTCCATCCTATTAAGATCAAAGAGGTTCTAAGGACTTGTCCTTAGCGGGGTCCAGGCGCAGAGCCCCTGGCCTTTCCCGCCGCCGCACCGCAGCAAGCCCTTGCATCCCGCGCCCGCCCGGCCTAACTGATCCCCTCCCACCGAGATTGACCGGAGAGAGCCCCGCCCCATGGCGCGCGTGACTGTCGAAGATTGCGTCGAACGCATCCCCAATCGCTTCGAGCTCGTCCTGCTCGCCGCCCAGCGCGCCCGCAACCTCAGCCGCGGCGAGGAGCTGACCGTGGAGCGCGATAACGACAAGAACCCGGTCGTTGCCCTGCGCGAAATTGCCGATGAGACGATCGATCTAAACCGCCTTGAAACCGACCTGGTCAAAAGCCTCTCGCGCTCGCCCGAGCCGGAGCCTGCGGACGAGGAGGTGCTCGACCTCATCCCGACCGATCAGAATATCTTCGGGCTGCAGGACGTCTCGGCCGAGGAAGAGGCCTCGCAAATGCCTCAGGACGATATGTCGTCCGACGACATCGAAGCCGCTATCGAAGCCGAGCTCGGCGGCCGCCGCCGCTGAGTCAACCAAGGGAGGGGACAAGCTATCGCAGCGCCCACTCCGCTCTCTCCCCTACGCGCGCCTGAAGGCACAAACGGCCCGCCCGCCCGTGCCCGCGCTGTCACCCCGCTGATCGAGAAGATCCGCGCCTACGCGCCTGCCGCCGAAACCACCCGCGTCGAGGACGCCTACGCCTACGCCGCTCACGCCCACGGCGCCCAGACGCGCGAAAACGGCGACCCCTATATCACCCACCCCCTGGCGGTGGCCGACATCCTGGCCGGCTACCGCCTGGACGTGCCCAGCATCTGCACGGCCCTGTTGCACGATACGGTCGAGGACACGCCGGCCACCCTCGCACAGATCGAACGCCAGTTTGGCCCCACGGTAGCGGGCCTGGTCGATGGCGTAACCAAGCTGACGCGGCTTGAACTGCAATCGGACCGCACCAAGCAGGCGGAGAATTTTCGCAAGCTCGTGCTGGCCATGAGCCGCGACATCCGCGTGCTGCTCGTCAAGCTTGCCGACAGGCTGCACAACATGCGCACGCTGGGCTTTGTGCAAAAAGCCGAGCGCCGCACGCGCATTGCGCACGAAACGATGGACATCTACGCCCCCCTTGCCGCGCGCATCGGCATGGATGCGATGAAATCCGAGCTGCAGACACGCGCTTTCGCCATCCTGGAGCCGGAAGCCTACGCCACCGTGCAGGCGCGCCTGAATTATCTGCGCGGCCAGGGTGCCGACGTTATCGAGGAAGTGCGGCGCGAGCTGATCGGCGTCTGCCGCGAATACGGCGTCGGTGTGCTCGAAGTCTCCGGGCGCGAGAAAAGCGTATTCTCGATTTGGGAGAAGATGCAGCGCCGCAACGTCGCCTTCGAACAGCTCTCCGATATCATGGCCTTTCGCATCGTCGTGCCCACGCGCGAGCAATGTTACATGGCGCTCGGCGCCGTGCACGCGGCCTATCCCGTGATTGCCGGGCGCTTCAAGGATTACATCAGCACGCCCAAGACCAACGGCTACCAAAGTCTGCACACGGGTGTCACGCTGCGCCAGCCGCGCAACCAGAAGATCGAGCTGCAAATACGCACGAAAGCCATGCACGATCTGGCGGATAATGGTGTCGCGGCACACTGGAGCTACAAGGAGGATGTGCGCGATGCCACCGCCGAAGCGCAGGTTTTCAGTTGGGTGCAGGATCTTCTCGAAATCCTGGAAAATTCCGGCGCTGCCGACGAATTCCTCGAAAACACCAAACTCGAACTCTATCAGGACCAGGTCTTCTGCTTCACGCCCAAGGGCCAGCTGATCCAGTTGCCGCGCGGCGCCACGTCCATCGATTTCGCCTACGCCGTGCACAGCCAGGTGGGCGATACCTGCGTGGGGGCGAAGGTCAACGGACGGCTGATGCCGCTGCGCCACGAATTGCAGAATGGCGACCAGGTGGAGGTGATGACCGCGCGCGGCGGATCGCCTTCGGCGTCGTGGGAAAAATGGGTCGTCACCGGCAAGGCGCGCGCGCGCATCCGCCGCTACGTGACCGCTCAACAGCGTGGGCAAACGATTGAGAACGGCCGCGGCACACTGACCAAAGCGTTCCGCCAGGAAGGCCTGGACGGATCGGAGAAAGTTCTCGACCCAGTCTTGAAGCATTTCAAGCAGGCGAGCCTGGACGACCTCTACGCCGCCGTCGGCACTGGCACGATCGGGCCCAAGGAGGTGGTCTACGCCGCCTATCCCGACATGCGCGATGCGGCGCGCGGGCCGCGCCATCTGCCAACCTTGCTGAACCGCCACAGTCCCGCGCGCCAGCATGGACACGACGACACGCGCGCCATTACCGGCCTGGTCGCCGGCATGGCTGTGCATTACGCCGGCTGCTGTCATCCGCTGCCGGGTGACGGCATCGTCGGCATCGTCACCACAGGCAAAGGTGTGACGATCCACACCAAGGAATGTCCGACACTCGAAACCTTCGCCGCCACACCTGAACGCTTCATCGATGTCGATTGGGAAGCCGCACGTGAGGCGGCCGGCAAAACCGAACGCCATGTCGGGCGCATCAGCGTGATCGCGGGCAACGAAAACGGCATCCTCAGCAACCTGGCCAATGCCGTCGCGCGCCACGAAGGCGGCGTGTCCACGCTGAAAATCGTCAACCGCCAGCAAGACTTCATGGAAATCCTGATGGATGTCGAAGTGCGCGACCTGCGACACCTCGGCACCGTCATTGCCGCCCTGCGCGCCGTTACCGGCATCACGCAGGTGGAGCGGGCTCAGGCGTGAACGTGGGGCGAGGAAGGCCAGGGGCTCTGCCCCTGGATCTCGCTAAGGACAAGTCCTTAGAACCTGTTTGTTTGGATGAGGGGGGCCAACTCGCGTGTTGAGACACGGCGTGTGGCCCCCCTCATCCAAACAAATGGGGGTCTGGGGCCTCAGGCCCCAGCGGGTCCGGGCAGAGCCCTGGGCTTCCTAACTCCATGATCCTCGGCCTGGGCGCGGACCTCTGCGACATCCGCCGGGTGGAGCGTGTGCTTGCTCGTCACGGCGACCGGTTCTTGATGCGTGTCTTCACCGAGGCAGAGCGGGCTCGTGCGGCGCAGCGCACAGAAAGCTTGTGGGCGGGCACATTCGCCAAGCGCTTTGCGGCCAAGGAGGCGTGTGCCAAGGCGCTCGGCACCGGCTTTTCGCGCGGCGTGTTTCACTCGGACATGGGGGTGGTGAATTTGCCGTCCGGCGCGCCGACGATGGCCCTGACCGATGGTGCGTTGGCGCGGCTGGAGGCGATCACGCCGGCCGGGATGGTGGCCGAGATTGCGCTGAGCCTGACTGATGAGCCGCCTTATGCCTTTGCCCAGGTCATCATCTGGGCCCGCCCGGCGCCCATTTCTTGACAGCAAGCCCTTGGGCGGGCTTCAACCCCGCCTTGTTCCCCTGCATCGGTCCCTGAATGCCCCCCAATACCAAGAAGGCCTCGGCCAAGCCCAAGCAGGCTGAAGGTTGGGCCGAGACCGTCAAGACCCTGCTCTATGCCGGCCTGATCGCGCTGGGCGTTCGTACAATCGCCTTTGAGCCTTTCAATATCCCGTCCGGCAGCATGAAGCCCAATCTGCTGGTCGGCGATTTCCTGTTCGTCAGCAAATTCAGCTACGGCTATTCGCGCTACTCCATTCCCTTCGCGCCGCCGCTGTTCGGCTGGGCGACCAATGGGCGCCTGTTCGGCTCGGTGCCTCACCGCGGCGATGTGGTCGTCTTTCGCTTTACCAAGGACACATCGATCGATTACGTCAAGCGCGTGATCGGGCTGCCCGGCGATCGCATCCAGGTCAAGGCCGGCGAGCTCTATATCAACGGCACGCTGGCACCGCGCGAATCGGTGGGTGATTTCCAGGATGCCGATGAGGGCGGCACGTCCATTTTGGCCAAGCAGTACACCGAGACTTTGCCGAACGGCGTCAAGCACGACGTGCTGAAGTATAGCGATGAGAGCCGCTTCGATGTCGCCAGCGAAGTCGATCCCAACAATACCCCCGAATACGTGGTGCCTGAGGGCGATCTGTTCATGATGGGCGACAATCGCGACAATTCCGCCGATAGCCGCTTTCAGAACGAGCTGGGTTTTGTGCCGATGGAAAACCTTGTTGGCCACGCGCAATTCATCTTCTTCAGCTTCGATGCGCGCTACCCTTGGTACGAGTTCTGGGAATGGCCGTTGGAGGTGCGTTGGGGTCGGCTGCTCAAGGGCGTGCATTGAACGAAGGGGCCGCCGGCGCACGCCTGGCGCTGGCTCAGGACCTGCTTGGCTACCGTTTCCGCCGCCCCGAATTGCTGGCCGAGGCACTGACGCACCGCTCGGCCAGCAACGGGCGTTTGCGCACGCGCGGCGCCGGCTCCAACGAACGGCTGGAGTTTCTCGGCGATCGCGTGCTGGGGCTGCTGATGGCCGAATGGCTGATCGAGCGTTTTCCCGACGAACAGGAAGGCAAATTGGGCCTGCGCTTCGCTGACCTGGTGAGCCGGGAGGCGCTGGCGGAAATCGGCGCACGCATCGGCTACGCGCGCGCGGTCACGTTGGGTTCGCCCAGTGCGGCAAGTGATGCTGCCGGCGCCAACCTCGTAGCTGATGCAATGGAAGCCGCGTTGGGCGCGCTCTATCTGGATTCCGGGATCGAGGAGGCGCGGCGTTTCGTGCGCCGGGCGTGGGAGGGTCGGATAACCGCGCAGACCCTGCCGCCGGAAGACGCGAAAACCACGCTGCAGATGTGGCTGCAAGGGCGGGGCAAACCGCTGCCCGCTTATACGGTGATCTCCTCGGAAGGCCCGTCGCACGCGCCGAAATTCATCATCAGCGTGACGGGTGCCGGGCACACCGGCGTGGGCGAGGCGGGCACCAAGCGCGCGGCCGAACGCGCCGCGGCCGCGGCGCTGCTCGCGCAATTGCGGCCGGGCGAGGGCGCGCGATGACACGCTGCGGCTTTGTCGCCATCGTCGGTGCGCCGAATGCGGGCAAATCGACGCTGCTCAATCGCATGACAGGTGCCAAGCTCTCGATCGTCAGTCCCAAAGCGCAGACCACGCGTTTTCGCGTGCTGGGCATCCTGATGCAGGGTGATGCGCAAATCCTGCTTGTCGATACGCCGGGCATTTTCGCGCCTAGACGCAAGCTGGATCGCGCCATGGTCGCCGCTGCCTGGACCGGGGCCGACGATGCAGATCTGACCGTGCTGCTGATCGATGCGCGTGCCGGCCTGACCGATCAGGTGCGCGCAATTACCGCGCGATTGAAGGGCACCAAGCGGCGCACCTGGCTGGTGCTAAACAAGGTCGATATCTGCACGCGCGAATCGCTGCTGCCGCTGACCCAGGAATTGCACGGGCTGGTGAAATTCGAAGAGACCTACATGCTGAGTGCGGCCAACGGTGATGGCGTGGTTGATCTGATCGCCGCCCTGGCGCGCGCGGTGCCGCCGGGCCCGCATCTCTATCCCGCCGATGACCTGACCGATGTGCCCGACCGGCTGATGGCGGCCGAGATGGTGCGCGAGCAGGTGTTTCTGCAGACGCATGAGGAAGTGCCCTATGGCACCACGGTAGAAACCGAAAGTTTTGCCGAGAGGCCGGATGGATCGGTACGCATCGATGTCACGATCTACGTCGCGCGCGCGGGGCAGAAAGCCATTTTGATTGGCGATGGTGGTAGCAAGATCAAGGCAATTGGGCAGAAGGCGCGCATTGCGTTGGGGCAGGCGCTGGACCGCACCGTGCATTTGTTTGTTAATGTGAAAGAACGTTCGGGATGGGATGAGGAGCGGGCGCGGCTGCGGGCGATTGGGCTGGATGATCCGGATAGGGGTTGAAGGCTGGGGGGGATGTGCCATCCCCCCCAGACCCCCCGTCGATTGTTTAGACGAACCCCAATTGATGACGGGGGGTCTGGGGGGGATGGCACATCCCCCCCAGTTCTTCACTTGGAAATAACCGCCCCCGGCATCGTCCTGGCTGTTGCGCCGTTCGGCGAAGGTGACGCGCTTGTCTCGGTCTTCTCCGAAGCGCATGGCGTCTATCGAGGCCTGGCGCGCGGTGGCACCTCAAAGTCGCAATCATCCTTGTGGCAACAAGGCAATCTGGTGCAGGCGCGCTGGGTGGCGCGGCTGTCCGACCAGCTTGGCAGCTTCTCCGGCGAACTGATCCATGCCGGCGCCGCACTCGCCATGGATGACCCGTGGGCGCTGGGCATCGTCTCGGCCCTGTGCGCCACGGCCGAGGGCGCGCTGCCCGAGCGCGAGCCCTACCCGCGCGTTTTCGGCGGCGTACTGCATATGATCGCCCATAGCAGCCGGGGCGAGCCGTTGCTCGGCGACTTGATTCGCTGGGAATTGGGGCTGATGGAGGAACTCGGCTACGGCCTGGATTTGAGCACGTGCGCGGTCACCGGCACTCGGCACGGGCTGGCCTTCGTCTCGCCGCGCACCGGCCGTGCGGTGTCCGAAGACGCAGCAGGGCTATGGAAGGAACGGTTGCTCGAACTGCCGCAATTTCTCGCCTCCGGTGGCGATGGCGATGGGCCGCAATGGGCTGCCGGCCTGCGCCTGACCGGCCATTTCCTTGCGCGTGACCTCTTTGGTCTGCGCCACAAACCTGTGCCTAATGCCCGCCGTATGCTGGAGGAACGCGTGTGGCAGGCTGAACGCGCGGCAAGCGCGCCTGATCCGCAATGAAACCCTCATGTTCCAGCAACCAGGCTTTGCGCGCCAACCCACCTGCGTAGCCGGTCAGCTTGCCGGATGCGCCGATGACACGGTGGCACGGCACAACGATGCCGATGGGGTTTGCACCGTTAGCCGCACCGACCGCTCGCACCGCCGCGGGATGGCCGATGCGCTCCGCCAGCATGCCATAACTGATCGTGTGGCCTGAAGGAATGTCACGCAATGCCGCCCAAACCGCGCGCTGGAAAGGCGTGCCGTTGGTGGCGAGCGCAATCCTATCCAACGCCGCGAAATCGCCGGCAAAATAGGCGCGCAGGCGCTCGGTGGTGGATGCAGGTGCCACGCGCGCCGCCGGCGTGATCGCGCCGTAATGCAGGCGCAACAGGCGGTGCAAGCGGTCTTCGTAATCGGTGAAATCGAGTGCTCGCAGGATATCCGTCTCGTCATGCACCAACAGGATATCGCCCAAAGGTGTTGCGAATACGTCGTGATACAGCTCCATCCTACGCGCTTTCGTGAATGTCATAGATCACGCCGTCATCGTTGGTGCGGCAACACGCATCTCGAACAGAAATGCCTAGCACGCTCTCCCTGACTTCTTCAGCTCCACGCCGCGCGGGTGCGCCGCTCACCATGACGCCGGCATGCCTGCCATAGAGCGCCAGCAGCGCCGCCTTCATGGCCCGCTCGCTGGGAAAACCGGCCGCGCGCGCGATTTCGGCCCCGTCCCGCGCGCCGGCATCCAACATCGTCTTTGCGCGTGCCGTGCGCCGGGTCTTGGCGACCTGAGCGGGCGAGGCGTCCAGATGGCGGGCGAACAGGCGGGAGAGATGCCGCGCGCCCACCCCCAACCGTACGGCGAGCGACTCGACGCTGCCACGATCGAGCGCGCCGTCTTCGATCAGCCGCAGCGCGCGCTCCACAGTCGTGCGCGTGCCGCGCCAGGCGGGGCAGAAGGGCGCGGTCTCCGGCCGGCAGCGCAGGCAGGGGCGGTAGCCGGCGCGCTCGGCCGCCGCGGCCGAGGGATAGAAGGTGATGTTTTTCGAAAGCGGCTGGCGCACGGGGCAGACCGGGCGGCAATAGATGCGCGTCGTCCGCACGGCAATGAAGAAAACCCCGTCATAGACAGGGTCCCGCCGCAGCCGCGCCGCATCGCAAATCGCAAAATCGAGCACGGCCAAGACCTAGCCCCACCCAAGCCGCGGCGCGAGGCCGCCCAAGGGGATGGAGTCCGAAATCCGTGCCGGGCTTGCCGGCGCGCCCCGGCCGGGGCACAGCCGCGCGCATGACCGATACCGACGTCAAGCTCGCCGACGCTTTGTCCGAACGCTACCTCGCCTACGCCATGTCCACCATCATGTCCCGCAGCCTGCCGGACGTGCGGGACGGGCTGAAACCGGTGCATCGCCGGTTGATCTACGCCATGCAGTTGCTGCGCCTTGATCCCGCCGCCGGTTTCAAGAAATGCGCGCGCATCGTGGGCGACGTCATGGGCAAGTTCCACCCGCATGGCGACGCATCGATCTATGACGCCATGGTGCGCCTGGCGCAGGAATTCGCCGTGCGCTACCCGCTGGTCGAAGGCCAAGGCAATTTCGGCAATATCGACGGCGATAACCCTGCCGCCATGCGCTATACCGAGGCGCGGTTGACCGAAGTGGCGCAAGCGATGCTGGCCGGCATTGCCGATGACGCGGTCGATTTCCGCCCGACCTATGACGGCGCTGAAGAAGAGCCACTGGTCCTGCCGGGCGCCTTCCCAAACCTGCTGGCAAATGGTGCTGCCGGCATTGCCGTGGGCATGGCCACCAGCATCCCGCCGCACAATGCGGGTGAAGTGTGTGCCGCCGCCCTGCATCTGATTGAAAATCCTCAGGCCAGCACGGCCGAGTTGCTTGCGCACATGCCCGGTCCCGACTTCCCGACCGGCGGCATCCTGATCGAGGACGCGGCCTCCATGGCCACCGCCTACGAAACCGGCCGCGGCGGCTTTCGCCTGCGCGCGCGCTGGGCGGTCGAGCAGGGGCGTATGGGCACGTGGGCCATCGTGGTGACCGAAATCCCCTACCAGGTGCAGAAATCCCGCCTGATCGAACAGATCGCCGCGCTGATGGAGGAGAAAAAACTGCCTCTGCTCGGCGACGTGCGCGATGAGAGCACGGAGATCGTGCGCGTGGTCTTCGAGCCGAAATCGCGCGGCGTGGAGCCTGAAGTGCTGATGGAAACGCTGTTTCGCGCGACCGCGCTGGAGACGCGTTTCCCGCTCAACATGAACGTGCTGACCGCCGATCGCACCCCACGCGTGCTGTCCTTGCGCGAGGTGCTTCGCGCCTGGCTCGATCACCGTCACGAGGTGCTGCTGCGTCGAAGCGCTCACCGTGTGGCTGCGGTGCAACGCCGGCTGGAGATCCTCGACGGCTTTCTGCGCGTGTTCCTCAACCTCGATGACGTCATCCGTATCATCCGCGAGGAGGATGATGCCAAGGCCGGTCTGATGCACGCCTTTTCTCTGACCGACACGCAGGCCGAGGCGATCCTGAACATGCGCCTGCGCAGCCTGCGCCGACTGGAAGAAATCGAGATCAAGCGTGAGCACAAGACGCTCACACGCGAATTGCGCGACCTGCAGACGCTGGTCCGCAGCGATGCGCTGCGCTGGCGCCGTATCGCCGGCGAGATCGAGGAGACGCGCACCAAATTCGCACGCGGTCCATTGGGCTCGCGTCGCACGCAGATTGCCGGTGCACCAACGCCCGTCGATATTACCGCGCTGGTCAGCGTGGAGCGAGAGCCCATCACGGTCATCCTGTCGGAAAAAGGCTGGATACGCGCGGTGCGCACGCACATTGCGGATGCGGAGGCGCAGAAATTCAAGGAAGGCGACAAGCTGCGCGCCTTTCTGCATTGCGAAACCACCGATCGCCTGACCTTGTTTGCCAGCGACGGGCGCGTGTTCAGCCTGCGTGCGGGCGATCTGCCGCGCGGGCGTGGCGATGGCCAGCCGATCCGCACCATGATCGATCTGGCCAACCAGGACGAGGTTGTGGCCTTTTTCGTCTGGCGCGATGGCTGCCGCTATCTTGTTGCGGGCAGTTCGGGCCGTGGCTTCCTTGTGCGCGCGGCCGACCTTGTCGCCGAGAAGCGCAGCGGCAAGCAGGTGCTCAATTTGCGCGAGGGCGAGCGCGCGTTGCTGTGTTTGCCCGCCGAAGGAGATCACGTCGCAGTCGTGGGCGAGAACCGCAAATTGCTGGTCTTCCCGCTGGACCAGTTGCCCGAAATGACGCGCGGTGCAGGCGTGGCTTTGCAGAAATACGTCCAAGGCGGCATGGCGGACGCCAAGGTGTTCAAGCTGCGTGACGGCCTGAGCTGGGACGCCGGCACCCGCACCCGCACCGAAACCGCGTTGCGCGACTGGCTGGGCGAGCGCGCCCAAGCCGGCCGGCTGCCCCCCAACGGCTTCCCCAAAACCGGCCGTTTCCACACCAAATAAAGACGGGGGGTCGTCACGCGCAAGCGTGCTGCGCACGACGGGGGAACGGCTCGTTTCCCCCAGTTCTTCCCCTAGCCTTCCCCATTTGATAGTGTGCGTCTAACAAAAATCCGGGAGAGAAAAATGCGCGTCCTATCCGCAGCCATCCTGGCGACCCTGGTCGCTCCCCAGCTTCACGCCCGCACGCTGAGCGGCCCAATCGTGCAAACCCAGTACGGCAAGGTGCAGGGCGTGACCGTCGCCGGCATCAACGACTTCCTCGGCATCCCCTACGCCACGCCTCCGGTTGGCCCCCTGCGCTGGACCGCGCCCACCCCACCCGCGCCCTGGACCAAGACGCTGCAGGCGACCAGCTACAGCGCCTATTGCCCGCAAGGCTTTAGCGAGATCGGCGGCGGCGGCGGCTCGGAGGATTGCCTCTATCTGAACGTGCAAACGCCCGCCAACGCCAACGCCAGCAGCAACCTGCCGGTGATGGTTTGGATTCACGGCGGCGGCCTGAGCACGGGCTCGGGCCAGGAGTATGACGGCACGGCGCTGATCAATAGCGGCAATGTGGTGTACGTGTCCTTCAATTACCGGCTTGGTCTGCTTGGCTTCATGGGGCTGCCGGCGCTCGCACAGCAGGACCCGCATAACAGCTCGGGAAATTACGGCTTGCTGGACCAGCAGGCGGCCATTGCCTGGGTTCGCCAGAATATCGCGGCCTTTGGCGGCAACCCCAACAAGATCACGATCTTCGGCGAATCCGCGGGCGGGCAGAGCACCATCGATCAGCTCGTCTCGCCGTTGCTGGGCCGCGTCAGTGGCGCCATCATCGAAAGCGGCGCCTATGCCCGCTCGCTGCCCACGCAGGCGCAGGCGCAGACCCAAGGGCAGGCGGTTGCCACGGCGCTGAATTGCGCACCCAGCGATCTGGCGTGCCTGCGCGCTGTGCCGGCCACCACGCTGGTCAATTTGGCGGACGGCTCGTCCACCATCAGCATTGCGCCCAATGTCGATGGGTACGTGCTGCCGCAGCAGCCGTTCCTCGCTTATGCCGCCGGCGCCTTTCCGCACATCCCGATCATAGACGGCACCAACCACGACGAATACCGGCTATTTGTGTCCGAGGATGAAATCCTCTCCGGCATGCCGTGGTCCACAGCCGATTATTACGCAGCAGCTCAGGCCACGGCAGGCTCCAACGCGCAGCAGGCCGAAGCAGAATATCCCCTGCAGGACTATTACAACCCAGGATACGCCACCGCGGCCATGGTCACGGACTATGCCTTTTCCTGCGGTGCCGTCGTGCTGGATGCGCTGATTGCGCAATACACCACGCTCTACACCTATGAATTGACCGATGCGAATGTGCCCAACATCTTCCTGCCCTACGATCCCAACATGCCAAGCCTGGGCGACAGCCACGCGGCCGAGCTGCCCTATCTCTTCCCAGCCTTCAAGAACACCTATCTAAATCTGGGACCGGCGCAATTCACGCCCTCGCAGTTGAACCTGGCTGGGGGCATGCGGGCGAGCTGGACGGCGCTGGCAAGGTACGGCCGGCCGCTCAATCCGCGCGGCACGGCCTGGCTGTCATACAGTGTCGCAAATCATGATTTCCTGGCGCTGAGCGCGCCATCGGCGCAGATGGAGTATGGGTTCTTTCAGTTTCATAAGTGCGCGTTCTGGGGACCGCTTCTGCTGGGCGAGGCTGGGCTGCCGCCTGATACGAACTACTAAGAGCTGAGCATTGCCCTAAATAGGTGACGGGGGGGTCTGGGGGGGATGGCACATTTCCCCCAGTCTTTAGCCCGGCGCGCGCATGGCAGCTGCGTGCAACAGCCCCGCCAAAGGCGTAACAAGCGTGTCCTCGTCAGGCGCCTTCGTGTCGTTCCAGGTAACCGACGCACAGACCGTGCGCCCATTCTTAGTCACGCCTTAATGGGCCAGCGCGTCGGCCGCGCGTCGGCGGCCAGAAAGCACAGGTTGAAGACAAGGAAGGTGTTCTTTTTTGAAAGAACCAAAAAACTTCTGTCAGTTGCATCGGTGCAGCTCAAAAATTTCGTAAAGTGGTCACAGCCGGTGCAAGCAAAAGGGCAAAAGTTTTTTGATCCTTTTTTTCAAAAAAGGACTGCTTCCTTCCTACGCCATCTCTGGCACCAGCAACGTGCCGCACCGGACGCTTTGATCGACCAGGTCCGCATCCGTCAGCACGCGCCAGGTCCCGCCCGCCAAAATCTCGCTCGGACGAAACCTGGCCTTGTAAGCCATCTTGCGGCTCTCCGGCACCCAATAACCCAAATAAATATACGGCAGATCCAACGCACGCGCCCGGTCGATCAACCAAAGTATCGTAAACGTGCCCAACGAACGCCGCGCCAATTCGGGCGCGAAAAAGCTGTAAACCGCCGATAGTCCATCGCCCAGCCGGTCCGCCAGGCACGCGCCCACCAGCCGATCCTCAGCGTCGCGAAATTCCACGACCAGTGTTTCGATCGGCGTGTCCTCGACCATGGCGCGATAATCGTAGAAACTCATCGTCGCCATATCACCCTCGCCATGGCGCGCCTGCTGGTAGCGGGCAAACAGCGTGAATTGCTCGGCCGTGGCGCGCGCCGGCACCTCAAATCCCTCAACGCCATCATTGGCGCGCAGAACACGCCGATGGCCGCGATCTGCCTGAAATGCCGCGCAATCGATGCGGATCGGCACGCAGGCCGAACAGGACGGGCACACCGGCGCATACGCAATATTGTGGCTGCGCCTAAACCCCGCGCGTGACAGCCGGTCATGCAGCGCGTCAGCATCAGGACCCCCAATTTCGGTAACGACCTTACGCTCCACCCGCCCCGAAATGTAAGGACAGGGCAGGGGAGCCGTGGTGTAGAAGAATTGCGGCCGCCGCGGAGGCTTATACGTCATCTACCGCACGGCCCACCCTGCCGGCAGATCCGGCGCGGCGAGCCCGGCGATCGCCTCTTCGCGCAGCACCGCCACGCCGGACGCCATATCGTGCAAGCAGCGCGCCCGGCGCGTGAAGAAGGCCGCAACCAGCCAGACCGCACCGGCGGCCCAGGTCAGCGCGAAGCCGATCGCATAGACCAGCGCCTGCGCCGGCGTCGGTCGGCCCAGATCGTCATCGCGCACGACTTTCAGGCCAGCAACCGCCTGGCCGGGAGTCGCCTGCGCAGGGGAGGCCACGAAGGCAAACACATAGGCAATCGGCACCACCCACAGCCCGCCGGCCAAAAACCACGTCAGGCCAAAGGTGACGAAGTCCAGCACCCACAGGCTGAGGTGCATGGCAAGCAGGATCACGCCCAGGATCAGGCCGTCCACCGCCCAGCCGCCCACGCGCCGCAGGGTCACGCCTGAAGTGGCTGCCTCCTCGGAGTAACTCATGGCCATCTCTCGCATCACACCGCCTGAAGCCATACTGGCGCGAGGGGGCGTGTTCGGGCAATACCGGATTGCAGGCTGCGACAAGCAAGGAAGCACTTCTTTTTTGAAAAAAGAAGCGAAAAACTTTTGCTCTTTGGCGGCGCGCACAGCATCGACGTTTTCGCGTGAGCCAAACTGGCAAAAGTCTTTTTGCTTCTTTTTCTTCAGAAAAAGAAGAATCCTTAATTCCCCGGTGGCAAACGCCCAACATGGCCAGACTGTCGTGCCCCCGCGCCTTTGTCGCACCCATCGCCGTGAGCGCGCTCGCGCTCGCCGGCGTGCTTACCGCATCAGCCGCGCCGCGCACCATCGGGCCAGTCGCCCTCATGTTTCCGCCCTGGCGGAACGCCGCCCGCGCCGTGGCCGCCGCCGCAAGCGTGGGTGCTGTCATCCGCCTGGGTGGCGTCCCCTTCGTGGCCATCGTGGCGCCCTCCACGCCGACCGCACGCGCGGCCCACCGTCAATCCGACGCCTGGCTGCTGCTCGACCCAGCGCGGGTCACAGGTTGCTTCAAACTCTCCCGCTAGGACGCTCGCATGCACCGCACCATGACCGAGACGCATCGCGCGATGGACACGCTGATGGTCGCGGCCCTGTGGTTGCACGTGCCACTCGTAGCCGGCGTCGCGCGCGCGGGCGAGGCCGGTCGCGGCTTCGCGGTAGGGGCAGGTGAAGTGAAAAGCCTGGCCGCCCAGACAGCTAGTGCCACCACGCCAATCCAGGCGCAGATCGCCACGCTGCAGGCCGGAACGGCGGCCGCGGTACGGGCGATCGGGTCGGTCGGCGAAACGATCGCCGCGATGAGCACGACAACAGCCAGCATCGCGCACGCCATCGAACATCAGCACGCCGCAACCAACGAAATCTCCGCCAGCCTGCAAGGTGCGGCCGATGGCATGCTCACGATCAAGCAAGCTATCGCCGGTCTTGCCGGTGCCACCGCGGCCACCAGTCAGGCCGCCGAACGCGTGACCCGCGAAGGCGAGGAGGTCGGCACGCTGACCGAAGCGATTCAGACGACGGCGCGCGCTTTGATCGGTAAGCTTCGTGCCGCCTGAGAAAGCCAAAAGAGAGCTGGGGGAGATGTGCCATCCCCCCCAGACCCCCCGTCTTCATTTAGGATCCCGCCTAAATAAATGACGGGGGGTCTGGGGGGGATGGCACATCTCCCCCAGTCTTCCTTCAACACTCCGGAAAATTAACCGCCAACCCGCCCTGGCTCGTCTCCTTATACTTGCTCTGCATGTCCGCCCCAGTCTGGCGCATCGTCGCAATCACCTGATCCAGCGAAACGTGGTGCACCCCATCACCCTTCAGCGCCAATGACGCCGCATTGATCGCTTTCACCGCGCCGAAAGCGTTGCGCTCGATGCACGGTATCTGCACCAGCCCGCCCACCGGATCGCA
The DNA here is from genome assembly GCA_965276755.1 of Acetobacteraceae bacterium. Taxonomy (GTDB): domain Bacteria; phylum Pseudomonadota; class Alphaproteobacteria; order Acetobacterales; family Acetobacteraceae; genus CAJCIS01. The sequence goes on from OZ255625.1 coordinate 421,605, forward strand.
CGTCATGCCCAGATGGTGCTCCATGCCAATTTCGGCCGCATTTTCCACCTGCTCATTAGTCCCGCCCATCGCGGCCGCCAGCCCGGCCGCCGCCATCGCGCAGGCCGAGCCCACCTCGCCCTGGCAACCCACTTCCGCCCCCGAAATGGATGCGTTCATCTTGCACAATCCGCCAATTGCAGTGGCCGCAAGCAAAAAATCCTCCATGCCGGCATCGCTCGCCCCCGGCACCATGTCCCGATAATAACGCAGCACCGCGGGCACCACGCCGGCCGCGCCATTGGTGGGTGCCGTCACCACGCGCCCGCCAGCGGCATTCTCCTCATTGACCGCAATGGCAAAGACGCTGACCCAGTCCATCGATGCGGTCGGCATGGCGGTGTTGCTATGGCGCTCTGCATGAAGCGCCGCGGTCAGGCCGGCCGCGCGGCGGCGCACGGCCAGCGCACCAGGCAGATGGCCGGCAGTGGCCATGCCACGATCGATGCAGTCCATCATCGCGGCAATCACGCGCTGCATGTGGGCGCGCACTGCCGCTGGTGGCCGGGCGGCTTCCTCATTTGCGCGGATCATGTCCGCAATCGAAAGGCCGGTTCGCGCACCTTCGCCAAGCAAATCATCGGCGCTGCGGAACGGGTGGGGTACGGGCGTAAGCGGCGGCGCCGGCCGGCCCAATTCGGTTTCCTGCACGACGAAGCCGCCGCCGATCGAACACCAGCGTTCGGCCGCCACCGCCTGCCCGTCCGCATCCAGAGCCAGAAACGCCATCGTGTTGGGGTGGCGCGGCGCGGGGGTCACGCGGTCGATGACCAAATCCAGCCCCGGATCGAACGCAATGGCGTGCCGGCCGAGCAGGCTCAGGCGCCGCGTGCGCACGGTCTGCGCCATCAGGCGTGGGGCTTCCTCAGGGTCTACGCTGTCCGGCGCATGTCCCGCCAACCCCAGCAGGATCGCGCGATCGGTGGCGTGCCCGTGTCCGGTCCAGGCCAGCGAGCCCAGCAGCACCACGCGCAGCCGCGCCACCTCCTCCAGCCGCAGCCCCAGAGAGGAGACGAAGGCAAGCGCCGCGAGCATCGGCCCCGTGGTGTGCGAGGAGGACGGCCCAATGCCGATCTTGAACAGTTCAAAAACGCTGACCAGCGCTTACCTCAAACTGAAGACGGGGGGTTTGGGGGGGATGGCACATCCCCCCCAATCTTCCTTTTAAAAATCAGGCCAAAGGCTGCGGCAACTTAAAAATAACATCCTCGGTCGTCACCTGCCGCTCCTCGATCGCCAGCGCATACCGCTCGCCAAGTGCGGACAGCACCTCCTGCACCAAACTCTCCGGCGCCGAAGCCCCCGCAGTAATCCCCACGGTGGTAACGCCCTCCAAATCAGCCCAGTCCATCTCTGCAACCTTGGGCACCAGCACGGCGCGGCGGGCGCCGGCGCGCTCGGCCACCTCGCGCAGCCGCTGGCTGTTGGAAGAATTCGGGCTGCCGATCACGATCAGCAAATCGCAGCCCTGCGCAATCGCTTTCACCGCTGCCTGCCGGTTGGTCGTGGCGTAGCAGATGTCCTCGCGCCGCGGCCCCTCGATGGCAGGAAAACGCGTGCGCAGGATCTGCACGATCTCGGCCGTGTCATCGACCGAAAGCGTGGTCTGCGTAATGAAGGCCAGAGCCGCATTATCGGCCTGCACAATTGCTGCCTCCGCTGCATTCTGCACCAGCGTCACGGCACCGGCCGGTAACTGCCCCATCGTGCCGACCACTTCGGGGTGGCCGGCATGGCCGATCATCAGGATGTGCCGCCGCTCGCTGAAATGGCGCTCGGCCTCGCGATGGACCTTGGAGACCAAGGGACACGTCGCATCCAGATACGCCAGGCGGCGGCGCTGGGCCTCCTCCGGCACCGATTTGGGCACGCCATGAGCGGAAAAGACGACATGCGCGTCCTGCGGCACCTCGTCGAGTTCCTCGACGAAGATCGCCCCCTGCGCCTCCAGCGCCTCGACCACGGTGCGGTTGTGCACGATCTCGTGACGCACATAGACCGGGCCACCGTAGCGGCGCAGCGCCTCCTCGACCACGCGAATGGCGCGATCCACGCCGGCGCAGAAGCCGCGCGGACCGGCCAGGATCACCCGAAGCGTCGGCTTGGTCGCGGCTGGGCGCGTGTCGTGGATCATGGTGTCGGGCATGGCGGGTCGGATTCCCCTCTAACGCGGGCAGCCCTCAGTATCGGGCGGCGGCCCTTGTGGTGCAAAGCCCCCTTGGTGCAAAGCAGGCCCGCCCGCACATGGACGGCCGCCGCTGGAGTTGCAATGCGATTGACCACAACGCGCAAGACCAATCTTGCGGCCGCTCTCCTCCTGCTGGCGGGGTTGGCGATCCTGGGCGCCTGCACGCCAGACCCCGACGAGCAGGCCCCGCAATGCCCCTTGGCCTATCTGCGCCCGGACGCCGCCACGCTCACGCGCTATGACGGCCGCGGCACGGACCTGACCAACCTGGTCCTCAGCGGCCGGCTGCTCAACATCAACGGCGCCTGCAAGGGTCTGCTGGGCCACCGCAAGCTGACCGCGCACGCCCAGGTGCAGATGGTGCTGACCCGCGGGCCGGCCGCGAAGGATCGCACCTTCGACGTGCCCTACAACATTGCGATCGTGCGCGCGGGCCAGGTGCTGCAGAAGCAGGAGCTGATCCAGCGCGTGGTGTTTCCGCAGAATGTGGACACGGTGCAGGTCAGCGGGCAGGACGTGGACCTGGCCTTCCCGACCGATCGCGGGCTGACGGGGCAAAATTACACGATCTATTTTGTGTTCGAACTGTCGCCGGGTGAACTGGCGGCTAATCAGAGGGCGTTGAGCGCAAGATAAGCACTGGGGAGAATGTGCCATTCCCCCAGACCCCCCGTCATTAGTCTAGACGAGGCCTAACAATCGACGGGGGGTCTGGGGGGGACGGCACGTCCCACCCAGTCTTCTCTTAAATCATATAATCCAGCGCCGGCAGGCTCTGATCCATCGTCAGCGCCGGCATATGCGTGTGCCTGGTCCCCACCGCCCGCGCCGGGTTGCCCACCACAGTCGTGAACGGATGCACGCTCTCAAGCACGATGCTGCCCGCCCCCACCTTCGCCCCCTCGCCGATCGTGATGGCGCCCAGGATCTTCGCCCCCGCCCCGATCAGCACGCCGCGCCGGATAGAGGGATGCCGCTGCCCGCATTGCTTGCCCGTGCCGCCCAGCGTCACGCCTTGCAACAGTGATACGTCGTCATCGATCACCGTTGTCTCGCCAACCACCACGGCCGTGCCGTGATCTAGCAAAATGCCGCGACCCACGCGCGCCGCGGGATGGATGTCGACGCCGAACACTTCGGCCACCCGGCTCTGGATGTGGTTGGCCAGATGCGTGCGCCCGCGCTTGTACAGCCAGTTGCCGAAGCGATAGGCCTGGATCGCGTGATAGCCCTTGAAGAACAGGAAGGGCGTCAGAAGGTCCGGGCACGCCGGATCGCGGTCCCGCACCGCCGAGAGATCGGCCAACGCTGACTCCTCGATCGCCGGATCGGCCGAAAGCGCCTCGCAGCAGATCGCCTCCAGCGTCTCCACGCTGAGCGCATAATCGCCCAGCTTGCGCGCCAGGCGATGGGCGAGCGCATCGCCGAAATTATCGTGGATCAGCACGGTGTCGCGGATGATCTCGCTCATCACGCGGTCATGCTCTACGGCGGCGACCGCCTCCTCGCGTATCTGCGCCCATAGCTCGCGGCCGAGCTCTGACTCTGCGCGCTCGCCGCAGGTGCGCATGGGCGCGTTCACGGCCTGCTCGATGGTTTGCTTCATGCCAGCCTCCAAAGCCGGCGGGGGCGCCTGGCCGCGATCAAGATGGGATCACGTCCAGCCGCTGCAAACCCCAACCGACTGCCAGGATCATGCCGTACCGTCTGCCACACTCTCCCACAGCCATCAGGTGCCGAGGAGATAGGGGACGAAAATGTCCTCCACGGTAAAACGCCGTTTGGTTAAGCCTTGCTCGTGATGGTAGCGCAGGATCGCGTCGAGCGCGGCCCGGTTGGCCGTTACGCCGTAGGGCCACCAGTCATCGCCCAGGACAGCGCGGTCCTCCTCTATGCGCTTGGTGAGCCAAGGCACCATCATCGCCATGTTATTGAAAGTCATTCCCTTAACGAACTGCTCCATGGTGGCGTCCTTGGCGGCGCAAAAACCTTGGTAGACCGCCTTGACGATCTCTGGATGATCCTCGGCCAATTGCTTGCGGACCACCACAGCGTGCATGATCGGAAAGATGCCCGTGCGCCGGAAGTAATGACGCTCGGCCGCTTCATAGTCCTCGAACAGGCGCCCGACCTTAGGCGAATTTTCAAGCACGCACCGGGGTATGTCCGCGGAGATCAGGGCGTCGATCTCGCCCGCCTCAAGCTTGCTGCCCAGGTCGTCATCCGGGGCGGCCCAGCTCACCTGCACATCGGCAGGATGAGGCTGGGGCACGAAATCGATCGGCTTCATCGGAAAGTCGATCCCGCCCACCATCCAGCGGCTCTGATTGGGCGTCACGCCATAGTCATCAGACAGGATGCCCTTTGGCATTACCCCCGCATCGTGGCCATAGAGCGCCAGTTCGCCGATCGTCTTGCCTGCAAGATCTTCCGGGCGAACGATGCCGCTGGCCTTGTTAATGTAGATTGCCGAGTGCCGGAACGCGCGGTTAAGGAACACAGGAAGTGCGAGGAACTCCGGTTTCACCTCAATGGTGCGTAGAAAGTAGGTCATGCCAAGTTCGGACACGTCGAACGCCCGCTGCCGGATCATCTGCTCAAAGATGTCGGGAACGATGCGCGCTGTGTGGAAGCTGGCCTCGACGCCATCGATCTTGATCGTGCCGTCGGCCAGTGCGCGCGTGCGGTCATAGTTCCAGAAGGCGATGTCGAGTTTCAGATCGTTCATGGTGCAGAATCCAATTGAATTTGCGTTTTCCTGGCACCGCCTCGTGCGCTGCGCTCGGCTGTCTGCTGCATGGAAACCGATCCATGCGCCCTGGACGATCTGTCCACCACTACGATGCTGCATTCGGCCGCGTGGTTCGACGATCCCGCCAGTCATGCGCTGCCGTTGCATGAGCGGGCGTTCACGGATTGCAGGGTGCAACCTTTCGCCCCACCTGGCCTACCCCCATGTTAGAACCTGACTCTAGCCCGAGACCGCGACCCATGCGCCTGCCGGCCGCCTTTCCGATCGCCCTCGCAATAGCCATGAACTGGGCTGGCACGATCCTGGCCGCCACGCCCGCTGTCTTTCACGTCGCACCAGGCATTGCAGGCCATCGCGCCAGCTACGCGCTGAGCCTGAAATCCAGCACCGATCAGGGCGTGCTCGCCGCTTCGGGCACCATGACCTACGACGTGACGGACGCGTGCACCGGCTGGACCACCGCGCAGCACCTCATCATCAACCTGACCGACCGCGACGGGCGCGACACGCGCATGGTCCAGGATTACGCGACATTCGAAACAAAGGACGGCACGCGCCTGACCTTCCACACCAAGCAGATGAGCGATGAGACAACCACCGAGCAGCTAGACGGAGTCGCCAGCCTCGATCGCTCTGGCGGGCGGGGCCATGCCGATTTCACCGCGCCCGAGCGCAGGCGCGTGGTCCTGCCGCCCGGCACGATGTTGCCCAACGCGCACACGATCGCGATTTTGCAGGCCCGGCTCGCCGGCAGGCGTTTTCTTGCCATGCCCCTCTTTGACGGCACAGGCGGCGACGGCGCCCAGGACAGCTTCGTGACCATCGAGGCGTGGCACGCGGCGCACGGCGAGAAATGGGCATCTTTATCTGGACTGCCCTCAGGCCGCGTGCATGTCGCTTTCTTTGATCGCGACCAAAAAACGGAAATGCCCGATTACGAGATAGGGATGAGATATTTCGATAACGGTGTCGCCGTCGATCTGGCGATGAACTTCGGCGATTTTGTCATGGATGGCAGGATGGAGCAGTTCGACCTCAAGACAGCGCCTCGTTGCTGATGCAATTTGACTATGTCGGCGGTTCTGTCATGGTTCCATCTGACTCAGTCGCGGTAAAAATAGATGGCAAGTCCCGATCTCCAGGCCGGTGACAAGGAACGCTACAGCCGCCGCCTCAGCGACAAGATCCAGGCCGCATTCGACCATGCGTGCGAAGAAGGTGAACTGATTGTCGCCAGCCAGTTACTGGAAACGCTGGAACTCGTGTTGTTGCGCGTGCCGCCCCGGCCGGAGCGGCGCGAGACCGTGGTCGCCCCGCTTTTAGCCTCCCACGAGCGTCTGTGGCACCTGAAGTCGCGTGTTGGGGCGCCGGAACAGGTGCGCTGAAAAAGGCTGGGGGAGATGTGCCATCCCCCCCAGACCCCCCGTCGATTTTTGGGCCTCGTTTTAAATAATGACGGGGGGTCTGGGGGGGATGGCACATCTCCCCCAGCCTTACCTCAACCCAGGCGCGCGACCAACGCCGGCAATTCCTGCCGCACCCGCGCCAAATTTGCCTCCTTGACCACACCGTAGCCACGCACCTTGTCATGCGCCCGCAGCACCGCCTCGGCCTCAGCCAAATTGCCCGGCTTCAACGCGGCAATGACCTGGTCCACGAGAGCGACATAGTCGCGAATCACCTGCCGCTCGGTGCGCCTGTGCGGGTGATAGCCGAACACGTCCAGCGGCGTGCCACGCAGCCCCCGCATCCTGGCCATGACCGCAAAAGCGCGCCCCATCCACGCCCCGAAGCGCTGCTTGATCGGCCGGCCGGTCTTGTCGGTGCGCGCCAGCATCGGTGGCGCCAGGTTGAACTCAATCCGGTAATCACCCTCGAAACCCTCGCGCAGCCGCGCGGCAAACCCCGGATCAGTGTAGAGCCGCGCGACCTCATACTCGTCCTTGTAGGTCATCAGCTTGGCCGCGGTATTGGCCACCGCCCGTGACAGCCGGCCGTCGCTGCCCGGAATGGCTTCCTCGGCGCGTTCCATGCGCGCGACGAGTGCACGGTAGCGCCGCGCCCAGCCCTCGCCGCCCCACGCAACCAGGCGCGGCATGCGATCGGCCAGCAGGTCGCCCAGCGTGTCCGGGATCGCGGCCAACTCGTGCCCCCGCAGCCATTCGCCCACCATCTCCGGCCGAGCGGCCGCAATGCGCCCCAGCCCAAAGGCCCGGCGGTTCATCGCCACCTCGGTGCCGTTGAGCGCAATGGCCTGCATGATGGTGTCGAGCTGAAGCGGGATCAGCCCGCACTGCCACGCATAGCCCACCAGCAGCAGGTTGGTGCCGATGGCATTGCCCAGCATGACGCTGGCTATGCGCGTCCCGTCGAGCTGCATGATCCGCTCGGCATCGGCGCGTGGGCGCACCTTCTCAAGCATCGGGCCGAAGCTCAGATCCAGATCGGGGTTGCTGGAAAACAGCGCATTCGGCGCCACGAAGCGGTTGAGCAGCACCGCCGAGCGCCCATGGCCCAATTTGGCCAAGGTCTCGGGAATGGCCACGACCATCGGGTCCGCCCCGATCACCAGATCGACGTCGCCGTTCGGGATGCGCGGGCTATGGCGATGCGCACCATCGCCGATGCGCAGATGGCTGGTGACCGAGCCGTTGCGCTGGGCCAGCCCCGAATTGTCCAGCACTGTTAGCGGGCGGCCCTCGAGATGCGCCGCCATGCCTAGCAGCGCGGAGACCGTCACCACACCGTTGCCGCCGATGCCGGCGAGCAGGATGTTGTACACCTCGCCTATGCGCGGCAGCGTGGGGGAGGGGAGCTGCGCCAGGATCGCCGCCTCGTCGCCGCCGTCTTCCGCGCGCGCCCGCACTTTGCCGCCGATGATGGAGACAAAGCTCGGGCACAGACCTTTGACGCAGGTGAAATCGGTATTGCAGACTGATTGGTTGATGCGCCGCTTGCGCCCCAGCACCGTCTCCTCGGGCTCGATCGCGATGCAGTTGGATTGCACCGAGCAGTCGCCGCAGCCCTCGCAGACCTCCGGGTGGATAAACAGGCGCTCGTTGGTATCAGGAAGCTTGCCGCGCTTGCGCAGGCGCCGGCGCTCGGTGGCGCAGGCCTGGTCGTAGATGATGGCGGTCACGCCGGAAGTCTCGCGCAGCTCGCGCTGCACGGTGTCGAGCGTGTCGCGATGATGATAGGTGGTGAAGGCAGGATACTGCGTGCGGTCGTGGCGCGTCGGGTCATCGCTCACCAGGGCGATGCGCTTGACGCCTTCGGCGGCAAGCTGGTTGGCGACATGCGGACCCGTCAGCTCGCCGGGAAACTCCTCGCCCTCGATCTGCTGGCCGCCGGTCATGGCGATGGCCCCGTTCAGCAGCACCTTGTAGGTAATGTTGACGTTGGCGGCCAAGGCGGCGCGTACCGCCAGCAGGCCGCTGTGAAAGTAGGTGCCGTCGCCGAGGTTCTGGAAAATGTGGTTCGTCTCGGTGAAGGGCGCCTGGCCGATCCAGGTCGCCCCCTCGCCGCCCATCTGCGTGGCCGGCATCGTGTTCCGCTCGGGCAGGCTGGCGGCCATGATGTGGCAGCCTATGCCGGCCGCGGCGACCGATCCCTCGGGGATGCGCGTCGACGTGTTGTGCGGGCAGCCGGCGCAGAAGCTGGGCGGGCGCAGCAGCTCGGACGTGCCGAAGCTGATCGTGGGAATACCCGTTTCCAGCGGTTTGATGGCCGCGATCCTGGCGCGCAACGCCTCGTCCTCGATGCGCCCGCGCAGGCGGCCTGCGAGCACATGCAGCATCAGGTCGGGATCGAGCTCGCCCACCGCGCGCAGCAGCGGCGCGCCAGTTTCGTCCAGCTTGCCCGTGAGCACCGGGCGCACGTGGGCGGGCATGTTGTAGAGGATCGTGCTGATCTGATCCTCGATGATCGGCCGCTTTTCCTCGACGACCAGGATCTCGTCGCAAGTGGCGGCAAAGTCCAGCAGGCGCTGCGGCTCCATCGGCCAGACCAGGCCGACTTTGTAGACGCCGATTCCCAACGCCGAGGTGCGCTGCTCATCCAGCCCCAGCCCGCGCAGCGCCTCGACCACGTCCAGATACGCCTTGCCCGTCGTCACGATGCCCAGGCGATGTCGCCGCGCACCGCCCCACGCCAGCCGGTCGAGCTGGTTGGCTCGCACCCAAGCCTGCAAGGCGACATGCCGCTGTTCGTAATGGCGCGCCTCGACTTCCAACGCAGAGCCCTGGTGCGCGTGAACGTTCAGCCCGTCGGGCCGCGCGTAATCGGTGGGCGTGGTAAAAGCCATGCGGTCCATGTCGGCGGGAACCGAAGCGCCACCCTCGACCGTGTCGGTCAGCGCCTTCATGCCGATCCAGCAGCCGGAGTAGCGGCTGGCCTCCCAGGCCGAGAGGCCGAAGGTCAGCAATTCCTCGACCGTGGCCGGGTTGAAGACCGGCATGCCGAAATGGATGAGCGCGATGTCGCTCTGGTGCGCCAGCGTGGAGGAGCGGGCGCCGTGATCGTCGCCGCAGAGCGCGATCGCTCCGCCGTGGCGGGACGTGCCCTGGTAGGAGGCGTGCTTGAGCACGTCGCCCGAACGGTCCACGCCCGGTCCCTTGCCGTACCAAAGGCCAAACACGCCATCGTATTTCGGCCGCGGCAACAGGGCGACCTGCTGGCTGCCCCAGACCGCGGTGGCCGCCAGGTCCTCGTTGATACCAGGCTCGAAATGGATGTTGTATTTGTCCAGGTGCTTGCGGGCGCCCCAGAGTGCGAGGTCATAGCCACCCAGCGGCGAGCCGCGGTAGCCGGAGATGAAGGCCGCCGTCTTCAGCCCGGCGGCGCGGTCCATGCGCGATTGCAGGATGGGCAGGCGCACCAGGGCCTGGATGCCGGTGAGATAGATGCGGCCATCGAAGCTTGCGTATTTGTCGTCCAGCGTGACGGGCGCGCGCGTGGTGGCCTCGCCGCGCGCAGCTTCGTCTAGCGCGGACTTTTCGCCGGCGATCGCTGATTCCGAACCATCCATAGACGACTGACCCTCCTGGCGCACGCGCAGCTTGCACGCAAAAGAGGCGGGTTGCACGTCGGGTCAAGCGGCGGAACTGCAAAGGAAAGGAAAGGCAAGGAAGACTGGGGGGAATGTGCCATTCCCCCCAGACCCCCCGTCATCAATTAGAACAAGCTTTTCGTCTACCAGATCCAGCAACGCGCGGGGTGCACACCGCCATACGGCCCGATGCGTCCGCCCCGGCAGGCGCAGGCACCCGTGGACAGAGCGAGCGCGGCGAGCAGGATCAGGCTGGTCACTTTAGTCATGATGGTCCTTCATCCGATGGGATGGGCGCATAAAGCACGGGCCGCCGACGTGGTGCCATGCCGAATGGTTGCGGCGTGTAACAGGCAGGACGAACGTTCCGCCGGGCTGCTCAAAAAGGGCGCGCGCGTAATCCTTGGCAGACGGGACCCTCAGGGAGTATGGTCGCCGAAATGGACACGTTGAATACAGACTCTCCACCGGAGCCCTGCTCAGAAACGCAAGCCGAGTTGCGGGCCCGCATTACCTGGGAAGCCGAAGGGATTGCCGAAGCTCGCGCCTCCCTCGCGGCCGGCTTCTACGCCACGTCCGAGGAGGTGAGGACCTGGATCGACAGCCTCGGCACCGATTGCCCCCTCCCGGTCCCTTATCCGCGCCACGCGCGTCCGCGCTGACCGCTGATCCTTCGGCGCAGTGTCACGCGTTGATTTACGCGCGGGAGGCACTTGCTGCATCCGCCAAAGACAGCAGGAAGCCCGCGTTGAGCGCCGGCCGGTCCAGCTTGGCGATGACGAGAGCGGCGCGGCGGGCGCGGCAGGAGGCGAGCGCGGCGGCGAGCCGCGGTCTATCGGCGTGCTTACCGCTCTCCACGTCCTGAAACTCCGTCACGAACCGCCGCTGACTCGAGAACGTTCGCGGCGACAGCCGGGCGCTGCGCCAACGGCCGGGGCCGGATCGGCCCTGGCCATCGGTCGAGCCCCGGAGATAGCTGATAAAACGGGGCAGCGAGGAGCCACGGCCCGAGTGTAGGGCCATGTATCACTTTGGCAAACGGACGTTTGACCGAGTATTACGCCAGCTAGCAGTTAAGGCGTTTTTATCGTTTCTTTTACAAAGACATCATCTTCTTTTGCGCGACACTCGTGCAAAGCCGTCAATGCAGACCATGCCGAACGACAAGCTTTCTCGTAGATCGTTACAATCTCTAGCAATCGGCTTGCAGCGACACTCCCTGGCTGTGGAACCGGGACAACTACCTCAAGCAGTTTGTCGGGCTTGATCCTCGCATGCGATGCGGATGTACCCGCTGTTAGCGCATTCATGTGACTAAGTGATATTTTACTCAAGAGCATGTAGGCAAGCGCATACGGACTAAGTCCGTCAATTGGGCAAAGAGCTTCGAATTCTTGAGAACAAAGCAATGGAACACCCATATCCGGCACGACCACAATCCTGGGTATTCTTGGGTTAATGCACGATACTAGGACGTCTCCCGGAAACGCTTCGAAACCAGGAGTCTTAGGCTGGTAGGTTAAGATCGAGGCGGCGTCGAGCAGACCCTCAGCAATGACGTGCGGCACTCCAATGTACAACCAACCTGGTGCCCAGCGGGCGGTACGCCGTTTTCTGGTGTCCCGCCTTACGACATCGCGGAGCGGTTTAAGCGCAATCTGGCTGCTATCGGCACGCGCTTCTTTCGAGGGCCGGATACTAAATTGCCTAGGTGTCCAGGAACCCTCAGCCTTCGGGTCAATTTCAGTCCATATCGCAAGCAGTTGCGCGCTCATCCTTCCGATCTTCCCGCGCGGTACGCATCAAGAATGTCTGGTATTTGGTTTCTTCCCTCCATGCGCTTGACTGTTGCCCCTTTGCGCTTTGAAACCTGAAAGCCGAGGTCAGTAGCTTCGGCTAGGAACACCCGATCGACTTCCTTCAATCCACGTTTACCTTTTTGAAAGTACAAGACTACGGTTCTTGTGCGCGTTCCAGCCTGAGCAAAGTTAGTGCACCATCGTTTCTGTAAATTGCTTGGCCGGCTCGGTTTGCCGGGGCCGTCCGAAGCAACGAGGGCGCTTGCGCCCGAAGTGCGCAGGACGGCCCCGGCAAACCGAGCCGGCCAAGACCTATCGGGAGGTGATTGCTTCGGCCCATCCTATCACCCAGCGACGGAGCTTGTATCATGGCACAACGCGTAGAACATCATCCCCTGGAGGCCGCCTTCTCGGCCCTGCTCGACAACGGACTGGACGGCGCCGGCGAGGCGCTGCGCATCCTGGTCAATGAAGCCAGCAAAATCGAACGCGCGCAATTCCTCAATGCCAAACCTCATGAACGCACCCCGGTTCGTGCCGATTACGCCAATGGTTTCAAACCAAAAACCGTCATGACCCGGGTGGGCGAGCAAACGTTCGACGTGCCGCAGGTGCGCGGCGGCGGATTTTACCCAAGCGCCCTCGACAAGGGCACCCGCACCGAGCGCGCGCTCAACCTCGCATTGGCCGAAATGTATGTGCAAGGCGTATCAACCCGCAAGGTGATCACCGTGCTGCAGGCCTTGCTCGGGCCGGACATCGCTATTTCCTCAACCCAGGTCAGCCGCGCCACCGAGCAGCTCGACGAGGGGCTTGCCGCCTGGCGCGAGCGACCGCTCGGCGATACCCCGTATCTCTTGCTCGATGCCCGCTATGAACGCATCCGCGAAGAAGGCCGCCTGCTCGATTGCGCCGTGCTTGTCGCAATCGGCGTGACGGCCGACGGCAAACGGCGCGTGCTCGGCGTATCGGTCGCATTTTCCGAGGCCGAACAGCATTGGCGGGAATTTCTCGATAGCCTCATTGCGCGCGGGTTGCGCGGGGTAAAGTTCATCGTGTCGGACGATCATGCAGGCTTGAAGGCCGCGCGCCGCGCCACCCTGCCAAGTGTGCCATGGCAGCGCTGCCAATTCCATTTGCAGCAGAATGCCCAGGCCTACGTCACAAAGCTGGATCAGCGCAAGCCGGTCGCAGGGCGGATACGCGCGATCTTCAATGCGCCCGACAAGGCAGAAGCCGAACGGCTGCTGCGCCAGGCGATCGAACTCTGGGCGACGGACGCGCCGAAACTTGCCACATGGGCCGAACAGAACCTTCCCATGGGCTTTGCCGTGTTCGACCTCCCGCAAGCCCACCGCATAAGATTGCGCACGACCAACGGCCTCGAACGCATCAACCGCGAACTCAAACGCCGCACACGGGTTGCCTCCATCTTCCCCAACGCCGCATCCTGCCTGCGCCTCGTCTCCGCCCTGCTGGCAGAATGCGACGAGGAGTGGATGAACGGCAAAATCTACCTCACACTAGACACATAGAAGCGTAGCCGGAATGAACCACCTCACGAGAATTTACAGAAAAAAGGTTGCACTGCCTGAGCAAAGGTCTCTGCGGGCAATTCGATTATTGCTTTAAGCCGAGCCTTATCTGCCAGCTCCTGGCGTGCATACGCCGCAACGCCAGCTGCGGACACAACGCCATCAGGAACCACAACCAGGCAACGCCCCTCTGGACGTAAGAGAGTGAGATACCTGTCCAGGAAAAGGATTTCTGAGTCCACCATCGCGTACGGCGACCGGCTATGTGCGAAAGTTGGGAGAACCCGGCGGGATGTTTCGGATAGATCAGCTCGTGTAAATTTTGCTCCAAATGGAGGATTGGTGAGGATCAGATCTACCTTGCCATCCACCTCTGACAAAGGTGATTCATCCCAAAGGGAATTACCGACATAGATTCCGTGCTCTTTGGCTCGGAACATAGACAGATTCATGAACGACAACGCTGCCATCCTGTCTACCTTGTCTTGTGCCAATATCCGGAGTGGCGGCAGGTCTTTTGTTTTCCCTAGAGCTTCGTAGGCCCTGGAGAATGAGAGTAAGAAGGACCCAACCCCGCAGCTAGGGTCCACCACGACGTACTCTTTTTGTTTGGGAGGGGCTAACAAGTCAGAGATTGCTATTTCAACCATCAAAGATACGACTTCTGGTGGAGTCATATATTGAGCGTCTTCGGTGTTATTGCGGAAGTTATCTCTGACAAAATGCCCAAAAGCTTCATTGAGGGGGTCGAGGTTGGAAGCTCCTCCTGCCTCTGGGTGCGCCGCCACAGCAAGAGCTGCCAGATCAACTAAATAGCCCGCAATCTTTTCATCGCCAGCATGCAACGCGAGGGTCGGCTTTGGTCCGAAGATAGAGCCGCCATCTCCGCGAAGGAAAAGCGGTGAAAGTGCCACCTGGGTGAACAGATTGCCTAAGCGTGCCAGGTCCGGAGGGTGAGACCTGTTTCCAAGGGCCTCATCGGCAATTACGCCTGCGGCCTGCCCGATACGGATCGCGATAAGCTTGGTGATCTCGTCCAGCTTTGAGTTGGAATCCGGCAAGCGACCTTCGCTATGGAACAGCTCCCGAATTTCGCTCAGCGAATCGTACATTCGGCGGTAGGGGTCGGGTGAGACTAGGCGTAATCCATCAGGCACGGGGGGACCTCTAAATGAGACGACATCTTTGATGGCCATCAGATTTGTCGCCCTTAGCACGTGAGTTGCGATGCGCCAAGAGGCTTCGGCTCGATTGGGGAGCGCTTGCGTGTATTGCGGCGCGGACGTGCGCTCACCCAATCAGCTCTAGCCCGGCTGGCTGGCATCAGCCGGCAGTACCTCAGTGATATTGAGCGCAGTGCCGTCGAACCGTCGGCCGAAGTTTTAGCTGCAATCGCAACTGCCCTTGGCATCCGTGTCGAAGAGCTCCCTCAGGATACCAAGGCCAATGATTACTAGTAAGTCTGTTAAAGAAGCCTTGGAGTTGCTGAACATCCATCACGAGGCTTTTTGGCGAGCTGCGCCTCATGCTTCAAAGACGGGTCATCCTGTTCCGTCCGACACGCGTGGTTGGTCACAGATTATCGTAAGTGCACTAACCGAAGTGATGGGGATGGAGCGCAAGAAAGGCCCCGATCTTGTCGACGGCTCGGATGTGAAAGCAGCCAACACTTGGGAAGCTATAGACACACCGCGGTTTAACGGAGTTCTCAAGGCAGGCACTAAGTCAAAGCACTCTGGCACAATCTCTTTTTTGGATAATGTTCCACACATTTTCTTTGCGCTATGGGATATTGACACAAGGGAAACGCATCGATTTCGATTGTGGGTAGTACGCACTAACAAAGACAAGGTCTTTCGTAAACTCGCCCTACGCTGGTACGAAGCTGTTGAACGAGGGACCCTTTTGAAAGAACAGAATCAAAAACTGATGCGTGGAGTAGACGTCGGCAGCTGGAACTTTGTTAGTGCACCATCGTTTCTGTAAATTGCTTGGCCGGCTCGGTTTGCCGGGGCCGTCCGAAGCAACGAGGGCGCTTGCGCCCGAAGTGCGCAGGACGGCCCCGGCAAACCGAGCCGGCCAAGACCTATCGGGAGGTGATTGCTTCGGCCCATCCTATCACCCAGCGACGGAGCTTGTATCATGGCACAACGCGTAGAACATCATCCCCTGGAGGCCGCCTTCTCGGCCCTGCTCGACAACGGACTGGACGGCGCCGGCGAGGCGCTGCGCATCCTGGTCAATGAAGCCAGCAAAATCGAACGCGCGCAATTCCTCAATGCCAAACCTCATGAACGCACCCCGGTTCGTGCCGATTACGCCAATGGTTTCAAACCAAAAACCGTCATGACCCGGGTGGGCGAGCAAACGTTCGACGTGCCGCAGGTGCGCGGCGGCGGATTTTACCCAAGCGCCCTCGACAAGGGCACCCGCACCGAGCGCGCGCTCAACCTCGCATTGGCCGAAATGTATGTGCAAGGCGTATCAACCCGCAAGGTGATCACCGTGCTGCAGGCCTTGCTCGGGCCGGACATCGCTATTTCCTCAACCCAGGTCAGCCGCGCCACCGAGCAGCTCGACGAGGGGCTTGCCGCCTGGCGCGAGCGACCGCTCGGCGATACCCCGTATCTCTTGCTCGATGCCCGCTATGAACGCATCCGCGAAGAAGGCCGCCTGCTCGATTGCGCCGTGCTTGTCGCAATCGGCGTGACGGCCGACGGCAAACGGCGCGTGCTCGGCGTATCGGTCGCATTTTCCGAGGCCGAACAGCATTGGCGGGAATTTCTCGATAGCCTCATTGCGCGCGGGTTGCGCGGGGTAAAGTTCATCGTGTCGGACGATCATGCAGGCTTGAAGGCCGCGCGCCGCGCCACCCTGCCAAGTGTGCCATGGCAGCGCTGCCAATTCCATTTGCAGCAGAATGCCCAGGCCTACGTCACAAAGCTGGATCAGCGCAAGCCGGTCGCAGGGCGGATACGCGCGATCTTCAATGCGCCCGACAAGGCAGAAGCCGAACGGCTGCTGCGCCAGGCGATCGAACTCTGGGCGACGGACGCGCCGAAACTTGCCACATGGGCCGAACAGAACCTTCCCATGGGCTTTGCCGTGTTCGACCTCCCGCAAGCCCACCGCATAAGATTGCGCACGACCAACGGCCTCGAACGCATCAACCGCGAACTCAAACGCCGCACACGGGTTGCCTCCATCTTCCCCAACGCCGCATCCTGCCTGCGCCTCGTCTCCGCCCTGCTGGCAGAATGCGACGAGGAGTGGATGAACGGCAAAATCTACCTCACACTAGACACATAGAAGCGTAGCCGGAATGAACCACCTCACGAGAATTTACAGAAAAAAGGTTGCACTGCCGAAACTTTCAACTTCATCCCCCAAGGGGTAGGGATTCCAACGTATTTAGAAATACTCTTGGAAACCTGGAATATCCACTACTTTTCCAAGCTGACGCAACCGACAAGATCGAAGGGAAATACAAGCAGGTCTTTCTAGAAGCGTCCGTTTTGACGGCGGGCGCTTGCAAGAAAGCGCCCTGAGATTATCTGCCCAGCCCCAACCCGCGCCCTTCCGGCTTCCGCTCTCGGTCCTGCTCCGGCTCTCGCGGCAGCCCGCGGCGCTCCCGCTCCTCGTGCCGCGCCTGCCACCTTCGCGGCCTCCCTCGCCTGCTGCTCGACCCGGTGCTCCCACCTGGCGCTGAGCGCCCCCCCCTTGCGGGCCTGCATGAAGTACCGCGCCGGCTCGTCCAGCCCGTCTTGGTGCTCGCGCCCGATGCCAGGTAGCTCCATGCGCCGGCCGCTGCTGGCGGCGCGTAGGGCGTAGCGGTCGCCTTCCTCGCCGAACCGCTGGCTTGCCGCGGCATAGAACCGTCCAGCTCGCCAGCCACGCGCGGATGGCCGCCCTCTTCGGCCAAGCGCCTGCAACAGCCTCCTCCCGCCGCCGCTAGCGGTCGTCGTGACCTTCACTCGGCGAGGCTCTGGCTCACTCAAGGCGAAGAAGGGGAAGGCGTTTGCCAACTCGCCAATTGGGCGCTTCCTCTCCGCCGCTTGCCGCCTTCAGTAAACGAAGGCGCGCGCGTGTGGTACCCACCGGACCTGCTCGCCGGCCGAGGCGACAGGCTGCACTTGGTCGATGACGGTGTGTGGCAATGGTGGCGCGTAGCGGACCTTGCCAATAACTAAACTGCACGACTGCCGCCGCCTCACGCGCCTCCTGCACCGCCGATTGCTTCAAAGCCAGCCGAATGGAGCCTCCATTGCGCAGCCGCGCCCGCATGGACACCACCCGCACCCCCAGCCTAGACCAGTCCCGCCACACGCCAGGACCCACGATGCGTCCCCTGCTCTATTGCGTCGCCCTAAGTGCCGCCTTTGCCGCGCCGCTTCCCGCGCTTGCCCACGCCGTGCTGATCGACAGCACGCCTGCGCCGCAAGGACACGTGCCCGCCGGCGCGCTGGCGATTGCGCTGCGCTACAACAGCCGCATCGATGCCGCCCGCTCAAAAATCACGCTCACCGCGCCCGGCGGCGCCACGACGCGCCTGCCCATCCATGGGCAGGGCGCCGACATGCTGGACGCAACCGCCACGCTGACCCCCGGCGGCTACACCCTGCACTGGCAGGTGCTCGCCATCGACGGCCACATCACCCGAGGCCGCGTGCCCTTCACCGTGGACGCGTCCGCGACCGCCGCAAAGTAGTCCGCCGCCGTGTCGCTTCTGGTCGATCTGTTCGGCTACCTGGGCATCCTGCTGCACGGGCTGGTCATCGTCAGCCAGTCGATGGCGCTGGGTGGCGTGCTGTTCCTGCTGCTGCTGGCGCGGCCCTGCGTGGACACGCTGGGGGCGGACATCGTCCGGCGCACGGCCAACATCGCGGCCATTGCCGCGCTGTGCCTGGCAGGCGTCGAGGCGCTGAACGTGTCCATGCAGCTCGCTGTGCTGACCAGCACGCTGGAGGTGCCGCTCGCCGACGTCATCACCGCCAACTTCGCGCTGGCCGGCATCGTCAAGGCGGTCGCCGCGCTGGCTCTGGCCGTGCTGCTGCGCCGAGGCGCAGGCGCCAGCCCGCTGCTCGCCGCCAGCCTGGTCGAGCTAACCGCGGCCACGCTCACCACCCACGCCGCTGCGCGCCTGTCGAGCAACGCGCTGCTGCTGGGCGTGGAGTTCCTCCACCAATTGGGCGCGGCGATCTGGGTCGGCGGCATACCCTGCTTCGTCATGGCGCTGGCCCGTGTGCGCGACGGGGCGGGCTTTCGCGTCGTGGGCAGCCGCTTCTCGCGGATGTCGATGGCAGGCGTGGCGGCCATTCTGCTCAGCGGCACGATCATGTGCCTGTCCTACATCGGCAGTTGGCAGGCCTTCTACGGCACGGCTTATGGCGTCATGGTCGGCGCCAAGATCACCATGTTCGCCATGCTCCTGACGCTCGGCGCGGCCAACTTCTCGGTTACCGAACGGCTGCGGCGCGACCCATCCACCCCGGTGCTGCGCCTGCGCCGCTTTGCCGAAATCGAGATCGGCATCGGCATCACCATCTTCTTCTGCGCCGCCTCGCTGACCTCCGTGCCACCTGGCGTGGACCTGACGGCCGATCGCGCCACCTGGGCCGATGTGGTCGATCGCGACTTTTCGCCAAGATGGCCGAGCCTGGTTTCGCCCGACATCGACCGCCTGGGCATCCCCGCGCTGCAGGCGCAGCTCAACGCGCAGGCCGCCGCGCGCGCGCAGGAACCGCGCGCCGCCTTCGTCGAGGGCAGCGGCGAGCTGCCGCCGCGCAATGCCGACGATATCGCCTGGTCGGAGTACAACCACCACTGGTCGGGCATTTTCGTGCTGGCGATCGGGCTGCTGGCGCTGCTGAACCAGGCCGGGCTGCGTTGGGCACGGCACTGGCCACTGGTGTTCCTGGGCCTGGCCGCCTTCCTGCTGGTGCGCTCGGACCCCGAGGTCTGGCCGATGGGCAGCATCGGCTTGTTCGAGTCTCTGCGCGACGTCGAGGTGGTGCAGCATCGCGTCTTTGCCGCCCTGCCGATCGCCTTTGGTCTGTTCGAGTGGGGCGTGCGCACCGGGCGCATTCGTGCCCGCTGGGCGGCCTACGTGTTTCCGCTGATCTGCGCCGGCGGCGGCGCGCTGCTGCTGACCCACACCCACGCGATCGCCAACGTCAAGGACCAGTTGTTGATCGAGTGGACGCACACGCCGCTTGCGCTGGCCGCGGTGGTGGCGGGATGGTCGCGCTGGCTGGAGCTGCGTCTGCCGGGGCGGGTGGCGCGTGTCTCGGGCTGGGTGTGGCCGTCATGCTTTGTTGCGATCGGCTTGCTGCTCTTCTTCTATAGAGAGGCGTGATGAAGACACGGGGCGTTATGAAGACATTTGGCGCATTGGTCTGGACCTTCCTGCTGCTGGCTGCGGCGCCTGCATTGGGCCAGGCGGTCGACAGGGACGTGCCCTACGGCAACGATCCCGCGCAAAGGCTGGATGTGTATCATCCGGCTTCATCGACGCCGGCGCGTCTGGTGGTGTTCATCCATGGCGGCGGCTGGGTGGGCGGGCGCAAATCGGCGGGGCGGCGGATCGCGCCGCCCCTCGTGGCCCAAGGCTATGCCGTGGCCAGCATCGGCTATCGCCTGTTTCCGCAGACCTCGGCCGCCGGCGAAGTTGGCGATGCAGCCGAAGCCATCGCCTACCTGTTGCACAACGCGCAGCGCTTCGGCCTCGATCCGGGCGGGTTTGCCGTGATCGGCCATTCATCCGGCGCGCACATGGCCGCACTTCTGGGCACGGACGCGAGCTATCTGCGCCACGCCGGCGCCGATCCAGCCAAGCTTCGCGCGGTGATCACGCTGGATGGCGTCTTCGACCTGCGCGCCAACATCACGCACTATCCGAACCCGCGGGAAGACCAGGTTTTCGGCACCGACCCCGCCGCGTGGGCGCGCCTTTCGCCGGTCGATCTGATCGGCGGCATGAGCACGCATCCACGCTTCTGCCTGGTGCACGAGGATCGCGTGCCGCGCTTCATCGAGCAGGAAAGCTTGTTCGAGGCGGCGCTGCGCAAGCACGGCGAGACAGTGCAGGCGGTGGTGGCGCCCGGGCTGAGCCACGTGCAGTTGGTGGGCAAGTTTGGCGACGCGGGTCAGCCGATGGCCGCGTTTGCGCTGGGGTGTTTGTCGGCGGCGCGGTAGGTTCGGACAAGGCGCCCGAATCGCCTTTCCTCCCCTACTTCAATCGGCGCTTGCGGCTCAAGACGCCTGCTCCATCTTGCGGCACTCCTGCACCTGGTGCGCAAGGCCCGGATCCGTTACGCGATCCAATGCAGCTAAGGCATGCGCCTTGAAGGCCATGACTTCGGCTTCGCTGGGCTCGATGTCCGGGTTCGTGCAAATCTTGGCAAGTGCGAAATCCGGCTGGAGCTTCAGGACCTCCGCGGGATTGCGTGCGAGCGCATGGGCAATTGCTGCGTCCAATCCCTCGCCCGTTCCGGCGTCCGTGCCCGCTTTGAGCGGTCGCGCAACGAGCAGCCATTCCCGCTGCCCAGTCTGGATGTGACGCAGAACCGCCTCCCACTCCTTTGCCTTGCCCGCATTCAGCCGCGCCACCGTGCGGCGGGCGCCCAAATGGTGGAGGTCTGCAGCAATGGCCGCCGGTGTCAGCGCCCGCGCGCCCGCCGCACAGGGCGCGAGCAACAATGCCCCCAGCAGGAATATCGACCCCCTCATCGAGCGGCCGTCATGGAACCACCTCCAGTTGGTTGTCGCCGGAGTCCGATATCTGATCGCGGGTCTGCCGATCCAGGATGATACATCCGTTCGATGCATCGTGGCGTCTATTGTCGCCGTGGATCAGGAAGCCGCTTCGTGTGAATGTTTGCGTGCCCGCTGCGGGTGTCAGTGCCATGACGTGCGGCCCATGCGTCGTGGTATCCTGCGGGGCGCCGATAACGTAACGTCCCTGCGGCACCGGCCCAACATTTCTCGCGTTCTGCATGGCGGGATTGTTCCTGCCAACGCCGGTGCCGGAATAGCCATTGCCTTGTGCAGCATTGTTACGCGTGATCGTGCCTGTCGTCTGACTATAGGTCCATGTCATTGCACATTCCTGCCTGCCTCACGCTGCCTGTCGCACTCCGAAGGCGAAATAGTGTAATCTCACGCTGTGCTGAACACAATGTTCAGCGTGCCGCCACCTCCTTTGCCTGCGCTTCACCGCTCCACCCCGAACGCATCGGCCACCCGCCGCACGCGCCCGGCCGCATCCACCAGCAGCACGTCGAACCGCATCGCCTCGCGCGCCCAATCCGGGTGCGTCGCCAGCAGGCATTCGGCCGCGGCGAGCAGCCGCGCGCGCTGGCGCGGACCGAGGGCGGCCGCCGCGAGGCCGAGTGTGGGCCGCTGCTTGACCTCCACGAAGACCAGCAGGCCCGGCGTGGCGGCGACGATATCGATCTCGCCTTCCGGCGTGCGCGCGCGGCGCGCGAGGATGGTGAAGCCGTCCGCGGTCAGGGCGGCGCAGGCGAGATCTTCGGCGGCGGCGCCCTTGGCGGCATTGGTCATCGTTGGATAGCTTCCCAAGTGCCGCGCCTGGCGGCAATGTCGGGGCCATGAGAGAGCCCGCTTTTCGACCGCCCGCCCAACTTGCCGAACGCGCGGGCTGAGATGCTCCGCCACGCGCCGCGCACGCAATTGGCCACGCATGAGGTCGCCAATCAGCCGGGCGAATTCGTCGATGTGAACCTCTACACGAGCGATGTTGCGCTGCGCGAGTCGGTGGCGCGCCATGCGCCGTGGCTGGAGGGGCGCGCCTCGGCCCTCGGCGCCGCGGTGGGCTCGGAGGAGGTGCTGGCCTGGGGCGAGGAGGCCAATCGCCACCCGCCCGAGCTGGTCAGCTTCGACCGCTATGGACGCCGCATCGATGAGGCGCGGTTCCATCCGAGCTATCACGCGCTGATGGGCCTCGCCATGGAACACGGCATTCATGACGTGGCATGGGAAGCGGACGGGCGCTCCGGCGGGCACGTGGCCCATGCCGTTCTGCTGGCGCTGTGCACGCAGGCCGAAGCGGGCGTCATGTGCCCGATCAACATGACCTATGCCGCCGTGCCTGCCTTGCGCACGCAGCCGGATGTGGGCGGGCCCTGGACCGCGCGCATCGTCGGCGGCCGCTATGATGCGAAATTGCGGCCGATTGCGGAAAAGGCGGGAATTACCGTCGGCATGGCGATGACGGAAAAACAAGGCGGCAGCGATGTGCGCGCCAATACCACGCGCGCCCACCCGCTCGGCGGGCGCGAATTTGCCCTGGTCGGGCATAAATGGTTCTGTTCCGCGCCGATGAGCGACGGGTTCCTGACGCTGGCCTACACCGAGCGCGGTCTGAGCTGTTTTCTCGCGCCGCGCATCCGCCCTGATGGCGAGCGCAACACCATTCACATCATGCGCTTGAAGGACAAGCTGGGCAACCGCTCCAACGCTTCGGCGGAAATCGAATATCACGACGCGCATGCCGTGTTGCTGGGCGAGGAAGGGCAGGGCGTGCGCGTGATCATCGACATGGTGCATCACACGCGTCTGGGCACGATCGCGGGCACGCTCGGCATCATGCGCATGGCACTCGCTCAGGCGGTGCATCACACGGCCGGGCGGCGCGTGTTTCAGAAGACGCTGCTGGATCAACCGGCGATGATGGGCGTCATCGCTGACCTGGCCATCGAATACGAGGCGGCCGTGGTGCTGGTGACGCGCATTGCGCGCGCTTTCGACGGCGCCGATGCGGGTGAACGCGCGCTGGCGCGGCTCGGCGTGGCGGTGGCCAAATACTGGCTGACCAAACGCTGCCCGGGCTTTGTCTTCGAGTGCATGGAGTGCCATGGCGGCGCGGGTTATGTCGAGGAAGGGCCGATGCCGCGGCTGTTTCGCGAATCGCCGCTCAATGCCATTTGGGAAGGCTCGGGCAACGTGATTGCACTGGATGTATTGCGCACGTTGAGCCGAGAAGCCGCTGCGCGTGATGCGTTTGCCGCCGAGATCGTGCCGGCTTGCGGTGCGAACGCCGATTTGGCGGCCGCGTGGCGTGCGCTGGAACCGAGGCTGGATGCGGCCACGCCAGAGGGCCGGGCGCGGCTTCTGTGCGAGGACATGGCTTTGGTGCTGCAAGGTGCACTGCTGGTGCGCGACGCACCTGCTTCTATCGCCGATGCGTTCTGCGCCACGCGACTGGGCGGTGCCGGCGGGCGCAGCTACGGCGTGCTGCCGGTTGGGGCTGATACGGGCGCTATTATTGCGCGGCAGCGCGCGTAGAAAAGCTGGGGGAGATGTGCCATCCCCCCCAGACCCCCCGTCGATATTTGGTCCTCGTTTAAATAATGACGGGGGGTCTGGGGGGGATGGCACATCTCCCCCAGTCTTCCTCAAGACGTCGTCTTTAACTTGAACGGTTAAAAACACATGCGCGCCGCTATCGGCTTCATCATGGTCACGATCACGCTCGACATCCTGGGCATGTCGCTGATCATTCCCGTGCTGCCGCCCCTGATCCAGAAATTCCAGGGTGGCAATGCCATCGACGCCGCGCACGCCATCGGCATTTTTGCCACCGCCTGGGCGCTGATGCAATTCGTCTTCTCGCCCGTGCAGGGCGCGCTGTCGGATCATTTCGGGCGCCGGCCGGTCATTCTGGCATCCAATCTCGGGCTCGGACTGGATTGCATGCTGATGGCGGTCGCCCCCACGCTGGCCTGGCTGTTCGTCGGACGCGTCATATCCGGCATTACGGCGGCAAGTTTTTCCTCTGCCACGGCCTATATCGCCGACATCACACCGCCCGAGAAACGGGCGGCGCGCTTTGGTTTGATCTCGATCAGTTTCGGCGTGGCCTTCGTGGCCGGACCCGTGCTCGGCTCGCTTCTGGGATCGATCAACCCGCGCCTGCCGTTCTGGGTTTCGGCGGGGCTGAGCCTGGCCAATTTCGTCTTCGGCGTTTTAGTGCTGCCCGAATCGCTGCCGCCCGAAAAGCGCGCGCCTTTCGTATGGCGCAGCGCCAATCCGATGGGATCGCTCAAACTGATCCGCTCGCGGCCGGGCTTGTCCGGCCTGGCTGTCGTGAACTTTCTTGGCCTGATTGCCAATAACGTGCTGCCGACGATGGTCGTGCTCTACGCAATCAATCGCTACGGCTTTGCCATTCGCCAACTGGCGTGGCTGCTTGGCGGCATGGGCGTGTGCAGCGCGCTGGTGGGCGGCGTGCTGACCGGACCCGTGGTGCGATTGGTCGGCGAGCGTAGTGCCTTGGTGTGCGGATTGTGCTGCGGTGTGGTGGCGTTTGCGCTGATGGGATTGGCGCCGAATGGCACGATCTTCCTGCTTGCCATTCCCATCCTTGCAATGAAGGGATTTGCCGATCCTGCTCTGAGCGCCTTGATGTCTCGCCTGGTGGCCGGATCGGAGCAGGGGCAGTTGCAGGGTGCGACCAGCAGCCTGCTTGGCATTGCGGGGCTGATCGGGCCGACGGTGTACACCGAATCCTATGCCTATTTCGCCTCACCGCGCGAAGGCTGGAACGTGCCGGGCGCGCCGTTCCTTATCTCATCGTTGCTTCTGATGGCCGCGGTTGCAGCGGTTGCAGGCGGGCGCAGGCGGGCTGCCGCATTGCCGAGCGTGATCGAGCCGTGAGCGAGACCGTGCGGCTGGTTATCTGGGATCTGGACGAGACGTTCTGGCAGGGCACGATCACCGAGGGCGGGCATCGCTACAGCCAGATGAACCATGACATCGTCGTCGAGCTGGCGCGGCGCGGGATCATGAGTTCGATCTGCTCGAAAAATGACGCGGAGCGCGTGCAAAACATTCTGACGCACGAGGGCATTTGGGACTATTTCATTTTCCCCAGTATCAGTTGGGACCCCAAGGGGCCACGGATTGCAGCCCTGATCGAGGCGGTGCAGCTGCGGCCGCAAAGCGTGTTGTTCATCGACGACAATCCTTCGAACCTGCACGAGGCGCGGCATTTCGTGCCCGAACTGCAGACCGAGGACGAGTCCGTCGTGGCGCGCATGCTCGATGACCCGAGATTGCGCGGCAAGGACGATCGCGCGCTGCTGCGGCTTGCACAATACAAGGTGCTGGAGAGGCGTCGCGCCGATGAAGTTGCCGCCTCGGCGCAAGGCGGCAGCAACGAGGCGTTCCTGCGGGCAAGCAACATCCGTGTCAGGATAGAGCGCGATGTCGAGGCACATCTCGATCGCGCGATCGAGCTGATCAACCGCACCAACCAGCTCAATTTCACCAAGCGTCGCTTGCCGGAGGACGCACCGGCCGCGCGCACGGCGTTGCGCGAACTGCTAGACCAGCACATGGTCCAAGCCGGCTTGCTTGAGGTTTCGGATAGATACGGCGATTACGGTTATTGCGGCTTTTACGCGACCCGCGCGGGCCCTGATGGCCAGAACTTCGTCCATTTCTGTTTTTCCTGCCGCGTGCTGGGCATGGGCGTGGAGGCCTGGGCCTATCAGAAACTCGGCAGGCCGGGGCTGCGTGTGCGCGGCCAGGTGCTGTCGGACCCGTCGGGCGCGGCGCCGGTGGACTGGATTACGACCGACGCTGCACACGCACGTGCTGCAAGTCCCAACCACGCCGCGGCGTTGAGTAGCGTCGCCGCGCGTGGCGGCTGCGTAATGGCGCCCCTTCTGCATTATTTTGCCGCCGGCGCGCGCGAAATCATCGGCGAGTACAACACGATGCGGCAAGGCATCGCCATCCGGCTAGACCACTCGCTGTGTTTTCGTCACGCGCTGGATGGTCTCTCGCCAGATGCCATGGAGGCCGTCGAGCTGCTCGGCTATGACAGGCGGGATTTCCAGTCTCGCTATTTCGAGCACGCCGGCCCGCATCCGCTCTGGATATTCAGCAACTGGGCCGACCTGGGCTGCCCGATCTACCGGCACCGTGGGACGGGCATACGCATTCCCTTCAAGCCGCCTCAGCCGCGCCCGAACAAGACCGATACCATGATCAGGGTGGAGGCAAATCTGGCCGCGCATTTCGATCTCGCCGGTGCTATGGAGGAGGACGAGCTCAAGGGAAATTTGCGCGCGGTGTTTTCGCGCGTGCCGGCGCATGGCAGGATGTTCGTGCTCCTGGCGCTCGACACGGTGATGAAGGACGGCGCGCTCAAAACGAACCAGCGGCGCGTTCTGCGGAACAAATGGACGATTGAGGCCGCGGCTGAGTACTCCAACGTATCGGTCTTGAATATGACGGACTTCATCGATGATATCGGCGAGGTCAAGGACGGCTCGGCCGGCGGGCATTTCGACCGGATGGTGTATTTTCGTATTTATGAGCGCATTGCAGGAATGGCGGACGGGCAGAGGCAAGGGAAGGTCGGGGGAGATGTGCCATCCCCCCCAAACCCCCCGTCATTTTTATAGTCAGGGCTGGTCATTCTGCTTTAGTAAACGATTTCATACGTCATCGAAATCGTGAACTCCCGCTCCTTCTCCTTCATGTCCTCTGGAAACGGCGGCAGGTGCTTGCTGCGGAACATGCTGATAAGCGCCACGTCCAGCATGCGTGACTCCGAGCTCTGCTCCAGGCGCACATCCTTCACGGTCCCGTCACGCGCGATCAGTGCGCGCACCACGGCCGTGCCCTGCTCACCGTTACGGCCGGCCTGTTCGGGATAGAATTTATGCGTCTCCACGTATTCGCCCAGCGCCTCCATGTAGTCGCCGTCCGCACCGGCGCTCGCAACATGGGGCACGGCATCGCGCAACTGGCCTCCTTGGACCACTGGACCCATGGACAGATCCATGCTGCGCGAATTGCGCAGGCCGCGGGACGGCCGCTGCGGGCCTTCGGCAAAATTGGGCAGCGCCATGTGCGCGAAGGGATTGCTTTGCGGGGCTGCGCGGCGGCGCGGCTTTTCCTTGTGCTCGGTGCGTGCCGGCGCGGGTGAGGGCTGCGCATTGGCCTCCGGCGGCAACGGCGGGGCCTGCATTTCTGGCGGCAGCAGGTTAATTTGCGGGGCGGGGGTGGTTGAGGGTGCCGGTGGCGGGCTGCGCGGCGCAGTTGGCGTTTCGCGCGGACCTGGCAACTCGCCGCGGGGTATTTCGACGTAGCGTCCGGTGTGGGGAGCGGCAATCGGCGCCTTCTGGCCGTTCTCGAAGACCATTTCAACGCCCTCCTGCGGCGGAGGCGTCGGCGGCCCCCCAGGCGCGTGGCGCGCCAGCAGGATGATGGCAAGCAGCATGCCATGCACAAACACGGAAATCGGCCAGCCGACCCGCGACTCGCCATAACGCGCCCCTAAGAATCGACGGGGGGTTTGGGGGGGATGGCTCATCCCCCCCAATCTCATCTTACCCTCCACCACTCAGGCCCGCTGCCGCAACGGCTCCGCACGAATAAATTCCATGACAAGCGTCAGCCCCACGCCAAGCAGCACGGGCCCCAGAAAGATGCCCAGCACGCCGAAGGCCAGCACGCCCCCCAGCACGCCCAAGACGGTCAGCAGAAACGGCAGTTTCGCGCCACGCGATATGAAGTAGGGCCGCACGATGTGATCGGTGCCCGAGACCACGATCACGCCATAGGCCAGCATGAAGACGCCGCGGACCGTATGCCCGTCCGAGAGCAGCCACAGCCCGGCGGGGATCCAGATCAGCGGCGCGCCGATGGGCAGCACGGCCAGGAAGGCGGCAGTCGTGCCCAGCAGCACCACGCGGGGCACGCCGGCAATCGCCAGGCCGAAGGCGGTCAGAAACCCCTGCAGGATGGCGGTGCCCAGGATGCCATAGACCGCGCCGCGCACGGTATCGGCTGTGGCCTGTATCAAATGGTCGGCGTAACGGCCGGCGACGCGATGGGCGAGTGCGCAGAGTCCTGCTGCCAGTGCCTCGCCGGAGAACCAGAAGAAGAAGGCGGCAAATAGCGCCACGCCCAATTGCGCGACTCCGCCGGCAAACCCCAGAACGAGGTAGAGGCCGCGCTCGGCGACCAGACCGAGATAGGGGCGGAAGAAGCTGGTCATGACGGAGAGGTCGGCCGCCCAGCCGTTCCAGGTGTCCGTCAGGCTCGGGCCCGCCAGAGGCAGGGCATAGAGCCAGTGCGGCGCCGGCGGCACCGCCGACAGCCAGGCTTCCAGCGAGACGCGCAGCGCCGTGATGTCCTCAGCCCCCGCGGGTGCGGCCAGCGCCAGGGGCAGAACAAGGACGAGTGCGGTCAGCAGCACCATCAGGCAAGCCGCCAGCCCACGCGGCAGATGGGTGGTGCGGGTCAGCCACGCAAAGGCGGGCCAGGTGGCGAAGACCAGGATCGCAGCCCAGAGCAGGGCCGAGAAGAAGGGGTAGAGAACGAAGCCGCAGCCGAGCGCGATGCCGCCGATCAGCAGGCCCATCAGAATACGCTCAGCGATCACGACCGGCCCTCCCGCCCCCGCCTGGACCGGGCGTCTCGCCATGGCTTAGGGGTCGGTGCGCGTGTGGACAAGAAGGGCAGGCAACCGTGGAGCGCAGCGGCGAATGGGCAGCAACGTGGCTATACCCGTGTTACACAACCTGTGGCAGGCACATTTCTACGCGCGGATACGTCTCGGGATGGTGTCTGCGGCGTTTGCTCGCTGCAAGGTGTTCCCCATCCTAACAATCTCCGTTACAACCCGAAGGATATATGCAAATAAAGACTCGTGCCTGATTCTACGACGTATCACCGATTGGTGATACGGACCTCGCGCCATAGCCGGACAAGCGCAGTCGCAGGGCGCGTGCTTGCCGTCAGAGAAAGAAAGTAGAGATGCGTTTTACGGAAATCGGCCAGCAATTACGGGCCTACAGGCTCGAATCGGGGCTGAGGGCGGAAGAGATCGCGGCCCGACTCGGCGTGTCGCGCGCCGCACTCTATCGCTACGAAAAGGGCGAGGTCATCAAGCTCGACACGGTCAACCGGCTGGCCGAGCTGCTCAAGATTTCCGCCTTGTCGCTGCTGGGCATAGGCGTGGAGTACTACAACCGTCCGATCGGGTTTTTCGAGCGCCTGCGCCAGATCGAGGAGACGGCGGATCAGATCCTGCAGGTCGCTCTGCCGCTGGCCTACCTGGTCTCTTCGGACGACCTCGATGCGGTCGAGACCGAGATCTTTCGCGAGGCTGTGTCCGATCTGGGTTCGGAGCGCTCGGCCGCGCAGGCTGTGGCCGATCAGGTCCAGGGGATACAGTCCGAGCGCAAGCGGATGTATCGCATGCGCCGGCCGGCGATCATCGCCATGCTCTCGCCCGGGGCGATCGGACGGTTTTTGCAGCAGGGCTGCGGGCAGGGGATGGTGCGCTCCGAGCAGCTTCGCTATCGGGCGCGCGCAGTGGCTCGGGCGGAGATCGAGAACATCGCCAATCTGATGGATGCCGAGCCGATGGGCTTGCAGTTCGGGCTGCTGTCCTCGGGGGAGCCGTCCGGGCATTTTCAGATCCTGCGCGCGCGTGATCGCGCCACTCTGGCGATCAACAGCTTCCGCAGCGACTCGATCCCGCATTTGCAGGCGGGCGTTGCTATGATTACGGGCGCGGACGAGGCGATTGCTGCGCATCAGCGTGTTGCGGAGTCTATGTGGCGCGATGCGATCAAGGGGCCGATAGGTGCGTCGAAGATGCGGGAGATTTTGAGCGCTAACCCGCTTTGAAGTGGAGAGGCTGGGGGAGATGTGCCATCCCCCCCAGACCCCCCGTCGATTGTAGGACCTCGTTCTAAATAATGACGGGGGGTCTGGGGGGGATGGCACATCTCCCCCAGCTCTTTCCTTGGAGCCCGTGTGTGCCAAGCCTGACGCTACCCGCCTACAACGGCCTGATCATAGAGGACGTGCAGACCGTCTGGAACGGCCGCTTCCCCTTGCAGCGCGTGACCTTCCGCAATCGGCGCTTCGACGGCGCGATGTCCGGCGAACGCCTGTGGGAGCTATGGCGGCGGGGCCGCGCCGCAGCGGTGCTGCCGTATGATCCCGTCTCCGACATGGTCGTGGTCATCGAGCAGTTCCGCCTGGCGGCGCTGGCCGCGGGACAGGAGCCGGTGATGGTCGAACTTCCCGCAGGCCTTGCCGAAACGGGCGAGGCTGCCGAGGCCATCGTCAGGCGTGAGGCGCAGGAGGAGATGGGGCTGAGCATCGGCCGCCTGCACCGCATCGGCGCCTTCCTGCTGACGCCCGGTGGCGCAGATGAGGAGTGCACGCTTTTCGCCGGCGAAGTGAGCGCGCCTGCTTCGTGTGCGGACGGTCTGATCGGCTATGCCGGGCTTGCCGCCGAGTCCGAGGACATCCGCGTGCGTGCATTGCCCGCGGCCGAGGCGATCGAGTCCGCGCTCGCGGGGCGCTACCCCAATTCCGTCACCGCGATCGGCCTGATGTGGCTGGCGGCCAGGCGGGAGTGGCTGCGCCGGGAATGGGGGGCATGACGTTGGATACGGGCCTCGTTTCGGCCAATTGGCTGGCAGAGGAGATCGGCGCGCCCGATCTGCGAATCTTCGATGCCAGCTTCTACCTGCCGACCGAGCAGGCCGACGCGCGCGCGCTGTTTCGCGCCGCCCACATTCCGGGCGCGCGGTTCTTCGATATCGACGAAATCGCCGATCGGGAGACAACCCTGCCGCACATGTTGCCCAGCGCCGCACGCTTCACCGCGTGCGTGGGTGCGCTGGGCGTCAGCAGGCGGGATCGCGTCGTGGTCTATGACCAGAAGGGGATTTTCTCGGCCGCGCGCGTGTGGTGGATGTTGCGTGTCTTCGGCCATGATGGGGTGGCCGTGCTCGATGGCGGGCTGCCCGGTTGGCGGGAGCAGGCGCGGCCGATCGAAACGGGCGAGCCGGCGCTTGCCGTGCCCGCTGCCTTCGAGGCCGATCTTCGCGCCAGGATGCTGCGCGGACTGGGCGATATGCAGGACAATCTGCGCGCCGGGCAGGAACTGGTGCTCGATGCGCGGCCGGCGGGACGCTTCGATGGCTCGGCGCCCGAGCCCAGGCCCGGTCTGCCGAGCGGGCATATTCCGGGCGCGCGCAGCCTGCCGGCCTCCGAATTGCTGCAAGGTGGCCGCCACATGCTGCCACCGGATGTTTTGCGCGCGCGTTTTGCTGCCCTGGGTGTGGACGGCACGCGGCCGGTGGTGACGAGCTGCGGCACCGGCGTGACCGCGGCCATCCTGACGCTCGGGCTGCATTTGGCCGGTCTGCCGGATGGCGCGCTCTATGACGGTGCGTGGACGGAATGGGCCGGGCGCGATGACACCCCGAAGGCGCACGGGCATGGCTGACAAGCACGGCTTGGCAACGATGCTGAGCCATGCGGGGCGGGCGGGCACGCATGTGCACGGCCTGGTCAATCCGCCGCTGCATCGCGGGTCGACGGTGTTGTACGAGGACATGGCGCAGCGCCGCGCCTTTATGCGCAAGCGCTTCGACCAGGCGCTGACCTACGGCTTGCAGGGCAATGCCACGCACCACGCGCTGGAGGATGTGATCGCGGCCGTGGAGGGCGGGACGCGCTGCCAGATTTACCCGAGCGGCCTGGCGGCGGTGACGGGGCCGCTGCTGTCCTACCTCTCGGCCGGCGATCATGTGCTGGTGCCGGACAGCGTCTATGGTCCGGTGCGCAGCTTCTGCGACACGATGGGCAAGCGCCTGGGGATTGCCACGACCTATTACGCGCCGGAGATCGATGCGGCCGGGCTGGCGACGCTGTTTCGCGCCGAGACGCGCGTGCTGTATCTGGAAAGTCCCGGCAGCCATAGTTTCGAGGTGCAGGACGTGCCGGCGTTGGCAGCCCTTGCGCATGAGCAGAACGCCGCGGTGCTGATGGACAATACATGGGGCATCCACGCGTTTCAGCCATTTACGCATGGCGTGGATGTGTCGATCCAGGCGTTGACGAAATACCCTGTGGGGCACTCGGACGTGCTGCTGGGGTCGGCCACGGTAGCCGATGACGCGCATTGGCGTCGCGTACGCGATGGCGCGCTGATCCTGGGGCTGTATGCCTCGCCGGACGATTGCTGGCTGGCGCTGCGCGGCCTGCGCACGATGGCCGTGCGGCTGGCGCGGCAGGAGGCGTCCGGGCTGGAGGTTGCCGCCTGGCTTGCTGCGCGGCCGGAGGTGGCGCGCGTGCTGCACCCGGCACTGCCCGGCGCGCCGGGGCACGAATTGTGGAAACGCGATTTTTGCGGCGCATGCAGCCTGTTCGGCGTAGTGTTTCACGCGCGCTATTCGGTGGAAGACACCCACCGATTTGTCGAGGCGCTGGCGCTGTTCGGCATCGGCGCATCGTGGGGCGGCTATGAGAGCCTGGCCTTGCCCACGACCGGCTTTGTCAGCCGTAGCGCGGGCGCGGGCGAGATGGGTGGGCCGGCGGTGCGCCTTCATGTGGGGCTGGAGGATGCGGCCGACCTGATTGCCGACCTGGTACAGGCGCTGCCGGCACTGGACCGGCCTGCTGCAGGCTGAGCCAGCCTTGCCCGCGGGCGCGAGTGGACGCAAAACCCTCGCTGACCAAAAACAACGGACCACGCCCCATGCGTATATTTCTGGCCATGTTCCTCCTGGCGGCGTTGCTGCCCGGCATGGCACGGGCGGCCGAGCCTTCGCCCCCGGCCTTCTCACCCGCACAGCGCGCCGAGATTGTGCAAATCGTGCGCGGCGCGCTCAAGGCGGATCCCTCCATCCTGCGCGAAGCGATCGCCTCCCTGCAGGCCGAGGAGAGCGCGCATGAAGCGGCCGAGGCGCGCGGTGCGATCGCATCCCGCCAGAAGGACCTGCTGGCCACTGCCGGCGACCCGCAAGCCGGCAATTCGCATGGCGATGTCACGGTCGTTGAATTCTACGATCCGCGCTGCCCCTATTGCCGGCGCATGCTGCCTGGCATCGAGGCGATGCTGCAGAAGGATCACGGCGTGCGTCTGATCTATAAGGACATTCCCGTGCTCGGGCCGCCCAGCATCATGGAATCGCGCGCCATCGTCGCCGCGGCAAACCAGGGCGGGTACTTAAAAATGCAGGCCGCGCTGATGAAGGATCCCGCTCAGCCATCCGAAGCCATGATCCGCGCCGCCGCTACCGCACAGGGGCTGAACGCCGACAAGCTGGCGGCCGATATGAACAGTTCCGCCGTGACCAAGAAAATCGACGCCAATCTGGAGCTGGCGCATGCGCTCAAGCTGCAAGGCACGCCAGCCTTTGTCGTGGGCGATCAGATGATCCCCGGCATGGTCGATGCCGAACAGCTTGAGGCCGCCGTCACCGCCGCGCGTAAGCACGCGTGACGGAGGGCCAAAGAAGGCTGGGGGAGATGTGCCATCCCCCCCAGACCCCCCGTCTTTATCCAGGACGACGCTACAAAATCGACGGGGGGTTTGGGGGGGATGGCACATCTCCCCCAATCTTCACTTGCCTTCATCCTCCCGCCGCAAACCGCACCGCCTCCTCCGCCGCGCGAAACAACGCGCGGCTCTTCTGGCGCGTCTCGGCCTCCTCGGCCTCCGGCACGGAATCGGCCACCACGCCCGCACCCGCCTGCACGTGCATCACGCCATCGCGGACCAGCGCGGTGCGCAGCCCGATGCACGTGTCCATCGTGCCATCGGCGGCGAAATAGCCGATGCAGCCGGCGTAGACGCCGCGGCGCACCGGCTCCAATTCCTCGATGATTTCCATGGCGCGGATTTTGGGTGCGCCGGTCAGCGTGCCGGCGGGAAAGCCGGCGGCCAGCGCGTCCACGGCGTCCAGGCCAGGGGCGAGCACGCCTTCGACATTGCTGGAGATGTGCATGACATGGCTGAAGCGCTCGATGGCGAAGCTTTCGGTCACGCGTACGGAGCCGGGCACGGCAACGCGCCCGACATCGTTGCGGCCGAGATCGACCAGCATCAGGTGCTCGGCGCGCTCCTTGGGATCGGCCAGCAGCTCGCGCGCCAGGGCCTCGTCGGCCTCGGCCGTGGCGCCGCGGGGGCGCGTGCCGGCCAAAGGGCGGATCGTGACGCGGCCGTCGCGCAGGCGCACCAATACTTCGGGGCTTGAGCCGACGATAGCGAAGCCGCCGAAATCCAGGAAGAAGAGGAACGGTGCGGGATTGATCCGCCGCAACGCCCGGTAGAGCGAGAACGGCGGCAGCGCGAAGGGCGCCGAAAAGCGTTGGCTGGGCACCACCTGGAATACGTCGCCCGCCGCGATGTAGTCCCGCGCGCGCTCTACGGCGGCGGCGTAGCCGCCCGGCGCGAAATTGCTGGTGGGCGCGGGTTGGGGCGGCAGCGCCACGGGCGGGGCGGCGGCCGGCAGGGGACGGGCCAGGGCTGCGCGCGCGGCTTCCAGGCGGAGCTCGGCCTGCTTGCGCGCAGCCAGCGGGGTCTGCCCCTGCAAAGGGCGCGCGGGCGCGGCCAGCGTCAGCTCGTCCCGCACGTTGTCGAAGATGGCAAACAGTGTGGGCCGCAACAGGATCGCATCCGGCAGGCCGATCGGGTCTGGGTTGGTGGCGGGCAGGCGCTCCATCTGGCGCACCATGTCATAGCCGAGGTAGCCGACGATGCCGCCGGCCATCGGCGCCAGGCCGGGCGGCAGTTCGGCGCGGCTTTCGGACAGCAGCGCGCGCAGGCTTTCCAGCGGTGGGGCCGCCTCGGCGGCAAAGGCGTGCGGGGCGGAGAGGGCGTGGCGGTTGATTTCCGCCACGCCGTCACGGCAGCGCCAGATCAGGTCGGGCGCCATGCCGATGACCGAGTAGCGCCCGCGCGCCGTACCGCCCTCGATGCTTTCCAGCAAAAAGCTGTTGGGCTGGCCATGCGCGAGCTTGAGGAACGCCGCAACCGGCGTTTCCAGGTCCGAAACGCCTGTCCACACTGCAATGGGTGTGGGCGCCGTCACTCCGGCGCGCGGTCGATCTGATCCAGGACGTGCATGTTGACCCGCGGCTGAGCCGCGTCCCGCAAGGCGGTGGCGAAGCTGACCACGTAATCGTCGGCAAGGGCTCGCGTGAGCCCGGATCGCACCTCGCTCAGTGCAGATGGGTCCGCCTTGGCATCTGCGGAGGTTACCTGCGCCAGCCGCGCGACCAGGAAGCCGACATTGCTTTCGACCATCGTCGCCTGGCCGGGCTTGAGCGTGAAGATCAACTGGTTCAGCTCTGCCGGCACGCCGGCCACCGGGCGGTTGCGGTGCAGAACGGGCGAGCGCGTGACCTGCCGGCCCGAACCCCAGGCGGCGTTGAGCATGGTCTGCCCGCCATTGACCGTCGCCAACAGCTTGGCGGCCTCGGCTTCGGTGGTGTGGCGCACCTGCTCGGCCTGCCAGTCTGCCAGCACGCGGGCGCGCACCTGGTCGTATGGCTTGGCGGCTGGCTTGATCACGCCGTCGACAGCGACGGCGTACCAGCCATGGTCGGGGCCCTCGGTCAGCTGGCCTGTCTCGCCTTTTGCCAGCTTGAATGCGTCGGCAATGATGGCAGAGCGCAGCGCGTCCGGCGCGGGGATGGGCGCGCGGTTTCCCTCCGGCGTCATGCCTTGCGCATCCAGCGTGCCCTGCGCGCCGGCGGCGCCGCTGTCGGCCGGCACCTCGTCGATATGGCTGCCACCGGCCAGGACGTCCTGCAGCTTCTGCGCGCGCTGGTCGATCAGGTCGGCACCCTTTTCAGTGGCGACGCGCCCACGGATGGTGTCGTGCAGGTCGAGCTCGGTCGGGTTCTTGGCCGGGGTGATCGCCGTGACGCGCACGAGCTGGAAGCCCAGCGGCTCGGTGACGGGGCCGGTCACCGTGTCGAGCGGGGCGGCGAAGGCGGCGGAACCCAGCTCGGGCGAGGGCACGCCGTCCTTGGTGGCGTCGTCCAGTTGGGCGGTGCTGACGCCGTCGGCTTTGGCCGCGGCCTCGACACTGGGCCAGTCCGCGCCTTGCTGCCACAGCGTGGCCAGCTTTTCCGCCTGCGGCCTGGTGGTTGTGGTGACCACCTGCAGCGTGCGCTTCTCGGGCGAGACGAACTCGCCGCGGTGGGCGGTGAACCAGGCGTGCATCTCAGCGGCGGTCACGGGCAGGCCCCGGCCGATCGTGGCGGGCGAGAGCACGACGGCCTTGATGCGGCGATACTCGGGTGCGGTGTAGCGGGCGACGTTGTTGGCGTAATAGCGCTGCAGTACGTTTTCCGCGGGTGCGGGCGGGGGGGCGTGGCTGGCGAAAGTGAGGCTGACCAGATCGGCCTGCCGGCCCTCGTTGAGGTAGTCGAAGATCATGCGCGTCAGCATGTCGCTGGGGCGGGCGCCGGCCTGCACGGCGCTGATTACCTGGTTCTTGGTGATGTCAGCCGCGATCATGCGCTGGAAGGCCACGGGCGTCAGGTTGTTCTGCGCGAGCCGGCCGACATAGGTGTTGTGGTCGAAATTGCCGTCCACGCCCTGGAAGGCAGGCATCGCGGTGATGGCCTTTTGCACGGCGGCATCCGGTGCGACCACGCCCAGGCGCTGCGCCTCGTCATCGAGCGCCTGCTGGGCGATCAGACGCTGGAGGGTCTGTTGGGCGATGGCGCGCCGCGCCTCGGGCGGGATTTGCGAGGGGTCGGGGAAGCGCTTGGCGAATTGCTCCATGTCCTGGCGCAAGGCGGTCTGGAACGCGTTGGCGGTGATGGCATGGCCGTTCACCGTGGCCACGCTGGTGGGATCGGCGCCGCCCAGGTTCATTTTGCCCGAGACGCCCCAGCCGATGAAGGCGGCGGCCAGGGCTGCGAAGAAGATGCGCGCGGGCCAGGTCTGGGTGAGGTTGTGGAGGAAGGAGATCATGAGGGCGCGTCGTGGACGGTTTTGACGCGGCTGACAACGGATCAGTTGTCGGTTGTCAGCTTCCAGTTGTCAGAGGGGCTCGCCTTTCTGAATGCTGAATGCTGAAAGCTGACAACTGACATGCAGCAGCTGATTGCGGGCAACTGGAAGATGAACACACGGACGGCGGAGGCAGCCGTCCTTGCGCGTGCGGTCACTCACGGTGCCGGCGCACTCGCGTGCGAACTGATGGTCTGCCCGCCATTTACGGCACTGGCAGCGGTGGCCGAGGCGCTGCGCGGCAGCACCGTGGCGCTGGGCGGGCAGGATTGCCACGCCGCCCCCGCCGGCGCCTACACGGGCGACATTGCCGCGGCTATGCTGGCCGATCTGGGCTGCGCCGGCGTCATCCTGGGCCATTCCGAGCGCCGCCAGGGCCATGGGGAGACCAGCCCTGCCGTGCGCGCCAAGGCGCTGGCCGCCGCCGCGGCCGGCCTGATGCCGATCGTGTGCGTCGGCGAGACGGGCGAGGAGCGGCAGGCCGGCGCGGCGGTAGCCATCGTGCGCGCCCAAATCGCCGAAAGCCTGCCCGCACCCTTTGCCGGCGTGCTCGCCTACGAACCCATCTGGGCCATCGGCACGGGCGTCAGCGCGACCGAGACGGACATCGCCGCCATGCACGCCCAGCTACGCGCAGCCCTGATCGAGCGGCTGGGCGAGCCGGGCAGGGGGGTGCGCATCCTCTACGGCGGCTCGGTCAAGCCCGAGAACGCGGCCGCGGTGCTGGCCACGCCGGAGGTGGGCGGCGCGCTGGTCGGGGGCGCCTCACTGGATGCGGCGGCCTTCCTGGCGATTGCAGCCGCCGCCCGGCGCGGCTAGAAGGCGCCCCTTCCCCTCAAGGCCGGCTGATGTCCGCAATTGTTCCCGTCCTGCGCGTGCTGCATGTGTTTATCACCCTGGCGATGATCGGGGTCGTGCTGATCCAGCGCAGCGAGGGCGGTGGCCTGGGCATCGGCACATCGCAAGGCATGGGCGCGTTCATGAGCGGGCGCGGCACGGCGAATTTGCTGACGCGTACCACAGCGATTTTGGCGGCGTTGTTTTTTGGCATTTCTTTGACATTGGCGATATTGGCGCACGGGGGGTTGAATGCGCCTCGGGATATTCTGGCGCCTGCGGTGCATGCGCCGGTCAAGGCACGGCCTTTGCCTGGCGTGCCGAAGTAGAGGGAAGCAGTTCTTTTTTGAAAAAAAGAACCAAAAACTTTTGTCAGTTTGGTACTATGACAATATTCATTGACATCGCTGGCACCAAGATCGTTGAACGGCCGTGCTTGAAGACAACAGGCGCCAATATATGGATCGCCGTCAAATCCGCATTGCTGTAGCTGTATATTTTCGCGGAGCCACTCGGCGCCGGATGCGTAATCGCAATCGGGCTCGCCAGATCGCCAGTGGTCTTGTTGATCAGCACCAGCGTTAGATTGTGGTCGCTCCGTTGGGCGGCATAGACGGCCACCATATCCTGATCCGCACTCAGTGACTGCACCGAGACTGTGCCAAAGCCGTGGCCGGCGCCGTCGTAGTTGCGGTAGAGCAGGAAGCTGAACGCCACGGGCTGGGTGGGCGCGGGCACGTTCCACATCGTGGCGAAATCCAGCGCCTGGCGTCCGAAGATGCCCAGCACGTCTGCCTCGGCGAGCGCGGTAACCAGTAGTGACGGGTCGCCCCAGCTATACTCGCTGATGGCGGCCTTGATGCCGGGATCGTATTGCTGCACCCAGGCCTGCATGCGGGGGATCAAGTAGATCGCGCCGTAATATTGGCCGATCCAGCTCGGGTCTATGTAGCTTGGATCCCACAGCGAGCGCGTCGATTGCAGCAGCGTCGCGTCATCGGGCGGGCTGGCGTAGCTCGGGTAGTAATGCTCATCGAAATAGTCGAGCAGACGCACATGGTTGTTGGCTTCATACAGCGCCATCTGCTGCAAATACCATGGTGCGTTCCACAGGCCGCCATGTTCCTGGATTTCCGGGCCGTTGCCGACATAGGCCGGCCAGCCGAAATCCGAGGGCCCAAGGATCAGTGCACCGGGATCGGCCTGCTTGACCGCCGGCGCATATTGCTGGGTCTGGGACAGGATGAAATCATAGGTCGGTTGCGTGGGCTGCACGTCCCTATGCGTGTTGGCCCAGCCGAACGGCTCATTGTCCATCTGGTAGAATTCTACGCCGCCTTTCCTGGCCGTGCCGAAGCGGTCGACGAGGTGTTGCACCCACGCTTGCTGAATCGAGGGGGCATTGGCGATGTGATTGATCAGGATGTCGGTGTCGATCAACTGCGTGCCGTCCATTGCAATGCTGTTGCCGCAGGTTTCGTTGTTGGGAAACACATACGGGTTCGTCGATTGCTGCGGTCCATAGACGCTGACCGGAAAGCTGCACGACCACAGCGAGCTGTTATTGATGTAGGGGATGATCGGAATTGTCAGCAGCGTCTGGCTGTGCGTCGCCTGGTCGGCCAGCACCAGCGCGTCCGGGCCGCCGCTCGGGGTGGGGGTTTGCACGCCGTCACCGCCCATGAAATACCAGTCAAAGCCGGCGTTGCTGCTATCGACCTGCCAGTTGTAGCGCGTCGTGCCATCCCCGCCCCAGCGCAGCACCGGCAGGCGCGCGGCGGCCTGGAAGTTCGGGTCCACGCCGTAGGCGGCCATGCCGTAGATGTCCTCACTGATTTTGTGGCGTGGCGCACTGCCATCCACGGTGATGGCGGGCCCTGCGTTTTGCGCCTGGGCGGCCGAAGCGGCCAGCAGGGTGAGCGCGGCGTTGCCGAGGTGCCGGATTGTTCCCATAACGTCTCCTTACGCGAACGAGCGTTAAAGCACTCAACCCGGGCGTGTGGAAGACGGTCGTTCTATCACGATTTGTTGGGGCGGCCGCGGCCCTAAATAGCAAAAGTCTTTTTGCTTCTTTTTCTACAGAAAAAGAAGAATCTTCCCTGTCTCGCCCGCAAGCGCGTAGCTTGCTGATGCGTGTGGCAAAGACCACGCCGACCTAGGAGAGGTGCCACAATGGCCGACGACATTCTGATCCACGTCAAGCCCGCCATCGCTGCCAGCGCGCGTGTCAATGCCGAGGCCTATCGCCTGATGCAGAACCATGCCGCGAGGGATCCGCAACATTTCTGGGCCGAGCAGGCCAAGCGCATCGACTGGATCAGCCCGCCGACCGTGATCAAGAACACGAGCTTCGACGGCGACGTTTCCATAAAATGGTTCGAGGACGGGCGGCTGAACGCATCTGCCGTGTGCCTGGACGCGCAATTGGCAAACCACGCCGACCAGATTGCGATAATCTGGGAAGGCGATGATCCGACGGCATCCCGGCGCATCACGTACCGCGCGCTGCACGAGGAGGTGTGCAGGCTGGCCAATGCCATAAAGGCGCTTGGCGTTGCGCGTGGCGACCGCGTGACGATTTATTTGCCCATGGTGCCTGAGGCGGCCGTGGCGATGCTGGCCTGCGCACGCATCGGCGCCATTCATTCCGTGGTGTTCGGCGGGTTTTCGCCCGACAGCCTGGCCAATCGCATACAGGATTGCGGCAGCACCATGCTGATCTGCGCCGATCAGGGGCGGCGCGGCGGACGCAGCGTGGCGATCAAGGAGAATGCGGACGCCGCACTCGCGCAATGCCCGACTGTGGCCAACGTGATCGTGGTTGCGGTGACCGGCGCCGATGTGCTGCGCCAGGCCGGGCGGGATCATGATTACGCGGCATTGCTGGCGGCGGCCTTGCCTGATTGCGAGCCCGAGCCGATGGGTGCCGAAGATCCGCTGTTCATCCTCTATACCAGCGGCAGCACGGGCAAACCCAAGGGTGCGCTGCACACCACCGGCGGCTATCTGGTGTGGGCGGCTTTCACCTACGCGCTGGTGTTCGACTACAAGCCGGGCGAGGTGTTCTGGTGCACGGCCGATGTCGGCTGGGTAACCGGACACACCTATATCGTCTATGGCCCGCTGGCCAATGGTGCGACCACATTGATGTTCGAAGGCGTGCCGAGCTACCCCGATAGCGGGCGATTCTGGCAAGTGATCGACAAGCACCAGGTCAATATCTTCTATACTGCGCCAACTGCTTTGCGGTCACTGATGCGCGATGGCGACGCGCCGGTGCGCGCGAGCAGCCGCGCGTCATTACGGATTTTGGGCAGCGTGGGCGAGCCGATCAATCCCGAAGCGTGGCTGTGGTATTATCGTGTCGTGGGCGAGGAGCGTTGCCCGATCGTCGATACCTGGTGGCAGACCGAAACGGGCGGCATTCTGATCAGTCCGCTGCCAGGTGCGATTGCGCAGAAACCCGGCAGTGCGACGCTGCCGCTGCCTGGCGTGTTTCCGATCCTGGTCAATGGCGAAGGCGTGGAGCTGCAGGGTGCGGCGGAAGGCAATTTGTGCATCACCGATAGCTGGCCTGGGCAGATGCGCACCGTCTTTGGCGATCACGCGCGCTTCGTGCAGACGTATTTCACGACCTATCCCGGCCGCTATTTCACCGGCGATGGCGCGCGCCGCGACGCCGATGGCTATTGGTGGATCACCGGGCGCGTGGATGACGTGATCAATGTCAGCGGCCACCGCATGGGCACGGCGGAGGTGGAAAGCGCGCTGGCGGGGCACCCCAAGGTGGCCGAGGCAGCTGTTGTCGGTTTTCCGCACGATCTGAAGGGGCAGGGGATTTATGCTTATGTGACGCTGCGCGGTGGGATTGAGCCCAGCGAAGATTTGCGGCGCGAGCTTGTGGCCTGGGTGCGGCGCGAGATCGGGCCGATTGCCGCACCCGATGAAATTCAGTGGGCACCGGCTTTGCCCAAGACGCGCTCGGGCAAGATCATGCGGCGTATTCTGCGCAAGATTGCGGCTAAGGAAACCGACAGCTTGGGTGATACCTCCACGCTGGCTGACCCTGGCGTGGTGAGCGAGTTGGTGGAAAATCGTGCCGCATGAGGGAAGAGAAAGGCGGGGGGAGATGTGCCATCCCCCCCAGACCCCCCGTCATTATTGAAGACGAGGCCCTAAAAATCGACGGGGGGTCTGGGGGGATGGCACATCTCCCCCAGCCTTCCCTGCGCCCGAAGATTTTTGTATAGGTCGGCTTTCGTGCTCGAGGGCGTAACGCAGACTCCCTAGGCCATGTCCACCGGCGAGCCATGTCGGAACCTGGCCA
This sequence comes from Acetobacteraceae bacterium, assembly GCA_965276755.1. Taxonomy (GTDB): domain Bacteria; phylum Pseudomonadota; class Alphaproteobacteria; order Acetobacterales; family Acetobacteraceae; genus CAJCIS01. Next base: position 463,950 of record OZ255625.1, read on the forward strand.
TGGTGCCGGACATGCTGTCCAAGGCGGTGGACGGGCGCTGCATCCCGATCGCAATCGCATTGAGCCTCAGACGGTCTGATGTGGTAAGAGCACCGATGTCAAGCCCTTTGAGGAAAACACACATGAAACGATGGATAGCTACTGCATGTGCCGTCGCCGCTGTCGGCACGGCGGGGCATTTTGCAATCGGTTAAGGCGAGGGTGTGCCGATAACCAGGTGCATCCTTTTGCATTTCTGGAAAGCCTGTCCATGGTCATTATACCAAGCGGACAAGGTGTCAGGCGGCAGATTGCTGATCCGGCCATGGCCGGCATGATCATGAAGAACGCCAAGCCTGTGGGTGCAGGCATGATTTTCTTCATGCATGACGGAAAGATGTATATGACCAAAGACGGCCCCGAAGCAGGCGGCCGGACGCTTTCTGCCATGATCATGCATCCGGCAAAGTAGTGGTCATTTTGACATTCGTGTAAATCTTGAAAGGCCGGGGCGCATTCCCCGGCCTTGCTGTCAGCAACTGCCTTTCATACCAAAGACCGCCCTACCTACGTAGGTCATTTCCCCGCCGTAGATGAGCGCGGTGACGCCTTTGCCGATACTACCGTTCCGGGCAGCGGCAGTCACCACCAGGCCGGAATTCTGACCGTTATCGCCCTGTATCTCAACGGCCACTACGATCGTGTGGTCTATGAGCTGAAATGTGCCGTATGGATCACCTGGGATTGAAGCCTCGCCCCTGTTCCGGCCACCGTCGGTCAGCGTGAGGCAGTAGTTCCCGTTGTTGTGCTGCGTCTCGGTAACACTCACCTGGTAGTTGCCGCCGAAACTTGCCGCGACGGCGTCCACGTTGACGACAACCAGGGGTAGGACCACGACGATGGTCATGAGCGCTTTCATGGCATCAAGCTCCTTCTCGGTGAGCACCCCGGCAGTCGAGGACAGGTTTCTGCACTGCGGCCGTGGCGTCTCATATAGAAGAGACGCTTGAGCCGGCCTCTCTATTCCGCAGTGCTGAAATTATTGAGGGGCTGACACTTCGGAAAAAGCCGGGGGAGCCCCCCCCCGGACCCCCCGTCATCAATTCGGCTACCCGCACGGGCTTGCGCCACATTGGCAGGATCACGTGTTTTCTGGCAGTTTTGGGGAACGCCGCGCGCCGAACCACGTTGCCCGCCCGCATGGACGAGCCGGCAGAGATCGAGGACGAAGCCCTGCAGCGCCATGCGGGCGCGCATGAACCCGTCTCCGACTGCCCGCTGCTTTCAGGCAACGGCATCACGCTGCTGGCCAGCGGCGATGCCGCCTTCGCCGACATGTTTGCCGCACTCGATCGGGCGCGCGATCACATCCACCTCGAATACTACATTTTCGACAACGTACATCACGCGGGCCGCTCGTTGCTGGACGTGCTGCTGGCCGCGCTCGGCCGCGGCGTGCAGGTGGCGCTGATCTATGACAGCGTGGGCAGCCTGCACACGCCGGACGGCTTTTTCGACGCGCTATCGGATGACGGCGCGTACGTGCTGGAATTCCATCCCGTCAATCCGCTGAGAAAGCACTTCGTCTGGCATCTGAACGACCGCGATCACCGCAAGATCATGATCATTGATGGCCACCTGGCTTTCACCGGCGGCGTCAACCTCTCGCGCGTCTATGAAAATCCGCCCGAGGCGGGCACGCCGGACCACGCCAAGGACGGCTACTGGCACGATTGCGCCATTGCCATTCGCGGCCCGGTCGTGGCGCAGGCTCAGGTGCTGTTCCTCGATACCTGGCAGCGCCACGGCGGCGAGGATCTGCCTGCCTGCAATCTCTACCCGCCGCTGCCGCGCGCAGGCCATGAGATCGTGCGCATCGCCGGCAGCCTGCCGCACGAGGCGCGCCAGCTCTATTTCCGCGGCATCCACACCGCGGTGCAGATGGCGCGCACGCGCATCATCCTGACCACCGGCTATTTCGTGCCAACGCGCGCCGAATGGCAGATGCTGGCTGACGCCGCCCAGCGCGGTGTGCGCGTCGATCTGATCCTGGCGGGGTATTCGGACGTGCATGGCGCCTGGCACGCGGCAAGGTCATTATATGGCAGGCTGCTGGATGCGGGCGTGCGCATCCACGAACTGACCGACGGTTTTCTGCACGCCAAGGCCGCGGTGGTTGACGGGGTGTGGTCCTGCATCGGCAGCAGCAACCTCGATCGGCGGAGTTTTTCCTTCAATAACGAGGCCGATGCCGTGGTGCTCGGGCGCGATACGGCGCGCGATGTGGTGGCGATGCTCGAGGGCTGGATGGCGCGTGGGCGGGAGGTGACGCTGCAGGATTGGCGGCAGCGGTCCTGGTGGGAGCATGCGGCGGAGATAAGGGCGCGCGTTTGGGAGAGGTATATGTAGGAAGGAAGGTCTTCTTTTTTGAAAAAAAGAAGAAAACTGACAAAAGTCTTTTTGCTTCTTTTTCTTCAGAAAAAGAAGCATCTTGCCTTCCCTAATACATATGCTGTCCCCCATTGACAGACAACGTAGATCCCGTAATGAAATCCGCGTCATCGGCCGTCAAAAACAGCACCCCGCGCGCAATATCATCCGCCCGCCCCAGCCGGCCCATCGGAATACGCGCAATGATCTTCTGCAGCACATCCTCCGGCACCGCACGCACCATTTCCGTATCCACATAGCCGGGCGCAATGGCATTGACGGTAATGCCGAACCGCGCGCCTTCCTGCGCCAGTGCCTTGGTGAACCCGTGAATGCCTGATTTTGCGGCGGCGTAATTGACCTGACCGTATTGTCCTGCCTGCCCGTTGATCGATCCCACATTGACGACACGGCCGAATTTCTTGGCGCGCATGCCCTCGAACGTCAGCTTGCACATGTTGAAGCAACTGCCGAGGTTGGTGTCGATCACCGCATCCCACATATCGCGCGTCATCTTCAGCATCGTGCCGTCACGCGTGATGCCGGCATTGTTGACCAGGATTTCGATGGGGCCGTGTTCGCCTTCGATACGACGGACGGCATCGCTGCATTGCGCGAAGTCGCCGGCATCGAATTTCATCGTGGGAATGGCGGTTGCGGCGTGAAAGGCCGCAGCGGCCGCATCGTTGCCGGCGTAGCTGGCAACCACGGTCCGGCCTGCCGCCTTCAGTGTGGTGGCAATGGTTGCCCCTATGCCCCTGGTTCCCCCGGTCACGAGTGCCACGCGCGCCATGACTTGCCCCCCCGCTTTTCTTATCGCGCCATGTAACCAGCACGGCGGGCGCTGCGCCAGGGGGTGGGCGCCTACGTCGAATACAAACGAAGTCTAAACGACTTGTCGGCAGAGTATCGCGTGCACCTCCAGCCCAGCCCGTCAGCTCAGGAACCGGCCATGCAAGCAAGCTCTCCCATTCGCGTCAGAGCCCCTTACGGGCTGGCCTTTCCGGTGCACGAGCTGGTCTTCATCCGCGCCTGGGCCGAAGGGCGGGGGCTGACGATGAACATCCTGTTGGGCCAAGTGCTGGATGGTGCGGAATTCGAGGAGATGGTGATGGTGCGCAGCCTGGCCTCGTCACGGCCGGCCCTGACGCTGTGGCGGGTGGCAAGCGGCAGCATGCTGGCTCAGGCAGAGGGTAGCGCGCCGCGAGTCTTCGGCGACACGCACGCAGCCTTGTCCCATGCCGCGGTTCTCTTTGCCCCCAGCCCTGCGCGCGCGCCGTCGCTATGGCGGCGGCTACGGGGCTTGAAAGGCGGCTGAGGCACGCCCGGCCGATTTGCCTGACCTGGAGCCTGCATGCTATGGCCGCCGCCTGCGCCGTTGGGGGATAGTTTAGCGGTAGAACTCCCGGCTCTGACCCGGGCAGCCTTGGTTCGAATCCAGGTCCCCCAGCCAGATTGATGCTCACCATTGAATAGGGTCTCGGCTGCGCGAGTCGGGCCGCGCACGATCGGGAACCGGCTGTCACGCCATGCGCCACGGATCGACAATTCCGGCGCCACACCCCCGGAAATCATCCACGTTGCGCGTCGCCACCTTGGCACCATAGGCGCGCGCTGTGGCTGCAATCATGGCGTCCTCCACGGTTATGGACCGGCCTGCGGCTTCGCGCGCGGCGCGGATCGCGCCGTAATGACTCGCGCACAGGCTGTCGAACGGCAGGATCTGCTTGCCAAACCCGCTTGCGAACAGGGTGGCGAGCCGGGAGGCGAGGTCGTCCCGTCTTTGGCCAGTCGGAAGCCGTGCCAGGCCGTAGCTGATTTCTGCCTCGCAGATCGCGGCGGTGAAGGCGGTTTCGGGTGCCAATGCGCGCACATACGCCAGCACGGCCGGGTGGGGCGCCGGCCGCACCAGTTCGGAGATGACGTGGGTGTCCAGCAGGATCAAACGCCCTCCTCTTCCTTGGTCAATTCATCGCCGAGATCTGGTAGCCTGCGCGCCGGCGCGCCGCCACGTGGTGGCAGGCTGAGCTCCGCGCCGTGCGCCGCGCCGAACAGATTGCTGGCGATGTCCACCAGGTTCTCGCGCCCAGGCGCACCCCGGCAAGCCACGCCCACCCGCAGCAACTCGCGCGCCTCCTCCTCCAGGGAGCGCCGGTGTGAGGCAGCGCGCTCCTTCAAGCGCTGGTGAAGCGCTTCATCGACATTTCGGATCAGCACGCTGGCCATGCAACGGTCTCGATCTCTTTGCTAGTCGATGCTAGCACGCGGTGCGTGCTGAAGGAAGCGCCAGCTCCCCCAGCCGGTCCGATGTGACCAGCCCCGCGCGACGCCGATCGCGATAGACCCGCTACCCACAAGGCCTAGGCTCGGCAACATTACGCTTCTACGCTATACATGTCCGGCGCCAGCCCGTGAGACGCGGTGCGGCCGCAAGGAACAGGCATGCCGATCGACGACACCAACCGTCTGCTCGCGCTAACCACGCCCCTCGGTGATGGCGTGCTCTCCCCCGTGGCCTTCCATGCCGAGGAGCAGATCAGCGCGCCCTACAGCCTCTCGGTGGACGCCGTCTCCACCCAGGCCGCCATCGCCGCAGACACGCTCCTGTTCAAGCCTGTAAGCCTGTCGGTAACGCACGACACCCAGGTGCGCCTCTTCCACGGCATGGTGCGCGCGATGACGGCCAGCGGCCTGCCGGTGCGTGACATGTACCGCTACACGCTCTCCATCGTGCCCCGGCTGTGGTTCATGGGCCAGACCGCCGATTGCCGCATCTTCCAGCAGGTCACGGCATCCGATGTGCTGACAACGCTGTGCGGCGAGGCGGGCCAGACCCTCCAGCTCAAGCTTTTCGGTTCGCTGCCGACGCTGGACTACGTCACCCAATATAACGAAACCGACCTGCATTTCGTCAGCCGCCTGATGGAGGAGGCCGGGCTGTACTATTATTTCACCCACACCACGGGCGATCACACCCTGGTCGTCACGGACAGCAATTCCGGCTTTCAAAGCTCGCCCAGCCCGGTCCTGGCCGTCGTTCACGCGGGCGAGAATATCGATACATTGGTCGATTGGCGTCAGGTCAGCTCCACCAGCCTGGGCGTGGTGCAGTTGATGGATTACGACCCGGCCAATCCCTCCCAATTGCCGGATGCCACCACCACCAGCACGCTGGATACCTCGGGTGCCGCGAACCGGGATGTGATGCGCTGGCCCGCCCTCAGCGTGGACCCTTCGGTGGTGACCGCACGCTCCAAGCTCGCCGTGCAAGCGGCCGATGCGGCCTTCGCGCTGACCGATGCCGCGGGCAGCAACCATACGCTGATGCCGGGTGGCCGCTTCACCCTGTTGCGCGACCCGTTCACCGGGGCCGGCAGCGTACCCTATGTCGTGCGCGCGGTATCTCATCACGGCACCGATGAAAGCTGGACCACCGGCAGCGGGGAGCCCGATTACAGCAATACGCTCTCGGCCTTTCCCTACGCCACCACCTGGCGCCAGGGGCTGACGGCGCGGCGCCCGGTCATGGCGGGCATTTTCGGCGCCATCGTGCTAGGTGCGGCGGGCGAGGAGATCCACGCGGACTCGCTTGGCCGCATCAAGGTGCGGCTGTTCTGGGACCATCGCGCCGATACAGTTGCGGCCCAGGCGGTCTGGGTGCGTGTCATTCAGCCCTGGGCGGGCAATAGCTGGGGCTGGCAGCATTTGCCGCGCGTCGGCAGTGAAGTCGCGGTCGCATTCATGGATGGCGATCCGGATCGGCCGGTCGTCGTCGGCGGCTTCTACAACGCCAACATGGTGCCGCCATTCGCGGTCACGGCCGAGGAGACCAAAAGCGGCTTTCGCAGCCGCTCGACCACGCAGGGTGCGACCAGCAATTTCTCCGAACTCTCCTTCGACGACAAGAAGGGCAGCGAGCTGGTCTATTTCCATGCCGAAAAGGATATGACGCGCGAGGTCGAGAACAATGACAGCCTGACGGTCAGCAACACCCAGACCATTACGGTGGCCAAAGGCCGCGCCGCCACGATCCAGGCAGGCGGCGATCAGCTGACGGTGCAGAGCGGCGATCTGACGATTGCCATTTCCACTGGTGCCGCCAGCATGGAGGCGATGAAGTCCATCACCCTCAAGGTTGGGGGGAATTCGATTACCATCGATCCCAGCGGCATTACGATAAAAGGGGTGCAGGTCCAGGTCCAGGCTCAGGCATCCGTACAGGTGCAGGGCCCGATGGTGCAGGTCAACGCGGATGGCATGCTGGTCCTCAAGGGCGGCATCGTGACGGTGAATTGAAGCGGCCATGGCAGCGCAGCCTTCCCCTCCCGGCATGCTCACCGGCCAGCCTTTGGCAAAGCTGCGCGGCAAGACCGTCGCCGAGCTCGCCCCGCTTCTTTCGTTGTCCGGCGAGGCGGCGGCTTGCGCCAATGGCCAGGCCGACCCGGCCGCCTTGCTGGCACGCCTGGAGGCCGGGGGCTACCACACCGAGGCGGTGCGCCTGATCGCCCACGCTTTGCCGCAGCGCGAAGCTGTATGGTGGTCCTGCATGTGCGCCCGACACACCGCGCCGGCGGCACTCAGTTTGGCTGATCAGCGTGCGCTGGAGGCGGCGGAAAGCTGGGTGTTTCGCGGCGATGACGCGTTGCGCCGGCAGGCCTTTGAACACGCGCAGGAAGCCAATTTCGCAACACCTGAGGCCTGGGCGGCGGTCGCGGCATTCTGGGCGGGTGACTCGATGGCGCCGGTCGGGCAGGCGCCGGTGGCGCCTGCGCCGCATCTGGCCGGAACGGCGGCGGTCGGCAGCACGCTGCTGGCCGCGGTTCGGGACAGGCCGGAGAGGCGGCCGGTCCGCCTGCAACGCTTTATCGAGGCTGGACGCGCGATCGCCGATGGTGGCACGGGCCGCCTTGCGCCCGAGGCTGAGGGCGCACCGCTCGCCGCCGCCACACTGCCGGAGGCCAGCTGATGCGGACGTGCCGGTCCCCTGTCACGCTCACTATCGTGTCTGACCGTACTAATCGGCTTGTAGCAGGATGACGCTGACGCTGACCATTTTGCGGTGCCCTGACCGGGTCGGCCCTGAAACCAGGCGGCTGGAAGGCGGCGAGCTGGTTCTCGGGCGCGGGCCGGGTGCGGATTGGGTGCTGCGAGACCCCAGCGCGCAGCCGCAAATTTCTCGCCGCCATTGCACCATCGGCTTTGCAGGCGGCGCGTGGACGGTGACAGACACCAGCACCAATGGCACGATGCTGAACGGCCAGCCGGCGCCGCAGGCACGCCCGAGCCGCGCCTTGCGGGATGGGGACAGGCTTGGCCTGGGACCTTACGAAATCGAAATCGCCCTGGTTGAGCAGCCTTATGCACCGCCGGGCTTGGCGGCCGGCCAGCCCGCTTTTGGCGGTGGCGCACCGGCCGCGGGCAGCTTCGCGGACCCCTTCGCCAAGCCGGCTTTTTCGACTGGCGGAATGGGCGGGGCGGCTCGGGTCGGGGAGATCGGCACGCCGTTTACGTCCGACCACGGGTCGATCAACGAGTTGTCCCGGCCGCGCGCGGCGCTGCCACCTGGCGGCCTGAATGACGACCCGTTCGCCCCGCCCTCCGTCCGTCTGCCGGACGATTTTGCCGCCGAGCTGCTGGCCGCGCCGCCGCCGCGCCCCGCGGCCCAGCAGGACCACTCGCCCGCGCAGGCCGATGCCCTGCTGCCGCCTATGGCGCGCACGATGCTGCCGGCGGGGTGGGATGATGAACTCGCCGGCTTGGCGCGACCTGCTCAACCGGAGGCAACGCCTGCTCCCGGGCCGGTCTCGTCGCCGCTGCCGCAGCCCGGCTATCCGGCGGATGCCGGCGCGGCGCCCGCGACGCCGGCTTCTGGCAATGCGGGTCCGGTCGCACATACCCCTCCTTCGGTCGCCGGCGCCGCGGACGGCCAGATCCTGGAGGCGTTCCTGATTGGCGCGGGCATGGCCGACGCGCGGCTCGAAAACCCTGTATCCGCCATGCGGGAGGCGGGGGCCGCTTTCCGCGCCTTCGTGCGTGGTCTGCGCGGCGTGCTGATCGCGCGTGCCGAAATCAAGAGCGCCTTTCGCATCGACCAGACCATGGTTCGCGCCCGGCACAACAATCCGCTGAAATTCGCCGCCGGTGACGATGACGCGCTTGCCGCCCTGCTCGGCACCGGCCGGCGCACAGACATGACCGCCAGGGAGGCGGTGGACGGGGCGCTGGCCGACATAAGGCACCACGAAGTCGCTACCATGGCGGCGATGCAGGATGCGGTGCGCGACCTGCTTGGCCGCCTGGATCCGGCCCGGTTCAAGTCGGCGGCGGAGGGCGGCCTGCTGCCGGCGCAACGCCGCGCTCACGCTTTCGGTCTCTACGAGGCGGAATACAGGAAAATCCATGAATCGCTGGGCGAAAAGCTCGATGATGCGTTTGGCCGCGCCTTTGCCGCAGCCTATGAACGCGTGACCGCCGATCTGCGGAGCAAGGAACCCCCTACGTGATCGTGCCGACCCGACGTTTCCTGCTTATTGCCGCCGTTTGCCTGGTCGTGCAGGGCTGCTCGACACCGCCGCCGCCTCCGGCGCCTCCGGTGCTGACCCTTATTTTGAAATCGGGCGCGGATCAGAACCCGGAACAAAACGGCAAGCCGGCGCCGGTTGCGGTAAAGCTGTATCAGCTGGAAGCGACCGGTGCGTTCGAGCGTGCCGACGTGTTTGCGCTGAGCGATCGGGATACGGCCACGCTGGGTGCGGATCTGCTCGGCTCGGAAACGATCGTGCAGACGCCCGGCCAGACCAGGACGCTTGTGCGCCGGTTAAAGATGGGCGCGCAGTTTTTGGGTGTGGCGGTGCTGTTCCGCGACATCGACCAGGCGAGCTGGCGGGCGATGGGGCCGCTCGCGGCCAATGGGCCGACGAAGCTGACGCTGAGTATTGGCAAGCTGTCGGCGGTGTTGAAGTGAGGGTGCGGTTTGAAGGAAGGCTGGGGGAGATGTGCCTTGTGCGGGGCGGCGCATGCGCCGCCTTTTTCCGCACAAGCCCCCAGACCCCCCGTCGATTTTTAGGTCTCGCCTTAAATAATGACGGGGGGTTTGGGGGGGATGGCACATCCCCCCCAATCTTCGCTTTTGATATGTTTCCTGTATGACCTGGACAAACCGCGTCCTCTGGCAGGAAGGCATGTTCCTGCGCGCCCAGCATTTCCAGCAACAGGATCGCTGGCTCGAAACGACCTTGCGCGGCCGCGTCGCCGCATTGCGGCCGCACCCCTGGGGCATCACCTCGCTCGCGCTCGACCGGGACCTGCTGGCCACCGGCCGCTTCGCCGCGCTGTCCGCCGACGGCGTGTTCGAAGACGGAACGGTTTTTGCCGTGCCGCGGGATGCCGGGCACCCGACGCCCTTGGATGTGCCGGCCAATACGCGCAATCAGGTGGTCTACCTCGCCGTGCCCATCGGACAGGCCGGCGCGGTCGAAGTGGCGAGCGGGGATGCCAGCGAGGCGCGCTGGTCATTGTCCAGCTTCGAGGCGTTCGACACCCATTCCGCCTCGCCCCAGCCGGCGGAATTGCAGATTGGCCGGCTGCGCCTGCGCTACATGCTGGAAGACGAGAACCGCAGCGGCTTCCTGTGCATCGGTCTGGCGCGCATTACCGAAATCGGTGCCGACAAGCGTGTGCAGCTCGATGACCGCTGGATGCCGCCGGCACTTCTGGCGGCCGCCGTGTCGCCCCTGGCCGGGCTGCTCACCGAATTGTCCGGCATGCTTCAACAGAGGGGCGAGGCGCTGGCGGCGCGGGTGACCACGCCTGGCCAGCGTGGCGTGGCCGAGGTCACCGATTTTCTGCTGCTCCAGGTGATTAATCGCTGGCAGGCGCTGCTGTCGTACTGGGCCGAGGCCGGCCAGGTGCATCCTGCGGATTTCTACGCGGCGCTGGTGCAGATTGCGGCTGAATTCGCCACGTTCACGAACACGGTCACAAGGCGGCCGAACAGCTATCCGGCCTATCGCCATGACGATCTGCAGCGCAGCTTTGCGCCGGTGGTGGCCGATGTGCGGCGCTCGCTTGCGGCAACGATCGATCCGAATGCCGTCGCCATTCCGCTGCGCGAGACGCGGTTTGGCGTGCGGGTCGGCCAGATCACCGATCGCGGCGTTTTGCGCGCAGCGCAATTCGTTTTGGCCGTGCGCGCGGACGTGCCGGCGGAAACGTTGCGCGCTCGTTTTCCGCGCCAGGTCAAGATCGGCGCGGTGGAGCAGATCACGGACCTGGTCAACGTTCAGTTGCCGGGCATTGAGGTGTCGGCCATGGCAGTGGCGCCAAGGCAATTGCCGTTTTACGCCAACGCCACGTATTTCGAGCTGGACCGCAATGCGCCGCACTGGCAACAGATGCAGTCGTCGGGTGGTTTTGCCATCCACGTGTCCGGTGATTTCCCAGGTTTGTGGATGGAATTATGGGCAATCCGAGGTGCGTGATGATTGTTCGCCAAAAGTACAAGTTTTGTAACAAATACTTGACCCACTGCAGGCCCGGGGTTCATAGCGATGGCATCAGGGGGATCGATTTCAGTGATCTCGATTTTTAATATGGATAGCGAATTATTTTGGGCGCGTCGCGCACGCCTTTGGGTCAATGGGTTGCAGTAGGCATGGCTCGCATAGCACGAGAAATTGAGCGTTGCGTCTTCTTTCTGTTCGGACAGAACCCTCAAACCGGCGCGCTTGTCGGACCAGGTGCTACCGGTTTTTTTGTTGCGAGGCAATCAGATGTTCTAGACAGGACATTTCACGTATATGCTGTTTCCAATCGACACGCCGTTCAGAAATACTACTCTATAAGAATAAATAAAAGTCAAGATGAAACCAGAATGATAGAGTTGGACCCGGCCGAATGGATATGGTCTGATACGGACGATTTGGCGGCAGTTGATGTTACGGACTTTCTGAGCTTCGACTGCGAGACTTACGCGTTTATTGACGACATAACTTGGGTTGATGAAAGTAGCTTTGTTACACATGCAAAGATATTCTACCGAGACATCGGAATAGGCGACCAGACCGTAATGTTGGGGTTGTTCGCGGACCACTCGGGCGGTCAGAAGAATTTGCCCGTTGGACGGTTTGGGCTTATCGCTGCAATGCCAGACGACGCGATGCCGGTAAGGCTGGGACTCGATGATACGATTGAGCGCCCGGCGTTCCTCAATGACATGCGATCCAGATCTGGCTTCTCAGGTTCGCCGGTCTGGATATGGCGAACTCCCTACGACGACATGAATCAAGTCGGTTTCAATGGCCGCGCACAAATGTTTCACCCGATGAACGCCTTTCTTGCGTTAGCTGGTGTCCACAGAGGGCAATTTCGAGAGCAAACAACGTTGAGGCTAGTTGAAGAGCGCGCACTGCGAACTGGGGATGATATTGAGATCGCAAGCGCCATGACCATCGTTATACCAGCTTGGGAGATAACTACGCTGTTGGACAAGGAGACGTTCAAGAGACAGCGAACGGAAAGAGATGGTCGTCCAGAAAGAATAAAACTGAGCCAGGCGTTGAGCTTTTCATAATGGCGCCAAGGCTCACTTTCAGTCTGGGTTGCGCTTGCGCGATGTCTTTGCATGACATCGATGCCGCGATTGATTTCGTAGGAGCTGACGCCCCTCTTGCAGTTGGCAGTCAGCCACAGTGGCCGTGAATTACTTGCGGGGACGCTCGCCCTTGCCTTCCGACATTCGGCGGTGGGCCAAAAAGCGAACGTCCGCCCGGCCGCAGGTGGGGCAGCACACGCCTTCCGGCCAGCGAAGCGCAGCGTTAGCGGCGAGGTCACGTCCAGGTCTGCGAAATGGCGAATGGCTTCAACAAGGGTTTTGGGTTCGTCGATCATGCCCTATAGAAACGGTATGGCCCGCTTCCTGACTCAAGTATATGATTGCAATGGTTTGGCTTTTTTGTTCAAAAAGAAGCGCTTTCTTGCTTTTCTTGTCCCATGACCAACAAGGCTAGGCATGAGCGATAATCCCTTTGCCGAGCCGCACGACTCAGACCGGACGATGTTCATTCCGGCACCCGGTGGACGCCGCGGCGCCGCGCCCCCGCCGCCCGAACCGCAGCAAACCCTTCCGACGCAAGCAGCCGTGGCTCCGGCCAGCGGGCCTGACACCATCGCCGTAGGCAGCAGCCCATTGCTGGCCGCAGCCGCTGCCCTGCTGGCGCTGATGGCCAGGCTGCGCAACACGCTGCGCGCGCCCGATGCGGGCGATCTGCGCGACCGCGCGGTGGCCGAGCTGCGCCGTTTCGAACAGGTGGCGCGCGACGGCGGCGTTGCACTGGACCAGCTTCGTCCGGCCCATTACGCGTTGTGCGCCAGCCTGGATGACGTGGTGCTGGCGACACCCTGGGGTGCTGAGAGTGCCTGGGGCGCGCACTCGCTGGTGTCGACCTTCCACCAGCAGGTGCGCAGCGGCGAGGGCTTCTTTGCGGTGCTCAAGCAGGTGCTGCAGGCGCCCGCGGCCAATTTGCCGGTGATCGAGCTGATGTATTACTGCCTGTCGCTGGGATTTCAGGGCCAGTATCGCCTATCCCCGCGCGGCCCGGCCGAACTCGAAGGCGTGCGGGAGCAGGTTTATAGCACGATCGCCCGCCTGCGCCTGCCGCCCGAGCAGGGGCTGTCGCCGCACTGGCGCGGCGTGGATGCACCCTACCGGCCGCGCCTCGCCGAATTGCCGATCTGGGTCGCGGTCGTGGCGGGGCTTGCGGTGGTAGGCTGCCTGTTCGCTTATTTGCTTTTCGGCCTGAACACCGCTTCGGACACCGTTTTTGATCGCTTGGCCGCGGTCCCGCCAACCGCCATGCCTGCCATTACGCGCAGCGCGCCGGTCAGCCTGCCGCCGCCGCCTGCGGAGGCCGGCGCGTTGGACCGCCTGCGCACCTTCCTGGCGCCGGAGATCGCCCAGCATCTGGTCTCCGTTGTGGGAACGGAGGCGGTGCCGATCGTGCGCATCAGCGGGGCCGGCATGTTCGCCTCCGGCAGCGCCGGGCTGGAGACGCGTTTCGAGCCGTTGCTCGGCCGTATTGGCGCCGCGCTGAAGACCGAGCCGGGGCCGGTGACGATTGCCGGTTATACCGACAATCAGCCGATCCGTTCGGTGCGTTTCCCGTCCAACCTGCAACTCTCCGAAGCGCGTGCGCGCGCGGCACGCGCGATCATTGCGCAATCCATTGACGATCCGGCGCGTCTGACGGCCGATGGCAGGGGCCCGGCCGAGCCGCTGGCCTCCAACAGTACCGCGGTTGGGCGAGTGCAGAACCGCCGCATCGAAGTCATCCTCCACCGGCAGAGTTGAGCGATGCGCGGATTGTGGCGTTTCCTTACCTCCCGCTGGACGCTGAGTTTCATCGGCGCCGCGCTGCTGTGCCTGCTGGTCTGCTTCCTCGGGCCGGCGCTGGAATTTCTGGCGGGCGTGATCGTGCGGGCGGTTGTCTGCGTGGTCATTCTGCTCGTCTGGGCGGGGGCGAATTTTTGGGCGCACCGGCGCCGTCGCCGCGCGGACCAGGCGCTCGCCGAAGGTGTGGCCGCAGTTTCGCCGGGGGAGGCGGCACGGGCGGAAGAGGTCGCCAATCTGCGCGACAAGCTGAGTACGGCACTCGCCTTGCTTCGCCGCGCCAGCGGCACGCGCGGCTATCTGTATGAACAGCCGTGGTATGTCATCATCGGCCCACCTGGTGCGGGCAAGACCACCGCGCTGCTGAATGCCGGCCTGAAATTCCCGCTCGCAGCAGAAATGGGGCAGGGCGCGGTGGCGGGCGTCGGCGGCACGCGGCTGTGCGATTGGTGGTTCACCGAGCAAGCAGTGCTGATCGATACCGCCGGCCGCTACACGACGCAGGATTCGGACGCCGCCGTGGACCGCGCCGGCTGGGAAGGTTTTCTGGACCTGCTGAAACGCACCCGCCCGCGCCAGCCGCTGAATGGCGTAATGGTGGCGATAGGCGCTCCGGAACTGGCGCAGGCGCCGCAGGGCGAGCGGCTGGATCATGCGCGCGCGATACGGCGGCGGATCAAGGAACTCACCGAACGGCTGGGCCTGCGCCTGCCGATCTACATGCTGTTCACCAAGGCCGATCTGCTGGCCGGTTTCTCCGAGTATTTCGACGATCTGGACCGCACTGGACGCGCCCAGGTGTGGGGCCGCACTTTCGATCTGGGCGCAGATGCGGGCGCTGCCGGTCAGGTGGCGGGGTGGCCGGCTTCATTGTCTGGCTTGATCGGCAGGTTGAACGGCAAGCTGGTGGATCGGCTGCAGGCGGAGCGCAGCCCGGACCGCCGCGCTTTGCTGGCGGGGTTTCCGGCGCAGCTCGCCTCGCTGGAGAGCCCGCTGGGCGAGTTTCTGGGCGAGGCGTTCGGCGGCTCGCGCCTGGACCCGGCACCAATGCTGCGCGGCGTCTATTTCACCTCTGGCACGCAGGAAGGCACGCCGATCGATCGGCTGACCGGCGCGCTCGCCCGCGGCTTCGGGCTGGACCAGCAGCGCGTTCCCAGCCTGCGGCCGCAGCAGGGACGCAGCTATTTTCTGGCCGGCTTGCTGCAATTGGTCTTCGGCGAGGCCATGCTGGCCAGCGCCCGCCCGGGTGCCGCGAGGCGGAGGACGGCGCTCAGGCTTGGCGCTTTCGCGGCGATCGCCGTTGTCACCGTGGCGCTGTCGGCGGGTCTTCTGGCCATGCGCGCCGGCCAGTTGGATGAGGCCGCTCGGGTTTCAGCCGCGATTACGCAATACGAGCGGATGGCGTCCGGCATGCGGCTGGACCCGATTGCCGACGCCGAACTGACCTCCGTGCTGCCGTTGCTGGATGCCGCGCGCGCGCTGCCATACGGCGCCGGCAGCCCCATGCCTGGTGCCGGCCTCGGTCTGTCGCAATCCCGCAAATACGCGGTGGGCACCAGGCTGGTGTACCAGCAGGCGCTGGAACGCGTGCTGCTGCCGCGGCTGATCCTGCGGCTGGAAGAGCAGATGCGGGCCAAGCTGGAGCAGCCGGAGTACCTCTACGAGGCGACGCGGGTCTATCTGATGCTCGGTGGCCGCGGGCCGATGGACCATGAGCTGGTTCGCGCCTGGGAAGAGCTGAACTGGCGCACCGCGTATCCCGACCCGAGCATGCGGGCGCGGCTGATGACGCATCTGGACTCGCTCCTGGCAGGCACGATGCCCGACATCACGCTCGACTGGACGCTGGTGGAAGATGCCAGGCGCACCTTCAGCCGGGTGCCGGTCGAGGACCGGGTCTATACCCGCATGAAATCCTCGGCCGTGGCGGATTGGACGCCGGCAGCGGCGCTGGGCGCGTCGGGCACGCAGGCCTTCTATCGCGCCTCCGGCAAGAAGCTGACCGAAGGGGTCGCTGGGTTCTTCACGGTCGAGGGGTTCCACGAGGTGCTGGCCAATCTTGCGGAGGTATCACGCCAGGTTGCCGGCGAGAGCTGGGTGCTGGGCGAGAAATCCTCGGTCGATTCCAGCGGGCAGGGGTTCGTGGCGCTGCAGGAGGGCGTCGTTGCCCTCTACACGCGCGATTACATCCGTGTCTGGGACGGCATGCTCGCCGATTTGCAGGTGCACCCCTTGAACGGCACGCCCGAGGGGCTGAACACGCTCTACATTCTGGGCTCGCCCCAATCGCCGCTGCGCGATCTGCTGGCCTCGGTGCGCCACGAGCTGGAACTGAGCAAGGTGCCCCGCGCCGAGGCGGCAGCAGGCGGAGAACTGGAAAAGGCGGCGGGGAGGTCCGGGGGCGCTGGGGCGCGCCTGGCTTCGCTGCTGGGTGAGGAGGGCAAGTCGGCAGCGTTGCCCGGCAAGGCGGTGGACGAACATTACAAGGCGCTGATCGCCTATGTGGGGAGCGGGCCGGGCACGCAACTGGATACGGCTATCAAGCTGATCGGCGATTTGCAGCAGCAGCTTGCGGCTTCTGCCGGCGGTGGGGCGCCTGGGATTGCTCCCAGCGGGGACGCGGCTGCTTTGTTGAAGGCGGAGGCTTCCCGCGCGCCGGTTCCGGTGCAGCGCTGGCTGGGTTTGGTCGTTGGCGGCTCCAGCGCCGTGCGGGCCGGGGGCGCCCGCGCGGCGGCCAAGGCGGCCTTTGCGGCACCTGGCGGGCCGGCCGATCTCTGCGGTCCGGCGGTCAATGGCCGCTATCCGTTCACGCGTGGTGCGACCCAGGACATCCCGATCGCCGACTTTGCCACGCTGTTCGCGGCAGGCGGAGAGCTGGATGCATATTTCAAGGCACAGATCGCGCCCTTCGTGGATACGACGGGCCGCGTCTGGCGGCTGCGTGAGCTGAATGGCGTGCCGGCGCCGATCTCGGGCGCTGACCTGGCCGCGTTCCAGCGTGCCGCGGCGATCCGCAGCCTGTTCTTCGCCGGCGGGGGTGCGTCCCCGGCCGTTCGCTTTACCATCACGCCGGAATTTTTGGATGTGGGCGCCAGGCAGGTGACGCTCAGCCTGGGTGGGACCGATGTCACTTACGCACACGGGCCGCTTCATCAGACGCTTCTGGTTTGGCCCGGTGAGCAGGGTATGGACCGCGTTCGGCTCAGCTTCGATCCACCTGGAGGGGTGCTCGAGGCTAAGGGGCCCTGGGCGCTGTTTCAATTGTTTGACCGCGGCACGCTGACGCAGGGGGCCTCACCGGAATTGTATGAGCTGAAGTTTACGGTCGGCGCCCGGCAGGCGAGTTTTTCCATCCGCGCAGGCTCGGTGCTTAATCCATTTGCGCCAGGGGTGTTGCAGGGGTTTCGGTGTCCTACGCTGAATTAGGGGAAGGCTGGGGGAGATGTGCCATCCCCCCCAGACCCCCCGTCGATTTCTGGGCCTCGTCTCAACCAAATGACGGGGGGTTTGGGGGGAATGGCACATTCCCCCCAACTTCTTTTTTACTCGATGGCCCTCCAGCCCCAAGTCCAATTTGCGATCCGTTGTCCTGATGCCTGGCTTTTGGGGCAAGATCCCTTCTCGGGGGGATTTCGTCGGCACCGGCCTGCCGCGTGACGCCGTCTCTGCCTGGGATGGCTGGATTTCCGCGGCCCTGGCGCAAAGCCGCACTGATTTGGGCGAGGCCTGGATAGCGGCCTGGATGGAGGCGCCCGTGTGGCATTTCACGGCGGCCGCCGGCCTGTTGGGCAATGCGGCGCTCTCGGGGCTGTGGATGCCCAGCGCCGACCGCGCCGGGCGGCCGTTTCCGCTGATGATCGCCACCCGGTCCGCAGTCGGGCCCGCCTGGTTCGCCGCCGCGGAGGAGGCCGGCCGCGCGGCGTTGAGCGAGTTGCTCTCTCCCGAAGCGCTGCTCGGCCGCCTGCCTGCCGATGGGGGGCCCGCTACCGGCAGTCCGGGCTCGAGCTGGTGGACGGAAGGTTCGCCGCGCGTGCGCGCGTGTCGGCAGGAATTCGGTGCGCTGCCGGGGATGGCCGGCTTCACCCGCATGCTGAATGATGGGCCATGATGAGGCTGACCAGTTTCGCCGCGACCGACGCGGGCACGGTGCGCGGGCATAACGAGGATGCCTTTGTCGATGCCCATGGGGCTGGCCTGTTCGCGGTGGCCGACGGCGCCGGAGGGCACGCGGCAGGCGAGGTGGCGAGCGGCATGCTGAGCGAGGCGCTGGGCCATGTGCCGGCCGCACTCGGACCCGATGAAACCCTGGCCCATATTCGCCTTGCGGTGCTGGCGGTGCATACCGCGTTGCAGGCCGAAGCGGCGCGGCGTGGTGACACCATGATCGCCTCGACGCTGGTGGTGCTGCTGATCCGCGGCGGCCATTTCGCCGCACTTTGGGCAGGCGATAGCAGGATCTATCTGTTGCGTGCGGGTGTGCTGAGCCAGGTGAGCCGCGACCACAGCCTGGTGCAGGCATTGATCGATGAGGGGGTGATTACGCCCGCGGAAGCGGAGGGCCACCCGCAGGCCAATGTCATTACGCGGGCAATCGGCGCGCCGGACGATCCCGGCGAGCTGGACAAGGCGATTGGCACTGTGGAGGCGGGCGACATTTTTCTGCTGTGCAGCGACGGATTGAACAAGGCGTTGCACGATCCCGAGATTGCCACGCTGATGGCGCAGGCCGACCCGGCCGCGGCGCTGATCGGCGCGGCGCTGGCGGGGAATGCGCGGGACAATGTCACCGCGCTGGTCGTGCGTGTGGACGAGGAGGCCGGGGCGTGATGCTTGATCGGCTCGGCGAATACGAAGTGCGCGGTACGCTGGGGCGCGGCGCGATGGGCGTGGTCTACGATGGCTGGGACCCTGCGCTGGAGCGGCGCGTCGCGATCAAGACGGTGAAGCTGGACGATGCCGCGGCCGATGAGGAGACGGAAGAGGGCCTGGCGCGGTTCCGACGCGGCGCGCAGGCGGCGGGCCGGCTTTCGCACGCCAATATCGTGGGCGTGTTCGCGTTCGGCGAGACGGACGAGATTGCCTACATCGTTATGGAATTTATTGAGGGGCGCTCGCTGAAGGATGTGCTGGATGAGGAGAAAATGCTGCCGCCGGGCCGTGTTGCCGAGATTATGGTCCAGGTGCTGGCGGGGCTGGAATACAGCCACCGGCGCGGCGTGGTGCACCGGGATATCAAGCCCGCGAATGTGATGCTGACAGCGGATGGCCAGGTGAAGCTGGCCGATTTCGGCATTGCGCGGATTGCCAGCAGCAATGCGACCGCGGTGGGCGTGATCATGGGCACGCCGGCCTACATGCCGGCCGAACAATTCATGGGCGAGGCCGCCGATGCGCGCAGCGATATCTATGCCGCGGGTGCGATGCTGTTCCATTTGCTGACTGGATCGCGGCCGTATGAGGGCAGCCCGACCAGCATCATGACGCGGGTGCTGCATGCGGTGGCGCCGCCGGTGGCATCGGAGCGATCGGTGAGCGTCTCGCCGGTTTGGGATCCGGTGATTGCGCGCGCGATGGCGCGGCGGCCGGAGGATCGGTTTCAGAGTGCGGGCGCTTTTGCGGCGGCGGTGCGGGCCGCGGCGGGTGAGGGGAGGGTGGTGTTGGCGCCGGAGGCCGATGCCACGATGGTCGTGACGCGTGGGCGACCGGTGGCGGCGCGTGAGGATGGTGCCGCGGGTTTGCGGGCGCCGGGGGCGACGAAGCGTAATAGAGTTGGCTTGGTTGCGGGCGGGCTGGTGGCGGCGTTGGGTGCGGCCGTGGCTGGGTGGCTTTTGCTGATGCCCGGGAAGGTCATGCCCGACGCGGCGCCGGTGGCACCCGCGGAGACCACGGTCACACGCCCCGCCGCACGAGCTAGGAACAAACCGACGCCGCTGCCTGTTCCCTCAAATCCATCGTCACGCACGCCGGCGGAGGTGCGGGACGCGCTGGCGGCCGCGTTGGTGGATGTGCCGTGCACCTCAACGCAAGTGGGCGGTGACGGCACAGTGATATCGGTGGACGGGTTTGCCGGTGATGCAGAGGGGATGCGGGCTGTGGCGCGGGCTGTGGCCGCCATAGGCTCGACCGTAGATTTACGCGTCAAGGCATTCCCATCTGTATATTGCCCCGCGGTGGATGTATTGCGGCCGGTGATCAGGCGGCAGGGGCTCGAGATTACCATTCCCGAGGCGAAGGGACCCGTGAAGGACGGGACGCGTGTCCATCCAACGATTACGTCATTGCCGTTCGATGGTTGGGTGCAGGTGTTTTATCTTTCAAGCAACGGCACCGTGTTTAATGTGTTGCCGATGCCGGAGTTGAGGGTGAAAAAGAAATCGCGCCTCAAGGCCAGCGATTTCTTTGAACACGCTCAGGACCCGCCTTTATGGTTGCCCGCGGGCGCCACACTTCGGCTTGGTCAGAAGCCGCATGTTGATGTCGGCCCGGCATTGCCGTTCGGCAGGGACATGTTTGTGGCCATCACCTCTTCGTTGCAGCTTTTCCCCGGCCCGTTGCCCGAAAATGAGACGGTGCGTGATTTCGCGGCGGCGTTGCAGATGGCCGTTGACAAACTCCATGCGCAAAGTGCGAGCGTGGCAGCCGCGGTAGCGCTTATGCAGACTGTGGCGAAAACCACCGCGTCAGTCACGCCGTAAGCTTTGCACGGGTTCAACCTTTCAACGCGACCGGAAACTTGGCAATGCGCCCTACGATACCGGGCGCATCCGGCCGACGAAAAAAAGTCCTGAGCGATCCCGCAATGCTTACCTGCTATGACCGCGTTCTCGTCTTGGGTATTGGCGTCTATCTCACCGGACCCGCCTCTGCGGCACTCGGCGCCTCTGGTGACGCGTGCACGCATACGATAATCTCGACACTGCCTTCTCCCGACGGCGTCTTCCTTGCTCACGTCAATGAGGCTGTTTGCGGCGCCGCCGGACCCGCGACTGCCGTCATTGATAGCGTTGTCATTTCAGGAAATTCGGCCAACACCGACACAACGGACCTGCTCGGCGTGGACACCGGCGGCAATGCGGCAGAACGGCCTCGCCTTTCCTGGATTAGCAGCAGGGCGCTGCGAGTAACCGTTCCGAACCGGTCATTCCTGAAACTTCTTACTCGGCATGCGGGCCCCATAAGCCTGGATCTGCGTTTTGATCCACCTGATCCCGTCGCACGCGCCGCCTGGCTGCGGTCTCTTAATCTTCCTCTCGACAGTGCCAGTGTCAGGCCGTAATGAGGCTCCAGCCAAACGTCCCAAGCTCGCAGGACCGCTGGTATTAACGGACACCCCAGCGTTCCGTGGCCACAACCTGCCCCGTCGCATCATCTATCCGGATTATCACACCGCTCCCGATCGTGGCTGTACCGATATGCCATTCAATCCGCTCTCCGGCCCTGGCCACATCCCGCACAAAAAGCGGTGTGTTCCGGCCAAGTGAAGCGGTTGCGATCTGCAGTGCTTCCGCCTCGGTCAGACGGCAGAGTGGCCGGCTTGGGCGCGTCCCGCCATTTCCGAACAGGCGCCACAAACGGGAAATCACGGCCGCGCACCTGATGATGCGGCGGCTGCAGGCGCGGACTCGGCGCTTCGGTCCCGCCTGAACCAGAGTTCGAACGCGAAGCCCTGCACCGCTCCCGAGCCGATCAGCCCGGCGCCTTCGCTGAGAAGGCCCGCCCCCTTCATATAGCTGCTGTAACCGCCTGCGCGAACAAGATAGACGTAGCCTGGATCGCTGCCAAGTCCGACCGGGAACTTCAAACCGACGAACAGTTTGGTGAATCCATTCACGCCAACCTGCGCGACTGTCTCGGCGAGCGCTTCCTCGACATAGCGGTAGAGCGAGGACTGAAAATACGAGCCAACCCTATTTTCCACGCGGAAGCGGCGCAGTACGTAGAGCTTCGGTGCGAGGAACTGATGCACTTTTTCGTGCAACAGAACCAGCGCCCGGTCCTCGGCGCTGCCGGCGGTGGAAACTTCGACATCTCCGTAAAAAGTTGTCGCACCTTCGCCTGCGGGCAGGGAGGGATCGCGCACGATGCTTGGTTTATAGCGCAAACCGGAGGTGCGCGGCGGCTCCTCGCCAGCGGCGATGCGGCCCCCGCCTGGCCGCCGCTTGAAGAGTAAGGCCAGCACGACCTGAATACCAAGGATTGAAATTGCGCGCGCGAGGTGGGTTGCGGCCTGGTCGAAATCGGCATCGGTGATACCGCGCACGGTGAGCTTGGCAAATTGGAACAACTCGTCAATGCCCGAGAACACCGCAAGCCCGATCGAGAAAAAGCCGACGACGCCGAGCACGATGTCGACAAGTTCGCCCACGCCGACGGCGTGGCTGACCACCCAGGCGACCACCACGCCGGCGATGATGGCGAGCGAGGTCGGGGAGATCAGGGCTTCGATCTGGTTGCGCGCCTCAGGGCCTAGTTTTGGCAGCGCTCGCTTGAATACATCGGCAAGGCGATCCTCGAGGCTCACGTGAGTTCTCCGACGGGCGCGTTGGATCGTGGCACGATCAGGGGAAGACTACAGACCAAAACGTTGGGGCCAGGTCGCGAGCGTTTATGCTTCATGGTATTGCCAGTTTATAGATGGCGGCATCTTCGCTCACAGGATGCCAGATCTGATAGGCTGCAGTGCAGTTTTGCGCGTTGGGATCGCAGAGGCCGAAACTGGCAAGCAGGTCGCGGTTTGGCAAGACGACGAGGTTGTATGGGTACGCGTTTCGTGAGCTCACGATAAAGGCTAGGTTTGTACTGAGTAAGGCAAGCTCTTTGAAAGTGGAGTGAGTCTCGGCAAGATCGCCAACGGTCGTGGGATTGAGGCCGAACTGCCAGCAGTCCGTTCCGGTGGTGCAAAGTCTGCCGGGGTGAACGGTGAACGTGGCGCCTGTGCGGGGCAGGTAATCCGGCAAGGAGTTGTCCGAGACCTTGCGCGCCGTTTCGAAGTGCACGCGGTACCCCGTGACACGCCACGTTCCTGACATCGCGTACGCTTCAATATCCGTGAGCTGCGGGTCGTCCTTGGTGACGCGGGCGCCAAGGGCGTCGAGCGCATCCTGGCGTGCGGTCATGGCGGCGGCGAGGCACGCAGCGAGAGCGGTCCGGCACGAGGTATCCCGCTGAGCAAGCCATTTCCTTTGAGAGGCAACGAGTTTGGCACGGAGGGCCGGTGCTGTTTGCTCTCTTACAGAGTTGAAGAGCTTCGCCATAGCGGCATCTTGTGCACGTAAGGCGGGATCCGTGCAGAGCGTTTTATCAACATCTGATACCACTCGCCGACAATCGATGCCGTGCGCGCGACAAGTCTGCACCGATGGTCCCAGGATAGACGTGCCCGCCAGCCAAAAGCGTAGTGCTAACCCGATGACGGGGGGTCTGGGGGGAATGGCACATTCCCCCCAGCCTTTTTCAACTTGCCTTCGCCGCCAAACGTCATCGAACAACCGCCTCCGGCGCAAAAGCCGTGTCATGCAGCCAGCCAGCCGGCAGTTCAGCGGCCAGAGCGGCACGCAGGCGGGCGGGCTCGGCCTCGCCCAGGCCCAGCGCGAAGGGCCGGAAAAACCGGTGGTCCGGCGTGAACACAAGATAGGCCTGCATTTCATTGGCCATCAGATCGTCATTGGCGGTGTCATAGCTGCCGCTGCCCAGGAAGCGCCGGAAGGCGGCGCGGTCCGCCTCGGTCATGGTATTGCGCCAGAAGGCGCCGACCAGGGCCGCGTAGCGCCCATCGGTGAAATAGTGTCCGTGCGCGAGTTCGTGGATCAGGATGGCGTGCCGCCCCGCATCATCCTGCAGACCAGCGCCTTTCGGCGGCAGGGAGATTACGGCGCCATTGGTATTGGGAGCCAGCAGCCCGGCCTCGGCCAGCACATCGTGCAACGCCCGCTCCTCCGGCCGCAGGCTGATGTGATCGGCCTCGGCGGTCGCGAAGAAGCGCGAAAGGTCGGCGGCGCGGTAATCGTGTCCATAGTAATAGGTATCGAAATCGTCGTGCGTGTCGGTAATGGCGGTGTTCAGTTCGGCGTCATTCAGCACGCGCTTGCGTGGCTGGCCGGCTTTTTCCACGAAGGCGGCGATTCGGTTCAGGGTCACGCCCTGGGCGTGGTTGGATGGAAAGATCAGCACCAGCACGGCGGGCGCGGCACTTGCCCGCCAGATGCTCAACCGCGCGGTGGGGGTGGCCAGCAGCGCGGCCTCGCTTGCCGCAGGAAAGTCCGGGGCATGCGGGGCATTGGGGGCCGCCGCTGCTAAGGGGGGCGCCGCCGGTTTCGGCCGCGGCATCGCAATCACCGCGGCCACGACCACGAAGGCCGCGAGCAATGCCGCCACCAAGCGCCTGTCCAGGGTTTTGATCCCGCGGGCGGGGCGCCGCACGAAGGTGGCGTCTGGATCGTGCCAGAGCCGGACGGCCGCCATGCCGCGCAGCCGGTCTCGCCAAGCCGGCTGCATGGTCACGCCGCCATCGCGTTTGCTTCAGCTTCGACCGTTTCGGCTTCGAAGATGGGCTGGTCCTGGTCGGCAAGCCGGCTGCCGACAGGCGCGGTCAGCCAGCTGTTCCAGCCGAGCCGGGGCGGGGGCGTTTCGGCCGCGTGCAGGCGCAACGGCGGCACCGCCTCCCGGCGCAGGACCAGGTTGATGGCAAAGCCGGTCTCGAAACCCAGAAAGGCCCTGACCAGGCCGACAAAGCGGCCGAGTGCCGGTCCACCGGGCAGGAGTGCCTCGAAATCCCGCCGGCTCAGCGGGCCGACGACCAGCAGGATACGCGCCTGCAAATCCCAGGCGCGCACGCCGACGGCGGCATCCTGGCCGAGGCGGCAGAACGCGCCCTCGCCGCGCCCTAGGGGCAGGGCGGTGCGTTCGGCCACGGGCAGGCTCAGCCAGGCGCCGGCGAACTGGCGCACCTGCACATTGCGGCCGAGCCAGTCCGAGGCGAGGGCGGCCAGCCGCTCGGCCGAGCGGGGCCGGGCTGCGAACATGCCGGCGTAATGCTGCAGCGCCGCCTCCCCAGGCGTCAGGCGGGCGCTGAGATCGGCGGTGCCATAGCCGGTCAGCGCCAACAGCACGCGCCCGACCGGATCGGCACGGCCTTCCAGTGCCGCGCCCTCGGCCGCGCGGTGCAGGCGGTATTTGACGCCGGCCTGCGCGTAGAAGCCGACGAAACGGTCGGCCAGCATGTCCAGGAAGGCGTGCAGGCTGGGCGAGCGGCTGCGGTTTGCCTGGGTCACCGCCTCGGTGTAGCCGCGCGGCAGTGCGCCGGCAGGACCGGTCAGGCCGATGACGGTTGTGCCGACGAGTGGGCGCGAGGCGGCCGTTCGTTGGCCGGTTGGCTCGTCCGGGGCGTGGACGGTGGTGATTTCGGCCGCGGGATAAGCCAGGTTGGGCGGTGAGGTGAAGCGGGCGGCGCGCGAGGGATCGGCGGTGCGAGCGTCGTGCAGCAGGACGCGCACCGCCGCATCGAAGCTGAAACGAGATGGCTCGCGCTCGAGATCCTGGCGTGGCGGCATGGGGCGATCATGGACCATCCGCACGGCAACGCAACGGCGGATAGGCTGGGGGAGATGTGCCATCCCCCCCGTCGTTTTGTTAAGGCGATGCCTACAATCGACGGGGGGTCTGGGGGGGATGGCACATCTCCCCCAGGCCTTAAGCCTCTCACTCGATTGACCGGAGGGACGAGAACCGCCTACGGTCCACCCTCGGGCATGCATCTACCGGCGCAGCGGCCCGCGCCGAGCCAGGCAGTTCACGGGGGACATGATGAGCGCCAGCATCCATGAAAAGCTGAACCGCGTCCGCAAACCGCGTGTGCACATCACCTACGAGGTGGAAACCGAAGGCGCGCAGATCGTGCGCGAACTGCCTTTCGTGGTTGGCGTGCTGGGCGACTTCTCGGGCGATCCGACGCAACCGCTGAAATCGCTGGCAGACCGCAAATTCATCCAGATCGACCGCGATAATTTCAGCGACGTGATGTCCAGGATCGGGCCAGGCTTGAACCTCAAGGTGGATAACACGCTGGCTGGCGACGGCACCCAGATGGCGGTTGAACTCAAGTTCAAGTCGATGGAGGATTTCGAGCCCGGCCGTATTGTCGAGCAGGTGCCGGCGCTGAAGGCGCTGATGGACACGCGCAACAAGCTGCGCGATCTGATGAGCAAGGTCGACCGTTCCGAGGAACTGGAAACTGTGCTTGAGCAGGTGTTGCAGAACCAGCAGGAACTGGATGCGCTTTCGGCCCAGCTCGGCCTCGCAAAGAAGGATTGATCGATGTCCGGCGCACAAGAAAAGGCCGCTCCCAGCACCGTCACGACGCTAGATGGCACCAGCCTGCTCGATCAGGTGGTCGGCGCGACCAAGCAGACCGCGCCGGACCAGGCGCAGGATCTGGTCAAGAATTTGGTTCAGCAGGCGTTAGCCGGAACCGTCACGTTCGACCGCAATTTGACGCGTACATTCGACCGGGCAATTGCCGAAATCGACCGCAAGCTTTCGACGCAGCTCAACGCCATCATCCATTCTGAGAAGTTTCTCAAGCTGGAAGGCAGCTGGCGGGGCCTGCATTATCTGGTGATGAATACGGAGACGAGCACGGGCCTGAAAATTCGCATGCTGAATGTCAGCAAGCGCGAACTGAACCGCGACCTGACCAAGGCGGTGGAGTTCGACCAGAGCCAAATGTTCAAGAAAATGTATGAGAACGAGTTCGGCACCCCGGGCGGCGAGCCTTATGGCGCGCTGATCGGCGATTACGAATGGACCAACCATCCGGACGATATCGAGAGCCTGCGGCTGATTTCCAACGTGGCCGCGGCCGGGTTTTCGCCCTTCATTTCTGCGGCCGGCGCCGGCATGTTCGGCTTTTCCGATTGGACCGAACTCGCCAAGCCGCGCGATCTGGCCAAGATCTTCGACACGGCCGAATATGGCAAATGGCGCGGCTTTCGGGATAGCGAGGATGCGCGTTTCGTCAACCTGGTGATGCCGCGCGTCGTGGCACGGCTTCCCTATGGCACCGCCACCAAGCCCATTGATGAATTCAATTACGAGGAGGCGCCTTTCGACGCCACTGGGGCTGCCAAGGCGCAGGACCACAAGGAATATTGCTGGATGAACGCGGCCTATGTCATGGGCCAGCGCCTGACCGACGCATTCGCCCAGCACGGTTTCTGCGTGGCCATCCGCGGCGCCGAGGGCGGCGGCAAGGTGGAGAATTTGCCGAGCCATCTTTTCACCAGCGATGACGGTGACCTCGATACGAAATGCCCGACCGAAATTGGCATTACCGACCGGCGCGAGTTCGAGCTGTCGAATTTGGGTTTCCTGCCGTTGTGTCATTACAAGAACACCGACTACGCCGTGTTCTTCGGCGGCCAGAGCGTGCAGAAGCCGAAGAAATACGACCGGCCGGAAGCGACCTCGAACGCGGCGATCTCCGCGCGTCTGCCTTATCTGATGGCGACGAGCCGGTTCGCGCATTATCTTAAGGTCATGGGGCGCGACAAAATCGGCAGTTTCATGGAAGCCAGCGATTGCGAAATCTGGCTCAATCGCTGGATCAGCAATTACGTCAATACCAACGAAAAGGCGGGTGCGGAGAGCAAGGCGAAATTCCCGCTTCGTGAGGCCAAGATTGAAGTGCGGGAAATTCCGGGAAAACCCGGCGCCTACAATGCGGTGGCCTATCTGCGTCCCTGGCTGCAGATGGAGGAGCTGACCACAAGCATGCGCATGGTGGCCCGCATTCCTCAGAAGGCGTAACGGCCACGCTGCTGTCATGCCATGGATGACGAAATTGCCGCCAACGCGCAGGTAGCTAGGCCGGATCAGACTTCGCTGGCGCGCAATCCCGGTTTGCGCACGGCCGTTCTGGGCGGCAGGTACTTCGCCGCGAGCGGGCGGCTTGCAGCGCATGATGTCGCGACGTTTCTTGCAGATTCGGGGGCCGGTCCGCTCGATTGGTTCGGCACTGAGATGGCCGCACAGCTGCGGCGCGACCCTGAGCTGCTGCGTTGCGCGCTCGACCGCGACATTGCGGCCATCGATGCGCTGATCGGGCGGCAGCTCGACACGATCCTGCATGCCAGGCGGCTGCGCCGGCTGGAAGGCGCATGGCGCGGCATCGCCTGGCTGCTGGACGGCATTGATTCGGGCGCTCGGGTCAAGGTGCGGCTGCTGAGCGCGAGCTGGGCCGATATCGCGCGCGATTTGGAGCGCGCGGCGGAATTTGACCAGAGCAATTTGTTCCGCCGCATCTACGAAGACGAATTCGGCATTGCCGGCGGCGAGCCTTACGGATTGCTGGCGATTGACCACGAGGTGCGCCATCGCCCCGCGCCTGGCTCGCCGACTGACGATCCGGCCGTGATGATGCAATTGGCCGCGGCGGCGGCCGCCGCGTTCAGCCCGACGATTCTTTCCGCGTCGCCGACACTGCTGGATGCCGATGACTGGTCCGATCTGGCAATGACTGCCGAACCTGCCTCCTCCTTGCGGGACCCGGCCCATGCACGTTGGCGCAAACTGGGCCAGGGCGAGGATATGCGTTTTTTGGCGGTTACCGCGCCACGCGTGCTGGCGCGGGCGCCATGGGCGGACGACCCTGGGCGGCACGATGGTTTCCGCTATAGCGAGCATGCGCCTGATGCCGCATCACGCGTGTGGATGTCGGCGATTTTTCCGTTCGCGGCAATTGCGGTGCGCGCTTTTGCGGCGTTTGGCTGGCCGGCCGATCTGCGTGGCGTGGATAGCGATCGCGAGGGCGGGGGCGTGGTGACCGAATTGCCGGCCGAGGGTTTTAGCACCGAACGCGTGCGGCTTTGGCCGCGCCCGCCGCTGGAACTGGTGCTCGGCGAACGGCAGGAGCGATCGCTTGCCGATGGCGGGCTAATTCCCCTCAATGGTTTGCCCTTCACCAATGACGCGGCTTTCGTGGCGCTGCGCAGCCTGCAGGTTCCTGCCGTTTATGCGGGTGAGGCCGGACAGGCGGGCACCGCAAATGCCGCCATTTCGGCGCAGTTCAACGCCATGCTCTGCGTCAGCCGGTTCGCCCATTACGTGAAGATCATTGGCCGCGACATGGCGGGTTCGTTCAAGACGGGGGAGGAAATTCAGCGCCGGCTGCATGATTGGATAACGCGCTACGTCAACACGAATGCGACCACCGGGCCTGAAGGGCGCGCCCGTGCGCCGTTGCTGGCCGGGCAGGTGAGCGTGCGCGAACAACCGGACAAGCCGGGTTCGTTCGGGTGCACAATCTTTCTGCAGCCGCACTTCCAGCTTAACGACGTATCGGTTACGTTCCGGCTTACCACGGATATCAATGCGCCTGGGCGCGCCGCTTTGTAGGGACTGGTTTTCCAGGGCTATTCGAAACAGGAGAATTTGTTGTCCGATACCACCACTGCCGGTGACCTCTACCGGCAAGGCAAGCTGAGCGAGGCGATTGGCGCTGCCAATGCCGCGGTGCGCGCCGCCCCCGCGTCTTTGGGCCCGCGTGTCCTGCTCGCCGAATTGCTGTTGTTTGACGGCAATTTCGAGCGCGCCGACGTGGTGCTTGACGCGGCGGGCGATGTTGAGCCTTCCGCGGCCGTCGTGGTCGCCGAATTTAGGCAATTGCTGCGCGCCGAGCTCGCCCGCCGGCAATTGCGGCGCGATGGCAGGGTGCCGGAATTTCTCGGCGAACCTACGCCCACGCTGCAGGCGTTGCTCGCGGCACGGGTGGCGCTGCGCGCCGGCGATCGCGCCACAGCGGCGGCGCACGCGGCGGAGGCAGAGGCGCTGCGGCCGCATGTCGCGGGCCGGCATGGCGAGACAGCGTTCGACGATCTGCGCGATGCCTGTGACCTGCATGCGGGCCTGGTGGAAGTGCTGACCACGACAGGCAAGTATTTTTGGATCCCGGCCGAGCGCATTGGCAGCGCCGTATTCCACCCGGCCAAACGGCCGCGCGACCTCTATTGGCGCCGCGCCACCTTGTCCGTGCAGGATGGCCCTGATGGCGAGGTCTATATTCCGGCCATCTATGCCGCTGAGGAAGGTCAGGCCGCAGAGGTAAAGCTGGGCCGCTCGACGGAATGGGTGGAGGGTGACGGTCTGGTGACCGGGCTTGGCCAACGCATTTGGCTGCTCGGCGAGGAGGCGGTGACGATGCAGGCGCTGGACACGCTCGAGATGGTATCATGAGCGGCAGCACGGGCCGCCTGGGCGGTCTGGCCGAACGGCGCCTGGCCTCCAAGCGTGCGCAAATGCCGCTGCTGGACAGGTTGATCGACGATGCGCCGGAGCAGGCGAGCGATCGGCCCGTCGCACCCGGTGAGGCGCTGGACGCGTTGCGCAGATCGGTCCGGCGGGACCTTGAGATGTTGCTGAACAGCCGGCGCCGCTGGCGCAGTTGGCCGGCCGAGTTGCGCGAACTGGATCGCTCGTCGGTCAATTTCGGCATTCCCGACTGTACCGCCGGCAGCTTTCACGACAAGCGGCAGCGCGAAGTGCTGCGCGCGAATATCGAGGATACGCTGCGCCGGTTCGAACCGCGTTTTGCCAGCGTCCGGGTCAGCCTGATTGAAAACCGCGACGCACTTGAAGCCACGCTGCGGCTGCAGATCGAAGCCATGTTGCGCGCCGAACCTGCGCCCGAACCGATTTCGTTTCAGACGGCGATTAATCCGATGACCTCGGAGGTGACCGTTCGAGCCAGCGATGTCTGACACGCTGCTGCCCTATTACAACCGCGAACTGAACGCGGTGCGCGAACTGGCGGCCGATTTTGCGCGCGCCTATCCGAAGATCGCGGGCCGGCTGCGCCTGACCGAAGACAATGTGGACGATCCGCATGTGGCGCGCCTGCTTGAAGGCACCGCCTTTTTGGCCGCGCGCGTGCACCAGCGGCTGGATGACGAATTTCCCGAATTGACCGACGCGCTGCTGGGCGTTCTCTACCCGCATTATCTGGCGCCAGTGCCCTCGGCAGCCATCGTGCAACTGACCTGTCAGGCAACACAAAAAGTGGGCCTGACCATTCCCGCCGGCCGCGCGCTGGACAGCGAGAAGGTGCGCGGCGAGAGCTGCCGCTTTCGCACCACCAGTCCATTGACTCTTTGGCCGATTGAAATCGAGAGCGTGCGGCTGTCCGGCTTACCACTTGCAGCGCCCGCCAATTCCATGGCGCCGCGCGCGCAATCGGTGCTGCGTATCGCGCTGCGCTGCGCAAATGCGGATATGGATTTCAGCACGCTGGGCATAGACCGGCTGCGCTTTTTTATCCGCGCCGCCTCCAATGTCGCCTTGCCGCTGCACGAATTGCTGTGCGGCCATGCCGTGTCCGTCGCGCTGGCCGATAGCCCGACCGATCCCGTGCCTGTGCT
This sequence comes from Acetobacteraceae bacterium, assembly GCA_965276755.1. Lineage (GTDB taxonomy): Bacteria > Pseudomonadota > Alphaproteobacteria > Acetobacterales > Acetobacteraceae > CAJCIS01. The sequence goes on from OZ255625.1 coordinate 495,153, forward strand.
GCTACCCGGCCACGTGCTGGCGCAGGCGGGTTTTGCGCCCGAGGATGCTCTTCTGCCCTGGCCCGCGCGGAGTTTTTCCGGTTTCCGGCTGTTGACCGAGTATTTCGCGCTGCCGGAAAAATTTCTGTTCTTTGACATCCAGCGCATCGATGCCAAAACTTTGCGCGGCGCGGGCAACCGGCTGGAAATTTTCGTCTATCTGGACCGGGCGGCGCCGGAGCTGGAGCGCGTGGTCGGCGCCGACAGCCTGGCGCTGGGCTGCACGCCCGTCATAAATCTGTTTGCCCATCGCTGCGAGCCGGTGGCGCTGACCCACACTGCCACGGAGTATCGCATCGAGGCCGATGTGCGGCGGCCTGCTGCTTTGGAAATCTGGCAGGTGGAACGCGTGCGGGAAACGCGCGGCGATGGCTCCTACAGGATGTGGCAGCCGTTCTACCGTTTGCACGATGGCGGGGTGGACCCGACCGCCGCGGGGTTTTATGCCGTCACTCGGCGGCCATCCGGCAGCCTGGCCGGCACGGACGTTTTTCTCTCCCCCTGCGACGCACATTTCGATCCAACCGTGCTGGCGGACGCGGTGCTGTCGGTGGACGCATTGTGCACGAACCGTGATTTGCCGATGGATTTGCCGTTCGGCGGTGGCCGGCCGGGGCTGAGCCTGGCCGAAGGCATTGCCGCGGTCAGCCGTATAACGTGCATGACCGCGCCCACGCCAAGCCTGCGGCCTACGTTGCGCGCCGAACGTTTCTGGCCGCTGGTTTCGCATTTGTCGCTTGGGCATCTGTCAGTTGTGGGCGGCGATAGCGCTGCGGGCGCGTTGCGCGAAGTGCTGCGGCTGTATGATTTGCGCGGCACCGATGCCAGCCGGGCCGCTATCGATGCGCTGCTGTCCGCGACCTCATCGCCTGGCGTGGCACGGGTGCCTGGCGCGCGCGCGGGCGCGTTTTGCCGTGGGCTGGACGTGACGCTGGAGTGGGATGCGAGTGCCTGGCAGGCGGGTGGGCTGTTCCTGCTGGCTTCGGTCATGGACCGTTTTTTGGCGCTGCATGCGACGGTGAACAGTTTTGTGCGCACGCGGGCGGTGCTGCGAGGGCAGGCGGGGGTGGCGGCGGCTTGGCCGGCAAGGGCGGGCGCGCAGGTGTTGCTTTAGGAAGGTTGGGGGGGATGGCACATCTCCCCCAATCTTCACTACCCTTGCGGCCTAATCCCAAGCTGCACCAGCATCTGACCACGCTGAGTTGCATCGGGCACAATTTCGGTCAGCAACTCGGGCCAGCTCATCCGGCCGCGGCGCACCGCGTCATCCAGTGTATAGGCAAGCGGCGAGTGCGGCTCCGTACGGCGGAAATAATCTGCGATGCGGGCGAGTTCGCGCAGCATATCCTCGCGCGATTCAGCCTTGCGTGGTGATGCGGCACTGGCCGGCGCGGCGTCGCCAAAGCCCTCCTCCGGTATCGCCTCTGCCTCCTGCGGCAGCGGCGCGGTTTCGGCAGGTGCGTAGCGCGTGACGGCAGCCATCATGTCGTCGAGAATAGTCTTGATCCGCCCGGTGGGCGGCGAATCCTTGCCCGCTGCTTCGTCCAGCAGCGTTCCCATCTCAACCCAGGCGGCGAGAGCGGCGCGCAGGCTGGCACGCAGGCCGGCGAAACTGGTGCCATCCACCGTTCGGGCATCGCGCTCCATATCATCCCATGGCCGCACGCCTGCAGCGATGCGTTGCTGGCGCTTTTTCGCGTCTGCCTCACCTTGCAGCTTCATCGAGGCGTCGAATTCCCAGAACGCCACCGGTGCGCCATCCGGCTTGTGAAAGAAGGTTTGTTTGCGTAATGGCTGCACCAGCGTGCCGTCCCCGCCCTCGCCGTTCAGGCCGGTCACGGGTGCGACGCGGGTCGCAATGCCGTCTTCGTCGGGTTGCGGGTACAGGCCATGATTCCAGAAGCCCTGCACCAGGCCGCCCATCAGCCTGGCGCCGGCCTCTATGCCGGCAATGCCTTCACCGCGCACCAGCGCCTCGGTCAGCCACGCGGCAATTTCCAGATCCTTGGTCAAGCGCGTCAGCGCCTCGGTCGCGAGCTGGCGCACCGTGCGCCACTCGAGCGGCGTGGCGCCATCCTGGGCTTGCGCGGCATCGGCCGTGCGCTCGGCCGCGCGCGCCTCGGCCCGGGCGTCCCGCAGGCGATAGTACAGTGACGTCGCGGTAAAATCGGTGCGAAGGTCGGTGCCGGCCGGCGATTGACCCGCGATGGGTGCGAGCATCGCTTCTATGCCAATGGCCGCCGCGAGGTCTGCTGTCATTGCACTCCGTTCTCGTTGGTTGGTGCCACTGGACACCTGTTGCGCTACAACATATCGTTCGAGGGGAGCACAGCAAGCGAGAAAAAGCTGGGGGAGATGTGCGATCCCCCCAGACCCCCCGTCGATTTTTGAGCGCCGTTCTAAATGATGCTGGGGGGTCTGGGGGGAATGGCTCCATTCCCCCCAGTCTTTGACATAACCAGGAATTCCTATGGCCGCGCTTGCCCTGAAATCGTTGATAGAACGGCTGGATGACCGCGCCCGCGCGTCGCTCGAAGCCGCGGCCGGCCTGACGCTTTCACGCACGCACTACAATGTGGAACTGGAACACTGGCTGCTGAAGCTGATGGACGGAACGGGCCATGATCTCAGCCTGATCCTTCGGCATTTCGACATCGATGAAGGACGGCTGGCCGCGGATTTGAACCGCCAGCTGGATCGTCTGAAAACCGGCAACAGCCGCGCGCCGGCGCTCTCGCCCGATATCGTCAGCCTGATCCGGGAAGCGTGGCTGCTGGCATCGATCAGCCATGGGCTCGCGCGGGTCCGGTCCGGGCATTTGCTGTGGGCGCTGCTGGCCGATGACACGCTTGCGCGGCGGGCGCGCGAGATGTCCGGCCAGTTGGTGCGCGTACCGGCCGATGCGCTGCAGCAGGATTTCGTCGCGATCACCGCGTCCAGCACCGAGGCTGCGACACCCCTGGCCAGCGAGACTGCGGCGCCGGACGGCGGTGCAGCGCCACCGCGGGCCGGCGGCGGGGCGCTCGATCAATACACCGTCGATCTGACTGCACAGGCACGCGCGGGCAAGATCGATCCGATCCTGGGGCGTGACGCAGAAATTCGCCAGGTGATCGATATCCTGACTCGCCGGCGACAGAACAATCCGATTCTGGCCGGCGAGGCCGGCGTGGGCAAAACCGCGGTCGTTGAAGGTTTCGCGCAGAAAATAGCGGCTGGCGACGTGCCGCCCGCCTTGCGGGACGTGATCCTGCGCACCCTGGATCTGGGGCTGCTTCAGGCCGGCGCCGGCATGAAGGGGGAATTCGAAAATCGGCTGAAATCGGTACTTGAGGCGGCCAAGGCCAGTCCCAGGCCGGTGATCCTGTTCATCGACGAAGCCCATACCCTGATCGGGGCAGGCGGCAGCGCGGGCCAGAACGACGCCGCCAATTTGCTGAAACCGGCGCTGGCGCGGGGCGAATTGCGCAGCATTGCGGCAACCACGTGGGCCGAATACAAAAAGTACTTTGAAAAAGATGCCGCACTGACCAGGCGTTTTCAGGTGGTCAAGGTGGACGAGCCGTCCGAACCGACCGCAATTGCCATGGTGCGCGGCTTGATGGGCACGCTGGAGAAGCACCATGGCGTGCGCATCCTCGATGAGGCGGTCGAAGCCGCGGTGAAACTCTCCGCCCGCTACATTCCCAGCCGCCAGTTGCCGGACAAGGCGGTGAGCCTGATCGACACCGCCTGCGCGCGCGTCGGCATGAGCCAGGCCGCGACCCCGGCGCCGATCGAGGACCGGCAGCGGCGACTGACGCTGGCCGAGACCGAGCGCGGCATTCTCTCGCGCGAGAATGCGGGCGGTGCCGATCACGCGCTGCGCCTGGCCGCGCTGGCGGCGGAAACGGAAGCAGCCAGCAGCGAACTTGCCGCACTCACGGCACGGTGGGAACAGGAGCGCGCGCTGAACACGGCCATTGCGGACACGCTGCGGGCGATCGAGGCGGCCTCCACCTCGGAAGAAGAGGGCCCGGACGAACAGGTTGCATTGCGCGACAGACTGATCGGGAGCCGCGCAGAGCTCGCAACGCTGCAGGGCGAGCAGCCGCTGGTCTTTCCCATGGTGGACGCGCAGGCCGTGGCCGAAATCGTCGAAACCTGGACCGGCATTCCCGCCGGGCGCATGCGCGCGGACGAAATCCGCAGCGTGCTCAACCTGCGCGAGAATTTGGAAAGGCGCGTGATCGGCCAGCCCCATGCGCTGGAAGCCGTCGCGCAGGCAATACGGGTTTCCCGCGCCGGCCTGACCGATCCGCGCAAGCCGATCGGCGTGTTCCTGATGGTGGGTACCTCCGGCGTCGGCAAGACCGAGACCGCGTTGGCACTGGCCGAACTGCTGTATGGCGGCGAGCGGAACCTGACCACGATCAACATGAGCGAGTTCAAGGAAGAGCATAAGGTCAGCCTGCTGATGGGCTCGCCGCCCGGCTATATCGGCTATGGCGAGGGCGGTATTCTGACCGAAGCGGTGCGGCGCCAGCCCTATTCGGTGATCCTGCTGGACGAGATGGAAAAGGCGCATCCCGGCGTTCAGGACGTGTTCTACCAGGTGTTCGACAAGGGCAACATGAAGGACGGCGAAGGCCGCGACATCGACTTCAAGAATACTGTCGTCATCATGACGTCCAATGCCGGCACCGATCTGATCGCCAAGCTGTTCGCAGACCCCGAGACGGCGCCTGACGCGGCGGGCCTGGGCGAGGCGCTCGGGCCGGAACTGGCCAAATATTTCAAACCGGCCTTCCTGGGCCGGGTTCAGCTGGTGCCCTACTTCCCGCTGTCGGATGACATCATCAAGAAAATTACGGCCTTGCAGCTTGCACGGATAGCGCGGCGGGTGGAAAGCAGCTACGGTGCGGTCTTCAGCTATGATCCGGCACTTGTGGAGATGATTGCGGCCCGCTGCACTGAAAATTCGTCTGGCGCGCGCAACATTGAAACGATACTGTCGCGCACGCTGCTGCCTGAGCTAGCCGCCGAAGTGCTTGGGCGGATGGCGGAGGGCGAACAGATCGCGCGCATTGCGGTCGGGACTGGGTCAGAGGGTGGGTTCACGTACGCGATCCAGTAGGCGCTGGGGTAACGTTCACTTTATGAGAGGAGTCGCAAATGGCGATCTATATGCAGTTCGGCAGTATCCAGGGTGACGTTACGGCGCAAGGGCATGCGAATTGGATCGAGCTGAACTCAATCCAATGGGGTCTCGGGCGCGGCGTCTCGGCAACGACGGGCAGCGTGACGGATCGTGAGTCGAGCGCACCTTCGGTGAGCGAGGTGACGGTCACGAAGGATCAGGACATGGCCAGCGATGGCCTGCTAACCGAGGCCTTTACCGGCAATGGCGGCGGCAACGGCGCCACGGTGCAGATCGACATGGTGCGGACCCAAGCCGGCTCGCTTGTCGTGTTTCAGACGATCAAACTGACTGCCGTGATCATCAGCGGCTTTTCGGTAAGCAGCGGCGGGGATCGGCCGACCGAAAGCATGTCGCTCAATTTCACCCAGATTGCCGTGACGAACACGCCGATGAAGCCGGACGGCACGACCGGCCAGCCGTCCACGACGACATACGATCTGGCGCAAGCCAAGACTGTCTGAGGCGATGTTTACGCGGGCCGCCGCTATTGGCGGCCCGCAGGCTTGCTGCGGGCGGCCGGCGGTGCCGGAATAAAAGACAAGACCACGCGAATATCTGATGTTCCAAGACGGCCCACCTGCCGGATATTCCATCCGACGCCATGACAGGATTACGGTGGTATGCTCGTCGATCTGTGAAACAGTTGCTGATGTGCAACGTGGAAGCTTTTAGCAATACGATGTCGTGTCTAAGCCGAAATTTGGATTTGAAAACCTCCCGCGCTGCAGCCACACTTCTGCTGGTTTATTTCTTGCGCTGAAGTGATTTCATGTCGATGGGCGAGCCGCCTTATTTCCGACGTCAAGCCCGCATCCTGCTTGCGGCTCTGCTGGGGTGCAGTGCTATCGGCGGCGTCCGGGCGCAGACGCTTCCGGCACTTCATGGTTCGCCGATCCCCCCGCAAGGCTCGCCACTTCCCGGTATCGCGCCCCCGCGGTTGCCCGGCGTCGCCCCGGGCGCTGCCCCACCGGCGCCGGCCCTGCCAGGCGCGGTCAACCCGAATTTGGTCGCTGCCATCAGCGAAGCCACGGTAGAGGGCGCAACGGCATACTCGCCCGCCACCATGGCGCAATACACGCTGGGCCTGACCGGGCCCGCCGTCCCGGTGGCCAAGATCGAGGCCGCGCGCACCGCGATCGTCAATCGCTACCGCGCGGACGGCTACGTCTATACCGCGGTGAATGCGCGCATAACGCACGGCCATTTGCGCCTGACCGTGATCGAAAGCCGCATCGTATCGGTCAAGCTGCGGGGCGATATCGGGCCGGCCGGCACGCAGGTGCTGCGCTTTTTGAACCATCTTCTGGACGTGGCGCCGATTACCAATGCGGCCATCGAACGCTGGCTGCTGCTGGCCAACGACATTCCCGGCGTGACCGTGCGTTCGGTCATAAACCCGTCCAGCACCGATCCCGGCGCGCTGACCCTGGAGGCCGAAGTCAGCCGCCAGGAATTCTCGGTGACGCTGAAGGCCGATAACCGCGCCTTTCGTCAGACCGGTCCGGAAGAATTGCTGAGCGTGCTGGACGCAAACAGCTTTACCTCGTTTGGCGAACGGACCGAGCTTTCTATCTACCACACGTTCAATAACACGGACACATTCGGCCAGATCTCGGAAGATTTTTTTCTTGGCGGCTCGGGCCTGAAATTGCATCTCTATGGCGGCGCCGGCGAGTCACTACCTTCCGGCAGTCTGCGCGCGCTCGGCTATGACGGCATCACGCGCGTCTTTAGCGGCGAACTGACTTACCCGCTGATCCGCTCGCGCGCACAAACGCTCAATCTCTCGGCCGTGTTTGACGGCGTTGAGTCCGATATTACCTACAATGTTGCACGAAAGCCGGTGCGCGCCAGCTTCGACAGCCTGCGCGTACTGCGCGGCGGGGCGACATATGTGCTGCTCGATACCTGGCTCAGCGAGTGGTTCGGCCCCGGTTTCAGCGCGAATGATTTCGCCGATCTGCGCGTCTCGCAAGGATTGCCGGCCTTTGGCGCCAGCAGCAACGGCAATCCGCAATTGCCGCGGCTGAACGAGCGGGTGGATTTCACCAAGGTGGATGCGGAGTTCGACCGCACGCAGGTCCTTTTTTCGCCCTTTGCGGGCGGGATTGTCAGTTTGCTGGTGGGCCTGCAGGGCCAGTTCACCAACAACATCCTGCCGCCGGAGGAAGAGGATTACCTTGGCGGCCCTACCTTCGACCGCGGCTTCTATTATGGCGAGGTCACCGGCGACCGCGCCCTGCAAGCCAAGTTCGAGCCGCGGCTGGACATGCCCCTGCCGGCGTCGAGCTTTTTGTCCGTGCCGGTTAGCGCGCAATTCTACGCCTTCTACGATTGGGGCGAGACCTGGCAGCAGCAGGCGTTGGACCTGGACCACCGCCTGCGCTCAGTGGGCGGGGGGGTGCGGCTCTATGCCGGCCACTATGCGGAGATCGACCTTGAGGGCGATTCGCGCCTGACGCGCACGCCGGACGGCAACCCGCCTCAGGTATCACGGCTAAAATCATCCGCTTTTTATTGGCAGGTTCTGCTACACTATTAACGTAGGCTTAACCAATCGGGAGGAGCTCGGGGATGGCAGCGCAGTCAGTCACCGCACACCAGGGCGTTCCGTCCGGCTCGCTTCGGCTGCGCCGCGCGGCCTTGCTGCGCAGCACGGCGCTGCAAGCGGTGGCCCTGTCGGTCCTGGCGGTTCCGGCGGCCGCACAACTGGCACCTTCCGCGCGGCCTTCCGGCGGGCAGGTGACCGCAGGGCAGGCCAGCATCGGCGGCAATGCCAGCGCCACGGTCATTACCCAATCCAGCCAGGGTGCGGTCATCAACTGGCAGAGCTATAATGTGGGCAGCGCGCAGACGGTGCAATACAAGCAGCCGGATGCCGGCGCGCTGACGCTGAACCGCGTGCTCAGCGCCAATCCTTCCGAAATTGCCGGCAGGATTACGGCCAATGGCCAGATCATCATCGTCAACCAATCGGGCGTGGTGTTTGATCGCGGATCGCAGGTCAATACCGCCGGGCTGGTGGTTTCTTCAGCGGGGATCAGCAACAAGAATTTCATGGCCGGCAAGATGGTGTTCAACCAGGCCGGGCGAGCGGGCGCCTCCGTGTCGAACGCCGGCACGATTACCGTGCGGCAGGCGGGCCTGGCCGCGCTGGTTGCACCGCAAGTGGCCAATTCGGGTGTCATTACCGCCCAGCTCGGCCATGTCGTGCTGGCAGGCGGCACGGCGGCGACGCTGGACATGTATGGCGACCGCCTGGTTTCGCTGAACGTGACTCGTGCGGTGCGCGCGGTCGATGTCGGGGGCCAGGCGGTTCCGGCGCTGGTCACCAATAGCGGCACGTTGCTGGCACCTGGCGGCACGGTGGTGCTGACCGCGCGGGACGCTGATGCGGTGGTGACCAATCTGGTCGAAAGCAGCGGCACGATTGCCGCCGATACGATGGGGCGTCGGCGCGGCACGGTGGTGGTGAGCGGCGTTGGCGGCTCGGTCGAAATCGACGGCAGCGTTTCGGCCACCGGCACCGCACCTGGCAGCGTCGGCGGACGCATTGCCATTGATGCCAGCAACACTGTGACGCTGGCCGCGAACGCGATGGTCGATGCGTCCGGCGCAGCGGGCGGCGGCGTGGTGGGGGTTGGGACCACGCTGCACCGGGCGCGCCACGGCTATGGCGTGCCGAAGAATGCTGCGCAGAACGTGTTGATTGCGCAGGGCGCGGTCGTGCGCGCGGATGCGACGGCCAGCGGTAATGGCGGGCACATCGCGGTGCTGAGCAATGCGACCACCGATCAGGCGGGCGCGCTTTCGGCGCGCGGCGCCGGGGCCAGCGGGCGTGGCGGCGAGATCGAGGTATCTGGCAGCGGCGTGCTGACGATTACCGGCATCGAGAATGCCGGGGCGGCGGCGGGGGCGGCGGCGGGTATTGTGCTGATTGATCCGGCGTTCGTGGAGATCACCAGCGGCACGCCGGATCCGGGCTACACCGCGATCACGCCCACGGCGCTGGACAATATGACCGGCAACGTGGAAGTGAAGGCGGGCAATACGCTGAAATTGTTGTCCAACGTAGCGCTCGGCGTCAACGCGACGAGTTTTGAATTACTTGCAGGCACGTTGATGGTGCTGAGCGCAGATTGGAATGCGGACACACTGTCCGGCACATTCAAATCGGGCAGCGGCGGCATAATGCAAACTGCTGGTACGGTGACGGCGGGCGCGCTGGATTTAATTTCCGGCGGTGCTGTGGTGCAGAACGGCGGCGCACTGGATGTCGGGACGTTGAACGGTAGGGTCGGCAGCGGGACGCTGACGCAGCAAAGCAACAAGGTGGGCACGCTCGGGTCGCTGACGACCAGCGGGAGTTTTGCGTTGACCACAGGTACTGCGCTCACCGTCGGGCAAGTGCAGTCGAGCGGCAATCTGATATTGCAAGGCCCGAGCATTGCCATAGACGGCCTTGTGACGGCGGGCTTGCTAGATCTGATCGCCACGGGCGGCGACATTACTGAAGGCAGCAGCGGCGTCATCAACGTGGGCGCGCTGACGGGATCGGCCAAGGCCGGCGGCGGGCTGACCGGCCAGGCTTCCCTCACGTCATTGACAAATACGGTTGGCGTTCTTGACGCGTTCACCACTGCCGGCGACTTCTCCCTGGTGGATGCGAGCCCGCTCAGCGTCATGGGCGCGCTAAGCAGCACAAACGGCGGCGTATCGATTACGATCGATGGGGGTAGCAATGCGCTCACTCTGGCCAATGATATTTCTGCGCCCACAACGATCAGCCTGATCTCCGCCGGCACGGGTGGTATCACGCAGACCGCGGGAACGATTTCCGCGAACACGCTGAGTGTGATGGTGGGTGGGGCGTTCGATCAGAGCGGGGGCGTGCTGAATGTCAGCACGCTACAAGGTAGTGTCGGCAGTGCCATGCTGACCGACAGCAACATGGTGGGCACGCTGGCGCCGTTGACGACAAGCGGCGCCTTCGCGCTGACCACAGGCGGAATGCTGACCGTGGGCCAGCTCGCCGGCGGCAGCAATTCGCTAACCCTGACAGGCAGCAGCATAACCCTCACCAACACAGTCACCACGGGCTTGCTGGACCTGATTGCCACAGGCGGCAATATCGTCGAGCAGAATGCGGGCGCTATCAACGCAGGCACGCTGATCGGTTCAGCAATGCAAGGCAACGGGCTTAGCGGTCAGGCGATGCTGAACGCGTCGGGCAACACTATAGCCGCATTAGGCAAGTTCACCACCACCGGCGCCTTCAGCCTGGTGGATACGAAACCGAATTTGCTCACCGTGACTGACGCCGTTCAAGCGGGTTCCACGCTGTCCCTGTCCGCGCAGAGCCTTACGATTGCCGGCAACATCACCAGTGAACTTGCGACTGGCGGCACAATATTTCTGCAAGCCAACACATTCGACCTTGCAGCCTCCGTGACTGCCAGAAACGGCGGACTTGTCGCGTTTGATCGGCTGACGCCTGGCACGCTGAATTTGGCAAGCAGCGGTGGTGATTTTTCCGGGCTTGATAATGTCACGGCGGGCCGCCTTGACATAGGTACGTTCAAGGACCCGACGCTCACATTCAACACTGCGCCCACTGACGGTCACGTGGACGGCATTACGATCACCCAGGCGCTCAATTTGACGAATGTCGCCACGCTGGGCCTTTTCGTGAAGGGCGTCGGCAGCGGGATTTCGGATACCGCAGCGCTGGACGTTGGCACACTCTTTGGTGCAGCAGGCGGCGCCGCTTCGTTCACGTCAACGCAAACGCAAATTGGCGTGCTCGGATCGTTTATCACCGGTTCCGGATTCGCGTTCAACGATCTGAGTTCCCTCACCTTGGCTGATGCGGCAACTATTGCGGGGGGCACCGGAACCATTTCGCTGGCGGTGGCCGGCATGACCCGCCCCACATTAGCCCTCGGTGTCAAGTCTGGTGCCACGCTCACGGCGGACGGCGCTATTACGCTCACCGCTGACGGCGACGTCACGCAGAACGGTGGCGCAGTCGTATCAGCGGGCGGCAGCGTGTCGGTTTCGTCGAACGATGCGGACGTCGTGCTCAATGGCGGTGACGTCATGTCGGTTCTGTCGAACGTGACGATCAACGCTGCTGACCGCATCAGTCAGACAGACGGAACAGTGTCGGCGGCCGGCACTGCGTTTCTGATGGCCGGCGGGCCCGCGGGGTTTTCGCAAGCAGGCGGGACAGTGCAGGGAGCGAGCCTTGTCGTGGTCGACGCCACAAGCGGGGCGATAAGTGCGCTCGGCACCATACAGTCATCGTCCGGTTCGGCCGTGTTCGACGCGGCGGTCGGGGATATCGACATCGGCGGTCTCGTCAAGGCCAATACTTCCCTTCTGCTGGCGGCCGGCGGCAATATCGCCGAGACATCGTCGGGCAATATCATTGGACAGATCGAGGCCGGGACGTTATCTGCCGCCGCCGGCACCGGCAGCATCAGCCTGAACGGCAGGAGCAATGCGATCGGCACGATTGCGGCGCTGAGTGACGTCGCGCTGACGCTTTCGCTTACCGGAATGACCGCGGGCGCGGGCATAAGCCTGGTCGATAGCCAGCCCCTCACGCTGGAGAATGCCGCTGTCACCGCCGGCAACGCGCAGGGCAATGACATAGTCATCGCCCTGCTCGGCACGAACAACACCGTGCTGGGTCCGCTGACGCAAATAGGCGGATCGATCACGGCCGATGGCGGTGGTGTGACGTTGCACACCTCATCGTTCGTGCAGGACGGTGCCGTTCTAAATGCTGCGGGCGCCGTGCAGGTGATGGATGGAGGGCTGGCCCAGACCGGATCGAGCATCACGGCCGGCTCGGTGGGCGTGACGGATAGCGCCATCCAGACCAATTCGTCTATCAGCGCCGCCACCAATGTCAGCGTCGGTGGCGGCCTCATGCAAACGTTGTCGACCATCAAGGGCGACTCGGTGGTCGTGGGGGGCGATGTCATGCAGGGCACGTCGTCCATTACGGGCACGAACGGCGTGACGTTGAACGGCAGCCTGACACAAACAGCCTCAACGGTCGGGGCACCTGGCGGCAACGTCATGATCGCCGACAGTCTGATGCAGACGGACGGCACCGTCAGCGCGTCCGGGTTCGTCATCATCCCGCAAGCCACAGGCGGGACCGTGACCCAAATCGGCAACTCCGTGATCGATGGCACCGCCGGCGTCACACTGGGCCTCGCAGGCGCGCTAACGCAAGACGGCGGCACTATCATCACGCAGAACGGCATGATGGTGATTAACGCAGCCGGCGGCATTGATTTTGGTGGTGTGCTGCAGGCCGGAACGTTCGGCCCCAACGGCTACACCGGCACCATCCTTCTCACTTCCGGCGGCGTAGTTTCGGAAATGGCCGGCAATGCCAGCGGCGAAATTCTGGCCGGCGTGCTCAGCGTGTCCGCCGCAGGCGCCATCCTGCTCGACCCTGCCGCGCAGACCAACCAGATCGGCACGATCACGACGCTGACAGCAACCTCCGGAGACATCGAACTGGGCGATACCGTCAGCCTGATCGTTGCGGACGGGGCGAAGGTGGACGCTACCACTGGCGCGCTGCTCGTACAAGTGAATGATCAAACAGGCGCCACGACAGCGCTGACCATCGGCACTTCCGCTGGTGCCACGCTGATGGCAGCCAACGGCATTACCCTGACGGCCGATGGCGGCATTGCGCAGAACGGTGGCGCCATCACCGCCAGCGGCGGCGGCGTATTGATTATGGCCGGCAACTTGGGTTCGGGTTTCGGTGGATTTACCCAGACTAACGGCGCGATCGACGCGCAAGCCGGCGCCGCGTCCGTCACGGCCCAACAGGATATTACGCAAAACGCCAGCGCGCTGAGCGGCGCGGGCGGCGTGAGCCTGACCGCCGCCGGCGGATCGTTGGTGCAGACGGCGAGTGCGATCAGCAGTAGCGTGGGTGGCGTAAGCATAACCGCCGCCGGCTCCCTGTCGCAAACGGGCGGCAGCGCCATTACCGCCGCCGGCGACATCAGCGTGAACACCGGCGCGGGCCTGACCCAGACAATGAGCGCAATCCAAGCGGCCGGGCTCACCACGGTCATTGCTGGCGGTGGGATCAGCCAGGATGCGAGCACGTTATCGGGCGCCTATGGCCTCTCTGTCACGGCCGGTCAGGGCATCACCAGCCAGGGCGGCACATTTGCCAGCGCGGGTGTCACCGGCATGGCCGGCTCGGGCAATGTCAGCCTCGATGCAATGAACGGCAGCATTGCTTTCGACGGGCTGATCGCAAGCGGTGGCACCATGGCCGGTGGCATCTTCACGCCCGCGGGCGCCAGCACGGTGACACTGCTCGCGTCGGGCAATATAGGCGAGGCGGATGGCGGCGCCATGAGCGGTCAAATCCTGGCTGGCGCGCTGGGTGCGGAGGCTGGCGGCGCAATCCAGCTAAACAACGCTGCGACAACGCAGGGCTTGGGGAACCAGATCGCGTCAATTAATGCGCAGACCGGCCTGTTGGCAAAGGGTGGCGACATCGATTTGATTGATGGGGTCAGCCTCGCCGTACTGGCCGGCGCCGCCGTCAACGCGCAGGTTGCCAGCGTGAATTTCGCCGTCGGTCAGACCGGTGGTGCCGCGTTGGACCTGTCGGTAGCGAGTGGTGCTACCGTGCAGGCGCAGACTGCCATTAATCTGGACGCCACCGGCACAATCAATCTTTCAGGGAGGGTGAGCACGCCTGGCGTTGTCAGCCTGGGCGGCCCAGCCGGTTCGGCCGCGTCCGCGATCAGTGCGCCGGGCCAGATTGATGCAGTCACCATTGCGGCTGAGGCAAACGGCGCCGTTGATCTCAGCGGCGCCAATCTGATCGGCGCCATCGGAACTACGGGCCTTTTGACGGGCCTGAGCGGTGCGTCCGTCACGTTGGTGGATGACGAAAACTTGGCCATTGATGCAAACGTCCGGGCGTCCTCGGGCGCAATCTCCATCGCCGGCCTGCAATCGGTCACCGAAACGAGCGGTGTAACCATGAAAGCTGCTACGTTGCTTGGGATCGCAGCGCCGCAGACCATCTCACTCGGCGGCACACTGACTGCGCCACGCATCGTGCTGGGCGAAGCGACGACGCAATCTGTCATGTGGAACAACAGCACGGTTTCGACCGATTCAGGCCTGCCATCCGGTGTGGGAGCGGACGATGTGCCCCAACCGCTGACGGGCAACCAGCCCGGCGTATTTGTCGAAGCGGAAAATTTCGCCCAGACAGGCACCACACATGTCTCGGCGCTTGCAGGTCAGCAGGCCACCATGCAGGTGACCATCACCGGCACGGGCACAGCATCCTTCGCCAACCTGCTGGCGCCAACAACGCAATTGCTGCTTGATCTGCGAGCTGGCGGCAATGCCACCGGCAAGATCGATGTCGCCGGACTAAATATCTTCACCGACGGTCTGACGCCTAAAACGCCAACCAAGTTGACCGGCCAGGTGGGCATCTTCTACGGCACAGCCGCGGCCGGCGCAGGATTCGCCCACGTGCAAAACATCAATTACCAGCTTAACGGCTGCGCCGTGGAATCGCTCAGCTGCGTTCTGCTCTCGCCGATTGCCGTTCCGATCGTGGATCCGGTGACCGATTTCTACGTCGATACAAGCCAGCGGCGGCACGATGAGGATGATGCGCTGCCAAACGTTGCAGACGTGGATTACTGATGCAGCCCGGACGCATCGCGGCCCTGGCCGCCCTGGGTCTTCTCGCGGCCTGCCAGCGCCCGCCCGCGAGCGCCTACGTCACCACGCATAACACCGCGCTGGTGGCACTCGGCAGCAACGAGGTGGGCGAGCCGTGCACGCAGGATGCAGGGCCGGGCGCGCGTGAGGCGGCCATTTCCTGCGGCAAGTGGGACCAGCCTGCGGCCCACGCCGTTGGCGGCGATCCTGCGTCCCCGGACACGCTGCAGGCTTTGGCGAGTTCGGGGCCCTGGCGCGCCCGGCTGGACCAGCGCCTGTCCTGCGAAACCGCCCCTGTGCCCACGAGCGTGCTTGGCGAACCGGCCCTGCTGCTGCGCTGCACGCGGCGCATCGGCGGCTGGCCGCAGGTGGCACTTGTCACAGTTCTCGGCGGGCGTGCCTGGTATGCCGATGGTGTGCAGCCATCGCTGCCCGTCATGGAACGCGCCATTGGCGTGCTCTCAGGCCGGCTGCCGGCCGATACGGCGGCACAGCATGCGGTCAGCCCCGCGCTGGCGGCCCAGAGGCTGGCGGGCAGCCTGTTTTCGGCCAATGACCTGGGTCAATACGAAGACTGGATGCAGACCGCCACGCGGGCCAACCAGGCGGGCGATTACGCCGATGCGCGTAAGACCTATCGCTCCATTGCCGAATTGCAGCGGCGGGTATTGGGACCGAACAGCCCAGCTTTGTCTCGCACGCTGGCTGGCGAAGCCGTGCAGGCCTCCAACCTCGGCCGTTTTGGAGAAGCCGACCGGTTGTTGGATGCCGCGGAAAGCGAGGCGACCGCGCCGGGCCAGTCTGACGTGAATGCAATAGCGCTGGTCTGGCATTATCGCGGCCTTGATCTGCTGACCCAAGGCCATCCGGAGCGTGCGCTAAGCACGCTGCGTAACGCAGAGGGGGCTTACGCCGCCAATTTGAGTGCCGATCAACTGGGCGCAAATGCAAGCAGCGAAATCCATGCAGACAGGCGCGTAGAACATGCCATTGCCACAAGTGCTCGGTTTTCCAATTCCACCAGCGAAGCCGCGTTGGTAGGTGTGATCGAAACGCGCAGGGCCGAGGCCGTGGCCCTCAAGCGACTGAACCGCCTGCCGGAAAGCCGGATCGCCGCCGACAGCGCCAGGAGCCTGGCTGTTGCCAGCGGCCGGGATGCACCGCCTACCATGGCCAGGCTGATGCGTACTAGCGCCTTTGTCGCAGAGGCGAACGGTCAGCAGGATTTGGCACTGACCGATCTGGAGGCATCCGACAAGTATTTTGCGGCGGGAATGCCGGGCAGTGTGTCCTACGCCACAACCACGCTGCTGCTGGCCAAGCGGCAATTCGGGGCGGGGCAAGGTGGCGTGGCACTGCAGAATTGCCGCGCCAGCCTGGCGGCATTGCGCGCGGCGGGCGAGGGCATCGACCCGGCGTTGCTGCAGCCCTGCATGCTGCAGATGTATGCGCAAGCGCAGGGCCCGGATGGGGCCGCCATCCGAACTGAGATGTTCGAGGCGGCCGAGCTCGCCCAGGGCGGCGTGACCAGCGCGCAGATCGCCGAGGCGAGTGCCAGGCTGTCGGAAAACGCGCGCGACCCGCGCGTGGCGGCATTGATCCGCGAGCGCACTGATCTCACCGCGCGGCTTAACGAGCTCCTCGGCCAGCGGGCGGCGTTTGCCGCGAGTGACAAAACCGCTTCTGATGCCACCGCCGACACCGCCGTTGAAAAATTGCGGCGGACACTGGCCAGCAAGAATGAAGCGCTGCAGGCAGCCTCGCCGCGCTACGGGTCTCTGGTGCAGACCGCAGTCGAGGCACGCGAGGTGCTGGCCGCGCTGCGCCCGAACGAAGCGTTCTGCTCCATCGTGCTGGGTGGCGATGGCGGCTGGAGCTTTCTGCTGCGTGACGGCCAGGTTTCGGTCGCGCCAATTAGCGGCGGCGAAGCGCGCATGGCGGCGCTTGTTGCGCGGGTACGTGTGAGCCTGGACGCCGGCACGACACCGCCCCCACCCTTCGACACCGCTGCGGCATCAGAACTCTACCAGGCGATATTTGGACGATTTGCGGCACAGTTGAAGACCGCGCAGGCCATGACCGTGGCGCCGAGCGGGCCGCTGCTGTCCATTCCGTTCGAATTGCTGCTGACCGGGCAGGCCGATCCGGCGTCTCTAGCCACCGCGCCCTGGCTGGTGCAGCGCATGGTGATTGCGCACGTGCCGGCGCCGGCCAATTTCGTCGGTTTGCGCAAGCTGGCGGGAACGTCCCGCGCATCCGCGCCCTGGTTTGGATTTGGCGATTTCCAGCGCGTCAGCCTGGCGCAGGCGCAAGCGAGCTTTCCGCCTGCTGCGTGCGGCGACAGCGCGCG
This sequence comes from Acetobacteraceae bacterium, assembly GCA_965276755.1. GTDB lineage: Bacteria > Pseudomonadota > Alphaproteobacteria > Acetobacterales > Acetobacteraceae > CAJCIS01. Next base: position 512,468 of record OZ255625.1, read on the forward strand.
GCTGCTGGCGGACCTTGCGCCATTGCCCGGCGCGACGCACGAACTTGCACAAGTTCAACACCTGACACATGCCCCAGCGGGCGCCGAGTTGCTGGGCGCGGACTTCACCGCCGATGCCGTGCTGCATGCCGATCTCAAGCACACGCGCATCCTGCATTTCGCAACACACGCGCTGCTGTCAACCGATCTGAAATGCCAGACCGAGCCCGCGCTGGTGACCTCCGCGCCGCGGGATGCAACGAGCGCTTCCGGCGCGCTGCTGACCGCCTCGGATGTGGCCGGTGGACTGGATCTGGATGCGGACGCGGTAATCCTCTCGGCCTGCAATACCGGCGGGCCCGCCGGCGGCCAGGCGGGCGAGAGCCTGAGCGGGCTGGCGCGCAGCTTTTTCTACGCGGGTGCACGGTCTTTGCTGGTGACGCATTGGAACGTCAATGACCGGGTGGCGGCAGCACTTGTGGCGGCGAGCGTGGGCAAGGCGCAGGAGGATCGCTCGCTTGGCATGGCGGGTGGACTGGCGGCGGCGCAGCGCACGCTGCTGACGCGCGCGAGCGGTGAGATGAGCTGGCTGGCGCACCCGTTTTATTGGGCGCCGCTGGCGCTGATTGGCGATGGTGGAGCGGTTGGGGGGCGCGAGGGGGCGTAGTTAGGTTACGTATGGGCAAAACTACGATCGGAGTGCCTGGCCTTGAGCCGATTTGCATATCCGACATACCGTCGCACAACGTGGCGCAAACGCGTTTGATGTGTAATGAACTCTGTGGTTAGGGGTGGAGTGTGATTGGGTAGGATCCCGGCCATGTTCCGCGATGGGTGCCAATGCCGGAGCTAGATGTGGAACCCTTTGCCGGCAGCGGCAAAATCACTGCCCGGGTTATAGAACCTGGCGTAATTTTCTGCGAAATCTATACGACGGCCTATTTCATGGTCGGCGAGCACTGGCGCAATCAGTTGACCGGCAACAACAAGCGCAAATGGGGCCGCATCTTTATTGACCCTAGTAAAACCGCCAAGCAGCTGCGCCGGCGCGACGCCCTATCGGACCTGCGAGGCCTTCATCGGGGAAATGCCGCGGTCAATTTGGATGAATGTCCGGGCGCGATGTTCATCTGGGAGACGCAGGCTGACACGCACGTGGAGCCGCTTTGCGCGGTATCAAACCAGGCGTTTGGACGGGATTTATACTGGGCCTTGTATGCGGCGGTGCGAACGGCGTTGGAGAAGGATGGTGTGTGGGCAGGGCGTCGGGCCTCCTTCATGGGATGGTGGCAGGTAAGGTTTGGTTTCGTCGGCTAAAGTGACATAAACTCAAGGAACTGCCAGTTTTCCCCACTTCCATCCGTTTGCGGTGCGATATCGCGAGGGCGCCTGGGCTCCTGCAGCCTTTCTGGCCTGTGAACGGCCGTGATCAAGATATGGGTTTGTCAGCAACGAATGAAAGTCATGCTTGCACCTTTTGGTGTAGCACAACCGGAGAATGCATCCATGGGCGATCAGCCTGATCGAAAAGCCGTCATGGATCAAATCGCCGCGGACCTGAAGATCAAACGCCGGGGTGACTGGTCGGCGCGTCCGGCAGCGCGGCCGCTTGAGACCGACTGGAACTATAACGCCATAGTCGTTCACAACTCCGGTCACAACCACCTGGATGACATGCAAAAAATCCAGGACTTTGACCTCGACAAGCGCGACTGGGAGGATATCGCCTACCATTTTGGTATTATGCCGGACGGCTCGATCTTTGAGGGCCGGCAACTGATTTACAAGGGCGGCGACGTGAAGATGCAGAATACCGGCAAGATTGGCATTGTTTGCATCGGCGACTACGATTCAAGCGTCATCAACTGGTTTGCCCTGCGCCCCTATTCCGGCGATCCGGTAACCGACGCAGTGATCAAAAGCGTTGAGGCGCTGAGCCGCCGGCTCTTGCGCGCTTTTCCCTTGATTGCTTGCTTCGGGGGCCACATCGAATATGGCGACACGTACGATTGTCCTGGCAGCAACCTCATGCCCTATATGGACAAGCTTCGCCAAACGCTTAGTTTGAAGAAGCCGATGAAGCGATCCGGACTATAATGGCAATCCTGCGCTACTTGTTGCTTCTGTTCGCGGTCGTTCTGCCAGCGGCACGTCTGTTCACCGGCATCGTGTACGAGTATGACGATCCGACGACCTATCTTGTCATAAAACATCGGCCGTCGTTCGAGGTCGTGCAACGAAATGCCGCCGATACTCCGATTCTGTCTCGTTTTACCATCATCGATGGGGGCGAGAACGAACTCGCCTATCAACGCAGCTATACCTTTCTGATGAACTGGGCGTTTGGCATGGCCACCGCATGCGCCGGCGCCAGCTTCCTGTTAGGTCGACAGAAGGCTTGAATGCGCATTGCGGCGGGCGTTGTGGGCGTTTCGCTTCTGCTCTACGCGGCGGTGTTCCTGGCGTTTGCACTTTTGCAACACCGGGCGCGGGCCGACGTCGCCGTTGTGCTCGGTAGCGCGGTGCTGCCGAACGGCGCGCCCTCGCCGCGGTTGGCGGCACGTCTGAGCGCCGCGATACAGCTATACCGGGCCAACCTCGTGCCGCTCATCATGGTCAGCGGCGGGCGCGGCGCCAGCGGCTACGACGAAGCTGCCATCATGCGCCAAACGCTGCGTCGGGCTGGCATACCAGAGGCGGCCATTCTGGTGGATTCTGACGGCACAAACACCCGGGCCACGGCGGACCACGCGGCTTTAGTCATGCATGCGCGTCACTTGGCTAGGGTGATGATCGTGACGCAATATTTTCACATTCCTCGATGCATCGTTGCCTTTCGACAGGCCGGGGAGACAAACGTTTCGACAGCGTGGCCGCGTTTTTTCGAGTGGCGCGACTTGTACTCGATATCGCGGGAATTGGTGGCTTTGCCAATTTACGCCTTCGGACTCGACAGAGAAAATCGAAAGCTCGGAGGCAAATAGATCGGATTGCGAGGAAATCTCCGCTAGCCACGGAGCACACCTGTTTAGTAGCGGGTAGGAAACTCACATCAAGGGCATACTCACGCGTCCTCACCCGACCGAGAAAGCCAGTCAATCGCACCTTCGGTCTGCCATTGGCCGACAAAGCGGAACATTGCTCTCGTGGCACCCTCCGGCCGAGTTCCTGGAATAAAAATCTGGCTGACGCGGAGCGCTGCAACATCGTTTGGCGCCTTAATGGAGGTAACGCCGGCGGCCGCCCCCGACATGGCCGGCTTCAATCGAAAGGGCGCGCTCGCGCTGTTGGCCAGCCCTTGCCAGGCCAGCAGGTGGCCCGTGGCCTCGACGGTGACCAACAAATTCAGTGCACTTCCCCATTCAGGTGGAACGCAGCACAGCAAGCGTACAGCGTAGCCCAAAGAGTGTTGATTGATTTGCGCATAGCGGATGAGTTGATCGAGTTCCTTGCGCGCCAGCCACCAGCCACCTTGCATGGCACCGTCCGCTCCATCGGCACCGCTGGCAAAGCGATAGAGAGCTGTACGCGGAAGAATTTCAAAGCGCGTAGGATTGATGATGCCGCCATTGAGGATCGGCGTGGTCTCTCGCCCCCACGGGTCCAGCCAGATCTGGCCACTATCTCCCAGCGATTCTCCGCGTGCCAGCCGGCGGCTGATAGGTCGTCGAAATCTCGTTGATTGATCGCGGCCATTCTAGCCTCCAAATAGGTATACCAATCCGCAGAAAGATTGACTTACAGAGTAAGGCTGGGGGAGATGTGCCATCCTCCCCCAGAACCCCCGTTTTTAGTTACAGTAACCCATCGGCAGCAGGGCAGGAAGGATCATTCAAAGATCAGCGGGCGACGCCCGCGTTCCAAATCGGTGGCGACCCCGCTCCGTCCGCGTCAAACCGGCAGCCGCAAGAACCAAATTTTGGCCAGGCGCAGCAAAAGCGTTGACTCAAGCTCCAGCGGGGTCAAACCTGCCACCAACGCGGCGTTCAACTCAGAAACGCCGGATCAAGGGGATGGGTGATATGGTCAGCCAGCCTTCCGTTTCGTTGACATTCGATCCGCCCGGTCCGGTTTTCGCCATTTCCGAAGACTGTGTGATGCCGGCCGTCAAGGTCACGGCCAATTTGAAGGATTTTGTGCAAGACCCGAAGAGTCCGCCTCCTGTTTATGAGTGGAAGGCAACACTCGCATGGGCTGGTGCGAACTGCATCCATTCGGTTGGCCGTGTCTTCACGCATCCGGACATGGTTGCTACGGGCCCGAACAAGATTTTTACCATTCCATTCAGCAAATTATGCGGAGGCGACCTGACGGTCAGCGTAACCGTCAGGAGCGGGACGGTGAAAATCTCTGCGTCGAGCAAGAACCTGAGTGTGGTTGGCACGAATCCAACCGTGCCAAAGCTGACCGCGACCGTCCCGGTGATCGGTGCATTTCGAAAGTTGATGCGGATTGAAAGCGGGTTGCGCCAGTTTCGCAGCCCTGGGTGCCCATTATTCAGCGGCGACAATTTCGGCGGTGTCGGACTGTGTCAGCTCACGAGCCCACCGCCCACGGACGATCAGGTTTGGAGCTGGAAGGCAAATGTCAGTGGCGGCGCCGCACTGTATAGAAGCAAGCAGGAAGCGGCCCGACAATATCCGGCCCATGTTCGCAACAGCGCCGCCTTCAAGACGCTGGTCAAGACCTACAACGACAAGCGCATGGCGCAAAACCCAGCCCCCACGCCGGCCCCGAAAGCATTGGACATCGCCCTTCCCGATTACACCGATGAACAGCTCGAGCGCGATACCCTGCGCGGTTTCAACGGCTATGCCGGCGGCTTGCACGAATATCGCGTCAAAACCGACAAGGACGGCATGTTGGTGGTGACGGTCGATCCTGGCGGCACCAAGGGAAGTGCCGAGTGGGAACGCGTGTCAGCCGCGGATCGCACGGCTTTTTACGATAGCATCCAGCTCGACGCGAAGAGGCGCGGGGACATAAACTACGTGGACGACGTGGAAGCCCAAGCGAGCTTCTGAGCCGGCGCATGGTCATGCATCGTATCCTTGGTATTGCTTTCCTGAGCCTGCTTGCCCGGACCTCGGCTTTTGCCGAGTCAGATCGCTTTCTCTATGTTGTTGGCTGCGGTGCCCAGTTGAGCAAGGTTGATACCAGTCTGGGCGTGAAGACCGACAGTGTAGACCTCGTAACCAGGACCTCGGGGCAGCGGGTCATTCCCGAAATCCGCGGGGTTCTTGACGGCTGCCTGACGTATCAGGCGGTGTATGACGCAAAAGCGTCGCTATTTTATACAGTCGTGCCGGAGCAGGCAGAGTCAAAAACAGATGGCACGAAGGATTACCGCATACTCGGCTTTTCTGTCCCGGCAGTACGGCTCGAGAATGAGATGAGCGCCGGCGACTCTCTCGCCGAACCTCCCCATCTGGAAATTGATGAAGCGGGGCGAGTTGCGGTTGACAAGCCGTCGCAATGGACACCCCAGACGAGCCTGGATCTTCGCGAATACGAACTTGGCGGTTCGCCGCCTGCAAATCAAATTCTCGAGGCATCCGGAAACTGTGTTCTGCTGCGACTTTTCTCAGGCCGGGGGGACGGTCTGACAATCGGCATTGCCGATCGTAAGACGAAAAAGCTACGTCTTCTGAATGAGCTTCCCATTACCACTGCGCGTAATATTCACCTCGCGCCGGGGGGACAGGCCGTTTTGGTCGAGGAAGTCGTCTCGTCCGGCGCATCCGTGGAGAAAACCGGACGCCTCATCCTGTTTGATGGCTCGGCCGGCAGTCCGGTCTTGCGTTTGTCTGAGCCGGGTATCAAAAACCTGGCGTTTCTTGCCATCTCGCCGAACGGAAAGGCAATCTATCACCGTAACGATGATTACCTAGTTATTGCCCTAGGCCGGCAATTTTCCGGCGACCCGGTTTCGCGCCCAGTTACCGAAGGCTACCCTGGTTTTTTTTTCGCCGATCGCTGAATCCGGAAGCTGCCACGCGCAACGTCAACCTGCCGAAGAAAATCCAATGTCCAGCCGCGAGCCGATACGGCGCCAAATCTCAGACGGCAATCGGCTCGCTTCCTGCTTAAAACGACTGGGCTTCCCCTAAGCCTTGCCGACATTGACCACATGCACGCGCCGGTTGCGCGCCTCGTTGGTCTGATCAGGCGTCGGGACCAGCAAACCCTGCTTGCCCATGCCCAAAGAGACCAGACGGTCCGCCGCAACACCGTAAGTCTTCTCCAGGTAGCCCGCCACCGTTTCGGCACGCGCCTGGGAGAGTTTCAGGTTCTCGTCATCCTCCCCGACCGTGTCGGTGTGGCCTTCAATCCTGAAGCGGTATGACGCCAGCTTGGGGTCGGCAAGCGCCGCGCCAAGCCTGTCGATGGTGCTTTGCGCTGCCGGCGTCAGCTCGGCCGAGCCCGTCCTGAAATCCACGGACAAATCGAGCGCGCCGGTCCCTGCGGCGTGAACGCGGTGTCTCGCCCGTGCGGGCGTTTCGGGTTCGCTTGGCGCCATCGCCCGAAGGCCGCGGGAGGCGGCATTCTGGTCTGCTGGCTTGAGCGAAGCGATGATCTGGTCGACCGACGGATCACCGGCCCAGGCGGTGCGGCTGGCAACCGGACCAAGCAGGAGCGCCGAGAGGATGACCAGCGAGACAGGCGGCTTCATTGGAGTGATTCCCATGCCAACAGCAAAGCGGGACCAGGCAAAGCCAAAGCTATGCGGCCCTCAACCTAGGGGGCGCACATAGCATTCTTTCGGCAGCATTCCAACCCGCCCGGGCCAAATTTTCCGCGTCCAGGACTAACGGCCGAGGCGAGGGAAAGCTGCGGTAAGCAGCGACGGGCCGCCCCTTTGGCGGGGGGGTTGGGGGGCTGGCGTGTACGTCAGCCACATCTCCCCCCAATCCTCAAGGCCTTCACTCCGCCGCCACGGCATAGGACGCAAGCGGCGCGCACGTGCACACCAAATGACGATCGCCATAAGCATTATCCACGCGCTTGACCGGTGGCCAATATTTCGTATCGGCCACACCTGCCATCGGAAAGGCGGCATGCGCGCGCGAATACGGGTGGCGCCAGGGCTCCTCCATCAACTCGGCCGCGGTATGGGGCGCATTGCGCAACAAATTATCGGTGCGGTCAGCGCGGCCGTCGGCAATTGCGGCAATTTCGGCGCGAATGGCAATCATCGCCTCGCAGAAACGGTCGAGTTCGGCGCGCGGTTCGCTCTCCGTCGGCTCGACCATCAGCGTGCCCGGCACGGGCCAGGACATGGTGGGCGCGTGCAAGCCATAATCCTGCAGCCGCTTGGCGATATCCTCGACCTGAATACCGGCCTCTGCCGCAAAGCCCCGGCAATCGAGGATGCATTCATGTGCCACGAACCCTGCCGCGCCGGCGTAGAGGATCGGGTAGTGCGGTCGCAGGCGGGCGGCGATGTAATTGGCGTTCAGGATGGCGATTTCGGTGGCGCGTTTAAGGCCTGGCCCACCCATCATGCGAATATAGGCGTAGCTGATCGGCAGAATGGACGCGCTGCCGAAGGGTGCTGCAGAAACCGGGCCGATGCCGCTCGCAGGGCCAGCGTCAGCGCGGAAGGGATGGTTGGGCAAATATGGCGCCAGGTGCGAAGCCACCCCGATCGGCCCCACGCCCGGGCCGCCGCCGCCATGCGGAATGCAGAAGGTCTTGTGCAGATTGAGGTGGCAAACGTCGGCGCCGATTGCGCCCGGGCTGGTCAAACCGAGCTGCGCGTTCATGTTCGCGCCATCCATGTACACCTGCCCGCCGTGATCATGCACAATGGCGCAGATCTCGCGAATTTCAGCCTCGAAGACGCCATGCGTGCTGGGGTAGGTCACCATCAGCGCGGCCAGCCGGTCAGCGTGTTTGGCCGCTTGCGCGCGCAGATCGTTAAGATCGATATTACCGGCGCGATCGCACGCCACGACTACGATTTTCAATCCGGCCATGGCAGCACTGGCGGGATTTGTGCCATGCGCGCTACTTGGGATCAGGCAGATGTCGCGGTGGGCCTGCCCGCGCGCCGCGTGGTAGCCGTGAATAGCGAGCAGGCCGGCGTATTCGCCCTGGCTGCCGGCATTGGGCTGCAGGCTGACCTCGGCAAAACCCGTGGCGGCGGCAAGCCACCTGCCCAGACGCTGAATGAGTTCGGCGTAGCCGCGCGTCTGCCCGGGCGGGGCGAAGGGATGGATATGCGCAAAACCCGGCCAGGTGATCGGCAGCATTTCGGCCGCCGCATTCAGTTTCATCGTGCAACTGCCGAGCGGGATCATACCGCGGTTCAGCGCGATATCTCGGTTCTCCAGCTTCTTCATATAGCGCAGCATGGCATGTTCGCCGTGATATGCACTGAAGACGGGGTGCTGCAGATAGAGGCTGGTGCGGGACAGCCTGGCAGGAATGGAGGCAGGCGACTCGGCCATCGTGCCGCCGAGAATGGCGCAAAGCTGTGTCACGTCATCGCGGGTGGTCGTCTCGTCCAGCGCAATGGAAACCGCATCATCGATGCGGCGCAGGTTGAAGCCGGCCGCCAGCGCCTCGTCGATAATGCGCCCGGTAGCCTCGCCGGTTTCAAGCGTGATGGTGTCGAAGAACGCCGTATGCCGCAGGGGAAAGGCCGATGCGCGTGCGAGGATGCGGGCATACGCATTGATGCGCGTGGCGATGCGCCGCAAGCCCGCAGGCCCGTGCCAGGCCGCATAGAAGCCGGCCATCACCGCGAGAAGCACCTGCGCGGTGCAGATATTGCTGGTGGCTTTTTCGCGGCGGATATGCTGCTCGCGCGTTTGCAAGGCCAGCCGCAGGGCAGGGGCGCCGGCCGCGTCCTGGCTCACGCCCACCAGGCGGCCGGGCATGGCTCTGCGGAAATTGTCGCGCGTGGCAAAGAATGCCGCGTGCGGGCCACCAAAACCCATCGGCACGCCGAAGCGCTGCGCGCTGCCCGCGACCACGTCGGCGCCCATTTCGCCAGGAGGCGTCAGCAAGGTCAGCGAGAGTAGATCGGCGGCCACGATCGCCAGTGCACCTGCCTCATGTGCTGCGGTTATTTCCGCGCGCAGGTCGCGGATGGCGCCCGTCGTGCCGGGATATTGCAGCACGACGGCAAACGGCCGGCACGCCTTTATGCCCGCACTATCGCCTTGTGCCACATCCACCAGGCGCCAGCCCAGCGGTGTGGCGCGCGTTTGCAGCACTGCGCGCGTTTGCGGGTGCAGATCGGTCGCGACTGCAATGGCTGTACTTGCCTTGCTGCGGCTGGCGGCGTGCGCCATCGCCACGCCCTCTGCCACCGCGGTTGCCTCATCCAGCAAGGATGCATTGGCCACTGGCATGCCGGTCAAATCGCCGACCGCTGTCTGGAAATTCAGCAACGCTTCAAGCCGGCCCTGCGAGATCTCGGACTGGTAGGGCGTGTAGGCGGTATACCAGCCCGGATTTTCCAAGATGTTGCGCAGGATGACCGGCGGCGTGTGCGTGCCGTGATAGCCGCACCCGATCAGGGATTTGCGCAATTCGTTGCGCCCGGCGATCTCGGCCAGTTCCGCCAGCAGCCCGGCCTCATCCAGCGGCGGCGGGAGGTCCATCAGCTCCGTCAGGCGGATCGCGCCGGGCACCGTGCGTGCGGCCAAATCTTCGATCGAGGCGGCGCCTACGACCGCAAGCATGCCGGGCAAGTCGGAATCATCAGGCCCGATATGCCGGGCCGCAAACGCGTCCCGTGCTTCAAGCGAGTCCAGCGATTCCGATAATTCCATTACAACGTCTCCAGCAAAGCCTGATAGGCTTCCTCGTCCATCAGTTCTTCAAAATTGTCGTCATCGCCCGGCTCCATGCGCCAGAGCCACCCCTCGCCCTGGGGATCGCGATTGATCAGGCCCGGGTCTTCAACAACCGATTCATTGGTCTCGGAAATCTTGCCCGCCACGGGCGCATAAACGTCGCTCGCCGCCTTGGTGCTCTCGACGGTTGCACAGGATTCGCCCTCGGCGACATCGCGCGCGGTCTGGGGCAATTCGATGAAGACGATATCGCCGAGCGCTTCCTGCGCGTGATCGGTAATGCCGATCGTCAGCGTGCCATCGTCTTCCATGCGGACCCATTCGTGGTCGGCGGTATATCGAGTTTCGGCCATAACAACCTCTAACGTGCGAAACGGTGGGGTACGAAGGGCAGGCCGGCCACGCGCGCGCGGTGCGGCTGGCCCCGGATCAGCAGGCCAAGCATGGCGTCCTCGCCCGCCTGATCGCGGCGAACGTACCCCATCGCCACCGGCGATCCCAAACTTGGCGAGAAACTTCCCGACGTGACCGTGCCTGCCAGGGTTCCATCCCCGCCCACGATTTCGCAGCCCGCCCGCGCAATCGCGCGGCCCTCGGCGCGCAGCCCTACGCGCCGGCGCGTGGTGCCATGTGCCAACTGATCCCCGATCACCACGCCGCCGGGGAAGTCCAACGCGGCACGTCGGCGTTTGCCGATGCTCCAGGCCAGGCCGGCCTCAATAGGCGTGGTCAACTCATCGATGTCCTGGCCGTAGAGGCAAAGCCCCGCCTCCAGGCGCAGCGTATCGCGCGCAGCCAGGCCCGCGGGCACCACGCCGGGCGCGGCGAGCAGCGCCTCGGCCAGGCGCTCGGCGTCCTCTACTGGCGCAGAAATTTCGTAGCCGTCCTCGCCGGTGTAGCCGGACCGGCTGACCCAGCACGCAGCGCCGGCAATGGCCAGGTGCGCCACGCCCATGAAGGCCACCGCCGCAGCCTCGGGCGCCATGCGGGCAAGCGCGGCGGCGGCATGCGGGCCCTGCAACGCGAGCAGCGCGCGTTCATGCACCTCGATCGCCACGCCGGCGTCGCGTAGGCCGATTCGCAGATGCGCGATGTCGGCCTCGGCGCGGGCGGCGTTGATCACCAGCTCCAGATGGCCGCCATGGTTGGCGACCATGATGTCGTCCAGGATCCCGCCGGCCTCATTGAGGAACATGGTGTAGCGCTGGCGGCCGGGTGCCAGGCCCACGATGTCGCCAGGCACGAGCTGCTCCAGCGCCGCGGCCGCATTGGGTCCGCTCAAGCGCACCTGGCCCATGTGCGAGACATCGAACAAACCGGCGGCGTTGCGCACGGCATGGTGTTCGGCGAGCGTGCCCTGATATTGCACCGGCATCGACCAGCCGGCGAAACCCACCATGCGCGCGCCCAGGCGATGGTGCAGGCCATCCAGCGGGGTGGTGCGCAGAGCGGCGACGGGCACGGTATCGGGCAGGGCTGGTACTCCGGACGCGGTCAGGTCAGGGCCGGTTGCCCGGCAAGTCTGACCCCCCTCTGTCGCGGAAACCTGAGAGATTCAGGTGCTCCCTCCGTTGGCAGAGGTTGGCACCCTTACTCCGTCGGTGCGGCGGTCACCCGCCGGCTTTCCAGAGGTCCATGCCCCAGTGCGGTCCTTTGTGCCTGAGCGATTCCGGGGGCCGGTTGCGCCTTCGGCGGCAGGGCACGTGGCCCTGCTGCTCTTCCGCGTGGGTATTTGGACTTAAGTAGAGTGCCGGTGAGTGCGGCCAAGTTCAAGCGCCGATTTGCACCGCCGCAAGATGGCAGGTGGCACCAAATGGCGGGTGGAAAGCGACCTTGACATGGCACAGCTTCTGCCGATATGGAAAGGGCGCTTTACACAGGAGGATAGGATGGGTGGGCGCCGCTATCTTGCCGAACTTGGCGCAGCCATTATCGCCTACACGGCCGTGCTGGTGCTCTCCCTGACGGTGCTGATCCACGCCCAGTTGCGCGGCCCGGCCGCGACGCTGATTGCCATGACGCCGATGATCCCCGCGGCAGGCGCCTGCTGGGCCATGCTGCGGCAGGTGCGCCGCATCGATGAAATGCAGCGTCGCGTGCAGTTGGAGGCACTGGCAATTTCCTTCGCCGGCACTGCGCTGATCACGTTCAGCTATGGTTTCCTCGAAGGCGTCGGCTACCCGCGGATGAGCATGTTCGTCGTTTGGCCGATCATGGCCACGTTGTGGGTCGTTGCCTTGTTCGTCTGCCACAGGCGCTACGGATGAAAAACCGCGTCCGTACTCTTCGGACCGAGCAAGGCTGGTCACAGGGCGAGTTGGGCGCGCGACTGGCCGTTTCTCGGCAGACCGTGAATGCCATCGAGGCGGAGCGATATGATCCAAGCCTGCCACTGGCCTTTCGCATTGCGGAGGTTTTTGCGCTGCGGATTGAAGATGTTTTCGAGCGGAGATAATGGAAGGAAGCAGTCCTTTTTTGGGAAAAAGGGCCCAAAGACTTTGGTCTAGTTGATCTCCCGCCACTTCCCTGGGCGCGAGGCGCCTCGCTTTCAGGTCGCGCAGCCCCCTTTCTGCACATGCCGCTATAATGATAGAGCGGCGCCATGACGCGCAGCACCCTGTTTTTCCTGCTCCTGGCTGGCCCAGCCTGCGCTCAATCTGCGGACAACATGGCGATTTGCGCCACCAACCCCGCCTACGGGCCCGATGTCATGCGCTCCGTGCTCAACGCCCAGCTTCAGCGGGACCACGATGAGGCGCTGGACGCCGAGCCGCCTGAGCAGATGGCCCGCGAAGCGGCGGCACTCGGCATCAAGGAATGCGCGGCCGACCTGACCGCCCATCCTGCCATCGGCCAGGTGCTCGCGGGCCTGGTGACGATCGATCAGCAAGTGGCGTGGGACGCATATAACACGACGTGCAGCGACCACGGCGCGACCAAGGCCGCGTGCATGAAGGCGGAAGTGGGTTCCGCGCAGGCGCTGCGGCGGATGTCAAAGACCAACGATCCGGCGGGCTCTCGCGCGCTGGTCTCGGCGTGCCAGCTTGTGCTGACGAGCGATTTTGCGATGGTGGAATGGCGCACCTGCGTTGATGCGGGGCTGGCCGTGCACGCAAGCCCGGCACGCGCGGCGCAGTGCAAGACTTCGGTGAATTGGCATGTGGCCAAGACGGGGGCGCAAGCTGGGGGGATTGTGGCGGGGTGTTTGAGGCAAGGGTAGATCAAGATTGGGGAGGATGGCGCATCCCCCCAGGTCTTACTTCCTATAAAACTCATGCACCAGCGCAATTGCCGCGTTCCCAACCCGCAAGATAGCTTCATGGTGCAACGCATAAGCCTCGCCCGGCGTGCAAACGCGCGCTGCCAAATTCTCGCGGCTCGGCTGCATCGGCGCCACCACCGCCCCGAACGGTGTTGTGCTGCTCAGCAATGTCGCGGCCATGCCCGGCCAAAGACGCGCCGGTACATACCATAAATCGGCATCTGAAACCGGCCGCCCGGCGGCCATCAGCATCACGCGCCGATGCGTAACCTCGCCGGGATCGGCCACAGCCAACGCGACGCATTGCGATTGGCTCGCCGGCACTGCCGCGCCCGGCACGCGCGCAATTTCGACAGGGTCGCCGAACACCTCGCGCAGCACTGCGGTTGCACTTGCACTCGCGAGCAATTTGCGGTGAAGCGACAGCACCGCCGTGCGTGAATTCAGCAAAGCGGCAGAAGACACGGTGCCTGGCCGGCGTGCAGCCGCACGAGTGCCACTTGCCGGTAACGCCGCCCGAGCCGCTTCATCCATGCTTGCGGTCCTGCCACCATGAATTGCGGCTCCAGCCACAATCCGGCGCCGCTCTGTGCGGGATAGGTGGTGCGGCGCGCCAAGGCGGCGTGCAGACGCGCCATCATGCGCGCGTTCAGGCCCGCCGGCGCGCGTCGGCCGTTCGGGTTGGAGGCGGTGATCAGCACGGCCTCTCGCGTGCCCATGCCAGCCAGCAATCCATCCAGCGCGCGGGAGCGCCTGCCGATGCGCAGATCAATCCCCGCCGCCTGGTAGCGGCAGGTACTGTAGGCCACGGCCAGATGCGGCTTCATGTTCAGAAGGCCTCGGCCGGGTCTGCGAATTCTACATCCCGGTGAACATGCACCGACATCAGAAGCCCCATGGCGAACATCACGGTCAGCATGGCCGAGCCGCCATGACTGACCAGCGGCAGCGGCACCCCGCCCACGGGAATGGCGCCGACCACCATGGCCACATTGACGAAGACGTACATGAACAGGTTGACGCTGATGCCCAGCGCCAGCAGCCGCCCATACTGATTGCGGGCGCGCAACGCGATGATCGCAGCGCCCAGAACGATCAGCAGCAAAAGTGCAAGCAATGCCAAGCCGCCGATCAATCCCCATTCCTCGGCAACGATGGAAAAGATGAAATCGGTTTGCTTCTCCGGCAAGAAATTCAAATGCGCCTGCGTGCCCTGCATGAAACCCTTGCCCCACATTCCGCCCGATCCGAGCGCAATCTTGGACTGGATGATGTTGTAGCCGGCGCCCAACGGATCGGATTCGGGATTGAGGAAGGTGGTGATGCGGGCGCGCTGGTAATCGTGCAGGTGGTGATAGGCGAAATTGACCGCCAGCGGCAGCGGCAGCACCAGCAGGCCGATCTGCCACAGCCGCATTCCCGCCGCCACGAATATGACAAAGCCGACCACGCCTGTGATGAAGGCGGTGCCCAGATTGGGCTCCTTTAGGATCAGCACCACTGGCAGCAACACGGCGATGGCCGGCGGGATCAGGAACAGCGGATTTCCCACCCGCTCCCAGCTTGCACGATTGAACCAGCTGGCGAGTGCCATGCACAGCGCCACCTTCATGATTTCGCTCGGTTGGAGTTGCAGCGGCCCGATATCCAGCCAGCGCTCGGCACCCTTGCCGACATGGCCCATGCGCAGGGTGAGAACCAGCAGCACCAGCGCCACGCCGTAGAAGGGCCAACTGAACCGGGCGAGAAAGCGGATGTCGATCATGGCCAGGCTGAGCGCCATGACCAAGCCGGCGGCAAAGCGCAGGCCGTGGCGCCAGGCGTAGGGCTCCGGCCCGCCGCCGGCTGAGTAGAGGGCGGTGTAGCCGCAGCAGGCGAGCGCACAGAGCAGGGCGATGTAAGGCCAGTGCACGCGGAAAAGCTTGGTGAGCAAGCCGAAATCGGGCTCGGCGCGGAGGAGGCGGCGTTCGGTGATCATGGGGCGGGGGCGGATATGGAGAGAAAAAGGCTGGGGGGATAGTGCCTGTCCCTAAAGCAATCGATGAAGGACAGAATTGGGGAATGTGCCATTCCCCCCAAACCCCTCGTCATTTGTTTAGACGAGGCTCAAAAATCGACGGGGGGTCTGGGGGGAATGGCACATTCCCCCCAGCCCTCTTTTAGCTTTCTCTTCACACCCGCCCAGCTAGGCCTGGCGTCCATCACCACCGGATAGAGCGATGGCAGAACGAGCAGGGTCAGCAGCGTCGCCGTGATCAGCCCGCCGATCACCACAGTGGCCAGCGGCCGCTGCACCTCCGATCCCGCGCTGGTGGAAACAGCCATCGGCAAAAACCCGATCGAGGCGACCAGCGCGGTCGTCAGCACAGGCCGCAGCCGCTTCTCCGCCGCATCGCGCGCGGCATCGGCGGCGTTGCAGCCGGCCTGCCGTTCCTGCTGGATGTAGCTGGCCAGCACCACACCATCGAGGATGGCAATCCCGAACGTGGAGATGAAGCCGATGCCGGCCGAGACGCTGAATGGCATGCCGCGCAGCACGAGTGCCGCGATGCCGCCGGTCGCCGCCATCGGCACGTTGAGGAAGATCAGCCCGGCCACGCGCAGACTGGAAAAATTCAGATACAGCATCAGGAACAACAGCACGAGCACCGCCGGCACCACGATCGCCAGGCGTGCGGTCGCACTCTGCAGGTTCTTGAAGGTGCCGCTCCATTCCAGCGTGTAACCGGTGGGCAGCTTGACCTTCTGCGTCACCGCCCGCTGCGCCTCGGTCACGAAGCTCTGGATGTCGCGGCCGCTGACGTTGATGTCCACATCCAGCCGGCGCTGCAACTTGTCATGCTCGATCTGGGCAGGCCCGTCCGCCACGCCGATATCGGCCACCGCCGAGAGCGGCACGGTGGCACCATTCGGCAGCCCGACGGGAAGCTCGCCGATGGCGGCCGCACTTGCCCGCGCGCCTGGCGAGACGCGCACCATGATCGGCGTCTCGGTGTTGTCCTGGCCGTAAACCATGCCGACCGCGTGGCCGCCTATGGCTTGCACCACGGCCAGCGCGTCCGCCGCCGTGGCGCCGGTGCGAGCCAGAAGCTCGCGGTTAATGCGCACGGTCAGCGCGGGCAGGCCGCCCTGCTGCTCCGCACGCACGTCCGAGGCACCCTTGATGGCCTGGATTGCTGCGGCCGCCTGGTCGCCGAGGCGTTTGAGCTGGGCGAGATCCTGGCCGTAGAAGGTGAGCGCCACGTCCGAGCGGACGCCCTGCAACAGGTCGTCCATGCGCATCTGGATCGGCTGCGACAGCTCGAAGGCCACGCCAGGCACCGCGGCCTTCACACGCTCTTCCATCGCCGAGGAGATGCCGGCCTGGGTTGCGGCCGTCTTCCACTGGCCCGGCGGCTTGAGAATGACGTAGGTGTCCGTGCTCTGCACGCCCATCGGGTCGGTCGGCGTGGCCGCACTGCCGGTTTGGGAGACGACGCTGGCCACGTCAGGAAAGCTTTTCAGCACCCGTTCGATCTGCCCGACAAGGCGCAGGGACGCATCGAGATTGATGCTCGGCAGCTTGTTGGACGTGACGACAATCGCCCCTTCGGCGAGTTGGGGGATGAACTCGCCGCCCAGACCCAGGGCCAGGACAACCGAGCCCGCGAACAGCACAAACGCGATGGCAGCGGTGATCCAGGGATGGGCGGAACTGCGCCGCAGGACCGGGGTGTAGCAGCGCCTTGCGATGCGTACCAGCCAGGTATCCCGCGCGGCGGCGCGGCTGCTTAGGAAGGTCGCGGCAAGCGCCGGCACGGCCAGCATCGTCACCACCAGCGCGCTGACCAGCGCCAGCATGACCGTGAGCGCCATCGGCCGGAACGTCTTGCCCTCGATATCCTGCAGGCTCAGCACCGGCAGATAGACCATGGTGATGATGGCGACGGAGAATATCACCGGCCGAGCCACTTCGGCGGCGGCCGGAGGCACCGTGCGGACGGGGTCGGGCTCGCCGCCCGGATCGGACTGGCGCCGCAGGACGTTTTCCACCAGCACCACCGCGCCGTCGACGATCAGCCCGAAATCCAGCGCGCCGAGGCTCATCAGATTGCCCGAAATACCCAGCGCGCGCATGCCGGCGAAAGCCATCATCATCGATAGCGGGATGACCGCGGCCACGATCAGGCCGGCGCGCAGATTGCCCAGCATCAGCAGCAGGATGCCAACGACCAGCAGCGCGCCTTCAACCAGGTTGTGGGTGACCGTGTGGATGGCGCGATGGATCAGGTCCGAACGGTCGTAGAAGATGCTGATCTCCACGCCGGGCGGCAGGCTCTTCTGCACCTCGGCGATCTTGGCCTTCAGGGCTGGCAGGACCTCGCTGGCATTCAGGCCGTACTGCATGTCGGCCACACCAACGATGGTTTCGCCCACGCCGTCATGGGTGACCGCCCCCAACCTGGCGCGCGGAGCCAGACCCACGCTGCCGATATCGCCCACGGTGACAGGCGTGCCGCCTGAGGTGGTGCGCAGGACGATGGCGGTTATGTCCCGCGCGTCCTGCGCCAGAGCCATACCGCGGACGATCTGCTGTTCGTCGCCGTGTTCGATCGACGCGCCGCCGCGCGTGGTGTTGTTGGCCTCGAGCGCCGCGGTAACCTCGGGCAGCGTCATGCGCTCGGCTTGGAGGCGGTCGGGCGACACCTGGATTTCGAAGGTCTTGAGCTCGCCGCCGTAGATGTTGACATCGACGATGCCGGGCACCAGCCGGAGCTGGGGCACGATCTTCCATTGCAGCATCTGGTAGAGCTGCATCGGCGTGTAGCCCGGTCCGCGCAGCTCGAATTCCAGGATCTCGCCCAGCCCGGTAGCGAAGGGACCTTCTTCGGGCGTGGCGACGCCGGGGGGCATCATCTTCTGCGCCAGTTGCAGCCGCTCGAAGACCTGGGCGCGCGCGGTCTGCACGTCGGCCGCGTCCTCGAAGGTGACATAGACTGCCGAGAGGCCGAAGCGGGACGTGGAGCGCACGTCCTTGAGCAGCGGCAGACCGGCCATTTGCGTCTCGACCGGCACGGTGACCAGACGCTCCACCTCGGCCGGTCCCAGCCCCTGCGCTTCGGTCAGGATCATCACCTGCTTGGGCGAGATGTCGGGCACCGCATCGATGGCGAGCGCGCGCAAATTGAGCAGGCCGGCGCCGAGCACGCCGAGTGCCAGGACAATGACCAGCCAGCGCCGCGCGACGAGCAGCGCGAAAAAGCCCTGCACCTATCCGGCCCCGCCCAGCATGGCTTTCTGCAGGATGGCCTTGAGCGCGAAACTGCCCGAGGTGACCACCTCGTCACCCGCGGCAAGGCCGGACTGGATCTCGACCCAATCCTGGCGTTCCACGCCTACCTTCAGCTCGTGGCTTTGGAAACGCCCGTTGCCGGCTGTCGTGAAGGCCACCTGCTTGTCGCCGATCATCTGCACCGCTTCTTGGGGAACGACCAGGTCCCGCCGGTCGCGATCGCTGGTCAGGACCACCTCGACCGCCATGCCGGCGCGCAGCGCGCCATCGGGGTTCGCAATCTCGACCCGCGCCGGCAGGGTGCGGGCCTGGGTGTCCAGCGCCGCACCAAGTGCGACCACGTGGCCGTCCCAATGGCGCCCGCCGCCGGGCGTGGTGACGCGGGCCGGGTTGCCGATCGCCAGCAGGGGCACGCTGGCTTCCGGCACGTGGGCGAGCACCAGGACCACGGACAAATCGGCGACGGTCAGAGCGTCGCCGCTGGTGTCCACCAATTCGCCGGGGGTGATGCCGACGCTGACCACAACGCCGCCGAGCGGAGAGGACAGCATGGCCACGCCGGGCGTGCGGCCGGCACCAAGACGCTGGATTTGCGCCTGCAGGGCCGCGGCGCGGGCACGCGCGGACTCGGCTTGCGCCTCTGCCTGGGCCAGCACCAGGCGCCGCCGCTCTGCTTCTGCGCGCGACAGCGAGCCGTCTTGCGAGAGGAGCAGGCCGCGCCGCAACGCCTCCCGTGCCACGGCCACGCCTGCCGCGGCCTCGCGCACCGAGGCGCGCGCGGTGGCCAGATTGGCCTCCTCATCGGCCAGGCTGGGCATGTAGATTTCGGCCAGCGGCTGCCCGGCACGAACCAGATCGCCTGGCTGGGCCAAAAGGCGAAGAACACGGGCCTGGGCCAAGGGGCGCAGCACCGCCACGTGCCCCTGGGCAAAGGCGATCGAGCCCGGCACGCGCATAGGCTCGGTGATTTCTCGCGCGGCCACCCGCGCCGTTTGCAGGCCGGCGGTCTTCTGTTGTTCGGCGCTCATGCGGACCATGCCCGGCGGGTCCGCAGGCGTGGCGGGCTTGGCGTCCTTGGCACGCGCCACGGCCGGGAGCAGGCTCAGCAGTGCCAGTCCCGCGCGTAGCCACATCAAGGCAGGACGCCCTCGGCCAATTGCAACCGCAGGCGCGCGGCATCCAGGTTCGTGCGAGCCTTGTCACGCTCGAAGGCGGCATCGAAGGCCAGCGCGTTGGCGCGCACCACCTCGATCAGCGGCATTTCGCCGGTGCGCCAGGCGCGCTCGATCTGTCCGCGCCGGGCTTCCAGCTCCGCCGCGGCGCGTTCGGCGGCGAGGCTGCCGCGCTCGGCACCCGCAAGTGCGGCCTGCGACTGCCTGATGCCGGTCAGCACCTCCCGCCGGGCCAGCGCGCGCTGCACCATGGCCTGCGTGGTTTGCTGCTCGGCCACCGCGCGGCGTGGCGCGTTGCGCGCCTCGGTCGCGAAGGAGAAGCGGACCACCACGCCTACGCGGGTGTCCCACCTGCTGCCGGGTTGTTTTTCGTTGATGCCCTGAAGGCCGATCTGCGGGTCGTCGCGGTTTTGCAGCCGCACGAGGTGTTCGTTGGCTTCCGCCGCGGCCACTTCCTGTTCGGCCGCGACGATGCGCGGGTGGCGGGCCAGCGGGTCGGCTTGCATTGCCACTGGCTTGGCAGGCGGCCGCGCATCGAGGCGGACCAGTGCCTCGCTGCCTGTCACCTCCGCCAGGGTGGCGCGCAAGGAGGCCAAATCCGTCTCGGCACTGCTGAGCGTGAGCGAGGCGCCCGCAGCATCCGCATCGGCGGCAAGCGCGTCGCTCTGCGCAGCCTCGCCGACGCGAAAGCGCCTGGCCAGGTCGGCGGCCAATGCCCGGGAGGTCGCGAGCCGCCGTGCGGCGACGCGGCTTGCATTGTCGGCCAGCGCCGCCCGCGTGGCGAGGTCGAGCAGTTGCGATGCGAGCGCCAGGTGCGCCGCCTCGCCCGCGGCCTCGGCCGCAGCGCCCTCCGCGAGGGCCG
The DNA here is from genome assembly GCA_965276755.1 of Acetobacteraceae bacterium. GTDB lineage: Bacteria > Pseudomonadota > Alphaproteobacteria > Acetobacterales > Acetobacteraceae > CAJCIS01. The sequence goes on from OZ255625.1 coordinate 532,824, forward strand.
TGTTCTGCGTCGCGGTGCCTTCGCCCGGCAGCCAGACCGGTGTGCTCAGCTCGACCTGCGTGGTGATGTAGTTTTCGTTGCTGCCCAGCACCTTGTCATTGACGTGGCTGCCGGTGAGAAAGGGGGCGTCAGGCACCAGGGCGCCGCCTGCGCGATAGCGGGCGGCGGCAACGTTTTGCCTGGCTGCGATCTCCTGGCGCTGGGGCAGGCGCGCCCAGGCATCGGCCACCATGTCGTGAAAGCTGCGCAGCTTCTGTTCCTGTGCCTGTGCTGCGGCTGTCAGCAGAACCGCGAACGCGGCGGCCGCCGATCGCGCCCTATATGCAGGTTGGCTCGTCATTGCGCCAAATGCCCCCCCTGCCCGCATAGGGCCGAAGCCGGCCATGTCGCCCGCCACGCGGGACAGCGCCGGCGGCCACGCCATCTAGACGATGGCGGACCACCCGAGTTGCGGCCAAACCCTGGTCAGCCGCGTAGAGCGGCTGACCCCCGCGTCGGACGTTCAAGCGACCTCAATCGAATGGGCGGTCGAGATGCAGACGTGCCAGCATCCTTGCAAACGCAGCATTGGTTCTAAACGGGCGCCATGCGGGGTCATTGAGCAGGAAGATCGCGCACTCATCGTGGCGGTCGATCGCCAGGCTGAGATAGCCGAGCGCCTGCGGCAAATCGCCGAGCAGCGCATAGGTGCTGGCGACATCGGCCGCCGAATTCGTTCCCGCCGCATAGCCGGCCAGCCGGGCATCCAGCAGAGCGCGCAGGAAGCCCGCCCGTCCGCCCGCTTGCTGTCCTTGCTGGGCCGCCAGCGCCACCGCCTCGCCGGCGCCGTCATGGCGCTGGCGCGCGTAGAGCAACTCTTCGCGCAGATAGCCCACATCATCCCCGCGCGCGAAGGCTATATCGGCGAGGTAGTGGTGAGTGGAAAGAAAGCCCGGCGCCTGGATCGCCAAGGCATCCAGCACCGCGATCGCCTCCTTGACCCTGCCGCCGTTGAACAGGATGAGCCCGCGGTCCGCGCGTATGGCCACTGAATTGGGATCGAGCTCCAGCGCCCGCTCAATCTGCGCCAGCGCAGGGTCGTGCGCGCCGAGCGCGTCCAGAGAGGTGGCATACCAGTGGTGGATTGCCGCATTGTCCGGCGCCAATTGCAGGGCGCGGTCGTATTCGCGCCGCGCTTCGGCGAAGTTCCAATCCCCCCAGAAGAGCGCGAAGGCATAGGCCGCATGCGCCGTCGCCAGATCAGGCTGCAGGGCGATTGCCCGTGTCGCCGCGCCCTTGGCCAGCGCGTAGGCCTGGGTCGCTGGCATGGCGGTGAATTCGGGCAGCAAATTGTAACAGCTCGCAAGCCCTGCCTCGGCCTGGGCGTAGTCAGGGTCCAGGCGCAGGGCGGCGGTGAACTCCTCCACGGCGTGGGACAGCGAGGCGGGTGTGCGCTCGGACCAATCCTGCAGTCCCTTCATGTAGAGCGCCCGGGCCTGCGGCGGCACTGGTGGCGGCGATCGGACCGGCCGGTCCGGCCGCGTGACGGCAAAGGTCAGCAACAGCAGGCAGCCTCCCGCTGCCGTGACCAGGAGCCACCGCGGCAATTTTGCGGTTGCGCTTGCAACAGCCATCGCCGGTGTGGCCAGCACCCCCGCCGCCGGTGGTGCAATTGCAGGTGCGGCTGGCATAGCCGCCGCCGGCGCCAGGTCGGACCGATCCTGCACGGTGACAGGCGCGTCCAGCCGGTAGCCCTGCCCATGCACGGTGCGGATCAATTTGTGATCGCCATCGCCAAGCGCTGCGCGCAGTCGGCCGACGCATTTGGTTAGGCTCGCTTCCGTGACGATGCGTCCGGCCCAGAGCGTGTCGAGCAGTTCCTCCTTGCTGACCATCTCCCCGCCACGCGACAGCAGCAGAGCCAGCAAGGCGCGCGGCTGTTGTTCTATTTCGACGGAAATGCCGTTGACGGTCAGCCGCTGCGCGGCGGCATCGAAGCACGCATCGCCGAACTGTTGCACGCGCCCAGGTTGCGGCGCGCGCCAAAGCCCGCTACCGTCCATGACGTGCCCGCCGCGTAGCATTACAAACCAGCGGCAAGCACCGCGCCATCCTTCGCAAACCTCTTCTGGCCCTCGCACCTCTACCACACGGGCTGCGGCCCCGCACGCACGCATATTCGCCCCAAGCGATACGTGTTTTTCAGATTTCGTCCGTAAAAGTCCGAAATGCGTCAGGATTTCCGCGTGTCATTGGCCGACAGCAGGTCCCGGGGGCCCAACCGCCTTCCCGCTTTCAGCCAAGGTAACATCGACTCATGAACCGACCTCTTCGTGCGGCCGCTCCGCTCGCCATGATCCTGACAGGGGTGGTGCTAACCGCGTCCGCCATCGCGGCCAACGCGCCACAGGGTGGTGCTGTCAACTGGCCTCAAGCCGACCTGGACCCGGCGCATACAGGCTTCAACGCCAAGGAGAAGACGATCAGCCGCAAGAACGTCGGCAGCCTGACGCAGAAATGGATGGCGGGGACTGATGGTGCACAGATCTATGCCCAGCCGGTCGAGATGAACGGCGTCGTTTATGCTCTGTCGGACCAGGGCACTCTCTACGCCATCAATGCCGCCTCGGGCCAGGTGCAGTGGAAAGTCGCCGCAGGATTAACCTTTAACTATGGCATTGCAGTCCAGGCGGTTATTGTGAACAAAGGGCTTGTCTATAGTCCTTGCAAGGTGGATAGCGACGGGGGCCAGTATGGCGGCCATTATGGCATCTGCGCCTACAAGGCCACGACCGGCGCGCTTGTCTGGAGCTATATAGAAACGACGCTGAATGGACAGCCAGACGACTGCACGCTTTCCTCAGCACCCGTTCTGTCCGGTAATCGCCTGTTCTTTGGAATTGAACTAGCCGGCTGCTGCAGCAATATGACGGCAGTCGACGCTGCGACCGGGGCTTTCGTCTGGTCTGGGTCGGAGCCGGAATTTCCCGGCGAGACGGCACCAGCCGCCGCCGACGGCATGATTTTCAGCGAGTATAATGGCGGCAACGGCTATGAGATCTGCGCGCTGTCTCAGGCAACCGGCGCCACAGCCTGGTGCAGCGCGCCCTATGGCGATTTCAATCAAAACGTGACGGTTGCGGGTGGCCTGGTGTTGTTCGAAACGGGCCTTACTGATGGCAGCGGGAACACCCAACTGAACGCATTGAGCGAAAAGACAGGCAGTGTCGTCTGGCAGGAGACGATCACGGGCTCGGATGGTGACGGATCGCCTGCGCCGGCCGTGGCGCACGGGATTGCCTATTTTTCCAGCGGGAGTAACGGCTACAATTCCCTTTACGCGGTTGACCTAAAAACCGGCGCACAAGTGTGGATATACTCGGGCGGCGCAGCCGGCTACCTGGCATCGGGCGCGTCGGTCGCCAACGGCGTCGTTTACGCGCTGTGCGACAGGGGAGGCAACGGCGGGCAATGCGCCTTTGACGCAAAAACCGGCGCCGTGCTGCTCAGCGAGGGCAACGTCCAGGATGAGTATGGCGGACCGGCGCCCATCGTGGTGAATGGCGCGGAGATCTACGTCTGCGGCGCCAGCAATCTTTGCGATTCGGCACCATAACATACCCAGTCACGTCAGACAAAACGAAGACGGCCGGTTTGGGGGGGCAGGCACTGCTCCCCCAAATTTTTTACCCGATACTTCAGCTTGCCTTTTTTGAGGTCTTGCGCGTTGCCGGTTTCATGGCGGACTTGGAAGGTGTTTTTTCCGCGGCCTTGCCGCCCGACCCGCTCTCCTGCCCCAAACTCCGCCGCAGCGCCGCCATCAAGTCGACCACGTTCCCCTGGGGTGCCTCGCGCTCCGCATCCTTCGGCTGCACACCCTTCACCTTCGCTTCGATCACCGCGCGCAGGCGCGTCTCATACCGATCCTCCATATCCGCCGGATCGAATGGCTTGGTCTGCCGGTCGATCAGCATGCGCGCCAGCTTGATCATTTCCTCGTCCGGCGCATCGTCCGGCACGGACATGAACAGCGACTTTGGATTGGTAATCTCGCGCTCCTCGTAGAGCGAATGGGCGACCAGGCCGTTTTCCATCGGCATGATTGCCACCGCCCGCTCACGCTTGGCCATCACCACGCGCGAGAGGGCCACGCGCCCGGTCTGCGCGATCGCGTCCCGCAAAACGACATAGACGTCCTGTCCCGCCTTGCCATCGGGCGCCATGTAATAGGGCGTATTGAAATACACCGGATCGATCGCCTCGCGCTCGACAAATTTTTCAACCACCATCGTGCCGTTGCTCTCGATGCGCGCGCGCTCGAAATCCTCGTCCTCAAGAATGACGTACTGGTCTTTTTCGAATTCATAGCCGCGCGCCAAGTCGCGCCGCTGCAGCGGCTCCTCTGTCTCGGCGTCTTGGGTGATCGTGCGCACCCGGTTGCCCGTCTTTGGATTGATGAAGTGGAAATGCAGATTGCTGCTCTCGCGATGCGCGGTGTACAGCGCCACGGGGCAGGAGACTAGCGCCAGGCGCAAATGGCCGCGCCAGATGGGACGATCAGCCAAAAGAAAGGTCCTTAAGCAGAAGAACTGAGGGGGATGTGCCATCCCCCCCAGACCCCCCGTCCTTTGTTGAGACGAGGCCCCAAAATCGACGGGGGGTCTGGGGGGGATGGCACATCCCCCTCAGCCTTATCATTATGACCGCCCCATGCACCACGACCTTCTTATCCGCCGCGGCACCGTCATCCTCCCCTGGGGCAAGGCGCAAACCGATATCGGCGCCACCGCCGGCCGCATCACCACCCTGCACGCCCAAGCGTCCGACACGGCCGAGACTGTCTTCGATGCACAGCACCTCCACGTCCTGCCCGGCCTGATCGATCCGCACGTCCACCTGCGCGATCCGGGTGATGCCGCCGTCGAATCCATCCCCACCGGCACCCGCGCCGCGGTCCTGGGCGGGCTGGCAACGGTCTTCGACATGCCCAATACCGCTCTGCCGATCGTGGACGCGGCAAGCATCGCCTGGAAGCAAGCCTACGTCCCTGGCCACGCCTGGTGCGATGTCGGCCTCTACATTGGCGCCACCAAGCAGAATGCCGAGGCGCTCGGCGCACTGGAAACACTGCCCGGCATCTGCGCCATCAAGGTCTTTGCCGGCAGCACCACGGGCGACCTGCTCGTTGAGGACGACGCCACGATCGAGCGCGTTCTACGCCACGGCACCAGGCGTGTGGCCTTCCATTCGGAGGACGAATATCGCCTGCAAGCCCGCCGGCCCATGTTCACGTCAGGCATGCCCTACGCCACGCACATGGAATGGCGGGACGAGGAGTGCGCGGCCCTCGGCACGCGCCGCATCGTCGCCCTGGCGCACAAGACGGGCCGCCCGATCCACATCGTGCACGTCTCCACTGAGGCGGAATTCAACTTTCTTCCACAGCACCGAGACGTCGCCACCGCCGAAGTGCTGCTCAACCACCTGACCCAGATCGGCCCTGAGTGCTACGAGCGCCTGGGCGGCTACGCAGTCATGAACCCGCCCATCCGCGATCGCCGCCACTACGAGGCTGCCTGGCACGCGGTGCGCGAAGGGGTGGTCGACACGATCGGATCGGACCACGCGCCCCATTCGCGCGCGGCCAAGGAACGCCCCTGGCCCGAGGTAGCCGCCGGCCTGACCGGCGTGCAGACGCTTTTGCCGATCATGCTGGACCATGTGAACGCCGGCCGCCTGAGCCTCGGCCGCATGGTCGATCTGATGGCAGCCGGCCCCGCCCGCGTTTACGGCGCGCTGAACAAGGGCCGTATTACTGTCGGCTATGACGCGGATTTTTCGCTCGTCGATCTGGGCCTCAAGCGCCGCATCGAGGAGTCCTGGCTCGCCACGCCCGCCGGTTGGAGCCCGTTCACCGGCATGCAGGTCACGGGCTGGCCTATGGCGGTGTTTGTCCGGGGCAATCTGGTCATGTGCGGCGACGAAGTCCTAGGCACGCCCACCGGCCGCCTGGCGAGCTTCAAATAGCGCCGGGGGGTCTGGGGGGAGTGGCTTCACTCCCCCCAGTCTTCTATAGGAGTGCCCATGCCAACCTGGACCACCAGCCAAATCCCCGATCAGACCGGCCGGATCATCGTCATCACAGGCGCCACCAGCGGCCTCGGCCTGGCCTGCGCCCAGGCGCTGGCCGCCCGCAATGCCGAGCTCGTCCTCGCCGTCCGCAACACCGTCAATGGCGAGACCATCGCCGGCGGCCTTCGCGCCAAGCACCCCGGTGCGAAGATCACGGTCAGCGAGCTGGATCTTGCCAGCTTGGCCTCGGTTGCCGCCTTTGCCGCCCGCGCGGACGGCACCCTGCCGCGCATCGACGTGCTGCTCAACAATGCGGGCCTGGGCGGCCAGCCCACCCGGCACGTCACCAAGGACGGGTTCGAGCAGCAGATCGGCACCAACCATCTCGGCCATTTCGCCCTGACAGCGCAGCTGATCCCCGCGCTGCTGCGTGCGCCCGCGCCTCGGGTGGTGCCCGTGGCCAGCATTGCCCACCGTCGCGGCCGCATCCACTGGGACGATCTGCAAAGCGAGCGGCCGTATGAGGGCCGCACCGCCTACAACCAATCCAAACTCGCCAATCTGATGTTCGGCCTGGAGCTCGCCGCGCGCGCCACCGAGCAGGGCTCGCGCCTGGCGAGCATCACGGCGCATCCCGGCTTTGCCATGACCAATTTCATCAAGGCGACCGAGGTGCCTGGCTACCAGCAGGCCATGTTCAATTTGGCCGCCATGGTGCTTGGGCAAAGTGCCGAGGCGGGATCTTGGCCCTTGCTTTACGCCGCTTCCATGCCGGACGCGAAAAACGGCGAATATTGGGGGCCGGACGGCACCATGGAGTTGCGTGGACAACCCGCCATTGCGCGAGTTTGGCCGCATGCGCGCGATCGCGCCGATTGGCGGCGGCTGTGGTCTGTATCGGAAGAGTTGACGGGGCAGGTTTTTCCGGCGCTGGCGTAGGAAGGCTGGGGGAGATGTGCCATCCCCCCCAGACCCCCCGTCGTTATTTAAGGCGAGATCCCAAAATCGACGGGGGGTCTGGGGGGATGGCACATCTCCCCCAGCTTACTTACCTAGCGTAAAACTTTGTCCCGCATCATGACGCAATGCCCGCGCTGCTGCCCCTCACGTTGGCTACCACGACCGCAATGCTCGGCCTTGCCGCGGCACTGGCCCGCATGCTATGGCAAGACCGCGCCAGGCGGCAGATCCATGCCACCGAGCGCGCCGCGTGGCACGACCTCGTTCGCCTCAGCCGCCTGACCGCCGGCGATCTGCGTGGGCTCGCGCTCTCCCTGCTTGGTCAAGCCCAGCTCGCCGCCGAGCCGCAGCGTGCCTTTCTGCTCGGCGCCGAGGCCGCACTGCTCGATCTGACCGAGGCCTTGGTCCGTCAGACCGATAATCCAGGCAAGCAGATGGTGGTCAAGCGCGAACGCGTGGTCCTCGCACCTGCCGTGGAATTCGCAGTCGGGCGCGTGGCCAGTCAACTCGGCCCGGGGCGGCGGGACTGGCGCCTCTCGCCCCAACTGGGCCAAACTGAATTGCTGGCCGACAAGCGCGCGCTTCACCAGATCCTGCTGCGCGTGCTGAGCAGCGCGGCACTCGCCACGAGCGAGGGTGACTGCATCGAAATATCGGCCGATATGGCCGGTGACGGGTGGGTCATTCTTGTTCAGGATGAGGGCGCGGGACTGCCGGTGAGCAAGGTGGCCGGGCAGGGGCGCGATACGCGCGGTTTGGGCGTCGGTTTGACACTCGCGCATGGGCTGATGCAGGCGCATGGTGGGACGCTGACGATTGAGTCGACGGCTGGGGTTGGGAGCAGGGCCCGGCTGTATTTCCCCAGCGAAGAAACAAAATAAAGGCGGGGGTTCGGGGGGTTGGGCGGAAGCCGTCGGCGCATGCGCCGACCCGCCCAAGGCACGGTCCACCCAACTCTTCTAGCCCGCAAGCCATGCGAGCCAGATACCAGCGGCAAGAAACGGACCGAACGGTATTTTCGTTGTGCTGGTCAGCAATGTTCCGCGCAGATGCAATATTCCAGCGTAGCACAACGCCATGACGGCAGCGGCGATCATCACCCAAGGCAACGCCAACACGCCCACCCAGGCCCCGCCCGCGGCCAACAACTTCGCGTCCCCTTCGCCCAGCCCGTCGCGTCCGCGCAGGCGGCGATAGCCAAACGCCAATGCGTAAAGGCACAGCGCCCCAATGGCCGCGGCTTCGGCACGTTCGGTGATGGCAGGCCGGTCGAGCCACCAGGCCTCGGCGAGCCCTGCCAGCACCAGCGGCAGGGTCAACGCGTCCGGCAGCAGGAAGGTCTCGGCATCGATCCAGGCCAGCGTCAGCAGCCACCAGCCAAGCAAGCAGCTCATCCAAAGATACGCGTTGCCTGGCCACTGCCTCGCCGGCACCACGCAGGCGGCCAGAATTGCCACGGCAAGCGCCGCGGCCTCAATGCCAGGGTGCGCCCAGGCGATCGGCGCGCCGCATTGCCGGCAGCGGCCGCGTTGAAGTGCAAAGCTGACCAGCGGGATCAATTCCAAAGGGGAGAGTGCGTGCCCGCATGCCTCGCAGCAGGACCGCGCCGCGGCGATCGGGCGGCCCGCCGGCATCCGCCGCACCACCACGCCCAAGAAACTGCCGACGAAGGGTCCGGCGAGCACGGGAAGCAGCCAGCCGACCATGAACGAGTCCTAACCTCCAAAGCCGGCCGAGTCCGTGCTAGGCTGCCGGCCGCAGTCGGTGAGGAATGGGCGTAGCATGACGGTGTATGGCGCAAGACTGACCCCCGGACCAAACGGGCGCGCCATGCCCGACAAGGCCAGCGAGGCGCCGGCTGGGCGGCAGGTGGAGCTGCTCGCCTCGATCCTGCTGCAGCACGGCCAGTGCGACGCGCAGACCATCGATCGCGGCCGGCGGGTAGCGGGCGAGAGCGGCCAACGGCTGGACCAGGTGCTGCTCCAGCTCGGCTTGGTGACCGAGCGCGGCCTGGCCGAGGCCTATGCCACGCTGCTCGGCGCGCCGATTGCCGGCCCGGCGCGCTACCCGGAAGCGCCGCTTTTTCCCGATCGTCTCTCGCCGCGCTTTCTGCGCACGGCGCGCGCCCTGCCGCTTGCGGCCGATGGGCAAATCCTGTCGCTGGCGGTTGCCGATGCGCTGGACGATTACACGCCTCAGGCGGTGGCCGCGGCCACGGGGCTGGCTGTGCGCGTGGAAATTGCCGTGCCGATCGAGCTCGAAGCTGCTTTTGGCCGGCTGTACCCGGATGGCGAGGCGGCCGAGGCGAGCGGCGGCGGCGATGGCGGCGAGGCGCTGGAGGAGGACGCCGAGCGGCTCAAGGATCTCGCCAGCGAGGCGCCGGTCATCCGCCTGGTCAATCAGCTGATCGGCCGCGCGGTGGAGACGCATGCCTCCGATATCCATATCGAGCCTTTCGAGGATCGCTTACGCGTGCGCTACCGCTATGACGGCGTGCTGCACGAGGCCGACAGCCCGCCGGCGCGGCTGGCGCCGGCGATCATTTCGCGTGTGAAGATCATGTCCAAGCTGGATATTGCCGAGCGGCGCCTGCCGCAGGACGGGCGCATCAAGCTGGCGGTGCGCGGCACGGAAATCGATTTCCGTGTGTCCACCACGCCGACCTTGTACGGCGAGAAGGTGGTGCTGCGCGTGCTCGATCGCAGCAGCGTGGTATTCGATTACGAAAAGCTGGGGTTGCCGGCGGACGTGGTGCGCGACTGGTCGCGCGCGCTGGAATTGCCCAACGGCATTCTGCTGGTGACGGGGCCTACGGGCAGCGGCAAGACGACGACGCTTTATACCGGCTTGACGAACATCAATGCGGTGAGCCGCAATATCGTCACCGTCGAGGACCCGATCGAGTACCAGTTGGGGGGTATCAACCAGACGCAGATCAAGCCGCAGATCGGGCTGAATTTCGCGGCGATGCTGCGCTCGATCCTGCGCCAGGATCCGGACGTGATCATGGTGGGCGAAATCCGCGATCTGGAGACGGCGCAGATTGCGGTGCAGGCGGCGCTGACGGGCCATCTGGTGCTGTCCACGCTGCACACGAATTCGGCGTCCGCGACGATCACGCGCCTGCGCGATCTGGGGCTGGAGGATTACCTGTTGACTGCCGTGCTGCGCGGCGTGCTGGCGCAGCGCCTGGTGCGGCGGCTGTGCGATGCGTGCAAACGCGAGACAGACGCGCCGCCGGAACTGATTGCGCGCTTCGGCTTGGAGGAGCGGGCAAAGGCTGGACCGATCCGGTTGTGGCATGCGGTGGGGTGTGCGCAATGCCGCAGCACGGGCTATCGCGGGCGGCAGGCGATTGCGGAGTTCCTGGAGCCCAGCTCGGCAATCGAGCATCTGATATTCTCCAAAGCGGGGCAGGATGAGATCGAACGCGCGGCGGTGGCGCACGGGATGAAGACGATGTTTCAGGCCGGGCTGGATGCGGCATTGGCCGGAACCACGACGATTGAGGAAGTGGTGCGAAGCATACGGGCGGAAGCGTGAAGGCCGCCATTGTGCGTGGCCCCTGGATTGCTTCGGCCAAGTGGTCTCGCAATGACGATCTACATCGTAATGACGGTGTACCTCGTATTGGCGGTATGCTCTATGCCGTCCTTTAGATACACGGCGGTCCTGCCATCCGGCGAACTCGCCCAAGGGCTGCTTGACGCGCCCTCCGAAACCGCGGTTATCGAACAGCTCCGCCGCCAAGGCAGCCTGACGCTGAAAGCCGAGCCAGCGGACAAAAGCCGCGGCTTTCTTGCCGACCTGCTTGCGGCCGAGTTCGCGCAGGGCCGCGGTCTGAATGGCGGCGAGGTCGCCAACATCACGCGCGAACTGGCCGTCATGCTCAACGCCGGCCAGGACCTTGACCGCGCGCTGCGCTTCCTGGTCGATACCGCCGCCAAGCCGCGGGCGCGCGCGGTGCTGACGCAATTGCGCGATGCGGTGCGTGACGGCAGCCCTTTTGCTGCGGCACTCGCGCAGCATCCGCGCAGCTTTCCTCGGCTTTACGTGGGCCTGGTGCGCGCGGGCGAGTCGGGCGGCATGCTGGCGGCCACGCTGGCGCGCCTGGCCGAATTGCTCGAGCGCCAGCGCGCGCTGCGTGCGACCGTCATTAGCGCGTTGATCTATCCGGCGATCCTGGTGGTGACAGGGCTTGGCGCCATCGTCATGCTGCTGACGCAAGTGCTGCCGCAATTTTTGCCGCTTTTCGCGCAAGCGGGCGCCGCCTTGCCGCCGGCCACGAAATTCGTCGTCGGCTTGGGCGATTTCGTCAGCAATTATGGACTCTACGCATCAGTCGTTATCGTTGTTCTTGGCCTCGCCAGCCGCCAGGCGCTGCAACGCCCGGCCATCCGCGTCGTGTGGGATCGCCTGTTGCTGCGCGTGCCCGTGTTCGGGCCGCTGGCGCGCGAAATACTCGCGGCGCGTGTCTCTCGCACGCTGGGCACCCTGCTGCAGAATGGCGTGCCGCTTGTGGCAGCGCTGGCGATTGTCGTTGAGGTCATCGGCAACACCGCCGGCGAGGCGGCTTTGCGCACCGCGACCGAAAGTGCCAAAGGCGGCGCGGGATTGTCGCGCCCCTTGCAGCTCTCGGGCATCTTTCCGATACGCATGGTCTATCTGCTGCGCCTGGGCGAGGAGACCGCGCAGCTCGGCACGATGGCACTGCGTGCCGCGGAAATTCATGAGGAGCAGTCGCGCCTGGGCATTCAACGGCTGGTTTCGCTGATGGTGCCGGTGCTGATCATCCTGATCGGCGGGGCGGTTGCGGGAATTGTCAGCAGCTTGATGCTGGCCATGCTCAGCCTGAACGATCTGGCGGGCTGATAAAACAACGGAAGGAAATGCGGTGGCCGAGGAACTCGTCTTTTACCAAAACCCCATGTCGCGCGGCCGCATCGTACGCTGGATGCTGGAAGAGGTGGGGCAACCGTATCGCACCGAACTGCTCAATTGGGGACCTGCCATGAAGGAGGCGGCATATCTGGCGATCAATCCCATGGGCAAGGTGCCCGCGATTACGCATGGCGGTCAGGTGGTCACCGAGGTTGCCGCGATCTGCGCCTATCTGGCGGATGCTTTTCCGCAAGCCGGCCTGGCACCCACGCTTGCGCAGCGTGGTGCCTATTATCGCTGGATGTTCTACGCCGCCGGTCCGTTGGAGAACGCCATCACCAACAAGAGCCTGGGGTTTGCTGTGCCGGCGGAGCGCGAGGCCATGGCGGGATATGGCAATTTCAGCCGCGCCATGGACGTTTTGGAATACGCCGTGACACAGGGCCCCTACGTGGCCGGCGCGCAGTTCAGCGCGGCGGACGTGTTGGTCGGTTCCCATATTGGCTTCGGGCTCAGGTTCGGATCGATCGAGAACCGGCCTGCTTTCGTGGATTACCTGGCGCGCGTGGACGAGCGGCCGGCGGCCGTGCGTGCGCGCGAGATCGATGACGCGCTGATACCCAAGCAGCCCGGCGCTGCCAGAGCCACCCGGCGGTGACATCCGTGCCTGATTTCCTGTCGCTCACCCCCATGATCCCTGCAGGTGAAAGTTTGCAGGAAGGCGTCGCCTACTACCTGACCCGGCTTGGCTTCACCGCGATTTGGCAAAGCGAGGACATGGCCGAATTGCGACGGGGCGCGGTTGCGCTGCATTTGGTGCGCAACGGCGATCGCGCCTGGGCGGAAAATTGCAGTTGCAGCATCGGTGTCTCCGACCTGGACGCGCTTTTTGCCGAATATCAAACGGCTTTCGCCACGCTCGGGCCGCTGGAGACCAAGCCATGGGGTCGGCGGGAATTTCACATGATCCTGCCGTCCGGCGTGTGCCTGCAATTTTTTGCGCAATGATTTCAGGGAAGAACTGGGGGGATAGTGCCTATCCCCCCAGACCCCCCGTCATCATTTGGAAGAGGCTTCTTACCGACTTCAAACGCCCGACCACCTCTGCTAGAACTGCCGTCGTGGATGCCAGCACAACCCTGGGAGCGCGGAACGCGCCCCGCCGCTCCCTTCACCGCTTCGCCAATCCGGGGCGCTTTCTGCGCTTGGCCGCGAGAATTCAGCCCTTCCTGACCTGGCCCGCCATCCTGATCACCGCGGCCGGCCTGCTGGGCGGCCTGTTCCTCTCGCCCGCGGACTACCAGCAGGGCGATGCCGTGCGCATCATGTACATCCACGTGCCTTGCGCCTGGCTCGCCAGCCAGGGCTACGCGGCGCTGGCGCTGGCCAGCTTGGTCTCCATCGTCTGGCGCCACCCGCTGGCCGACCTTGCCGCCAAGGAAATCGGCCCGGTGGGTGCGGCGGCAACGGCGGTGTGTCTGGCCACCGGCAGCCTGTGGGGCAAGCCGATGTGGGGCGCCTGGTGGGTGTGGGATGCGCGCCTGACCAGCGTGCTGGTGCTGTTCTTCCTCTATATCGGCCACATCATGGTCGTGCGCGCCTTTGACAGCCCCGAGCGCGGCTATCGCGCCGGCGCCATTCTCGCCCTGATCGGCGCGGTGGATCTGCCGATCATCAAATACAGTGTCGAGTGGTGGAACAGCCTGCACCAGCCTGCCAGCATTACCCTGACCGGCGCCCCGACAATTTCGGGCAGCCTGCTCTGGCCCCTTGCTTTGTCCACGCTCGGCATCACCATTGGCTTCTGGGCCGTGGTCAATGCCCGGCTACGCGCCGCGGTCATGGAGCGGCGCATTGGCGGCCTGCTGATGGCCAGCGCGGAGGCGGCATGAACCATCTTGCCTATATCGCCAGCGCGTATGCGATTTTCGCGTCCGTCACGCTCTACCTCGCCGCGGGTGCGGCCGCGCGCCTGCGGACCACCACGCGCCGGCTTGCCGCACTCGATCGGCGCAAGGCCGCATCATGACGCGCAAACGCCGCCGATTGACCGTGGTGCTGGCCTGCATGGCGGGGCTCGGCACGGCCACGGCACTGACGCTGAATGCCATGTCCGGCACGCTGGTCTTCTTCATGACCCCAGCCGACATCGCCGAGCACGATCCGGCACCAGGCCACACGATCCGCCTGGGCGGCATGGTTCTGGCGGGCTCGGTGCAACGCTTGACCGTGGACGGCACGCCCGAGGCGAAGTTTTACGTCACCGACGGACGCGCCTCCATTCCGGTCACGTACGAGGGCATCCTTCCCGACCTGTTCCGTGAAGGCCAGGGCGTGGTGGCACTTGGCACCGTCCAGCCTGACCATAGTTTCGTGGCGCAGGAAGTGCTCGCCAAACACGATGAGAAATACATGCCCAAGGACGTGGCCGAGGCCTTGAAGAAACGCGGCTACTGGGCGCCGGGGGCCAAGCCGGCCGCGGCACCCGCGCCCGGCCCGCAGGCGGCGCGTTCATGATCCCGGAGATTGGCAATTTCGCGCTTGCCTTGGCCTGCTGCCTGGCGCTGGCGCAGGCGGTCATGGGCCTGTGGGGCGCGCATCGCCGCAATACGCAGTTGATGGCCGCGGTGCCTGGCCTTGCCGTCGGCCAGTTTCTGGCACTGGCAGCGTCGGCGGCCGCTCTGGTGTGGAGCGCGGTGCACGACGATTTCTCGGTGGTCAACATCGCCGAGAACAGCTCTACGCTCAAACCCGTGCTCTACAAGATCAGCGGGACGTGGGGCAATCACGAGGGCTCCATCCTGCTCTGGGGCCTGATCCTGGCCGTGTGCGGCACGGCGGTTTCCATTGCCGGCAATAACTTGCCATCGGCACTGCGCGCGCGCGTGCTGGGCGTGCTCGGCGGCACGTCCTGCGGCTTTCTGCTGTTTGCGCTGACCACATCCAATCCGTTTGCACGCATGTGGCCGCCGGCGCCTGAGGGCGCGGGCATGAACCCGCTGCTGCAGGATCCCGGTTTGGCCTTCCATCCGCCCATTCTCTACACCGGCTATGTCGGCTTTGCCGTGCCGTTCGCCTTTGCTGTGGCCGCCTTGCTGGAGGGGCGGATCGATGCGGCCTGGGGGCGCTGGGTGCGGCCGTGGGCGCTGGTGTCCTGGGCGTTTCTGACCTGCGGCATCGCGCTGGGCTCGTGGTGGGCCTATTACGAGCTGGGCTGGGGCGGCTACTGGTTTTGGGATCCGGTGGAGAATGCCTCATTGATGCCGTGGCTGACTGGCACGGCGCTGGTGCATTCGGCCATTGTCGTCGAAAAGCGCGAGAGCCTGAAGATCTGGACGGTGCTGCTGGCGATCGGCACGTTCTCGCTGTCGCTGTCCGGCACGTTCATGGTGCGCTCGGGGCTGCTCAATTCGGTGCATTCTTTTGCCTCCGATCCGGCGCGCGGCATTTTCATCCTTGCACTGCTGGGGCTGGTGATCGGCGGATCGCTGCTGCTGTTTGCGCTGCGGGCGCCGACGCTGGTGTCGGGCGGGGTATTCGCGCCGGTTTCGCGTGAGGGCGCGCTGGTGCTGAATAATATTCTGTTGTGCACGATCTGCGCGGTGGTGATCGTGGGCACCATGCTGCCGCCGTTTGCCGATTTGATTGCCGGGCAGAAGGTCAGCGTGGGCGCGCCGTTCTTCAATATCACCGTGCTGCCGCTGGCGATTCCGACCTTTGCCATCATGGCGATCGGACCGCTGCTGCCGTGGAAGCGCGCGCGGCTTTGGCCGGTTGTCGAGCACGCCTGGTGGGCGGGGCTGGCCGCGGTTGTCGTAAGTGGCGCGTGCATGATCGGCATGGCGATTTTGCCGGCCCTGGCTTTCGGTGTGGCGGCTTGGCTGATCCTGGGCAGCTTTGCCGAAGTGGTCGAGCGCACGCTGTTGTTCCGCGCGCCGGTTGCCAGCAGTTTCCGCCGGGCGCGCGGCTTGCCCGTGGCCGTGCTTGGCGCGGCGATTGCGCATGCCGGGATGGGGGTGACGGTTGCGGGGCTGGCGGGTTCGGCGTTGGATTCGCACAAGATCGTTTCGGCGCATGTGGGCGAAACGTTTCAGACCGGCGGCTATGAATGGACGTTGGTTAAGCTGGAGGACGCGGACGGGCCGAATTACGCCGCCCGCGAGGCGACGGTTTTCGTCAAGCATGACGGCGTGGCGTTGCCGCTGATGCATCCGTCAAGGCGGAGTTTTCCGCTGCAGCGGCAGACGACGAGCGACGTTGCGATATCAACCAATTTCCTGCGCGATGTGTATGTGGTGCTGGGCGAGGAGCATGAAGGTGCCGCGATCATGCGGTTCCATGTCAACGTGCTGGCGCCGTGGATCTGGTTGGGCGCGTTGATCATGGCCGCCGGCGGCACGCTGTCATTGCTGGATCGGCGCCTGCGCGTAGGTGCGCCAGCGCGCGCGCGCCCCGTCATCGTAGTACCCGCCTAATGCTTCCTTATATAAAGACGGGGGGTCTGGGGGGGATGGCACATCTCCCCCAGTCTTTCTAATGACCCTGGGCCGCCGGCGTTTCCTGATGCTGGCTCCCCTGGGCCTATCCGCGATCGTCGGCCTATCCTTCTGGAAAATGCTGGACCGCATGCAGGCCGGCAAATTCGACCCGCACGCAATAAACAACCCTCTGATCGGCAAAGCATTACCGAATTTCGCCTTGCCCGGCATTGCCGGCGGCGCGGGTTTTTCCACGCTTGACCTGCGCGCGGCCGCAGCACGCCAGCCGGTGCTGGTCAATTTCTTCTGGTCAAGCTGCATTCCGTGCATTCAGGAGGCGGACACACTGGCAGCACTTGCCGCCGAGGGCCTGCCGATTTGGGGAGTGGCCTGCAAGGACGAGCCTGCGCGCCTGACCAAGTTCCTTGACCATTACGGCAACCCTTTCCAGAAGATCGCCGACGATCGCGCCGGGCGCGTGCTGATCGATTGGGGTGTGGATGGCTATCCGGAGAGTTTCCTGATCGATCGCGCGGGCATCGTGCGCTGGCACATTGGCGGCCCGCTCAGCGACGATAGCGTGCGTAACGAGCTGCACCCTGCGTTGCGGGCGATGGCGTGAGGCGCGCCTGGGCATTGCTGGCGTTTTGCCTTCTGGCCGGCTCCGCGCATGCCGTCTCCGACCCCAAGGAAATGCTGCCCGATCCGGCACAGGAAGCGCGCGCCGAAGCAATTGGCAGCCAGTTGCGTTGCCTCGTGTGCCAAAACGAATCCATTGAGGACAGCGACGCCGATCTGGCGCGCGATCTGCGCGCCATCGTGCGCCAGCAGGTAAGCCAGGGGCGCAGCGACCAGCAGATTATTGCCTGGCTCGTTGCGCGTTACGGCGAATTCGTGCGGCTGCGCCCGCGCCTGATGGCGTCCACCTTGCTGCTATGGGCCACGCCGTTCCTCGGCCTGCTCGCCGGCGGCCTGGCGGCGTGGGCCGGGCTGCGCCGCCGTGTGCCCGAGCCCGCGCCCCTGAACGCCACCGAACAGGCGCGCGTGCGGGAGCTGACGGGGGCGCCATGATCTGGCTTGCCGCACTGGCCGTGGCCGCGCTGAGCCTGGCGCCGCTGGCGCTGTTCACCTGGCGCGGCGGCCGGCTGCGCGGGCGGCAGGAGGCGGCGGTCGCCCTGCACCGCGCCCAACTGGAAGAGCTCGACCGCGATCTGGCCGAAGGCCGGCTGCTGGTCGCGGAACACGACGCGGCCAGGCTCGAGGTGCAGCGGCGCCTGCTGGCTGACGCTGCATTGCCGGACGGGGCGGAAGCGGGCGCGGGGCGCGGCTTCGTGCAGGCGATCGCCGTGCTGATCCCGCTTGCCGCCATTGGCCTGTATCTGACCAGCGGCCACCCCGGCTTTCCGCCGCCGGACTCCGCAGCACCCGCGCCCGCCGGCGCGGCGCCCACGGTCGATCCGGCGCGGCGTGCGCAGGATGAGGCCCTTCTTGGGCAGTTGCGCAATCGACTGCCGCTGATGGACCCGCATGCGGCCGAGACGCTGAAAGGCTATGAGGTTCTGGGCAATGCCGAGCTCTCCACCGGCCATCTGCCAGAAGCCGCGGCCGCGTGGCAGCACGTGCTGAACGAGCGCTTCGATCCGACTTTGGCCGTCGAGACGGCCGAGGTGCTGACTGAGGCGTCCGACCATGTGACGATGCAGGCGCTGTCCCTGTTCAAGCGCGCGCTGGCCCAGGCGCCCGCCGACGCGCCTTGGCGGGCGATGGCGGAGAAACGTGTGGCGGAGGCGGGCGGATGAGTGAGGACAAACCCCAGGGTGAGACGGAGACCAAGCCCGCGCCGCCGAAGATGCCGCCGGAGATTGGTGGGCCGAAGGGGCCTGAGCCTACGCGGTATGGGGATTGGGAGCAGAAGGGGCGGTGTACGGATTTTTAAGGGGCAGGAAAGAGCTGGGGGGAATGTGCCATTCCCCCCAGACCCCCCGTCATCATTTAAACAAAGCCAAATTCGACCCACATCTGATATAACATACCTATGGACCCGTTTTCTACCGCCGCAGGCTGGCTCGCCGAGAACGCGCTCATCCCGCTCCTCTACCGCTTCGACATGATGCAGTGGGAGGAGATCGGCTACGGCTGGCTGCTCGTGGCCCTCTACGGCATCGCACAAGTGCTGCTGATGCTTGCCGTGTGCTGGCCGATGGAACGCTTCGCGCGGCTGGAACACTGGCCCGACAATCGTGCGGTCGGCGTCGATATCTTCTACACGCTGCTCAACCGCATCGGCGTCATGCCATTGGTGACCTTCGTGCTGTTCTATCAGCTGCAGGTCTGGCTGAACGGCGCGCTGACCGACCACGGCTACGTGCCGCCGACGCTGGAGAGCGTCTTCCCTTGGCTGATGGGCAGGCAAGGGATCAGCCTGATTATCTACGTGCTGATATTGGATTGCGCCGATTACTGGCGTCACCGACTCAGCCACCGCTTTGCCTGGTGGTATGCACTGCATTCGGTGCACCACGCGCAAAAGCAGATGACGTTCTGGTCCGATGACCGCAATCACGTGCTGGACGATGCCATTGCATTTGTGTGGTTCCTCGCACTCGGCCTGCTGATCGGCATTCCGCCGATGCAGTTTCCGATCGTCATCCTCGTGCTGCGTTTTCTCGAAAGCATGAGCCACGCCAATGCGCGCGTGGGCTTTGGGCGGTTGGGCGAGCGGCTGCTGATTTCACCGCGCTTCCATCGCGCCCATCATGGCATTCTGGCCGCTGGTCAGACGAGTTGCAATTACGGTGCGACGTTTCCGTTCTGGGACGTGCTGTTCGGGACTGCGGATTTTTCACGCGCTTATGCGCAGACGGGTGATCCCTCGGCGCCGGCGGCTATGGTGAGCGGGAGCTGGATGCAGCAGCAGGTAGCTGGGGTTGTGCGGTTGTTGCGCGCTGTGAGGAGACGCCAAGGGAAGAAGATTGGGGGGCGCGCCGCCCCCCAAACCCCGTCTTCAGTTTAGGTGATGACGGCGCCGAATCGGCCCTTGATCGCGACGCGCTGGAAGACCTCGCCTGGGTCGACAGCGGGATGCCTGATGCTGACGTCGGCTACGGGCCCGATGCGCCCAAACTCTCTGCAGAACAGCTCGAGAAGTTTACGTCCGCATTCTATGTTCAGATCGCGGCGCCCGCACTCAAGCCCACCGGCAGGGTTGGAAAGAAAGGCCGCGCCGTCAACCGAACCGCGTCTTCAGTTTAGGCAGCGTCTTGGCGGGTGAGGTTCCACGCATCATCATTATCAATGGCGTGGGGAGTGTCGGCAAGACATCCACGGCGCTGGCGCTGCAACAGCTTCTGTCCACGCCATTCCTGTACGTCGCCATGGACGGGTTCATTGCCATGTTGCCGCCGCGGATGTTCGGGCATCCCGACGGCATGGTTTTCAACTCATCGCATCACGGCGATAAACGCGTCGTCGCCGTGACCACCGGCACCATCATGGCGCAGGCCTTGCGTGGCATGCGCCATGCCATTCGCGCAATGGCCGCGCAGGGCAACAATCTCATCGTGGACGATGTCATGGTGGGACAGGGTGAGGCCGCGGAATACCGACTATTGCTGGCAGAATTCGACGTGCGCTTTGTAGGGCTGCATGCGCCGCTGGACGTGCTCGAGGAGCGGGAGCGGCGACGAGGGGACAGGGAGATCGGCCTGGCCCGCGGGCAAATCGACCGTGTTCACGTCGGCATCAGGTACGATCTCAAGATCGACACCGCGCACACCACGCCTGAGATTAATGCACAGGCGATCCGCGCCGCATTCAACCTAACGTAAAATGTGTCGTCCTTCTTGGCGCAAGAAAGGCGGCCGCCAAACAGACAAAAGTTTTTTGCTTCTTTTTTCAAAAAAGAAGAACTTCCTTCCCCTCAATCCGCCGCCAGTGCCATCGTCTTGCGCGCCTGCACCTTGGTCACATAATCCTCCAAGGCGTCGCCCACCTGCTCGGCATGGTTGGCAAACACGTGATCCGCACCCGCAAATATCCGGTAATCAACCGTCACGTTCTTCTGCGTGTTCAGCTTGTCGACAAGCTTCTTGACCGAAGGCTCGGGCACCAGCTCGTCGACATCGCCATGCACCAGCAATCCGCCGCAAGGGCAGGGGGCCAGAAAGCCGAAATCATAATGGCTCGCTGGAGGTGCGACAGAAATCCAGCCCGACACCTCAGGCCGGCGCATCAGCAACTGCATGCCGACGAACGCACCGAACGAGTAGCCGGCGATCCACAGTCCGCCATGGCTCGGGTTGACCATCTGCATCCAGTCGAGCGCGGAGGCCGCATCGCCTATCTCGCCAATTCCGCCATCGTAGCGCCCCTGGCTGCGCCCCACGCCACGGAAGTTGAAGCGCATCACCGAAAAGCCGAGCTTTTGGAAGCTCTGGTACATCGTGTAGGTGATGCGGTTGTTCATCGTGCCGCCATGCAACGGGTGCGGGTGCATGATCAGCGCCAGCGGCGCGCCCTGCTCGCGGCTATGGTGGTAGCGTCCCTCAAGCCGTCCATCAGGACCGGCGAACATCACCTCAGGCATCTTGTTTCTTCATTCATTCTACGGTGCGGCCGCGGGACGGCACGCACCTGGTTCCAGACAAAAGGACTCTAGCCGCACCATGCACTGCGCGGCGAAACCTGACGCAAACGTGAGCAAAAGCCGGCATTCCGGCGTGCCCAGGGCGCGGAATATAGGCAAGTTCTCCCGTTGGTTAACACCTTAATCGTATGCGCCCGCGCACTTATCTGTCGCGACAGGCAGTCCGCCAGCGCATGTGTCCAGGAATCAGGCACATGGAAGGATTTGCGTGACATATCTAGACGCAAACGCCTCCGAGCCGCTCCGGCCGGAGGCGCGCGAGGCGGTTTTGGCCGCCATGGCGGTGACCGGCAACCCCTCCAGCATACACGCCCCTGGCCGCGCGGCGCGGCACGCCCTCGAATCGGCGCGCGCGCGCCTCGCCCGTCACGTCGCGGTCGCACCTGCTGACATCGTGCTCTGCTCAGGGGGCACCGAGGCCAATGCGCTGGCAATCACGGCGCTCGCACCTGGCCGCCGCGTCCTGATCGGCGCCACGGAACACGACGCGGTCCGCGCCGCCTATCCTGGCGCCACGGCGCTTGCAGTGCTCAGGGACGGCACGCTCGACCTGAACGCGCTGGTGGGCGCGCTGCGCCAGCCCGGCCGCGCTTTGGTGTGCTGCATGGCCGCCAATAACGAAACGGGCGTTCTGCACCCAATGGCGGAGATCGCCGCCCTTTGCCTCGCCCACGGTGCTTTGCTGCACGTGGATGCCGTACAGGCCGCCGGCCGCATGGACCTGCCGCAAGGCTGGGACACGATGGCGCTCTCCGGTCACAAGCTCGGCGGCCCGCTGGGTGCCGGCGCGCTGATCGTTTCGCCTGCCTTGCATTTGACTGCGCTGATCGCCGGCGGCGGGCAGGAGCGGGGGCGCCGCGGCGGCACACCTGCGCTGCCCGCGATCGCCGGCTTCGCCGCGGCTTTTGATGCGGCCGTCCCAGGCGCCCCCCATTTGCGCGACAGGTTGGAACGCGCGGCCGTCGAAGCGGGCGCCATCGTCTGCGGCACCGGCCCGCGCCTGCACAATACGAGTTGTCTTGCCCTGCCGGGCGTGCGGGCCGAGACACAGGTGATCGCGCTGGACCTGGCTGGCTATGCGGTCTCGGCGGGTGCGGCGTGCAGTTCGGGCAAGGTCGGTGCCAGTCACGTGCTGACGGCCATGGGGTTCGGCGAATTGGCCGGTAGTGCGATACGTATTTCATTGCCGTGGAACGTCACCCAAGCAGCAGTTGAAAACTTCATCGACAGCTATGGTGAGATGGCGAAACGCCTGCGCAAGCGAGTGGCGAACTGATGTGGGCCTGCTTCTGCTTTCGAAAGGAAGTGTTGTTCTTTTTTGAAAAAAAGAACCAAAAAACTTTTGTCAGTTGGCTTGTAGCGCCAGACCGCGGCCCAGGAGGAAGACAAAGCCAAGGGCCACAATCAATCCCAGCGCAATCATTCCGTACGAGCGCGGAATGGCGCCGCAGCCGGGCTCGCTCGTTACGACATTATCCATGCTGGTCAGGCTGGCGCCAATACCGATCGTGCAGCCAAGCGCCAGAAGCATCGGCATGACAGCTATCCTGCCACCCGCGATCTCGGCCATGCACGCAACAAACGCGGCCGCGGCCGCGGGCACGAGGGCCCGGCGGCGCAAATCCTTTGCGGCCGCAGCGCCCCCACAAAACAGCCGAGCCGCGACGTGCAAGCATCCGTAGTAGCCCAAAGCCGCCGCTGCCGCCAACGGCACCCGCCAGGCCCAGGACGGCATCACGCCCGCAAACAAGACCGGCCAATCGCCAAACCCGGTCGCCGAACCCACAGCCATGTAGCCGCAGAAGACGAGTGCATTGAAGGAAAACCCCAGCCACAGCAACAGGCCCATCTCCGGCCGAATCCTGCGCCAACTGCGCAGCACCAGCAAACACGCGAGGGCGGCAATCGCGTTCATTGCCGGGCCTGCGGCAACCAGGAGCATGCTCGTCTGACTGCACCGCATCCAAAGCGGCGCGACCACAAGAAGCCCGTGCCCCTGCGCCAGACAGACGCCGCCATGGCCCGCCGCCTCGTGCAGCAAGGCCTGGCCGGCATGGGCCAGCACGCCGGCGGCCATCAACGTGGGCAGGTCGTCGCGGTCGCGCGTGCGTATGTCGTGCGGATGGGTCGTCACGAGAGCTGTGCCTCAAGCCGGGAAGCACGGCGCTCTGCAGCAACGGTGCCACGGCCTTTCTCCTGGCGGACGCGCAGCCCAGGTGGCATCGGGCGCCAGATGCTGGCCATGCGTGACACGCCGGCTCGCAGCTATGCGCGCGCAGGGCCATAATGGGGCGATGATCTACCTCGACCACCACGCCAGCACGCCGTGTGATCCGGCGGTGCTAGACGCCATGATGCCGTGGTTCACGCAGGATTACGCAAATCCGCACAGCGCCGAGCACGCAGCCGGCCGTCGCGCCGCCGCCGCCATAGAGGGCGCGCGCGCCGAAATCGCCGCCCTGATCGGCGCGCAACCGGCCGAGATCATCTTCACCAGCGGTGCGACAGAAGCCAACAACCTGGCCATCAAGGGCGCAGCCCGTTTTGCCGGCCCCGCCGCGCGCGCCCGCCTGATTAGCGCGGCCAACGAGCACAAATGCGTCCTGCAAACCGTGCTCGATCTGGGTCGCGAAGGCTTCGAACCCCACATCCTTGCCGTCGCGGCAGATGGTGGCGTGCCTGCAGAGCCGCTCCGCGCGGCGCTGCAGGTCGCGCCCACGCTGCTGGTCAGCATCATGGCCGCGCATAACGAGACCGGTCGCATTCAGGATATCGCCGGCCTGGCGCACATTGCGCACGAAGCGGGCGCGAAATTCCACAGCGACATCGCCCAGGCCGCCGGACGCATCGACATTGACGTATGTGCCTGGGACATCGATCTGGCCTCGATCAGCGCGCACAAGCTCTATGGTCCAAAGGGCATCGGCGCGCTCTTCGTTCGCCGCCACCCGCGCATGCGCCTGGCGCCGCTGTTTTCCGGCGGCGGGCAGGAGAGGGTGTTGCGCGCCGGCACCATCCCGACGCCGCTTGCGGTCGGTTTCGGCGAGGCGGCGCGGCTGGCACGCCTGCGCCTGGCCGAAGATCAGGTGCATATCGCCGAGCTGCGGGACCGGCTGCTCGCCGGCCTGCGCCAGGCGATCCCCGGGGTTGCGGTCAACGGTGCCATGGCGCCGCGCCTGGCCGGCAATCTCAGCCTGCGCCTGCCAGCGGGCCTGCGCGCGCTCGATCTGATCGCCGCCTGCCCGCAGATCGCCATGTCCACCGGTTCGGCCTGCACCTCGGCCGATATCGCACCCAGCCACGCCCTGCTGGCGCTTGGCCTAACACCGGGCGAGGCGGGAGCGACCTTGCGCCTGGGTATTGGACGAACTACCAGCGCGGCGGAGATCAATGCCGCGGTTGCCGCCATCGGCGCCGCCATCCATGCCCTTTCCGCCGAGGCCAAAGCCTGACATGCCGACACTGATCTTCGTCGAAAAGAACGGCCAGGAGCGCGCGGTCGACGCGCCACTCGGGCTGTCGGTGCTGGAGATCGCGCATAAGCACGGCGTGGACATCGAAGGCGCCTGCGAGGGTTCGCTGGCGTGCTCGACGTGCCATGTCATCGTCGATCCCGCCTGGTATCCGAAATTGGCCAAGGCCACCGAGGATGAGGAGGATATGCTGGACCTGGCTTTTGGGCTGCAGGCGACCAGCCGGCTTGGGTGTCAGATCGTCATGACGCCCGAACTCGATGGGCTGCGCGTCAAATTGCCGGCCAGCACGCGCAATGCGGGGCTTTGAGGGTAGGGCAGGAAGCAGTCCTTTTTTGAAAAAAAGGACCAAAAAACTTTTGCTCCTTTGTTGCACGATGATGGGAGGCTTGCCTTAGCTTGGACATTCATCCTCCCCATCATCCGATTCGTTCGGTGCGCGATTTCCTGCTGCAGATTTTTACTGTCACTTGCGGCATCGTCATCGCGCTCGGCCTGGAAGCGCTGCTGACCTGGAACAACGACCGTGAGCTCGCGCGTGTCACGCGTGCCGATTTTCGCGCGGAGCTGTCTGCCAATCTGGCCAAATTGACTCGCCTGCGGCCGGGCGATCAGGACAATTTCAAGTGGATGGTGACGATGATCGCCTATGGCGAGGCCAGGCTGAAACACCAGGAGGCCAAGCAACCTGTGCTGCTGAGCGAACGCAATTTCGCCGCCTTGCCGAAAGCCGCATGGGATACGGCCTTGGCCACCCAGGCCATCCATCGGCTGCGTTTTGATGAAGCGCGCGCGCTGGCCGCAGCCTATAGCGGGCAGGCCGCGCTGAACGACCTGGAAAGCCACGCGGAGGACCAGTGGGTGACGATGGCAGCTTATGGCGACCTCACCGGTCTGCCGGACCAGGAGGCACGCGCGGGACTCGGCGCCCTACGAGTGTCCGCAGCGTATGCAGGATCGATGCTTTACGTTGAGGGTCGGGTGATCGAGGGTTACCAGACGGCACTGGCTGCGCTGGGAAAGTAGGAGAGGATCAAAAATCCTTTGCATTTTTCTACGCCCACGCAATGACGCGATCCCGGAGCCGCCACCGGCAATACGCAAGGCTGCCCAGAAAAACGCCGCTCAGCAGCAACATGCTCGGACGTCCGGCATCGGCATCCATCCAGTCGGCGACAACAAAAGCCGCAACGAGCGCAAACGACAGGCACGGCACCAGCGGATGAAACGCGGCCCGGAAACCCGCACCCGTCGTGCCACGCCGGCGCCCCACAAAGACGGCCACGGCCATCAACACATATTCGAACACGTTGCCTGAAATCACGATCAGCAGCACACGCTCGCCAAGAAAGATCGCCAGGCACGACACCACGCTCAAGATCACCGTTGCCGCCACCGGCGATTGCCAGCCGCTGTGCAGGTGCGCAAAGGCGCGATTGATCGCGCGCGGCCAAATTCCGTCCCGGCCTGTGGCGAACATGAAACGCGCCAGCGCCATGCCAAGGGCGACCTGGTTGTTGAAGATGGCCGCAATTACGCCCGCGCTGACAAGGCCAGCCCATAATGGTCCGCCCGTGGCACTCAGGAACGCCGCAATCGGCGCTTCCGCGGAAAGCGTCGCGCGCAGATCGGCAGCACTGCACACCATCAGCACCATCGGCAGCGCGATCGTCACACTTGCCAGCACCCCAGTCCACGCAACAACCTTTCCGAGCCGCGCCTGCGCGTCGTGCATTTCCTCGCCGAAGAACAGCGCCCAGTTGGCACCCGCAGTCGCATAAACGCCGGCCACGACAGCCAACGCCATGACAACCCACGGCACCGGCACCAGCGCACCATGATCGAGCGTAACGGGATGGGCGAGCACGCTGGCCAGTGAGCGGGACGGATGCGCCGCGGCAATGCCTGCCATCACGGCCAGTGCGGCGCATTCCACCATCAGAAACACGCCGGTGATCAATGCGCCTGTCCTGATGCGGAACACGCCGATCAGGCAGGCCAGCGCCAACGTTCCCACGGCAATCGGCAGGAACGGCGCGCCGGGTGCAATCACCCGCACATAATCGGCCAGCCCCATGGCGGTGAACGCCATCATCGGCGCGCCTGTGACCATCTGCAGCGCAATGCAAGGAAAAGCCCCGGCTGATCCCAATATGCGCGCAAGGCTCGCGTAAATACCGCCGGCGCCGGGGAAGGCCGCCCCCAACTCCGCATACAGCAGCGCAAGCAAAGCCGAGATCACGCCGCCCAGGATAAAGGCCAGCGCCGCGCCGGTGCCTGCCAAATGCAGAACGCCGGCACCGGTGATATAGACCGAACCAACAGGGGAGAGGGCGGAGAGCGTCAGCAGCATGACACCGGATGGGCCTAGGGCGCGATTAAGGCGGGTCAAACACCCGTCCAAACCGACAAAAGTTTTTTGCTTCTTTTTTTCAAAAAAGAAGAACCTTCCTTCAAAGCCGAAGCAGACGACGCACATGCTCCGCCGCCGAAGCGGCCAAAGCATCCAGATCATATCCTCCCTCGAGCACCGATACCACGCGCCCCCCGGCCGAGGCATCCGCCACCGCCAGCAACCTGTCGGTGATCCAGCCGAAATCCCGCGTATCCAGTAGCAACTGCGCCAGCGGATCGGCGCGATGCGCATCAAAGCCCGCCGAAATCAGCAAAAGCTCCGGTTTAAACGCCGCAAGCGCCGGCAAGCCGATGTGATCCCAATTGTGCCGGAATGCCGCGCTGCCATCGCCGGGTGCCAGCGGCATGTTGACCACGTTGCGCGCCACGCCGGTTTCGCGGCGGGCGCCGGTGCCGGGATAGCACGGCATCTGGTGGCTGCTGACGTAGAGCATGTCGGCATCGCGTTCCAGCAGATGCTGCGTGCCGTTGCCGTGATGCACGTCGAAATCCACCACCGCAATGCGCCGCACGCCCCATGTTTCGCGTGCATGGCGTGCGGCGATGGCCGCATTGCCGAACAGGCAAAACCCCATGGGCCGCTCCGCTTCCGCGTGGTGGCCGGGCGGGCGTACCGCGGCAAAGGCGGCATCCGCCCAGCCGTTCATCACCGCATCCACGGCCGCAATTGCCCCGCCGGCGGCATGACGCGCTGCGGCCACGCTGCCGGTGCTGACGAAGGTGTCAGCATCCAGCATCAGCGTCTCGCCAAGCGCAGGTGCCAGCCCCAGGATTGCATCGACGTAGCCGCGCGGGTGAGCCAGGCAGAGCTGTTCGACACTCGCCTCGGGTGCTGATTCGCGCAGCAAGGGGGTGAAATCCGGGTGCTCCAGCGCGCCCAGCACCGCACGCAGCCGGTCGGGGGATTCGGCGTGGCCGCCCCCCGGCTCGTGGCCGAGGCAGGCCTGGTGCGTGAACAGTGCCACGCGCTTCATGGCGCATCGCCCCGTTCGGCGCGGCGGCGGATTGTAAAGCTGAAGACACCCGCCTCCTCTGAAAAGGAAAGCAGGTCATGTCCCGTTTCCCGACAAAAGGCGCGAAAATCCGCGACCGAGGCCCGGTCCGTTGCCAGCACGCGCAGCTTGTCCCCCGCGCCCATTCCGCGCAGCGCACGATTAGCCTTCAGCACAGGCAAAGGGCAATTCATGCCCTTCACATCGAGCAGGATGTCACCCACCGCTGCAAACAGACAAAAGTTTTTTGGTTCTTTTTTTCAAAAAAGAACAACCTTCCTCATTACCATCAACGGCACAGGCACCCCACCCCGAGCATCCTCAAACCCATGGACCTGCTCATAGCCCGCCGCGTCATAGAGCGGACGCCCCGAGAGTGTCGCCGCCAGTTCCACGCGCGTAAAGCCTTCCGCCGCGGCCGCCCGTTCGCACAAAGCCAAAACGACACGTCCCACGCCGCGCCGAGCGTAATCGGGATGCGTATACATCGCCCGCACGCGCGCCGCATCGCGCGCCGGGTCCAGCAGCGCCGCATTGCGCCCGGGAGAGTGATCGCCGCCGTAGAGCGTGTTCCGTCGGCTCCACCCGCCGCAGCCGGCGAGGGCCCCGCCGATTGTGACCAGGAAATAGGTGCCGTCCTCGATCAGCTGCGTGTCCAGGCCCATGATCATGCGGCTGGCTTCGATCTGCGCCGGCGTCAGGAAGCCGGCCTGCAGCGTGCCGATGGCCGCTTCCATCAGGGTGCGCAGAGCGGGGAGGTCGGAGGTAAGGGCCAGGCGAGAAATCACCAAGCAAGCAAAGCAAAGGCCGGGGGGGATGTGCCATCCCCCCCGGACCCCCCGTCGTTCTTTTGCTGTCCCCGGCGTTGTGGCAAAATAAGCTATGCTTAACCGTCGAGTCCTGCTTTCCGCGCCTTTCCTCGCGGCCCCGTTTATCGCCGGCGCTGCGGGCAGCTTCGCGGGCTTCCTGGCAGGCGTGCGCGCCCAGGCGCTGCGAGAGGGCATCCGCCCTGACATCCTCAATGCCGCCCTTGCCGGTGTCAGCCCGAACGCAAAAATCATCCAGCTCGACAACCACCAGCCCGAATTCAGCCTCACCTGGGCGCAATATCGCGCCCGCGTGCTGCCGGACTCGCGCCTGGCCGCCGCCACTTCCGCCTATCGACGCCACGCCGGCACGCTCTCGGCCGTGACCGCCCGCTACGGCGTGGAGCCGCAGGTCATCATCGGCATCTGGGGCCTGGAATCCGGTTTCGGCGCCAAGACGGGCGGCTTTTCCGTCGTCGAGTCGCTGGCCACACTTGCCTATGACGGCCGCCGCGCCTCCTATTTTCGTGGCGAGCTCATGCACGCGCTGCGCATCCTCAACGACGGCGACATCTCCGCGCACGGCATGTCCGGGAGCTGGGCGGGTGCGATGGGCCAGCCGCAATTCATGCCAAGCTCCTACCTGCAATATGCGGTCGATTTCGACGGCGATGGCAAGCGGGACATCTGGAACAGCCTGCCGGACGTCTTCGGCAGCGTCGCCAATTACCTGGCCCGCTGCGGCTGGCACACCGGCCAGCCCTGGGGCCAGCCCGTCCAGGTGCCCGCCGCCTTTGCAGGGGCCACCGGCCGCGAGACCATGCGCCCGCTGAGCGCCTGGCAAGCCGAGGGCATCCGCCGCATCGACGGCCGGCGCTTCTCGCGCACGGATGTGCACGGCGCGCTGCTGCAGCCTGACGGGCCGGGAGGCGAGGCTTTCCTGGTCTATGACAATTTCCACGTCATCCGCCGCTACAACCCTTCGGACGATTACGCGCTCGCCGTCGGGCTGCTGGGGAACGCTGCTGCGTGAAGGATGGCTGGGCGTCATCGTATCTGGCCGGCCTCTTCGCGCTTATTCTGAGTTTTGCCGGCTGCATGCACAAGCCGCCGCCGCCGCCGCGCCTGACCGCATCGCCGCACTACCAGCTCGGCAACCCCTATCCGGCGGACGGGCACTGGTACTATCCTGCCGAGAACTACGCGTTGGACGTTACCGGCATCGCGGCAACCGCGCCTGCCTCGGCCGGCCTGACCGCCGATGGCGAAATCGCCGATCCCGGCACGCTGACAGCCGCCATGCAGACAATCCAATTGCCCGCCATTGCGGCCGTCACCAACCTGTCCAACGGCCGCCAGATCCTGCTGCGCGTGAACGATCGCGGGCCTGCAGACCCGGCGCGACTTATCGCGCTCTCGCCACGCGCGGCACTTCTGCTGGCCGTGCCGGCCGCGGGCGCGCCGGTTCGCGTGCAAATCGATACCGTCCTCAGCCACCGCCTGATCGACCAGCTTGGCGGGGGTCCTCAGGCCGCCATTGCCGCAGCACCCAAGAGTGCGGTCACGGCCGAGGCATTGCCGCCGCCAGGCAGCCGCGCGCCTGGCGGTGCGGCGTTGAACGTCGATGCCGGCCACGCCGTGGCCCAAGGCCCCACCGTGCCGGATCGCATGCCAGAAATTATCCGCGCCGGCCCGATCTATGGCGGCGAATACTGGCTGCACGCCGGCGAATTCGGCCGCTTCGAATACGCCAATAGGCTGGCGGCGCGGCTGGGCGGACTCGGTGGCGATGTGGTTCGCTCTCGCCTGGGGCGCCAGGAGGTCTATGCCGTGCTTGCCGGGCCTTTTCGGAGTATTGCCGAAGCGGACGCGGCGCTGAAGCGCGCGTTGGCGGCCGGGATACCGGATGCGGCTATACGGTATGAGTGAAGGAAGCAGTTCTTTTTTGAAAAAAAGAACCAAAAAACTTTTGTCTGTTTGAGGGGTGCCTTGATGCATACGCGCCGATTTATGCTGATGGCGGGGGCGGCCGGCTTGGCCGTCGGCAGAGCTTGGGCCAAACCTCGGCGCGCCTTCGTTGAAAAGCCCCATGCGGAGGCGACCGCGGGCAAGCCGGCCGATGACGAGGAAGGCGGCAACTTCGCCTCCGCGTCCGGGCCGCCGGCGACAACGCCGCTCGGGCCGATGGAAACATCCGCGCAATGGGCCTACATCGTCGATTTCAATACCGGCGCCGAATTGCTGAACAAGCAGGCGGACGTGCAGATGCCACCGTCATCGATGACCAAGCTGATGACGGCCTATATCGTGTACTCCAAGCTCAAGGCGGGCACGCTGCGGCTGGACCAGAGCCTGCCCGTCAGCGAACACGCCTGGCGCACGCAGGGCTCCAAGATGTTCGTGGAGCTGAACGGTCAGATCAAGGTCGAGGATCTGATCCGCGGCATGATCATCCAAAGCGGCAACGATGCCTGCATCGTGCTGGCCGAAGGCATCGCGGGCACCGAGGAACAATTCGTCGAGATGATGAACGGGGAGGCAAAGCGCCTCGGCCTGACCAACAGTTATTTCCGCAATTGCACGGGCTGGCCCGATCCACAGCACCACATGTCGGTGCGCGATATCGCCACGCTGGCGCATGCCATCATCAAGGATTTTCCGGAATACTACAAATATGATTCGGAAAAGACTTTTACCTATCACGGGATCGTTCAATACAACCGCAATCCGCTGGTCCAGCGCGGACTGGCGGACGGGCTGAAGACGGGGCACACCGAGGCGGGCGGTTTCGGCGTGGTCGGCAGTGCGGACCATGGCGGCCGGCGCATCATCATGGTGCTGAACGGCATGCCGAGCAGCCACGCGCGCGTCGAGGAGAGCATCCGCCTGATGAGCTGGGCGTTTGCGAACTTCGAGAATGTGACGCTGTTTTCGGCCAATGACGTGGTGGAGAATGCGCCGGTCTATCTCGGCGCACGGCCGAGCGTGCCGCTGGTTGGCGGGCAGGATCTGGTGCTGACGATGCCGCGCAGTTGGCGCCAGCATGCGCGTGTGTCCGTCGATTATGACAACCCGATTCCGGCGCCGGTGCGCGCAGGGGATGTTGTCGGCACCCTGGTTGTGAGCGGGCAGGGTGTGCCGCAGGTAAAGCGGCCCTTGCTTGCGGGCGAGGATGTCGACCGGCTTGGCGTGGGCGGCCGCGCGATCAAAGTGCTGGCGCATTATGTGACGGGCGCTTGAGTTAAAGAATGACGGGGGTCTGGGGGGACCGGCTCGGTCCCCCCAGCCTTTTCACAATGCCAATGAAGACGTGCGAAGCATTTCCTACGGCGAATAAGTCAAGCTGCCAAATAGCCCGTGCGTTTCGTGATCAGGACCCGCCGTAAAGTAGAGCGCCGAGCTGGAGCCCCCCGAGCCGCCGTTTCCGGGTATAATCGACCACAAGCCCTTGATCTTCAGAGGACCGGAAGTCGTGCCGAGCGCGCCGAAGAATTCGCCCTCCGTCGGGTTGTACAGACTGATCGTGCCATCGCCAAAATTGCCCACCAGCAAGGCGCCGGCATCCACGCCCCAGCTGCTGGGCGCGAGAGCCAGGCCCCACGGCGCGTTCAGCCCGAGCGTCGAGACAAGCCGCTTGATCAGAGTGCCGTCGGCCGCGACAACATCGACATAGCCGAAGCCCGCGCCGGATTTGGAATCGTGCTTGGCTTTGTTCTGCTTGGCGTAGGTGACGTAGATGGCCTTGTTCAGCACCGCGACGTTATAGGGCGCGTAATTCGCGGGCAGGCCGGTGTCGCGGAACTGCCCGACTGCCTTGAAACTGCCATCGTAGATTTCAACAAAACCGGACCGGAAATTCGTCACCATCAATTCGCTGGCCGAACCGTTCGCTACAATCGCCAAGCCCTTGTAGACTGCGCCGGTCGCCGAATTATCGACTGCCGTGACGGCATTGGCCACGTCGACCGAGGGATTCCAGCCGGAGATGGTGCCGTCTTCCGTCGCGAATATGAAGGCGGCCGCCCCGGTATGGCCATTTTCGGTGATCGTGAAATCCGTGCCGCCGTTAAAGACCTGGCCCGTCGGCGCGGATGGGCCGGTGTTGCCGGCGGCTGGCGGGATGGTCACGATGAGCGATTGCGGCGCGCCGGTGCCGTCATAGAGTGTGGTCAGGCCCGTTGCGTTGTCGGAGATCCAGAAATCGCCCGTGGGTGAATAGGAAATGCCCCAGGGGTTGACAAGGTTCTTGTCGATAAAGCTGGCCTTGATGGTGCCATCGGATGTCAGGTTGGCCTGTTTTACCGTGTTTGCACCGGCCTGCTGGGCGGCCGCGAGCAGGGGAAGCAGGAGGAGAGCTGCGTGCGTTTTCATCATGTGCTCCATCACAGGTTTGGCGGGGCCGATTTTGGACCCGCGTGACAGGGACGAAGGCCGGCCGCATTTATTCCCCGCCGGGAGAAAGAAAACGCAGGGTCATGGCCTGTCCCGCCCATTCGGGCCTATGGCGCCTTTCTGACGTACACTCTTTGGTCAGCAATGTCGGTCATTCTTGGCAGATGGGCGACCAACTCTCCAACGCGCGCGCGCAGGAACCGCCCGCTTTAGTGGATACGCGTACCATAGAGTTCGGACACAAGACGATCATCGCCGCGCTAGAGGGCGTTGGCGTCAAGCTTCTCAATCTTCCCGCGGGCATGCCCATCACCCACCTGGTTTTCGATGTGAAAGCCGGTGCGTTCAACGCTGTCTATCGGGACGGCGCCATGCAATCCGTGGACGGGAACAGGCTGGCCGCAATCATGATCGCGTATTGCATCGCCGCGCGTCTGCCGATTCCACGCGCGGCCAACAAGTCGGTCAAAATCACCGAACATGGCTTGATCTTGCGTTTCATCACGACGTTGCAGTCTCCCCCGGCCGCTGGCGCGGCTTAATACTAGTGCAGCGCCACGCTGTTGTTGGCGCGGTCCATGTCGGGCAAGCGGTGTGCCTCATCCAGTGTGATCCGCGCCACGGGCTTGTCGGTTGCCAGATCGAAGGCGGTGGCATTGCCGTGCATCCAAGCCTCTGCCGGCACAACTACGTCCAGATGCGAGCCGTCGGCAAAAAGCACATCCAGCGGCGCAGGCATGACCAAACGGCCTTTGTTGGTCAGCTCGACATGCAGCCCCTTGTGAAAATCTCCACCGACGTAGTCCGCGCGCGCCACGCCCATGTCCAGCGTGTCGTTCTCCAGATACCAGCCTCGCCACCACCACGATAGGTCCTCGCCGGCTTCGCTGCTCATGGCGCGGAAGAAATCGGCGGCCGAGGGGTGTTTGTAGGCCCATGCAGAGATATAATGCCGGAACGCCTGATCGAACCGCTCAGGGCCCAGGATCTGCTCGCGCAATAGCACAAGGCCCAACGCCGGCTTGAAATAGCTTATTGGATGGCGATACTTTTCGGTTATGACATCGGCCGGCGCCATGATCGTCGGCGCGTCCGCGTCGGCCAGCGTCGGCAGTATTTCATCGGCAGGGTTGCCGCCGTGTTCGGCATACTCAGAATCCCGCTTCGGCCCGAACTCGCCGTGGTTGAAATCGTCAGACTGATAGACGTCGATGAACGTATTGAACCCCTCGTCCATCCAGGCGTCGCGCCGCTCATCCGATCCGACGATCATGGGAAACCAGCTATGCCCCACCTCGTGCGTTGTGATCCAGAACAGCTCGCGGCCCGCATCGAGCTTGTCGTCGAAGACAATGCCCGGATACTCCATGCCCGCGCCATGGCCTCCCAGATTGACCATGACCGGCCATGGATAGACGAACCACCGTTTGGAAAAATTTTCGATGGCCGATTTCACATACTCCGTCGAGCGGCCCCATTTGCCTGCACCCGCGGCCTCGGAGGGATAGACCGACATGGCCAGCGCATGCGCACCGCCAGGCAGATTGATGCGTGCTGCATCCCACACGAAGGCAGGCGAGGCGCCAAAGGCCACATCGCGCGTATTCTTCATGGCAAAGCGCCAGGTGCGCATCTCGCCGGCGCTGCCTGTGGGCTTGCCGATTTCATCGGGGCCGCGGATGAGAACCGTCTGATCGCTCGTGGCTGCCCGCGCCAGGCGGGCGCGCGCGTCAGCGCTCAAAACGACATCGGCATTCACCAATTCGCCTGAGCCTACAACGATGTAATCGGCCGGCACGGTCACGCTGTAATCAATGTCGCCGTATTCCAGGTAGAACTCGGACCCGAGATAGGGTGCGGTATCCCAGCCGCGCAGATCGTCATAGACCGCCATACGGGGAAACCACTGCGCAATTTCATAGATGTCGCCATCCTTGACGTGGGTCACCGCCGTGCGTCCGCCCCAGGCGCCCGGCACCGTGTAGTGATACGCGATATGCAGCTTGAGCTGTCCGCCGCGCGCGGCCAGCTCGGATGGCAGGCGAACCTGCATCCGCGTATCGCTCACCAGATGGCCCGGCGTCACGCGCCCGTTCTTCGTCTCGATGGTGATTGCGTCGACCTGATCACCCTCGGTGAACGCACAGCATCCGCGCGGCATGTATTGCAGCTTGAAGTTGGCCCGCGCATCGTGTCGGTAGATGTTCTGGTCCAGTTGCACCCACAAGACGTCCAGCGCGTCGGGCGAGTTGTTGGTGTAGGTGATCGTCTCCTCGGCGCTCAGGACGTGGCTTGCGACATCGATTTTCGCGGCAATGCTGTAATCGGCGCGGTTCTGCCAGTAGCCAGGCGCAGGAATGCCGGCCGCCGAGCGCGTTGCACCGCCTGACGGCAGCGCTAGCGGCGCGAAGATTTGTCGCGGATCGGGCTCGGCGGCCTGGGCGGTTGCACAACACAGGGTACAGAGCACTAGCCAGCGCATGGACAAGCTTTCAAAGGCAAGAAGGAAGAACTGGGGGGACCGTGCCGGTCCCCCAGACCCCCCGTCTTCATTTAAGACAAGCGCAGGACTACCATGGGCTTGTGACTGGCCGCTTCATCACTTTCGAGGGCGGGGAGGGCGCGGGCAAATCAACCCAGCTCCGGCTCCTCGTCCAAAGTCTGACTGCCGCCGGCATCCCCACGCTGACCACGCGCGAGCCGGGGGGCGCCCCCAACGCCGAATTCCTCCGCACCATCCTGCTTGAAGGTGCACACGATTTCGCACCGCTCACCGAAACGCTCCTGCACGTCGCCGCCCGTGCCGAACACGTTGCCCGCACGATTCGCCCCGCGCTGGAAGCTGGCCATTGGGTCCTCTGCGATCGCTTTTTCGATAGCACGGACGCGTATCAAGGCTTCGGCCAGGGCGCGGACCGCGCCACCATCGCCACGCTGGCCGGCCTGATTCAGCCGCACCCGGACCTCACCCTGATACTCGACGTCTCCGAGCAGAACGCTGCCATCCGCCAGGCCGCCCGGGGCCGCGCTACCGACCGCTACGACCGCCTGGGCACCGCATTTCACGCCCGCGTCGCCGCCGGCTTCCGCCAGATCGCCGCCGAAAATCCCACCCGCTGCGTCCTGATAGATGCCAATGCAGACGTGGCGACGGTGGCGGCCAAGATCCTGCAAACCATTGGCCTAAAGATCGACGGGGGGTCTGGGGGGGGATGGCACATCTCCCCCAGTCTCTTTCTGACGTGAACCCTAGAGAGAACCCCCTCCTGACGGGCCACGACCAAGCCGAGGCCACCCTGCTGGACGCGCTGCGAGGCGGCCGCCTTCATCACGCCTGGCTCATCACCGGCCCCGAGGGAGTGGGCCGCGCCACGCTGGCCTACCGCTTTGCGCGCCGCCTGCTGGCGGGGGGCACGGATACGCTCGCGATGGAGCCCACCCACCCGGTCTTTCGCCGCGTCGCCGCCGGCACCCACGCCGACCTGTTGAGCATCGAACGCGAATGGGACGAAAAGAAGAAGCGCCTGAAGAAGAACATCGCCGCCGAGGCCGTGCGCGAAATCCCCGGCTTTCTGCACCTGACGCCGGCTGAGGGCGGCTGGCGCGTCGTCATCCTCGACGGCGCCGAGGACATGAACGCCCATTCCGCCAATGCCCTGCTCAAGGTGCTGGAAGAACCGCCGGCCCGCGCCGTGCTGATGCTGATCAGCGCAGCGCCGGGCCGTCTGCTCCCGACCTTGCGCAGCCGCTGCCGCACGCTCGCCCTCTCGCCTCTCGCGTCGCATGCGATGGACCACGTGCTGCGCGCCTGTCTGCCGGAGATGGCCGCTGCGCAGCGCGCCGCCCTGAGCGAGGCCGCCCAGGGTGCCCCCGGCCTGGCGCTGGCCTTGGCCGAGCAGGACGGGTTGCCCGTTACCGCCATGGTGGCCGAAATCATTGCCGCGCTTCCCAATTTCCCCCTGCTGCGCGGCTATGACATGGCCGATGCCCTGCGCGAGGAAGCCGCCTTCGACCTGTTCTTTACGCTCCTGCGCCAAAGGATTGCCGCAGCCATCACCGCCAGCTTGCGCGGCACGGCCGACCACGCGCAGCAGCGCCTTGCCAGCCTGCGCACGCCGGCAGCCTGGGGCGACATCTGGGCACGCATAGGTGAAATCCATGCCGAGACCGAGCGCGCCAACCTCGACCGCCGCCAGGCTGTCGTGACAGCCCTCTCGCTCCTGGGCTAACCCCAGGCATGGCAAAGCCGTACTACGTCACGACACCGATCTTCTACGTCAACGGTGACCCCCATATCGGCCACGCCTACACGGCAATCGCCGCGGACGTGCTCGCGCGCTTCAAGCGCCTGGACGGCTACGACGTCCATCTCCTGACGGGCACGGACGAGCATGGCCAGAAGGTCGAAAAGGCGGCGCGCGACGCGGGCCTCTCGCCCCAGGATTTCACCGATGGCATTTCGGCAAAGTTCGCCGCCATGACAGCGGCGATGGGCGTGGCGCCCGACGATGCGATCCGCACGACAGAGGCGCGCCACAAGGTAGGTGCGGCGGCCCTGTGGCGCTGCTTGCGCCAGCGCGACCAAATCTACCTCGGTCACTACGAGGGCTGGTATGCTGTGCGCGACGAGGATTTCTACGGTGCCGATCTCCTGACCACGCTACCCGATGGGTCGAAATTGGCGCCCACAGGTGCGCCCGTGGAGTGGGTGAGGGAGCCCAACTACCTCTTTCGCCTCAGTCAGTGGCAGGAGCCGCTGCTGCGTCATTACGAGGAGAATCCCGACTTCATCGGCCCTGACGGCAAACGCCGCGAAATGCTGAGCTTCATCCGCGGCGGGCTGAACGATCTGTCCGTCAGCCGCAGCAGCTTTACCTGGGGCATCCCGGTGCCGGACGACCCCGGCCACGTGATGTATGTCTGGCTAGATGCGTTGAGCAACTATATTACTGCGCTCGGCTACCCGGACACATCAGCACCCGCCTGGCGCTTCTGGCCCGCGGATCTGCACCTGGTCGGCAAGGACATCCAGCGCTTCCATGCGGTTTACTGGCCCGCCTTCCTGATGGCGGCCGGCTTGCCCGTGCCAAAGCGCGTCTTCAGCCATGGCTGGTGGACCGCCGAGGGCGAGAAGATGAGCAAGTCTTTGGGCAACGTCGTCGATCCGCTAGATCTGGTAGCGCGCTTCGGACTCGATCCGGTGCGCTACTTCCTGTTGCGCGAAGTGCCGTTCGGCAATGATGGCGACTTCTCCGAACGCGCGCTGGTTTCCCGTATTAACAGCGATTTAGCGAACGGTCTTGGTAATCTGTGTCAGCGCACACTCAGCCTGATCGCGCGTAACTGCGGCGGCACGTTGCCGGCAGCAGGCGGGCGCACCGAGGAGGACGAAAGCCTGATCGCACAGGCGGAGGCACTGCCTGACCTTATGAGGGAACGGTTGGGCCGACAGGCCTTGCATGATGCGCTGGAGGAAGCGTGGAAGCTGATCCGCGCCGCAGACGGCTATATCGACCGGCAGGCACCCTGGGCCTTGAAGAAGACGGATGCTGCCAGGATGGCAACCGTGCTGCGTGTGCTGGCCGATGTGCTGCGCGTGCTCGCGACCACGCTGCAGGCCTATATGCCCGGGAGCATGGCGCGCATGCTGGACCTGCTAGGCGTACCGCCTGAAGCGCGTGATCTAGCTGGCCTCGCCACACCTGCGGCTGGCGGCACGAAGCTGCCACCACCCGTCGGGATCTTCCCACGTTACATTGAACAAGCCGCGTAAAACCTTGATGCTGATTGATTCTCATTGCCATCTGGACTATTTTCAAGGTGAGGAACGCACCGCGATCCTGAGCCGTGCCGAAGCTGCCGGCGTTGCTGAAATGGTCACCATTGGCACGCGGCTATCGCGCGCCGCCGAGCAGATCGACATAGCCGAAGCCACGTCTGGGGTATGGTGCACTGTCGGCACCCATCCCCACCACGCTGCTGACGAGGAATTGCCGCAGGAACAGGCTATTGTCGAACTTTGCGCACACGCCCTTGTCATCGGGGTGGGTGAAGCCGGACTCGACTATTTCTACGATCGCTCGCCGCGAGACCTGCAAGCGGTTGTCTTTCGCACCCAGATCCGGGCTGCCAGACGCGCCGGCGTGCCCATCTGCATCCACACGCGCGAGGCCGATGACGACACGCTGGCGATTCTGAAAGAGGAGCAGGATCAAGGCGGTGTCTTTGATTTTCTCCTCCACTGCTTCAGCTCCGGGCGTGCGCTGGCGGAGGCCGGCGTGGCCATGGGTGGCTACGTCAGCTTCTCCGGCATTCTGACATTTCCGAAATCGGGTGAGCTGCGCGCGATTGCTGCGGACCTGCCGGCGGACCGGCTGCTGGTGGAGACGGACGCGCCCTACCTGGCACCCGCGCCGTTTCGCGGCAAGCGCAACGAGCCTGCTCATGTGGCCCATACGGCACGCGTGTTGGCGGAGACGCGGGGGATCTCGGCGGAGGAGGTGGCGGCGCTGACGACCGCCAATTTCCGGCGGCTTTTTCGCAAGACTGGGGGAGATGTGCTTGGGCGGACCGGCGCATGCGCCGGTTTTGTCCGCCCAGGCCCCCAGTCATTACTTTAGCGATGCCTGACTTTCGACGGGGGGTCTGGGGGGGATGGCACATCTCCCCCAGCCTTCACGACTAGTTGCGCGTTATCATCCTCGGCTGCGGCGGCAGCACGGGCGTGCCTGGTTTAGGCGGAGCCGGTGGATGCGGCGAGTGGGGCGCATGCGACCCAGGCGAGCCGCGCAACCGGCGACAGCGCAGCAGCATCGTCATAGCAGGCACTGGTCGTGCGGGAAAGCAGGGCAGGGTGCTCGTCGATACCGGACCGGACATGCGCGCCCAGCTTCTGGCCTGCGAAATCGGGCGCATCGACGCGCTGGTCTTTACCCACGCGCACGCCGACCACATTACCGGGCTGGACGATGTGCGCCAGCTCAACCGCATCAGCGGTGCGCCCCTGCCGGCCTTCGGCACGGCCCGCACGATGGCCGAGATCGCCCAGCGCTTCGACTACGCCTTCAAGCCGTGGACGCCGCCGAACTTCTACCGGCCGGTGTTGGAAACGACCATAATCTCGCCAGGCGACTCGATCGAGGCAGCGGGGCTGCGGATCGAAACGTTCGACCAGGACCATCACGTCATGCGCACAATCGGGCTGCGCATAGGCCCGTTCGGTTACAGCACTGACGTCGTTCGCCTGGATGACGGGGCATTCGCGGCTTTGGCCGGCATCGATACCTGGCTCGTCGGCTGCTTTCAGCGCGCGCCGCATCTGACGCATGCGCATGTGGCGCTGGTGCTGGAGTGGCGGGCGCGATTAGGTGTTCGGCGCACCGTGCTGACGCATATGGGCCCTGACATGGACTGGGGCTGGCTGCGGGAGCATCTGCCCGCGGACGTTGAGCCCGCCTTCGATGGTCTGACGCTGGCGTTTTCGTCCTAACAGAAGCTGGGCGGAATGGCTTCGTTCCACCCAGTCTTCAGCGTCTCACGCGATCGCTACGGCGTAACGGCGAAGATCGAGCCATGGCCGTGACCGGGCGAGCCGTCCCGGTCCGCGAGCGTGCCATACAAGGTCCCGTCTGAACCAAGCAGCACGGTGCCACTCGGCTGCTCGGTGGACAGGCCGTGTCCGAACCTGGCAAGGATTGTAGAAGACCACGGCACGGTGCCCGATTTGGGCGGCACTAGCTTGAACACGGTGCTGAAGCCGCTGAGGCCGGAGGATACGGTCGTCCCGTAAAGATTGCCGGCGCTGTCGAAGACCGGGTCGTAGGGTTCTGTGCCGGCAATCCCGTCCTTGAATTGATAGACAACCTGTTTCGTCCAGGTTTTGACGCCCTTTGCGGGGGGCGTAACGCGGAAGATGTCGAGGCCTGCCACGCCATAGAGCGCGCCATCCGCGCCGAAGACGAGCGGTCCAAACGGCTGGTTGAACTCATTGGCCTTGAATTGGTAGATCAGCGCTTCCGACCAGTTCGATCCTGTCTTGCTGAGCTGAAAGATCGTGCCGCACCCGATGATGCCGCCCTCGCCATCATTGCAACGGCCGCGGCCACCCATTTCGGTGGCGCCATAGAGATTTCCTTGCGCGTCCGCGACGACCGCACCGACAGGATAGTTACCGTCCGGGATGTTGCCAAAACTGTAGATAACCGACTCCGACCAGCCACCATGCTGACCAGCGCGCGGGGTGATATGGAAGACCGTGCCTCTGGCCAATCCGCCGCCGAGCAGCGTCGTGCCGAAATAGCCGGTGGTGCCATCGCTGATCAGAGATCCCTGCGGTGCCCCGCCGGTGGCAGCATCAGGTCCGCTAAAGCGGTATAATACGGTGAAGCGCCACGGCGCTGTCTGCGTTGAACCGGGCGAAAG
Source organism: Acetobacteraceae bacterium (assembly GCA_965276755.1). Classification (GTDB taxonomy): domain Bacteria; phylum Pseudomonadota; class Alphaproteobacteria; order Acetobacterales; family Acetobacteraceae; genus CAJCIS01. The sequence continues at coordinate 574,338 of OZ255625.1, forward strand.
CCTGAAGGCAACGCCACAGGCGGAATAGCAGCTACCTCCATCGAACGTGGTGCCGAACAGATTGCCGTGCGTGTCCAGGGTCAGTGGCGGATTGACAGCATAACCTTGGCGCGAATTGGTGAAGTCGTGCAGGACCGTCTGGGTCCATGTTCCGCCCATGACGGCGGGTGGTGCCAGGCGAAAGATCACGCCCAGGTCTTTGGCGCCTCCGGCAAAGGTGGTGCCGTAGAGGTTGCCCTGCGGATCGGCGATCAGCGGGCCGGACGGTTGGTCGCCATCAAGTTTGCCTGTGAATTTGTAGATGGTGGTGACGGTTGCGGCGGTCGCCGACATACCTGGCAGGATCGAGGCGCCGAGGCAGGCGGCGCAGGCGAGAGACATTGCGGTGAAGCGGCGCATGGCGGATCGGTTCCTGTCTGCTGCGCGCGCAGCGTAGGCTCAGCAAGCTGCGTTTGCAACTTCGGTTAACTATGCAGGGATGTTCGCACGTATAGAGCGGGCGAAATGCTCGGGTCAGCGGCGCAGCCAAGCGGTAAGTACGCAGTTGACCGGAGTGAACGGGCGGTCCTGTGAGAATTTGAAGACTCGCCTGACAGCTGATGCGCGCCTCGTGCTCGTCAAACGGCCACCTACGGGTTATGATATCCCAGCAATATACGTCTTGAGTTGGCACAAGACCGTTTACAAAATACGGGCTGGCGGGCTAGCGCAATGGTCTTCCGAAAACGCGTAGGCGATGGACGCGCTGGCCCGCCGCAGGGTTGCTGGATCAGATTGGCTTGCACTCACCTTGCCCGCTAATCCATCCGAAGTGTCACCCAGTTTGAGACGAGAGGCGTTGACACGGTGCTGTGTTGTTTTCGCCAGATGAACGAGATAAAATAGCTGTGTTTCGACTCAAGCACATACAATGATGTTATAGAAACCAATTCTGTGCGGCTCGTTCCGCGCCTGAGAGTAATAGGGTGGCCGCCTCCAAGCTTCGGGATTTCACTCTTACCTGCTACCCAAAGACCACGCTTTGTAAGAGCAGGTTGATGCCCATCCTGGTCGTGAATCCTTACGTCAAAGGGCAGTGCAACCTTTTTTCTGTAAATTCTCGTGAGGTGGTTCATTCCGGCTACGCTTCTATGTGTCTAGTGTGAGGTAGATTTTGCCGTTCATCCACTCCTCGTCGCATTCTGCCAGCAGGGCGGAGACGAGGCGCAGGCAGGATGCGGCGTTGGGGAAGATGGAGGCAACCCGTGTGCGGCGTTTGAGTTCGCGGTTGATGCGTTCGAGGCCGTTGGTCGTGCGCAATCTTATGCGGTGGGCTTGCGGGAGGTCGAACACGGCAAAGCCCATGGGAAGGTTCTGTTCGGCCCATGTGGCAAGTTTCGGCGCGTCCGTCGCCCAGAGTTCGATCGCCTGGCGCAGCAGCCGTTCGGCTTCTGCCTTGTCGGGCGCATTGAAGATCGCGCGTATCCGCCCTGCGACCGGCTTGCGCTGATCCAGCTTTGTGACGTAGGCCTGGGCATTCTGCTGCAAATGGAATTGGCAGCGCTGCCATGGCACACTTGGCAGGGTGGCGCGGCGCGCGGCCTTCAAGCCTGCATGATCGTCCGACACGATGAACTTTACCCCGCGCAACCCGCGCGCAATGAGGCTATCGAGAAATTCCCGCCAATGCTGTTCGGCCTCGGAAAATGCGACCGATACGCCGAGCACGCGCCGTTTGCCGTCGGCCGTCACGCCGATTGCGACAAGCACGGCGCAATCGAGCAGGCGGCCTTCTTCGCGGATGCGTTCATAGCGGGCATCGAGCAAGAGATACGGGGTATCGCCGAGCGGTCGCTCGCGCCAGGCGGCAAGCCCCTCGTCGAGCTGCTCGGTGGCGCGGCTGACCTGGGTTGAGGAAATAGCGATGTCCGGCCCGAGCAAGGCCTGCAGCACGGTGATCACCTTGCGGGTTGATACGCCTTGCACATACATTTCGGCCAATGCGAGGTTGAGCGCGCGCTCGGTGCGGGTGCCCTTGTCGAGGGCGCTTGGGTAAAATCCGCCGCCGCGCACCTGCGGCACGTCGAACGTTTGCTCGCCCACCCGGGTCATGACGGTTTTTGGTTTGAAACCATTGGCGTAATCGGCACGAACCGGGGTGCGTTCATGAGGTTTGGCATTGAGGAATTGCGCGCGTTCGATTTTGCTGGCTTCATTGACCAGGATGCGCAGCGCCTCGCCGGCGCCGTCCAGTCCGTTGTCGAGCAGGGCCGAGAAGGCGGCCTCCAGGGGATGATGTTCTACGCGTTGTGCCATGATACAAGCTCCGTCGCTGGGTGATAGGATGGGCCGAAGCAATCACCTCCCGATAGGTCTTGGCCGGCTCGGTTTGCCGGGGCCGTCCTGCGCACTTCGGGCGCAAGCGCCCTCGTTGCTTCGGACGGCCCCGGCAAACCGAGCCGGCCAAGCAATTTACAGAAACGATGGTGCACTAACCGTCAAAGTCGAGTTCACCATGGAACTGCCCGCCATTCTCTTGAGGGAGGAGGGCACCGATGACACCTACATTCCATTGAATCACTTTAACTATACCATCATGTCCGGCCGAAACTACCTGATTGTCGGGGATCGCCTGAAGCGTGAACTCTGACTCCGAGGCGCCAGCCATGGTACTGCAAGCAAGCGACGTGGCCGCCAGCGCCTGTCCGAGGCAAAAGGCCTGAACGCAGCCATTGGCACCGTCCGGCGGATGAGCGCCGCTCTTATAAGCCCGCCGCGGCTTTGGCGCCGCTTCAGTGAGTTGGCATAATCTCCCTTCTGCGACTTTCGGGTCTCTTTGCGGCCTCGCCGTGCTGGCGCTACATGGTTCCAAAATGACAAACCGCCCCGCGGGAGACCTCCATGACGCGCCACATCGACCACTTCATCGGCGGCAGACACACACCGGGCATCTCCGGCCGCACAGCCCCTGTCTTTGACCCCAACACTGGCGAGACCCAGGCCACTGTCGGCCTCGCCTCGACGGGTGAAGTTCAGGCGGTGATTGCCAACTCAGCCGCCGCCCAGCCCGCCTGGGGTGCCACCAACCCGCAGCGCCGCGCCCGCGTGATGATGCGCTTCGTCGAGCTGATCAATCGCGACATGGCAGCGCTCGCCCGCATGCTCTCCTCCGAGCACGGCAAGACGCTGGCCGATGCGCGTGGCGACATTCAGCGCGGCCTGGAGGTCGTGGAGTTCGCCATCGGCATTCCGCATTTGCTCAAGGGCGAATACACGGAATCCGCAGGCACCGGCATAGACGTCTATTCCATGCGCCAGCCGCTTGGCGTGGTCGCGGGCATCACGCCCTTCAACTTCCCGGCCATGATACCGCTATGGAAGGCAGCACCCGCGCTGGCTTGCGGCAATGCCTTCATTTTGAAACCTTCTGAGCGCGACCCATCGGTGCCGGTGATGCTGGCCGAACTGTTCCTGGAGGCAGGCGGCCCGCCTGGCATCTTCAACGTCGTCCACGGCGACCGGGAGGCGGTTGACGCGCTGCTGACCGACCCGCGCATCATGGCCGTGGGCTTTGTCGGCTCCAGCGCAATTGCCAATTACATCTACGCAACCGCGGCTCAGCACGGCAAACGCGCGCAATGCTTTGGTGGTGCGAAGAACCACATGATCATTATGCCGGACGCCGACATGGACCAGGCGGTGGATGCACTGATCGGCGCCGGCTACGGCTCGGCCGGGGAGCGCTGCATGGCCATTTCGGTTGCCGTGCCCGTGGGTGAAAAGACGGCCAACACGCTGGTTGAAAAACTCGTGCCGCGCGTGGAGGCGCTGCGTGTCGGCCACAGCCTCGATGACGGCGCCGATTACGGCCCGTTGGTCACGCGTGAGGCGATGGAGCGGGTGCGCGATTATATCGGCGTGGGCGAAGCGGAAGGGGCGAGCCTGCTGGTCGATGGGCGGGATTTCCGCCTGCAGGGGCACGAAGGCGGCTTTTTCATGGGTGGTAGCCTGTTCGATCACGTCACCCCCGAAATGCGCATCTGGAAGGAAGAGATTTTTGGCCCTGTGCTGAGCATTGCGCGTGCGCCCGATTACGAGGCGGCGCTGCGCCTACCCAACGAGCACGAATACGGCAACGGTGTTGCCATATTCACGCGCGATGGCGACACGGCGCGCGATTTCACCGCGCGGGTGAATGTGGGCATGGTGGGTATCAACGTGCCTATTCCGGTGCCTATTGCCTATCATACGTTTGGTGGCTGGAAGCGCAGCGGTTTTGGCGATCTCAACCAGCACGGCCCTGATTCGGTGCGGTTTTACACGAAGACAAAGACGGTGACGCAGCGTTGGACACCGGGGGCCAAGGAAGGCGCATCCTTCGTCATTCCGACAATGTTCTAATTGATGACGGGGGGTCTGGGGGGGATGGCACATCCCCCCCAGCTCTTCCCTTTACGGAGACTTGTGATGGACGCCCTGCCCTCCTCGCCCGCTTTTGCCCGTTTCGGTCTGACCGAGGACCAACTCGCCCTCCGCGACATGGCGCTTGGTTTCGCGCGCGAACAGATCGCGCCGCATGCGCTGGAATGGGACCAGACGCACCACCTGCCCTTGCCCGTTCTGCGTCAGGCCGCAGCACTCGGCATGGGTGCGATTTATTGCCGCGAAGAATTCGGCGGATCAGGCCTGGGCCGTCATGATGCCGCAATCATCTTCGAATCGCTCGCCACCGGCTGCCCGGCGATTTCGGCCTTTCTTTCGATCCACAATATGGTCACCTGGATGATCGACCGCTACGGCAATGCCGAGCAGCGCGGCCGTCTCATCCCCGTCATGGCACCGATGGATCTGATCGGTGCCTACTGCCTGACCGAGCCTGGTTCAGGCTCCGATGCCGCGGCCTTGCGCACGCGCGCGGTGCGTGACGATCAGATGTATGTGCTGGATGGCGTCAAGCAATTCATCTCCGGCGCGGGCGTGGCGGATATCTACTTGGTGATTGCGCGCGCCGAGGCGGGCATTACCGCCTTTATCGTCGAGCGCGACACGCCCGGACTATCCTTCGGTGCGGCCGAGAAGAAAATGGGCTGGAACGCCCAGCCTACGCGTCAGGTCATCATGGAGGGCGTGCGCGTGCCCGCGCATAATCGCCTGGGCGAGGAAGGCCAGGGCTTTCGCATGGCCATGAGCGGCCTGGATGGCGGCCGCCTCAATATCGGTGCGTGCTCGCTGGGCGGCGCGCAATCGGCCATCGACAAGACGCTGGCCTATATGCGCGAGCGGCGCGCCTTCGGCCAGGCAATCGACCGGTTCCAGGCTTTGCAGTTCCGGCTTGCCGACATGGCGACAGGCCTGGAGGCCGCACGCACGCTGCTCTGGCGCGCTGCCTGCGCGCTGGATGAGAAAGCGCCTGACGCCACCAAGCTTTGCGCCATGGCCAAACGGTTTGCCACGGACACGGGGTTTGCCATTGCCAATGATGCGCTGCAGTTGCATGGGGGATATGGATACTTAGCCGAATATGGGGTGGAGAAGATTGTGCGCGATCTTCGGGTTCACCAGATTTTGGAGGGCACGAACGAAATCATGCGCGTTATTATTGCGCGTTCCATGATTAAATAAGCCGGGAGAAGAATTGGGGGAGATGTGCCATCCCCCCCAAACCCCCCGTCAATTTTGAGGGCCTAGCCTAAAATAATGACGGGGGGTTTGGGGGGGATGGCACATCTCCCCCAATCTTCTTAAGGAGTCCCACATGGCGCGCATCGCATTCATCGGCCTCGGCAACATGGGCGGCCCCATGGCGGCCAACCTCGTCCGCGCCAGCCACGACGTCACCGGCTTCGACCTCTCCGCCCAAGCGCTCGACGCCGCCCGCGCCGCAGGAATAAAGACCGCCCAGCACGCAGCCGAAGCCGTCCGCGACGCCGAATTCGTCATCACCATGCTGCCCGCCGGCGCGCACGTGTTGCGTGTCTATACCGACCTGCTGCCCCATGCGCCCAGTCGCGCCATCTTCATAGACTCCTCCACGATCAATGTCGCCAGCGCCCGCGCGGCGCACGATCAGGCGAGCAAGGCCGGCATGCGCACGCTTGATGCGCCGGTCTCCGGCGGCGTGGGCGGCGCCGCCGCGGGCAGCCTCACCTTCATGGTGGGCGGCGACACGGAAGCCTTCGACGCCGCGCAATCTGTCCTGTCGGCAATGGGCAAGCGTATCGTGCATTGTGGTGACGCCGGTGCCGGTCAGGCCGCCAAGATCTGCAACAACATGATCCTGGGCATTTCCATGATCGCAGTCAGCGAAGCCTTTGTGTTGGGCGAGAAACTCGGCTTGTCGCATCAGGCGCTTTACGACGTCGCCTCCACCTCGTCAGGACAGTGCTGGTCACTGACGACCTATTGTCCCGTCCCTGGCCCCGTTCCCGCGAGCCCGGCCAACAACGCCTACAAGCCGGGCTTTGCCACGGCATTGATGCTCAAGGACCTCAAGCTTGCGCGCGAGGCCGCGCGTGCGGGTGGCGTCGATACCGCCCTTGGCCAACTTGCGGCCAATCTGTATGATGCCTACAGCCAGTCAGGCGGCAGCGAGATGGATTTCTCTGCAATCATTGCTGACGTTCGAGCCAGGTCTGCGGGGTGATCGTGCGCAGCGGCTGGAATTGATGCAAAGACCGATTGCTGCGGGCCTTGCGCTGCGCCGGAGAAATGGTCAAAGCAGCGCGGCAATATCGGAGCCGCCACATGACCGAAATCCAACACGCAAGCCCGCCCCTAATTAATCATGGTCAGCGCCAGAAAGTGCCTGCTTTCGCCCGCTACCGGGGCACATCGGCCTGGCGCAAGAACCGTAGACGCGTTCGTGCCTATGCTTGGTTCCAATCAGTGGCAAAGCAACGCGCTCTGGCGTCCAGGCATGCCGCAATCGACGGCGGCTTCACAGAATAGCGGTCGACATCGCAACGGCTAAGGCTGCCCTCGCGCGTCCCACGCGCCTGCGGACGCAGGCGCGTGCTGCTGCTGTCGATGAGAAAAGCATCCAAGTTCGTAGCAGCCCAGCAACGCGGCCGCGCCGACGCCTATGGCGACCTTCTCACGCGTTGACATTCCCTCGTGCACCGAAGCACCTGTTGCCGACGCTACGGTAACACGCACCCGCTGCGCCTGCGCAGGGCCGCCATTGACGGGAATGTAGTCGATGTTGACGGCATCGCCCGGCCGCATTGCACCGACATAGCCGACGAATGCACCCAAATTATCGAAGACCCGGCCATTTACAGCGATGATCTGGTCCCCGGCAGCAAGGCCCGCGTGCTGGCCCGGCGAGCCGGACCGCACGCCCCTTATGCGCAGAATGTTGAAGCTCATGCCATCGTCGTTGATCTGCGGACCTTCCTGGATCGCCAGCCCCAGCGATCCACCCCCACGCGGCATGCCCGCCGCTTCCCGCGCCGAGAGCAGCCGATAACCCATGGGATTATCCGCCCGCGCCCGATCCGAATAAACGAGCTGACCGGCTAGAAGCAGACCGGCCAGCGTAACACTCAATGCGCGGGTGCGTTGTGCAATAAGCAGCCTCATGCGCTTTTCTGCCGTTAGGGTGTCTGGCTGCCGACTTGGTGCGGTTTCGCTCAGGGACTTCAGGTCAGCCGCAGCTATGCCCATGGCCTCACTGCCCGTCATATCGCTCATGAACGTCTCCACGCGGTGGCCGAGGCCAAGTTCCCGGCCCTTCGCCTGTCAGGCTCTATCAAGACCCTGCACGATTTCTTCGGTCATCTTCTTCGCGTCGCCAAACAGCATCATCGTATTCGGGCGGAAAAACAGCTCGTTATCCACGCCCGCATACCCTGACGCCATCGATCGCTTGACGAACAGCACCGTGCGCGCGCGGTCCACCTCCAAAATCGGCATGCCGTAAATCGCCGATTTCGGATCCGTCTTGGCCGCGGGGTTGGTCACGTCATTCGCGCCGATCACGTAGACCACGTCCGCGGTCGCGAACTCGTTGTTAATCTGCTCCAGCTCGAAGACTTCGTCATAAGGCACGTTGGCCTCGGCCAACAGAACGTTCATGTGCCCGGGCATGCGCCCGGCGACGGGATGGATGGCGTATTTCACCTCCACACCTTCGGCCTTGAGCTTGTCTGCCATTTCGCGCAGCGCGTGCTGGGCCTGGGCGACGGCCATGCCGTAGCCGGGCACGATAATGACTTTGGACGCGTTCTTCATGATGAAGGCGGCATCATCGGCGTTGCCCGCTTTGACCGTGCGGTCGCCACCCGGGCCGCCGAGTGCGGCCGCCCCGCCGGTATCGGTGCCGAAGCCCCCCAGCAGCACGTTGAAAATGCTGCGGTTCATGCCCTTACACATGACGTAGGACAGAATGGCACCCGATGCGCCCACCAGCGCGCCCGTAATGATCAGCGCGAGGTTGCCGATGGTAAAGCCGATGCCGCACGCCGCCCAGCCCGAATAACTGTTCAGCATGGACACCACGACAGGCATGTCTGCCCCGCCGATCGGAATGATGAGCAAAAAGCCGAGTGCGATCGCCAGCGCCGCGATCATCCAGAAGATCGGCTGCACACCGCTGGTGACGAAATAGACGATCAGCACCAGCAGCAGCAGTCCCAGCCCCAGATTGATCTGATGCTGGTAGCGGAATGTGATCGGCGTACCTTTCATCAGCGCCTGCAACTTGGCAAAGGCGATCAGTGACCCCGAAAACGTAATCGCGCCCACCGCAAGCCCGATCGACATCTCGACCAGGCTTTCGGTGTGGATGTGGTGCGGCACGCCGATGCCGAAGGCCTGCGGTGCATTCAGCGCGGCCGCCGCCACGAAAACCGCGGCCAGGCCAACCAGCGAATGAAACGCGGCAACCAATTGCGGCAATGCGGTCATCTGGATGCGACGCGCAATGACCGCGCCCGCCGTGCCGCCGATCGCCACGCCGAGCGCGATCAGCACGTAACCGCTGCCGGCCATGCCCGGCCGCGCCAGTGTGGCCACCGCCGCAATCGCCATGCCGATCATGCCGAACTGGTTGCCGCGCCGCGATGTCACCGGGCTGGACAAGCCACGGAGCGCCAGGATGAAGAGAACCGCCGCGACGAGATAAAGCAGCGAGATGATGTCAGGGAACATGAGTGCTCGCGCCTATTTCTTGGATCGGAACATCGAGAGCATGCGCTGGGTGACCAGGAACCCGCCGAAGATGTTCACGCTTGCCAGAGTCACCGCCAAAAAGCCGAACAGGTGCGGCCAGAAGCCGTGGCTGAGGCCGGTGGCCAGCATCGCGCCCACAATGATCACCGAGGAGATGCCGTTAGTGACCGCCATCAGCGGGCTATGCAGCGCCGGGGTCACGTTCCACACCACGTAGTAGCCGACGAAGCAGGCGAGCAAAAAGATCGTCAGCAGCAGGATGAAGGGCTCGGAGGCTGCGGCCACAGGCGCAAAGCCTGCGTACCCAAAATGGAGCCGCACGGCCAGGTCGTGCGCGCGATCGGAAAGCGCCTGTGCCTGGCGGGCGAGATCGGGATTCATGGCTCGTCTCCCGTGGCCGGCGCCTCGCCGGGGTTCGGCCGTTGGTTGAACTGGTTGCGGCGGCGGCCGCCGCGCCGGCCGCGCCCCTCGGCCGCTGGATCAGCCGGCAAGGAGGCGCTCTCGCTGACGATGTCGGGCAATTCGCCGCCCATATCGCCCAGCGTGGTTGGTTCGCCGGCGGTGGTCTCCGCCGATTCCTCAGGCGGCTGGGGCGCTGCGGCAACGACCGGCGCTTGAGCGATCGGCGCCTCGTGCTCGTTCTGCGCGCTGTGTGCGCCTACCAGGTCCGGGACAGGCGCCGTATCCTCGATCGAACCCTCGTCATCATACTTGGCACCATCTGCGTCCAAGGCAGGTTCGGCCGGCGAGGTCTTGGCTGCTGAGGCAATTTCCTTCGGCGCGTCGTGAGGAGTGGCCATGTCTTGAGCGCCCGGCTCGCGATTCACCGTATCTTCGGCCATCTGTGCGCGGTGTGCGCCGGCGGCCGGCAGGCCCAAACCGGCCTCGATCTCGCCAGATTTGGAAGCGACCAGACCTGAAGACGAGACCTGATCGGGTGCCGTCTCGGCGGGCGGGGTGCCATCCGCCGCCTGCGCGAAATTGGCGTGCACCACTGCGCCCCCGCGCGTCAGTAGCACACCTTGAACGATGGCATCGTCCTCGGGCAGCTTCGGCGCGCCGGCCTCCTTGTCCCAGAAGGTCGTCAGGAACGTCAGCAGGTTCTTGGCATACAGCGTGCTGGCGGCCACGCTGATGCGACCGGGCCAGTTGCGATAGCCAAGGACCTTGACGCCGTTGGCGGTCACGTAGGCCTCGCCCGGGTGCGTCGCCTCGCAATTGCCGCCACCGTCGGCGGCGATATCGACGATCACGCTGCCCGGGCGCATGCCATCGACCATGGCTTGGCTCACCAGCACCGGCGCGCGGCCGCCTTGGACGAGTGCCGTGCAGATCACCATGTCGTTCTTGGCAATGGTTGCGGTCATCAGCTCGGCCTGCTTGCGGCGGAAATCCGCACTCATCTCGCGGGCGTAGGCGCCGGTCTGACCGGCCGTCTCGGTATCCTCAACGCCCACGAAGGTGGCACCCAGGGACTTGATCTCTTCCTTGGCTGCGGGCCGCACGTCTGTGGCCGAAACAATCGCGCCCAGCCGGCGCGCCGTGGCAATGGCCTGCAGCCCGGCCACGCCCGCGCCCACGACAAAGACGCGCGCCGGCGGTACGGTGCCCGCCGCGGTCATCATCATCGGAAAGCCGCGGTCGAACGCGCCCGCCCCCTCGATCACCGCGCGATAGCCGGCGAGGTTGGCCTGGCTGGAGAGGATATCCATAGATTGCGCACGCGTGATGCGCGGCAGCAATTCCATGGCGGCCACATCGATGCCGGCCTGCGCGTAGGCGGGCACGGAGTCGCGGTCTGCCATGGCGCCTGAGATGCAGACCAGCAACGCCCCGCGCGGCACGGCGGAGAATTCGGCCGCCTCGGGCGGTTGCACGGCAAAGACCACCCCGGCGCCGGTCAAGGCTGCGCGCGCGTCGGGCGCGATTTCGGCGCCCGCGGTGGCGTAGTCGGCGTCAGGGATGGAGGCACCCGCACCTGCGCCGGCCTCGACGGCGATGGTCAGGCCGAGGGCAGCCAGCTTGCGCACCGTCTCGGGCGTGGCCGCCACGCGTGTCTCACCGGCACGACGCTCCTTCAGCACCGCTAGACGCATGGGGCGATTTCCTCCTGCCTTTTGGGCGATGCAGGTAACAGCGGGGGGTGTCGGGGCGCAAGGGCGGCAGGCTCTCCTTGGAGACAGCGCGCAGCAGGCCCTCGCCTATTGCGACATGGGGCCGTCCAAGGTCAGCTTCGCCCCAAAGGAGACGAGAGACCCATGGCAGACCATGAACTTGCACAGATCAATATCGGCCGCCTCAAGGCGCCGGTCACGGCGCCGGAGATTGCAGGTTTTTTCGAAAACCTCGATCGCATCAATGCGCTTGCGGATAACGCCGCTGGCTTTGTCTGGCGGTTGCGGGGTGCAGGGAACAACGCCACCGATATTGCAGCCTTTGACGATCCGCTGATGGCCATCAACATATCGGTCTGGACAACTCCTGACGCGCTGGCGGCCTTTGTCTATCGCACCGCGCATCGCGACATCATGCGCCAGCGAGCCTTATGGTTCGAGAAGATGGAGCTGTTCCAGTGCCTGTGGTGGGTTGCTGCGGGGCACAGGCCTGATCCGGCAGAGGGGATCGCCCGGCTTGAGGTATTGCGAGCCAACGGGCCCACCCCGCGGGCTTTCACGTTCTCCACCTTGTTCCCCGCTCCCGGCGGCCAAGACGCAATCAAGCCGATCCTGGATCAATGCGCCTGATCTAGATCGGAACTTTACGAGACGGTGGGAGGCACTCCCGCCTTCTCCAGCGCGGCACGCTGCCGTGCCGCCATCTCGCTCTCGTTAAAGTCGTCGATCAACTCGTGAAACATCCGGTGCCAATTCAACTTTGCGCCGAGGCGCAGAAACACCGAGCCCAATCCAATCGCCGAGCGATCCATCAGCACGAACTCCCGCGGTGGCTTGACACCGCCCGTGCGTTGCAGACCGGCGTGCACCTTCTCCGCCACCGCTCGGCCGTACTGCGAGTCCGTTGTTTCCTGGATGGCGCGCACCCTATCCTGCATCAGCGGCTCGTACAGAAAGCGCGCCCAACCATTCAATACTTCCATCTTCTCGTGGCTGAGCGCGCTAAATCCCCAGCTCTCGTAAGCGTGGTGCGCCTTTTCCATGTCGTTGTCGCGAATCGCCTCATACAGGTCGATCACCCCGCGCAGGAAGTGTGGCGGAAAGACGCGGATCGCGCCGAAATCGAGCAGGTTGATGCCATGATCCGCGCGCACCTGGTAATTGCCCAAATGCGGATCGCCATGTACCACGCCGAAGCGATACAACGGAATATACCACGCCTGGAACAGCGCGCGCGCCACATCATCGCGCGCTTCCTGGCCAGGCTTTTCGTCGAGGAAACTCTGCATCCCCTGCCCCGGCAACCAGGTCATCGTCAGCAGCCGTGGTGTGCAGAGCGGCATGATGGGTGTCGGGATCGTCACGCGCGGTGCGTCGGCCACCATGGCGTGATAAAGCCGCATCTGCGAGGCCTCACGCAGATAATCCAGCTCCTCGCGTAGGCGTTCGGAAAGCTCCTTGTAGATTTCCTCGTTCTGAATCGCATTGTCCATGCGGTGATAAATCGACAGCGCCAGCTTCAACTGGCGCAAATCCGCTTCGACCACGCTGGGCATGTCGGGGTATTGCAGTTTGCAAGCAACGTCCGTGCCGTCTGGCAAGGTTGCGCGATGCACCTGCCCCAGGCTGGCCGCGGCGGCCGCCTCTTGGGTAAAGGCGCGGAATTTGGATTGCCAATCGGCACCCAATTCGGCCTGCATGCGCCTGCGCACGAAAACCCAGCCCATCGGCGGCGCATTGGCCTGCAATTGCGCGAGTTCTTCGGCATATTCAGCCGGCAGCGCATCCGGTACGGTGCTGAGGAATTGCGCTACCTTCATCAACGGCCCCTTCAGCCCGCCAAGGATGGCCTTGAGATCCTCGGCGTGTGCCGCGCGATCGGTCTTGATGCCGAAGACGCGATTGCCTGCCACGCGCGCGGCAATGCCGCCCACGGCGCCCGAGGTGCGCGCCATGCGCTTGAACTCGCCAAAGAGCGTACTGCCGCCCGGCACGCGGTCAGACATGCGCGCCTGCCTCCAGCTCGTCAATAAATCCTGAGATGATATCGAGCCCGCGCCGCCAGAACGCAGGATCGGACGCATCCAACCCAAAAGGTGCGAGCAGATCGCGGTGCGTCAGCGTGCCGCCTGCGGTCAGCATCGCCTTGTACTTGGCCGCGAAATCGACGTGACCAGACTGGTATTCCGCAAATAGGGCATTCACCAGGCAATCGCCAAACGCATAGGCGTAGACGTAGAAGGGCGAATGGACAAAATGCGGAATATAGGCCCAGAACACAGCGTAATCGGGCGTGTATTCGAAGGCCGGCCCAAGGCTTTCCGTCTGTACCTGCATCCACAGCGCGCCGATCTCCTCGGGCAGCAGCTCGGATTTGCGTCGCGCATCGTGCAGCTTCGTCTCGAAGCGATAGAACGCGATCTGGCGCACGACGGTGTTCAGCATGTCTTCGACCTTGCCCGCCAGCATCAGGCGGCGCCGCGCCGGGTCGGTCTCTGCGTCCAGCAACGCGCGGAAAGTCAGCATTTCACCAAAGACGCTGGCCGTTTCTGCCAACGTCAGCGGTGTCCCGGACATCAAATGACCCTGTTTGCCGGCAAGGACCTGGTGCACACCGTGGCCCAACTCGTGGGCCAATGTCATGACATCGCGCGTGCGGCCGTGGTAATTCATCAAGATATAGGGGTGCACGGAAGGAACGACGGGATGGGCAAACGCGCCACCCGACTTGCCCTCTCGCAAGGCCGCATCAATCCAGTTATGTGCGAAGAAACGCCCGCCGATTTCGCCAAGATCGGGATCGAACCGACCATACGCACCAAGCACCGTGCGCCGCGCTTCATCCCAGCCGATCGTGCGATCATCATCGCCCGGCAACGGCGCGTTGCGGTCCCAGGTCTGCAACTTGTCCAGCCCCAGCCATTTGGCCTTCAGTGCATAATAGCGGTGCGACAGGCGCGGAAAATCGGCCACCACCGCGCCGACCAGCGCATCGACCACCTCGTCCTCGACCACGTTGGACAAATTGCGTTCAGAGGCCGGCCGCGGATAGTGGCGCCACTGATCCACGATCTCCTTGTCTTTGGCCAAGGTGTTCGTGATCAGCGAAAACAGCTTTTCCCGCTCGCCGAAGGCTGCCCCCACAGCGTGGGCAGCCTGCTCGCGCGCCGCGCGGTCGTGATCGGATAATTTGTTCAGCGCCGCACTGACCGTCAGCGCCTCGTCGCCGAATTGGACGCGCATGCCGGCCACGGTTTCATCGAACAGGCGCGACCAGGCGGCGCGGCCGGTCACCTCCCGCTCGTGGATGAAGCGTTCCAGCTCGTCGGAGAGCTGATGGGGGCGATAGACCCGCAAATCGCGCAGATAGGGCCGCCAGCGGGCAAAGCCGGGGTCGGCAAATTTGGCTTCCAGCGCCGTGTCTTCGATGCGATTGAGCTCGAGACGGAAAAAGAGTGTGAGCGCGCTGATATCGGTCACCCGCTCCATCATGCGCTGGTAGAATTGACCAGCCGTTACGTCGGTGCTGTCTGCGCTGAACAGAAGCTGGGCATAGGACATGACCCGGCCCAGCGTCTCGTCGATCGCCTCGAAGCGTCCCATGGCGCTGGCGAGCGCCGCCCCCGGCAGGTCCGCAAGCTTGCCGGCGTATTCGGCCGCAAAGGCGGCTGCATCAGCCTGCGCCCCGGCCAGATCAGCCTCGATCGCCGGGCTGTCCGGCGAGGCGTAGAGATCGTTCAAATCCCAGCTCGGCAGCCCCGCAATGTGACCGGCCGAGGCGGCGCTGCCGTCGGGGGCGTAAGTGGGGCTGGTTACGGTCATGCGGTGGTCCTGTCTGGGCGTACAAGATCACCATGTAAGCGGGGTGGGCAACTCGTCAAAGGGCGGGGGTGCACGCGGGCGGGGAGAGAAGAAAAGCTCCTTTTTTGGAGCGGCGAACCAAAAATGACAAATAGCTGCTGGCGGGAGAGTTTCTCCTGACCGTTTGCTATGTCACCGCCCAGGAACGACCCGCATCTGGGGCACCATCTGCTGAGTGCGACCACTGCGCCAGGCATGACAATAACCCACAGTAACAATGGACGCGCACACTGCGGCAAACCCGCCCAGTAAATCTGTCAGATAATGGTTGCCGACGGACGGCACGGACACGAGCATCGCGAGGTTGATCACCATCATAGGCCAGAACGTAGCAAGCCTGCGGTGTGACCAGATGATCAGGACGGCAAGCACGCTGTGATAGGAGGGAAAGCAGATGATGCCCTCCAATCCTTCCACCGTCTTGCTCACCGGCAGACCGGATCGCATGGCGAGGATGTCGGTCACATAGCTTGGTGGACCGGTCAGGGATGGATTTTCTACTTGGCTAGGGCCAATGGCGGGCAGGATGCCCGAGATGATGCAGCACACCAGAAAGCTCATTATGGCACCGGCAAGGAACGCCGCGTTACGTCCGCGCGTGCGCGTATGTGCAAGCCACAGCACTGTCACGGATATCTGGAAGAGAAGCGAAAAGTAGTCGGCATTAAGCGCGCGCCAGACCAGCGAAGATGATTGCAGCATGAGCGTCACGGCACGCAGGTCGAAGTGCAGCCAGATATCGGCGTGACGGTAGAAGGAGTCCTGAAGAGGGTATGCCAGGGAGGCGGCCAGGTATGTCATGACCGCGGCAGCAGCCGAAAAGACAAGCCAAAGCATCACGTAGGCAAGCATTTCCGCCAGTCTTGCATTGGGGCGCAGGCGCAAATACGCGCCGCCGGCGAGCGCAACCGCGCCGATCTTCAGAGCCAAACCAAGCACGTGCTGAACCGAAAAGCCGATGCGCATCGCCCAGAAGCAGTCGATCAAGACCATGCTGAAAACGACTGCGATATTGACGAAAGTCATGAAGACCTGCGCGCTCAGGGGCCGTTGAGACATAGCGCGCCGTCGTTGGGCGGGCGCACCGGCCACCAATAGCCTCGATGTCCTCAATTGCCCCTTAAAGCATTACCGGAAAGCTGATTGGTTTACACCGACTGCAAATACGCGTCGTACTCCACGTCGGTCACGCGCCGCCGGAATTCCGCCTGCTCCTGCGCCTTGCACGCGCTGAAGAGGTCCTGATACTCCGCGCCAAGATAATGCCCCATGACCTTGCTGGCATCAAAGGCATCGATCGCATCGTCCCAGTTGAACGGCAGCACCTCGTGCCCTTCCCGCTCCTCGCCTGAAATCGCCGGGCCAGGATCGATCTGATTCTCCAGGCCGTGCAGCGCACCCGCCAAAATTCCTGCAATAGCCAAATATGGATTGCAATCGGCACCCGCCACGCGATGCTCCACGCGCGTGGCCTGGCCTGCGGTGATGATGCGGATGGACGCCGTGCGATTATCCAGCCCCCAGGTAATATTGGTGGGCGCGTGCGTGCCGGGGCACAGACGGCGATAGCTGTTGGCGTGCGGGGCCAGCAGCAGCATGGCGTCCGCCATCGTCGCCATCATGCCGCCCACGGCGTGCCGCAGGCGAACGGACGGTGCACCGTTCTCCTCGGCCATGATGTTGCGCCCCCGGTCGTCAAGCATGGACATGTGCACGTGCATGCCGCTGCCGGCCACGTGCCCGTATGGCTTGGCCATGAACGTCGCATCCCACCCATGCCGGCGCGCCACACCCTTGACGATGCGCTTGAGCAGAAACGCATGATCGGCCGCGGCCAAAGCGTCGGCCACGTGTTTGAGGTTGACCTCGTATTGGCCTGGCCCGTTCTCCCGCACGACAGTGTCCGCAGGCAGGTTCTGCAGCTCGCAGGCGGCGAAGATGTCGGCCAGCACGGGCTCGAAACTGTGCAGCTCGGCAATGCTCAGCACCTGCGTCTGCCAGCCCTGCCAGCGGCCCTCGCTGGACATGGGCGGGGAGACAGGGTCGCGCGGCGTGCGGCGCTTGTCTATCAGGTAGAATTCGAGTTCGGTTGCCATCACCGGCGTCAGCCCCGCCTTGGCGCAGCGGGCGGCGACGCGGCTCAGCACCTGGCGAGGATCGCCGTAGAAGGGTGTGCCGTCCTGCTCGATCATCGACAGCAGCACTTGGTGCGTGGAACGCGTCAGCCAGGTCACCGGCATCAGGCTGCCGGGCACGGGCATGCAAATGCCATCAGGATCGCCCGTGCCCACCGCCAGCCCCGCCGCGGGCACGTCGCAGCCCCAGATATCGAGCGCGAAGACCGAGCGTGGCAGCGCGATGCCGCTTGCCATGACGTCCGGGATGCGATCGGCGGGCACCCATTTGCCGCGGGCGATGCCGTTCACGTCAACGACAAAGGCCTCCAGCACCGAGGGGTCACGGGCAGTCGCATCGATGCGCGACCCGGGCAGCGCCGCCTGATCGGAGAAAGTGGTGTGGTCCATGGCCATGGCAGGCTACGCCACCCGCGTGGCGGCTTGCGCCCCGAAGCCGTGCTCGCGCCACGCAAGCGCGGCGCGGCCGAAGGCGGCGAATATGGCGGTGGACAGTGCATTGTCGCGGAACATCCATTCCGGGTGCCATTGCACACCCAGCAGGAAGGTCGCGCCCTCGCCGCGAAATGCTTCGATCAGACCATCAGGCGCGATCGCTTCCACGATCAGGCCGGGAGCCAGGCGCGCGGCACCCTGGCCGTGCACGGAATTTACCTGCGCCGTTGCGCCGCCGTGCAGCCGGTGCAGCAGGCCGCCAGGCACGAGGGCCACGTCATGGGCCGGGCCGTATTGCACGGCCAGCGGATCGCCGTCCCGCTCGCGATGATCGGCCATGCCAGGCACGCCATGCACCGCTTGGTGCAGCGTGCCGCCCAGTGCGACGTTAATTTCCTGAAAGCCGCGGCAGACGCCCAGCACCGGCGTGCCGCGGCGCACTGCGGCCCGGACCAGCGCAAGGCTAACATGGTCTCGGGCGTGATCGGCGGCCGATGAAGGATCTTCCAGCGCCGCGCCGTATTCGGCCGGGGCCACGTTGGATGTGGCGCCGGTCAAAAACAGCCCATCGACTGTATCCAGCACCTGACAGATGTCGGCCGCATCGGTGAAGGCGGCGCCTGGCCTGTCGATCTGCGCGGGCAGCAACAGGGCCAGGCCGCCGGCGCCCCCCGTGACCGCATCGATGTATTTCTCACCGACTGAATGGACCGGATGCTTGGGCTTGCGGTTCACGTCGGAGATGATGCCGATCACGGGTTTGGGCGCGCTTGTCATGGCTGCAACCCTTACAGAAGTGCTGCTGCTGCCGCCACACCGCTTGTGCGCGGTCAGCTCTGTGGCCCAAACAGCGGCGGGAGGCTCCACGTGTCAACATCGCCCGGCAAGCCGGTTCGCGCGCGCAAGACCGACCCCGGCGCGCCGCCGTTGCGCCTGGCGCTGGCCAGCCGCCGTGCCAGCGAGACCGTTCAGGAATTCGCCCATCGCCGTTTGCGCCACGCCATCATGACCGGCCGCTTTCCGCCCGGTCTTGCGGTCACCATCCGCGGACTGGCCGCGCTGCTGGACGTGTCGGCCATGCCGGTGCGCGAGGCGATGCGCCGCCTGGTTGCCGAGCGCGCGCTCGACCTGCTGGATAACCGGCGCGTGCGTGTGCCCGCCATGGACGAAGCGCGCTTCGCCACGCTGATTGCCGCACGCATCCTGCTCGAGCAGGAGGCCGCCAGGAGCGCGCTGCCTTGCGTCTCGCCCGCCGCACTGGCCGAGTTGCGCCGGCTGGATGGGCTGGCAGAGGAGGCTTTCGCCGCCGGTGACGCCGAGCGCACGATCGAGGCGAATTTCGCCTTCCATCGGTTCCTGTACTTGCTGGCGCCGTCGGACGCGCTGTTGCCGCTGATCGAGTCGATTTGGCTGCAGATCGGCCCTTTCATGCGCGCGGCTCTGCAAGGTGCCAACCCGCAGACGCGGCAGGATCGCCACGCCGATGCGATTGGCGCGATTGTCAGCGGCGACTCAGAAGCGCTGGTTCGGGCCATTGCTGCGGACGTGGAAGAGGGCGTGCAATTGCTGCCGCGTGAAGGGTTGCGGCGGGCCGCTTTAAGGACTTGTCCTTAGCGGGGTCCAGGGGCAGAGCCCGCGCCTTGTTTTGCCGTATTCAAACAGCACGTGTGATCAAACCAGACAAGTAATCGCTGCCCGCATAACTGCCAGCCGCTCGCCCAAACCACGCACCGAAACAGGGTGTCCGCGCGCCAGGTCCCTGCGCGCAAAAACGGCCGGCAAAGCGGCAGCAACAATGGGCCGCCGCCACCATGTGCGGTCTTCCAGCAGGCTCAACGCTGCATCGCGATCAACGGCGACCGGC
The DNA here is from genome assembly GCA_965276755.1 of Acetobacteraceae bacterium. Classification (GTDB taxonomy): domain Bacteria; phylum Pseudomonadota; class Alphaproteobacteria; order Acetobacterales; family Acetobacteraceae; genus CAJCIS01. The sequence continues at coordinate 593,897 of OZ255625.1, forward strand.
CAGCCGCCAGGCCGGCCCGTCAGCGCCTGGTTTCGCCATACGCCCGCGATGCCGCAGCCCGCCCCCAGGCGCACCAGGGCGTTGCTCTCCTCAGCACTTGCTCCAAGCAAAGCGCCCGCCGCCGCCGCCAGCGCACCAGGCCCGCGACGCATCAGGCTCATGGCATCGCTCTCTTCCAAAGCCTCCTCCCGCGCCTCGATCATCGAGCCAAGAAGAGCCAACGGCACCCCGCCGATCGCAATCAGCTCGCCGAGCGGCCCGGCCACCTCGTGCCGCCGCCGCGCCCCGTCCACGACCTCGCGCCACCAGTGCAGCCGGATAAGCACCAGGCCCGGCTCGCGCGCCACCTCGGCTGCCCGCGCCAGCTCGTGGTTGAAGGCATAGAGCGTCATCAGCGCCTCCCGCCTGGCCGGGGGCGCGAACAGGGTGCAGAAATAGCGGTCGGGATCATGCCGGCGCACCAGCTCGGCCACAGGCGTCATGCTGCCGAGATGCCGCCCCTGCGCAGTGGTGGCAAGTGCTGCGCCCTGTCGGCAGGGCAGACCCGATGTGGAACAATAGCCGCGTCATGCGTTGCAACCACCGCCAAGCCCAAAGACCACGGAGAATGCAAAGATGGCCTTCGAACTGCCCCCCCTGCCCTACGACACCAACGCGTTGACCGCTGCCGGCATGTGCCAGGAAACGCTGGAGCTGCACCACGGCAAGCATCACCAAGCCTATGTCACCGCATTGAACGGCTTCGTCGAAAAAGACCCCGCGCTCCAGGGCAAATCGCTGGACGAGATCGTCAAGCAGACGAGCTCAACGCCAGGCCCGGTCTTCAACAATGCCGGCCAGCACTGGAACCATATTCTTTTCTGGAAAAACCTCTCGCCCACCGGCGGTAGGATCCCCGGCAAGCTCGCCGCCAAGATCGACAGCGACCTGGGCGGTGCGGACAAATTCAAGGAAGCCTTCAAGGCGGCCGCCATCGGCCAATTCGGCTCAGGCTGGGCCTGGCTGATCGTTGGGAAGGACGGCAAGCTCGCCATCACCAAGACGCCCAACGGCAGCAACCCGCTCGCCACCGGCGAGGGCCAGGTCCTGCTCGCACTCGACGTTTGGGAGCACAGCTACTACCTCGATTTCCGCAATCGCCGGCCGGACTATACGCAGAACTATCTCGACAAGCTCGCCAATTACGAGTTCGCCGAAGCCCAGTTGCAGGCGGCATGACGCTGACACGCAAACGCGCAGGTGCCAGCCCGCCCTCGCCTTTTGATCTTCCGTTGATGATGGCAGAACTGGCCGCGGCATCTTGGGAAACGGTCTGGCACCGCAGCCTGCTGATGATGAGCGGGCAGTGCACGTCCGTCGAATACCAGCAGATGGTGACGGAAAAGATGAGCGCGTTGCAGCTCGCCGGCACGGCCATGTTCTCGGGCCACGATGCCGAGGCGATTCTTAGGCCTTTTCATAAGCGGGCTACAGCTAATGCACGCAGGCTTAGAAGAAAGGAAGCAGTCCTTTTTTAAAAAAACGGAGACGAAGCGAAAAACTCGTCTCTGTTTGCGGCGCGCTCAACGCTGTCCGGCCATGATCAAGGGCCAGGAGAGGTGGATCAGGACCAATATCAGCACGACAAGAACAAGCGTGCGCAACACGCCGCCAAACAGCTTGACCACCGCAACAATGATCACAAGCGGAACCAGCATCAGCACCAGCGTCTGCAGCGCGCCATGAATACCGGCTGCCTGCAAGGGCCCGCGCAACGCCTGCTCCAGGGTGTTCATCGCGCTCAGGAATACGCGCAGTCCCGCGTTCAGGAGGCGATCGAAAGCACGGGCGACAACATCGACGATTTCCAAAAAGCCACGCTCCCGCCAAAATCAAACCCAGACCTAGTCCAAGATGCCTGTCCGGTGCCACTCCCTCAGGGTGCCTTCCCTCGGGCTGCTTGACCAAAATGATGACGGGGGGTTTGGGGGGGCAGGCACTGCTCCCCCAATCTTCCGAAAAGACTCTGACCTTCTGCTAACCGTTATCAGTGCATCGTGGCGGTCTGGCTCGCGGCGTAATCGCTGAGTGCGGCCACGGCACGCGCGGAAGGGTCGAGGTCCGAGCCGGGCGCGCGGGCGAGATCGACCAGGGCGTGGCGGGCGCGCTGATCCAGCCTGCTCAGCTGCAATGTCACGGTCGGATCGGCGTCGGATCGCTCCTCGTAGGACAGCACCATCCCGTGGGCGATCAGGTAGGCATCGAAGATGGCGCGGGGATCATGGCGGTCGATCTGCCATGGCATGACGGCGCAACCGGACAGCATCAGGCAGAACAGGACGGCGCGCATGGCCGCAAGCCTAGACCGGCCAGGTGCAATGACCAAGGTAGGCGACCCGAACTCCGCCTAAGGTTGCGTGGCGCCGATACCCGGCGCCGGCGAAACCGCACCCGCGGACAGGCCGCCATTGACGGCGCCCGTCGTGCCGCCGGCAGGCGAGACACCGGTTGCAGCCCCGGCGATCCCCCCGCTGGTAGGCCCGGTGGGCCCGGGCACCGAGACGGCGGGCGGCACCGTATTGGTCGCGGACAGAACGGGGCCGGAGGCCGGCCCATTTGGTTGAAAGGTCTGCGGGCCGCCGAAGGGCGGGTGCATGACGTAGGTGCTCAGTGGCGTCAGGCGCGTCGTGCCGGCGATGAAGGGCACGAACAAGCCGCAAAACACCACAAAAGCCGCGGCCGCCATCCAGTAGCCGCCGGTCCTGACCTTGTTCTCGTACAAGGCCAGCCATTCGCGCACGAGCCAGATCGGCGGATGCGGCGCGCCGGCGACAACGCCGCGCACGACCGTCCCGGGCCGGCCCGTGTAGCGCTCATTGATCAGGTCGCGGATCTCGTCGGGCCCGCGCAACTGGAGCGCGTCATACCAGCGGATCATGTCCTCGGGATTGAAGCGGCCGTACTCGTAATCGCCGATCAGCTCACGCCAGAACAGCGATATGCCTACCTCTTCCCGGATGTCGCGATCGGATTCCTGCGGCATGCCTGTTCCACCTTCCTATCCGCCGTTCTGCAGGACCCCGTCAGGTCCCATAACCGCGCAGGAAAAGCTTAACCGCCTCTTGCACGACGCGGTCAATCTCCGCCTCGCTGACCGCGGCCACCAATCCCATCCTGCGCTTCATGACAAGCCGGGTCGTCATCAATGCGAAGAGCTGGTCGGCAGCAAATGCAGGGTCGGCCACGCGCAACTGGCCGGCCCGCGTCATCTGCGCGATCAGCGCGCTCATGCAGCTCAGCCCTCGCTTGGGTCCTGCGTCATGGAAGGCTTCGGCCAGGTCGGGAAATTTGTGCGCCTCGGCCACGACCATGCGGTAGATCAGCAGGCCTGGCTCGCTGATCAGCATGTCCAGGATGCGCCGGCCGACGCGCAGCAGGGTCGCCTGCGCGGGCGCCTGGCCGTCGATCTCGCCGAAGACAAGCAGAAGATGCTCGGTGCACTCGCGCTGGACGAAGGCGGCGAAAAGCGCCTTCTTCCCGTCAAAGTAATTGTAGAGCGTGCCCTTCGAGACACCGGCCATTGCGGCGATGTGGGACATGCTGGCCCCCTCGTAGCCGTCCTGCGCGAAGGCGGCGGCTGCGCCGTCCAGGATCTGGCGTTCCTTCTCCGGGGAGCGGACATCCTGGTCTGAGGTCACCGCCGGTTGGGTCTTTTGCATGTGGCATTGACGATCACGGCAAAACTCCTAGCTTGTCAACGCTGACCGAACCGATCGGTCAGCGCGGGTCCCGCTTGCCCGCACCACCCCGTGTCGCCAGCCAGGCGTGCGCGCTTTGCTTGGGCGGGCGGTCTGCCTTATGCCGCCGCCTGAGCCGTTTCGCTTGGAGCCTGCCTCATGCGCTGCATAAATTTGGCCTTCGCGCGGCGTGCGGCCTGCCTCGCTTTGCCCGTGCTTGGCGCCGGCTGCACCGTAGGGCCTTCCTGGACCCGACCCAGCACGTGGTCGCCCACGCATTGGTTCTCGGCCGCGCGACAGGCCCCACCGCCGCCCGTGCAGAGTCTGCCGGTGCCGGAGAAGATCGATCCCAACTGGTGGAACCTGCTGCACGACGCCGAGCTCACCTCGCTGGAGGGCCGCGTCGCCGCGGCCAACCTCAACGTGCGCCTCTCGACGATCCGCCTGGCCGAGAGCCGCTCGCAGCGCCGCATCACCGGGGCGGATCAGTTCCCGACCCTGCAGGGGGACGGGTCCTATACGCGCGAGCGCATCTCCTCGAAAGGCGTGCTCGGGATAGTGGGCGGCAGCAGCGGTGGGGCCAGCTTCGGCAGCATGGGCGGCATGGCCGGCGGCACATCCGGCCGCATGGGGGCGATACCCAGCTCTGCGACGGGCGGCATGACGATCCCGCCCTTCAATCTGTGGCAGTACGGCTTCGATGCGTCCTGGGAACTCGATCTGTGGGGCCGGGTGCGACGGGAGATCGAGAGTGCCGACGCTGCGCTGGAAGCCAGCGAGGATGCGCGGCGCAACAGCCTGCTGAGCGTGGTGGCCGAAGTCGCGCGCGACTACATCCAGTTGCGCGGCGTGCAGACCCAGCTCGCCATTGCCGCGGACAACATCAAGACCGCAAGCGAGAGCCTGGATCTGACCCAGGCGCGCTATCGCGGCGGGCTGACGACGGATCTGGATGTCGCCAATGCCGCGGCGCAGTTGGCCACCGATCAGTCCAACGTGCCGCAGCTCGAGCAGCAACAGGACGAGCAGATCAATGCGCTCAGCTTCCTGCTTGGCGAGGCGCCTCAGGCCTTGCGTGCCGAGCTGATCACGCCGGGTGCCGTACCACCCGTGCCGCCGCGCGTGCCCGTTGGCTTGCCGAGCGAGTTGGCGCGCCGGCGCCCGGACATCCGCCAGGCCGAGGCGCAATTGCATTCGGCGACGGCCGATATCGGCGTGGCTGTGGCCGATTTCTATCCCAAGGTGACGCTGGACGGCAGTCTCGGGCTGCAGGCGCTCAAGGCCAAGGACCTGGGCAACTGGGCCGCCCGCCAGTACGGCCTTGGCCCGACGATCAGCATTCCCATCTTCGAGGGGGGGCGGCTGCGCGCCACGCTGGAATTGCGCAAGGTCGAGCAACAGGAAGCGGCGCTGAACTATCAGCAGATCGTGTTGCAGGCCTGGCACGACGTCGATAACGCCATGACCGCTTACGCGGCCGAGCAGCGGCGGCGGGATGCGCTAGGCGAGAGCGTGGCGCAGAACCGGCGGGCATTGGACCTCGCGCGGCAGCGCTACACGCAGGGTGTCGCCGATTTCCTCAATGTGTTGGATGCCGAGCGTGCGCTGTTGCAGGCGCAACTACAGCTTGCGGAGAGCACGACCACTGTGAGCCAGAATTTGGTGCAGCTTTACAAGGCGCTGGGCGGCGGCTGGGAGCCTACCTACCCTATCTAACGGCAACAGCAGCACGCAAGGAAAGGCCTGGACCCGTTGTGGCCTGAGGTTCCCAGACCCAGAAAGAGCATCATCTGGCAAATTGATGTATGTGAACCCACCACAATTGAAGACTTCCTACTTTAGGGGACAAGGATATGCTTAATATTGCCAACCGCAATCGTTTGCTTTTTGCATTCGCTTTTTTTCTCGTCGGACTACGGGCATCCAACGCGCGCGCGGTGCCGACATTTACCACACTTGTATCGTTCAATGGGGCAAACGGAAGTTTGCCGCAGGCCCGATTGACCGTTGACGGCTCGGGCAATCTGTACGGAACTACGGGAATGGGAGGTGTTTCGCCCGGTAGCTACGGCGTTGTTTTTGAGCTCTCGGGACCTTCTCACACCAATTTCACAACCGTTGCGAAATTCCATGGCAGTGATGGAGCGACGCCACTGGCTCCGATCAGTATCGATGCTCATGGCGCCCTTCTCGGAACGGCGTCGACCGGCGGCTCCGCAAATTTGGGTACGGTCTTCCATCTCGTTGGGGCAGGGCATGGTCGTATTAAGACGTTGGTGACTTTTACCGGCGCGAATGGGTCTACACCTGAGAGCGGGCTTACCAGCGACTCCTCCGGCAATCTTTATGGAACGACCTACACCGGCGGATCTGGATCGGGCATATATGGCACGATCTTTGAAGTTCTCGGTAGGACGCACAAACGTCTCGTGACCCTGCACGCGTTCAGCGGCACGGACGGAGCTTTTCCAGCCACGCCATTGCTGGCGGACTCGTCGGGAAATCTGTTTGGCACGGCGTTCGAAGGCGGCGCACAGAACCTTGGCGTGGTCTATGAACTTTCCGGGTCGGACCACAAGACATATAGCATCATTGCATCGTTCGACGGCGTTGATGGCGGATATCCAGAGGCCGGGCTGGTTATGGACGCCTCCGGCAACCTCTACGGAACGACGTCGGACATGGCCAAACACAACGGCGGGACGATTTACGAGCTTTCCGGGCCTGACCACAAGACGCTGACGACCCTTTATAGCTTTGGTTTTGGTCACCATAGCGGCCTGAACTCCATTGGCGGATTGCTGATAGACGCGGCCGGTAATTTGTATGGGACAACAGCTGCGGATGGAGGCGGCAGTGGCGGTACGGTTTACAAGCTGTCCGCGGACCATAAGAAGTTGACAGTCCTCCACGCGTTTTCGGGCGGCTCTGGGGGACTTGAACCGCTTACGGGCTTGACTGCCGATTTGGCCGGTAATCTTTATGGTACGACAATCGCAGGCGGAACTAGCAACCTGGGCACGGTCTTCGAACTCTCGGGAACCGGTTTCGTTACACAGAACAGTGAAATCGGCCATCGGCTTGTTGAATGACCGCACCTGCGCGCAATACGCTTTCGGAAAAACTGATCCGCCTCGTAATGTGGAGCGATGTGGGTGACGTGGAGCTGCCGCATGCCAGTTGACGAGACCAGCCTGGACACGCTTTTTCGGCACGCCAGATCGCACTATCACTGGATAGGCAAGCCCATACCGGATGAAACCCTGCGCGCGCTTTACGACGTCGCCAAATGGGGACCGACGTCTGCCAATGGCAGCCCGGCGCGCTTTGTGTTCCTGCGCACGCAGGCGGCGAAGGAACGCCTGGTGCCGGCGCTCTCGGCCGGTAACGTGGAAAAGTCGCTAACCGCGGCGGTCGTGGTGATCGTGGCGTATGACCCGAAATTCTATGACAGATTGCCCGAACTGTTCCCGCACGTGGATGCGCGCGCCTGGTTCGCCGGCGACCGCGCGCTGTCGGAAGAAACAGCCTTTCGCAACGGCACGCTGCAAGGCGCCTACCTGATCATGGCCGCGCGCGCTCTGGGGCTCGATACGGGGGCGATGAGCGGCTTTGACCGGGCCATGGTCGATGAGGAATTCTTTGTTGAGTCTGGCTGGAAATCGAATTTCTTGCTCAATTTGGGCACGGCCGATGTCAGCCAGCAATTGCCTCGTCAACCGCGGCTTCCTTTCGAGGATGCTTGTGTGTTGATGTAAAAGGAAGTCCTTCTTTTTTGAAAAAAAGAAGCAAAAAACTTTTGTCTGTTGAGGGCGGGTCTAACTTGCAAAAGTTTTTTGGTCCTTTTTTTCAAAAAAGGACTGCTTCCTCTACGGTCTCATGCGCACGCTGGCGATAGGATCAGCCGCGCGCGGCTGCCTGGCCTGCGTCGTGGAAGACAGCACGGTGCGCGCCCTTGTGCGGCTGGATGCAACGCACGGCCTGGCAGCCGCCATTCCGCCGGCGATCGCCGCCTTGCTGCGCGAAACGGGCATGCCCCAGTTGATCGCCGTGGTCGTCGGGCCAGGAAGCTTTACCGGCCTGCGCGCGGGCATTGCAGTGGCACTTGGTATCGGCTTGGGCGCGGGCGCGCCGGTGGTGGGCGTCCGCGTGGCGGAGGCACTGGCCGAAGCTCTGCCGCAATTGGGAGGGCGGGCGCTGTGGACTGCCGTGGCCGCCCGGCCCGGGCGCGTCTTCATCGGCTGGCAGGGTGAGCTAGAGGCCTTTTCGCTCGATGGCTTGCCGCCGGTCACAGGACGTGTCGCGGTAGCCGGCGATGCCGCCAATGAGGTGGCGGCAATCCTTGCGGCGCGTGGCGGCGACGTGATGCTGACGAGCGCGCGGCTGCCGCAGCCCGCCCAGATCGCGACCGTGGGTCTTGCACGCGCGCGCGGGGAGATCGCGCCGCTGCCGCCGGTGCCGCTCTATGTCGATGCGCCGGAGGCGCGCGCGCCGCAAAGTGGCCTTCGGCCGCCACCCGCATGAAAGACGCGCCTGCCATCCAGCTTGCCGGACCGGCCTACCCCCCGGTGCTCGCGGCCATTCATGGAACCGCCTTTTCGCCCGGGGAGGCCTGGAGTGTGGCGATGTTTGCCGCCCAGCTTGGGCTGCCTGGCGTATTTGCGTTGATGGAGGGGACGAATGGCCTGATCGTGGCGCGCGTGGCCGCTGACGAGGCGGAGATCCTGACGCTGGCCGTGGCACCGCAGGGCCGCCGCCACGGTAGTGCGCGCCGGCTCGTGCACGCGGCGGCCGCGCAGGCGCGCGCGGCTGGGGCGGTCAAGATGTTCCTGGAGGTTTCGGCCGCGAACGAGGCGGCGCAGGCGCTTTACACGGCGTGTGGGTTTGCGCCGGTGGGGCGACGCCGGCGCTATTACGCGGATGGCACGGATGCGCAGGTTCTGGCGCTGGCGCTCATGGACGAAACGAATGCGCGGAACCTTAAATAACGACGGGGGGTCTGGGGGGGGATGGCACATCTCCCCCAGCCTATCTGCGGCGAAGAAGAAGCAGAGTCGTCCCGTTCGCATCCAAGACCTGCGAAAGCACGCCATGGCCCTGCTCGGCGCAAGTGCGCGGCACGTTGCGCGCCGCCTCCTCCCCGCGAAGACGCACGGAGAGGACCTGGCCGCTGCGCAGGTGGTCCAGTGCCAGGCGTGTGCGCACGAAGGTCATGGGGCACGTCTCGGCCGTGATGTCGATCTGAAGGTCGGGTTCTGTGGCCGCGCGGGCGCTTGACTGTAATGACACGGTAAAACTCCAATGTTGGAACCGCCTGTTGCAGACTCCGCCAATCACGCCCTTATGAGGGCAAGTCTATCCCTCCGATCAAGGTTGCGTTCATGGCCGACAGTCCAGTGTCGATGGATGTGCTTGGGCTTACCGCGCAGATCGTGTCAGCCCACGTATCGCACAATATCGTTCCATCCGAGCAATTGCCGGCGTTGATAGGCGACATCTACCGCACGTTGTCGGGCATGGGCCAAGAGGCGCCTGCCTCCGTCGACAAGCCGGCGCCGGCGGTGCCGGTCAAGAAATCGATCTTTCCCGATTATCTCGTGTGTCTGGAAGACGGCAAGAAATTGAAGATGCTCAAGCGCCATTTGAGCACGGCCTATGACATGACGCCCGACCAGTATCGCGAGAAGTGGGGGCTGGACGCGGATTATCCCATGGTGGCGCCCAGCTATGCCAGCCACCGGTCTTCGCTGGCCAAGCAGATAGGCTTGGGGACGAAGCCGCGCAGCAAGAAGTAATCCAAACTGAGGAACCGGGGGGTCTGGGGATGGTACATCCCACCCAGCCTTCTGCTACTCGCCAACCTGATCAATTCTAGCCGCGCCACCCCGTCGCTGCGAGCGCCGACGGCCAAGCCCAGGCAGCACAGGCAGCAGGGCAACCAGATCGCGCTCCGCCACGCAGCACAAATACTGCCCGCCTGCGGCGCCGGCATCCGCGGGCAGACCGTCAGGGCCCAGCGGCAGCGCGGTCAGGCCAAGGTCGGCGTACACCTTCAGCAGGTCCCGGCCCGCACGCCACACCGCGGCATGCCGACCCTCCTGCTGCGCCAGGTCGCGCAGGCGCCAGATCGCCGAGACACGGTCGCTGTGCGCGCCGGCCGGATCGCCCAGGCCAAGCAGCACGCCCCCGGACCGCTGGAATGCGATCCCTGCGCGGCCGCCCTCGCCCATGACCAGGCCGTCGGCGACAGGCGGCGGCAGTGCGCCGAGGGCGGCGTAACGCAGCCGGCCCTCTGCATTCCACGGCAGGGCCATGACGCGGCCCGGGCGGATCACGCCCCAGAGTGCCGAGAGAAGCAGGACCACTGCCAGGCCGACGGCCAGGCGCACGGAGGTGGGCGTTTCGCGGCTAAGCACGACGGCCCACCAACTGGTCTGGGCCAAGCGGTGAACCTTGGGCTCGAAATTGGCGAGCCAGACGACGCTGCCCAGAAGCGCGAAGAGCGGCAGAAGCGTGCCCGGGCGCAGCGTGTGGCTGATTAGCCGCGCGTGGCGGTAATAGGCGTCGCGGAATGGCGCGACCGAAAGGGCGGCCACGACCAGGCCGATGGGCACCCAGTTGGGCTCGCCCTGTACGGCCGTGACCGCGGCGCCCAGCAGCAGAAGCAGGATGGTGAACCCCCAGGCGAGTGTCACGCGCAGGGACAGGCCGATGGCCAGCACCATGAGCGCGGTGCCGAGCAGGCTGGTGACGTATTGGCCGGCACTGGCGGCGAAGCTGGCCAGGCCCGGCGCCATCCACGAATAGTCCGGGTGCATGTCCAGCATGCCGATGGAGAGCAGCATGGCGCCGCAGACTGCAACGCCGCCGGTGCTGGCGGCAACGGCGAAATCGGGCTCGCTCCAGCGGGTCTGGCCAGGGACGGTGCGGCCGGCGATGCCGCGGCCGCGCATAAAGACTTCGTTGCCGGCGAACAGGGCGCCGGCGAGGAAGAGCGGGATGACATAGTAATAGAGGCGGAAGATGAAGGTGGTGCTGAGCACGACCGGCGCCGGCAAATAGCGCGACAGGCCAAGCAGGATGGCGGCGTCGAAGACGCCCAGGCCGCCCGGGACGTTGGCGACCAGGCCAACCGCGTAGCTGGCGAGATAGACGGCCAGGAAACGCAGCCAGGTCAGGCCATGCGCCTGAGGAAGCAGGGCGTAGAAGATGCTGGCGGTGACCGCGACATCCACGGTGGCAAGGGCCACCTGTGTCAGCGCCATGCGCCAGCCGGGAAGCTCGATACTGCGGCCGCGAAAATGCAGGATCGGGTATTTCGTGGACACGAAGATGTAGGCGCCGACGATCGACCACAGGCCGACGCCGATCAGGGTGAGCGACCAGAGCGGCAGGTGCTCGCCGAACCAGGGGACGGCGCGGGGCTCGCCGAAGAGGATGGCGCCGCCGAGGGACATGCCGCCGAGGCCGAAGGTCAGGCTGCAGAAGGCGATCACCTTGGCGATCTGCTCGGGCGTCAGGCCCCAGTGGGAGTAGAGGCGGTAGCGGACGGCGGCACCCGAGACGGCGGCGAAACCTAGGTTGTGGGCGAGCGCGTAGGCGCAGAAACTGGCGAGTGCGGTGCGGGCGTAGCTGACGCGGTGGCCGGCGTAGATCGTGGCCAGGCGGTCGTAGAAGGTCAGCACGCCGTAGGCGAGCAGGTTCCACACGGCCGCGACCATCAGCGCATGGGCGGGAATGTTGCGCATGGCGCGGCCGACATCGCGCAGGTTGAGGTGGCGGAATTCACGCTGGACCACGAAGATCGCGCCGATCAACAGTGCCACGCCGAGCACGGCCGGGATGTGCCTGGCGCCGCGGCGCAGGGTGGCGAGAGGGTCGGCGCTTGGGGTGGCGTCGGCGGGAATGGGCGGCACCGGGGGCTTGTGACGGGACGTAACCAGGGGGTTTTTCGGCGGTTTTGGGCTTGGGTGCAAATGTTGGCGCGGGGGCGAGGCTCAGGTTAAGGCAAGGTAAGGCTGGAGGATATGTGCCATCCCCCCAGCCTTTTCTCAAAGACGCTCAAGCAAGCCCCTGGCAATCTAGCGCCACTGTCCCAGCAATAATTGGTGGCCTAGGACGCAGGCACAACAGCAGGAACACTCGCGGCATGAAATGGCCCCTTGCCGTCGTCACGATGGTCTATAACGAACCCGATTTCCTGCCAGTCTGGGCGGCGCATTACCGCAAAGCCGTCGGTGCTGCGCATTGCTACGTGATTGACCATGGCTCTGATGACGGGTCAGTCGCCGCGTCCAGCCCCTATAATGTGATGGCGCTGGAGCGATCCCCACTCGACGAGGTCTGGCGGGCCAATGTCGTCTCCGATGTGTGCCGCAAGTTGCTCGCGAATTACAACTCTGTTGCCTACACAGATGTCGATGAGCTGCTCGTTGCAGATCCGCGCCGTTTCACCGATCTGGCTGGTCTTGCTGCGTCAACCGATGTCGATGTCTTGACGGCCTTCGGGACCAATATGCTTGAAGTGGAGGGCGATGCGCCGATAGATTTCGCTTTGCCGATCACCATGCAAAGGCGCTGGACCCGGCCTTTCTCCAGCCTTTGCAAACCTTCGCTCGTGCGCCGGCCGGTGCAGTGGTCCATGGGGTTTCATGTCGCAGACGCTCCGAGCGCATTTGGCGGCCTATATCTTTTTCATATCGCCTATGTCGACAGGCAGATCACGGCGCGGCGTCAGGCCAAACGGTGCAGCGTGACGCGGCCCGAAGGCCACGGCGACCATCATGGTATTGCACCAGACGAAATGGTCAGGCTGATGCACGATGACACGACCTTGCCGCAGGACCCCATTGCGCAATTGGGTGGCGGGGCGGAGCTGCTCTTTATCTCCGAGCTGCTCCGCCTCGGCCGGCCCGCGCATGGCGGCCGGATTATTGCGGCGGACCGTCAACCAGGTGTGCTTTGGGCGATGCCAAAATGGCTGTACGGCGTTTTTTAAAACAACGACGGCATGGCTCAAGCCGCGTTTTCAGCCTTACGTATCAGCGCCGTCTCGATCAGAGATACCGTCTCCGCCACACCATAGAGTGCGACAAACCCACCGAAACGCGGCCCTTCCTGCTGGCCCAGCAACACCTGATATAAACACCCGAACCAATCCTTGAGCGCGCGAAACGGGTGGCGCTTGCCCACCTCATAGACTGCGGTCTGTATCGTCTCCGCATCCGCCCGCGCGTCAATGCCGCGCAGGGTTTCAGCGAGGTCGGCAAGGGCCGCATGCTCGGTGTTATCGGCGGCGCGAAAGGTTTTCGTCGGCCGCACGATGTCCTGATAATAGGCGATGGCGTGTCCGACCAGGCGCGCCAGAAAGGGCTGAGTGTCTGCCGAGGCATCGGGGATATAGCGACGGATAAAGCCCCATAGGATATCGGGCGTCTCGGCATTCACCACGCTGGCCAGATTGAGCAGCATGTTGAAGGGGATCGGGCTGCCGGTGTGGCCGGGAATGTCGCCGGCGTGGAAATGCCAGGCAGGGTTTGCCTTTTGCGCGTCGGCATCTTCGGTGCGGGCGCGTTCGACATTGGCCACGTATTCGTCCGTCGCGCGCGGGATCACGTCGAAATACAGTTTCTTGGCGCGATGCGGCTGGTTGTACATGAATTGGCTGAGGCTTTCGGGCGGGGCGTAGCGCAGCCATTCCTCGATAGAGAGGCCGTTGCCTTTCGACTTGCTGATCTTCTGCCCATGCTCGTCGAGAAACAATTCGTAGGTATAACCGATCGGCGGCTTGGCGCCGAGCACTTCGCACACGCGCGTCGATAGCTTGACGCTGTCGATCAGATCCTTGCCCGACATCTCATAATCCACGCCCAGCGCATACCAGCGCATCGCCCAATCGGCCTTCCACTGGCATTTTGTCGCGCCACCATAGACGCTTGTCTCGAAACGCTCGCCGCCCTCATCGGTCCAGAAGAGCGTGCCCGCGTCCGCATCGACCTGGTCGATATGCACCTGCATGACCACGCCCGTGCGTGGATGGAGGGGCAGCAGCGGCGCGTAGGTGGCGCGGCGGTCCGGCCCGAGCGTGGGCAGGACGACGGCAATGACTTCGTCAAAACTCTCCAGGATGCGGCGCAGCGCGGCATCAAAGCGGCCGGCGGCGTAATATTCACTGGAGGAGCCGAAGCTATATTCAAAGCCGAACCCGTCGAGAAAGCCGCGCAGGCGCGCGTTGTTGTGCGCGCCGAAACTCTCATGCGTGCCGAAAGGGTCGGGGATGCGCGTCAGCGGGCGGCCGAGATATTCGCGCAGCATGTCGCGGTTGGGCACATTGTCGGGCACTTTGCGCAGACCGTCCATGTCATCGGAAAACGCCAGCAATTGTGAGGGCTTGCCGGTCAGCACCGTGTAGGCGTGGCGCACCCAACTGGTGCGCGCGACCTCGCCGAACGTGCCGATATGCGGCAGCCCGGAGGGACCGTAGCCGGTTTCGAACAGCATTTCGCGCTTGGCCTGCTGCTCGGCGCGCACGGCAAGTTTTTGTGCCTCCTCGAAGGGCCAGGCGCGGGGGAGTGCTGCACTATCGGACATGGGCCCCAAGCTACGCGGCAGCGCCCATCTTGAGCAAACGTCTTGGGCAAATGGGCGCGCGTGCCCATAGAAGGGCGCGTGTGCACGCTGATCCTTCTGTCTCGCCCCGGCCAGGCCTGGCCGTTGCTGGTCGCGGCCAATCGGGACGAGATGCTGGCCCGGCCGTGGCTGCCGCCGGGGGCACACTGGCCGGATCAGCCCGACGTGGTGGGCGGGCTGGACACGCTGGCGGGCGGGACGTGGCTGGCGATGAATGCGGCCGGCGTTGTCGCCGGCGTGTTGAACCGGGCGGCCTCGCTGGGGCCGGCAGAGGGGCGCGCCAGCCGCGGTGCGCTGCCGCTGGTGGCGCTGCGCCACGCCAGTGCGGCCGCGGCCGCCGGTGCAATGGCGGGGTTGGATAGCGCGGCCTGGCGAGGTTTCAATCTGGTGGTGGCGGATGCGGCCGTGGCTTTTTTCCTGCGCGGGCTCGGGGAAGGTCCGGTGCAGGCGCAGGCGCTCGGCGCCGGGCTGCACATGATGACGTCGGGCGAGCCTGACGATATGTCCCACCCGCGCGTGGCGCGCCACCTGCCGCGTTGGCGAGACGCGGCGGCGCCCGTGCCGCCGGATTGGGGCGCCTGGCCTGCGCTGCTGGGCGATAGGCAGGGCCCATGGGCCGGGGCGCTGAACGTGCCCGAGGCGGGCGGCTTCGGCACGGCGAGTGCGGCCCTGCTGGGCACGGGTGCGCGCGGCGAGCGGGCCTTCCTCTTTGCACCCGGTCCACCCGATCGGGTGCCGTTCGGCCCCGTCCTTCTGCCCTGAGTTTCGCCGTGTGTTTCGCCGTGTGTTTCGCCCTGGGCGCCCTGCTGCTATAGCACGGCATCGCCGCCCCCACCTATCCAGGCCTGGGGACCAAGCAAAGGATAGACCATGGCCCGCCGCCGGCAGCTCTATGAAGGCAAAGCCAAGATCCTGTTCGAAGGGCCCGAGCCGGGCACGCTCGTGCAGTATTTCAAGGACGATGCCACCGCCGGCAATGGCGCCAAGAAGGGCATCATCACCGGCAAGGGCGTGCTGAACAACCGCATCAGCGAATACCTGATGATGCGCCTGGCCGATATCGGCGTGCCCAACCATTTCGTCCGCCGGCTGAACATGCGCGAGCAGCTGATTCGCGAAGTCGAGATCATTCCGCTCGAAATCGTCGTGCGCAATGTCGCCGCCGGCTCGCTGTGCACGCGGCTTGGCATTACGGAAGGCACGCGGCTGCCGCGCTCGATCATCGAGTATTACTACAAGAACGACACGCTGGGCGATCCCATGGTCGCCGAGGAGCACATCACCGCCTTTGGCTGGGCGAGCACGATGGACATGGACGATATCGTCGCACTCACGCTGCGCATCAACGATTTTCTGACCGGGCTGTTTCTGGGCGTCGGCATCACGCTGGTCGATTTCAAGCTGGAATTCGGCCGGCTGTATGAAAACGAGGATATGCGGATTGTGCTGGCCGACGAGATCAGCCCGGATAATTGCCGGTTGTGGGATGTGCGCACGAACGAGAAGATGGACAAGGACCGGTTCCGGCGCGACCTCGGGCGCGTCGAGGAGGCCTACCAGGAAGTGGCCAAGCGGCTGGGGATTCTGCCTGAGGCGGGCTCGCGCGACATGAAGGGCCCGGAGACGATGCAGTGACTATGCGGGCCGTCGTCACGGTCGGGCTGAAGGAGGGCGTGCTGGATCCGCAAGGGCGCGCGATCGAACATGCGCTGCATGGGCTGGGATTCACCAACGTCGCCGAATTGCGCGCGGGCAAGGTGATCAGTTTCGTCATGGATGGCGTCAGCGCGGATGAAGCGCGCACGCAGGCCGACGCGATGGCGCGCCGATTGCTGGCCAATACTGTGATCGAGCAATTCGAAGTGGAGATAACGCCATGATGCGTGTGTTGCTGGTGAGTGCGGTTATCTTAAGCGCGGGAACGGCTGCGGCGCAGCGCGTCTCGCGGGTGGATGGCAATCGTTTGCTGACGATGTGCATGAGTGCGGGCAAGGGCGAATGCGACGCGTATCTGTCCGGCGTGGCTGACACCATTGCACTACAGGGACGCGCGCATGCACAGGCCTGCATCCCTACCGGGGTGACAGGCACCCAGTTGCGCGAAGTCGTCACCAAATACGTCAGCAGCAATCCGCAAAGCCGGCAGGAAAAGGCGGCCGATCTGACGATGAAGGCTTTTGCGGCCGCATTCCGTTGCCGCCCCTAGACCGCGTCTTTTCCGGCAGCACGTTCGAGCGCGATATCGGCTACGCGCGCGCAGTCGTCAGCGGGGAGTGGGTGTTCGTCTCCGGCACCACGGGTTTTGATTACGAAACCATGGGTATTGCGGAAGACGTGGTTGCACAATGCCACCAGGCATTGCGCAATATCGATCACGCGCTGATGCAGGCGGGCGCCTCGCTGCGCGATGTTGTGCGTGTGCGCTACATTTTGGCGGCGAGGGAGGATTTTCCGCCGTGCTGGCCGGTACTGCGTGAGGCGTTTGGCGGTGCGGCGCCTGCGGCGACGATGATTGTGGCCGGGTTGAGCGATGCGAGGATGAAGATCGAGATTGAGGTTACGGCGAAAAAGGCTGGGGGAGATGTGCCTTAGGCGGGCCGGCGCATGCGCCGGCTGATTCCGCCTAAGCCCCCAGACCCCCCGCAAATAGCAAAAGTTTTTTGGTTCTTTTTTTCAAAAAAGAACTGCTTCCTTCCTTCCTATCCCCGCCCTACCCTGCCCCAGATGCCAGACCCCGACGCCCCCGCCCGGCGAACGCTCCGCCGCTACCGGACCGTCGCCACCTCCCTTCTAGCCGTCATGGCCGCGCTCACGCTCGCCACCCATTGGCTGCCGCGCGGCCTTTGGCACGGAGTCCGCCTGGCCTACTGGGACGATCTGCTGCAAGCCAGCGCGCGCGCCGGCCTGGTCGGCGGACTTGCAGACTGGTTTGCGGTCACCGCGCTGTTCCGCCACCCGCTCGGCCTGCCTATCCCCCACACCGCCATCATTCCCAACGAAAAAGCCCGCCTCGGCCAGGCGCTCGGCCGCTTCGTCTCCCGCCACGTCATGAACCCCGACGAGATCGCGCGCGTGCTGGCGCGTTTCGATGTCGGCGATTTCGTGCGCGCGTTGCTGAATGACCCGGCGATCTCCGCGCCACTTTCGCTCAGCCTGGCCAGCATGATGCCGCGCTTGCTGGCCACGGTCGAAGACGGGCGCGCAAAGCGCACGTTGTCACGCCTGATCCCCCGCCTGATCGGCAGTCCGGAGGCAGGGCGCGTGGTGGCGCGCGCGCTGCGCGGGTTGGTCGAGGGCGGGCGGCACCAGGAGGTGCTCACCTTCATCATCGACAGCCTGCGCGAAGGCATGCTCGCGCGCGAAGACCAGTTGCGCGGATTCATTGAGGAGCGCGTGCGCGACCAGGGCGGCCGGCTCGTCGGCTGGGCGATCGGCGCATCGGTTGCCAACCGTTTGCTGTCCACCGTGAACGCCGAATTGGCACGCATGGGGCCGGGCGGATCGGAATTGCGCGAAGCCTTCGATGAATGGGTGAAGCGCGAAATCACGTTGATGGAGCAGGACCCGCAGCGTGCGGCCGAAATAGGGCGCGCGCTGCGCCAGGTCATCAGCCATGAGACGGTGCAGGCCTGGACGTGGGATGTGTGGTCTCGCCTGCGCGCGGCGATGGAGGCCGATGCGGCCAAGCCCGGCGGGCGCACCGTGGCTTTTCTCGATGGCGCCGTGCGCAATTTGGGCGAAATGGTGGCAACGGACGCCGGCACGCGCGCGCGCCTGCAACGCACGGCCGAACGCCTGGCTGCGGGCCTGCTGCCGGCGGCACAGGCGCAGATTGGCGAATTCATCGCCGGTGTGGTGGGCAACTGGGACACGGCCACGATTACCGAACGTATCGAGCTGCGCGTGGGGCGAGACCTGCAATATGTGCGCATGAACGGCACGCTGGTGGGCTTTCTGGCGGGTGGTGTGTTGTTCGCCTTGCTGGAGGCTGTTTTCGGCACGACACCCTTTTAGCAGGGCAAGTAAAGACGGGGGGTCTGGGGGGATGGCACATCTCCCCCAGTTCTATTTTAAAGTTTCGAGCAGCGACACGCATGACAACAACCATCCTGGCCCTCTTGCGCGGCATCAATGTCGGGGGCACGCGCAAGCTGCCCATGGCCCAATTGCACGCTGCGTGTCTTTCGCTCGGCTGGCAGAATCCGCAAACCTACATCCAAAGCGGCAATCTGATCGTCGATGCGCCCGGTCCCGCCAACACCGCGGCGGGCTTGCTCGCGCAGCACCTGCACGCCAGCCAGGGCTGGGCGCCGGAAATCATCGCGTGCACGCGCGAGGCCTGGCGCATATACATCGCCGCCAATCCATTTGCCGATGAGGCGGTGGATGCGCGCATATTGCACCTCTATGTTTCCAAGCTTCCGCCACACGCCGACGCTGCGCACACGCTTGAAGTGCGCGCCACCGCGGGCGAGCGCGCCAGACTGGCCGGTGGCGCTCTGTGGATCGATTATGGCGCCTCAGGCATTGCGCGTTCGCGGCTGACGCCCGCTTCCATCGACTGCGCCTGCGGATCACCGGCCACGGGCCGCAATTTCAACACGGTGCAGCGGCTTGGCGAAATGCTGGCGGCGCGGCCTTGAAGCGCGCCGAAAGTCTTGAGCGGCACACGCGATCCTGACTCAACGCGCGCGCGCGCCTGCGAACCGCCGCGGACAATTCCTGTTGTGTGCAAATCGCACAGACGAGGCACACTCATGGTCGATGTCACACGGCGCAATTTGGGAACGGTTCTGGGAGCGACCGCCATTGGCGCGGCCGCACTCGGCAACGCCGCCGCGGCCGCTGGCAGCGCGCAGGAACTGGCCGCCCTGCGCGGCACGGTCAAGGGCCAGCGCGTCAGCCTGCCGCCGCTGCACGAACAGACCGACCTGAACGGCGCAATGCCCAATCCTGATCCGGTCGCCGTCAGGCTCGGCGTGGCGGTCGTGGGCTTGGGCAATCTGGCCATGGGCGAAATCCTGCCCGCCTTTGCGCAAGCCAGGCATGTGCGCGTGACCGCACTGGTCAGCGGCGAGCGAGCCAAGGCGCTGGTGATTGCCAGGCAATACGGCGTGCCGGAAAAGAACATTTACGATTACGCCAATTTCGACAGTCTGAAGAACAACCCCGACGTGGACGTGATCTACATCGTGCTGCCCAATGCGCTGCACGCGGAATTCACGGTGCGTGCAGCGCAGGCCGGCAAGCACGTGCTGTGCGAAAAGCCGATGGCCACGTCAGTGGCCGATGCGCAGCGCATGATCGATGCATGCAAGCAGGCCGGCCGCAAGCTGATGATTGCCTATCGCTGCCAGTACACGCCACAGCATCGCGCGCTGATCGATATCGTGCGCAGCCGCCAACTGGGCAAGACGCAATTAATCCAGGCCGTCAACGGCCAGAACGATGCGCCCAACGGGCAGTGGCGCCAAATCCGCGCGCTGGCCGGCGGCGGGTCACTGCCGGATGTCGGGCTCTACTGCCTGAATGCGACGCGTTATTTGACCGGCGAGGAGCCGGTTGAAATCACCGCGCGCATCACCCAGCCGAAGGATGATCCGCGCTTTGCCGAAATCGAGGATATCTGCGTCTTCAATTTGCGCTTTCCCTCAGGCGTGGAAGCAAGCTGCGTCAGCGGCTACAGCTTTCATGAAACCCGCAAGCTCTTCGTGATGAGCGAGGCGGGCTCTGTCGGTCTGAACCCTGCGTTCGGCTATCACAATCTGGCCATGCACTTCTCGCGCAAGGTCGGGATGAGCAATGCGGAGGAAGTGCGCCGCTGGACGCCCAAAAGCCAATTTGCACTTGAAATGGACGCCTACGCCGAGGCGATCCGCACCAATGTCGAGCCATTGACTCCGGGTGAGGAAGGATTGCAGGACCAGCGGATCATGGCGGCGATCTACGAGGCGGCCGCAGGAGGTGGTGTCGTGAAGATGCCAGCTTCGGCCAGGCTGGATGCGACGCGTGGGCCGGTGCCAAAGGCGGAGGGTTAATACCAGCTAGCAAAAAGATTGACTCTCAGAGTAAGACTGGGGGACATGTGCCATCCCCACCAGACCCCCCGTCGATTGTAGAGCGTCGTTCAAAATAATGACGGGGGGTTTGGAGGGGATGGCACATCTCCCCCAACCTTCAAATTCCTGAATCAGGACTCCTCGCCGAACAGCACGGCCCCGCCGCGCGTCTCCGTCGTCACGGACACGCCGCCCGAGTTATCCCGCCGCATTTCCAGCCTGATGACGAATTGCGTATCCGCTTTACGTGCAGGCGCAAAGCGCATCTGCCGCAACGCGGCGAGCGCTGTCGGGCCGTCGTTCAGCGGATTTGCCGCGCGCAGGGCCGGGCTGAAAACACTGCCATCTGCTGCCACCCTGAAGCGGATGATCGCGCATCCCGGCACGAAGGGCGCAAGCGGCGCCGCAGCGGCACCGGGAAGCTTGGCGGGAATCCGGTAATGCTCGGCATCGATCCACGGACAGGCAAACGCCGGCGTGTCGGCGGCCATTTCCGGTGTCAGTTTCAATGGCCGGGCGGCACCGGAAGGGTTTGCCGTACAGCCGCCCGTGAGCGCGCCCAGACTCAGAACAACGCATGAGAGTGTCGTAGCAATTGGTCTGGGCACGATGGATGTCTCCGCCAGGGCGCCGTATCGGCGTTCGCACCCAGGCTAGCCGCTCCGGGGCGCGTCCGGCAAATGAGCGCGCGCTAGGGCATGCCGTAAGGCGGCAGGCTGCCATAAACGGGCGGGTATCCGACTGGGAATGGCAGGCCATACCCCAGATAAAGCTGGTAAGCGACGGCCCACGGCACGGGCTGCACCAGATTGCCATGCGCTGCCTCGCACTGGCCGTAGCTCGTGAAAAACGCTTGCCAGACCGCGTTCACGTTGCCCGAGCTTGGCGCCCCGCCTTGAGGATACGCGGTCCTGGCGCCGGCAATCCGGCACGTGGTCTCGTCCTTCTGAAAAGCTGCGTAATCCTTGTTCGGGCCCGGAAGTGCTGAGACCGGCAATGGATTTATGGCGCATGCAGCCAAGGCTGCGCACACGCTGAGCAATGGCAAAACCCGTGGTAAGGACATGACGCTTTCCCCTCCAGAAGGCAGATACGGGACGATCCGAATGCCAGCGCATGCTGTCAAGCCACGCCTGGTCACGCTTCAGTAGGGTGGCCTGGCGTGGCCTCGCTGCCTGCGCGCCGCTTGGGTCCACCAGGAGAGATCATCGGCAAAGCGCGGAAACGCCTTTGCCAGGGCCGCGCCGCCCGCGCCTTGCGGTGCGCCGGCGGGGCTGAGCGCCTGGCCAATGCCGCCCACGGCCAGGCTGTCCGAGATTACGACCATGCCCATTTCGGCCAGAATGCCCCGCCACGCCAGTGCCGCGCGCACGCCGGCAAAACGGCCGCCGGAGTAGCTGGCAATGCCGGCCGGCCGCCAGGCCCACTCCTCCAGGAAGTGATCGGTCAGGTTCTTCAGCCCTGGCTGAATGCCCCAATTGTATTCGCCGGCGACGAAGACGAAGGCGTCCGCCGTGCGGATCTTTTCGGCCAGGGTTTCAAGTTGTGGTGGTGCAGAGCCTTTTGGATATTCCTTATACATCCGGTCCAGCATCGGCAGGTCGATCGCCTTGGCGTCGATCAGTTCCGGAATGGCGCCGCGCGCGGCAAAGGCGCCGAGCAGATATTCGGCCAAGCGGATGCCCTGCCTATCCGAGCGGTAGGAGCCGTAGAAGATGAGGATCGTGTCGGTCATTGATGCCCTGGTGGAGCCGAGGGGAATCGAACCCCTGACCTCCTGAATGCCATTCAGGCGCTCTCCCAACTGAGCTACGGCCCCCCGTCTTGGGAGGCGCTCTATAGAGGCCGACCTCGCCCGCGTGCAACCCCCGCCGCCTCAGCGCGCGGCCAGGTCCGGGTGCACCGCAAAGCGCGCCGTCGTCTGCGCGCGCACATCGGCCACAGACACATCCGGCGCCAGATCGACCAGCATCAGGCCAGGCCGGCCCACGTCAAAGACCGCCAGATCGGTCACGATCAGATCGACCACGCCCGCCCCAGTCAGGGGCAGCGCGCAGTGCTCCAGGATCTTCGGCTCGCCCTTTGCCGTATGCTCCATCAGCACGACCACGCGCCGCACGCCGGCCACCAGATCCATCGCCCCGCCCATGCCCTTGACCATCTTGCCGGGCACCATCCAGTTGGCCAGATCGCCATTGGCCGCCACCTGCAGCGCGCCCAGGATTGACAGATCGATGTGCCCGCCGCGGATCATTGCAAAACTTGCGGCACTGTCGAAGAAGCTGGTCGTGGGCAGCGCGGTCACCGTCTGCTTGCCGGCATTGATCAGGTCGGCATCCTCCTGACCGGCCAGGGGAAAAGGGCCGATGCCCAGCATGCCGTTTTCGCTCTGGAGCTGGATGTGCACGTCGGGCGGGATGTGATTTGCCACCAGCGTTGGGATGCCGATACCGAGGTTGACGTACATGCCGTCCTGCAATTCGGCGGCGGCGCGGGCGGCCATCTGGTCTCGGGTCCAGGGCATGGTAACTCCTAAAAGCAAGGAAGAAGTCCTTTTTTGAAAAAAAGGACCAAAAAACTTTTATCATTTGCAAAAGTTTTTTGGTTCTTTTTTTCAAAAAAGAACTGCTTCCTTCCTTACGCAGCACGAACAGTACGCTGTTCAATCCGCTTCTCGCACGATTGCAGCACCACGATCCGTTTCACAAAAACACCGGGCGTCACGATGTGATCCGGGTTCAGCGCGCCAGCCGGCACCAGCTCCTCGATTTCGGCCACAGTCAACGTTGCAGCCGTGGCCATCATCGGATTGAAATTGCGCGCCGTCATCCGGTAAACTAGATTGCCCTCGGCATCGCCGCGCCAGGCGTGAACAATCGCAAGATCCGCAGTCAGACCACGCTCCATGATATAGCTGTGCCCATCGAACTCCCGCACCTCCTTGCCTTCGGCCACAAGCGTGCCGGCGCCGGTGCGCGTGAAGAAGGCGGGAATGCCCGCGCCGCCCGCGCGAATGCGCTCGGCCAACGTGCCCTGGGGATTGAATTCGATTTGCAATTCACCCGCCAGATACTGGTTCATGAAGGTCTTGTTCTCGCCCACATACGAGCTGACCATCTTCTTGACCTGGCGCGTCTCCAGCAGCAACCCAAGCCCCGCGCCATCGATGCCGGCGTTGTTTGAAATAATCGTCAGCCCGGTCACACCGCTGTCTCGAATGGCCTCGATCAAGGCAGACGGTATGCCGCACAGGCCAAAGCCGCCCGACATGATCACCATGTCGTCGTGCAGGGCGCCGGCCAGGGCGGCGCGCGCGTCGGGGTAGAGCTTTTTCATAGTGGCCTCAGCTTATGGCAATTCCCTGGCGCCTCAGATAGCCCAGCAAAGGCGTCAGCGGCAGCCCCAGGATCGCGCTGTGTTCGCCCTCGATGGCATCAAAAAGGTGCATGCCCAGCCCCTCAACGCGATAGGCGCCTACGGACTCCAGAACCGCCTCGCCCTCCGCGCCCAGGTAGGCGTCAAGAAAGGCGCCGGAAAAGGCGCGCATGGCCAGCCGCGGCTTTGCCATGTGGGTCCAAACCCGCGCGCCTGCGCGGTAGCACACAGTGGCGGTGACCAGCGTGTGCGCTCGGCCGCGCAGATGCAACAGATGCTGCCGCGCGGCCTCCATCGTCGGCGGCTTGTCGAACCACTCGCCTTCGCACACCAGGATCTGGTCACAGCCGATGACCATGGCCTCATCGCCTCGGAAAGCGGCCGCCTTCTGGCCGGCCAGCGCGGTGGCAGCTTTTTCAGGCGTTCCGCCCTCCCGGCGTGTGGCGGCTTTAACCGCGCCTTCATCGATGTTGGGCGTAAAGGCCGAAAAGCGCAGCCCTACGCCGGCGAGCAGCGCGCGCCGCGCCGCCGAACCGCTGGCCAGAACGAGCGGCGGCGCGAGCACCTGGAAGGGGCCGCCCGCATCGGCGACCATGCGCGCTCAGAAGCTGCTGTCGCCGCCACCGCCGCCGGAATCATCCCAGCCGGCATCGCCGCCGCCGCCACCGCTGAAATCGTTGCCGCCGGTGTCGGCAGCGCCTGCGCCGCCCCAGGCGTCGCCGCCGGTATCGGCCTGGCTGCCGCCGCCGCCCTGATCCCAGCCGCCACCCGTGTCACTGGTTCCCGAACCGGCCCAAGGATCCGCCCCGCCGCCGCCGGCATCAGGCGTGCCGTAATTGTTGACCGTGGTCTCGTTGATGACCTCGCCACCGCCGAAGCCACCTCCGCCGCCGAACCCGCCCCCTCCAAAGCCCCCGCCCATGCCGTAGCCATGGGGAGAGAACATGGAGCTGATGGCATCTGCCGCCAGCACGCCGCCGGCCACGCCTGCCGCGGTCGTCAGCGCCGAGCCAAGAAACCCCGAGCCGCCGGACTGGAACATGCCCGGCTGGTAGCCTGGCGGGTAGGATGCCTGCGGGGGCGGCGCATATTGCGGCTGATAGGAAGGACGCGGCGCGCTCTGCTGGCCGCCGCCGAACAGGCCGCCGAACAGACCACGCGACTGCCCCTGCTGGGGCGCGGCCTGCGCCTGGGAGTGCGCGTTCTGCAGGTCGTATTCTAGGCGCTTGATGCGGTTCTGCGCCTCGGCCAGAGCTGCTTCCTGCACGAAAGCCATTTGCGTGACCCGATAGCGTGCGGAGGGATACGCGCTGAATTGCTCACCGATGAAGCGATCGGCGTCAGGATCGATCGGCGGCAGCGCCGTTTGCGTCGCCGGCACGCTGCCCGTGGCGCCGGCTGCGGGCGCATTGCCGCCGACGCGGGCGATGAAGCGGCCGATGATGTCGCGTTCTTCTGGGGTCATGGGCTGAACTCCTGAGGGACCTGGGCAGGGCGACTTAGTGAAGCGAAGAAAAAGCTGGGGGAGATGTGCCATCCCCCCCAGACCCCCCGTCATCATAAAGGACGAGGCCTAACTTCCGACGGAGGGTCTGGGGGGGATGGCACATCTCCCCCAGCCTTCTACCTCACGGCGGCAAAAACCCCCAATGCGCAAAAACGTCCTGTGCAGCCTGACTATGCAAAAAATCCAGAAACGCCCGAGGCTCCGGACCGGTCCCCAACATCGTGGCCGCGGCCGGATAACGGATAGGATCGTGGCTGTCATCGGGAAAAACCCCGGCGACAGCCACGCCGGAGGCGCCATGCACATCGCTGCCATAGACGATCCCGGCCGGCGATTGGCCCGTGCTGACCAGCATCAGCGCCGCGCGCACGTTTTCAGCCGGCGCCAGATGCAGCCGCAAACTGTCCCACATGCCCAGCTTGCGCATGGCCTGCTCGGCGTAAATGCCCGCCGGCACGTGCGCGGGGTCACCCACCGCGAGCCGCCCGTCCGTGCCCAGATAGGCGCCGAGATCAACGCCCGCCTTGATCTTGACCGGCTTCATCGTGGCCTTGGGTTCAACGACCACCAGCGTGTTGCCCACGATATCGCTGCGCGTGCCGGCAATGATGAAATGGTCCGCCACCAGGCGGTCCATCCACAGCGCATCGGCCGAGGCGAAGATCTGCGCCGGCGCGCCATGCTCGATCTGCTGCGCCAGCGTTGAACTGGACGCAAAATTCAGTGTCAGCTTCGCATGCCCCTGCGCCACCCACAGCGTGGAGAGGTCGCGGAAGGCATCGGTCAGGCTGGATGCCGCAAATACGCTCAGCCCCGCCTTCCTCGGCGCGGCGCACGCACTGGCCGCGGTCAGCATCATCAAAACGCTAAGAACAACCCTCATCAATGCCCTCCCGGATAGGCCAATGTCGCGCGTTTGCTGGCTCAAAGAAAGCGCAGCGCTGAAAGCCTTGTGAGCCCGGCGCGCTCGGCGCAATCACGCGCGCATGAAACTGACGCTCACCATCCTGCTCGCCATCGTAGTCGTGGCGGGCCTGGCCGCTGCCCTGCTCTACACGCCGGACAAGAACCGCGCCGCCCTGGAAGCGAAGTATGGCGCCGGGCCCGCCGATTTCCTCAGCGTGGGCGGCCTGCGCCTGCACCTGCGCGATACGGGCCCTCGCGACGCCCCTGCCGTGATCCTGCTTCACGGCTTCGGGTCCAGCCTGCAGACCTGGGACGCATGGGCGGGCGTGCTGCAGGCGCATTTTCGCGTGATCGCCTTCGACCTGCCAGGCTTCGGCCTGACCGGCGCCGACCCCTCGGGCGATTACAGTGACGCGCGCACCGTCGCCGTTCTCGGCCTGATGATGGACGCGCTCGGCCTGGCCCGCGCCTCGCTGATCGGCAATTCGCTCGGCGGCAAGATCGCTTGGAATTTCGCGGCGCTGCACCCGGAGCGCGTGAACAGGCTGGTGCTGGTCTCGCCCGATGGCTTTGCCAGCCCCGGCTTCGAATACGACCGCACGCCGGAGGTGCCGGCCATGATGCGCCTGCTGCCGTACGTGCTGCCTACGCCCATGGTGCGCATGACGCTCGCACCCGCCTACGCCGATTCCAGCAAGCTCACACCCGCCCTGCTGGCCCGCTACCGCGACATGATGCTGGCGCCCGGCGTGCGCGCCGCGATGCTGGCGCGCATGGCCCAGGTTCGCCTCACCCCACCCGAGCCGGCGCTGCGCCGCATCACCGCCCCCACTTTGCTGCTGTGGGGCGAGCGTGACGCCATGATCCCGGTCAGCAACGCCGCCGACTACCTGCGCGCCCTGCCCCATGCGCGCCTGGTGGCGCTGCCGGGCCTGGGCCACGTGCCGCAGGAGGAGGCGCCAGAGGAGTCGCTGGCGCCCGTCGAGGCGTTCCTCGACGAGGATCCCGCCGCACCAAGGTAAAAGAGGCTTGACTTTATGTACGGTATTTCTTACATCGTGTCTGCCATATAGAACATGGGCGTAAACGATGCCATACCGGGAAAAAAGCTGCTGGGTTTCGCTTGCCTCGGTCATTGCCGCCTGCGGCGCCTATTTTATCATCTTGATCCCCCGCCTCAGCGCCGCCCCGGCCCAGCCGCAACCTTATCTTGCGCTGCTTTTCGCCTGCGTCATCGGCCTGATCGTCCTGCAAGTCGTCCTGCAAAGCGCGCTCGCGGTCACCATGCGCCTGGAAGCCCGCCCGCCGCTGGACGAGCGCGAACGCCTGATCGGCATGAAATCCGATCGTGTGGCGATGGTGGTGATGGCCGCTTACATCGGCTGCCTGTGGTGGGCCTACGTCATGGGGCCGGCCTTCATCGCCAATTCCGCAATTGTCGCCAACCTCGTGCTGTTCGGCCTGGTTCTGGCGGCTATTGCGAAATACGTCAGCGCGATTCTGTATTTCCACAGGGGCGCATGATGATGGCCGCGATCACGAACGCGGTGCGCCGGCTGCGCTTCGAGCACGGCGAAATGACGCAGGCCGAATTGGCAGCGCGCATCGGCATGACGCGACAGACCGTGGCGGCGATCGAGCAGAACAAATATTCGCCCTCGCTGGAGGCTGCGTTTCGGATTGCGCGTGCTTTTGATGTGGGGGTGGATCAGGTTTTTCAGTGGGTGGAAGGGTAGGCAAAGGAAAGGCTGGGGCGAATGTGCCATTCCCCCCAGACCCCCCGTCGATTGTTTTAGCTACGCCTAAATAAATGACGGGGGGTCTGGGGGGGCAGGCACTGCTCCCCCAGCCTTTTCACGTTTCCCGCCAATCTCCCGCGCGCATACGGGGCGGCCGCAACGACACCGTGCCAATGCGCAGCGGAAAGCGCGGCCGTTTCGTGCCGGTGCGCAACGGGTGATCCAGCACGTTCAAAATAGACAAATTGCTGATATTCGAATCCGGCTGCCGCTGGAATTTGCGCAACTCGTGGCCCGCGTTGAATTCGACAATTGCCAGCTGCTCGCCGCAGCAATCATTATACGTGATGTAATCCACCATGTCGTCGAAATAGAACGGCACCGCGGGCAAGTAGCAGTCCGGCTCCCATTCCAGCATGCGAAAACACGACATCGTCGACGAATACAAATCCACGTCGATCGCGACGAATCCCAACGGGTGCCGCGCGAGCACCGCGCGAAACGCATCGATCGTCTCGGCCACATCACCGATGAACAGCTCGGCGAAATCCGGCAATTTCGCCCGCAGCGCGGACTGATCGTGCATCAGAAATTCGCCCTGACGCCAAAGCTCGGGATGGTCGCGATGCCCCTGCAGCGGCGGCAGCCCCGTCGCATTGTCAAACCCGTAGACGCGCACATCAAACCCGATCGCCTGACGGAAATGCGCGGCCGCACTGCACAGCGCCAGCAACCCCTCGCCGCCGGCCACGCCCATTTCCACCGCCGATATGCTCTCCGCCCCGCTATTGATCGCCACCTGGATGCCCAACGCCAGCGCCGCGCTGTAATTGTAGCGGCCAAGGCTCAGTTCGCCCCTGCGCAATTGCCGATGCACCTCGGCGAAATAGGCGCCACATTCGCGGCGCTCCAACTGTCTCCACTCCTTCATCGAAATCCCCCGAAGAGAAAGTTGGGGGAGCAGTGCCTGCCCCGCCAAACCCCCCGTCATCTTTTTGCAGCTACCACATAGCCTAAGTAAAAGCCCGACCATGCCCCGCGGCACCACCCTGCACCCCGGCGCCGACCCCACCCGGCTGGCCACCGGCCTCAATCTGCGCGCCATCAGCCTGATCGAGGGCGCGCGCGCCGGCCTCGCCGCCGCCGTGCCGGTCGCCCTCAGCATCTGGCTCGCCCGCCCCGAGCTGACCCTGGCCGCACTCGGCGCCCTGCTGACCTGCATCGTCGATCCCGCCGGCCCCATGCGCCGACGCCTGCCCTTGCTGGCCGGATTCATCCTGACCGGCAGCCTGCTGCTCGGCGGCTTCGGCCTGGTGCGCCAGTTCGGCATCACGGCCACGGTCGCCATCGCCGCCCCGCTGCTGACGGCTACCGCCTATCTGCGCGTCTGGGGCCAGCCCGCCGGCGCGCTGGGCAATCTGCTCGCCGTCGTGCTGCTGCTCGGCACAGACGCCCCCCTGTCCTGGCGCGACGCGCTCGCCGTCAGCGCCACCTTCGCAACCGGGGGCGCCTGGGCGCTGCTGCTGACAATCGCCATCTGGCGCATCCACCCCTACGGCCCAGCCCGCCGGGCAACCGCAGACGTCTGGGCCGCACTCGCCGACCTCACCGCCATGACCCGACGCCTGTGCGAGGCACCCACCTCAGAGCAGTCCGGCTGGGACACCCATGCCCGCGCCGGCCGAGGCGCCGTGCGCCAGGCCATCGAACGCGCCCGCACTGTGCTGATGGACACGATGGATGCGCGCGGCTCGGCCAGTGGCGCCTCGGCACAAAACCTGCTGCGCCTGGAAGCGGCCGACCAGGTCTTTGCCGCCCAGATCGCACTGGCGGACCGGCTGGAGTCCGAAGCGCCGGCCACCCGCACGCAGGCCGTGCCCACGCTGCGCCGCCTGCGCGCGCTGCTGACCGTCATGGCGCGCGCCACGCAAACCGAAACACTGGACCGCGGCGGCCGCATCGACCGCAGCATCGATGCCCTCTGCACGGAGGCCACCCTTCCCGCCGCCCTCGCCCCTTACACGCGCCGCCTGGCCGATCGGCTGCACGTGGCCACCAAGACCGTCGATCCCGCGCAATACCTGCCCGGCAGCGGACGGCAGGGCGAGGAAGGCGTGCCGTTGCTCGCCCGCCTGCTCGGCCCCGCGCGGGCGAATGCCAATTGGCGCAGCGCCAGCCTGCGCCATGCCAGCCGCAGCGCGCTCGTGGTCAGCGTGGCGCTGGCGGTCACGCTGGTCTGGCACGGCCCCTACACGCACTGGCTGACGATCACGCTCGTGCTCGTCATGCAGCCTTTCTTCGCGGCCACCTGGCAGCGCTCACTGGAGCGCATCGGCGGCACATTGCTGGGCGGCGGGGTGGCCGCGGGGCTCTCGGCACTCATGACATCGCGCTTGCACATCGTGGGCCTGCTGCCGGTGCTGGGCGCACTGGCGCTGGCGGTGCGCCAGGTCAGCTACGGCGTCTATATCGCGGTCTATACGCCCACGGTCATCCTGCTGGTCGAGAGCGTGCACCCCGACCAAAGCCAGTGGCGCATCGCGGCCGCGCGCGCCGGTTTCACGATTCTGGGCGGCGTGATCGCGGTGGCGGCCAACGCCGTGCTCTGGCCGAGTTGGGAGCCGGATCGGGTGCTCGCCGATCTGCAGACTGCGATTGCCGCCCATGCCGCCTACGCGGCCGTGGTGCTGGGCGGGGGAGATCCGGGCGGGCGCGCCGACCGCGCCCGGCGTGAGGCCGGGCTTGCCAGCAACAACCTCGAAGCCTCCCTGGCCCGCGTGATGCAGGAGCCGCGTCGCGGCCAGCGCGACCGGCTGCAGGCGGTGCTGACCGCGGATGCTACGTTGCGGCGCATCTCGGGGCGGCTGACGGCGCTGGCGCTCGACCCGTTGCCGACACCGCGCCCATTGGCGGCGGCCGAGGCTGCGGGGTGGATCATGGCGGCGATGCAGGCACTTGGCCGGGGTGTCGCTTACGCCTCAGCATCGAATAAAGGTTCCGGTCTGGACACATTGGATCGGCTGGGTCGTCAGGTGCAAATGTTGATGGAGTTAACGCGTCGGATTGAAGATCCACAATAGCGATTTCGAAACTGATGCACGGTGCAAGTGGTTATATTCGTTTAAATGTAGAGCGCGGCTGCAATTCGTCCGTAGAAGTGGTTCGTCAGGAAGTGCCAATTGTTCAACCTTATTTTCGTGGTCTGGACAATTGAAGAATTGCCTCAGCACTTTGTGGCAGCTGCTCCATTTTAACCTCAAGTCTGGTCAGTCGCGTAACTACCTCGGCCAAAATACCTCCAGCCGCAGCAGTTTATGCTGCGCTTGCCGCTGCCGTAGCTTCAGTAATCACCTGAGACTGGTTAGCCTCCAGGTAGGTCATGCGCTTTTCAAGATCTTGAAGGCAAGTAGACATGATAGTCAAAGCGTCGCGCGCGGATTTCTGTCCTTCAATGATGTCTTCTACAGCCCGCCCTAGTTTCCAAAGTCGGGCCGGAAAGGAGAGAAAACCACTCAATCATCAGGACGGGAAAGCCAGGCCCGTCAGGAAGCTGCGCATAGCCGACCGCTCTTCCGCAGCCTGGCGCTGGATATTGTCCAATAAAGCGTCTAATTCTCGATCATCCATTTCGCCCTCAGTAGTTAAGACTACGAACCTAGTCTGACCAGCTATAGGCGCTTCGACCTTCATGCCCTGCAAATGTTCATAGAGCGCACCGTGACCCGCGACGGCAGCACCTAAGCCAAGCTGCTCAATACGAGATCCTGAAAGCGGCTTGAGGCTGTCATCAGATGGACCAAAGGTATAAAATGCTTTATCGTCATCAAGTTCAACGGTAGTTGTTGGCAGACTCGCGGCAGTTGGCGCTTTGGCTTCAGGATCGGACATGTTTAGCCTCGACGTTGGCTGTTACAGCAGTTTCGCTTATCTGAGATCGCTTCAAAAGAACATTGGAACCACGACAACTTAGGGTCTGTCAGGAATTAACCGCGCGACCTGTTTTGTTGCAAGGTTGGAGCGTGTAGTTCCATTCGCCGTGGAACTCGTCGCGTAGGATGTTGAGTTCGGACATTTCCTGATCGTTCACCACAATCCCTTTTGGGTAGGTGCTGGTGTCGAGTTCACACTGCACGGTCAGGCCGGTCTTGGTCGTGGTCGCGCTGATCAGGTCCACCATGACGCGATAGCTGACAAGCGGCTTGGCGCGCCAGTTCATGCTGATGAATGAGAACAGCCGATGCTCAATCTTGTTCCATTTGCTGGTGCCCGGCGGCAGGTGGTGGACGCGGATCTTGATGCCGAGTTCATTGGACAGCTTTTGCAGTTCACGCTTCCATAAGCGCACGCGCGAGCCGTTGCTGCCGCCACCATCGGCGGTGATCGTCAGGTGGCGCGCGCCCGGATAGCGCTTGCACCCGACCCCGTGCCACCAGTTGCGGATTGTCTGCACGGCGAATTGCGCAGTGTCGTGATCGATGCCGACGCTGACCCAGCCGGCATTGGCGGCCAGATCGTAGATTCCATATGGCACCGCCCGACCAATCTCCTTGATCAGGAAGTCGTGCACGCGGACCTCCTCGGGATCACCCTGTGGCCGCCATTCCCGGCCAGCATTCTTGAAGTCGCCGACAAGCTCCTTCTTCTTCGTGTCGACGGATATCACCGGCTGCTGCTCGGCCAGGGCGCGGCTGATGCTCGTATTGATGTGGGCGAATTGCGCATCGCGATCCGGGTGGCTGTCACCTTCGCGGGTCTTGCTGTTGGCCTGGAGGCTGAATTTCTGGCCGCGGAGCAATTCGCCAACCACGGTGTGGCTGATTTTATGCCCCATGGCGCGCAATTCAGCAGCCAGGCGGCGTAGGCCTTTGCAGGTCCAGCGCAGGGGCGACATCGGGTCGCCGCGTTCACTCGGGCTGACCAGCGCCAACAAATCGTCCAGCAGTGCCGGGTCTGTCGCGGTCAACGCTTTGCGGCCGCCTCCGGGACGGCGATTGCGGTCAGTTGGCACCTCGGCGACGCCAGCAAGCTCGTCCAAGCCCCGGCCGATCGTGCTCGGTGCAATACCGGTCGCCCGGGCAACAGCGGCGATCCCGCCATACCCGGCCGAACGCGCCTCGGCCGCAGCGAAGGAGCGACGGCCTCGTTCATCAAGATGCGGGGCAAGAGAAACAAAACGATCACGAATGGCGCTGGTATCAATCATGTACGCACGCTACGAAAGCGCTCCGTGACCGGGGAATCCCCCCACTTACCCGCAAGCGCAACCCGATTCAGCTATTTCCTGACAAACCCTTAGTCAATCGCCTCGACAGCAAACAGCCGGTCGTTAGCTTCTCCCTCGGCTATCGTGTCCCTTCGGGCTCCCCGCGGCCGACCTGTGGCGGCTCGCTACCTCGGCAGAGAGGTGGCAGTCTGCCCTCGCGACCTACTCCCTCAAGGCGCCAGCATAACCCGCAACTTGCTCGCCAGCGCCTGCATCGTAAACGGCTTGGCCAGCATCTGCATCCCCGCCTCCAGCGCCCCGCCAGTCCGATCATATCCCGTAATGAAAAGCACCTTGAGCCCAGGCCGCAGAGCGCGCACGGCGTCAGCCACCTCGCGCCCGTTCATGCCGGGCAGGCCGTAATCGGCGATCAGCAGATCCAGCTTCTCGCCGCCGCGCACGATGTGCAGCGCCGCCGGCCCGTCCTGCGCCTGCAGCGCCGAAAAGCCCAGATCGGTCAGCGTCTCGATGATCAGCGCGCGCACGGCGGGTTCATCCTCGACCACCAGCACGCGCTCGCCCGCCCCCACGCGGCTCGGCGCCAACGCACGGGCTACCGCGGCCACATCTTCGGCCCGGCGCCCGCCTCGCGGCAGATAGAGCCGGAACGTCGTGCCGCGCCCGACCTCGCTGAAGATGCGTACATGCCCGCGCGACTGCCTGATGAAGCCGTAGAGCATCGACAGCCCCAGCCCAGTGCCCTGCCCCACGGGCTTGGTGGTAAAGAAGGGTTCGAAGGCGCGCTCGATCACCTCGGGCGTCATGCCGCAACCATTATCGGCGACCGAGACCACGACGTATTGGCCGGGCTCGACTTCGCCGCCCTGTGCGCGCGCGTAATCTGGATCGAGCTCGACATTGCCGGTGGCAATGCTCAGCCGCCAATCGTGTTGCGCAGGCGCCTCCGCACCCCGCGGCCCGCTCATGGCATCGCGCGCATTGATGGCCAGGTTCAGGATGGCGCTTTCGAGCTGGTTGGGATCGCACACCGTCGTCCACACGCCCTCGCCCGGCTTGAATTCGAGCGCGATCGCCGGCCCCAGCGTGCGGCGTAGCAAATCCTCCATGCCCATCAGGAGCCGATCTACCTCGACCGGACGCGGATCGATCGGCTGACGGCGCGAAAAGGCAAGCAGCCGCTGCGTGAGCGCCGCTGCACGGTTGGCCGAGGTCGTAGCCATCTCGGCGTAGCGCGCCAAATCGCCCGTGCGGCCATCGGCGACCCGGCGCTGGAGCAGTTCCAGCGAGCCCACGATGCCGGTCAGCAGATTGTTGAAATCATGCGCAATGCCGCCGGTGAGCTGGCCGACGGCCTCCATCTTCTGCGCCTGGCGCAGCGCCTCCTCGGCCTGGCGCAATTCGGCGGTGCGCGCCTCCACGCGCGCCTCCAGGGTCGCGTTGAGCTGGCGCAGCGCCTCCTCGGCGCGCACCCGCTCGACCGTATCCCAGATCAGGGCGGCGACATCCTCGACGAGGCGCACCTCGCGCGGCAGCCATTGCCGCGGCTCGCCTGTATTGACGAACAGGCTGGCGCGGAAAGCGCCCCCGCGTATGAGCGGGACTGAAATCAGGGCACCCACGCCCGAGGCCGCCCAGTCGCAGCCGGTCTGCGAGGGATCGCGGGCGGTATCGCAAAGCACGGCAGTGTGTCCGGCGCGCTGGCGTGCGATGTTTTCCGGGCCGAAGACCTCAAGCGGGTAAGCCCCGGAGAGCGGAGGCAGAAGCTCGGCGTAACCCGTGCCGAGCATGATCGTCTGCCCATCGTCCTGCACCTGGCCATAGCCCGCGCGCTGTACGCCCAAATGCCGCCCAAGTGCCTCCAGCGCGTCGGAGACGATGGCCAGCGGGTCGCTCGCCATGCGCATGCGTTCGGTCAGCGCCAGCAGCATGGATTGCGCGGCCTGCACCGATTTGCGCTGCGTGATGTCGATGGCCGTGCCCATCGCGCGCGTGCAGCGCCCGTCCTCGAACAACGCGCGCCCCTTGGCGGCAACCCAACGGACGACCCCGTCATCGTGGCCGATTGTTCGGTATTCGACATCGTAGCTGGTGCGCCGGTCGGGATCGATGGCGGCGGCAAAGGCGGCGCCCACGGCAGCCAGGTCATCGGGGTGCAGGC
Source organism: Acetobacteraceae bacterium (assembly GCA_965276755.1). Classification (GTDB taxonomy): domain Bacteria; phylum Pseudomonadota; class Alphaproteobacteria; order Acetobacterales; family Acetobacteraceae; genus CAJCIS01. The sequence goes on from OZ255625.1 coordinate 629,210, forward strand.
CGGCGTAGAAATCGGCCATGCTGCATTGCGCCTGGGGCGCAAAGCCGAACATCGCCTTGGTCCGGTCAGACCAAGTCAGCACATCGGCGCGCATGTCCAGATCCCAGGTGCCGATCTCCGCCGCGTCGGTTGCCAGGCGGAGATGGGCTTCGCTCAGTTCGAGCCGGCGTTCGGCGGCATGGCGTGCGGTGATATCGACCGACGTGCCGGCCATGCGCAGCGGCGTGCCGTCCGGCGCGCGCACGACCTGGGCGCGCAAATCCAGCCAGCCGATACTGCCATCGGGGCGGACCACGCCGAACTCCTCGGCGAAGGTGTGCCCTTCGGCCAGTGCGTGCTGGAAGGCGGCGGCGACGCGGTCCCGGTCTTCGGGGTGGACCGATCCCAGCACGGTCTGGCTGGTCACCTTCTGGGCGGGATCGTGGCCGAAGCTTTCGCGCCAGATCGGCGAGGCGGCGAGTTCGCCGCTGACCAGATCGAGCTCCCACACCCCCAGCCGGCCGGCAGTCGTGGCAAAGCGCAGGCGCGTCTCGCTCTCCTCCTGCGCGCGCAGGCGTTCGGCCAGTTCGGCGACCAGGGCGGCATTGCGGTGCTCCAGCCCGGCGAGGCGCTCGCGCTCGAGCGTCACATCCATCTGGCTGGCGTAGAAATAGGTCAGGCGCCCCTGCGCATCGTGGACGGGTGCTATCAGCAGGCGGTTCCAGAAAGCCTCGCCGTTCTTGCGATGGTTGCGGATTTCGATTTCGATGGCGCGGCCTTCGGCCACGGCGGCGTGGATCTGTGCGACCGCGTCCGGGTTGGTTTGCGATCCCTGCAGGAAGCGGCAATTCCGCCCGACGATCTCGTCGCGGTCATAGCCCGTCAGGCGGCAGAAGGCGTCGTTGGCGAAGACGACCGGGTTATCGTCCAGCCGGGGATCAGTGATAATCATCGGCATGCGCGTGGCGCGCACGGTGGCGGCGAAGGGGTCGGTGCCCGGCTCGTGGCGCGCGATTTCGGCGCTGATGCGCGCGGCCTCGTCCATGGCGGGGGGCTCGGCGGACGCGGCGCGGCCCTGGTCAAGGATGGCGGTCATCGGCAGGCCGGCTTTGGCGCGTGCATGTTTCGCCACCTCCTCATGGCGCTCTCATAGCGGGTCAAACTTAATTACTCTGCGCGCAGTGTTCGTGGAACGCATCAAGCTGAGGAAGAAGATTGGGGGAGATGTGCCATCCCCCCCAAACCCCCCGTCGATTTTGGGGCTTCGGCTAAATAAATGACGGGGGGTCTGGGGGGGACGGCACGTCCCACCCAGCTTTTTTCTTCCACTCTCCTACCCCAGCAAAAACCACAACCGAAACAACTGCGTCTCCGCAAAACTCTGCCGCCGCAGCCCAGGATGGCGCAGCGCCCGCAACCGCGGCAGCCAGCCGTCCCGCAGACCCGCCGAGATCATCTCCAGCGCCTCGTGCGCCGCAGGCGTCAGGATCTCGGGCTGGGCGCACAGAGCCTCGGCGTGCTGGCGGAAGGTGCGCATGAACACGCCAGGGCCGCGGGCGATGGCGGCGACGGCGCGCCGCCACGCCGAGAGCGGCACGCCCACCGCATTGCCCGCGTGTTGGCGGTAGAGGACGGTAGGCTCGTCATCGATCAGCACGCGCCCACCGGCGGCGGTCACCACCAGATAGGCCCACCAATCGTGCAGCGTATCGGGCGGCTCGCGCGTGCCGGCGATCAGGCGCACGGCGTCGGCATTCAGCATCACCGTGCAGCCGGTGGCGATATTCTGGGTCAGAGCCTGAGGAAAACCCGGCGGCTCGGTCACGCGCGCACTCAGGCGGATCGGGCGCAGGGAAGCATTGACCAGTGATTGGCGGGCGCAATAGAGCGCGGGCGTGCCCGCCGCCACTGTCTCCAGAGCGTCGGCGCCGCGCGCGAGTTTTTCCGGCAGCCAGACATCGTCCTGGTCGGCAAAGGCGACGATACAGCCGGGCGGGGTGCGGCGCAGCAGGCTCAGGAAGCTGGCGGTAATGCCGATGCGGCCGCGATTGTCGCTGCGGTCCATGACCCGCCCTGCGCCCTCCCCGGCTGCAAAGGCGCGCACGATGTCGACACTGCGGTCCTCCGAGCCGTCATCGCGCCAATAGAGCCGCCACTCGGGCCCGGCCAGGCGCAGGAAGCTGGCGAGCTGATCCGACAAAAAGGCAGCCCCGTTCCAGGTCGAGAGCAGGATCGCAACGGGTGCGGCGGTCATCAGGCGGCAACCGCGGCGGCACAGATCGCGTCCACGGCACGGCGCAGGCTTGGCCGCCAGTCCGGCAGGCGCACGCCGAAGGTTTGCGCCAGCCTGCCGCAGTCGAGCCGGCTGTCGGCCGGGCGGCGCGCAGGCGTGGGATACTCGGCCGTGGTGATGGCGTGCAGCACCGGCACAGGCCAGCCATGGCGACCAGCTGCTTCGAAGATGGCTTGGGCGAAGCCGTGCCAGGTGACCTCGCCCGCGCCGGCAGCGTGATAGGTGCCGCCAACGCCCGGCTGCGCCGCCACGGCCAGGATGGCGTGGGCCAGATCGTCGGCATTGGTCGGGCAGCCGCGCTGGTCGGCGACCACGCGCAGTTCGGGACGCGCGCGCGCAGCGTCCAGCATCGTGCGCACGAAATTGCGCCCGTTTTCGGCATATACCCAGGAGGTGCGCAGGATGATGGCGTCCGGGCAGGCCGCCCGCACGGCCATCTCGCCGGCCAGCTTGGTTTGGCCATAGACGCCGGTGGGGCGCGGTGTGTCGTCCTCGACATAGGGCGCGCCCTTTGCGCCGTCGAAGACATAATCGGTCGATATGTGGATCAGCCGCGTGCGGTGGCGCGCGCAGAGCGCGGCCAGGCGGGCCGGCGCGTCGGCATTCGCACGCCGGGCAGCCTCGGGTTCGGACTCGGCCGCATCGACTGCGGTCCACGCCGCGGCATTGACGATCATCTGGGGTGGCGAGCCGGCGAAGAGAGCATCGATGGACTCCGGCCGGTCGAAATCCAGCGCGGGACGGCCCACAACGCGCACTCGGTCGGGTGAGGCACGTCCGAGTGCGCGCGCCAGCTGGCCGGTGCCGCCCGTGACCAGAATCGGGCTCATGCAAACCACCCGGCCGCCGCCTCCCACCCCGGCAGGGCCTGGTCCTTGCCGGAGAGAACTGGGCCGGAGGGCGGCAGCTTCCAAGGCAGCGCGAGCGTGGGATCGTCCCACTTCACGCCGCGTTCGGCAGCGCGGTCATAGACATCGGTAACCTTGTAGAAGATTTCGGTGTCGGGGCGCAGCGTACAGAAGCCGTGCAGGAAGCCGGGGGGTATCCAGAGCTGGGAGAAATTCTCCGCCGACAGCTCGGCCGCGGCCCAATGCCCGAAGGTCGGCGATCCGGCACGGGCATCCACGGCGACATCCCAGATCGCGCCGCGCAGCACGCGCACCAGCTTGCCCTGTGGGTGTGGCGCGAGCTGGCAATGCAGGCCGCGGATGGTGCCGGGCGCGGCCGAGAAGCTCTGATTGTCCTGTACAAAGGCCAGCGCGATCCCGGCCGCTGCCAACTTGGGGGCGGCGTAGGTTTCGGCGAAGAAGCCGCGCTCGTCGCCGAAGCGGGGTGGGGTGATCAGAAGAACCTCGGGGATATTCAGCGCCTGGATTTGCAAACCTTCACCTTGCGAAAAGCCACCTGGCGACATCCATTAAAGGCGAGGAAGATTGGGGGAGATGTGCCATCCCCCCCAAACCCCCCGTCGATTTTCAGGCCTCGTCTAACTGATGACGGGGGGTCTGGGGGCTCGGGCGGAAACAGCCGGCGCATGCGCCGGCCCGCCCGAGGCACATCTCCCCCAGGTCTTTCGCAATAGCGCCCTGGCGTTCGCCTGCCTAGGCATGCACGCCATCAGCAACATCCTTCAGCAGCCGCCCGAGCTCGGTCTTGCCCAGCCGCTTGGCGTGCCCGTGCAGCGTGGCCGCATCGATGTAGCCCATGCGGTAGGCGACCTCCTCCGGGCAGCCGACCAGCAGGCCCTGCCGGCTCTGGATGGTCTGCACGAAGGCGCCGGCCTGCAGCAGGCTGTCCGGCGTGCCCGCGTCCAGCCAGGCGCAGCCTCGGCCGAGGCGTTCGACCTGCAGGCTGCCTTCGTCAAGATAGAGCCGGTTGAGATCGGTGATCTCCAGTTCCCCGCGCCAGCTGGGTTTGACGCTGCGGGCGAATTCGGTGACGCGCGCGTCGTAGAAATAGAGGCCGATGACCGCCCAGGGGCTGGGCGGGTCGGCGGGCTTTTCGATGATGTCGGTCGCGCGGCCGGTTTCATCGAAGACAGCCACGCCGTAACGCTCGGGGTCACGCACCTGATAGGCGAAGACGGTAGCCCCGTCCGGGCGCGTGGCGGCGGCGCGGAATTGCGTGCTGAGGTGTTCGCCGAAGATCAGATTGTCGCCCAGCACCAGTGCGCAAGGCGCGCCGGCTAGCCAGGTATCGGCGATCAGAAAGGCCTGGGCGATGCCTTCGGGGCGGGCCTGTTCGGCGTAGGCAAAGCGCACGCCCCAGTCCTGACCGTCGCCGAGCAGGCGGCGGAACTGGGGCAGGTCCTCGGGCGTGCTGATGATCAGGATGTCCTGGATGCCTGCCAGCATCAGCACGCTGAGCGGGTAGTAGATCATCGGCTTGTCGTAGACGGGGAGCAGTTGCTTGGATGACGCGAGGGTCATCGGGTGCAGCCTGGTGCCGGAGCCGCCGGCGAGAACGATGCCCTTCATGGAAGTCCTTAAAAAAAGAATTGGGTGGACCGTGCCGGTCCCCCCAGACCCCCCGTCATCATTTAGGGCGAGGCCTAAAAAACGACGGGGGGTCTGGGGGGATGGCACATCTCCCCCCGCCTTATGCTGCCGTACCCAATCTTTGACCTGAATAATTGCCGCTGCGTATAGAAGACCACCACGCCCTGTTGGCCAGATACCAAGCGACAGTCTGCCGCAGTCCCGCCTCGAAATCATGCGTCGCGGTCCATCCCAGCGCGTCGCGCGCGTGCGCTGGATCGATCTCGTAGCGGAAATCATGCCCGGGCCGGTCGGCCACGAAATGGATCAGCCGCGCGCGCGCGCCGGCGGGGTCGGGCGCGATGCGATCAAGCTCGGCGCAGATGGCGTGCACCACATCGATGTTGCGCCGAGGCTGGCGCGCGCCGATGGCGTAGGTCTGGCCGGGCTCACCCTCGGTCAGCACCCGCAGCAAAGCGGCGGCGTGATCCTCGACATAGAGCCAGTCGCGCGTGTTGCGGCCGTCGCCATAGACCGGCAGCTTCCGGCCTTCCAGGGCGTTCAGGATGATCAGCGGAATGAGCTTTTCGGGAAATTGCCAGGGGCCGTAATTGTTCGTCGTGTTGGAGACCAGCGTCGGCAGGCCGTACGTGTGCTGCCAGGCGCGCGCGAGGTGGTCCGAGGCCGCCTTGCTCGCCGAATAGGGACTGCGCGGGTCGTAGGGCGTGGCCTCGGTGAAGGGTGGATCGCCGTCGGACAGCGCGCCGAACACCTCGTCGGTGGAAATGTGATGGAAGCGAAAGCGCGCGCGCGCATCGCCGTCCAGTGTCGCGAAATAGGCGCGCGCGGCTTCCAGCAGGGTGAAGGTGCCTACCACGTTGGTGCGGATGAAGGCAGCCGGGCCGTCGATGGAACGATCGACATGGCTTTCCGCGGCCAGGTGCATGACCGCGTCGGGGTGATGTTCGGCGAAGACACGCCGCATCGCGTCCGCATCGGCGATGTCGGCCACGACAAGGGTGTGGCGCGGATGGCTGTGCGCTTCCTCCAACGCGTCCACGCTTGCAGCGTAGGTCATTAAGTCAACGTTGACGATTTCGTGGTCGAAATGACGCAGCGCATGGCGGATGGTGGCAGAGCCGATGAAGCCGCAGCCGCCGGTGATCAGGATGCGCATGGACTCCACGTACTCAGCTTCAGGTTGCACCTCATGAAGACACTCGGCCACGTTGGACGCAGAAACGCAATCCTGAGGTATTCCGCAGGGGGGCGCCGGGCGCGCTGGGCGGGCGAGGATGAGCAGCGCCGCACCGGTCTTGCGCCCGGCGGGGTCGGACGCGACGATGGGGCGATGAGCCATCGCGCAGGTGCGCAGCCCAAGCATAGCGCGACCGTGCGGGTGGAGCTGACGCCACAGCCGGGCGGGCGCATACGCGCGCTACTGCGCGGGCGTGGCGCGGCCGATCTTGCCGAAATCGGCGTCAAGTTCGATGGCGTGCTGCACGCGATCTTGGCTCCCGAGCCTGGACCGCGCGGCGCGCGCGTGGTGACGATCGACCTGCCGCGGCATCTGCTGTTTGCCGCGTTGGAACTGATGCGCCTGCCGTCGTGCGAGAGCCTCACGGCCCTGCCCTATCCGCTTGCGCCTGCCTACGGGCTGGAGCTGGAGCCACCGGCGCTGCAGGGGCTGGAGGTTATCGGCGGCTTTTCCGGCGCGGCCTTCCTGGCCGATACCATCGGCGTCGAGTTGCTGGATGGCGCCCGTCTGGCGGGCCAGGGCATCGCCACCCGCCAGCCGGATATTTGCCGCTGGAGCTATCGCATCCCGCTGGCCAGCCTGTCGCCGCCATCTGTGGGTTCTGCACTCGGCCTGCGCGTGGGGGGCATGGCGAGCGGACTGGCGCCCCTGAACCTGGCGGCCAATGCGCTCGGCGTGCTCGGGTGCCTCGACGTCGTGACGCCGACGCGGGTGGAGGGCTGGGCGCTGCGCCTTGCGGCGGGCGTCGCGCCGCCGCTGCTGGACGTGCTGATCGATGGTGACGTGGTGGGCACGGCCGCACCCGATCAGTTGCGCACCGACATTGCACGGGCGGACGGCCAGACGGGCGGCACGCGCTGCGGCTTTTTCTTCGATTTGCCAAAGCCTGCGGACGGGGCCGCGGCCAAGCGCATCAGCGTGCGCCTGGCCGGCACGCGCACGGAGCTGACGGGCAGCCCCGTCGTGGTCGATCCCATGCCCGCGCTGATGGGCCGCTTCGATACGCTGCACGGCATGTCCGCCCATGGCTGGGCGCTGGACCGCACCCGGCCGGACCAGCGCGTCATGGTCGAAGTGGTCGGGCCGGGCGGCGAGGTTCTGGGCAGCGGACCCGCCAGCCATTTCCGCGGGGACCTTTTGGGTGCGGGACTGGCCGAGGGGTTGTGCGCCTTCAAGGTCGATATTTCCGCCCATTACGAGCGCCTGATCGGCCAGGAAATCTCCGTGCGCTTTGCCGGCACCGGATCGATGGTCGCCGGTTCGCCCATTCGCATCACGCAGAATGGCAACATGCAGCGCTTCCTGCGCCGGCGGGACGTGCTGCTCAACAAGCCAGGCGTGCTGCCGCGCCTGCGCCGCGCGCTGACCCATCGCGCCGGCGATACGGGCATTTCCATCATCATGCCGGTCTACAACACGCCGCGCGCCTGGCTGAGCGAGGCGCTGGAGAGCGTGCGCCACCAATTCTGCGATGCGTGGGAGCTGATTTGCATCGATGACGGATCGAGCGCGCCCCATGTGCGCCCGCTGATCGAGAGCTATGCCGCGCGAGACCCGCGCGTGAGGCTGCTGAGTTCGCCGCAGAATGTCGGCGTGACGCGCGCGACCAATTTCGGTCTGCGCGCGGCGAACTACCCATACGTGACGTTCCTGGATCACGACGATTACCTGGAACCCGATGCGGTCTGGCAGCTGATCCGCACGGCGCGGCAGACGAATGCCGACCTGATCTATGGCGACGAGGCGCTGACCGACGAGCATCTGCGCGGCATTCTGGAATTCCGCCTGCGGCCGGCGTTTTCCCATGATTTCTATTTGAGCCACCCCTATTTCGTGCACCCGGTCTGCGTGCGCACCGAAGTGGCACGGCGGGTCGGCGGCTGGGATGAGAGCCTGGCCATTTCAGCCGACGTCGATTTCGTGCTGCGCGTGATCGAGCAGGCGCGCAGCGTGGCGCATGTGCCCGCCGTGCTCTATCGCTGGCGCACGCATGAGGGCAGCACGGGGCACGCCAAGCAGAACGACGTGATGGCGGCGACCATTGGCGCATTGCAGCGCCACGTGGACCGGATGGGCCTGGGGGCGCGTGTCAGCGAAGGACCATGGTTCAACCAGTTCCATGTCGATTGGCCGAGCGATGACGGGCTGATCCTGATCGTGGTCCCGACGAAGAACGGGCATGCGTTTTTGCGCAAGGCGGTCGAGTCCATCGAGCGGACGGCGGCGGGTGCGGCCTACCGGCTGGTGGTGATCGATCATGAGTCCGACGAACCGGCGTCGATTGCCTATTTGCGTGAAATCGCGGCCAGGCACGTGGTGATGCCTTATGCGGGCGAATTCAACTTCTCGCGCATGAACAATGAGGCGGTGGCGCTTCATGGCGGCGATGCGCGCTATGTACTATTTTTGAATAACGATATCGAGGCGACGCAGGATGGCTGGCTTGACCGGCTGCGCAGCCTGGCGCATCGCCCCGAAGTGGGCGCCGTGGGAGCGCTGCTGATGTACAGCGACCAGCGCGTGCAGCATGCCGGCGTGGTGCTGGGGTTCAATAATTCGGCCGATCACGCGCTGCGGTTGCAGGATGTGTATCTGGATCGTGCCGGGCGGCGGAACCTTGGCTATAATTGCGGGCTGACATCGGTGCGCGATTACTCGGCGGTGACCGCTGCGTGCATGATGATGCGCGCTGACGTGTTCGCCCAGGTTGGCGGGTTCGAGGAAAAGTTCGGCATCGGCTTCAACGACACGGATTTGTGCCTGCGCATCGGGCAGGCGGGGTATCGCGTGCTGTATGATGGCTACACGATGCTGTTTCATTATGAGTCAGCGACGCGCGCGCAGACCAAGCAGGTGTTTCATCCGGCCGATACGCGGCGGATGACGCGGCGTTGGGGCAAGATGCTGAAGGCGGGCGATCCGTTCTATAATCCCAACCTCAGCCTCAAGACGCAGGATCATGTGCCCAGGGAGGACGAAGGGTGCAGGATTGTCTATGCGCCGCGGGTGACGCAATTGCGGTAAGGAAGGCTGGGGGGAGATGTGCCATCCCCCCCCAGACCCCCCGTCGATTTTTAGGCCTCGCCTTAAATGATGACGGGGGGTCTGGGGGGAATGGCACATTCCCCCCAGTTCTTTTCTTCATCCTGGGGGTAAAACATACAGCGTAACGCTCTGCGCAGGCACCGTATCGCTCAAAGTGCCGCCCGACCAAGCCTGATTGCCAAGCTGCGTGATCGTATTCGACGAGGTCAGTTGCCACCGCTGCGCCGACCCCGAACCCGCAAAATGCGCCAGGCTGACGCTAATCGGCGCCGCACTCTGCACCTTGTTGATGACCATCAATGTCAGCGCTCCATCCTTGGCGCGCGTTGCGGCAAACGCGGAAAGGGTGTCTGGATTGGCCACGCCGGCGGAAACGCCGGTTTCGCCAAAGCCGCTTTTAGCACCATCATAGTTGCGATACATCTGCATCGCCTTGTAGGTGGGCGTGCTGGCAGCCGGCACGGTCCAGCGCGTGCCGATATTCAGGCCGTAGGCGCCGAAGATGCCATAGATGTCGGCCTGCGTGGTCGCTCCATTCATGTTGGCCTCGTCGCCCCAATTGTATTCGGTGATCGCCACGGGTGTGCCGGCATAATACGCGCTTGAAATCCAGGCCTGCAGGCGCGGGATAAGAAAGACGGGCGCATTGATCCAGCTTTCGGATTTGTAATTCGGATCCCAGAGCTGGCGCGTGGAACGGTTGCGCAATTGCTGCGCCGCCAGGCTGTCATCGTTGCTGTACTCGCCGCCTTGCGGATAGAAATGCACGCTGAGCACATCGACGGGGTGGCCGACCGCCTTCCACTGGCCCAGCAGCCACGGGATGTAATCCACGCCGCCCTGAATGCCGGCGTGATCGGGATAGGTATAGCCATGGCCGGGCGCGTATTGCTGGTCGTAGCCGTCGTAGAAATAGGCTTCCCAGCCCCATTCCTCGGGTGCCGCAACCAGCGCATTGGCATCCACCGCCTTGATCCTGGCGGACGCGGCAATCACGTCGTTTGCGTATTCGGTTCCGTGCGGCCCGATCGGGTGCGCGTCCCTATGCGTGGCAAACCAGATGCTGGCCTCATTGTCCATGAGGTAGTAGCCGACGCCGCCCTCGGCGGACTTGCCCCAGGTTTTCGTCAGGTGCCTGATCCAGGCTTGCTCCTTTGCAGGATTGTCCTTGACGTAGGCAATTAGCGGGTTGTTGCCGGTGATGTCGGTGCTGCAATCGGTCAGCAGGCCATCTCCGGCATTGGTGTCATAAGGATCGACGCTGCATTGGGACCCGTATTGCGACACCGGAAAACTCGGCAGAATGGCGCGATTTGCGCCCAGCTTGGCGACGTAGCCGAGCAGCGGCACGGTCAGCATGCTCTGCGCACCGGCCGCAACATCGGCGGCGACGAATGCATCAGCGGAGGAACCTTGTGTGGCCGACGGATCGGGATAGCTCTCGAAATAATAGTCGCTGGCCGTGTTGCTGGCCGAGGCACGCCAATTATACGTGCTCGTGCGATTGCCGCCCGAGCGATTGAGCGGCGCATTCAGCGCGGTCAGATCGGATTGGGCGGCAAAGGCCACGCCATAGATCAGCGGCGAAATCGCGTGCTGGTTCGCGGTCGCGTCCACGGTTATGCCTGTCTGGGCGTGAAGGCAGGTCGTGGCGGATGCCAGCAGGGCAGCGGGCAGGATGATGTTGCGCATGTTGTGCCTCCTGGGTTTACCGAAGACTTAACCACACGTTAAAGTTGCATTAGGGTTCCAGCGTCAGCGCCCTCTGGCCTTTTGCCGGTCTTTCTTGCACCTAGGCCCGCATGCGCCCGAACGCCCTCACCGGCAGCCCCCTGGACCGCGCCGGCACGCGCCGGGCCGATAGCGCCTGGGCCGCCGCCCACCTCGCCGACCCGGCCAGCCTGTTCCTGCCGGTCTGGCGAGGCCGCAACCTGATGGCGTCGCAGCCCGATGGCGCGCACCGCGCCGTGCTGCTGCCCACGCAGGACGTGGCGGCCCTGCTGCCCGATGCCACCTGGGCGCTGATGGGGCTGCTTGACGGCGTGGCGGTCTTCGCGCTCGATGTCTCTGCACTCGAGACCCCCCTGCCCCACACGTCGCCGGCGCGCTTCATCGACCTGCGCCGCATTGGTGGCGCGGTGGCGCCGCGCGATGCCGCGCTGCTCGCCCACGCGCGCGCGCTTGCGCATTGGCGCACGCGCAACCGCTTTTGCGGTGTCTGCGGCGCGGCCAACGCGCCCAGCCAGGCCGGCCATGTGCTGCTGTGCCAGGGCTGCGGCGCGCATCATTTTCCGCGCACCGATCCGGCGGTCATCATGCTCGTCATCCACCGCCACCCCGAGCACGGCGAGCGCGCTTTGCTCGGCCAGCCGGTGGCGTTGCGCGACATGCGCGTCTTCACCACGCTGGCCGGGTTCGTCGAGCCGGGCGAGAGCCTGGAGGAGGCGGTGGCGCGCGAAGTGGCCGAGGAGACGGGCGTGATTGCGGTGCGTGCGCGCTATCATTCCAGCCAGCCCTGGCCATTCCCCGGCAGCATCATGCTGGGCTTTCATGCCGAAGCGGAGAGTGAGGAAATCACGATTGACCCACACGAAATCGTGGACGCCGCCTGGTTCACGCGCGCGCAACTGCGCGCGCCGGAAGGCTTCATCCTGCCGCCGGATTTTTCCATCGCGCGCCGGCTGATCGATGAATGGCTGAACCAATGAGGCGCGCGTTGAGCCTCTGCGCGCTGCTGAGCGCAGCTTCGTGCGGCGCTCCGCCGCGCGGACCTATGGCGTTCTGCCAGGCGCAGGCGGAAAGCACGCCCGCGGTAAAGGAGATGACGCTGAAAAGCGTGAGCAACCCCTATTTCATGAGCCAGTCCGCGGACCTGATTGCGTCAACCAGGGCCCGGGCGGTGAATGATTGCCTGAAGCGGCAGGGCGTTATTGCAGCTGGTGACGGCGTTGAGCGCGTGCCGCAATCCGGCGGAACGATATTTGGAAAGTAGCGCGGGCCTAAAATGAAGACGGGGGTCTGTGGGACCGGCACGGTCCTCCAGTTCTTCCTTCTGGTGCGTCAACATACTGGCAATTGGTATCATTCACGACAGCTTGTCGCCGGATGCTGCAACTTCCCGATTAGCGTATCGTCCTGACAGCCAGCCGCACCCTGTCACGAAACCGCAATCAGCGGCGCAAGGGAGAACGAATATGTCCAACGTGAAAATCGCAGCCTATGCCGCAGCGCTGGCGCTGATTTTTGGCGCGTCCGCCACTGCCCAGCAGACCGCCCCTCAAGGCCAGGCGGCGGGCACGACATCCGGGCCCGCATCGGGCAGCAACGTTGAATCCAGTGCCGCCACGCAGAAAAAGGCCGGCACGCCGGATAGCGGCGCTGTCAGCGCTGGGGCGCCGGGGGCTGCGGCGGCAAAAGGCACCGAAAGTGGGCAGAAGCCCAAGGCTTGAACGGCGAAGCTAAGGAAGATTGGGGGAGATGTGCCATCCCCCCCAAACCCCCCTTCGATTTTAAGACCTCGCCTTCAATAATGACGGGGGGTCTGGGGGGGATGGCACATCTCCCCCAGCCTTACCCGGCGCGACGCGACCTCAACGAAGGCGCCACCCAGATGCCGAACGCCGCAAAGGCGATCGCCCCGGCCACCAGCGCAACGCTCAGCAGGATCGTGGCCGCGCGCATGAGCAGCGCCGCCGCAGGACCGGCCAGACGCCCGAGACCCACCATGATCGCAACGAGGGCAAGCCCCCACACGACACCCGCCCATCGCCGTCGCGGCCTGGCGCGAGGCAAGTAGTGGACAGGGGCAACGACGGACGGATTTGATTGCCGGCGCATGATGGGCAGACTGGCGCACGCGCGGTAAACCCGCAAGCGCGTACACCGAAGGTTGAGGCCGTCAGGCCGCCGCGGCGGGAGGCCAGAAAGCCGCGGCAACGGCATTATGCACGAAAGTCAATTGCAACTGCACGTAGTCCATAAATTCATGCAAACCCCGTTGCAGGATCATTTCGATCGTCTGATCTGCAAGGGCCGCGCGCAATTCATCCAGCCGCTCCTGCGCGGCATAGGTGCCACGCAGCCCCCAGCCGGAGCTGAGCAGGCTCAGATAGGTATCGGCCTGGCTGACGCAGAGTACGACCGAGCGGGGAAAGCTGTGATTGAGCAACAGAAAGCCCGCAACCAGGCCCGGCGTCATCTCTGACGGATGAACGCGGCGGAAGGCGTGATAGCCCGAGGCCGCGCGCAGCAGCGCGTGCCATTGCGCGACATCGACAGCCCCGCCCACATCGCTCACCGAGGGCAGCAGCGTGTGATATTTGATATCGACCAGGCGCGAAGTCTGATCACCGCGTTCGAGGTATTTGCCGATGCAGTAGAAGGCCCAGCCCTGGTCACGGAACATTGTGCCCTCGGTAATGCCGGTATGGGTCTGGCAGGCTTCTTTCAGAAACGTGCAGAGCGAGGAGACGCGCGAGGGCGCGGCATCGGCCGCGGTCAGCGTGCGCACGCGGTTGCTGAACATGTTGATGTGCGCCCACATCTCGGTCGAAATCAGCGGGCGCAGCGCGCGTGCATTCTCGCGGGCGGCGATCATGCAGGATACGATGGAGTTGGGGTTGCCGCGGTCTATCAGGTAGAAATCGAGCACGCTCTCGGCGTTGGCCGCGCGATGGCTCTTGAAGAAGGCTTCGTCATCGGCATTGATGCGCACCACGGATTCCCAGCCCGATTGATCGGCGCCGTGGCGCACGAACGTGTCGGTGACATCGAGGATGCGCGCAAGCGCTTCGACACGCTCCATGTAGCGGGCGAGCCAGAAAAGGTTTTCGGCGTAGCGCGAGAGCAGCGCGGAATGGCGCGGGACCGCGTCATGCCTGGGGCCGCAAGACTGAGACTGTGACTGGGACTGTTCCTGCATGGTCTATTCCAGGACCCAGGTGTCTTTCGACCCGCCGCCTTGCGAGGAATTGACGACGAGCGAACCTTCACGCAGCGCCACACGCGTCAGGCCGCCGGGCAGGACCCACGTCTTGTTGCCGGTAATGGCAAACGGCCGCAAATCGATGTGGCGGGGCGAGAGGCTGTTGCCGGAAAGCGTGGGCGACACCGATAAACTGATCATCGGCTGGCTGATGTAATTGGCCGGGTCGGCCAGGAGTTGCGCGCGGAAGGCATCGCGTTCGGCCACGCTGGCGTGCGGGCCGATGATCAGCCCATAGCCGCCCGATTCGCCCACCGGCTTGACGACAAGGTCGGCGAGATTGTCGAGCGTGTAGGCCAGGCCATCCGCCTCGCCGCAAATATGCGTCTGCACGTTGGCCAAGATGGGTTCCTGGTCGAGGTAATAGCGGATGATGCGCGGCATGTAGGCGTAGATCGCCTTGTCATCGGCAATGCCGGTGCCTACGGCATTGGCCAGGCCCACGCGCCCGCGTCGCCAACACTCGATCAGGCCGCGCACGCCCAGCGTGCTGTCGGCACGAAAGACATCGGGGTCGAGAAAATCGTCGTTCAGGCGCCGATAGATCGAATGCACCGGCGCCAGGCCCGCGGTCGTGCGCATCCAGACGCAGCCGTCTTCAACCACCAGGTCGCGACCCTCGACCAGCGGCACGCCCATTTCCCGCGCCAGAAAGATATGCTCGAAATAGGCGGAGTTGTAAACGCCGGGCGAGAGCAGCACGACCTGCGGGTCGCTGACATGGGCGGGCGCAATTTCGGCCAACGCCTGCTGCAGGCGCATGCCGTAGCTGCCGACGGGGCGCACGGCAATGCCGTCCATCAGATCGCCGAACAGCCGGCGCGTCATGTTGCGGTTTTCAAGCACATAGGACACGCCCGATGGCGTGCGCGCATTATCCTCCAGAACCAAAAAAGCCCCGGTCTCGTCACGCACGATATCGACGCCGCAGACATGCACATAGGTGCCGAGCGGCACATCGAGCCCCACCATCTCCGGCCGGTAATTGCTGTTGCCCAGCACCAGCGCCCGCGGCACCACGTTATCGTTCAGGATATGCTGGTCGTGATAGGCGTCATGCAGAAAAGCGTTCAGCGCAGCCACGCGTTGGCAAACCCCGCGTTCCAGCACATCCCATTCGCGCGCCGTCAGCACGCGCGGAATTAGATCGAAGGGCAGGATGCGGTCGATCGCGTCCTTGTCCGAGTAGACGGTGAAGGTAATGCCCTGATTATACAATTCGGCTTCGGCAATCCTGGCGCGGCGGCCCAACTCGGCCGGGTCCATGCATGAGAGGCGCTCGGCAATCAGGGCAAGGGCCGGATCATGCGCGGCGCCGTCCATCAACTCGCAAAAGAAGTGCTTTTTGTCGTAGCCGTCCAACAACCCGTTTGCCGCCAGCACCCGATCAACCTCCGCCGCATGCCTGCCCAGTGTAGCCTGCGCCATGACTCCCGCTGGCGCTAGCCGAAAAGGCCAGGGGCTATGCCCCTGGACCCCCGCTAAGGACAAGTCCTTAGAACCTATTTGTTAGGTGTAGGAGGGGGGCTGACTCGTTCGTTGTGACATCAGCCCCCCTCCTACACCTAACAAACGGGGGTCTGGGGCCTCCAGGGGCAGAGCCTCTGGCCTTCCTCCGGCTCACGCAGGCACCAGGTCAACGCCGCTGGTGACACAATGGTCGCCACCGCCCAGGATGACGCCGCGCACAGGGCAGGTGTCGCTGTAATCGCGCCCCCACCCCAGAACCACGTGTTCATCGGCGATGACCAGGCCATTGGTGGGGTCAAGATCAATCCAGCC
Organism: Acetobacteraceae bacterium; assembly: GCA_965276755.1. Taxonomy (GTDB): domain Bacteria; phylum Pseudomonadota; class Alphaproteobacteria; order Acetobacterales; family Acetobacteraceae; genus CAJCIS01. The sequence continues at coordinate 645,028 of OZ255625.1, forward strand.
ATGTTCTGGCCCCAGCCAGCAGCCGACCCAGGCATGGCTCTGGTCGCAGCCAGCCAGGCGCGCCTTGCCCGCCGGCGTATAGGTGCGGATGTAGCCCGAAACGTAGCGCGCCGGCAGGCCCAGCCCGCGCAGGCCGGCGATCATTACGTGCGAAAAATCCTGGCACACCCCGGCTCGCTGGGCGAGCACCTGGCGCACCGGCGTATTGACCGTGGTGCTGCCGGCGCGAAAGGCGAAGTCACGCCGGATGCGTGCGTTGAAGTCCAGCAGGGCGGCCAGGATCGGACGCTCGGCCGGGAAGGATCGCGCGGCGTAATCGCGCGCTTCGGGCACGGCGGGGATCATCGGGCTGTCGAACAGGAACTCGGCCGCCTCGAACCCGGCCTGCCCGCCGGCGAAGGCTGCGCCTGCCACGCTCCTCCAGGGGGGCGTTGCGGCAGCATCCGGTAGCGGCGGGGCGTCGACCTGCACCCGGGCATCCAGTGTGACGGCAAAGCTGGGATGGGGCGCGTCCAGATAGAGCCAGTCGACCAGGTTGCCGAAGCAATCCTGGCCGCGGTCGATGCGCGCGGGCGCCGGGGCCGCGGTCAGGCATACGTCGAGAACGTGTTGCCAGGGCAGCGGGCGCGGGCGCAGGTGCAGCAAATGGGCGCCGAGATCGACCGGGCTGCCATAGGCGTAGCTGGTGATGTGGCGCACCGTGTAGATCATCCGCCCTGCCGGTCCGCGCTCGCGCTGTCCTGCTGGCGCTTCAGGCGGCTGGCGCCGGCCGAGAGCAATGCGCCCACCGTGAAGCTGAACAGGAACGTGGCCAGACGCGTTGTGTCCGCCTCGTGCAACGGGCGCAGCCGCGGCGGAAAGGTGTATCGCACGACCAGAACGGCGAACATGAAGGCGCAGCACGCGCCCACCAGGTAGATGCCCAGCACCAGCACCACGTGCAGGTGCTTCTCGCGATTGTCGCTGCGGCCGAGATCGTTGAAATCGTTGAGCGCCCGGCGAGAGAGATCGATGTCGGCGGCCAGGGCCGCCACCTCCCTGATCGCGTCAGGGCCCTCACTGAGCTCGTCGGGTCTAGGCCGGGGAAGTGCCGGGAAGCTTGCCATCGGCCAGACGCTGCGCCTCGAGTGCGGTGTAGTGGCGGGCGATCAGCGCGTCGGGGATGACGCTGTTCCTTTGGCCGCCTTGTTCCCAGGTGATCGACCAGGGCGTGCCGGGCAGGTGGGTCAGCGCCGAAAGCTGGGTGCCGGAGAGCGAGCCATACGCATCCATCACCGAGGCGAGCAATTGCCGTTCGGGCTCGCTGAGCCCGGGCGCGTCCTCCGCTCCGGGAATGGGCTCGCTAATCGGTGCGGCCCGATAGCGGCGTACCGCGTCATAGAGGTCGGGGATGACGGGGCCATAGGTCCACGCCTCGGCGTCCTCGCGCACCAGGCGCCCGCCAAGCAGCGGATGGGCCCAGCCATTGGCGATATAGACCAGCTTGATGATCTTGATCGGCGTCATCGGGATAGGCGGCTGCGCGGATCTGGCGAGGTCCAGGAAAGCGTTTGCGACCTTGATGGCAGGGTATGGCATGGCTGCGCCTATATACGCTCGGACGTGCCCCGTGTCATCGCCTGCGGCAGAATAAGCCGAACACGGCCGTCGTGGGTGGGGAGGTTCTCCAGGTGAATGTTTCCGGCCCCGTCGAATTTTCTGTGCAAGGGTTGACGTGCACCTTTCAGTGGTGCGTTTCAGGGTAGGATTATGACGATGGGCTTTCGGAGGCGTCTCGCATCAGGTTTCTGGATGACGCTCGCGATGTTGGCAGGCACGCATGCGACACGTGCGGCACCTCCTGCTTTGATGTCGGGGAACGTTTTCGACAGCATTCAGACAAATTCGAGACCGTTGACCGCGGCCAATCTGACGGCCGTTTCTGCCTGGCTTGATGAACATTGATCGGGCTGGCAGCTCAATACGGCTACGCCTCCTCTCCCGCTATTGTCGGTGAGCCTGAACACGGCAGACGAGAATGGGGCCATTCGTCTTCTCTTATGGCCGGGGCCGACGATACCGGGATGGAGTCATGCCGTGATCATGGAACGATCAGAAGGCCACTCAGGCGGAATAAAGACGCTGAATTCTGATGAGTTGGCCGCTCTGCTGCATTCAATACGCGAATGACCTATACTAACCGACGTTGAAACTGGCACATGAACCAAGCGAGAAAGGTTTGGGGGAGATGGGGCTGACGTATACCTCAGCCACATCTCCCCTAGCCTTACTCTGAGAGTCAATCTTTCTGCTGACTGGTATGAAATGTCGGACTACGACCTCTACTACTGGCCCGTGCCGTTCCGCGGCCAGTTCGTGCGCGCCGTCCTGGCCTTTGCCGGAAAGACCTGGACCGAGCATGACGGTGCCGCGATCTCCAAGCTGATGGAAGGCGCGGTGGCGCGCATGCCCGTCCCGTTCATGGGCCCGCCCATGCTGATCGATAAAAAGGCCGAATTTGCCATCGCCCAGATGCCGGCCGTGATCCTCTATCTGGGCGAGACGCTGGATCTGATGCCCGCTTCCTCTGCACTGCGCGCGATGACCATGAAGGTCGTGCATGACGCCAATGACGTGATCGACGAAATCACCCTGGATGGCGGCCGGCAGATGTGGACGAAAGCGCGCTGGCAGGAATTCGTCCCGCGCCTGGCGAAGTGGATGTCGTTCTGGGAGGAAACCGGACGCCGTCACGGCCTGGAGGCAGAGGCCGGCTTTCTGCTGGGCGGCGAGGCGCCGGGGCTTGCCGACATCGTGACATCGACCTTGTGGTCCACCATGACCAGCCGCTTGCCCAAGGTCGCGCCGATCCTTGAGGCAGCCGCGCCCATGATTGCCGCGCTCGCGCGGCGTATTGCTGATCTGCCGCCGCTTGCCAGGCTGGCCGCGAAGACGAAGAAAGATTATGGCCAAACCTATTGCGGTGGCGAAATAGAGGCCTCGTTGCGCAAAGTTCTGGGCGAATCTTAACTAATGCCAATCCGCGTTGAGACTGACACATAGTCAGGGGGAGGAAGATTGGGGGAGATGTGCCATCCCCCCCAAACCCCCCGTCATTCATTTAGACCTTGTCCTGATTAAAGACGGAGGGTCTGGGGGGGATGGCACATCTCCCCCAGCCTTATTCCGAGAATCAATCTTTCTGCTGGCCGGTATAAAGACCGGCGTTTGGCTTCAAACAATCCCGGCTGAGACACCCAGACTTTCCGCCCAAACGAGCGGAAGCAGCGCGAAATACTGACGCCCCAACGCGTCCGACAGCTCCGCCACCTGCCCCTCTATCCGCCGCAGCCGGTCGGCCACGCCTGCCGCTTCATGCGCCTGATCGGCCGCGCCCACCAACCCCGCCACAATGGCGCACGTCTCCTCGATCGCGCCATCCAGCATCGCGGCCAATGGCGAGGCATCCCCGCCCGCCAGCTCCAACAATGTCTGCCGCGCGCCGATGAGCTGGAAGGCCAGGCTGCGCGGATTGCCGGCATCGGCCAGAACCAGATCCAGCACCGGCGCAGGCTGCAACACGCTCAGATAGCGGCTGCGATAGGTCAGCACGCTGTCGCACAACTCCAGCGCCAGCCCCAGCCCCGCCTCCACGCGCTCCGGCGCCACGTCCAACGCAAAGGCCAACTGGCTGGAAATGGCGTGCGCGCGCTCGATGCGGCGGCCAAGGTCGAGGAACAGCCGGCCGCCGCCGCGCACCATGTTCTCGGCAGCATATCCACTGACGGCGGCGGAAAACTCCAGCACGCGCCCGGCGAAATCGCCAAGCAGCCCGGTGCTGGCACCCGGCGCCAATCCGGCCCGACGCGCGGCCAGCGCCATGCGCGCGCCCTTCAGCCCGCGCCCGCCATGGGCGATCATGCTGTGCATCTCGCCGCTGAGGCGGTCCCGCAACGTGTCGCCCAGGCGCTGCACCTGCGCGGTGAGCCAGGCCATCGTCCCGCCCTCGGCCGACAGCCCTCGCCGCAGCATCTCGACCAGGACGGCGGGCGCCGCGCCGGCGGCGATGTCTGCGCTGATCATGCGCGCTTCCACCAGGCACGCAGACAGCGCGGCCAGTTCCGGCAAATCGCGCGGCAGCAGCCCGGCCCGCGAGAGGCGCCCCAGCAACGTGCGCGTCAGACGCGCCGCATTTTCCAGCCGTTCCAGATAACGGCCGAACCAGTAGAAATTGTCGGCGACCCGGCTGGGCATGTCGCCCGCGGTGCGGCGGATGGGCAAAGCGGGCACGGCCAGATTGCCGGGGCCCAGGATGTCGCTGCCCTCCTCCTCCAGCACCCACACGTCCTTGGACGTGCGGCGGGCGACCCCAGGCTGGTCGGCCACGCGCGCCAGACCGCCCGGCAGCGCGCGCCAGGCGGTGCCGTCGAAAAGCATAAACAGGCGCAGGGTGACGCTGCGCGGCTCGAGCACCTCGCCCGCACCGATGCATGGCACGAAACTGGCCGCCACACGGCGCTGCGCGGCGTAAGCCCAGGGCTGCTCCGCCAGACGATGCGCATCGACTGGACCAAGGCGCGACCAGGCCGGCTTGATCGTCCATTCGTCCGGCTCGGCCTCGACCATCGCCGTGGCTTCCGGATCGCCCAGCCAACGCGATTCCACACTGGCAAGCCGCAATTCCTCGCCCAGCACATGTCGGCACAACGCAGGCAGCAGCCCGGCCAGGCCGGGCGCCTCGGCAAAGCCGGCGCCCGGCGCATTGAGCACCTGCACCGTGCCATCACGCACCGCACCAAACAGCCCCGGAATGCCGCCGCGCACGCCCTCGTGCAACTCAAGCGGATCGAGCGCCAACGCATTCTGATAGCGCAACAACACCTGCACCGGACTGAGCCCGCGCAAATTCTTCACCCACAGCGCGCCCGAGCGCACCGTCAAATCCCCAGCCTCCACCAGGCTGCATCCCAATTCGCGCGCCAGCACCACATGCTCGAACCAGCGCCGATCGCCGTGCCCCGGCGTCAGCAACGCCAGGCCCGGGCTGCCGCCGGGCGGGGCCAGACGCTGCAACGCATCCTGCCACGCATCGAAAAAGGGGCGTATCTGCGCCACCTCCATACTGCGGAACATGTCGGGCAACACGCGCGCCATCATGCGCCGGTTTTCCAGAACATGCGCCAAACCCGCAGGCTCGGCCGTGTGGTCGGCCAAAACCTGCCAAGACCCATCCGGGACCCGCAAGACATCGGCGGCATATAAAAACAAATGCCGGCCGCCAATCCCAATCCGGCAAGGCCGCAAATAGTGCGGCGAGGGATAAACCAGAGCCGGCGGCAACAATCCCAACCGCAACAAATCCCGCCGCCCGTACACATCCGAAAGCACCGCCTCCAGCAACCGCGCCCGCTGCGCCAATCCAGCCGCCAATGCAGAAAACACAGGCTCGGTCAGCAAAAACGGCACAGGATCGCACCGCCATGGTGTGCTTCCAGGTGCGGCCATCACCGCCGCCGCGCCCTCCTCCGCCAAAGCGCGATTCAATTCCGCCGCGCGCGTTCGCAACGTCGCTACACCCATTCCCAGCAACGTTCCCAACATACGCCGCCAAGGCCGGCTCAGCCGTCCCTCGCCGTCGAGCAACTCGTCACGCGATGGGGTCATGCCAGCGGCGGAGCATTGGAAGGTGCCGGTGCCGGATCGATTTCTCCCGCGCCGAGACCTTGTTGATTGCCTCCAGAGGAATGGAGGCCTCGATCAGCTTTTGGCGAGCAGGCGGGCTCAAACGGCTCGCCTGATATCGGTCTTGGCGAAATCGCCGCCCTTGAACAGCAAGGGCTCACCGGTCGCACGGGCGAGGGCATAGGAGAAGCAGTCGCCGAAATTAAGGCCCGCCGGGTGACGCCCCTTGCCGAAGCGCCGGAATGCGTCGATGGCGAGATCGAGGTGTTCGGACCCGAATGAAACCGTCTCCACCGCGCCACGCGCACAGAAGTCGCGCAGATCAGCCAGCCTGGCTTCCCCGGTGCGGCTCAGCACCACCATGCTGGCCTCAAGCATCGTCGGCGCTCCGATCAGGCGCGCATCAGCCGCGGTGATCGCTTCGATAAAGGGTCGGCGCTCCGGCTCGCCCATCATGATGGCGATCAAGGCCGAGCTGTCGATCACCATCAGGACGGCAGACCGTGCTCGTCGTAGCCGAGAATTTCCTCAGCCGAACGATCATCGAGGATCGGCAGGGCGTCGCCACGCCGCGCAATGGCTTCCAGCTCGTCGGCGAGGTTGGCAGGGCGGCCGCGCCTTAGCCGCTCGCGCCCCAGCCGCTCCGCTAATGAGGTGCGAACCGCTACTGTCAGGGTCTCGCCAGTCAGTCTGGCGACCTGGCGCGCAAGGCTGTCGATTTCTGGATCTTCCAAGCTGAGCGCCTTTCCTGGCCGGTCAATCGAGTGAAGCTGTAGGATGGGGGGATGTGCCATCCCCCCCGTCAATTTTTGGGCCTGACTCTATAAAATGACGGGGGGTTTGGGGGGATGGCACAACTCCCCAAGACTTTTCGTTTTCACTTTGCTGCTCTGGCCTTCCTACCCACAAGCCGCCCGCCGCAGATCCAGCGTGCGCGGGTGCTCGCGCCCGGGAACCGGCCGTGGCGCGCCCGTAGCGCCGGCAGTGTGGCCGATGGGGAAGAAGCGGGCGCGGCGGCGGGCTTCGGCTTCGTTGGCATTGACGGGAAAGGTTTCGTAGGAGCGTCCGCCGGGGTGGGAGACGTGGTGGGTCAGGCCGCCGAGGCTGCGGCCGGTCCATGTGTCGTAGATATCGAAGATCAGCGGGGTTTGCGCTCTGATGGTGGGGTGCAGGGAGGATGGCGGGTTCCACGCCTTGAAGCGCACGCCGGCGACGAAGGTGCCCACTGTGTCGGTTTCCTGCAGCGGCACTTGCGCACCGTTGCACGCGAGCGCGAAACGTTCGGGCAGCCAGCCGGTAACTTTGGTTTGCAGGCGCTCGGTGGAGCTGTCGACGTAACGCACGGTGCCGCCGGCGGCGGGTTCCTCGCCCAGCACGTGCCAGGGTTCGAGCGCGTGGCGCAGTTCGAGATTGACGCCGTGTGCGGTAACGTCGCCGATTTTGGGGAAGCGGAAATTGAAGTGCGGTTCGAACCAGGCGCGATCCAAGGCAAAACCCAGTTGTGCGAATTCCTCAAGCGCGCCTGAGAAATCTTCGTCCACGTAATGCGGCAGCATGAAATCGTCATGCAGGCGGGTGCCCCAGCGGATCAGGGTGCGTTCGTAGGGGCTTTGCCAGAAGGCGGCCACGGCCGCGCGCATCAGCAGGATTTGCGCCGCGGCCATGCGCGCGTCCGGCGGCATTTCCAGAGCGCGGAATTCGACCAGGCCGAGGCGGCCGGTCGAGGATTCGGGCGCGTACATCTTGTCGATGCAGAATTCGGTGCGGTGGGTATTTCCCGTGACGTCGGCGAGCACGTTGCGCAGCAGGCGATCGACCAGCCAGGGCGGGGTTTCTTTATATGGCTGTATCTGGCTGAAGGCGATTTCGAGTTCGTTGAGGCTGTCCATGCGCGCTTCATCGATGCGCGGATGCTGGCTGGTGGGGCCGATGAACAGGCCGCTGAACAAATACGACAGGCTCGGGTGGTTGTGCCAAAATCCGACAAGGGATTTTATCAGGTCGGGCCGGCGCAAGAACGGGCTGTCCTCCGGGCGTGCGGCACCCATGACGATGTGGTTGCCCCCGCCTGTGCCGACATGGCGGCCGTCCAGCATGAATTTCTCCGCGGCCAGGCCCGTCTCGCGCGCGATCTCATACAGCTGTTCGGTGCGGGCCAGCATGTCGTCCCAACTTTCGGCGGGATGAATATTGACTTCGATGACGCCGGGGTCGGGGGTGACGGAGAACTGGTTGAGGCGCGCGTCGCGCGGCGGTGGATAGCCTTCCAGCACCACTTTCGTGCCGAAGCTTGCCGCCGTGTCCTCGATGGCCGCCACCAGGTCCAGCCAGTCCTCCACGGCGTAGAGCGGCGGCAGGAAAACGTGGATCTTGCCGTCACGCGGCTCGACGGTCAGCGCGGTTCGCACGATCTCCGGGGCCTCCCGGCCGACGGCAAGCGGCGCGTCCTGGGGCATGGGCGCCTCGAAGCCGCCGCGCGGGCCATCCTGCGATGGGACGCCGTGTAAGCCGAATTGGCGGCCGTGCGGCGCGAGCTTGCCTTGCGGGGCGAACGGATCAACCGGCACATCCTGGTCGATGCTGGCGGCCTCGGCCCAAGGCAGCGATTGCAGCGGCAGGCGAAAGCCCATCGGCGCATCGCCAGGGAAGAGGAACAGCGTGGCATTGCGAAATTGCCAATGGCCGGATTGCCAGCGGCGGGAGCCATTGGCGGCCACGCGGCGAAGCGGCAACACGCTGCCGGTCTCCGCCCCCAGCGGGCCGGCAAAGACGCGGGCCAGGCGCGCGCGTTCCAAAGGGTCGGCCACGTGGCTGGCCTCGGCCAGCACGTTGGCCGGCAGCCGGTCCTCCTTCCACAAATAGTAGTGCAGGTCCTCATAGGCCGGCTGCACGTAATCGGGGCTGATTTGCAGGCGTTCGGCCAGCGCCACGCAAAAACGGGCGGCGTCGGCGGCCTTTGCCGTACCGGTGTCATCATCGGTGGCGAGCAGCGCCGTATTGCGCCACACGGGTTCGCCGTCCCGCCGCCAATGCGCGCCGAGCGCCCAGCGCGGCACTTGCTCGCCGGGATAATGCTTGCCCTGCGCCTGGTGGATGACCGCGCCCGGCGCCCAAAGCGGGGCCAGGCGGCGCAGCAGGCGCCAGGCATGCGCGCGCTTGGTCGGCCCCAGCGCATCGACGGTCCATTCCGCGCCCTCCATGTCGGTGGCGGAGATGAAGGTCGGCTCGCCGCCCATGGTCAGGCGCACCTGCTGGTCGGCCAAAGCGCGCTCGACGCGCTCGCCCATAGCGCCGATGTCGCGCCACTGCGCGTCGGTGTAGGGCTTGGTCACCCGCGGGGTTTCGGCGATGCGCTCGATCTTCATCTCGAAGCCGAAGATGGTCTCGGCGCGTTCGACCAGGCCGCTGATGGGGGCGGCCGATCCCGGGTCCGGGCTGGCGGCCAGCGGAATGTGTCCCTCGCCGGCGAGCAGGCCGGACGTGGCGTCCAGGCCGATCCAGCCGGCGCCGGGCAGATAGACCTCCGCCCAGGCGTGCAGGTCGGTGAAATCCGCGCTGGGGCCGGCAGCCCCTTGCAGCGGCTTGATGTCGGCAGTGAGCTGGATCAGGTAGCCGGAGACGAAACGCGCGGCGAGGCCCATGTGGCGCATGAGCTGGACCAGCAGCCAGGCGCTGTCCCGGCATGAGCCGCTGCGCAGCGCCAGCGTCTCCTCGGGCGTCTGCACGCCGGGTTCCAGGCGCACGACGTAAGCGGTGCGTTCCTGCACGCGCCGGTTCAGGTCCACCATGAAGTCGATCGTCGCCGCTTCCGTGCGCGGAATGTCGGCGATCAACGCGGCGAGCAGCGGGCCGGGTGCCAGGGTGCGGCGAAAGGGGGCGAGTTCCTCCTCCAGGATCGGGTCATAGGTGAAGGGGAAGGTTTCGGCTTCGGGTTCGAGGAAGAAATCGAACGGATTGATCGTCGCCATGTCCGCGGTCAGATCCACGGTGACCTCGAAGGAGGTAACGCGCTCGGGGAAGACGACCCGGGCCAGGAAATTGCCCTGCGGGTCCTGCATCCAGTTGAGGAAATGCGGGTCCGGGCTGACGCGCAGGGCGTAGGAGAGGATGGGCGTGCGGGCGTAGGGGGCGGGGCGCAGGCGGATGGTCTGGGGCCCGAGCGTCACCGGGTGGTCGTAGTCGTAGCTGGTGCGGTGGGTCAGGGCTACGTGCAGCGTCATGGCGATGTCCGGGGTTGGCCGCCGTGGTAGCAAGAAGTGGGAAAGAGAGTAAGGCAACAGTCCTTTTTCTAGAAAAGGACAGCTTCCATTCTGCGAGCACCGCGACATGACCGCACGAGACGACATCCTCTCCGCCATCCGCGCCGCCCGGCCCCTGGAAGATCCGCGCCCCGCCAGGCACGACTACCGGGCGAGCAGCGGCCTGGACCGCGACGCCCTGATCGCGCGCTTCTCGGCCCGCCTGACCGATTACGGCGTCACCGTCAGCCGCGCCCCAGGCGTGGCCGCCCTCCCCGCCATGGCCGCCGCCCGCTTTGCCGCGCGCGGCCTCCAGCACATCTTGGTACCTCCTGGCCTCCCCCCATCCTGGCGGCCGCCCGGCCTGCGCGAAGACGACCACCTCTCACCGCAAGACCTCAATGACGCCCAGGGTGCCATGACCGGCTGCGTGATCGCCATCGCCGAGAGCGGCACGATCCTGCTTGACGGCGGCGCGCTCAGCGGCCGGCGCGCCTTGACCCTGCTGCCCGACTACCATCTGTGCATCGTGCAATCCGATCAGATCGTGGGCCTGCTGCCCGAGGCCTTGCCCGCACTCGCACGGGCCGTCGCAGCCGGTCCCGTCACCTTCTTCAGCGGACCGTCGGCGACGGCCGATATCGAGCTCGAGCGCGTGGCCGGCGTGCACGGCCCACGCACGCTCGATGTCATCCTGGTGGGACCATGAGCAAGCCGGCACGGCGGGGTATGCTGGCCGCGGCGGTGGCTTCAGGGCTTGCCGCGTGCTCGCCCGCGGGCGTGCTGAACGCCACGGTGTCGGAAGGCGGGGTGCGGATCGCGCGAGACGTCGCCTACGGCGAACTGCCCCGGCAGAAGCTGGACATCTACCGCCCGAAGACCGCAGGCGCAGCCACGCCGGTGGTGATCTACTTCTACGGCGGGTCCTGGCGGACCGGCCGCAAGGCGATCTATCCGTTCGTGGCCGCCACCATGGCGCGCGCGGGCGCCATCGTGGTGGTGCCCAATTATCGCGTCTATCCCGAGGTGAAATACCCCGATTTCCTGCGCGACTGCGCGCAGGCAACGGCATGGGTGCAGGCCCATCCCGCGCAAACGGGAACGGGCGGGCTGTTCCTGATGGGACATTCGGCCGGCGCCTACAACGCCATGATGCTGGGGCTGGACCGTGAATGGCTGCGCGCCGCCGGCGCCGATCCAGACCACATCGCCGGCGTGATCGGCCTGGCCGGGCCCTACGATTTCCTGCCGATCACCGACGCCAACATCAAACCCGTCTTCCAGGATGCCGGTGCCGACACGCAGCCCATCACCTACGCGCGGGGGGACGCGCCACCGCTTCTCCTGCTGGCGGGCACCGATGATGGCCAGGTCAAGCCGCGCAACACGCTGGCGCTGGCCGATCGCATGCGCGCTTTGGGCGGGCATGTGCAGGTGATTACGTATAAGGGGATCGGGCATATCGGGCTGATTACGGCGATTGCGCCGGCCTTTTGGTGGCGGGCACCGGTGCTGCGGGACATCATGGGCTTTATTGCGTCTGTCAAGATTGGGGGAGATGTGCCATCCCCCCCAAACCCCCCGTCGATTTTGTAGAGTCGTCCTGAATAAAGACGGGGGGTCTGGGGGGGATGGCACATTTCCCCCAGCCTTTCTCATTTCGAAACGAGCCCAATGAACATCGCCACGGCCACCCGGGCCATCCTGCCGCCCCTGGTCGCCGCCTGCACCCGCAACCGCACCCTTGTCCTGGCCATCGCAATCCTGCTCGCCGCGGCCAGCCTGTGGAGCACGCGCACCTATCTAGGCGTCACCACAGACACCGGCGGCATGTTCTCGGCCAAGCTGGACTGGAAGCAGCGCACCGATGCGCTCGCCCACCTCTTCCCCCAGAACGACGACCTGATCGTCGCCGTCATCAGCGCCCGCATCCCGGAGGAAGCCGAAGCCACAGCCGCCGCCCTCGCCGCCCGCCTCTCAGCCGACCACACCCATTTCACTCAGATCCGCCAGCCCGACACATTGCCGTATCTGCAGAAGAACGCCTTCCTGCTGATCGGCACGCCCGACCTTACAGAAATCCTCGACCGCACGATCGACGCCCAGCCCTTCCTCGGCCAGCTCAACGCGGACCCAAGCCTGCGCGGGCTCTTCGCAGCCCTGGGCCTGGTGGTCCAGGGCGTGCAACACGACCAGTCGATCGTGGGCGTGGCGCCCGCGCTGGGCAGCTTCCATCGCGCGCTTGCCTCGGCCGCCTCCGGCCACCCTCACGCCCTGTCGTGGGAGGAGCTGCTGGCCGGCAAGCTGGCCGACCAGGCCGGGCGCTTCCGCTTCGTGCTGTGCAAGCCGGTGCTCGATTACGGCGCCCTGCAACCAGGCGGCGAGGCCACCGCCGTGGTGCGTGCGGCCGCGGCGGCGATCCCTTGGGTGCGGCGCCACGACGCACAGGTGCGACTTACCGGCTCGGTGGTGATGGACGACCAGGAATTCGCCACCGTGGCCAAGGGTGCGGTCGCCGGGTTGGCCGGCAGCTTCGTGCTCGTGCTGGTCTGGCTGTATCTGGCGGTGCGAAGCTGGCGCCTGATGGTGCCGATCATGGCGACCCTGGTGCTCGGCCTGCTGCTGACGACGGGGTTTGCCGCGCTGGCAATCGGCACGCTGAACCTGATCTCGATCGCCTTTGCCGTGCTCTTCACCGGCATTGCCGTCGATTTCGCGATCCAGTTCACCGTGCGCCTGCGCGAGCGGCGCGTCACCTACCCCGACATGGTCGAAGCCATGCGCGAGACCGGCCGGCGCTCGGGCGCGCAGATCCTCGTCGCCGCCCTGGCCACGGCGGCCGGCTTCCTGGCCTTCACGCCGACCCAGTTCGTGGGTGTGGCGCAGCTCGGCATCATCGCCGGCGCCGGCATGCTGATCGCCTTCACCTGCACGCTGACCTTCCTGCCCGCCATGCTGTGCCTGTGCCGGCCCAAGCGCGAGAAGCGCGAGGTCGGCTTCGCCTTTGCGCGCGCCATGGACCCCGTGCTGCACCGACATCGCCACGCCGTCGTGGCCGTGTTCGGGCTAGCCGCGCTGTTGGGCGGTGTGCTGGCGCCTGGCATTGGTTTCGATGGCGACCCGCTGCACACCAAGGACCCGCATAGCGAGGCGCTGCGCGTGCTGCACGATCTGATGCAGGACCCCATCACCAACCCCTACACGATCGAAGCGGTGCTGCCCTCCCAAGCCGCGGCGCAAGGCGCGGCCGACAAGCTGGCGAAGCTGCGCCTGAGCGAGAGCGTGCTGACGCTCGACAGCTTTCTGCCCGACGACCAGCCCCGCAAGCTCGCGCTGATCGAGGATGCGCGCACCATCCTGGAGCCCACGCTGACCCCGCCCGATCACCCGCCGCCGCAAAGTGCGGCCGCCTTCAGGCAATCGGCCGTTCGCCTGGCCACAGCGCTGGACGGCATCGCGCCCAAGCTGGCCGCGAAGGACCCCTTGCGCGCTATCGGGCAGGACGCGCACGCGCTGGCCCGCGCGCCGGACGCCACGCTGCTGGCGGCCAATGTGGCCCTGACTGAATTCCTGCCAGCCCAGCTTGCACGCCTGCGCCTGGCGTTGACCGCAGGGCCGGTGACGCGCGCCGACATCCCGCCCGAGCTTGCGCGGGACTGGGTGCTGCCGGATGGCCGCGCCCGCCTGCAGGTGCTGCCACGCGCGGCGGTCAATGACGGCCACAAGCTGCGCGCCTGGGTGAAAGCGGCGCTGAAAGCGGTGCCCCAGGCCTCGGGCTCGGCGGTGTGGATTCTCAAAAGTGCCGACACCATCACCGGCGCCTTCAGGCTCGCGGCCTATAGCGCGCTGGCGGCCATTACCGTGATCCTGATCCTGGCGCTGCGCCGGCCGCTCGATGTGGCGATGGTGCTGGTGCCGTTGATGATCTCCGCATTGCTGACCACGCTGCTGCTGCGCCTGTTCGGCATCAGCCTCAATTTCGCCAACATCATCGCCCTGCCATTGCTGCTGGGCGTGGGCGTATCGTTCAACATCTATTTCGTCATGAACTGGCGCAGCGGCGTGCACCGCTTCCTGGGCTCGGCCACCGCACGCGCGGTGATGTTCTCCGCACTGACGACGAGCACGGCGTTCGGCTCGCTGGCGCTGTCGGCGCACCCGGGGACGGCGAGCATGGGCGTGCTGCTGCTGATGAGTCTGGGGTGCACGGTGGTGACCTCGCTAATCTTCACGCCCGCGCTACTGGGGATGGTGCCCGCGCCGCACGTGGTGCTCGGCGGCTACAGGGACGCGCCAGTGGCGGCGGAATGAAGCGGCGCGAGGAGGATTTAAACCAAGCGCCCTTTCAGGCAACTTCGCGCCATGAACATGATTACGGTTTATACTTTCTGAACGCGGCATCGTTGCAGAACCAACCGTGAGGGGAAATAGAGATGGCAGACCGCAAGCTCTACCCAGACAGTATCGCCGACCTGCCGGACCAGCCGACGATCACCGATCACGGATTGATCGTGAACCAGGTTTCGCCGTCCGATCCCGCGCGGCCGCCAATGACGATCCTCTTTTCGCTGGACATGGCAAATGGCACCACGAGCGATCTCGAAGCAGCGGTCGCCTCGGGCAAGACCGTCCCGCGCGAGTCTCTCAACGACGACTACAGCGCTGACCAGGCAAGTTTCGACAAGCTGATCTCCTGGCTGCAGGGCCAGGGCTACGACATCGTGCAGGAGACGCCCGATCGCACGGGCGTATATGCCCGCGCCAGCGTGAAGACGATCGAAGACAGCCTGCAAACCAGCATGGTTCCGGTCACCAGGGACGGCATCACCTACATGTCGGCCAAAACCGTGCCGAGTCTGCCGGCTGATATCGGCGAGAATGTTCACGCCATCGTCGGCCTGCAGCCGTTTCGCCGAGCGAACAAGCATTTCCGCCGCTGCTTCCAGGTCAGCGGCAACCGCGTGGCGCTTGCCGACGCTCAACCAACCCAGAACGTGGCCAACAGCCCGCCCTACTATCCCAAAGAAATCGCGCAGGCATACGGCGCCGCCAATCTGGCCGTGACCGGCAGCAACCAGGTCATTGCCATTCTCATCGATACGTTTCCAAACGACAGCGACCTCACGAGCTTCTGGTCTGCCACGGGCGTGAATGCCTCCCTCAGCCAAATCCAGAAGATCAACGTTCAGAACGGCGCGCTGCCGGCGCCCGAAGGCGAGGAGACGCTGGATGTTTCCTGGTCCAGCGGGATCGCGCCCGGTGCCACAATCCGCATCTATGCCACCGGGTCACTCAGCTTCACCGCGCTGGACATGGGGCTCGACCAGATCATTGCAGACCTCCCGACGATCGCCGGCCTCAATCAGCTCTCCATCAGCCTAGGCCTGGGCGAGCTCTACATGGGCGGCGCCGGCGGCGAGGTTGCCGTGCAGCACGCCAAGCTCCTCAAGCTGGCAGCCGCGGGCGTTAATGTTTTCGTGTCCACCGGCGATGCCGGCTCCAATCCTGACCAGACCGGCCACAGCCCAACCGGGCCATTGCAGCCGGAATACGAGTCGACCGATACGGCCGTCATCGCCGTCGGCGGCACGACGCTCGTGCTTAATCCGGATGGGTCGACTGCGTCGGAAGTCGGCTGGTCCAGCGGCGGCGGCGGCCGGAGCACGCTGTTTCCGCGCCAGGCCTGGCAGGCGGGCCAAGGGGTGCCGGCGGGCAGTGACCGGCTTGTACCGGATGTTTGCGCTGTCGCCGATCCGAACACGGGTGCGTACCTGGTTCTGCAAGGCTCGCCCACTCAGATCGGCGGCACCAGTTGGAGCGCGCCCGTGTGGGCGGGTTTCTGCGCCCTGATGAACGAGGCCCGGGCGAACGCGGGTGCATCGCCTTTGCCGTACCTCAATCCGCTTCTCTACCCGTTGCTCGGCACGCAAGCGTTTCAGGATATTACGAGCGGAAGCAACGGTGCCTACAGCGCCGGGCCGGGATATGATCTTGTGACAGGTCTGGGCTCGCCGAATGTCGGTGCGCTGATCCAGCAGCTTGTGTCGGCGCCGGCGTCGCCTGCGAACGCATAGACGAGGCGAGAAAGATTGGGGAGATGTGCCATCCCCCCCAAACCCCCCGTCATATGTTTAATACTGGTCCTAATTAAAGACGGGGGGTCTGGGGGGGATGGCACATCTCCCCCAGCTTTTTTCTCGTAACCTTTGCACTCGCTGAGTCCTGGCTCACCCGGAAACAACAATCCCGCCCCAGAACCCCCCGCCCGTGCCCGTCACCGACAAATTCACCTGCACCTGAAGCTGGCTCGAACCCAGATTGCCGATCGCACCATCCGTCAGGACATCGTTCGTGAAGAAATTCGTGGCCGTCGCCAGGCTCATGTTTGAATTGTCCAGCACCACCGAGCCATCGACAAGGATTTGCAGGGACACGCCCGTGACGCCGCTGTTGCTGCTGCCGCCAAAGAAGCCGAATTCCAGATTGCTGGCCATATCCTGCGGCGTCAGGTTCACGTTGAAATAGGTCGTATCGGTCGTGGTCTGGCTGGCATTGCCGACCGCGGAATGGCCGCCGCCGAGTTCCTGCGCCGTAAAGAAAGTCGGGCTGGACGGCGTGCCCATATACATCGCGATATTGGAATTGAGCTGCTGGATCGGCTGCGTCACGCTGCTGCCCGGCAGGCCTATGGCAATGGCCACCCCGGTCTTGGTGCTGAGCGTATAGCCGTTGCCGATGCCCGCCACCGCGTAGGCCTGGGCCTTGCCGCCCACATCCGCCGTCGTGCCCGCCGAAATATAAGTCAGCTGGCTGTTGCCCAGGCCTTGCGCAATCGCGGCTGAACTCACGGTGCCGCTGCTGCCCGTCCCTGTGACGGTCGAGTTGGCCACGCCGCCGCCCGCCAGGCCCGAGCCAGCCGTGGCTATTCCCGAAGCATTCACGCTTTTGCCGGACACGGTCAGTCCCAGGCTGGCCGCACCGCCATAATTGCTCGTATTGCCGGTGCCTGCGGCGCCGCCGATCGCATAGGCATTGACCGTCACCCCCGCCGCACCGGTGATCGATCCGGTGAGCGCAGCCGCACCCCCCGCCCCATCCTGGCCGCCGCCAATCGCCGGTCCGCCGGCGCCCCCCTGTGCCAGCATAGTGACCGCGAGCGAGGCGGCCGCGGTCTTGCCCGTATCGTTCACGGTCAGGTTCGCGGTTGCCGCCCCGCCAGCACCGGCAGGACCGGAGTCGCTGATGCCGCCGCTGCCGGCATAGACGTATTCGTTCAGGTTGAGCGCCCCGCCCGGGTCGGTGCCGCTGAGCGCATTGGCCGCCATCGTGCTGGCCGCACCCGCGCCGGCATTGGCGCCGCCATTGCCCTGGCCGCCATTGCCGGCGGTCTGGCTGGCGGTCACATACAGCGCGCCGCCCTTGGCACTACCCATGGCCGTGGCCGAGGCCGAACCGCCAATCCCGCCCGTGTAGCCGGTCCCGGTGCCCAGCCCGCCATTGCCGCCCACCGCGGTCGCACTCGCACTCACCTGGTCGGCCGATTGCGTCAGGGTGCTTGTGGCATTGGCCGTGGCCGTGGAGGCGCCGCCATTGCCGCCGGAGGCATCGAAGGACGCGTAGCCGCCATTCTCGCCGTAAAATCCAGCCAGGGCGCTGGCGTTCGCGACCGCGGCGACATTGCGCTGCCCCGTCACGGTGGCCGATGCGGTCGAGCTGCCCCCCACCGAACCTGCCGAACCCAGAGTGCCGTAGCCGCCCAGGCCGCCATCGGCGACGGCGCTGCCGGTGATCGAGGTGCTGTGCGCGGACCCCTTCGTGTCATCGGCCTTGACCGTGGCGCTGGCGTTGGCACCGGCCGAGGCCGTGCCGCCGTCGCTGCCGCCGCCATTGCCGCCGACGGCAATCTCCGTCAGCACCACCGTGCCGCCGCGCGACGTGCCCGCCGCCTGGCCGGCGACCAAGGTCGATGCCGTGGCCGCGCCGCCATTGGCGCCGTTCAGCCCGGCGCCGCCCGAGCCGCCCGTCTGGGTGAGGCTCGCCGAAACGGCGCCGCCGCTGCCCGTGGCGGTGGCCTGGCTGGCGCTGACAGTTCCACCCGCACCGGCCACATTGCCCGTGCCCTCTCCATAACCGCCTGAACCCGCCATCGCGACAACGGTCGCCGTGGCCGAGAAGCCCGTGGCGGTCGCCGTCGTGGCGGTGACGTTGCCGCCCCGGCCGCCACTGCCCGCGCTTGTGTTGTTGCCGCCCGCGCCCGCGTTGGAGGTGGCACTCGCCATCGCCAAATTGCTGCCGCCCGTCGTGGTGGCCAAGGCGGCACTGCTCGAATTGCCGCCCGTTCCGGCCTGTCCCGCGCTGGCGTTGTCGCCGCCCGCGCCGCCCGTGGCCGTGTCATTGACGGTCACGCCCTGCGACGCCTTGCCAGTCACGGCGGCGTAACCCGTGCCGCCGGTGCCCGCCGCCTGGGTGCTGGATACGCCGGTCACCGATCCGCCAGTGCCCCCGGTGGCATTGTCGTACAGGATCAGCAGCGAACTCAGGCTGCCACCCGTGCTGTTGTCCACGTTCTGGATCACGCTGCCATTACCGGCCAGCCCAACGGCGCCCGTGTCGCTCGAGCCGCCCGCACCGCCATGCGCGCTCTGATCAAGCTCCAACACGTTGCCCAGCGTCGTGCCGGTGACGGCATTGGACAGCGAAGCATCCGCGCCGCGGCCGCCTGTCGCGCCATCCGTGCCGTTACCGCCCGCCCCGCCGGAGACTTCGGCCAAGGCGTAGGCGGAGGCGAAGTGGCCCACCGCGCTGGCGGTGGCCGTGGCGCTGCCGCCGGCGCCGGCGGTGAAGCCCACGCCGTCCCCATTGCCGCCATTGCCGCCCTCGGCATGGGCGCGCGCATTGACCCGGTTGGCCGACTGGGAATCGGCGCCAACGGCGTTAGCCACGGCACTCGCCGCCCCGCCCGCGCCGCCATTGGCGTTGGTCAGGCCGGAGCCGCCCAGGCCGAAATTGGCGTAGCCGAAGATGTCGTAGGTCGCCCGATAGACGTCGGCCTCCGCGTCGACGTTCAGCGCGCCCGTGATTGTGGCATTGGCCGTGCTCGCCCCGCCGGCCGCACCCGCGCTGCCGCTCGAGCCATTGCCGCCATTGCCCCCGCCGGCAATCACGATGCCGGCGATCGTGGCGCTGCGTGTCGTGTTGCTCGTGTCGTCGAAGTTCATGAGTGAGGAGGCAGTGCCGGCGGCCCCGGCCATGCCGCCATCGCTGCTGCCGCCCGAGCCGCCGAAGGCGTTCTGGTTCAGGTCCAGCTCGCCGCCATTGGTGACACCAAAAACCGCACTCTGCCGCTCGTTTGACGTGGTGGACAGCGCTTCGGAGGCGCCGGCCCCGCCGGATGCGCCGGCAATGCCGTTGCCGCCGCTGCCGCCGATCGCGTTCACGGTGGCGCTGGCGGTCCCGCCGCCTGCATCAGCAATCGCCACGACTTGGGACACGATACCGCCGCCACCGCCGGCATAACCGCTGCCGATGCCCTGGCCGCCGATTCCCCCCAAGGCGCCTGCGTTGGCGGTGGCATTATAGCCGGTGGCTTCGGCCAGCGCGACGGCCAGTCCGCCCGCGCCGCCGCTGTTGACACCGCCCAGCGCGCTGCCGCCCGATCCCGCCTCGCAGGTGATCGTGCCCGAGGCGCTGTCCGCGCTGCCCGTGCTGGTGGCCAGCAGCGTCCCCTCGGCTTGGCCGCCCGCGCCCGGCGCGCCGGTGTCGTAGGAAGAGCCACCATTGCCGCCGATGGCGATCACCGTCACCGCCACGGCGTGCGCGCCGGTGATAGTGGCGGCCGCGTCTCCCAGGCCGCCCGCGCCCGCGTTCTGGCTGCCGGACAGGATGTTGCCGCCATTGCCGCCGGTCACGCTCAAGGTGACGTACAGGCTGCTGCTTTGCGTGGCGTTCTTCGTGTCATCGAAAGTCAGGCCATCGGAGGCCGAGCCCGCAAGACCCGCCGTGCCGCCGGCGCTGTCGCCGCCATTGCCGCCGACTACCGTTTGCTGCAGCGCGATCGAATTGCCGTTGGTGCTCCCGCTGGCGGCATTTTCAGCGTTCACGGCCGCGCCATTGCCGCCATTGGCCCCGTCATAGCCAGCCCCGCCATTGCCGCCGGTCTCGCTGACCATCAGTTCGAGCCGGCCCAGGCCGGCACTGCCGCTGACCAAGGCGCTGACCGTTCCGCCATTGCCGCCGGCATCGCCCGTGCCGTCACCCGATCCGCCCGCCGACCCGTGGGCGATGGCCTGGACGTTGATGTAGTCGGACACGGTGGCGGCGGTGGACACGGCGCGCGCGCTGGCGTTCGCGCTGCCGCCGGCGCCGCCATTGGCGTTCAACACGCCTGCGCCGCCCGGCTCGCCCGGCAGATAATAGCCGCCGGCAATCGCCACCGCGGAGGCGCCGTGCGCGGCACTCAGGGTCGCACTTGCCGTCGACGAACCGGCAGCGCCCCCCGCGGAGCCGGATGTGCCGTTGCCGCCGCTGCCGCCATCGGCGTCCGCCGTGATCGAGACGTTGAGGCTGGTGGTGTCCTTTAAGGCGATGGCGGCCGAGGCGGCGCCGCCCACGCCTGCGTGCCCGCCGTCGCTGGCGCCGCCGGTGCCGCCCAACGCCTGTTCGCCCAAATAGAGCGTGTAGCCGTGCGTGCTGCCGGAGACCGCCGCGGTGCCGATCGTGCTCGCCGCACCCGCCCCGCCATCGGCGCCGGCCACACCGGCGCCGCCATTACCGCCCGTTTGGTTGACTTCGGCCTGGGCGTTGCCGTTCGCACCCGAAATGGCCACGGCGGTGCCGCCGCTGACCGCACCGCCATCCCCGCCCTTGGCGCCGGCGCCATAGCCCTGCCCGCCTGTGCCGCCGGAGAGGTTGGTAATGGCGGTGGCACCTCCCTGGCTGTTCTTGTCGCTGGCCGATCCCTTGGCGCTGCCGCCCATGCCGCCGCTGGCGCCCGCACCGCCGGTTCCGGGCGTGCCCGCCGCCCCGCCGGCGCCCCCAAAGGAGGTGGCATAGGCGTAGGTGCCGGCCGCATCGGCGGTGGTGGTCGTTGCAATGGCGCTGGCGGCACCGCCCGCTCCACCTGCGCCCGCCGCTCCGCCTGGTGCGCCATTGCCGCCATTGCCGCCGGTGCCGCCATAAGCGGTTGCCTGGGGATCTTCCTCGGTGGTGTCTCGGGCGTTGGCGGCGCCCCCCGCCGTGCCCGCGTAGCCCGCCGGGTGCTTCTTGGTGCCGTTCGCGCCGGTATTGCCGTTGGTGCCGTAGACAATGCTGGCGAGTCCGCGGCCAAAGCTTTCGGCTCGAAGGTCGGCCTGGGCGCGGCCGTCAGCACCGGAAATGGCCATGGCCCCGGTGCCGCCATAGGCGGTCGCCACGGGATCGGCGGTGACCTTAGCGCCGGTCGCGCCGTGAGTGCCAATTTTGCCGGTCCTGATAATAGCCATGGGTGTTTTTCCTGAACCGGTTTCGGTGGTTGGGAGCGCGGGCGGTGACGTTGTCCACAGAGGATTTCACCACGCCGCTTAAACGCTTTCGTGTGCATGCTGGAATTGCCTAAAGAGGCATGCGCCCAAGGCGTGGGCCGGAGCAGGAGCATCATGGCGCCCACTGCGCTTCTGATCGTCGATGACCATCCGCTGTTCACCGGCGGCTTCGTCCACATGGCGCGCGCCCTGCGCCCGGACTGGGCGCTGCGCTGCGCCGCGACCGCCGCCGAGGCGCTGGAGGTCCTGCGCGCGGCCGTGCCGGACGCCGCCATCGTCGATATCGGCTTGCCGGGCGAAGACGGGTTCGCGCTGACCCGAACGATCCGCACCGGATGGCCCGAATTGCCGGTGCTGCTGATGTCCGGCCGCGAGGATGAAGCCGTGCGCGTGCGCGCCCGCGCCGCGGGCGCCGCGGGCTTCATCGCCAAGACGACCTTGCCTGAGACGATTATCGGCATGGTCGAGACGGTGCTGCAGGGGGGGCTCGCCTTCGGCGGATGCGCGCGGGGCGGGGCGATCCCGGTCATCACGCCGCGCCAGGCCGAGGTGCTGGCGCTGCTCGCCGAGGGACACGCCAACAAGGAGATCCGCCACCGGCTTGGCATCGCCGAACGGACGGTGCGCGCGCATTTGACCGAGCTGTTTCACCTGCTCGGCGCGAACAGCCGCATGCAGGCGGTGATACGCGGGCGCGAGCTTGGGCTGATCGAGTGACGCGTTCGGTAACAGAGTTGGGGGGACCGAGCCGGTTCCCCCAAACCCCCCGTCTTCATTTATGCCAGGCCCCTACAACAGCGTCATGAGGATTTTCGGCCGACGGTTTGGGACAATGGAACATCCAACCAAACATTCCTTCGCGCTCGAAGGAAGCGAAGTTAGAGAGGAAGACGCGTGGGGAATAATCTTCGCCGATGCAATTCGCCACGTCGCCTCTGCGCTTAATAAGTGTTATGATAGATCACGAAGTCTCTCTTGGTAAAACGAGAGCTGCACTTATCAACGAACTCGAGAGGCCTACGTCTCGGGTAACGGGAGAGTTCGTAAGCCGTAATCAGTAGCAAGGTGTGTGGCGGTGCATATGTATAACGGCCAGAGCCCGACGCCGGCTGCCCTGTTAGCCCGCCAGCACGATGGCCGGCGCTATCACAATTCCTTCGTGCCGAGCGGCGGGCGGGCGAAATACAAGGCCGTCAAAACAGCCTCGTCCCAAACAGATGACGGAAGGTTTGGGGGGAACGGCTCGTCCCCCCCAAATCTTGCCTTCACCTTGAACGGTCAATCTCTCAGGACCGCTGCCATGACACCAATCCGCGCGGAAGCCATCCGCACGCTCTATTTGCAGATGCGCAACTCCGCTTGGTCCGCGGTGGTCGTTTCGATTTACATGACCGGAACGGCCGCGCCTTACACGCGGTGGCCCGTGATAACCGCGTGGGCACTGGTCATGGCGGCGACGCAGGCAGGGCGCGAGGCGCTGATCCGTACCTGGCGCCGCCGCGACCGCGACGCGGCAGAGCTGGAACGCTGGGCCCGCATCTACACGCTGTACATGGTCGTCACCGGCGCGCTGTGGGGGTCGACGATCTACCTGTTTGCCCATCCGGACCAGCCTATCACGGTGGCGCTGACGATGTGCTGCCTCTACGCGGTTGCCGCCGGCAGCACGCCGGCCAACGCCTATAATCCGCCGGGCCTTTTCGCGCTGGTGGGCTTCATGTTCGTGCCCATCGTTGTCCGGCTGCTGTCGACCGGAAAACTGGAATATATCCTGCTGGGCATTGCCTCCGGCCTTTATGCCGTGGCGATGTCGGCAATGTGCCGCGTGCAGGCGCGCACGATCGACGAGGGTTTGCGCATCCGCTTTGAGAACACGGCGCTGCTTGCGGCGCTGCGGGTGCAAACGGCGGCGGCCGAGGCGGCGCGTCTGAAAGCTGAGAGCGCCAGCCTGGCGAAATCGCAATTCCTGGCCGCCGCCAGCCACGATTTGCGCCAGCCGCTTTACGCGCTCAGCCTGTTCTCCGCCTCGCTCGGCGAATTGAAGCTCGGCGCGGACGGGCGCGCGGTCGTCGGCAACATTCAGGACAGCATCGATGCGATGGAGCAGCTGTTCGAAGGTCTGCTCGATCTGTCGCGCCTGGATGCGGGTGCCGTGCAGCCCCGGCCGGAAGCCGTTTCCATCGACGCGCTGTTCGACCGCCTCTGCCAGTATTTCCACCCGATCGCGCTCGACCGCGGACTTGATCTGCGCTTTCGCAGCGATGGTGAATGGGTGGTCAGCGACGCCGCCCTGCTGGAGCAGGTGCTCGGCAATCTTCTCGCCAACGCGCTGCGCTACACGGTAGGCGGCGGCGTGCTGGTCTCCGCTCGGCGCCGAGGCGGCGCCATCCGCCTGGATGTCTGGGACACCGGAGCCGGCATCGCCGAGGACGATTTTGCGCGCATTTTCGAGGAATTCGTGCAGGTCGGCAATGCGGAGCGGGACCGCCGCAAGGGGCTGGGCCTGGGGCTGAGCATTGCCCAGCGTTCCGGCGCGCTGATCGGCGCCACCATCGATGTGACCTCCCGCCAAGGACGCGGGTCGCGCTTCGGCTTCAGCCAGCCCCCGGCGGCTGGGGAGGCGGCGCGTTCCACGGCGGGCCATGCGGCGGGCGAAGCGGCGCTGCACTGGACGAGGGACCTGCCGCTTCTGGTCGTCGAGGACGATCCCGGCGTGCGGCTGGGACTGGCCGACCTGCTTGGCCGCTGGCAGCTCCGCTTCGACGCGGCCGCGGATGGCGAGGCGGCGCTGGCGCTGGTGCGCGGCGGGGCACGTTACGGCCTCGTGTTGTCGGATTACCGGTTACCGGGCGGCATGAACGGGCTGGCGCTGATTGCGGAAATTGCCAGGCTGCACGGCGATGCCGCCCCGGCGTGCGCGCTGATCACGGCCGATCTCGATCCGGCGCTGATCGAAACGGCGCGCGCGATGGGCGTGCGTGTCGTGACCAAGCCGATTCGCCCGGCGCAGTTCCGCGCCCTGCTTGGCATAGGCGCTCATTAGGAAGGTGAGGTCCAAAAATCGACGGGGGGTCTGGGGGGGATGGCACATCTCCCCCAGGTCGTTTTTACGGCTCCGTCCGCGCATTGCCGCTCTTGCGCCTGAGCAGGTCACGCAGCCCATTGACCCACTTGGCCGCCTCGGTCGCCGCCTCGCTGTTGCCGTGCTTGTCGGGGTGCAGCAGAAGCAGCATGGCGCGCAGGCGGGCATCGGTCAGGCCCAGGGTTTCCATCGCACCTTCCACGGAATGCAGGCGCTCCAGCTCGCAGACTTTCGCCCTCAGTCCATCCAGCTCGGCCAGGATCCTTTCGCGCTCGCCATTGTCCCGCTGCTTGTGGCCAGACGCCGGTGCGGGCGCTCTGCCGAGGCCGCCGCGCCTTGCAGGTTCGGCCGATCGGCGTTCGTCCTCGGCCCGGTCGAACTGCGGGTGCAGGGCGTAAGGCGGCCTGGCCGCGCGCACGAAGGCGGTCACCTCGGCCTCGTTGCTGGGCCAGAACATGGCCGTGACCAGGTCGGCCTGGTGGGACAGGACGCAGCCGCGATAGGCATTGGCGATCAGGTTGCGGCGCAGCGCATCCGCCGCGCGGGCCTTGAGTTTGGCCGCGGGTATGACCGCGAAGAACAGGCTGGGCGCGGCGCCGAAGAAGAAGCGTGGCCGGCGAAAGGACGCGGCCTGGATGCTGCCCGCATCGTCCAGGATCTGGCCGATACCGGAGGGCAGGCGCGCAGGTGCAGCCTTTTTTGCGATGCGTTTTTTGACCTGCACCGCCGTTGTTGAGCGCTCGTCCAGCTCGAAGTTCTGCTTGCGGCTGCCGGGGACGGGCGGGAGGCTGATGCCGATGACCTCGCTTTCGGACATGACCGACGGATCGAACCAGTCGGCATCCGGCCAGCCGCCGAGAGCGCGAAGCGGCGGCGGTATGGATGTGTCGGCGGGTTTGCGGGCCACCAGGCAAGGGTACTGGACCGGCGTTGGGCGAACAAGCAGCCTGGAACTTACGTCTTGAGAGTGACGGCGGGGTTTTAGGGGGCCGATTTGTGCGTGCGCCACATGGGACCGGGGCAAACCCGGCCGATTTCGTCCCGTATAGGATTTAAGGCCAGGGGCTCTGCCCCTAGATCCCTCCAAGGACAAGTCCTTGGAACCTCATTCCAGGGGCAGAGCCCGGAATTTTTGCCGCTCCTGTAACAGATTGCCCGGGGTTTCGCCCCAGTGACAGCCAAATCTCCCCCAATCCGCACGCGCCACGAACCTCAGCCCATCCCCAGGCGTTGTCCCCTCGCCCGCCAATGGCGCGTGCCTCATAGAACGGAGAGTTGCCCATGACCACGAAATATGCCCTGGCCGCAGTATTGCTACTCGGCACCACTCTGGGCACCGGCCTCGCCGCGCAGGCGCAGACCGCTCCTCCAGCCTCCTCGCCAAGCGCGCCGGCGATGGCGCCTGCCAGTGCTCCTCCGGCAATGGCCGGCGGCTCGATGGCCAGCACCAGCACGGCCAACCTCTCAGCCGGCGACAAGACGTTCATCATAAAAGCCGCGTCTGCCGGCATGGCCGAGGTCCAGGCGGCCCAGCTTGCGCAGCAGAAATCGCAGAGCCAGACGGTCAAGGATTTTGCGGCCAAGATGATCAGCGATCACACTGCCAATAACACGCAGTTGACCACGCTGGCCGGCCAGAAGGGTGTCAACGTTCCCTCCGGGTTGAACGACAAAGACCAGGCCGAGATCGACAAGCTGACCAAGCTCGAAGAGCCCAAGTTCGACAAGGTGTACCTTAAGGGCCAGGTCAAGGACCACAAATCGATGCTCGCCCTTCTCCAGAAGGAAGCCAAGAGCGGCAAGGACGCCGACTTAAAGTCCTTCGCCGAACAGACGATCCCCGTGGTGCAAAGCCACATCGACATGGCAAAGTCGGACAAAAGCAGCAGCTAATCTGAAGACGGGGGGTCTGGGGGGGATGGCACATCTCCCCCAGCGCTTCCTTTGTTCGGACCAGACCGCCTGATAAGATAAATCGAAAGCACCATCGTCAAAATCAGCACTGCCAGCACACCCAGTTCGATCATGCTGGTGCGAAAGATGGCCGAGTGATCGCTGGCCCCTTTCTCCTGCGCATTCGATGAGGCAAGGGTAATCACCAGCACCCGCCGGATCGAGGCAATCAGCCCGACGATCAGGAAGGGCTCGGCATTCAAATTGCCCGATCGGATCGACACACGCACGGTGTGCAGGATCTCGACGAGCATCAGCACGAACAGCAGCTGATCGACAGTATGAAAGATTTGCTCGTTTTCGCTCCATGCCAGCATGTCCTTGACCACGTCTATGCCGACATGGATCAGCGCCACGACGCCCACCACAGCCAGCAGCACGCCGATGGCGGCATAGACGGCATGCTCGACCGTGAGGAAGGCGCTGTTGGTGACCGAGGAGGGTGTGGGCTCTGACGTCGGCGGCTTGCTCATCTGCGTCTCTGTTTTCAAGGAGTCGCGATCAAGCTAAGCTGAGGAGGGTGCCGCGTCACGCAACCATGC
The DNA here is from genome assembly GCA_965276755.1 of Acetobacteraceae bacterium. GTDB lineage: Bacteria > Pseudomonadota > Alphaproteobacteria > Acetobacterales > Acetobacteraceae > CAJCIS01. The sequence goes on from OZ255625.1 coordinate 672,023, forward strand.
TCCGTAGGCTCACGTTGTGGAGCCCGGCGGCGAGTGGCGGCGCAATGTCGGGCGGTGCCGAGACTCCCTTGGGGATGAGGAACGTGGCTATGAAGTCTGTCCTGCTGACTGCCACCTTGTTGGCGGGGTTCGTGCCGCTTGGCGCGCGGGGTGAACCCGCGCCGGATGCTTCGTTGATTGCGCGGGGCAAGTACCTCGTGACCGCTGGCGATTGTGTCGCCTGCCATACCAAGCCGGGTCCTGGCGGCATCCCGTTCGCGGGCGGCCAGTATATCAGCACGCCCTTTGGCCAGATGCCCACGCCCAACCTGACGCCTGACAAGGAGACGGGCCTCGGCAGTTGGACCGATGACGATTTCTACCGCGCCCTGCACCAGGGTATTCGCAAAGACGGCGCCTATCTGTATCCGGGCCTGCCCTATCCGTGGTTCACACGTGTGACGCGTGACGACGTGCTGGCGATCAAAGCGTATCTATTTTCTCTGCCGGCCGTGCATGCGCCGACGCCGCCGACGCGCCTGGTCTTTCCATTTACCATCCGCGCGGGCATTGCCGGTTGGAACTCGCTGTATTTCAAGCCGGGCGAGTTCAAGCCTGATGCTTCCAAATCTGCGCAGTGGAATCGCGGCGCCTATCTGGTCGAAGGGCTTGGCCATTGTTCCGACTGCCACACGCCGAAGAACACCGCCCAGGCGCCGATTGATTCCGAGGCTTATTCCGGCGGCAAGCTCGATGGATGGTATGCGCCGAACATCACCTCCGATCCCAAGGAGGGCATCGGCACATGGAGCCAGCAGGCGCTTGTGACCTATCTGAAGACGGGCGCCTATAAAGGGCGAGGCACGGTTATCGGGCCGATGGCGCAGACTGTCCATGACAGCCTGAGCAAGCTGACCGATCAGGACCTGACCGCCATGGCGGTCTATATCAAGGCGTTGCCAGCCAAACAGAGCTACAAGCAGGGCGTCATGGTCGCCGGTGGCAACAATGCGGCGGGCTTGCAGGTCTATCTGGACAATTGCTCATCCTGCCATCAGCCGAATGGGCAGGGCCTGACCGGTGCCATTCCCAACTTGGCCGACAACGGCGCGGTCACGGCCAAGGGTCCGCAAAATGTATTGCGCGCGGTACTGGGAGGCCTGCCTGCGGAGAACACCTACGGGCCGATGCCGGGCTTTGCCACGGTGCTTTCCGCGCAGCAGATCGCTGATGTGACCAATTACGTGCGCACGAGTTGGGGCAACAAGGCACCGGCGACGGCAACGCCTGACATGGTCTCCGGACTGGCGCCCAGGACGCAGACGATGCTGGCGGGCACGCATTGGTGCCAGGCGGCGAGCGGTTCACCGTTGGATGGCATCATTGCCAACCCGAGCAGCGGCATCAGTGCGGCCATGGCCTCGATCACGCAGGACAGCTTGCTCGAGCGTGTCGATGCCATCGTCGCCGATGTGAAAAAGGCCGAGCCCGGCGCCAAGCAGGCCGAGGTGGTCAACACGCTGACGCGCGCTTATTGCCCCTACGTTGCCAAGGATGCGCGGGTGCCGGTAGCGCAGAAGGGCCAGGTGCTGGATCAATTTGCGGCGCTGGTCTATACGCAGTTTTCGCAGCGTAATACCAAGCTGCAGAAAGATTAACTCTCAAGAAAGCTGGGGGAGTAGTGTCTGCCCGCCCCAGAATTCCCGTCATCATTTTCGGCGAGTACTGATAAATGACGGTGGTTTGGGGGCTGGTGCGGATTAAGGCGGCGTATACGCCGCCCCGCACAAGGCACATCTCCCCCAACCTTTCTCGCCTTCACCATGTGTCAGTCTCAGCGCGGATTGGTATTAAACAGCCATACCGCTAAGCGGCCTGAGCGCGCTGATCAGCCCTCGAATCTCGGCAAACTCCTCGTCAGTCGCATAAGCGGCACGATCTGACAGGCGTTCGATCAGTTTCGATGCTGCGACCTCGACCAGCGCGAGTTGGCCGCGCAGCGCTTGGGGATCGACGGGCGTTGTGGGTGGCATCTGGCAACTCCTGGAATGTTGCTGCGGACGCTTTGCCGTTCGCCGGAATAAAACACACCGTATCCTTGGACTACTGCACCACGCACCAATCATATTTATGTAGCGAAGTTCAAGGCTGGGGGGAATGTGCCATTCCCCCCAGACCCCCCGTCATCAGTTTGGAGAAATGCCTTCTTCCGCGTGCGTGAAATTTGGGTGCAACGCCGGCCCAGGCGAGCCCCGGGTTCAAATCCGCCACAACGCGGGCTGCAGCCCATGTGCCAACCAGGCCGATCGGCAGCTTTGGCGGCACCGGCAGGGCTGGTATCGCCAACAAGCGCAAGTTCATCGTGCGCTGATCCAGATCGATAGTACCGCCCAAGTCGATCGCACCCGCAGGACCAAAGAGGCGTGCAGGGGTCAGCGTTGCCACACCCCCGCCAAATGCGGCCGCAAAACTGCCCTCCATAGGCGCGCTCTGGCCCGATGCCAGCGCGCGATACAGCCGGTCGCGCAACCCCGCACCGCCTTGGCGCAGCACGGCCGACGCGGCAGCAAGATCAATACCGGCCAGGCTGGTCCCGCGAATGTCGGCCTGCACAGTGCCGGCCACCTGGCTGGTGGAGTGGCCGTGCAGATCGAGCGCGAGGTCGATTGTGCCGCCACGCAGCGCCACACCCGGCGGCGCGGCGCTGTCCGGCGGTAGTGTACCCATGGCAATGTCACGTGCGGTCGCAATGAGCGAAGCCGCCGGCGGGTCCTGCGTGCTGTCCACCGCAAACTCGCCGGCCACCTGCCCCGCCCCCAAGCGGGCGTGCCCGTCCTGGAGCATGGCCACGCCCGACCCCATCAGCAAAGTGGCCGAGGCCTCTGTGGCCATGGGCACAAGGCCGCTCAGCACGCGCGCGGCACGGATGCCGATGTTGCCATCCACACCATGCAACCAGCCCCAGGCGAGCGGCGCATCCCAGACCGCAGGCCAGGCGGGCAGCGCCAGGCTGGGGGCATCAATCGTGCCGGCGAGGCGAAGGCCTGCGGGCAGGAAGGCAGCATTCAGGCGCCCGCCAATCTGCAAAGCGCCGGCCGAGAGGGAGAAGTCGCGCGCCTGCACATGGCCGGGCGAGACGATCAGATGGCCCAGCCACGCAAAGGAGCCGTCATCAAGCCACGCCCGCGCGCCCGGCACGCCCAGCGCCGCCAGCAGCCGCGGGGCGCCGGGATGGCGCAAGGTCACCGTGGCTGCCATGCGGGGCGCGGCGGCATCGATATGCGCCTCGGCCTCCGCACGCAGGTCACCCAAATCGGCGCGCAGTTGCGCGCTGATGTCGCCAGGCGGACCGGCGCCGGTCAAAGCGAGGTGGAAGCCGCCTTGCCACAAGGCTGGGGCCACGCGCCAAACCGGCGGAAGCTGCGCGGCATCCTGTGCTGCAAGGTCGAAATGCCCTCCGGTCAACCGGCCATCGCTACCCAGGCTGCCGGATGCTTCTACGTGGCCGCCGGGCAGATCCAGCGCCAGCCTGCTCACGGCCAGGCCTGCGCGCGTGAAGCCGGCTTGCAGCCCGGCGTTCCTCATAGGCAGCCCAGGCCAGGCGATCTGGCCGGCGCGAAGGCTGACCGTGGCATCCGCGCCGCTGACCGCATGCAGGAGCGAGGCGGACGGCAAGGTCTGCAACCACGGCCATCCCGACCACGCGGCTAGAGGCAGGCGATCGGTGGCAAGCGCTATTGTCAGCTCCGGTCTGCCATCCATGCCGACGGCCACGCTGCCGGTAACCTGACCGCCATCGAGGCTGCCATGCAACGAGGAGAAGTCCAGGCGGCCCGGGGTCGCGGTGAGGCTGGCTCGCAGATCGGTCGAATTCAGCAAGGTCGATGGCAGGCGATCGGCCTCCTGCCAGCCGAGCCAACGTAGCGTGCCATGCAGCGCCGTGCCCGAGACATGCACCGGCCCGGTAAACAGGCTGGAACGCGGCCTGATGTCGCCGCTGGCTTCCACGCGCGTCCCCCCCGACAGGATCGCCGACGCGGCGTGCACCGAGGCGCCAGCCGCGCCGAGCGAGGCGCGCACATGCACCGACTGCAACGGCCCACCCGGCGCCTGGACAGCGTCCGCACTCAGGTCGAGCTCGGCGGTGAGGCCCGCAAGTGGCGCTCTCTGCAGCGCGCGCCACATCCATGCGCCCGCCGGCAGCCGGCCCACGCTGGCGCGCACGCTGAGCGCCGTTTGTGCCGCAAGGTCCCACGCCAACGAGGCTTTTCCCGGCGAGTCCGCCAGCCGAAGATCGAGCGCGGGTGCGCGCAGGCCCTGAGCGCTGGCCGAAATGCCGCCCTGCACCTGCCAGGCAAGCGCCGGCCCTGCGCCAAGGCGCGAGAGATCCGGTCCTCGCAGAACCATTGTGCCAAGCACTGTGCCATCGGCCAGAAGCCGGCCGTGGAAAGCCCCGCCCGTGCCCTGCATGTCCGCAACACCGGCCGCACGGGGCGCCGCACGGCCATCCAGGGTCAGGTTCACCGGAGAGATGCCGTCAGTACCGGCGGCACCCAGCAAAGCGGTGAAGCGCCACGGCAGACCCGCCGCGCGGGCATTGCCCTGGGCCGCGAATGAACCGGTGTCGGGGTCCGTGCGCAGGCTGGCGGTGACGTCGTGCAAGGTCATGCCACCGATGGCCAGCGTGCCGCCGGTGATCGTTGCGGCAAATTCGCCTGCGGCACGGGCGGGCAGATGCGCGCGGGTGCCGCGGGGCGGTGGCCAGGGCAGGCTGACCTGCGGATCGTCCAGCGAGAGCGCGCGCGGCACGACATGGCCGGCGAGGAGGCTGGACAGCGCCACCTCCAGCCGCAGCGTGCCGATGCGGGCGGAAAGGCCGTCGCCACGGTCGGGCAGGCTCACATGGTCGGCCATCAGCATGGGGCGGGGCAGAAGGCTCAGTCGCACCTGGCCCTCAATGCTGACCGGCCGGCCCAGGCGCGCGCTGGCGGTCGTGGCAATCGCGCCGCGGAAGCGCGACCAGTCCAGCATGGGGGGGATTTGCCAGGCGGCCAGAACCAGGATGGCCAGGGCTGCGAGTAGGGCCAGCACGATGGCGTCGCCGCGGCCCAGGCGCGCGCGGGCACGCGGCGCGGCGAAGCTGGGGGAGAGCGGCGCGGGCTCGGCGGGCATCCTGGGGATCGGGCCTTGGTGCCGACACACTCTATACAGGCAAGGAAAGGTTAAGCAGTCCTTTTTTGAAAAAAAAAGGACCAAAAAACTTTTGTCTGTTAGAAGGTCATCGCGGTGGCTTGCACGACTAGGGGTAGCGCGCGGATTTCTGTCAGGATGGGCTCTGGCACGTCTTCGTCGACTGAGACCAGGCAGATCGCGTCTCCGCCGGCCGCAGCGCGGCCCAGGTGGAAAGTGGCGATGTTGATGCCGTGGCGGGCCAGCGTTTCACCGAATTTGCCGATGAAGCCGGGTTTGTCCTGGTTGGTGACGTAGAGCATGTGACGGCCGAAATCGGCCTCCACGGGAATGCCCTTGATTTCGACAAGCCTGGGTTTGCTGCCCGCGAAGAGCGTGCCGGCGACCGCACGGGTGCCGGTGTCGGTGGCTACGGCTATGCGGATCAGCGTCTGATATTCGCTGGCGCGATCATGCACGGTTTCGGCCACGTCTATGCCGTGTTCGCGCGCGGCGAGCGGAGCGTTGACCATGTTCACGCCGGCCAGCACATGGCAGAGCAGGCCGGCCAGGGCCGCCGAGGTAAGCGGCTTATGGTTCAGCGCGGCGGCGGCACCTTCGTATTCGATCGTAATGCCACGAATCACGCCCTCCTGCGCGCGCGTCAACTGTCCGGCAAAGGCGCCGAGTTTTTGCACCAGCTCCATGTAGGGGCGCAGGCGCGGCGCATCCTCGGCCGAGACCGAGGCGGTGTTGATGGCGTTCGTGACTGCGCCGGTCAGCAGGAAGTCGGAAATCTGTTCGGCGACCTGCAAGGCCACGTTCTCCTGCGCCTCGCTGGTGCTGGCACCCAGATGCGGCGTGCAGACGACCTGCTCCATGGCGAAGAGCGGGCTGGATTTTGCGGGCTCGGTTTCAAATACGTCCAGTGCCGCGCCGGCGACGTGGCCGGAGGTGATTGCTTCGGCCAGCGCCTCTTCGTCGATCAGGCCGCCGCGTGCGCAGTTGATGATGCGCACGCCGCGCCTGGTGCGGGCGATGTTTTCGCGCGAGAGGATGCGGCGCGTGGCATCTGTCAGCGGCGTGTGCAGGGTGATGAAATCGGCGCGTGCGAGCAGATCGGGGAGATCGAGCTTTTCCACGCCGAGATCGAGCGCGCGTTTTTCCGACAGGAAGGGATCGTAGGCCACCACACGCATCTGCAGGCCCTGCGCGCGGCTGGCGACGATCGAGCCGATATTGCCGGCGCCGATCAGGCCCAGCGTCTTGCCCGTCAGCTCCACGCCCATGAAGCGGTTCTTTTCCCAGCGGCCCGCTTTAGTGCTCGCGGTGGCTTCGGGGATTTCTCGGGCGAGCGCGAAAATCAAGGCAATGGCGTGCTCTGCCGTGGTGATGGAATTGCCGTGCGGGGTATTCATGACAACGACGCCGCGGGCGGTGGCGGCCTTGAGATCGACATTGTCCACGCCGATGCCGGCGCGGCCGACGACGCGAAGGTTGGTGGCTGCGTCGAGCAGTTCGCGCGTCACCTTTGTGTTGGAGCGGATCGCCAGGCCGTCATAGGCGCCGATGATCTCGCGCAGTTCGGCGGGCGAGAGGCCGGGTTTGACGTCCACTTCCAGCCCGCGGTTGCGGAAGATATCGACGGCGGCCTGGCTCAGCTTGTCGCTGATGAGAACGCGCTTCATCGCTCAGGCCGCCGCTTGGGATTGGTGTTCGGCGCGGAGTAGCCCGATAGCGTAATCGAGCCAGGGCAGGAGAGCCTCGATGTCCGTCGTTTCTACCGTAGCACCGCCCCAGATGCGCAGATGCGGCGGGGCGTCCCGGTGGCCGGCAATGTCGAGTGCCACGTTTTCGCGCTCCAGCATTGCCGCGAGGTTTTTCACGGCGGCCACCTGGTCGTCTTTTGATAATGCCCTGAACCAGGGTGCTGCGATGGCGATGCAGATCGAGGTGTTGCTGCGTGTGGTTGGATCAACGGCCAGGAAGCGCGCCCAGTCCGTGGTCGGCACCCAAGCTTCCACCGCGGCCAGATTGGCTCGGCTGCGCGCGATCAGGCCGGACAGGCCGCCTACGGACTCGGCCCAGCGCAGGCCGTCCAGCGCATCTTCGACACAGAGCATCGAGGGCGTGTTGATCGTCTCGCCCACGAAAATGCCGTCGATCAGCGTGCCGCCTTTTGCCAGGCGGAAGATTTTGGGCAGCGGCCAGGCCGGCGTGTAGGTTTGCAGGCGTTGGACTGCGCGTGGCGAAAGGGCGAGCATGCCGTGGGCCGCTTCCCCGCCCAGCACTTTTTGCCACGACCAGGTGACGGCATCGAGCTTGTCCCACGGCAATTCCATGGCGAAAGCAGCGCTGGTTGCGTCGCACAGAACGAGGCCTTCGCGATTGGCGCTGATGAAATCGCCGTTCGGGAGTTTGGCGCCGCCGGTGGTGCCGTTCCAGCACAGCACCAGATCGCGCGCGGGATCTATCGCGGAGAGGTCGGGAATGCCGCCATAGGGCGCGCGCAGCACGCGGGCATCGATTTTCAATTGGCGCACGGCATCCGTGGCCCAGCCTTCCGAAAAGCTTTCGAACGCCAGCACGTCGCACCCGCGCGCGCCGAGCAAGGTCCACATGGCGCATTCAAATGCGCCAGTATCCGAGCCGGGCATGATGGCGAGCTTCCAATCCTCGGGCATGCCCAGTATGGCGCGCGACTTTTCGATGACTTCGACCAGCGCTGCCTTGGGGGCCCTCGCGCGATGGCTGCGGCCGAGTTGTGCGACACGCAGCGCATCCAGCGACCAGCCCGGCCGCTTGGCGCAGGGGCCTGATGAAAAATGGGGGTTGTGCGGACGCAAATCCGGTTTCGCGGCGAGCGACATAGTCTGGTTCTCCCTTACAGAAGAAAAGCGCCCCGGTGGGGGGGCGTGACCCACCGCGGGTCCTAGGGGGGAATGGCGCGCCTGGCAAGCCGGGCCTCTACGCCGTTCGCTTGCGCAAGCTGCATGGCTGCCTTCAGTATTCCTTTACCCAGCGCTCTGCCGCTGCAAGGATCACGGAAAAGGCGCCGCACGAGCGCCATACGGGAAGCACACGCATGCACATCGACAGGCCGGGCTTGCTGACGCGCGAACGAATTGTCGCACCCGCCGGCTATAATCGCTGGCTGGTGCCTCCGGCCGCACTGGCGGTGCACCTTTCCATCGGCATGGTCTATGGCTTGAGCGTATTCTGGCTACCACTTAGCCAAGCGATCGGCATCACGAAATCTGCTGCGTGCAGCCCGCATTCCATGCTGAACGCATTGTTCACCAAGCAATGCGACTGGACGCTCGGCGACCTCAAGGAAATATTTACCGTCGCCATCGTGGTGCTGGGCGCGTCGGCCGCGATCTGGGGCGGGTGGCTGGAACGCGCGGGGCCTCGTAAAGCAGGACTTGTTGCAGCCATCTGTTGGCCGGGGGGGCTCGCGATCACCGCGCTCGGCGTGCACGTGCACCAATTATGGTTGATGTGGCTGGGCGGCGGCGTGATCGGCGGCATCGGGCTGGGGCTTGGCTATATCTCGCCCGTATCAACGCTGATTGCATGGTTTCCCGATCGGCGAGGCCTGGCCACGGGACTTGCGATCATGGGCTTTGGCGGCGGTGCCATGATCGGCGCGCCCCTGGCAGCCAAGCTGATGGCGGCGTTCAGCACGCCCAACGATGTGGGTGCGGCACCGACATTGCTGGTCATGGCGGCAATCTACGCGGTATTCCTGACCGCGGGCGCGTTTTTGTATCGCGTCACTCCTGGCGCGGCTGCGGCGGGTGGCGCGGCGATAGGCCCATCGGTTTCGGTGCGGGACGCGCACAAGACACCACAATTCTGGCTGCTATGGGCGGTGCTTTGCCTCAACGTGTCCGCCGGCATAGGCGTGCTGGAAATGGCGAGCCCCATGCTGCAGGAAATATTTGGCGGCAAGCTGGTAGGTGCGCCGGGCCTGGGGTATGGCGCACTCTCACCCGATCAACACAAGGCTGTGGCGGCCGTTGGCGCCGAGTTCATCGGCTTTTTGTCGCTGTTCAATATTCTGGGGCGCTTCTTTTGGGCGTCATCATCGGATCGGCTGGGGCGGCGGCTCACCTTCGCGATTTTCTTCCTGCTCGGGGCGGCGGTGTATGCCGGCGCGTCCAGCCTGGCGCATGGCGGTCATCTGGCATTGTTTGCGGCCAGCATGGCGCTTCTGCTTTCGATGTATGGCGGCGGCTTTGCCAGTATTCCGGCGTATTTGGCCGACATGTTCGGGCCTGGAAACGTGGGCGCCATCCATGGGCGGCTTTTGACAGCGTGGTCGGCCGCGGGGCTGATCGGGCCATGGATCGTCAACAATCTGCGGGAGTCGCAGCTTGCGGCCGGCGTGGCGCGGCAGAACGTCTATGACACCGCTTTGCTGGTGCTGGCCGGACTGCTCATCGCAGGGTTTGTCTGCAATCTGGCGGTGCGGCCGGTTGCACGCAAATGGTTCACCTTGGCGCCCACGGCGGCGGTTACGCCCGCCGAGGCGATGTCCGCCGCGCCCGGCGGGTTTGGCGCAATCGCGCTGCTGCCATGGCTTGCCGTTGGGCTTCCGCTGCTATGGGGATTTTGGCAGACGATGCAGAAGGCGGCGGTGCTGTTCAAATGAGCGCCATAAAAATCAACGCGGGGTTTGTGGGGGGCTGACGTATACGTCAGCCACATCTCCCCAATTCTTGCCTTATACCAGCCAGCAGAAAGATTGACTCCCAGAGTAAGGCTGGGGGAGATGTGCCATCCCCCCCAGACCCCCCGTCGATTGTAGAGCCTCGTTCAAAATAATGACGGGGGGTTTGGGGGGGATGGCACATCTCCCCCAATCTTTCTCTCCCTGATCATGTGTCAGTTTGTACGCCGGTTGGTATTATACGTCTATATTCCCACAAGCGTAGAGTACCGCCGTTCCCGCCATCAGCACGCGATCACCGCGCAACGTGCAAACCATATCCCCGCCGCGCGCGCTCGCCTGGTGACACGCAAGAGTGGTACGGCCGAGCAGCGGCGCCCAATAGGGCACGACCTGCGTGTGCAGAGAGCCCGTGACGGGATCCTCGGCAATGCCGTAAGCCGGCGCGAAATAGCGGCTGGTGATATCGGCGCTGTCGCCCCCTTGCGCGGTGACGATCAGTGCGCCGCCAGGCAGGCGCGCGATGGCGGCAATGCCGGGGCGCAGTGTTCGCACAGCTTCCGCGCTTTGAAGCACCGCAATCAGATCGGCCGATTGCAGGACGCGTTGCACGGGCACGCCCAGTGCTTCGTGCAGGCCGGCGGGTGCGGCAATTTCGCGGTAAGCGCGTGCCGGGAAGTCCAGCGTGATACGTCCGTCCCGTGCCTGCGCGATCAGCTCGCCGGAGCGGGTGCGGAAATGATAAGGTCCAGGTGTGCCAAGCAGGTTCAGGACGAAGGCCGTGGCGAGGGTCGCGTGGCCGCACAGATCCACCTCCACGGTCGGCGTGAACCAGCGCAGATGGTGACCGCGATCCTCGCGCACGGCGAACGCCGTTTCGCTGAGGTTATTCTCCGCGGCAATCGACTGCATCAACGCGTCGCCAAGCGGTGCATCCGGCAGCAGCACGGCGGCTGGATTGCCGCAAAAAACGCGGTCGGTGAAGGCATCCACCATCCAGTAGGCCAGGCTCATGCAGCAGGCTCCAGTGCTGCGTGCTCGATGACCGCGCACAGCGTATCGACCACGCGATGCACCAGCGCTTCGTCCTCGGCCTCGGCCATGACGCGGATCAGCGGCTCGGTGCCGCTGGGGCGCAGCAGCAGGCGGCCGCGTCCATCGAGCATCTCCTCCGCGCGCGCGCGCGCAGCGATCACGGACGGATGCTGCAACGGCGACGGCCCGCGATACCGCACATTTTTGAGCAGTTGCGGCAGCGGCGTGAAGCGGCGGCATACTTCGCTGGCGGGTCGCTTTTCCTGCGCGATCGTGGCCAGAACTTGCAAGGCGGCAACCAGCCCGTCACCGGTCGTCGCGAAATCGGACAGGATCATGTGGCCCGATTGTTCGCCGCCGATATTGCAGCCGGTCTCGCGCATAATTTCCATGACGTAGCGATCGCCCACGGCAGTGCGGTGCAGCACAATGCCTTGGGCGTCCAGGAAACGCTCCAGCCCTAGATTGGACATCACGGTTGCGACAATGCCGCCGCCGCGCAGCCGCCCGTCACGCGCCCAGGCCTGGCCGATCAGGGCCAGCACCTGGTCACCATCGATCAGCGCGCCGCGCTCGTCGGCCAACAGCACGCGGTCTGCATCGCCGTCCAAAGCCATGCCCAGATCGGCGCCGTGCGCCAGCACTTCGCCGCAGAGATGGCGCGGGTGCGTGCTGCCACATTGATCGTTGATGTTGATGCCGTCCGGCGATACGCCGATGGCAATCACTTCCGCACCCAGTTCGCGCAGCACCGTGGGTGCCACGCGATACGCCGCGCCATGCGCGCAATCGATCACCACACGCACGCCATCCAGCGTCAGGCCGCGCGGAAAACTCGCTTTGGCGTTTTCGATATAGCGGCCAGCCGCATCCTCCAGACGCCGCGCGCGGCCAAGCGCCGCGGGTGCAGCCAGACGCGCGGAAAGATCGGACGCCATCATTGCTTCAATCTCCGCTTCCGTCTCGTCTGACAATTTGTAGCCGTCCGGCCCGAACAATTTGATCCCGTTATCCTCGAAGCGGTTGTGGCTGGCCGAAATCATGACACCCAGATCGGCGCGCATGGAACGCGCCAGCATGGCAATGGCCGGCGTCGGCAGCGGGCCGACAAGCAGCACATCCATGCCGGCACTGGTAAATCCCGCGACCAGCGCGGGCTCGATCATGTAGCCCGACAGGCGCGTGTCCTTGCCGATGATGACCTGGTGGCGATGCTCGCCGCGCACGAACCACAGGCCGGCGGCCTGGCCCAGGCGCAACGCCATCTCCGGCGTCATGGGCGCCGTGTTGGCCCTGCCGCGTATGCCGTCCGTGCCGAAGAGCTTGCGTGCTGACATGCGTTGGGCGTGTCCTAGAAGGTTAAGGAAGGCCAGGGGCTCTGCCCCTGGACCCCGCTAAGGACAAGTCCTTAGAACCTAATCGTTAGGAAGAGGTGGGGGGCCACACGCGCTGGGACAGCCGTACACTTGGCCCCCCACCTCTTCCTAACGAAGGGGGTCTGGGGCCTCAGGCCCCAGCGGGGTCCAGGGGCGGAGCCCCTGGCCTTCCCCTACCTACCGGATTCGCGCAGCGCCGTCCAAACGCGCACCGCCTGCACAGTTTCGGCGACATCATGCACCCGCAGAATGGACGCGCCGCGCTCCAGCGCGAACAGTGCGGCGACGATCGAGCCTGGCGCGCGGCGCTGCGGGTCGGGCTCGCCGCCGAGCGTGCCCACGAAGGATTTGCGCGAGACCCCGACCATGATGGGCATACCAAACGCGGCCAATGCGTGCAGGCCTTGCAGCACCTGCACATTCTGCTGGCCGGTTTTGGCGAAGCCGATTCCGGGGTCGATGACGATGCGCGCGCGCGCGATACCTGCGCGTTCGGCCGTTTTTATGCGCCGCTCCAGTTCGCACATAATTTCGGTCAAAAGATCGTCATAGTGCGTCATCGTGCCCATGGTCTGCGGCGTACCGCGCATGTGCATGATCACGATGCGGCAATTGGCGCGTGCCACGATTGCTGCCGCGGCGGGATCATGTTCAAGGCCGCTGACGTCATTGACGATCGTGGCCCCTGCATCCAGCGCCGCCCGCATGGTGGCGGCATTGCGTGTGTCGATGGAAATAGGCACGCGTTGCCCTGCCAGCGCTCGGATCAGCGGGAGTACGCGCGCCTGCTCCTCCGTCGGGGGGATAGGCGCCGCACCAGGGCGCGTGCTTTCACCACCAATGTCGAGAACGTCCGCACCTTGCGCGATCATGGCCAGGCCCGCTGCCACGCCGCCCGCCTGCCCGCCATTGGCGAAACTCTCCGGCGAGGCGTTGAGGATGCCCCAGATTGCCGGTGTCAAAGATCCTCGTGCCACGTGCGGCCGTCGCGTTCGATCAGGGCGATGGAGGCCGTTGGTCCCCAGCTTCCCGCGGCGTAGGGTTTGGGTTTCTCCGCGCTCTGTTCCCAGGTTTCCAGAATCGGTGCCACCCAGCTCCAGGCGGCTTCGACCTCGTCGCGGCGCATGAACAGCGTGGCGTTGCCGCGCACGGTGTCCATCAGCAGGCGTTCGTACGCGTCCGGATAGCGCAGGGAAAAAGCTTCCTCGAAACTGATGTCGAGCTCGGCGGGGCGCAGGCGCAGGCCGCCCGGGCCGGGATCCTTGGTCATCATCTTCAGGCGCATGCCTTCGTGCGGCTGCAGGCGAATCACCAACTGGTTGGCCTGCATGTCGGCGGCATCCGCAGGAAACACGTTGTAGGGGATGTTCTTGAACTGCACGACGATTTCCGAGACCTTCTGCGGCAGGCGCTTGCCTGATCGCAGGTAGAACGGCACGCCCGCCCAGCGCCAGTTGTTGATCTCGGCTTTCAACGCCACGAAGGTTTCCGTCGTGCTGGCGCGGTCCTCGCCAAGGTCGCGGCTGAGATCGGCCAGGTAGCCGTCCACCGTCTTGCCGGCGACGGCGCCGGCCACATATTGGCCGCGTACGGTGACGTGGCCCACTTCGTGCGGCGCGATCGGTTTGAGCGAGCGCAGGACCTTGAGTTTTTCATCGCGCAATGCATCGCCCCGCAGCTCGATCGGTGCATCCATCGCCAGCAGGCAGAGCAATTGCATGAGGTGATTCTGCACCATGTCGCGCAGCGCACCGGAGTGGTCGTAGTAGTCGCCGCGGCTTTCCACGCCCACGGTTTCGGCGACCGTGATCTGGACGTGATCGATGGTATCGGCATTCCACAGACGCTCGAAGATGACGTTGGCGAAGCGCAGGGCGAGCAGGTTCTGCACCGTCTCCTTGCCCAGGTAATGATCGATGCGGTAGATCTGATTTTCGCGGAAGACGCAGCCGACATCGTCATTGATCTGGCGGGCGGAGGCGAGATCGTGGCCGATCGGTTTTTCCAGCACCACGCGGGACTTGTCGGTGATCAGGCCGTGCTTGCTGAGATTCTGGCAGACCGCGCCGTAGAGCTCCGGCGAGGTGGCGAGATAGAAGACGCGCACCAGCTCGGGGCCTGTCGCGAGCGTTGCCGCCAGATGCTCCCATCCGTCTGCGGTGGCGCCATTGACCGAGACGTAGGTCAGGCGCTGAAGAAAGGCGTCGAGCCTGGCCTTGCTTCGGTCTTCTTTCTTGACGTGTTCGGCCAGGGCGTCGGCCGCGCGCGTGCGGTATTCCTCGGTGGACAGTTTCGATCGCGCGGCGGCGATGATGCGGCAGTGGTCGCCATACTGTTTGTCGCAGTAGCGGTAATACAGCGCCGGGAGCAGCTTGCGCAAAGTCAGGTCACCGGTAGCACCGAAAACCACGCAGTCGAAATCCGGAACAGGAATGATAGCAGCAGGCATAAAGAAAATCCTACAGACAAAAGTTTTTTGGTCCTTTTTTTCAAAAAAGGACTGCTTCCTACTTGATCGAGGTCACGCGCAGCGAATTGGTCGTTCCCGCGAGCCCAAACGGAATCCCCCCCGCGACAACCAGCGGCTCGCCATGTTTGCCGAACCCCCCCTCCCGCGCCAGTTTCGCGGCGCGCGTGACCGCATCGCCCATGCTGCGCATCTCGGCCGAAACCACCGCATGAACGCCCCAGACCAGGCACAGGCGCCGCGCGACCGGGGCCTCCGTAACGATGCCCATGATCGGCGGCACCGGCCGCTCGCGCGCAATGCGCAAAGCCGTGCTGCCCGACGCGGTGAAGGCGACAATTGCCGGCGCATCGACGCTTCGCGCCACCTGGCTGGCGGCCGCGGCAATGGCGCCGGAGATTGAGGCATCGGCTGCGGGCCGGCCGGCATCCGTCAAATGGCGCCAGCCCGCGTCGCATTCCACGCGCGTAATGATACGGTCCATCATGTCGACCGCTTCGACCGGGTACTGTCCGGCGGCGGTTTCGGCCGAGAGCATGACTGCGTCCGCGCCATCGAAGACCGCACCCGCTACGTCGGACGCCTCGGCGCGCGTGGGCGCGGGCGCCGAGATCATGCTCTCAAGCATTTGGGTCGCCACGATCACCGGTTTGCCGCGCGCGCGCATGGCGGCGACGATGCGTTTTTGCGCCAGCGGCACTTCTTCTGGCGGCAATTCCACGCCCAGATCGCCGCGCGCAACCATGGCTGCATCGGCGATATCGAGCACCGCGTCCAATTGCGCCAGCGCCTGGGGTTTTTCGATTTTGGCCACAATCCAGGCGCGCCCTGCGGCAATGGCGCGCGCCTCGGCCACGTCCTCGGCACGCTGGACGAAACTCAGGCCGATGAAATCCACGCCCCGGCCGAGCGCGAAATCCATATCCAGCCGGTCCTTGACCGTCAGCGCCGGGATATCCAACAGAATGTCGGGCACATTGACCCCCTTGCGGTCAGATAGCGCGCCGCCGTTAATGACCTCGCACTCCAGATGGTCGCCGCGATTGCGCGCGACGCGCAGGCGCAATTTGCCGTCATCCAGCAGCAGCGACGTGCCGGCCTGCGCCACGCCGATGATTTCGGGGTGCGGCAACTGCACGCGCCGCGCTCCGCCCGGCGAGGGGTCCATGTCCAGCCGAAAATCCTGGCCTGGGCTGAGATGCACCCGCCCGCCGCCGAAGCGCCCAATGCGCAGCTTGGGGCCTTGCACGTCGGCCAGCAGGCCGATGGGGCGGCGCACGGCTTCTTCCAGCGCGCGGACCGTGGTGATGTTCAGGGCGTGGTCTTCGTGGCTGCCATGTGAGAAATTGAGGCGGAAGACGTCTGCGCCGGCGTGGAAGAGGCGCGCGATCATTTCGGGCGTAGCGCTGGCAGGGCCCAGAGTTGCCACGATCTTGGTGCGGCGGTGGCGGCGCATTCGGGTTTGCGGGGGCATTCGGGCTCCGACAAAAGAAAGGTTCTTCTTTTTTGAAAAAAAGAAGCAAAAAACTTTTGTCGGTTTGGACGAATGTTTGCGACAACGTATCGCCAAAGTTTCACAAGTTTTTTGGTTCTTTTTTTCAAAAAAGAACATTCTTCACTCGATCAGTATCGCACGGAAATCATTAACGTTCGTCAACGTGGGTCCCGTCACGACCAGGTCACCAAGTCCCGCAAACAGGCTGTAGCTATCATGGCGGTCCAGCATCGCCCGCGCGGTCAATCCGCGCGCCAGCGTATCCGGCGTGGCAATCGCGCCTGCCGCATCCTCGGTGCCATCTATGCCGTCCGTGTCGCAGGCCAGCGCCGTTATGCCGGGCGCCCCGGCCAGTTCCAGGGCCAACGCGAGCAGGAACTCCGTGTTGCGGCCGCCACGCCCCGATGCTGCCTGGCCGATGGTGACCGTGGTTTCGCCGCCGCTGAGCAGGACGCAGGGCGGCGCGGCAGGATGGCCATGCCGCCGGCAGGAAAGGGCCACGCCCGCGAGCACGCGGCCGGCCTCGCGGGCCTCGCCTTGCAGGGCATCGCCCAGGATCAGGGGCGCAACGCCCGCGGCCCGGGCGGCGCTGGCGGCGGCGGCCAGCGAGAGGGCCGGGGTGGCGATCAGGTGGAAGCTGTCTTGCGGTCGCGGGGGCAGCTTGTGCAAGGGCGGCAGCACCGCCGCGATGCCGTAGCGCGCCAGGATCGCCTCGGCGCCCTCAGCGGAGGGGGGGCCGGCCCAGGTGGGACCACTGGCAATCAGCGCGGGGTCGTCGCCCGGCACGTCGCTGATGGCCAACGTCATCACGGGTGCGGGGCCGGCGGCGGCGGCCAGCGCGCCGCCCTTGATGGCGGAGAAGCGGCGGCGGATGGTGTTGATCTCTGCAATCGTGGCGCCGGCGTGCAGCAGGCGCTGGGTGATCGCCTGCTTGGCGGCCAGGCTCAGGCCTGGCGCGGGCAGCGCCAGCAGGGCGGAGCCACCGCCGGAGATCAGGGCCAGGACAAGGTCGTCCTTAGTCAGGCCGGTGCACGCGGCGAGGATGGTCCGGGCGGCATGTTCGCTGTTGGCGTCGGGCACGGGGTGGCCGGCCTGCAGCACCGCGATGCGCCCAGCAGGCACCGCATGGCCATAGCGGGTGACGACCACGCCCGAGAGCGCCACGTCTGCCCAGGCTTGGTCCACGACCTGAGCCATCAGCGCCGCCGCCTTGCCCGCGCCCACCACCACGCAGCGGGCGTGAGGCCTGGGGGGACGTGCCGGCAGGGCAGGAGGCAGCACCAGGCGCGGGTCGGCCGCGGCGAGGGCGGCATCGAATAGGGTGCGCAGCAAGGCGCGGGCATCCGGCATGGTTGGGCGAAGTATGGCCAAGCGGGCCCGCCGGCGCCATGTGTGGGCGGTTGGATTGCTCAGGAGCTGCGCCGTATGAAGCCCGCCGAACTGGATAGACAGATCCGCACGGAGCTTGAGGCCGCCGCCTTCCGCCGCCTGGTCGCGCATCTGCGCGAACGCACCGACGTGCAGAACATCGAGCTGATGAACCTGGCCGGCTTCTGCCGCAACTGCCTTAGCCGCTGGTACAGCGAAGACGCAGAGGTGCGTGGGCTGGCGGTGTCCGATTCCGAGGCGCGCGAGGAGGTGTACGGCATGCCCTACAAGGACTGGCAGGCCCTGCATCAGACGCCGACCAGCCCGGAGGCGCAGGCGGCGTTTGCTGCGGGCGCCGAGAGCGTCCCGCGTTGACGGGGGCAGGGGCGCGGGGTATCGGCGCGGCCTTTGATGGTGCCGGGGAGGCTTGCTGATCGTGGCCGAAATTGCTGAGAAAACCCGCGCCGCGGACCCCAAAACCGGCGGCATCGCCGCCGACCGCCTGCGCAGCATTGTCGATCGGATCGAACGGCTGGAGGAGGAGCGCCGCGCTTTGGGCAGCGACATCAAGGACATCTATGCCGAGGCAAAATCGGCGGGTTTTGATGTGAAGGTGCTGCGCGCGATCATACGCATTCGCAAGCTAGAACCGGCCGAGGTCGAGGAGCAGGAGACGCTGATCAATGTTTATCGGCGCGCTCTAGGAATGTAGAAAAAGAAGCTGGGGGGAATGTGCCATTCCCCCCAGACCCCCCGTCGTTATTTAGCGCCGGCCGCCGAAACCGCCGTGGAAGCCGCCGCCAAAACCGCCACCATGCCAGCCGCCGCCCCAGCCACCACCGCGCCAGCCGCCCCAGCCACCGTGCCAGCCATAACCGCCGCGCCAGCCATAACCGCCCCAGCCGCCGCGCCAGCCCCAGCCGCCGAAAAAGACGCCCGTGCCGACGTAAGCCGGGTAGCCGTACGCACCATAGTAGCCCGGATAGCCGCCGTAGCCACCATAGGCGTAGCCCGGCGCCGCGTAGCCGCCATAAGGATAGTAGCAGCCGCCCAGCGACGTGGTCGCGGCCAGAAGCGCCACCGGCAGAGCCGCCTGACGAAGAATTCGCTTGATCATCCTCTAATCTCCCTCTGTCCCATGGCCGCGCCGCTGGCACGGCCATCGGTCTTGACCCCTACATGTGCGTTCAACCGCGGCAAGTCAGCAGGGTTTGCTGCCAAGTCACACTATGTCACGGCGCCAGGCGCCCCGTGAGGCGCTGACAGATCGCTAACCCGAACCTGCGTTGTTACCCCGCGTTACCCGCCAACACAGATTTTCGCCATTGTTATGGCGTTGTCTGCATCGATGCGGCCTGGCGCACATTGCCCGCCCGCCCGGCTCGACGATGCGATCAAGAAACAGGAGTACTCCATGTATCACGGTTCACGGGTGTTTCGGCTGGGCCTGCTCTGGCTGGCCAGCACCAGCCTGTCGTTGAGCGGCGTGGCGCCGGCGCTGGCCCAGGATGCGCAAGGCGTGCCCAATGCGCAGACAGGCGGCGGCGATCCGCCAGGCCTGGCTGGGCGGCTGTCCGACCTGCAAGGCACCGTCAGCTATCATCCCGCCGGTGCCGATCAGTGGAGTCCAGCCACGCAGAATTTCCCTGTAACCTCGGGCAACGCCTATTGGACCGAGCCGCAGGCCAGCGCCACGATCGAAATCGGCGACGATCAGATCGTGATGGACGGCGGCACCGAGCTCGATGTCACGACGCTTGACCAAAGCCAGTTCACGGCCTCGGAGCCACAGGGCGCGATCTTCCTTGGCCTGCGGGACCTGCCCGAGGGCCAGGCGCTGACGGTGACCACGCCGCGTGGTGCCGTGCAGATCACCCAGCCCGGCACCTACGAAATCGTTGCCGGCGACACGAACGATCCGACCAGCGTCACGGTCGTGACGGGTGCGGCGCACGTTACGGCTAATGGCGTGGACCTGAACGTCACCGCGCGCCAGTCGGCGAGCATCACCGGTGCAGACACGTTCCAGGGCAGCGTGGGTGCCATGTCGCCCGATCAGTTCCTGACCGCGCAATTGCAGCACTTCCAGCCGCAGCAGCAGCAATCGGCACCGCCGCAGGTGGCGCAGCAGGTGCGCTACATGACAGGCGGGTCGGCGCTGTCCCAGTACGGCACCTGGTCGCAGAGTTCGAGCTACGGCCAGGTCTGGTATCCCTCCAGCGTTGGCGCCGACTGGGCGCCATACCGGCAGGGGCACTGGGCGTATGTGGCACCCTGGGGCTGGAACTGGGTCGATGACGAGCCCTGGGGCTTTGCGCCGTTCCACTACGGCCGCTGGATCAATGATGGCGGGCGCTGGGGCTGGGTCGCCGGCGGCGGGGACGATTACGGAGGGGGTTATCCTGTCTATGCGCCGGCGCTTGTCGGGTTCGTGGGCTTCGGGCCGGGCGTGCTGGGCGGTGCCGCGTTCGGTCTGGGCGTGGGCTTTGGCATCGGCGCGGGCGTGGGCTGGTTCCCACTCGGCTACCGCGAGGCCTACGTGCCCTGGTATCACACCTCGGACGGCTACTTCCGCAACGTGAACCGCTACAGCGTGCAGAACTATCGCAACATCACGATCAACAATTACCGTAACGTTACGATCAACAATTACCGCAACGCGCGCTTTGCCAGCGTAGCGCCGGCGGGTGCGTTTGCCG
Organism: Acetobacteraceae bacterium; assembly: GCA_965276755.1. Taxonomy (GTDB): domain Bacteria; phylum Pseudomonadota; class Alphaproteobacteria; order Acetobacterales; family Acetobacteraceae; genus CAJCIS01. The sequence continues at coordinate 692,286 of OZ255625.1, forward strand.
GTGGCGCGCGGATGGGCGGCATTGCGCGTCCGATGCCTGCGGGCGCATTGGCGCGGGCCCAACCTGTCGTGGGACGGCTGCCTGTGGCGCCGACCGCCCGCACGCCTGGTCTGAGCCGCTCGGTTGCCGCTGCCTATCATGTTCCGATGGCGGCGCGGCCGGCGGGAGGGCCTGGGCGCGGACCACAGATCCGTCCGGGCGCGTTCGCGCAAAGCCGGCCTGCGTTGCGGCCGGCTGCGGTTCCGGCGAATGCTCGGCCGGGGCTTGGTGCACCGGGCTTGCGGCCTGGTGAAGCGGCTGGGCGGCCGGTGGCGGCCGGCGCGCGCCCTGGAGGCGCGCCAGGCCCGGCGATCGTGCGCCCCGGCGTGGCGGGTGGGCCTGGTATTCGGCCCGGCTTGCCCGCGTTGCGGCCGGCACGGCCTGAGCAGGCAGCCCCCGGGGTCGCCCATCCCGGAATTGGCGGTGCGCCGGGGCAAAGGGAGACACGGCCCGGCGTGACGGCGCCTGGTGCCAGGCCGGGTGTGCCTCAGACACGGCCAGGCTTGGCTGCGCCGGGTGGCAGGCCAAGTGTGCCGTCCACACGACCGGCGCCTGGGGTCGAGTCTCGGCCGGCGGCGCCAATTGGCGGAAGCCGTCCCGGCCTTACGCGGCCTGCGCCTGTGGGCCATCCCGCGGCGGCACCGCAGGTCCGGCGGCCCGCACCGGTGGCCCCGACCGCGCGTCCGGAGCACGCAGCGCCTGAGCGGGTGGCAAGGCCGCCGGTGGAGAGCCGGCCAAGGGAAGCAGCGCCGAGGCCGGCGCCGAGGCCAATGGCGGCACCACGGCCAGCGCCACGGCCAATGGCGGCACCACAGCCAGCGCCTCGTCCGGCGCCGCCGCCGAGGCCCGCGCCTCACCCAGGGCCGGAACACAAGAAGTAAATCTGAGAGCTCAAGAAAGGCTGGGGGAGCAGTGCCTGCCCCCCCAAGACCCCCCGTCTTCCTTTTAAGACGGGAACTGAGAAAAAGATGTGGCCGACGTACTTGTCAGCCACATCTACCCGATCTTCACCGGCTCCGCCTTTCATGTATGCTTCGCAACGGCGGTCGGTATCATCCTGGAAACGGATACCGCGGATACATTCGGGGCACTGACATGCGCGACATCATCGTCCTGTGGGCGATTGCCATCCTCAGCCACCAAGCCGCGGCCACCTGCATCGTATCGCGCGAGGCGACAGTCCCCGCCACGTTGTCGCAGGGCAAAGTCTATGTGCCGGTGCAGATGAACGAAGCCACCGCGCTTTTTGCGCTTGATACCGGTGCCGCCGAAACACTCGTCAATGCGCCCTTTGCCGCTGAGGCCGCAATCGGCCTGGACCGTCACGCCGGCGCGCGCACCTATGGCGGCGTGGGCGGCAAGAACACGTTGCCCGTCTTTGCCGGCCATGCCCGCATGACGCATATCGGCGACATCCATTTCCAGGATTGGGAATACGGCATCGTCGATCTTGCCCCGCGTGAGGCGAAGTTCGGCGGCCTTCTCGGCATGGATTTCATGCACTACTTCGACGTTGAAATCGATGCCGTCAGCAAGACCGTTTCCATCTATCGCCTCAGCGGCTGCACCGACATCCACCCGCCCTCATGGGTGGGCGACTACGCGTCTATCCCCCTCAAGCACACGCCCAGCCACAATTTGACGTTGCCGGTCTTCCTCGACAACGCCGACCTGGATATGGAATTCGACACGGGCGCCGCCGGCATTCTGGTCTCGCGCAATGCCGCGACAAAGGCCGGGGTCACGCCTGCTGCGCTGGCCCATGACGTGGCCGCGGAGGGTAGTGGCGTCGGCGGACGATTTGCCATGGCGCGGCACCGCTTCAACCTGCTGCTGATCGGCAAGGGCGTCTACCCCAATGCCGATCTGCGCGTCGAGAACGAAGTTTCCTACGCCGGCGAGACCGACGGTCTGGTGTCCCTGAGCGCCTTGCAGGCGCAGCGGGTGTGGATTTCCTTCGGCACCAACATGCTTTTTGTGCAGGGGGCCCCAACGCTCCCTGCCAAATAATAAGCGCGGCTCAGTGTGACGCTTTCCACGCCTTCACGGCGGCAAGCGTGTTGCCGACGTGCCCGGTAGGATCCATCGCCGTATAGGCGTAGCCGACCTTGTCATCAGGGAAGATCACGTAGCTGGTGCGGCTGGAATAGCCCAGCATCTTGCTCAATACCGCGTCGTATTCCTTGGAGATGACGCCGGTCTGGTCGGAGGCAACGGCAAACTTGCTGCGGCATTCGCTGACGGAGAATTTCTGCAGCTTTGCGATGCCGTCCTGCGAAACACCGATCACAGTCGCGCCCAATGCTGCATATTGCGGCACCGCTTCGGCAAATTCATGCGCCTCCTCGGTGCAGCCCTTGGTAAAGGCCGCGGGATAGAAATACAGCACGACCGGCCCCTTCTTCAGCGCGGCCGACAGTTTGAACGCAAATACGCTGCCGCCAAGCGAGGCCTGCGTTGCGAAATCGGGGGCGGTAGCGCCAACAGGAAGCGAGGCCCAGGCCAAGCTGGCTGGTAGAATTAAGACTGCCGTCAGGAGTGCTGCGTGCATAAGGGTGCTCCACTGAAAAACTTCTGCTACAGATAAAAGTTCTTTGCTTCTTTCTTTCAAGAAAGAAGACCTTCCTTCCTAACCTGTTCTGCAATCTGCTGAAACGCCAAAGCCGCCTCGCTCCCAGGCGCGCTCAGCACGATCGGCTCCCCCGCGTCACCCGAAGCCCGAACCGCCGCCAGCAGCGGCACCGCCCCCAGGAACGGCACCCCCATCCGCGCCGCCTCTGCACGCGCGCCGCCATGGCCGAAGATTTCGCTGCGCTCGCCGCAATGCGGACAGACAAAGTAGCTCATGTTCTCGATCAGTCCAAGGATCGGCACGTTGACCTTTTCGAACATGGCAACCCCGCGCCGCGCATCGATGAGCGCAATATCCTGCGGCGTGGAAACGATCACCGCGCCGCGCAGCTTGACTTTTTGCGACAGCGTCAGTTGCGCATCCCCCGTGCCGGGCGGCAGGTCGATCACCATGACATCCAGCGCTCCCCACGCCACCTGCCCCAACATCTGCGTGAGCGCCCCCATCACCATTGGGCCGCGCCAGATCATCGCCTGATCCTCCGGCACCAGAAAGCCGATCGACATGCAGGCGAGCCCGAATGCCTCCACCGGCAGCATCATGCCGTCCCGGGTCTGGGGCTTGCGGTTGGTGCCCAGCATGCGCGGCAGGCTGGGCCCGTGTACGTCCGCATCGATCAGGCCGACGCGCATGCCCTGCCCCGCGAGTGCCGCGGCCAGATTGACCGCGACCGTTGACTTGCCGACCCCGCCCTTGCCGGACGCCACCGCAATCACCGCGCGCACATCAGGCAGGATCGCCGAGGCTGGGATATCGGGCCCATGCCGCGGCGCCGGTGCTGCGGCGGCCTTGTGGGAGGTCAGCACGATGCCGACGCGTCGCACGCCGGCCAGTTCGCCCACCCGCGCCTCAACCAGGCGGCCGATGGTCTCCATCGCACCCACGGTCGCGCGCTCGGCACGCAGCGCCACCTGCACCACGCCCGCGGTCATCGACACACCCTCCACCAGGCCGGCAGAAACCAGGTCGCCCCCCCCGGGTGCGGCAATCCCGCTCAGCACCTCCATGACCCGCGGATCGTCCATTGATCTCCTACCCTGGCCAATCAGGCGCCAGGGGACCATATGGCGTCAGCGGATTGGCCGAACACCCCGCCATCCCAAGCTGCGAGCGCGCGAACCCCCCATGCCATCAGACCACAATCCTTGGAACACCGGCGGGCCCGGCAAGCCGCCGAACGTGCCCCGCGTGCCGGAAACCGGTCCCAGTTGGGGCGGCGGCGGCGGCGCTCGCGGCCCCACCCCGCCCGAGCTCGAGCGCATCATCGCCCAATTACGCGCGCTGCTTGCCAGCTTTTTGACCGGCGGCGCCCGTGCGCTGGCGCTGGCCGGCATTGCGGTCACAGCAATCTGGCTGCTGACCGGATTTTACCGCGTCCAGCCGGATGAGCAGGCGCTGGTGCTGCGTTTCGGCGCCTACGTCCGCCAGGCCCCACCCGGGCTGAACTACCACGCGCCCTGGCCGATCGAGAGCGCGCTGCTGCTGCCTGTCACGCGCATCAACCGCATCGAAATCGGCTTTCGCAGCACGGAGGCCGATGACGAAACCCCGACCCCCACGACGCCCGAAGGCCGCAGCGAACCCGCCCGCGACACGCCCGATCGTGACCTGCGCGAAGAAAGCCTGATGCTGACCGGCGACGAGAACATCGTCGACATCAACGCCTCGGTTTTCTGGCGCATCAGCAACGCCGCCGATTACGCCTTTCGCACCCGTCATCCCGGCTACACGGTCAAATCGGCGGCGGAGAGCGTGCTGCGCCAGGTCGTCGGCCATACCAAGATCCAGTCCGCGCTGACCGAAGGCCGCGCGGCCATTGAACAGGCGGTTACCACCGGCACGCAGCGCATTCTGGACGCCTACGGCACGGGCGTGGAAATCACCCAGGTGCAATTGCAGAAGGTCGATCCGCCCGAAGAGGTGATCGAGAGTTTCCGCGACGTGCAGCGTGCCAATACCGACGCCGACCGCGCGCGCAACGAAGCCCAGTCCTACAGCAACGACATCATCCCGCGCGCACGCGGCGATGCGGCCGCGATCATGTTCCAGGCAGCCGGCGACAAGCAGGCGGCGATTGCGCGTTCTACCGGCGAATCGCAACGCTTCCTCAGCGTGTATGCGGCTTACGCGCAAGCCAAGGACGTGACGCTCAAGCGGCTGTATATCGAAACCATGCAGGATTTGCTGAAGAACTCGGAAACCACGGTGATCGACGACAGGCTGCGCAGCTTGTTGCCCACGCTCTCGCTCAACGGCCACGGCCAGCCGGAGACGGCGCGATGAACCGCATTTTCTGGGCTGTGGCTGCGCTAGGCGTGGCCGTGCTGATCCTGAGCAACGTCGCCTTCTTCACTGTCGAGCAGACGCAGATGGTGCTGATTACGCAATTGGGCCAGCCGGTGCGCGTGATAGACACACCCGGCCTGCACGCCAAATGGCCGATCGTGCAAACCGCCATTCCCTTCGACAAGCGCCTGCTCGATTATGAATCCCCGCCCGAGGAAGTGATCCTGGGCGATCAGCGACGCCTGATCGTGGATAGTTTTACGAGATATCGTATCACCAATCCGCTGGAGTACTATCAGGCCGTCGGGCCGACAGAAGACGGCGTGCGTGCGCGGCTGAATTCGGTTGTTACCTCCAGCCTGCGCCGTGTGCTGGGCAGCGAAAGCCTGCTTGACGTGCTCTCCAACCAGCGCGAGCGAATCATGGCCGCCATCCGCACCCAGGTGAATGGCGAAATGGGCGGCTTTGGCGTGGCCGTGCAGGACGTGCGCATCCGCCGCGCCGATTTGCCTGCCGAAAATACGCAAGCCATCCTGCAGCGCATGCAATCGGAGCGCGATCGCGTCGCGCGTCAAGCACGCGCAGAGGGTGCTGAGGCATCAGCGAAAATCCGCGCCGATGCCGATCGGCAGAAAACCGTTCTGCTGGCGCAAGCGCGCGCGGGTGCGGATCGCCTGCGGGGCGAAGGTGAAGCCGCGGCAATCGCCATTTACGCGCAAGCGTTTCAACGTGATCCCGGATTCTTTGCGACCTGGCGGACTTACCAGGCTTACAAGGAGGCCTTTGGCGGCGGACATAGCCGGATTGTTTTGTCGCCGGACAATGATTTTCTTCGGTTGCTTCAGGGGACAGGCAAGTAAGCGGAAGATTGGGGGGCGCGCCGCCCCCCAATCCCCGTCTTCTTTTTGTTAGCGGCACGTTGCACAATTGCCATTACTGCTTATGGTTGCCTTGGGATTTACCCGACTGGAGACCGTCATGCGTTGTTATCCTGCCATTGCTATCGCATTAGGCACATTTGCCGTAGCGCAATTCGCCTCTGCTGAAACACTCAAGCCGACGATTTCTACCCGTGCCACGCTGCTGGGCAGCGTCAATTTCGCAGCGCTTGCCGCGTCCAAGGCCAACCTGGCAGCCCGCAGCGCGCCCCAGGCGACACTTCCCCGCCTGCTCCCCAACGCCAAGCCCGTTGCCGGCTCGCGGCCGAGCGCTGCCAGCCTTGCGCATCTGGCGCCAAATACCGGCGTCATGGCAGCGCAGGGCATCACCAGTGTCAGCGGCTTCACCGGCATCTACGAAGGTGCGAACCTGGAAGCCACCGGCGGCGAGCTCGAACCACCGGATCAGGGAATGGCGGTCGATCACGGCGTCGTCGGTGAAATCGTCAACAACACGATCCAGTTCTTCGAGTCCGGCAAGGCTCTGACTGCGCCGCTGAATAACGCAACCTTCTTCGGGTCGGGCAGCGTCGCAAATTTGAGCGATCCGCACATCACATACGATCCGTCCGTGAAACGCTGGTTTGCCGATGAACTGACCTATAGCGGTCCGCTCGGCTACGGCTTCTTCCTGGCGGTCAGCGGCTCCAGCGATCCGACGGCAAGCTGGAACGTCTATTTCATCCCCTCTGCCGCCAACGACGTGAAAGGTTGCGGCAAAGCAGGATGCCTGCCCGACTACCCTCAGGTCGGCTATGACGCTAATGGATTCTATATCACCGCAGATCTGTTCGGGCCCAAGCGCTTCGTCGGCGCAGTGCTTTACGCCATTCCCAAGGGCTATCTGGTTGAGGGGCATTCTGTAACGCCAGTACGTTTCATCCTGCCCGATTTTGTTGTGCAACCCGCTGTGCCCGCACCTCACGAGCCGTTTTCGTTGGCCAACGGTGGCACAGAATTCTTCATGACCGCGCGCAACATCTACAACGGATCGACTAAAATCCGCGTCTGGCAGGTGCAGAACACGTTCAACATCATCACCGATCCGTCCTCGCTGGTGGCGGTGCACAAGGACCTGAACGCCGAGGCCTATACCGGCACCGTGCCTTCCACGCAGCCTGACGTTATCGGTCCCTACGGCAAGAGTCAGAAGGCGACCTCCGCGCCGATGCTAGACGGTGGATATAACGCTTTCGGCGCGAACGTGAAATTGGCCGGCGGTCACCTCTACGCGGCACTTACGACGGGCAGCACCGACAGCAAGGGCCTGGCACGCGATAACATCGCCTATTTTGACGTGGACGTGAAAGGCACGTCGCCGCGCCTGGTCAATCAGGGCTACATCGTGCCGCCGGACGGCTACAGCATTTTCTACCCCGGTCTTGCGTTGGATCGGCATGGCAACGGCTACATTGGTGTGTCAATCACCAATCCGGACAGGACTGTGCCCGGCGGCTTTCCCAGCACGGCGATCATTCCCTTCGGCTCCAAAACAGGCCCGGGCACCATCACCGTGACAGGCGCGGGTGCAACCAGCGATGACGGCTTTACCGGCTACGGCGCGCCGCATTCGCCTGGCCAGGTGGGGCGTTGGGGCGATTACGCATCCGCTGTCGTCGATGCGGCGACCGGGATTTACTACACGGCGAACGAGTTCATCCCCGACCCCAAGGTTTATCCGCGCGGGGTGTTTGCTAATTGGGGAACATACCTTACCGCGATCCATCAGTAGCAGGAACTGGGGGGGATATACCTCGGGCGGGCCGGCGCATGCGCCGGCTGTCTCCGCCCGAGCCCCCGGACTCCCCGTCAATTTTCGCCAAGAACCCGGCGGCATTTTCGCGCATGGCCGCTACGCGCCCGGCATCCATTCGCTCCAGCGTACGCATCGGCATAGCCACCCGCGTATTGGCTGCCAGCGTCTCGCGATGCCGCGCCATAAAATCCCAATACAGGTAATTGAACGGGCACGCCCTTGGCCCCACCGCGTCCTTCACGTCATAGGCGCAGCCGCGGCAATAATCGCTCATGCGGTTGATATAGGCGCCTGAAGCCGCATAGGGCTTGGAACCCACCACGCCGCCATCGGCAAACAACGCCATGCCGCGCGTATTGGGCATTTCAACCCACTGATACGCGTCGGCGTAAACAATCATGTACCACTCATCGACCTGATCCGGATCAATCCCCGCCAGCAAAGCGAAATTGCCGGTGATCATCAGGCGCTGGATGTGATGCGCGTAGGCATGCCGGCGCGTGTCTGTCACGACCTGGTGGATGCAGTTCATCTCCGTCTCCCCCGACCAGTAGAACCACGGCAGCGGACGCGTCGCACCCAGCGCGTTTCGCGTGCCGTAGCCGGGCATGTGCAGCCAATAGATGCCGCGCATGAATTCGCGCCAGCCCAGAATCTGGCGGATGAGCCCCTCTGCCGCATTCAGCTTCACATGCCCCGCAGCAAATGCGTCCGCCGCGGCCGCACAAACCTCACGCGCCTGCAGCAGCCCGCAGTTCAACGAGGTTGAGATCAACGCGTGAAATAACGCAAACTCGCCCGTTTTCATCGCGTCCTGCCAGTCGCCGAAATGCGGCAGGCGCTCGCGCACGAACGCGCGCAGCGCCATCTGCGCGTCCGCTGCGGTCACCGGCCACGCGAACGGCGCCATTTCGCCAAAATGCTCGCCGAATTCGCGCGCCGCCAGCGCCATGACCTCGCGCGTACTCTCATCGGGCGCAAAACGCGGCGCCTCGGGCACCGCCACCTGCCTGGGCAGCGCCTTGCGATTTTCGGGATCGTAATTCCATTTGCCGCCGACCGGCGCACCGCCATCCATCAGCAGCCCGGTCTGCCGCCGCATGTCCCGGTAGAAAAACTCCATGCGCAATTGGCCGCGCCCGTGCGCCCAGGCAAAAAAATCACGACGTCGGCAGAAGAAACGCAGATCGTCGAGGATTTCCACTTCGATGCCGGCGACGTCGTGCCAGTGCCGCATATCCTCTGCCAGGCGCCACTCGCCCGCTTCCACCACCACCATGCGCGCGGGTGCCAGGCGCGCCACGGCCCGCAGCATCTCGCCGCGCAGGCTGTGCGTGTTGGCGGGATCGTCCAGCGTCACGTATTCCACGCGCGCACCCTGCGCGCGCAATTCGGCGGCAAAATGGCGCATGGCCGAGAGCACCAGCACGATCTTTTGCACATGGTGGCGCACATAGGTGCACTCGTCCCGCACTTCGGCCATCAACACGACGTCGCTCGCCGCATCCAGATCGGCCAGGCTCGCCAACCCGGCTGAAAGCTGGTCGCCCAGGACCATGCGCAAGACGCCGTTCATGCGCGATCCGACAGGGGCGCAGCAGTCGTAGAGTCACGTAATCCAATCAAACAAGTCATCCAAACTCCGACCAATAAAAGACGGGGGGTCTGGGCGGGATGGCGCATCTCGCTTTCCCCCCTCGACAAAAGGCGCCACGCAAGCCGTAATAACCGGCCCTGCCGGCCCGGACGCCATGCGCCAGCTCCTGCTTCTCCGTCACGCCAAATCGTCCCAAGAGGGCGTCCGCGGCGCCCCCGAAGGTGCCGACCATAGCCGCGCGTTAAACCCCGCGGGCATCACCGCGGCCACCGCCATGGGTGCCGCCATGCGCGCGCTGGGCCTCGCACCCGACATGGTCCTGGTCTCCTCGGCGAAACGCACGCTGCAGACGCTCGATGCACTGGAACCTTGGGAGGAAACGCCGCTGATCGAGCCCATGGACAACCTCTATCTCGCCACCGCGGCGCAAATCCTGGCCGTTTTGCGTGGCGTCAGCCAGACCGTGCGCAGCCTGATGGTGATCGGCCACAATCCCGGCTTGCACGACCTCGCGCTGATGCTCGCCGACGGCCGGGGCGCGGCGGCGGCGCGCCTGGCCGGCGGCTTTCCCACTTGCACACTGGCGGAATTCACCCTGGCCCCGCACTGGTCGTCGCTCGCACCAGGCAGCGGGAGGCTCGAGCGCTTCCTCAGCCCGACCGACCTGCCGGAGCTTGCAAGCTGAGCGACGCGTCCGAGGCACCCCCGCCCGCCACGCCACCGGTGATCGAACTGCAGATCAGCGCTGACGATCTGCCGCGGCTCCTGCGCGCCACGTTGCTGGCCAGCCATCGCGCCGGCCGCGCGCGCACCATGCAATGCCGCCGTATCTGGCACGATACGCCAACGGGCCATCTGCGCGCGCACGGCCTTGCCTTGTCCGAACAGAGTGGCCTGTGGCGCCTCGAACGCCTGCTGAGCGAGCCCGCCTGCCCCGCTCTCACCCTGGCAGAGGGTCCCGATCAGGCGCAGCTTCACCGCCGCCTCACCCCGCCGATGCTGGCGGCACTTGCGCCTGCCGCGGCCTTCACCGGCACGGTGCGCCGCCTGCCGCTCGATCTCGGTGGCGCCGCGGCCCGGCTGGACATCATCGAAGGCGCGCTGCGCGGTGTTACGCGGGACGAGCCGGCGTGCCGCCTGGTGCTGTGCGGACCCGCGCCCGCGCTTGCGACGCTGGCTCTGCAGTTCGGTGCGCAATGGCCGCTCACCGTGCCGCCAGCCAGCTTGGCCGGGAGTGCCATCGCAGTCGGGCTCGGCCTGCCGCCGCCAGCAGGGCCGCTGGGCGCGCCCGAGATATTGCCGGGCGGCACGGTGGGCGACGCGCTCGCGCTGATCATTTCCCATCTTACCCGTGCCTTGCTGCACTGGTCGGCTGCGATCCCCGCGCTGACGCCGGGACAGGACAGCCAGCCCGTGCACCAGATGCGGGTGGCGGCAAGGCGGCTGCGGTCCGCTTTGGCCGTATTCCGCCGCGCCGCCGGCGAGCACGAGGCTGCGACACTGTTCCGTGCGGTGGGGAGCGATCTGAAGGCGCTCGCCGCGACGCTGGGCGAGGCGCGCGACTGGGATGTGTTTCTCTCGGGCGATGGCACGGCCATCGGCGAGGCTTTCGCCACCGACAAGCGCGTCACCTCGCTTCTGGCCGCCGCCGCCCGCAAGCGCGTGACGGCCTACGCTGCGCTGTCGGCGCATCTGGCCGCGCCGGCCTGGCGTGGGCTCGCCCTGCAGCTTGCGTTGCTGCCGATTGCGCGGCCATGGCAACCCCCGGCCTCGCCCCATCCGGCCCGCGATGAATATGGCGAGGTATTGCCGGCCGAGGCGCATGTGAACCTTCTGGCGGCGCCGGCCGAGGCTTACGCGGCGCACGCCCTGCAACGCAGCTTCAGGCGGGTCGGTGAAGCCGGTGGCGATCTCGCCGCCCTTTCGCCTGACGCGCAGCATGACGCGCGCAAACGCGCCAAAAATCTGCGCTACGCTTGCGAATTCTTTGCCCGCTGTTTCCCGCCAAGCCCGTGCGACGCTTTCTCGAGCGGCTGGAGGACGTGCAGGAGGCGCTGGGTGCGGTGAATGACGGCCACGTTGCCGCGGCGCTGATGGGCCGGATCGGCGGCGGTCGCGAGGCGCGTTTTGCGCACGGCGTGGTGCAGGGTTACGTGGCCGCGGTGCGCGCGCCGGCGGCTCGGCGGGCGGGGCGGGCTTGGGAGAAGCTGCTGGGGCAGGAGGTGTTTTGGGATTAGGAAGGCCTGGGGGAGATGTGCCATCCCCCCCAGACCCCCCGTCGATTTTAGGGCCTCGTCTTAAATAATGACGGGGGGTCTGGGGGGGATGGCACATCCCCCCGGTCTTCAGCCCTTCACTCGATCGACCTGCCGGTCCCCAACACCCCTGTCATCATTTACGTAACGTCGCCAGTACCTCAGAGCACGTTCGGCGCTGATAGAAGCGCCGCGCTTACGGCCAACATGACCACCGCCGTGGCGCCGTGAATGCCAAAGGCCGCCGCGCGGGTTCCGCCGTTGCGCAGGACGATAACCGCATCGCCTACTGGAATGAGGCTGGCGGCGGCCATGAAGGCGCCCAGCAGGTGCGGCGCCCGGTTGGCCAGCAGGATGAAGATGAAAATCCCCGAGGCGACGTCACGCACGCCCTTCACGTAGAGCCAGGGGTAAAGGCTGCCGGTCGAGGTTTCCGCTCCGCGCGGCGTGACCGGAACGCCATAGCCGGCCGCGGCGGCCTGCGGCGTCAATAGGAAGCGAGCTCCGAGGAAGATGATGGCGACACCGATCACGCCGGACACGATGGAAGCGAGGGTAGTAAGCATAGCGGGACTTTCCTTCGAGCATTAGCATATCTAGTGTTGACAGGAAGTCTGTCAATGACAGTATCTATCGGGGGCTGCCTTTCGAGGGTCAGAACAAGCGCCATGTCCGTCGCCGACCGACGCCGCCGCGAACGCGCCCACCGTCACGGTCAGATCATTGCGGCGGCGCGCGATCTCGCCGAGGCCGAGGGGTGGGAGGCGGTGACCACGCGCCGACTGGCCGAGCTCGTGGAGTATAGCCAGCCGGTGCTGTACAGCCATTTCGATGGCAAGGAAGCAATCGTGCGCGCTGTCGCGATCGAGGGCTTCGCCGACCTCGCCGTTCAGTTGGGCGAGGCTCGGTCGGCTGTTGCTGAGCCGGGGCTAGCGTTGCGAGCCGTGTGCGGCGCCTACCTGACCTTCGCCACCGAGCGGCCAGCGCTTTATCGAGCCATGTTCGTGCTGCCGATCGAGGTGAAGTTCGCCAGCGTTGATACGCCCTCACCTTTGAAGGCGGCCTTCGGCGAACTAGCCAGCGCGCTTGAGCCCTTTGACGCGCATCCCGACCTGCGGGCGGAAGTTACCTGGTCCGCGCTTCACGGCCTGGCGGTCCTGTGTGGTGGCGGCCGCATACCGCCGGAACGGCAGGAGGCGCGCATCGACCTGCTGGTCAGCCAGATCGTTAACGACTCCGATGACTGATATCAATCCCCAGAAAGGCTAACTTTCAGAAAAAGGTTGGGGGAGATGTGCCATCCCCCCCAAACCCCCCGTCATCATTAGGCTCAATCCCCAAACAACAACTCCACATCAGCCTCCGTCATCTTCAACGCCGACGCCCCAGCCCCGCTCAATATCCCCTCCGCCAATGCGCTCTTGCGCGCTTTCAGCACCTCCATCTTCTCCTCGATCGTATTTTCCACAGTCAGCCGGTGCACAAATACCGCCTTGGTCTGCCCGATCCGGTGCGCACGGTCGGTGGCCTGGTTTTCCACCGCCGGATTCCACCAGGGATCGTAATGAATGACAGTGTCCGCCGCGGTCAGGTTTAGCCCGACGCCACCCGCCTTGAGGCTGACGAGAAACAGCTTGACCCGGCCTGATTGAAAGTGATCGACCGGCGCTGCCCGATTAACCGTGCTGCCGGTCAGCAACGCATAATCGATGCCCCGTGCGTGCAGCTCATCCTCGATCAGCGCGAGCATGCTGGTAAACTGGCTGAACAGCAAAATGGCGCGCCCTTCCTCCAGCATCGTGACCAGCAATTCCATCAGCCGCTCCAGCTTGGCCGAGCCCGCTTTCTTGGCACCCGTGATCTTGAGCAGCCGCGGATCGCAACACGCCTGACGCAGCTTAAGCAACGCATCGAGAATGACGATGCCCGACTTCGCCAGACCTTTTTCGGCGATCGCCGCCTGCACGCGCGCGTGCATGGCAAGCCGGATGCCGTCATAGACCGCCCGCTGCGGCGGCTGCATCTGGATCGTCTCCGCAATATCGGTGCGTGCAGGCAATTCGGCCAGCACGTCTGCTTTGGTCCGGCGCAACAAAAACGGCGAGACGCGCCGGGCCAACGCCGCGTGGCGCACGGCATCGCCGCCCTTTTCGATGGGCGTGCGAAAACGCCGGGCGAAATCCTGCGCCGAGCCCAAAAACCCCGGCATCATGAAATCAAACAACGCCCAGAGCTCGCCGAGATGGTTTTCCATCGGCGTGCCTGTCAGGCAGATGCGCTGGCCCGCGCGCAGGCGCCGCACTGTCTGGGCCATGGTGGCGGCCGGGTTTTTGACCGTCTGCGCCTCATCGAGGATCAGGGTGTGCCATTCGCGCGCGCACAGCACCTCGCCATCACGCGCCAGCAGCGGGTAAGTCGAAATGACCAGGTCGGCATCATCGATTTCGCCAAAGCGCGTTTTGCGATCGGTGCCCTGCAACGGCAGCACGCGCAAGACGGGGGCAAAGCGCGCCGCCTCGCGCGCCCAATTGCCGACCACGCTCGTCGGGCAGATCACCAGCGCGGGCGCGCTCAGGCGGCCTTCCTGCTTTTCGATGCACAGATGGGCCAACGTCTGCACGGTCTTGCCCAACCCCATGTCATCGGCCAGCACGCCGGCAAGCCCGGCCTCGCGCAGGAATTGCAGCCAATCCACGCCCTGCTGCTGATAAGGCCGCAGCTCGGCTTCAAACCAGTCGGGTGCCCCCACGCGCGTAATCCCGCCGCGTTCGTGCAGCATGCGCCCGAGCGCACGCAGCGCCTCGCCCCCGCGCCAGACCAGCCCGGCCGCCAGACCCGCACGTTCGAGCGCCGCCACGCCGGCAGCGCCATGGCGGGAGAAGGAAAGCTTGGCGCCGCGCTCGCTGAGCCCACCTGCGTTGAACAGATCGAACAGCGTGGTGAGCACGCCGCGTATGGTGGCAATTTCCAGCGCCAGGGTACGGCCATCGTTGAGCGAGAGCACCAGCTTGCGACCCGCCCCATCGCCGCCGGCGCTCAGATTGGCGATGATGGCAGCGGCGTACGGACCCGCCAGCATCTTGAGCAGCGGCGGCACAAGATCGATCCGCTCCTCGCCGACGGTGACACCCAGGTCGAGATCGAACCAGTCGATCCCGCTGCCTTCGCGCAATTCGGCTTGGAGCGGGCCGTCCGGGGCGATGACGCGGTGGGGAAAATCCTCGGCCACAATGATCTGCCAGCCCATGCCGTGCAGCGTCGGCACGGTATCGAGCATGAAATAGATCCATTGCGCACCGGCTTCGGTGCCGGCCAGCACGAGGTGATGCGAAAGCTCGGGCGGAGTGCCCCAGCGGTTGAACTTGCTCAACGGTGCAAAACCGACCTTCTGCAGCTCAGCAGAAGCTTTTTTCTCGGCCGCTTGCGTGCGCAGCAACGTGTAGCGCGTGCCGTTGACGAGGCGTTCAGACGGCCCCTGCGGCGTCTGCGCCGAAACAATGATATTACCGTATTGGAACGACAGACTGGCGCAGGCATTGCCGAATTGCGCGCCATTATCGCCGTACGCCAGGTGCAGCCTTTCCAGGCGAAGCATCGGCGTTGGTTTGCCGCTGATCGTGCCGCCATGGGGCACCTCCCGCGGCAAGGGCACGCCGGCGTGGGACAGGCTGGCCGAGAGTGCCTGGCGCACGGCGGCCGCCTGTTCGAAGCCGATGGGCGGGGCGTTGAGCAGGCGGCGCAGAATGGCGGGTGGCAGGGGGATTTCCAGCTTCCCTACCTCAGCGGTGGCCGGATCCAGATACCAAGGCGTTTCCAGCAGAACGGCATTGCCGCCACCATCGATCTCCACGATCGGGGTCTGGTTGCCGCTCGCATCCAGGCGCCAGTTCAGCGTGCCCGTGCGGGGATCGGCGAGCCGGGCGAGGGTGCCGGGATATTCGCCCATCCGGGCACGGCCGGTGGCCAGGATGTTTCGCAACGCCGCTTCGCTGTCGCCCCTGTGCCGATCGAGCGTGTCACCCGACATGGTGCGGAGAATGCCCCTGTCCGAAGGCCGCAAGTATTTCGGCGCCGGCTCGGTCTGCAGCAGGCGATAGGCATCCGGCGTGCTTGAACGGCCGCCCATCGCGCCATCGCGCTTGATGTCACCTACGGCGAGCAGCACCTGCAACAGCGGCGCGCCCTGCCCCGGTCGGGTGCCAAGCATATAGAGCAGGCGCTTGGAGACCGTGGATGGATAGGCCTCGCTGTCCTCGTCCTGACTGTCGGAGAGGGCGGATAGCCACGCGGCCACCGCCTGCGGCAGGACGGATGCGGCCGGGACCGGCGGCAAGGCGGGTTTCAACTGGGCCGGCTTTGTGGCCACGGGCACGCGGCCCAATTGCTTTTGCGCGAAGAGCACGGCCGCGACGTGCTTGCAATTGTAGCCCACGGGGCAACTGCACTCGCCATTCACGGTCGCATTGCCGCCCTTTTCCGCGACGTTGATGGCAAGCTTGTATTTGGCGCCCCCACTGCCCTGCACCGTGGCGCGGATGGTGCCCCGCGTGGGTTCGACGCCGATCGCCTTGACGCGGCCGTTGCGCATATAGGCCAGCCCGGCGACGTAAGCGTTTGCCGTTACCGTGGCGCGGATCAGTGAGTCGCTGAGTTCAATCACGTTAAATCCCGACCGGCTCGTGGAGGCAGGGATCCTCGCGCGCGGCGCCGAGTCGGTCATCACGGCCTGCCGGAGGTGGCGAAAACCTGGGCCTGGTGGGGCTGCCAGGCGATCGCCACGCCTTCGCCCTGGCGCAGGCCGCGCAGACCGGCGGCGGCGGGACGCAGCACGCTGATTTCCTGGCCCGTGCCAAGAAGCAGGCGCAGGCGGACGGACAGGCCCAGATGAAGGGCTTCCAGTACGGTTGCATCCAGCGCGTCCTCGCCCATCTCCGCGGCCTGGCTTGCCGCCACGGCAATCCGTTCGGGCCGCAAGCAGAAGAGGCATTGATCGCGCACGCGCAGGCCGGGTGTGGCGAGCCCCTCTGCGGTGGGGCCGCAAAGCAGGCTGACTCGGGCGATACCGTCCTCCTCATCGATGGCGCGGACGATGCCCGGCAGCAGGTTCGCCTCGCCACAGGCAAGCGCCGCGACGGCAGACAGGGGCTGGTCGTACAGCGCCGCCGGCGTGCCGGACTGCACGGCCTGGCCGCGTTCCATGACCACGACACGGTCCGACAGCGCCATGGCCTCGCCGGGCACGCGCGTGGCCATGATCGTGCACGCACCCAGCAACAGGTGCAGGCGGCGCAGGGCGGCAATCAAGGTTGGCCGTTCTGCGTGGTCCTGCTGGGACAGCGGATCATCGAGCAGCAACACCTGGGGGGCAAAGACCGTGGCGCGGGCAATGGCGGTGCGCTGGCGCTCGGCGGGGCTGGCCTGGTGCGGCAGGCGGGTGGGCCGAGTCAGGTCTAGAGCGTCACAAGCGGCCTCGACCATTGCTGCGCGCTGGCGGCGGCCGAGCCCGCGCCGCGCTAACGGATAGGCGACGTTCTGAGCCAGCGTCAGGCGCGGGAAGAGCGCGTCATTCTGGGCCACGACGCCGAAGCCGCGACGATAGCCGGGCGTGTTCGCCATCTCGGCGCTATTGTGGGTGAGCTGGGCCGCTTTCGTGCGGCGTTCGCCCGAGAGATATTGCAGCAATGCGGTCTTGCCTGAGGCGGCGCCCCCAAGAAGCGTGACGAACTCGCCGGGAGCGGCCGCAAGGCGAAACGTATCCACGTTGAGCAGGATGCCATCGCGCGCGGGCTCGGTGTTCCTGCTTGGTCGCACGACGGTCCAATCCCTCACAAAGCCGCGCAACCGCGCGGCGAAGGGCGGCGTTGTCCGCGCAGACATAAACCCTTCAGGAGCATGCGACCATGGCGAGCTACGACAGCGTCCGCGACGATACCACACGCCAGTTGCGCGAGCTGCGCGACCAGGTGAACAGCCTGATGGAAGAGCGCGTCTCCCCCATGCTGTCCGACGCGGCCGGCCGGGCGAGTTCTGCTGCCAAGGCGGCGCGGGACTTTACCAGCGATCAGGCTGATTACGTCACCGATCGCGTGCGTGACCAGCCGCTGATTGCCATTGGTGTGGCCGCAGCGGTGGGTTATGCGCTTGGCCGCCTGACGCGCTAGCCCGATGCGCACCACTCGCCTGGCCCGGCTGGCGGCGCAAGCAGAAATCCTGCTGATCCGCCGCGAAATCAAGACGATCATCCGGCGCGTCATTTATGGGGCGGTTGCCGCGCTGTTCGGCATTGCCGTGGTCGTGTTGCTTCACGTGCTGGGCTACATGGCGCTGGTCCAGTCGGCTGGGCTGTCGCCGGTTGCATCGTCTGCGATCGTGCTTGGTGTCGATTTGGTGTTTGCCGGCGTGTTTGCGGTGTTGGCCAATGGCGCCATGAAAGATCCCGTGGCCGAGGAGGCGCGTCTGTTGCGCGATCAGAGTCTGGCGCAGATCAAGGATACGCTGACGCTTGCGTCCGTATTTCGGCCCGCGGGGCGCATTGTCGGCCGCAAGGGGATTTACTCCATGCTGGCAGCCGGCATTGCGGCCCGGGTGATGGGTGGCGGTCGCCGCTGAGGCGAAGAAAAGGACGGGGGAGATGCGCCATCCCCCCCATCGATTTTATTCAGCCGCTCGCGTAATCTGCGGCGTATCGCGCGTGACACTGCGCGCCTGATCCCGCCCTGCGGCTACCGCTTTGAGCTTGTTCATCACCGCACCCGTGCCCGCGGGGATCAGACGCCCGACGATCACGTTTTCCTTCAGCCCCATCAGCGTATCGACTTTGCCGGCGGTTGCGGCCTCGGTCAGCACGCGCGTCGTCTCCTGGAAGGAGGCGGCGCTGATGAAGCTGTGCGTCTGCAGGCTGGCCTTGGTAATACCCTGCAAAACCGGCATGGCGTGGGCGGGGCGTTCGTTGGCCTTGAGGCGTTTCTGGTTCTCGGCCTCGAACTCCAGCCGATCGATCTGCTCGCCGGTCAGATAGGTCGTATCGCCGGGTTCGAGCACTTCGACTTTCTGCAGCATTTGCCTCACGATTACCTCGATGTGCTTGTCGTTGATCTTCACGCCTTGCAGGCGGTACACGTCCTGGATTTCGTTGACCAGATAGTCGGACAACGCTTCCACGCCGAGCACCTTGAGGATGTCGTGCGGCACGCGCGGACCGTCCACCAACGGATCGCCACGGCGCACGAAATCGCCCTCCTGCACGCTGACGTGCTTGCCTTTGGGAATCAGGTAGTCGGATTCCTCGCTTGTCTCATCGTTCTTGACGATGATGCGGCGCTTGGCCTTGTAGTCCTTGCCAAATTCGATGCGGCCATCGTTTTCGGCGATAATGGCATGGTCCTTCGGGCGGCGGGCTTCGAACAGTTCGGCGACACGCGGCAGACCGCCGGTGATGTCACGCGTCTTGCTGCCTTCGCGCGGAATACGCGCGAGCACGTCACCGGCATGCACCGTCGCCCCGTTCTCCACGGACAGGATCGAGTCCGGCGAGAGGAAGTAGCGTGCATCCGTACCGTTCGGCAGTTTCACCACTTCGTTGCCCTGCTTGAGCTGCAGGCGCGGACGCAAATCGACCGATTTGGCGACCTGCTTGTAATCGACCACGACTTTCGAGGTGAGGCCGGTCACTTCGTCCATGCGTTCGACGAGCGTGATGCCCTCGATCAGGTCGAGATATTCGACCTGGCCGGCAAGCTCGGTGATGATCGGCAAGGTGTAGGGATCCCATTCGGCGAGCTTCTGGCCGCGCGTGACGCGGCTTCCCTCGTCGGCCAGCAGGCGCGCGCCGTAGGGCACGCGGAAGCGGGCGCGTTCGCGGCCCTTGTCGTCTGTCAGCACGATTTCGCAGTTGCGCGACATGACCACCGGCACGTTCATGCTGTTCTGCACGACATTGCGGTTGCGCACGGTGGCGATGCCTTCGTGCGACGCTTCCACGTTGGATTGTTCGGCACCTCGCTGCGCGGCGCCACCGATGTGGAAGGTGCGCATGGTCAATTGCGTGCCTGGCTCACCGATGGATTGCGCCGCGATAACGCCGACCGCCTCGCCCATGTTGACCGGCGTGCCGCGGGCGAGATCACGCCCGTAGCAGCGGCCGCACACGCCCACCTGCGCCTCGCAGGTCAGCACGGAGCGGATTTTCATGCTCTCCACGCCTGCGCGTTCGATGCGCTCGGCCTCGCTCTCCTCGATCAGCGTGTTGCGCGCGACGAGAAGCTGGTTGGTCGCCGGGTCCAGCACGTCCTCGGACGCGGTGCGCCCCAGGATGCGTTCGGACAACGAGCTGACGATGTCGCCGCCATCCATGACGGGCTTCACGGTCAGGCCGCGTTCGGTGCCGCAATCGACTTCGACGATGATGCAATCCTGCGCCACGTCCACCAGACGGCGCGTCAGATAGCCCGAGTTCGCGGTCTTGAGCGCCGTGTCCGCCAGCCCCTTGCGGGCGCCGTGGGTGGAATTGAAGTATTCGAGAACCGAGAGCCCTTCCTTGAAGTTGGCGATGATCGGCTGCTCGATGATCTCGCCAGAGGGCTTGGCCATCAGGCCGCGCATGCCGGCC
Organism: Acetobacteraceae bacterium; assembly: GCA_965276755.1. GTDB lineage: Bacteria > Pseudomonadota > Alphaproteobacteria > Acetobacterales > Acetobacteraceae > CAJCIS01. The sequence goes on from OZ255625.1 coordinate 712,397, forward strand.
AATTGACGCATCTGCGCCGGTGAGCCGCGCGCGCCGGAATGGCTCATCATCCAGACGCTGTTGGTCTGGCGGCCGACTTCTTGCTTGGAAATCTCCTTCATCATGGCAGCAGCCACTTCATCGGTGCAGCGCGACCAGGCGTCGACCACCTTGTTGTAGCGTTCGCCGGCGGTGATCAGGCCGTCCTGGTATTGCTGCTCGAACTCTTTGACCTCGTTCTGGGTCTTGAGGATCAGTTCGGGCTTGCTGTCAGGGATGATCAGGTCGTCCTTACCGAAGGAAATGCCGGCTTTGGCCGCCTGGCCGAAGCCCAGCCCCATCAAGCGATCGGCGAAAATCACGCATTCTTTCTGACCGCAATGGCGGTAGACCGCATCGATCACGTCGCTGACGTTCTTCTTCGTCAGCTGCTTGTTGATTAGTGCGAAGGGTACCTGCGGATGCTTAGGCAGGATTTGCGCAATCAGCATGCGGCCCGGTGTTGTCACGACAATCTTGCGTACGCGGCTGCCGTCGGGCTCCAGCGTTTCGATACGCGCACGGATTTTGTCGTGCAGCTTGATGCCCTTGGCCTGAAGCGCGAAATCGATTTCGCCGATCGTGCCCATGGCGGGGGCGCGGTTGTCCTCGGTCGCGCGGAAATCCGCGGTTTCGAGGGACAGGTAGTACAGTCCAAGCACGATGTCCTGGCTCGGCACGATGATGGGCTTGCCGTTCGCCGGGCTGAGGATGTTGTTCGTGCTCATCATCAGCACGCGCGCTTCGAGTTGCGCTTCCAGGCTCAGAGGCACGTGCACGGCCATCTGATCGCCGTCGAAATCGGCATTAAAGGCCGTGCAGACCAGCGGGTGAAGCTGGATCGCCTTGCCTTCGATCAGCACGGGTTCGAACGCCTGAATGCCGAGGCGGTGCAGGGTGGGCGCGCGGTTGAGCATGACGGGATGCTCGCGGATCACCTCTTCGAGGATATCCCACACTTCGGGACGTTCCTTTTCCACCATGCGCTTTGCCGCCTTGATGGTTGTGGCGTGGCCGTATTTTTCGAGCTTGCTGTAGATGAACGGCTTGAACAATTCGAGCGCCATTTTCTTGGGCAGGCCGCATTGGTGCAGCTTCAGCTCGGGCCCGACCACGATCACCGAACGGCCGGAATAATCGACGCGCTTGCCGAGCAGGTTTTGGCGGAAGCGGCCCTGTTTGCCCTTGAGCATGTCGGACAGCGATTTCAGCGGGCGCTTGTTGGCACCCGTGATCGCGCGGCCGCGGCGGCCGTTGTCAAACAGCGCATCGACCGATTCCTGGAGCATGCGCTTTTCATTGCGCACGATGATATCGGGCGCGCGCAATTCGATCAGGCGCTTGAGGCGATTGTTGCGGTTGATCACGCGCCGGTAGAGATCGTTCAGATCGGACGTGGCGAACCGGCCGCCATCGAGCGGCACCAGCGGGCGCAATTCGGGCGGGATGACGGGAACCACGTCCAGGATCATCCATTCCGGCTTAGAACCGGATTCGGCAAACGCCTCCATCAGCTTGAGGCGCTTGACGAGTTTTTTGCGCTTGGCCTCGCTTGTGGTGTCCTTGAGGTCGGCGCGCAGTTTGACCTTTTCGGCGTCGGTATCGATGCCTTTGAGGATGCCCTTGATCGCCTCGGCGCCAATGCCGGCGCGGAAACCGTCATCGCCGAATTCGTCCTGCTTGGCCATGAGCTGATCTTCGGTCAGCAACTGATGCAGCTTGAGGTCGGTCAAACCCGGCTCGAGCACGCAGTAGCTTTCGAAGTAGAGGATCTTTTCCAGTTCCTTCAGCGTCAGATCGACCATGAGGCCGATGCGGCTGGGGAGCGACTTCAGGAACCAGATATGCGCGACGGGCGAGGCGAGTTCGATGTGACCCATACGCTCGCGGCGCACTTTGGCGAGTGTCACTTCGACGCCGCATTTCTCGCAGATGATGCCGCGGAACTTCATGCGCTTGTATTTGCCGCACAGGCACTCGTAGTCCTTGATAGGGCCGAAGATGCGCGCGCAGAACAGGCCGTCGCGTTCCGGCTTGAAGGTGCGGTAGTTGATGGTTTCCGGCTTTTTGATTTCGCCGAACGACCAGGAGCGGATCTGCTCGGGCGAAGCCATCTGGATGCGGATCTGGTCGAAGGTCACGGCCTGCCCGGCCTGGCCAAGAATCTTCATAAGCTCATTCATTCGAGCATCCCTTCAAAAATGGGGTCTGGGGCCGCCGGCCCCAGTGGGGTCCAGGGGCAGAGCCCCTGGCCTTTATGTCGCGCTTTGGTCCAGATCTACGTTCAGCCCAAGCGATTTGAGCTCCTTGATGAGCACATTGAAGCTCTCCGGAATGCCCGCCTCGAAATTATCCTGCTCACGCACAATCGCCTCGTACACCTTGGTGCGCCCGGACACGTCATCGGACTTCACCGTCAGCATTTCCTGCAGTGTGTAAGCCGCACCGTAGGCTTCCAGCGCCCACACTTCCATCTCACCAAAGCGCTGTCCGCCGAATTGCGCCTTGCCGCCAAGAGGCTGCTGCGTCACCAAGCTGTAAGGCCCGATCGAGCGCGCGTGGATCTTGTCGTCCACCAGGTGATGCAGCTTGAGCATGTAGATGTAGCCGACGGTGACCTTGCGTTCGAACGGCTCGCCTGTGCGGCCATCAACCAGCACCACCTGTCCGGATGTATCCAGGCCTGCCTGCGTCAGCATCGCCTCGATATCGGACATGCGTGCGCCGTCGAAGACCGGCGTGGCAATCGGAATACCCTTTTTCAGGTTGTCGGACAGCTCCAGCAACTGGTCGTTGTTCAGCACCGCGATCTCGTCGGTGAAAACCTTTTCGCCGTAGATATCGCGCAACCGATCGAGCAGCGCCTGCTTGACGTGCGTGTCGCGCCGGTAGGCCTCCACCAGCTCGCCCACTTCGCGGCCGAGGTTGGCGCAGGCCCATCCCAGATGCGTCTCCAGGATCTGCCCCACGTTCATGCGGGACGGCACGCCCAACGGGTTAAGCACGAGATCGACCGGCGTGCCGTCTTCGAGGAACGGCATGTCCTCGACAGGCACCACGCGCGAGACGACACCCTTGTTGCCATGCCGGCCAGCCATCTTGTCGCCAGGCTGAAGCTTGCGCTTCACCGCGACGAACACCTTGACCATTTTCATGACGCCGGGCGGCAGCTCGTCGCCGCGCTGCAGCTTTTCGACCTTGCCGTCAAAGCGCGCGGTGATGCGGCCGACGGCGGCATCGAATTCGCGCTTGAGCGTTTCGATCTCGGCCATGATCGCGTCGTCCTGCACGCCAATATGGCGCCAGGCGCCGCGCGGGTGTTCGGCGAGGATTTCCTCGGTCAGCACCGTGCCGGACTTGATGCCCTTGAAGCCGCCGCTCGCCTTATGACCGAGGAGTTTCTCGCGCAGTCGATTCAAAAACGCGCGTTCTTGGATCGCCCGTTCGTCGTCGCGATCCTTGGACAGACGCTCGATTTCCGCGCGCTCGATGGCCATGGCGCGCTCGTCCTTGTCCACACCACGCCGGCTGAACACGCGCACGTCCACAATCGTGCCCGAAACACCAGGCGGCAGCTTCAAGGATGTATCGCGAACGTCGGACGCCTTTTCGCCGAAGATGGCGCGCAGCAATTTCTCTTCCGGCGTCATCGGGCTCTCGCCCTTCGGCGTCACCTTGCCGATGAGGATGTCACCCGGATAGACCTCCGCGCCGATATAGACGATGCCGGCTTCGTCCAGGTTCTTCAGGCTCTCCTCGCCGACATTAGGTATGTCGCGAGTAATCTCCTCCTGCCCCAGCTTCGTATCACGCGCCATCACCTCGAATTCCTCGATGTGAATGGAGGTGAATACGTCATCGCGCGCGATGCGCTCGGAAATCAGGATCGAATCTTCAAAATTATAGCCGTTCCAAGGCACAAACGCGCAAAGCACATTGCGCCCCAGTGCCAGCTCGCCCAGCTCGGTGGAAGGACCGTCGGCAATAATCTCGCCCGGATTCACCACATCGCCCACGCGCACGAGCGGACGCTGATTGATGCAGGTGGACTGGTTGGACCGCATGTATTTGCGCAGGCGGTAGATATCCACGCCCTCGGTCATGCCGCTATCGGCGGTTGCCCGCACCACGATACGCGCGCCATCGATCTGATCGACCACACCACGCCGGCGCGCCACGATCGTCGCCCCCGAATCGCGCGCAACCGCGGCTTCCATGCCCGTGCCCACAAGCGGCGCATCCGCGCGCACCAGCGGCACCGCCTGGCGCTGCATGTTGGACCCCATCAGCGCACGGTTGGCGTCATCGTTTTCCAGGAACGGAATCAACGCCGCGGCCACCGAGACCAACTGCTTCGGCGACACGTCAACCGCGGTCACATCCTCCGGCTTGACCAGCCGGAAATCGCCCTGCCGGCGCACTGAGACGAGCTCGCCGGTGAAATGCCCATTGGCATCTTTCGGCGCGTCGGCCTGCGCCACAACCAGGCGCTCCTCCTCCATCGCCGAGAGGTATTTCCACCCCTCCTGCACCGTGCCGTCCTTGACCAGGCGATACGGGGTTTCAATGAAGCCGTATTTGTTGACCTTGGCAAACGTCGCCAGCGAATTGATCAGGCCGATATTCGGCCCTTCCGGCGTCTCGATCGGGCAGATGCGCCCGTAATGGGTCGGGTGCACGTCGCGTACCTCAAAGCCCGCACGCTCGCGCGTCAGACCACCAGGTCCCAACGCCGACAAACGCCTTTTATGCGTCACTTCCGACAGCGGGTTTGTCTGGTCCATGAACTGCGACAATTGCGAGGAGCCAAAGAACTCGCGCACGGCGGCGGCGGCCGGCTTGGCATTGATCAGGTCGTGCGGCATCACCGTATCGATATCGACCGAGCCCATGCGCTCGCGAATGGCACGCTCCATGCGCAGCAGCCCAACGCGATACTGGTTCTCCATCAACTCGCCCACGGAACGCACGCGGCGGTTGCCCAGATTGTCGATGTCATCGATCGTGCCGCGCCCATCCTTGAGCTCGACCAGGATCTTCACCGTCTTGAGAATATCCTCGCGCCGCAGGACACGCATCGTGTCCTCCGCATCCACGCCCAGGCGCATATTCATCTTCACGCGCCCAACCGCGGAAAGATCATAACGATCGGGATCGAAAAACAGCCCGCGAAACAATCCCTCGGCGGTCTCGGGTGTCGGCGGCTCACCCGGCCGCATGACGCGGTAGATATCGATCAGCGCGTCGTCGCGGTTGCCGTTCTTGTCGATCGTCAGCGTGTTACGAATCCACGGCCCATTCTGCTGGTCGATTGCCAGCGTCGCCAGCGTGGTCACGCCGCGCTCTTCCAACGCCGCCAACTTGACCTCGACAATCTCCTCACCGGCCTCGGCGTAAATTTCGCCCGTCTCCTCATTGACGAGATCGACCGCCATGAACCGTCCCAGCACATCGGCGCGGCTGACCAGAACGTCCTTGGTCTTCTCGGCAATCTTGCGTGCGGAACGCGCCGTCAGCTTGACGTCCGCCTCGGCCACAATCTCGCCGGTCTCGGCATCAATCAGCGGCTCGAGCAATTTCAGCCCGCGAAACGCCTCGGGGTCGAACGGGCGCGACCAGCCCTTCGGCAAAAGCGAAAATAGCACCTGGCCATAAAAATAATTCAGGATGTATTCGGCATCGAGACCACGAATATCCAGCGTCTCGGGGTCAGCACCCTCGGCCAGGCGCTGCTCGCGGTGCTGCGCGCTCCATTCGCTTTCCAGCGCATAAAGCAGCGTGGTCACCGGCAGCTTGCGCTTCCGGTCGATGCGCACATAAACCATGTCTTTGCTGTCGAACTCGAAATCCAGCCACGACCCACGGTATGGAATAACCCGCGCGGCAAACAGGAACTTGCCCGACGAATGCGTCTTGCCCTTGTCGTGATCGAAGAACACGCCCGGGCTGCGATGCATCTGGCTGACGATCACGCGCTCGGTGCCATTGATGATGAAGGTGCCGTTATCCGTCATCAGCGGCATGTCGCCCATGTAGACAGGCTGTTCCTTGATGTCGCGGATCGAGCGGGCGCCGGTGTCCTCGTCCACATCCCACACGATCAGGCGCAGAATGACCTTCAGCGGTGCGGCATAGTTCATGCCGCGCTGGATGCACTCTTCCACGTCGTATTTCGGCTCTTCCAGCTCGTAATAGACGAATTCCAGCCGTCCGCGTCCGGCAAAATCATCGATCGGAAAAACGCCGCGGAACACTTCCTGCAGTCCGGTGTTGGTACGGCTGTCGGGCCGCACGTGCATCTGCAGAAAGCCCTCATAGCTCGACCGCTGCACATCGATCAGGTTGGGCATCGGCGCCACTTCGGGAATGCGCCCAAAGCTCTTGCGGATCCGCTTGCGCGGTGTGAACGTCGTGGTAATTGCGTTCATCTGATCTGCCCTATCCTGCGTGGGGAAGCATCCCCGGTCATTCCGCAACGGCGGAAAGGGCGGGAATCACAATGATTCCCACCCCGTTCAGCCCAAATGCCGCTGCGACTGCAGCGGCGGCCGCCACTACTTAACTTCGACAGTCGCGCCCTGCTCTTCCAACTGCTTCTTGATCTTCGCGGCCTCGTCCTTGTTGGCGCCCTCTTTCACCGTCTTGGGCGCGCCCTCAACCAGATCCTTGGCTTCCTTCAGCCCAAGGCCCGTGATGGTGCGGATTTCCTTGATCACGTTGATCTTCTTCTCGCCGGCAGCGGCAAGGATCACTGTGAACTCGGTCTGCTCTTCCACGGGCGCTGCGGCAGCGCCGCCGCCAGCAGGAGCGGCAGCCACGGCCACAGGTGCCGCGGCAGAAACGCCCCACTTTTCTTCGAGCATCTTGGACAGCTCGGCGGCTTCAAGAACGGTCAGGGTAGAAAGCTCGTCCACGAGCTTGGTCAGGTCAGCCATTTACTTTTCCTTAGATGTGCGTGGGTTAGGGTGCATGCAAGGGCGCGCACCGGGCGCACCCCGTCTCGTTCAGGCTGCTTCCGCCTCATCCCTCTTGGCATAGGCCGCAAAGACCCGCGCAAGCTGGCCGGCCGGGGCTGCGAGCACGCCAGCGATCCGTGTTGCAGGGGTAGACAACATCCCCAGCAATCCGGCACGCAGCGCATCGAGCGACGGCAACTCGGCAAGCGCGCGGACACCATCTGCACTCAGCATCTGGGTCCCGAGCGATCCACCGATCAGCACGAGCTTTTCGTTGATCTTGGCGAAGTCAACGGCAACCTTGCTCACCGCCACAGGATCGCGCGCCCAAGCAAGCGCGGTCGGTCCCTTCAGCAGTGGCGCAATACCGTTGAAATTGGTCCCATCCAGGGCAAGGACGGCCAGCCGGTTTTTCGCGACTTTGAAGTGCGCCCCAGCCGCGCGCATGCGCCTCCGCAGATCGGTCACTTCGGCCACCGTCAACCCCTTGTTCTGGGTGACGACGACCATCGACGTTTCCGCGAAGACGGCGGCGAGCGATGAGACGAACTCTCGCTTCTCCGTACGGTCCAAATCCCGTCTCCTATCGGCGCCGGCACAAAGCCGGGCCTTGGTTACCAACGGACCGCACCTTATGGCGCGGCCCCATTCGCCTGTCCTGACAAGCCAGCGACCCCCCACGCATCAGAGCGTGCGGCGTCCCCGTCTCCCACCCGCGGGGTTGTCCCCTTTACTTCCGCTCGCGCGCAAACGTGTGGTCTTGGACAGGTTCGGGCAGGCTCCCGCCTCCCCTACGCGCCTGCGCCCCCCTCTTGAAAGAAGGTTGCGCCGGCGAATGTCGTTACGGTGCGGTCAGGCTGGCCACATCCACGCGCACGCCAGGGCCCATGGATGAGCTCAGCGAAACCTTCTGCAGATAGGTGCCCTTCGCCCCGGCCGGCTTGGCCTTCTGAATGGCGTCCACAAACGCGCGGATGTTCTCCAGCAGCTTGCCGTCCTCGAAACTCGCCTTGCCGATGCCGGCATGGATGATGCCCGCTTTCTCGGCACGGAACTCCACCTGACCCGCGCGAGCAGCGGCGACAGCGCCTTTAACATCCATCGTCACGGTACCCAGCTTGGGGTTGGGCATCAGCCCGCGCGGCCCCAGGATCTTACCCAGCCTGCCGACCAGGCCCATCATGTCCGGCGTTGCAATGCAGCGGTCGAACGCGATCTCGCCAGCCTGGACTTTCTCGGCCAGATCGTCGGCACCCACCACGTCCGCGCCAGCGGCCAGCGCCTCTTCGGCCTTGATGTTGCGGGCAAAAACGCCGATGCGCACCGTCTTGCCCGTGCCGTTGGGCAGGCTGATCAGGCCGCGCACCATCTGGTCGGCGTGGCGCGGATCGATGCCCAGGTTGAGCGAAATCTCGACCGTCTCGTCGAATTTCGCGCGCGCATTGGCGCGGACCAGCTTGACCGCATCATCAAGGCCGTAATTCTTGGCGCGATCGATAGTGGCTTCGGCTGCGCGCAGGCGCTTGTTGTGTGCCATCGGCTCAGCCCTCCACCACGGTCAGGCCCATGGACCGGGCAGACCCGGCCAGCATGCGCACCGCACCATCGACATCATTGGCGTTCATATCGACCATCTTCAGCGCCGCGATGTCGCGCAATTGAGCCATCGTCACGCGCCCGGCACTCGCCCCCTTGCCGGGCGTCGTGCTGCCCGCGGTGATGCTGGCAGCTTTCTTGATGAAGTAGCTGTTGGGCGGCGTCTTGGTGATAAAGCTGAACGTTCGGTCACCGAAGGCGGTGATCACGATGGGCACGGGCATGCCCGGCTCCATGTTCTGCGTGCGCGCGTTGAATTCCTTGCAGAAAGCCATAATGTTCAGGCCGCGCTGACCAAGCGCGGGCCCCACCGGCGGTGAGGGGTTGGCCTTGCCCGCGGGGATCTGCAACTTGATGTAGCCGACGATTTTCTTGGCCATTTATCCTGCCTCCTTGACGCAGGACCGCGGTGCAAACGACCTTGCGCGCGCCGGCCCGGCATATGCCGGACAAGCGTCGGGGCCTCCCGCGTTCCAAAATGAGGGGCGGGGTATGGGCTGGGTGGTGGCCAGTGTCAAGGGCGAAAGAAGGCTGGGGGAGATGTGCCATCCCCCCCCAGACCCCGGTCGATTTTAGGGCCTCGTCTTACATAATGACGGGGGGTCTGGGGGGGATGGCACATCTCCCCCAGGTCTTCAGCCCTTCACTCGATCGCCCTGTCCTCCCCCACACCCCCGTCGATTTCTCGCGTGGAGGCTCGACACACCGCGGCGCCGGTGGTCCGGTGAGAACATGATACCTGAGCCGCCTGCTCCTTTTGCCGCCCTGCTGTCCAGCATCGCACAGGGCGACGGCTGCATCGCGCTATCAGCCGGCGACGGCTGGCGGCAAGGCCGCACCCTATACGGCGGCCTGTCCGCCGCGCTCTGCGTCGAGGCGGCCGCGCGCGTGTTCAATGGCTTGCCGGCCCTGCGATCGGCCCAGTTTGCCTTCGTGGGTCCTGCCTCCGGTAACGTCTCGGTCCGGCCCGCGCTGTTGCGGCAGGGCAAATCCACCGCCTTCATCAGCGCGGACCTGCACGGGGACGCAAGCTTGGCCACGCGCGCAATGCTGTGTTTCGCGGCACCCCGCGCCTCCGCGCTCGCCCATAGCGCCATGCCAGCGCCACAGGTGCCTTCGCCAGCGGACTGCCGGAACTTCTTTGCACCCGGCGCGCGGCCCGCCTTCGCCAGACAGTTCGAGGCCAGGCGCGCCGGCGGTGCGTTGCCATGTTCGGCCTCGGCCACGCCGGAGATCTTGCTATGGATACGCCACGCCGGGGGCTACGCGGCCGCGGATGCAACCGCACTGGTAGCACTGGCCGACGTGGCGCCGCCGGCGGCCATGGTCATGTTCACCGCACCCGCGCCGATCAGCACGATGACATGGTCGGTCGAGATGCTGGGCATCGATGTGCTTGCCGAACGGCAAGGATGGATGCTGATGCGCTCGACCGCACGGATGGTGTCTTTTGGCTATGCCACGCAGATCATGGAGCTTTGGGACGAGCAGGGTTGTCCATTGATGATCAGCACCCAGTGTGTCGCCGTTTTCGCGTGATTGTTAACCATCCGGCGCTCCCGGGGGCGGCTACCTGACCGGCTTACCCCGGCTCCGTGCGCTGGCTGCCTGCGCCGTCCTCGCGCTTGCCCCCGCGGCCGCGCGGGCAGACTGGTCGGGGACCACCGGACAGTACTCTGTCAAGGTAACCTCGGACGACATCGTCGTCCGCGCGTCCGGCAGGACGGCGTTCTCTGCCAAGGGGTTCGCCGCGGCGCAGTATGCCAGATTCCTCGCCGCGTTCGAGCTGCCCGCGACGCTTTCCGGCGCCTCGCCGTCTCTGCACGTCCGGCACGCGTTCCAGTTCGTCTCGTTGACCGGGTCCTTGCTGGCGATCCGCGACGAGGCGGATGTGGACGTCAAGGGCAACGCCATCCCAGCGGGCAGAACCCGCTTTTGGACCATCGACCTTAAGAAGGGCACGCGGTACGGTTTCGGCGACGACCCGCTCGGTCCATCGCCCAAGTCACCAGGGGCGTTCGTCGATCTGCGAGCCTTCTTCTCCGATAAGGCGATCGCCGCGGCCGTGTCGAATAGCGAACTTGGCAGGCAAGCCGGGTCGAAGGCGGACTCCGGACTACCGGACGTCATGTACGACTTGGCCGCGCTGGGAAGGAAAAGTCCGAACTGCTTCCTTATCGCTCCGGACACGACGTGGAGCTTTGCGATCGCCGGGACACGGCCGACCGCCATTCCAGTGGACCTCGGGCTGCAAGGACAGCCGAATTGCCGCACGAAGCTGACGGTGCTGCATCTCGCCATGCCCCGGTCGAGAGCGGCGTTTGGTGCGCAGCTCGTTCCATCTGGCGGTCTCCTCGGCGTCGTCGTGGAAATCGGTGTTTCGCCGAAACGGTGACGCCGCAGGTCAACGCGCAAACCAAAGGCTGGGGTCTAGGCTACAGCTCTGCCTAAACAAATGACGGGGGGTTTGGGGGGGATGGCACATCTCCCCCAATCTTGCCTTGCCTCTGGTGCTATTTTCAAAGCCGGCTGGTCTCATGCCGTTCCCTAAAATTCCGCTACCCAATGTTCCGCCGCGCCTGCGTAGCCAACACGTCCACACGCTCATTCATCACATCCCCCGCATGTCCGCGCACCCATTTCCATTCCACTTGATGGGGCTTGGCTGCATCCAAAAGCCGCCGCCACAAATCCATGTTCGCGACCGGATCGCCCGCGGCGTTGCGCCAGTTCTTGCGCACCCACCCCGCACTCCACCGCGTCACCCCATTGCGCACGTATTCGCTGTCGGTGTGCACCACCACGCGGCACGGGCGCGTCAGTGCCTCCAGTGCCGCGGCGGCCGCGGTCAGCTCCATGCGGTTATTGGTCGTCGCCGGATCAGCCCCGGTCAGCTCCCGCTCCGCCCCACGAAAACGCAGGACCGCCCCCCAGCCGCCCGGCCCAGGATTGGGCTTGCAGCCGCCATCGGTCCAGATTTCCACAGCTTCCGTACTTAGCGACGCCTCAGAGTCCGTAAGCATGAAAATCCCGTGTCGCGAGGTGGAAACGCAGCCGGCGATAGAAATCCAGCGGGTTCTTGCGCGTGACCAACGCGGCCGCCGGCGTGTTCAGCCAGTCGAACAACCGCGTCAGCAAAAAGCGCAAGGCGCTCCCGGCCGCAAGCGCGGGCAGCGCGTTCTTCTCCGCCTCGCTCAGCGCCCGCACGCTGTCATAGCCGCGCAGAAGCGCGCGCGCGCTGGTGGCATTGAAGGCGAGGTCCGGCTCAAAGCACCAGGCATTGAGGCAGATGGCGATATCGTAGGCCAGCGTATCGGTACAGGCGAAATAGAAATCGATCAGCCCGGAGAGCCGATCGCCCAGAAAGAACACGTTGTCGGGAAACAGATCGGCATGGATATGCCCCGATGGCAGTGCGGCGGGCCACGCGGTCGTCAGCCGCTCGACCGCCTCGTGCAGTTCGGCGGTCAGGCCCGGCTGCACGCCATCGGCATCCCCGCAGCGCGCAAGCAAGGGCCCCCACGCGCGGGGGCCCAGCGCATTGACGCGCGCCGGTTCGTAGCCTTGCCCGGCCAGATGAAGCTGGCCGAGTGCGGCGCCCAACTGGCCGCACTGGGCAGGTTGGGGTCGTCGGGGCCAGATGCCCGGCAGGAAGGTCGTGATCGCCGCGTGACGGCGGCAGAGGCGGCGCAGCGCCTGGCCGTCCCGGCCGGTCACGGGCAGGGGGCAGGTGATGCCCGCGGCGGCCAAATGGCGTAGCAGGCCGATGAACCAGGGCAGCTCGGCCGGGTCCACCCGGCGTTCGTAGAGGGTCAGGATGTAGTCGCCCGACGTGGTGCGCAGCGAGTAGTTGCTGTTTTCCACGCCCTCGGCGATGCCGCGGAAGGCCACCAGGGTGCCGATGTCATACTCTGTGAGGAAGCGGATCAGCTCGCCGTCGGACACCTCGGTATAAACCGCCATTCTGTCCCTTAATTGAAGACGGGGGGTCTGGGGGGGATGGCACATCCCCCCCAGCCTTCCCTTGCCTTTTCCCCTAGGCTAACTCCCCGCCCATGCCCAGCAGCAACGACATACGCGCCACCTTCCTGGAGTACTTCCAGCGCCATGGCCACACGCCCGTGCCCAGCTCGTCCCTGGTGCCGCGCAACGACCCGACTTTGCTGTTCACCAATGCCGGCATGGTGCAATTCAAGAACGTCTTCACCGGCCAGGAGCGCCGGCCCTATTCGCGTGCGGCCAGCGCGCAGAAATGCGTGCGTGCTGGCGGCAAGCACAACGACCTCGACAATGTCGGCTACACCGCCCGCCACCACACGTTCTTTGAAATGCTCGGCAATTTCAGCTTCGGCGACTACTTCAAGCCGGACGCGATAGAACTCGCCTGGTCGCTGCTGACGCGCGATTTCTCCTTGCCGCGCGAAAAATTGCTGGTGACCGTGTACGCCGAAGATGAAGACGCCGCAGCCCTGTGGCGCAAGATCGCCGGCCTGCCGGAAGAGCGCATCATACGCATCGCCACGTCCGACAATTTCTGGCGCATGGGCGATACCGGCCCCTGCGGCCCGTGTTCGGAAATTTTCTACGACCACGGCCCATCCATTCCCGGCGGCCCGCCAGGCAGTGCGGAGGAAGACGGTGACCGCTTCATCGAAATCTGGAACCTGGTCTTCATGCAGTACGAGGAGGGCCCCCCCGGCACGCGCACGCCCCTGCCCCGCCCCTCGATTGACACAGGCATGGGCCTGGAACGCTTCGCCGCCATTTTGCAAGGCGTGCACGACAATTACGACACCGATACGTTCCGCGCTTTGATAACCGCAAGTGCCGATGCCACAGGCGTGCCCGCAGACGGCGCGCACCGCATCAGCCACCGCGTCATCGCCGACCATTTGCGCAGCACCAGCTTTCTGATTGCCGACGGCGTGCTGCCGGGCAATGAAGGCCGCGCCTACGTGCTGCGCCGGATCATGCGCCGCGCCATGCGCCATCTGCACATGATGGGCGCGCGCGACCCCGTCTTCTACCGCCTGGTCCCCGCGCTGATACGCCAGATGGGCGCCGCCTACCCCGAGCTGCCGCAGGCCGAGGCGCTGATCACCGAAACCCTGCGCCTGGAAGAGACGCGCTTCCGCATCATGCTCGATCGCGGCCTCGGCCTGCTCGATAGCGAGCTCACGCGTCTGGGCGAGGGCCAGGCGCTACCCGGTGATGTCGCCTTCAGGCTATACGACACCTACGGCTTTCCGCTCGATTTGACGCAGGACGCGCTGCGCGAAGCCGGCCGCGGCGTGGACGTGGCCGGCTTTGATGCCGCCATGGCCCAGCAGCGCGCCCGCGCCCGCGCGGCCTGGAGCGGCTCGGGCGAGGCGGCCACCGAGACCGTCTGGTTCGATGTGCGCGAGGAGGCCGGGCCCACCGAATTCCTCGGCTATTCCACCGGGCGCGCCGAAGGTGTCATCACCGCCATCATCGCCAACGGCGCGGCCGTGGCCTCCGCCCAGCAGGGCGATGCCGTCGCTATCGTGCTGAACCAGACGCCGTTTTACGCCGAAAGCGGCGGACAGGTCGGCGATACCGGCCGCATCACCGGCCCCGGCGGCCTGGTCATCGGAGTGCGCGACACGCAGAAGAAATTGGGCGACGTCTTCGCCCATTTAGGCACTGTTGAAGAGGGCACCGTCGCGCTCGGCGCGCAGGTCGTGGCCGAAATTGATCAAGCCCGCCGGCGGGCGATTGCCGCCCACCATTCCGCCACGCATTTGCTGCACGAAGGGCTGCGCTGCCAGCTCGGCACGCATGTGACGCAGAAGGGCAGCCTCAATGCGCCCGATCGCCTGCGCTTCGATGTCAGCCAGCCGCGCCCGATTACGCAGGCCGAGCTGGGCGCGGTCGAGGCAGAGGTGAACGCGCGCATTCGCGAGAACTCCGAGGTCACCACGCGCTTGATGACGCCTGAGGCCGCTGTTGCCGAAGGTGCCATGGCGCTGTTCGGCGAGAAATACGGCGATGAGGTGCGCGTCGTCTCCATGGGCGTAGGCGAGGCGGACCGCCCCGCCTGGTCGATCGAGCTCTGCGGCGGCACCCATGTGCGCCGCACCGGCGATATCGGCCTCTTTCGCATCGTGGGCGAGACCGGCGTGTCCGCCGGGGTGCGCCGCATCGAGGCGGTGACCGGGGCCGCCGCCGAAGCCCTCATCATGGAGAACGAGCGCCGGCTGATCGAGGTGGCGGTCACCCTGCGCGTCAGCCCCGCCGAAGTGCCGGAGCGCGTAACCGCCCTGATCGAGGACCGCCGGCGCCTCGAACGCACGGTGGCGGCGTTGCAGACGCGCCTGGCCACCGGCGCCGGTGCGGCCCAGGCCGAGGATCTCGGCGGCGTCGCCTTCGCCGCGCGCAATTTGGGTGAGGTGCCCGCCCGCGACCTCAAAGGGCTGGCCGAAGCCATCGGCAAGCAATTGGGCAGCGGTGTGACAGCGCTGGTCTCTACGGCGGAGGGCAAGGCGAGCGTGGTGGTGGCCGTCTCGGCCCATCTGACGTCCCGGTTCAGCGCGGTCGATCTGGTGCGGGCGGCGAGTGCCGCGGTGGGTGGGCGCGGTGGTGGCGGGCGGCCGGACCTGGCGCAGGCAGGCGGGCCCGATGTGGGTGCGGCGGATGCGGCTTTGGCGGCGGTCCGTGCTTTGGTAGCGGACGGCTGAACTTCAAGCGGAGAGTGCCGCGGCTACGTGGCGCATCTCAATTTATGGTTGAAATAACTCACTTGAACTTAACGCATTTTACTTGAGGATTAGGCTTTCGTTACTTGCAAACACTGTTTCATACTAACCTTGTAGGAAATAGAGGCAACATAATTTCGCGCTAGCCTAAACCGACGCAAGAAAGCTACCGACCTAGCCGAAAATTTTGGCGAAAAAAAAATCCGTTCGCCCTGGCGTGATCCGCAGTTGCCATTCCCTATCAAACCGTTAAAAAAGGGCAAGGCTTCCGGTGCCGGGCAGCGGCGGGCCGTGCGGTTGGGATTGGCCCGCCGTATTCTTTTGCCCACGGGGTTACATATGTCTATCAAAGGTATTCTTTTCACTGGTGCGGCGCTGTGCAGCCTGAGCTTGGCCCCTGCGCTCGCGGCATCCGCGCCGCACGTGCATGTGTCGGCTCTGCACCCTGGTGCCGTTAAGAAGTCGGCGATGAAGCAGGCTACTCCTGGCTCCGTCACCTACACGTTCTCGGTGAACACCTCCGTCTCGACGGCGTCCGCCTACAAGGTGAAGACCAAGCTCGCCGGGACCTTCTACAAGTTTAACAGCAACTCTTCGCTGTGCACGCAGCCGAAGCAGAAGGTTAAGCTTATGACGAAGAAGACCAAATATGCCAAGCTGAGCACGACCACCGAGACCTACAGCGAAGGCTGCTCGACTGGCCCGACGACGTTCTACGGCGACGTCTACGATCTGCAGACGAAGAAGGCAGTGGGCAAGACCGACCAGTTTGCGTCGACTTTGCACGCGAAGTTCAAGAACTCCAGCGGAAAGCAGAAGGGCAAGCTGACCCTCGACGTGAGCGTTGCCATCGGCGCGTAAGCTGGTCTTACTTGACTCTTAGTTGACGACGATGTGCCGGCGGTTTGCACCGCCGGCACATTTCGTTTGTGCAGATGCAAGATGCATTTTCGCTGCCTTTTCTGAGTGAATGGCGATCTGCCGCGGCAAGTGCAGACCTCATGACCGGCCGTCGGCATCGCTTGTGATCCAATGCCCTGCGCCATGTTTCAGGCGATTTTGCGACCAGATGACGTTGCATTCATGACATACCGGCGCGAAGAGTGCGTTTATCTTCGCCACCATCGATGGCTGACTGTCTTCCCGCCAGGCTGGCGAGCGTTTCAGTTGAATTCCTGGGGGCTTTCCGGCAAAAATCCGGCGTTGTGACGGCGCAGTACAATCGGAAGCCAAAAGCCTTGAAGAACCAGCCACCCCCCTCCGCCCCCGGCCGCCGACGCACGCCTGAAATGGCCTTGTTCCAAGCGCCTGGCGAGCGCAAGGGCGTACCCTACACCGGCGTTGACATGCTGGACCCGTTTCGGCTCTCGCGACCCGCCGCGATCAAGCGGTTAAATCCCCCACCGGCGCATGAGCAAGTGGCGGAACACAAGACCCCCGCGCAGATCAGCCACCTCTACGAACTTGCGCTGACGAGCGTTGCCATGAGCTTCCACGAATCGGCGCTCGAGACTCTCGAGGAGGTCACGGCGCTGGCGCCAGATCACGCCGGTGCGTGGCGGGCCCTGGCGAGCTTGCTGCGCCTGGCCGCCCGGGACGCCGAAGCCGATCAGGCGAGCGCGCGCGCGGACGCGCTGGCCGGCACGCCGACTACCTGGCACGACGCCATAGGCGAACGATCCCCCACACGCCTCGAGCGGATGGACCGCAAACTCCGCGAACGTCTGGACAAGATTTCGGCCGAGCAGCGGATCTCCCACCTGCGAGACCTGCTCTTCGCCGACCCTCTCGATGTCGTGGCCATGCGCTATCTGTCCGGCGAAGAGGAAATGGGCGAGGACGAGATTACCGCGCTCCAGCTTTTCGAGCGCGCCATCGCCCTCTCGCCCAGCTATCTGATAGCGCGGGTTGATTTCGCCCGCCTGCTGATGACACAGCGCAGCTATTCGGCAGCACTCAAGCAGAGCGAATATCTGCTCGCCAACGCGCCGAACAGCATCAGCCACCGCCTGTTGCGTGCGGACGCTGCCGTGCACATGGAGCGTTTCGATGAAGCGCTCGTCCTGTTCGAAGCTATCCTAAAGCAGGAACACACGAACATACATGTCTGGAATTCCTACGGCAACGTACTCAAGACGCTAGGCAGGCGGGAGGAAAGTGTCACAGCCTACCGCACCCTGATCTCCATTCAGCCCATGAACGGCAACGCTTATTTCGGCTTGTCCGAACTCAAGGCCAAATACCTCACGGAAGCCGATGTCGAGAACATGGCCGAGCATCTACGCCGCGGCATTCCCAATCTCACCAGCCGCAAATGCATGGCCTACGCGCTCGCCGGCACGCTCGAGCGCGCGCACGACTACGAAAACAGCTTCGATGCCTACGCCTACGGCGCGCGAATCTGCCAGGAAGAGGTTGCCAATACCCACAGGGCGCACGACCCCGAGGAATTGTTGGGTCGCCTCAACCGTCTGCGCGCCACCTTCACCGCCGAAAACCTCAGCGCCCGCGCAGCACCGCCCCGCGCGCAACCGCCGGCCGTTACACCCATCTTCGTCCTCGGCATGCCACGCGCCGGCTCCACGCTGGTCGAGCAGATCCTCGGCAGTCACAGCCAGGTCGAAGCAACGCGCGAACTGCCTGTGGTGTCCAACCTGGTCAAGAAGGTCGCGATGAGCCGGGTGCTCATCGAGCCAGACGTCTATCCCAAGCGCGTGCTGGACTATAACCGCGCGCAGCTCGATGCCATGGGACAGGAATGCCTTGATGGCATGGCCGAATACCGCAAGACCACGCTGCCCTTTGTCATCGATAAGCGCCCGTGGAATTGGCAGGATATCGGCTTCATCAACCTGATCCTACCGCAGGCGAAATTCATCGACATCCGACGCGCACCGATGTCGGCGGGCTTTGCCATGTTCAAGCAGCTATTGCCGGCCGACGCGGCCTTCTCGTTTGATCTCGCCCATCTCGGCAACTACTACCGCAGCTACGTGCAATTCATGGCCGACATGGACATTGCCTTGCCCGGACGCATCCTGCGCGTTTCCTACGAACATCTGATCGATGACACGGAGGGGCAAGTTCGCCGCATGCTGGATTATTGCGGCCTGCCTTTCGAGGAACGCTGCCTGCGCTTTTGGGAGAGCGATCGTGCGGTGCTGACACCTAGTGCCGAACAGGTACGCCGGCCGATCTTTCGAGATGCCATGGCGCAATGGAAGAACTACGAACCCTGGCTCGGCTCGCTCAAGGAAGCGCTCGGCGACTTGGCCGAGGCCTAAGCCTGCCACGCCCCCCAATAGTGTTGCGAGACATGTTGATCAGATCATCACTCCGCCTCGCGGCCGCCCTCCTGCTGGCGACTGCGAGCACTCCCTCCGCGCGCGCCCAGACCATTCCGGCCCATTCTGCCCCCGCCGACGCCGCGCCGCACCAAGCAAAGCACGCGGCCGGAAAAACGTCGCGCGGCAAGGGCGTTCCCGTCTATCATCTTCTCGGCTTCAGCCTTAGCGGCAGCAAGCGCATCAATGCGGATGCCATCATAGCCACCCTGCCCCAGCACGAGGGGGATGCAATTACCGACGCGGATGTGCAGGAAGACGCCAACCGTGTTCGTGCCATCCTCAAGACGCGGCATATCCATGGCGACATGACCGCGGCAACCCTCGAACAGGAGGAGGTCAAAGGCCACCAGATCTGGGTGATCTTCGACATCCAGCTTCGGGACGCGTTGTCGGACGTGCCGCT
The DNA here is from genome assembly GCA_965276755.1 of Acetobacteraceae bacterium. Taxonomy (GTDB): domain Bacteria; phylum Pseudomonadota; class Alphaproteobacteria; order Acetobacterales; family Acetobacteraceae; genus CAJCIS01. The sequence goes on from OZ255625.1 coordinate 731,433, forward strand.
GCGCAACCCGCGCCATTTCGCCAGCCAAACGTTTACCGGCAATGTCAAGCTGAGCACGGAACAGCTCACCGCGATTACCGGACTGCACACCGGCGATCCCATGCGTGACGGCAAGCTCAGCGACGTGCGCACCGCGCTCGAGCAAGCCTACGACACGGCGCTGCCTGGCGTGCCCGTCGCCGTGCGCGGCAAGGTCAAGCTCAGGAAGGACGATACGGTCGTCATCGACTGGCAGATTAGTGAGTCGCCGCCGCCAAAGGGTAAGCCTCAGTCTGCTTTAGGGAAGACTGGGGGAGATGTGCCATCCCCCCCAGACCCCCCGTCTATTTTAGGGCCTCGTCTTAAATAATGACGGGGGCTCTGGGGGGGATGGCACATCTCCCCCAGCTTTTTAGCCAATCCCCCGCACAACCGGAATTCCCAGATCGCGGATTTTCTTGCGCAGCGTATTGCGATTCAAGCCAAGCATAGCCGCCGCCTTGATCTGATTCCCCCGCGTCGCAGACAGCGTCATGCGTATCAGCGGCCGCTCCACCTCCGCCAGAACCTGGTCATAAATGTCGCGCGTCGGAATGCCGTCCGCGCTGCCAGCCAGCATCTGCTTCAAATGCCGCTCCACAGACGCGGCCAATCCATCGGGCGCCCTCCCGCCGCCATTTTGCGCCGCATCCATTGCAGGCTCGGCCAATTCCGCCTCGATCACTTCGGCGGTAATTGTCTCCTGCGGCGTGAGTGCGGCAAGCCGGCGCATCACATTCTCCAGCTCGCGCACATTGCCCGGCCAGCGATGCCGCCCCAGCGCCTCGATCGCACCGCCATCCAGCGTCTTGAACGGCAAGCCTGCATCACGCGCCCGATCCAGAAAGTGGCGCGCCAGCAACGCGATATCCTCGGCCCGTTCGCGCAACGGCGGCAGGCGGATCGGCACCACGCATAACCGGTAATACAGATCCTCGCGAAACAACCCCGCCCGTATCGACTGCCGCAAATCGCGATGCGTGGCCGCCACGATGCGCACGTTCGCGCGTATGGGCGTCCGCCCGCCGACCGAGGTGAACTCGCCTTCCTGCAACACGCGCAACAGCCGCGTCTGCGCTTCGCCCGGCATGTCGCCGATCTCATCGAGAAACAGCGTTCCCCCTGCAGCCTGCTCGAACCGTCCCAAACTCCGTGAGTGCGCGCCGGTGAAACTGCCGCGCTCATGGCCGAATAATTCGCTCTCGATCAGCTCGCGCGGAATGGCCGCCATGTTGATTGCGACAAACGGGCCGCTGCGCCGGCGCCCGTAATCATGCAGCGCGCGCGCGACAAGCTCCTTGCCCGTGCCGCTCTCGCCATTGACCATCACGGTCAGGTCCGTCGTCGTCAGCCGCGCAATGGTGCGATAGATCTCCTGCATCGCCTGGCTCCGCCCGATCAGCGGCAGCTTTTCCTCGCCATCGCGCGCCTCCGCGCTAACATCGGCCACCGCCACCGGTGCGGCGAGCGCGCGTTCAACGACGGTCAGCAATTCCTTCAGATCGAACGGCTTGGGCAGGTATTCGAACGCGCCCCGTTGCGCGGCCTTTACCGCGGTCAGCAACGTCGATTGCGCGCTCATGACGACAACGCGCAATTCAGGCCGCACGCGGCGAATGCGCGGCAGCATCTCAAGCCCGTTATCGTCGGGCATCATGACATCGGTAATGACCAGGTCGCCCTCGCCCTCCTCCACCCAGCGCCACAGCGTCTGGGCGTGGCCTGTCGCGCGCACCTGGTAGCCAGAGCGTCCCAGCGCCTGGGTCAGCACGGTGCGGATAGAGCGGTCGTCATCGGCCACCAGCACCGTGGGCGGACTCGACATCAGGCCGCGTCCAATGCGCCCCCGTCATGCGCCTCCGGAAAGAGGGGCAGGCTGATGCGGAATTCCGTGCGCTCCGGCCTGCTGTCCACTTCGATCAATCCCCCATGGTCGCCGACGATCTTCGCGACAAGTGCAAGCCCCAGGCCAGAGCCGCTCATCTTCGTCGTCACGAAAGGATCGAACAGGTTCTTCTCGATCTCCGGCGGTATGCCCGGCCCCTGGTCGCGCACGATCACCATCAGCGGCAGATGCACCCCGCCGCCCGAGCCGGTGGCAGATGGCGCCGCCAGCCGGATGCTGTGCTGGTAGGCAGTGATCAGCGTGATCTCGCCTTCCCGGCCGGCCTCGGTCATCGCCTCTGCCGCGTTCTTGACCAGATTGAGAAACACCTGAACCAGCTGGTCCCGATGCCCCCAGACCGGCGGCAAAGACGGGTCGTAGCGCTCCACCACACGCAGATGCGCGGCAAAGCCGGATTGGGCCAGCCGGCGGACGTGGCCCAACACGCGGTGGATATTGACCGCGCCGCGTTCAAGCGGCCCCTCGCCGAAGGCCTCCATCCGATCGACCAGCGCGCGGATACGATCGGCTTCCTCGCGGATCAGCACGGCCAGCTCGCGGTCGCTCTCGACGGTGGTATTCTCCAGCAATTGCGCCGCCCCGCGTATGCCCGACAACGGATTGCGCACCTCGTGGGCCAGGATCGCCGCCATGCCCGCAACCGATCGCGCCGCATTGCGAAAACTCAATTGCCGATCGAGCGCGCGTGCTGCCGCGCCATCGGAAAACGTCAGAACCACACAACCAGGCTCGTCGCCAAAGGGTGCTGCCTGCACCGTCACGCCGCGCCGCGACAGCCGCGGGCTGTCGAAATTCAATTCCCGCTCCTGGATCGTCACGCCGTGGCAGCGGACCTGCGACAGCATGGCGAAGATAGGGCTGTCCATCGGAATAAGATCGCCGATACCCAATTGCCGCAATTGCGGCACCGACAGCGACAAGAACTGTTCCCCCGCCGGATTTGCCGCGCGGAAGCGGTCGCGCGCATCGACCATCACGCAGGCGATCGGGATGGCCGCGAACAGCGCCGCCCCGTCAGGCATGTCCCGCCTCAAACCGATCGTGAACTTGGCCACCGCCGCGCGCGCGCTCACGCCGCTTCATCCAGCCCCTCGGCGACGGGCCGCGCCCGCACCGCACCCGCCTCGATCAGCGGATCGAAGAACGCGCCGATCGCCGCCACCACCTGATGCGCGTCGCACAGCCGCATGATGTGCGCGCGAAACTCCGCCGAGCCCGACAGCCCGCGCGAGTACCACGCCACATGCTTGCGCGCGAGGCGCATTCCCGCGTCGCGCCCGAAATGGGTCAGCATGGCTGCGTAATGTTCCAGCAGGATTGCCTTCTGCGCCGCCAGGCACGGCTCCGCCCGCGCCTGCCCCGTGCACAAATAATGGGCAATATCGGCCGTAGCCCACGGCCGGCCATACGCCGCCCGCCCCACCATCACCCCATCGGCACCCGATAGCGCCCGCGCTTGCGCCGCATCCTGGGGTGTCAGGATGTCGCCATTGACGATCACCGGAATGCCCACCGCCTGCTTGACGCGCGCCACGAAGCCCCAATCGGCCGTGCCGGTGTAGAATTGCTGGCGCGTGCGACCGTGCACGGTCACCATGCGTATGCCGCTCTGCTCGGCGATCTGGGCCATGCGCGGCGCATTCAGGCTGGAATGGTCCCAGCCCATGCGCATCTTCAGCGTCACCGGCGCCGACACGGCGCCGACCGTCGCCTCAAGGATGCGCGCGGCCGCGGTCTCATCGCGCATCAGCGCAGATCCCGCCTGCTGGCCGACGGCCACCTTGCGCACCGGGCAGCCGAAATTGATGTCGATCACCTCCGCGCCCAGGCCTACGGCAATGCGCGCGGCTTCGGCCATGGCGGCAGGCTCGCAGCCGGCCAACTGGATCGCGCGCGGGCCGGGGCCTTCATCGAGGGCGGCCATACGCAGCGTGTTGCGGTTCTCGCGCACCATCGCCCAGCTCGCGATCATTTCGGAAACTACCATGCCTGCGCCCAGGCGCTTGGCCAGGCGGCGGAACGGCAGGTCTGTGACGCCGGACATCGGTGCCAGGATCACCGGTACGTCGATGCGCGTGCCGTTGCCGAGGTCGATGGCTTGCAGGCTGTTGCCCATGATTTGGGCACACTACGCAGGCGCGGTGCATGGTGCAATGCACAGTAAAAGCTGGGGGGAATGAGTCATTCCCCCCAGGACCCCCCGTCTCATTCAGGGCGAGGCCTAAAAAATCGACGGGGGGTTTGGGGGGCATGGCACCTGCCCCCCAACTTTTTTACACGTTGACGCCACCCGCCGCCCCCGGCAAAGCGCGCCCATGCGTATCGCCGCCATCCTGGTTGCCGCTGGCACCGGCAGCCGGTTCGGCGCCACCGCGCCCAAGCAATTCCTGCCCATCGTCGGCAAGCCGGTCATCCGCTGGGCCGCCGAGGCCCTCGCCCCCCACATCACCCACCTGCAGCCGGTAGGCGAGGCCGCCCCCATCGATGCCGCCTTGCACAGCCTGTCGCACCTCCCCCCCGTCGCCGGCGGCGCCACCCGCCAGCACAGCGTTCGCGCCGGGCTCGAAGCGCTCGCCGCCCACGCGCCGGACATCGTGCTTGTCCACGACGCCGCCCGGCCGCACATTCCGCCCGGCACCATCCCCGCGTTGCTCGCCGCCCTGCGCACCCACCGCGGCGCCATTCCCGCAGCACCCGTCGCCGACACGCTCAAGCGCGGCGAGGCCGGCTTGATCACCGCCACGCTGCCCCGCGCCGGCCTTTACCGCGCCCAGACGCCGCAGGCCTTCGACTACCCTACGTTGCTCGCCCTGCACCGCGCCCCCCCGCCCGGCGAGGCTACCGACGATGCCTGGCTGCTCGAACACGCGGGCCTGCCCGTCGCCCTGGTGGCCGGCTCGGACGACAACATGAAGCTCACCTACCAGGAGGATTTCGCCCGCGTGGAACGCGCCCTTGCCCCGCCTTTGCTGCCGCGTGTCGGCACGGGCTTCGATGTCCACGTGCTCGCCCCCGGCCGCCGCCTCGTGCTGTGCGGCATCGAGGTCCCGCACGAACTCGGCCTGGCCGGCCACTCGGACGCCGATGTCGGCATCCACGCGCTGTGCGATGCCATTTACGGCGCGCTCGCCGAAGGCGATATCGGCCGCCATTTTCCGCCCTCCGAAGCGGACTGGAAGGATGCCGACAGCGCGCGTTTCCTGCGCCATGCGGCCGGGCGCATCGCCGCGCGCGGCGGCGTGCTGGCGAACGCGGATGTAACGCTGATTTGCGAGCGCCCGAAAATCACCCCGCACGCCGCGGTCATGATGGCGCGGCTGGCCGAATTGCTCGGCGTGGACGTTGGGCGGATTTCAGTCAAGGCGACGACGAGCGAACGGCTTGGTTTTACCGGCCGCGGCGAGGGAATTGCGGCGCAAGCAGCGGTGTGCGTGATGGTGCCTTAACGGGCGCATGCCGGTTTATGTCGACATATGATACCAACCGGCGTTAAAACTGACACATGATCAAGCAGAGAAAGATTGGGGGAGATGTGGCTGACGTATACGTCAGCCACATCTCCCCCAGCCTTACTCTAAGAGTCAATCTTTCTGCTGGCTGGTATTAGTGTCCAAATGATGGGAACGTACTGCTTCAAGAGGTGATGGAAGTCGCCCCGTCTGCCCAGATGGTGCGGGTTCTACACCTGGAAAATAGAGCCGCCAGCCTTCAGGCAGGCCTTGCCCAAATCGTCATCGAGCGTTGCAAGCGGCAGATTTTTGCGCAGCGTAAGCTCCAGATACGCCGCATCGTATGAAGTAAGCCGGTAGGTTACGGCGAGCTTGTGAACATCCCCCAGGATGCGGCTGCTGGCTTCCTCGTCCACGACGATATTAAGAGCCGCAATGTTGGTGAAGAAATTGGCTGCTCTCTGCGCGTCGATGACGGCGGTATTGTGCGCACGCGCCAGCACGGAACTCACCTCATAGCGCCCCAAAATCGGCACTAACGCCTCGCCGCCGGAATTCAATTGCCGCAGGACACAGTCCGCATAAGCGTGTACGTCGCTGTCAAAACACCAGCGCATGGTCACCGAATTGTCGAGAACAAAAGCGTTCACGCACGACCGTAGGTCATCAGCTCCCGAATGGTCACACCGTCAGGCAGCACGTTTCCTTTGCGCTGCTGCAATATTCGCTCTATGGCCTCCGCGGCCGTAAGCTTGTCCGGTGCCTGATCGGATTGCTCGGCAGGCGCATACGGGCGGGGGCGCCTTAGATAGCGTTCCACCGCTTCGCGGACGACATCGCTCACCGGGCGGTGTTCCTCTTCGGCAACCGCCTCTACTTCCGCCAGAAGGGTGGCCGGAAGGGCAATCGCGGTGTTTTGGGTTTGAGATTCCATGCCTTCAAGGGTAGCATTCTGCAGCGAGCAGTTAACAGACTGATTGTTTTCAATGGCCTATCCGACGTGCCTACATGCTCCGGGGCAGCGGTTTGCGTGATGGTGCCGTGAGGGCCCATGCCCATGTGCCTTGACGTGCCCTGCCAAGTTAATAATAGTTATCTATGTGGGTGGCAGTGGAAGGAGAGGCAAGATGCCGCGTAGCTTTGCCCTTGGCGACCGCTTTGAGGCCTTTATTGAAACGCAGTTCAAGGAGGCCGCTACAACAATGCGAGCGAAGTTGTTCGTGACGCGCTGCGTTTGTTGGAGGATCAGGAGAAGCTCCGCGAACTCAGGCTTGCTGAATTGCGCCGCTATGCCGAGGAAGGACAGGCTAGCGGTTTGTCAGATGAAGACGGTGAGGCCGTTCTAGATCGGCTGGAAGCAAAATACCGCCGCACGGCCAAGTCTGCTGGGGGCTAATGCGTTTTCGCTTTAGCCGCCGTGCCGAAATGGACATTGAGGAATGGCGTTCGTCTAAAATGATGACGGGGGGTCTGGGGGGGATGGCACATCCCCCCAGACTTTTTCTGACCGCTTTTACTTGACGGTCACGCTCTTCGGCGCCGACGCAACGCCGTTCGCAACAACCTCCAGCTTGCTGGGACCTGTCTCGATCCCCGCCGGAATGGCAACCGTCGCCGTCACGAGAGCGGGGTTGGCCACAGCCATCGAGCTCGGGTTGGTCGTGCGCGTGTAGAACACGTGGCCCGTGGCCGTGTTGGTAATGCGCACCACCGGCCAATTGGTTGCCGCCTGGTAGTCGTCACCGTAGTAATTTGCCTGCGACACGCCATTCAGGCCAATGCCTGAAATCGTGTAGTTCTTGCCCGGCGTCAGCTTCTTCTTGATGTGCTTGATCATGGGAATCGTGCCTGAAGCGGGCGAACCCTTGGGCGTATAGACCTCAATGTCCTTCGATCCGTCGGCCTGCAACACCTCGCCGGTCGGCAGCACCAGCAGACGAATCTGCCAGGAGGACACGTTCTTCGCGTTCGGCGTGTTGGGCACCGTGTTCAGCTTGGTGCCGTCGAACTCGAAGAAGGTAGAAGGATTATTGAACACGCCGGGGCTGGCGGGCACCAGAACGTTGCCGTCAGGCAGAAGCACACCGGGACCATCCGCCGCATCAAGATACGTTCCGCCCGATTGCGGAAAATCCGGGCCGGCCGACCACGTGTTCGTGGCAATCGTGTAAATGCCGTTATGGCCGGTTGCGCCGACCGCAAAAACGGTGCCGTCCGGACGCAGTACCTGCGGACCCATTTCGTGCGAATTGGTGCCGGTGTTCAGGTCAGGCAATTCCTGCACGGTATCGCCCAGCTTGGACCAGGTGCCGGAGGTCCAAATCTCGGTGTACTTGTCGTCCTTCGTGTCATTGGCGTCGACGGTCAGCACCTGGCCGGAAGGCAGAAGCGTCCAGCCTTCCTCGTCATTGATGTCGTTCTTGCCGGTGCCGGTCGGCGTCCATTTCATCGTCTTCAGATCAAGCGTGGCTTCCTGCGTCGTGCAGCAATTGGCCAGCATGTAGGTGCCATCGGGCAGAATCACCGATTGCGCATCGCCGATCGTGGACCAACCAGTGGGCGGTGCCACGGAGACCCATTTGTCTGTCGGGGGATCATAGAGTGCGCCCTTGGTGGTCCACACGCCGCCGGCGCCGTTGTACTCGCCGCCATTGATGATCAGCTGGCCATTCGGCAGAACTTGCGAGGCATAGAATTGCGGGCCGTAGCCGCTCGGCATGGAGGCGATCTGGCTCCAGGTGCCATTGACGTAACTGCCCGTATTGTCGGGCGTCAGCTTCCACCAATTGCCGGTGCCGGCCCCGTTGCCCTGGTCCTGGGCCAGAACGGTGCCATCCATCATCAGCAAGAGCGTGCCGGCGTTGAAGCTCGGCGCGTGGGTCAATTTCGTCCAGGTCTGCGCCTGGACGGCGGCAGGCACGGCGATCAGGGCGCTGACGGCAAGTGCCTGCGCCAAACGGGAGATGTTCACGAGGACTATCCTATGCACATGAGAGGGCCGCAACCTGCCAGACAGACGCGTCGTACACAATCTGTTAATCAGGGAACTTTTCGCCAGGGCTGCCATCACCCACCGCCATAGTCTCGGCCGACAGCCAGGCACTCGTCGCCGCATCACCCTGCACCGGCACGCACATGATCGCCGGCAGCTCGTAGCTGTGCAGGGCCCGTATCAGCGCCATCGCGGCCTCCGCGCACGCCGGCACCGTCTTGACCAGCAGCCCGATCTCCGGGGCCAGTTCGATCTCGCCACGCCAACGATATATCGCCTCGTGCGCGCGCAGATGGACGCAGGCAGCCAGCCTGCCATCGACCAGCGCGCGCGCAATCCGCGCCGCCTCCTGCCCATCCGCGCAACTGACCAGAATCAGCACCGCCTCGCCCATCGCCCCGCCTGCGTCACAATGTCCAGCGTCGAATAACGCCTGATAAATGATCCACGCTTTCGCCGCTTGTGCTAAGGCCCGCGCCTAGTCACCAATCGGGACCTGTCATGCGGCACATCTGCTTCGCATTCGCCCTCGCACTCGCCGCCATCCTCCCCGCCGCCGCCCGCGCCACCGAGCCCCCATCCTGCGCCTTGCTGGACCGCGTCTTCCCCCAGCCAGGCCGCGGCCTGGGCGGTGATAATGCCTGGCGCCCCCTCCCCGTCATGGCGCCCATCCGCAGCCAACCCGGGGCGCCCGGCACGCTCAGCCTCTCTATCGCCGTCGATCACGTCAGCACCGCCACAGGTCCGGGTAATCCCGGCTATCCAGGCTATGTCTATGTCGGCAACTACCAGGTCAACGACATCCCGGTCTTCCGCCAGACCGTCGGCGCCAATACCAGCCTGGCCGTCATCGATCCCAATGACGGCCACAGCTACAACATCAGCAATTTGTGCCTGAACGGACCCGAATGGGGCTTCGGCGGCACGGAGTGGTCGCTCGTCCAGGCCGATACGCTGGACGTGATGTTTCAAAGCCACCTGGACTACACAGGCTCGGGCTCGGTCGGCGCGCCGGTCAATGGCGGCGTGCCGTGCCGCGCCTCCAATCTGCACACCCACGGCCTGCTGATCAGCCCCTACCATCCCCGGCGCGCCGGCACCGGCCCCTATGGCGACTATGTGCTCGATGTCACCCAGCCGCGCGGCTCGCTCGATTTCGGCACGGATGTGGACAATTGCGGCACCCATCTCGGCCAGTTCGAACATCGCGGCCACGGCCTGACCGACCTGCCGCTGCACTATGATGACGCAATCCCGGGCCAGCCGGGCGTGAACAGCTTGGCCAGCGGCGAGCATCCCTCCGGCCTCTTCTGGTATCACCCCCACCCGCACGGCTATAGCCGCGCACAGATCCAGGGTGGCACCACCGGCCCAATCACCATCGGTGCGCTGACCGACTACGCCTGCCCCACAGGCGACGGTTCGCCGGGCAATTGCACGATTACCAACGCCAACATCCGCGTCATGGTGCTCAAAGACACCCAGTTGGTGAACAACGGCAGCCAGTGGGGCACCGTCTATCTGCCTGAGTCGACCTATTGCGCGCCCGTCGGCGGCACCCGCCTGGGCGAGTGCCAGGGTGTCGAGGGCAATACCGGCCCAGGCAAATGGGTTTTCACCATCAATGGCGTGCAGTACCCGCACGCGCGCATCCCGGCCGGCAAGACCGAGATCTGGCGCATCGTCAATGCCAGCCAGGACATGACCTATAATCTCAGCATCAGGCAACTCGGCCACGGTGGCCAGGTCGAGCTGCCCTACCAATTGCTGGCGCGCGACGGCGTTTCCATTACCCAGAGCGAGCGGCACGAAATCATGCGCACGCAATTGCTGCTGATGCCTGCCTCGCGCGTGGAAATTGCTATTCCCGCACCCGCCGATGGCGGCACCTACATCCTGCACAATGACGTGTCGCAGACCGGCGGCAACGGCCATGGCGATATCTGGCCGGCGATCGATCTCGCCTCCTTCACCTGGGATAAACCGGAGGCTAACGCCACCCCAACGCCACCGCGCAGCGAAGCGGTGACGGGACCCGCCGCCACACTGATCCCGCAGGTCCAGGAAGTGGTGAACGGCCTGCGCGGCGTATGCACCTTCGAACCGGGCGACAAGCGCCTGATCTACTTCGTGCACCGCTTCGTTACGGTCCTAGGTGGCGATAGCAAATCCGATCCGTCAGGCCTGTTGCCGCAGATCCACGAAGTGTTCGGCCTGATCGCCGGCGTGCAGCACAAGAACGGCTCGGTGGATTTCTATTCCGACAAAGCCGATCCACCGCTGCACACGATCGCCGAGGTCTGGAACAAGGGTATCCATGACGGCGACCCCGCCTTTCCCGCCTTCGGCCACAACGATTGGGGCACGATCTGCACCGTCAAGGGCAATGTCGAGCCCTGGCTGCTGACCAATTACACGGGCGAGGACCACAATTTCCACATTCACCAATCCAAGTTCTCGGTCGATCCCAACGGCACATTTCAATACCCGCTGGCGAGCGTTCCCATGTCCCCGGCGCTGCGCCACACCGATGCCGAGGTGAAATCCTATTCCGATCCCGCGCTCACCGCCTACGCCGATACCGTACCCGTCCCGCGCGGCCAGACCTTTTGCGCGTCTGACCCGACCGGGCCCGCCTGCCACTTCAAGGCCACGACCGAATGTTCAGGCGCGCCCACCGATCCCGCCTGCGTGCGTCCGGGCATGCTCAGCCTGGTGGTGAGCTTCCTGCGCGCAGAGCAGGTCGGCACCTACGTTTATCATTGCCACATTATGGAGCATGAGGACGGCGGCATGATGGCCATGATGCGGGTGATGTGCCCGAAAGGCGATGCCTCCTGCGCCTCGCAGCAGGCGCAGCAGGCGATCTGCCGTCCGCCTGTGGATTGAGGAAGGAAAGGCCAGGGGCTCTGCCCCTGGACCCCGCTGGGGCCTGAGGCCCCAGACCCCCACTTGTTAGGTGAAGGAGGGGGGCACACTCGGTGTCACAACACGCGAGTCGGCCCCCCTCCTTCACCTAACAAATAGGTTCTAAGGACCTGTCCTTAGCGGGGTCCAGGGGCAGAGCCCCTGGCCTTCCTTTCCTCAAAACGCAAACGCGGCAGCAGGCAGAAGCTCAGGCAACAGCGCCGTTGCGGCATCGAAGGCCGGCCGCGCGCGCATGCCGCCCAGGCTTGGCTCGGCAATGACGCCGGTTGGCGCCGCGCCCACGGGTGCCAGCACAGTCACCAGCCTGCCATTCTGCGCCACCTGGCGTGCGATGCGCTCGGGGATGGCGCGCACTGCGCCCTCGATCAGGACCAGGTCGAAGGGTCCGCGATCGGCGCATCCGTCGGCCAGCTTGCCGCTGACGAAGCTGATGCCATGGGCGGGCGAGGCGGCCTGTCGGGCGAAGGCCATCAGCGTGGCCTCCTCCTCCAATGCGGTCACCTGCACGCCAAGCTCGGCCAGGATGGCGGCGCCATAGCCGGTGCCCGCGCCCACCACCAGCGCCGCCTCACCGGGCCGGGGTGCGGCCAATTGGATCAGGCGCGCCATCACCAGCGGCTTGATCAGAACCCGTCCGGGGGCGATTTTCACGTCGTCGTCGATATAGGCGAATGCCCGCAGCTCCGGCGGCACGAAGCGCTCGCGCGGCAGGGCACGGAGTGCGGCAATCAGCCGGGGCTCGCGCACCTTGTTGGGGCGAAGCTGCCCGTCCACCATCAATTGCCGGGCCTGGGCAGTGTCCAAGGCGGGCGGGCAAGTTGGGGTTGTCGTGCTCATGCGGCTTGCCTGCTTGGGGTGTTTCGGATGGCGCCGTGTCTGTCACGGCCAAGCGCAAGGCGCCAGGGTATGCCGGTCGCGCAGCAGGCGGCTTTGCAGGCTTGCCCTGGCAGCTTCGGGGTGGGAAAAGGCGCGCCGGCGGTTCCGTGGCAGAATGGTGATGCAACGGATTGCAAATCCGTGAATCCCGGTTCGATTCCGGGCGGAACCTCCAGTGCCGGCCAGAAGGAGTAAGGTTGGGGGAGATGTGCCATCCCCTCCCCCCAAACCCCCGTCATTCATTTAGACCCTGTCCTAATTAAAGACGGGGGGTCTGGGGGGGATGGCACATCTCCCCCAGCCTTCCTCTGAGAGTCAATCTTTCTGCTGACTGGTATCACTTATCAATATGAAAATGTTCATCGAATGTCGGCTCATGTTGCCGCACGATGGGCTTGTGCGGGGCGGAACGTGTGAAGCTCCGCATGATGGAGGAGATAAACGCCGTTGGTCGCTGCCAATTGTTTCGCCGAGCGTGTATATGGCTGATTGGAAACAACAGCCGCCAACTGCGCCTGCTGAAATGCCTTGGCCGCATGGACTTGTTGCACGGCATCATTCCCAACCGGGGTATTGTAGAGCTTGCATTGCACAACCAGACGCCTGCCGCGGTGTTCGGCGATCACGTCGGCACCTTGATCGCCTGTCGTAGCAGTCATGCGTGTATCCCAACCGGCTCTCTGCAGTTGGCGTGCGCAGAACATCTCGTAGTCCACCGGATGCATACGCGAATCGAAGCTCTCGGGGGAGCTGACGAAACTCTCAACCTCGGCGAGTGAGCCCATGGCGGGCTCGCTTGTCGCGGCGGCTTCAATCATGTCGCGCACGGTATCCGCAAACCCGATCGGCAAGTCGGAAAGGCCGGACTGGCTGACGATCGGCAGAATCCTCGTGTTGAAATAGTAGTCTCTGGCTTCCAGCCATTTGGCCCAGTTGACCGTCCCGAATTCGTCGCGCTGGACAGTGTGAATGCGCTTCACACGCAGTGCCTGGGTATTGAACGCAATCTCGGCTCTGACCGCAGCAAGAAGCATTTTGCGGTGACTCTCACGCTTCCTCGCGCGGGTGCGAACCACTGCGATCCAGATAGCGCCACCGATCGCGACCACAAACAGAAAAATGAACGGCGGCCCTATGATCGAGCTTGTCGAAGGATCAACCTTCGCGATATCCGCTTTGAGTTGAGCCAAATCTTGTTCGTTGGTTGCGGGCGGCACGGATTTTGAGGATTGAGGTGTTGTTGCGGAGATGCCTGGCGGGTTATCCGTGGCACCACTCGGCTGGGATGCGGCCGAAGGCGCGGGCGGGCCTTGATCGGCATTTGCCGGAGGCGCGTCATTGGCTGGCGGAGACGTACCTCCCATACTTGCGTCAGATGGAGGGGTGACGGGAGCGGCGGCGTCTGCCGGCGGCAACACGGGTGCAGGAAAATCAAGGGCCCAGGTTGGTACGTAAAAGGAGCCCGGCCGCCCAACCGTGCCTCGATAAGACACGAGGGTGACGCCATTCTCGTCAGCGCCGGTCACTGCCCAGGGGCTCTGCGTCGTAATTCGAACGCACTGCCCATCGCCCATGACGTAAGCAACCCAGCGCGGGTCGCCTTGCCGCGAATCCGCCTGGTTGTTCAGCACCCTCGCGGCCGGCGCCTTCTCGCAGCCGTAGATTGGAGATTTCATGTGCACGACTGCATCGGCGCGTGCGGCCAGGGGTGCGGCGGCATAGAAGGCGGCCAGCAGAAGACCGTGGAAGTTCACCCGTTGCACTCCGTTGTCACCTGAACGCCGTGTTGGCTCGGATGTGCCCGAAACTGGCAACTCTTCACAACCCGTCAGCGCTGCACACCCAATCGCCCCTCTTCAGCTCAGGATCCCCATGACCCGCGCCGTCATCTTCGATGTGGACGGCACCCTGGTCGACTCGGTCGATCAGCACGCCCGCGCCTGGCAGGACGCTTTTTCCGAATTCGGCCATGACATCGCCCTTCATGCCATCCGCGCCCAGATCGGCAAGGGCGGTGACCAGCTCATGCCCGTCTTTCTCGACGCCGCGGAAATCAAGGCGCGGGGCGACGCGCTACAAGAACGCCGCGCCGAGATACTCAAGACCACCTATCTGCCCACCATCACCGCGTTCCCCCGTGTTCGCGCGCTGTTTGATCGTCTGCGGGCTGACGGCATTCGCATCGCGCTCGCCTCCTCCGCCAAGACGGAGGAACTGCAGACCTACAAGAAAATAGCCGACATAGAGGACCTGATCGACATAGAAACGTCCGCAGACGATGCCGCGAAAAGCAAGCCGCATCCTGATATCTTCCAAGCGGCCATCGCCAGGCTGGAAGGCATTGCACCCGATGACATGCTTGTCATAGGCGATACGCCCTATGACGCACAGGCCGCGGCAAAAGCCCGTCTTGCCACCATCGGCGTGCTCTGCGGCGGTTTCGCGCAGGCCGATCTCACGGCTGCCGGCTGCGTGCGTATCTACCGCGATCCCGCCGATATTCTCGACCACTATGAACAGGCAATCCTGCACCGCTGACCCCGCTCGCAACCCGCAGCCACGCCACGCGCTGAGCTGCCACACGCCAACGCAAGGATTTGACACATGGGACTTCTCGATCAGGTTCTCGGCGGCTTGCTGGGCGGCAGCGGCGGCGCGCCCTCGCCAATGGGTGGCGTACTCAGCCAATTGCTAGGCGGCGGCCAGCAAGGTGGGCAGATCGGCGGCATGCCAGGTGGCGGGGGCGGCATCGGCGGGCTGCTGTCGATGTTTCAGCAGGCAGGCCTCGGCCACATCGCCCAGTCATGGGTTGGCAACGGCCAGAACCTGCCCGTCTCGCCCGACCAGCTGCAATCGGTCTTTGGCCAGGACCGCGTGCAAAGCATGGCCGGCCAGGCCGGCATGCAGCCGCAAGACTTCCTTTCGCAGCTCGCCCAGCATTTGCCGAATGCAGTGGACGGCATGACGCCGAACGGGCAGGTTCCGGACAATCGGACCGTTAACGTCTGAACTCATGGCGCCAGGGTGCTCTTGGAGGGATGGCACATCCCCCGAAACCTTGCTTCTGTCGTAAATGGCTGTTCGCCCTGTCCTGTCCTTCGACATAGAAGACCGCCAGCAAGAGCTCCGCGGCTTTGCCGCCCCTGACGATTTCGTTCTGCGCCGGCGCGACACGCCGGTCGCCTTCCCTCTGGACGCGCTGGCCTATTGCGCTGATTTGCAAGCTGAGCGCGTACTCTACACAACCCACGACGCGCCGGCCGCCGCATTGTTTGCCGCCCCCTTTCTCTACGCCGCGCAGTTGCGCGGCGCGCGCCAAGTAGTCAGCGTGCCCTACGAGCGGCTAGGCGAGTTTGAGCCTGCGCCGCCCGGACCCCCGCCGGTGCTGGTCTTTTCGCCCGGTCGCACGGGATCGACACTTCTGGCTCGGTTGCTGAGTGCCGCCAATGCTGCCTGCGCGTCCGAGCCCGACATGCTGGCCCAGGTCAGCCGTTTTGGGCGGGAGGACAGGCTGCGCATGGGCCTTGCCATGGAGCCGGCGCTCCTGCGCGCCTGCCTGGTGGCGCTCACGCGCGCGCTCGGCGGGGGCGTGCCTCTGGTGACACAGCCCTTCGTCAAGCTGCGCAGCCATTGCAATGCGCGCCCCCTGCCGCTGGTCGAAGCCATCGCCGGCACGCGGGCCATCTTCATGCTGCGCCGCGCGCGCCCCTGGGCGATCTCTCGCCACCGCGCCTTTGGCGAGACGGCGCAATCGGTGGCCGCGATCCTGCGCGAGGCGGCCGATGCGCTGGACAAGCTGGTGGGGTGCACCGCGCCGCTGCAGGTCTTGTGGTTCGAGGATCTGGTGCGCGAACCGGTGGCGACGTTGCTTGCCTGCCTGGGACCTGGGTTTATCGATGAGACCGCCATCGTGTGCGCCTTAGGACAGGATGCACAGGTTGGAACGGCGGTGGCGCAGGAGGCATTGCGCGGGGCGCCGGTGGCGGAAGGGTTTGCCGAGGCCTTCGTGGCGGCCTGGCAGGAGGCGCGGGCGGGGGCGCAGTGGTCGGCGGAGACGGAGGGGTTGTTACGGCAGATGCTGGACTGAAGGGAAGGATTCTTCTTTTTCTGAAGAAAAAGAAGCAAAAAGACTTTTGAATAATAGAGCTGCGCGCGATGATTATCGAAACACCGGACGCAAAATTGCAAAAGTTTTTTGCTTCTTTTTTTCAAAAAAGAAGAACTTCCTTCCTGCCCCGGCTGCCCTGCTAGTGACATCCCCCCCACCATCGGCTACGCCCGCCCGATGGAATCGCGCATCGAGCGCCTCTGCGTGGCCCAAGGGCTGAAGATGACCGGCCAACGCCGCCTCATCGCCCGCGTGCTGTCAGACGCCGCCGACCACCCCGATGTCGAGGAACTCTACCGTCGCTCGGCAGCCCTGGACCCGCGCATTTCTATCGCCACCGTCTATCGCACCGTGCGCCTGCTGGAGGAGCGCGGCATTCTCGAGCGGCGTGATTTCGGCGGCGGACGCGCCCGCTACGAACCGACCGAGCACGGCCGGCATTACCACCTGATCGATGTCGAGACAGGCCATGTCATCGAGTTCGAAGACAGCGAGCAGGAGAAGCTGATGGAGCAGATCGCCACGCGCCTGGGCTTTGACCTCGTCTCCACCCGCCTGGAGATCTACGGCCGCCGCGCCGCGCCCGCCCACCAGAATGGACGCCCCGCCTCTGCCACCCCTGAGGCGCCTGTACCCCATGGGTTGCCCGGATGACCGCCTTCCTCAAGCTGGCGCCGGCGGACCCTGCCGATCGCGGCTTTGGCGAGCTGCGCGGCGGCCATCTGGGCGTGCGCATCGCGCGCACCGAAGCGGAGATCGACGCCGTCCAGGCCCTGCGCTGGCGCGTCTTTTATGAGGAGATGCGCGCCGAGCCCTCGGCCGCCGCGCGCATGCTCGAGCGTGACGTGGACGCTTTCGATGCCGTCGCCGACCACCTGCTCGTGGTCGATCACGCCATCGGTCCCGGCCCGGAGGGCGTAGTCGGCACCTATCGCCTGATCCAGCAAGATGCCGCCGAGCAGATTGGGCGTTTCTATTCCGATGACGAATACGATCTGGGTCCGCTGGTCAGCTTCGGCGGCAAGCTGCTCGAACTCGGCCGCTCCTGCGTGGCCGCCGAATACCGGGGCAGTCCCGTCATGCAATTGATGTGGCGCGGTATTGCCGCCTATGTGTTCCGCCACCAGATCGATCTGATGTTCGGCTGCGCCAGCCTGCCCTCGACCAACCCCGACGATTGGTCCGCCGAACTCACCTACCTCTACGAAAGCCATCTGGCCCCGCCTGCGCTGCGCCCGCGCGCGCTGCCCGAGCGCTACGTGGAGATGTGCCGCATGAACCCGCACGATCTGGACATGCGCCGCGCAATGGCCACGCTACCGCCGTTGATCAAGGGGTATTTGCGGCTCGGGGGATTTGTCGGTGACGGCGCGGTGATCGACCACCAGTTCAATACGGTCGATGTCGCCGTTGTGGTGAAGACCGATCTGGTCACTGATAAATATTATCGGCATTATGAGCGGCAATTGCGGGACGCGTTGAATTAGGCACCTGCCTTTAGGCTGCCGGTACTTGCGATAATAATACCAACCCGCGTTGAGACTGACAAACGATCAAGTCGAGAAAGGTTGGGGGAGATGTGCCATCCCCCCCAAACCCCCCGTCATTTATTAGGAATCGCCTTAGATGAAGACGGGGGGTCTGGGGGGGCAGGCACTGCTCCCCCAGCTTTCTTGAGAGTCAATCTTTTTGCGGATTGGTCAAGAGATCCACGACAGCCTTTGTGGCTGCGGATAAGCGGGCATGCTTCGAGTAACAGAGTTTCCATCCCCCAAACGGCGGCAGGTATTCGGTCAGAAGCGAAATCAACGTGCCGTTGGAGGTGAACGGAGCCGAGTAGGACTCGAGCACGTACGCGACGCCCACGCCCTGAAGAGCGGCTGAGATGGCCGCATCGCAGTGAGAGACAATGAGCGGCCCTGCGACGGCAATCGTTAAGACTTCGCCGGCCGCGTGGAAACGCCAGCGTTGTGTCTGACTTCCGGCGGGTCGCCACTGGATGCAACGATGCTCGCGCAATTCTGCCGGTGAGGACGGCGTGCCGCGGTCGGCCAGGTAAGCCGGCGAGGCGACCACCGCGTGCCGGAGGTCCGCGCCCATATCTCTCGCGACCATGCCGGTGTCTATGAAGTCCGCCCGTCGGATTGCGAGGTCATACACGCTTGCCTCCATGTCGGTCGGCGAATCATCGACCGACAAGTCCAACGTCACCTCCGGCAGCGCCTGCTGAATACGGCCGAGCGCTGGCTCGATATGTTGGGCGTAGGCTGGCCGGAGTGCGTGAAGCCGGACGATCCCGCTCGGGCGTATCCGACCGTTGTGCGCCTCGAGAACCGCCGCCTCCATCTCCTCCAACGCCGGGGAGAACCGGGCGAGAAGCCGCGCGCCGATGGTGGTGAGCGAGACCCTTCTGGTAGTGCGGGTCAGCAGCGTGACTCCCAGCCGCTCTTCGAGCGTGCGCACCGTCTGGCTGAGAGTGGATGGGGCCACGTGCAGGTGCTCGGCGGCGCGAGCAAAGCTCCGGCAATGCGCCACGGCCGCGAAGGCGCGCAATTCGGCGAACTCCGATCCGCGCATAATGCACCTCTCAGCAAAGAGTGGCTTCGTTTTATGTAGCATAGTCGTCGAATGGTCGCGTGCCTAGATGATGTGGCGAACCGGATGCAGAGGGAATTCACCCGTGAAATCGACCCCTACCGCTGCAACGCTCGCGGCCGGACTGGCCATTGCGGCGGGCGTTATTGGATGGTGGCGCGGTGCTCCGTCGCGTGCCGTGCGCCGGGCCTTCGCTGCATGGGGTGCTGGTGAGGGCTCGATCTACGATCTGATGGATGCGCAAACCGAGATCACCATCCCCGGTACGTCCGCTCATTGCGGAACCTACCGGAAGGAAGCCTTTCTGCGGGAGGTCGCTGGTCCTTTCGGCGCGCGTTTCGCCACACCACCCGTGCCGCACCTCCGCGCTCTCTGGGCGAGCGGCGAGACCGTCGCCGTGATGGCGAACGCGACCGGCGCGACGCGTCATGGGCAGCCCTACGCCAACGCATACGTCTTCGTGTTCGAAATGGCTGGGCGTCGCGTGAGGAAGGTGACCGAGTTCCTCGACATGGCCGCCTTTAACGCTGTGTGGCACCGTGTCGAGCCGAAGCCGGCCCCTAACGACTAGTCCGTTCATGCGACGCAATGGGGCTTCAATCATCTGGCGCGCGGAGCCTTTGACAAGGTCGTTATCGAGATGACGACGGCAGGAGCACAATGAAATTCGAACTGGACGCCGGAACGACCGCCTTGATTGTCATCGATCTTCAGGAAGGGATCCTCTCCCCCGAACCGGTGCCATATGGCCGCGATGAGATCATTGGCCGCGCAGCGGCGCTTGGACGAGCCTTCACGGCGGCTCGCGGTCCAATCATGTTGACCACGACCGATTTTGCACCCGGCTATGCCGATGCGCCGCGCGGCCAGGCGGACACGCCCTGGGCATTGCCGAAGGCAGGGTTGCCGACGGGCTTTGCTCGTCTCGTGCCCGAGATAGACGCACTACCCGCCACCGTGCGAATTACCAAGCGGCAGATGAGCGCCTTCTTCGGCGCCGAACTCGATCTGCAGCTTCGACGCCGCCGTTGCGAGACCGTCGTGATCTGTGGTGTCGCCACCAATTTCGGCGTCGAGGCCACCGCCCGCACGGCATTTGATCTCAACTATAATGTCATCATCGCGGCGGATGCCTGCGGCAGTGTAGCGCCGGGTCTTCACGCGTTTGCCGTTGAGAACATCCTGCCACGCATCGCGCGCATTCGCGATACAACAGAGATCATCGGGGCAATTCGAAGGCGTTAGGTAAAACAGGAAGCAGTCCTTTTTTGAAAAAAAGGACCAAAAAACTTTTGTCTATTTGCCTATCATGAGGTCCGAGGCTTTGATGATGGGGGCGCCTTGTCGCCGCCCCTGATTTGATTGCGCGCGCTCAGCTTCATAGTGAACTTCTCCGAAACACCCTGCGCCGTCTAAACGCGAGCCCCAACAGATAAAAAGTTTTTGCTTCTTTTTTCAAAAAGAAGCGCTTCCTTCCCTTTCCTTCATGCTTGGCTAACCACTCTATGGCCTGTCTTCGCGCGCGCAAAGGAGCACGCCGATGGACAGAAGAGTGCAAGGCACGTCGGGCATTAACGGCCAGTCCGGCCTCAACCCCACCGCCGGCACGGCCGGCCAGAACGCCGCCGCGACAAACACCGGCAACCCGGACCTGGTGAACACGGCCGAGGCCATCGGCGGCAATGGCGGCGCCGGCGGCAGCTACAATGGCCCCGGCCAGAACGTGCCCGGCGGCGCCGGCGGCGCGGGCGGCAACGCAGCGGCGATCGCAGACGCCACAACGGCCAACCATCCTTCCGGCACCAAGGCGAGTGCGGCGGCAACCGGGGGCAATGGCGGCGATGGCGGGGCCACCCTCGCCAATGCCGGGGTGGGAGGCAGCGCGACCGCGCAGGCCAGCGACAGCAATCGCGCCGGCGCGGCACTTGCCGGTGCCTATGCCACAGGCGGCGACGGCGGCGTATCCACCAGCGCCGTTGGCGCCAACGGAGGTAACGCCTCGGCGAACTTTGCCACGGCCGCCGGACCGATCGCCTTTGCCACCGCCATCGGCCGTGGCGGCAACGGCGGCAGCGCGATCCAGGCCAATGGTGCCCATGGCGGCAATGGCGGCGTGGCCAGCTACACCAAGGCGGCGGCGGTCGGCACCACCTACGCGCAGGCGGTAAGCCAGCTTTTCGGCGGTAACGGCGGCAAAGGCGAGGCCCAGGGCGGCGATGGCGCCACGGCGGTGCAGACCAATGCCGTCTGGGGCATCAGCCAGGGCGGCACGCTGGTGCTGGCCCAGCTCGCGCAAGGCGGCAATGGGGGCGCCAGCGATGGCCTGGGCGGCGCGGGCGGCAGCGCCTCTTCCTCGCTCGCGCTGGATGACACAGCCAAGCCGCTCGGCGCGCAAAGCCGCGTTATCTCGGCCAGTGTCGACGCTGTCGCGGGCAATGCGGGGGCAGGCGCGGCTGGCGGTACGCCAGGTAACGCCACGGCCATGCTCAGCCTGATCGGCAACGCCAGCGCCTCCGCCACCGCGACGGCGCGCGCGCGCGGCGGGTCTGCCGGCGGCCTCGCACCGGTGGCTGGCGGGCTGCAAAACCCGTTTGCAGGAGGCGGCGCGCGCGCAGATGTAACCGCAACTGGCCGGACGGCATCGGCCAGCGCGTCCGCCTCTGGGGGCACCAGCGATAGCGGCTACGGCAGCAGCCAAACGGGTGCGGCAGGCGGCATCGCCAGCGGCAGTGCCCACGCAACCGGCATAACCACCGCTGCGGCTTCGTTCAACGCCCAGGGCGGTGCCGGCGGCTTCGGCCAGGACGGCGCATCGGGTGGCCAGGGTGGGGCCGAGACCATCACCAACGGTGTTGGCGGAACCACGCAGGGCGGCATACTGACGCTGAGCGAGGGCGCCGTCGGCGGCGCTGGCGGCGTCAGTGATTACGGTCAAGGCGGCGGCGGCGGCGCAGCCAGTGCCGTGCTGAGTTTGGCCGATAGCACCAGCACGGCCATCAACGCGTCCACGATCGCCATAGGCGGCGCGGGCGGCAATGGTGGGTTGAGCTGGGGCGAGGGCGGCAACGCCTCGGCCGCCATCGGCGTGCAAGGCATCGGCGCCGTCAACGATTACGCCGGCGCCTATGCCGGCGGCAGTTACCGCGCTTTCCCCACGGACCCGAGTGCCACCGCCACTGCGCAGGGCACGGGCACGATGGTCAATTCGATGGCGCAGGCGGTAAGCGGCAACAGCTTGCTGGCTCCGGGCGGGACAGCCTTGGCCGAGGCAACCGGTGCCGGCCAAAATGGCACCGTGCAAGCCGTTGCGGACAGCGGCGCGAGCAACTCGGCCATTTCCATGCCAAGCGTCGATGCCAACGCATCTGCCATGCTCTCGACCGGCGCTACCGCGCTGGCTTACGTGACCGACGGCAGCGTTGCGCTGCCCTTCACTACCAGCGTGGCATCGGTCGTCACGGCGTTGAACTTGCCTGCAGCGGCCTCGCCGGTAGTGGCGGAGGCTTTTTCCGCGAACCCAGCCGTCGCCACGGCATTTGGCGCGAGCCCGACGATCCTGTCTCTGGGCGAGATCGGCGGCGGGCACGCAACAGGGGGCAGCGATACAGAAACGATCACGGCCAATTATGCCGAGAGCGAGAACACGATGCCAAATCCGGGAGAGCTCGTCCTGGGCCTCTATGATGGACAGGCGACAGGCAGCGGCGTCACAGCGGTCAGCTTGCTCGTGCAAGGATTGAACCAGACGCTGCTGAGCCTGAGTTTCACCGGCCCGGATGCGGCGTCCCAGGCCGTGGCTGCCTTTAGCAACAACGCGCTCGACCTGGCTGCCTGGCCGGTCATAGCGCACGATATCGGCAGCGGCATTGATCTGTCCGTGTCGCTCAGCGTCACGACCGATCAGGCGGGCGCGGGATTTTACGGCGATTTCATCGTCGGCAACGCGGCGCCCGCAATGTCGGTGCGGTTTGATGACATGCATCCGCACACGACGTCCGGCCACTTCTTTCCGCCCAATTTGAACGGCATGTGAGTTTGTTTGCAGCTTCCACAGTTCTGCGGAAGGCGAGTGCAGATTGGGGGAGATGTGCCATCCCCCCCAAACCCCCCGTCATTTATTTAAAGGCCGTCATTTATTTAGAGAAAGCTGTTGCCATTTCTTCAGCGTGTCCGACCTACGGGCTATGATAATTGCCCGTCGTGCATCCAGCCAGCAAATTGCTGTAAATCTGCTGCACCGTGTAGCTCGTCTTGCCTGCGGTCAATGTGCCGCTAGAGCCCTCGCACAGATCGCCGATCTCATAGCCATCGGTCGTATTCCACGCCTGCGGGTATTTCGGATGGGTGCCCGGGGTCGGGAAATTATCCGTCGTCGCCTCCGCCAGCTCGTGCGAGGAGACCACGGTGCTATCGGCAAAGGTGTAGCCGCAATCAGGCATTACGCCATAGAAAATGCCGCCGAAATGCGCATCCTTGAAGCCCTCATGATAGGCGCCGAAGGAACTGCAAGATTGCAAAGAGCCGAGCTTGATCGTAATGCCCGGAGGAAAATACGTCATGTAGAGCGTATTGGCATCCGGTATAGGTAACTTGCCCGAAGCGATCTGCGCCGACAA
Source organism: Acetobacteraceae bacterium (assembly GCA_965276755.1). Classification (GTDB taxonomy): domain Bacteria; phylum Pseudomonadota; class Alphaproteobacteria; order Acetobacterales; family Acetobacteraceae; genus CAJCIS01. The sequence goes on from OZ255625.1 coordinate 754,921, forward strand.
TTCCTTGCGCACTGCCTTGTCCGTCAGCGTCGTGTGCCCGTTGATGGGCGTAATCACCACCTGCTCGCTGAAGGTGCCGCGGCCGATCTGCTGGTCGGTGCCCTTGTGGCCGTTAATGCCTGTCAGCGTGGTCGCATACTGCGCCATGATATCGAAGAAGGTGCTGTTGGTGATCGCGGTGTAGAAGCCGCCGATGCCCGAGACGATCTGCGGGTTGACCTTGCTGCCCCACATCACGCTGACGACCTTGACCGTGGAGAATACCGGCCCGCCATAATAGTCCATTTCGCCCGTGCCGGCGACGGGCGCGCGCATGCCGTGGGGGAAATGGCCGGGCAGCCACATCGGATGGGGGTCGGCGAAGGCCGAGCCCGCCAGGCATCCCAGCACCGTTGCGAGCAATCCCGCTCTCTTGAAACCTGTCTGCGTCACGTTAACCTCACTTTAAGAAGATGGCGGAAATGACCACGCGGCTCCGCGCCACGCAAGCCATTGTGTGTGTCGCCGCGTTGCTTGACGCACCATTCCAGCCGGCCCAATGCCTGATGCCGAGCAAGGAGGCACGGCCATTCTGCACCGATTGCGGCGCCTGACCGGCTGGCGCGCCGACTTGGCCGCGGCCTTGCTCGGCGCCGTAACGGCGCTCGCCTTGCCACCCATTACGTTCGCCCCCGCGTTGCTGATGGGCTTGCCCGGCCTGCTCGCCTTAATCGATGGCAGCCTAACCTGGCGCGGCGCGGCGCGGCGCGGCTTCGTCTTCGGCGTGGCGCACCACCTGCTGGGCCTTTACTGGGTCACCGAGGCCGTGCTGGTCGAAGCCGCGCAATTCTGGTGGGCTATCCCGATTGCCGTGCCCACCTTGGCCGCCGCACTCGCCGTCTTCATCGCCCTGCCTTGCGCCCTCGCCCGGCTGGCCGCTTCGGGTTGGCGGCGCGTTTGCGTACTGGCGGGCGCCTGGGTGCTTGGCGATCTGGGCCGGCAGTTCGCACTGACCGGCTTTCCATGGAACCCGCTGGGCAGTGCCACCGAAATGCCAGGTCTGCTGGGCCTGGTCTTCATGCAGCCCGCCGCCTGGGTGGGCGTGGGTGGTCTCACCCTCTTTACCGTGCTTCTTGCCTGCACCCCGGCGCTGGGCCGACGCGCCTTGCTGCCGGCGTTGACAGGCCTGTGCCTGTGGGCCGCCATCGGCACCACCCTGCTGCACAGGCACGCAGGGCCCGCGCCTTCGCTGGTCGCTGTGCTGATCCAAGGCAATGTCTCCGAAGTCGAGCATCGCGACCATTGGCAAGACAGGATTTGGGCCGAGGCCATCTTCGAACGCCATCTTCAATTGACCCGCCAAGGCGTGGCGCAGGCAGCACCTGGCGCCCATGGCGATGCGATCCTCGTCGTCTGGCCGGAAACCGCGAGTCCTTATTGGCTGCAGCAGGACACGCAGGCACGCCAGGCCGTGGCCGAGGCGGCACTGGGTGCAACGGCCACCATTGCCGGGACAGCGCGCCGGGACGGCGATCGCGCCTATAACAGCCTGGTCGCGATCATGCCCGACGGCGGCATCGGCGGCTTCTACGACAAGCACCACCTTGTGCCCTATGGCGAGTATTTCCCATCCTACCTGCCCATCCGCCTAGGCGAGCGCGGCTGGGACGCCGGGCCATCGCTCAAGACGCTGCATATCGCCGGCCTGCCACCGCTCGGTCCGCTGATCTGCTATGAGGCCGCCTTTTCCGCACAAGTCGTGGTGCAGACCGATCGGCCGGCGGCCTTGGTCAATATCACCAATGACAGTTGGTTCGGCACCTCGGCCGGTCCGCGCCAGCATTTGGCAGCCGCACGCATGCGCGCGGTCGAGGAGGGGCTGCCTCTGATGCGCGCGGCCAACACGGGCATATCGGCGATGATCGACGCCCATGGCAGGATAGTCGCCAGCCTTGGACTCGAGCGGCAAGGTGCCGTGGTGGCAGCACTACCCGGTGCCATGCCGCGCACGCCCGCCTCGCGCATGGGGCTGGGCGCACCACTTCTTCTGGCGTTGCTCTGCTGCGGCGCAGGTCTCGGAATTGGAGCAAAGCGTCATGTTTTGGATACGGTTCCGTGGACTAGTCCACAAAAAGACTAAAAGGTCATCAAAAGCTGAAAGTTAGTTGACAATTTAGGGTTGCATCAATAGCCATAGCGCTTGGCTGAGTGGTTCATGCAGTTCAAGCGAAAGATGTAAACGAATGTCTCGCAATGGTGGATCGGTCGAAGGTGCCCAGGTTGAGGCGGGCGAAAGCCGCCCCAGTCCGATTGACGTCCATGTGGGATCGCGCATCCGCCTGCGCCGAACGCTAATGGGCATGAGCCAGGAGCGCCTGGGCGACTCGCTCGGGCTGACGTTCCAGCAAGTCCAGAAATACGAACGCGGCGTTAACCGGGTTGGTGCTTCGCGCCTCTATGATCTCTCTCGTGTGCTGGATGTGCCGATCGCATTCTTTTTTGACGACATGCCGGAAAACCGGGGCCCTGCCATCGCCGGCGTTGCGGGCTTTGCCGAAAAGCCGGACGGCTATGGCGCGCCGGCCGACGATCCGCTGGCCAAGCGCGAGACGCTGGAGTTGGTGCGCGCCTATTACCGCATCACCGATGCCGCCGTGCGCAAGCGCGTGTTCGACCTGATTAAATCGATGGGTCCATCCGAGGCGTGAGCAGTTTTCAGCATTCAGTTGTCAGAGGGCACTCGTCTGACAACTGAAAGCTGACTGCTGACAACTGACTCACGCAGCCGGCTAACCACGCGATCGCGGCCCATCAGCGGCAACAAAGGCGCCATTTCCGGCCCGTGCGCCTCGCCCGTCAGCGCCAGGCGCAGCGGCATGAACAGCTTCTTGCCGCCGCGTCCACTGGCTTCCTTCAGCGCGCGCGTCCAGGCCGCGAAGGTCTGCGCGTCCCACGGCTCGGGCGGCAGGGTCTCCAGCGCCTGCCCCAGGAAAGGCCCGTCCTCCCCGCTCGGGGGCGGCGAGATGTGACCGCCGACTACATCCCACCAATGGCGCGCCTCGCTGAGCAATTCGAGATTGCCGCGCACCGCATCCCAGAACGGCGCGGTCGCACCCGGCGGCAGGCGCGGCCGCACATCCTCGAAACGCGCGGCGTGCAGGCTTTGCGCATTCAGGCGCAGCAACTGGGTCATGTCGAAGCGCGCCGGCGAGCGGGAAAATTTCGTCAGATCAAAATGCTCGGCGAGTGCGGCGATCGGCATGATTTCCGGCGAGAGCGATGAGCCAAGCCGCGCGAGGTAGGACGCGATCGCTTCGGGCTCCATGCCATCGCCGCGCAGGCTGCGCAGCGACAGACCCTCCAGCCGCTTGGACAATTTGCCGCCGCCGGCATCGACCAGCAGGGGCAGATGGGCAAAGCCGATGGCCTGCGTCGGGTGGCCGAGCGCACGAAGCAGGTCGATCTGGATGCCCGTATTGGTGATATGATCCTCGCCGCGGATGATATGCGTGATGCCCGCTGCGATATCGTCGATGACGCTGGTAAAGGTGTAGAGCGGCGTGCCGTCTGCGCGGATCAGGACGGGGTCGGAGACCGAGGGCAATTTGACGATGCGCGGACCTAGCACGCCGTCTTGCCACGTGACACTCTCATTGGTGAGCAGGAAGCGCCAATAGGGAGTCTTGCCGCCCGCTTCGGCCTGCGCGCGCTGGGCTGCGGTCATGTGCAGCATGGCGCGATCGTAAACCGGCGCCTGGCCGCGCTTGAGTCGCATGTCGCGCTTGAAGCGCAGCTCTTCCTCTGATTCAAAACAGGGATATAGCCGGCCTGCTTCCTTGAGTTTTTCGGCAGCGGCTGCGTAGGCGGGCATGCGATCGGACTGGCGGAAACGTTCGTCCCAGGTGATGCCGAGCCAGGCGAGATCCTGCTCTATACCGGCTTCGTATTCGGGGCGCGAGCGTTCGGCGTCCGTGTCATCGATACGCAGCAGGAATGTGCCGGCCTGGCTGCGCGCGAAGAGCGCGTTGGCGAGCGCTATGCGCGCGTTGCCGACGTGGAGATGGCCGGTGGGGCTCGGGGCGAAGCGGACGCGAGTCAAGGAAGAAGGGCCTTCTTTTTTGAAAAAAAGAAGCAAAAAACTTTTGTCTGTAGAGTAAAAGTTTTTTGGTCCTTTTTTTCAAAAAAGGACTGCTTCCTTCCTTTCATTCTTCTTCTCCCCTCCGTGGATCAAGCGCCCGCCAATCCCGCTCATCCTCCCGCGCCGGACAATCCGCAAAATCCGCCAATTCATTGGCGCTGCGCCACCCCTGCTCCGCCGCATCGATCACGCACGCATCCTCGCCAAAGGCAAACCACCTATCCAGCACTTGGCGCGCGCTCATGCCCGGCTCGCGGCAATGCTCGATGCTGTCGCGTACATAGGCGCGCGCGAAGGCGTTGGCCAGCATCAGCGTGGCAAAGCCGCCGATCTCCTCGGTGATGTTGTCTTCAGCGCCGCCGGAGAGATCGAGGATGCGCACGCGCCACCCGCCGTCGGGCGCGAACAGATCCTCGCTCATGACGCCAATTCCGTATAGCCGTTAGTAATGGGGTATCGCCTGTCACGGCCAAAGGCGCGCGCCGTTATCTTCACGCCCGGGGGCGCCTGACGGCGCTTGTATTCGGCGCGGTCCAGCATTTTCCAGACGCGCAGGATGGTGGCGCGGTCGTAGCCCTCGGCCACGAGGTCGGAGACGGATTTCTCGCCTTCGATGAGACCGGATAGGATTGCGTCCAGCACGTCGTAAGGCGGCAGCGAGTCCTGGTCCGTCTGATCGGGTTTCAATTCAGCACTGGGCGGCTTGGTAATGACGCGCTCCGGCATGACAGGACCCGCGGGGCCTTGTGCGCCGCGCGGCACATGCGCGTTGCGCCATTGGCTGAGCGCAAATACGAAGGTCTTGTAGACGTCCTTCAGGACCGAGTAGCCGCCGCACATGTCACCGTAGAGTGTCGCGTAGCCAACCGACATCTCGCTCTTGTTGCCCGTCGTCAGCACCATGTGGCCGAATTTGTTCGACAGCGCCATCAGGATCAGGCCCCGCGCGCGCGACTGGATGTTCTCTTCTGTGATGTCGGCCTGCGTGTCGGCAAAGGCCGGTGCCAGCGCCTCGCCGAACGCGTTCATCGCACCGGCAATAGGGATCGTGTCGCAGACAATCCCCAACAGGCGCGCGCATTCCGCCGCGTCTTGCAGACTCTCGGCGCTGGTATAGGGGCTTGGCAGCATAAAGGCGCGCACGCGCGCGGCGCCGAGTGCATCAACGGCAATAGCCGCCGATATGGCGCTGTCGATGCCGCCGGACAGGCCGAGTATCACGCCGGGAAATCCGTTCTTGCCCACATAATCGCGCAAGCCGAGTATCAGGCAGCGATAGACCTCTTCCATCGGATCGGGTTCCGGCGGCAATTCCAGTTGCGTGCAGACCAGTTTTTCGCCCACATGCTGCCATTCGGTGAGCACCACCGCTTCCTCGAAACTCGGCAGCACGGCGGCCAACGTGCGGTCGGCGTTGAGCACGAAACTCGCGCCATCGAAGACCAGTTCGTCCTGCCCGCACACCTGACCGAGAAAGACGAAGGGCAGTCCCGTTTCCACCACGCGCATCAGCGCCAATTGCACGCGCTTGCCGGACTTGCCGTCCTCGAACGGGCTGCCGTTGATGGAGAGCAGCACTTGCGCGCCGGTTTCGGCCAGCGTTTCGCACACGGCGGGAAACCACCAATCCTCGCAGATCATCAGCCCTATGCGCGTGCCGCGGAACACGACGGGGCCGGGTGACGGCCCGGCATCGAAGACGCGCTTGTCGTCGAATACGCCGTAATTGGGCAATTCGTGCTTGGCGCGGCGGGCGGTGATCTGCCCGCCATCCATGAGGAACGCGGCGTTGTAGATAGCGGCACCCTCGGCCCAAGGGCCGCCGACGATCAGGCCGGGTCCGCCATCTTTCGTGTCGGCGGCGAGTTCTTCGAGTGCGGCGGTGCAGCGCGCCACGAACGACGCTTTGCGGACAAGGTCCTCGGGCGGATAGCCGGCGATGGAGAATTCGGGGGTGACGACCAGGTCAGCGCCCATGGCCGCCGCCTCGCCGCGGGCGGCGCGGATTCGGGCGAGATTGCGGTCGATCCGGCCTTCGTGCGGGTTTAGCTGGGCGAGGGCTATGCGAAGCAGCGGGGCCATCGGGCGGAAGCTAGGCAGGCCGGGCAAGTGAAGCAAGGTTGGGGGAGCAGTGCCTGCCCCCCCAAACCCCCCGTCTTCATTGAAGGGCAGACGCTACAAGCACCCCGTCCAGCCCCAAGGTCACTGCGGCCGCAACGCACGCCAGAACCGCCAGCACCGGCCCCATCGCGAAATCTCCCATCACGTCCCGCCGCCGGCACAGCAGCAGCAAGGCCACCATCGGCACAGGCACCACCAGGCTGAGCACCACCTGGCTGATCACCAGGCATCGCGTTACATCCGCACCCGCGGCCACCACCACAAAGGCCGGCAGCATCGTCACCACGCGGCGCAGCCACACCGGAATGCGTCGTCGCAGGAAACCTTGCATGATGACCTGCCCCGCCATCGTGCCGACGACAGAACTCGAAATCCCGCTCGCCATAAGTGAGGCGAGGAAGATAAAGGCCGCCGCCCCGCCCAGCAGCGGCGCCAGCGTGTGATACGCGGTCTGGATCTGCGCCACGTCGCGGTGCCCGGCATGAAAGGCTGCTGCTGCCATCATTATCATCGCCACATTCACCAGCCCCGCCAGACTGAGCGCGCCCACCACCTCCAAATTGGAATAGCGCACCAGAAGTGCGCGCTGCGCATCATTTGCCGCGTGCGTGCGCGCCTGCGTCAGCCCCGAGTGCAGGTAGATCGCGTGCGGCATGACCGTCGCACCGAATATGCCCACGGCCAGCGTGACCGCGCCCGCGCCAGGCAGCACAGGCACGAAGGCACCCCTGGCAGCAGCGAGCCAGTTCGGCGGCACGATCACGATCTCCGTCAGGTAGCAGGCGCCGATTACCCCCACGAGGCCGCCGATCACCAGCTCCAGCGGGCGGAACCCGCCGCGGTCCAGGCGCAGCAGCACAAATGTCAGCACGCCGACGATGACCATGCCGGCCAGCAGCGGCAGATGGAGCAGCAGCGAAAGCCCCACGGCCCCGCCCAGGAACTCGGCCAGATCGGTTGCCATGGCCGCGATTTCGCTGACCACCCACATGGCCAGGCTCACCGGGCGCGGAAAATGCGCGGCGCTCAATTCGGCCAGGTTGCAGCCGGTGACGATGCCCAGGCGCGCCGAGAGCGATTGGAACAGCATGGCGATCAGGTTGGCCGCCAGCGCGACCCACAGCAGGCCATAGCCGTAGGCCGCCCCTGCCTGGATGTTGGTCGCGAAATTGCCGGGATCGACATAGGCCACCGAGGCCACCATCGCGGGTCCCACGAAGGGAACCATGGCGCGCAGACCATGGCGCCGGCCGGCGAATACGTCGGCGATCGCCGCGATCGTGCGGCTGGTCGCCGCACCCGGCGCGGGATCGGGGGCTGCCTGGGCGCTCATGGCTTCAGATGCGAGGGCGAGCATAATCCGGTCAAGACAACCTTAGCGGAATTGATGATCGGGGTTTGGGGCATGGCACATCTCCCCCGATTTTCTCTTGCCTCGCGTCAGCCGGCTTGCGCCTGCACCAGGGCCGGCACGCCAAATCCTTTCAGAAACGCCGCCACGGCATTGCCTTGCATGGGCCTGGCGAACAGATAGCCCTGCATGATCCGGCACCCGAGCTGATCCAGCAACCGCTCCTGCCCGCGCGTCTCCACACCCTCCACCACGCAACCGAGGTCGAGATTGTCGCACAGGCTCACGATCGTGCGGATGATATCGCGCGATGTCTTGCTCGTCTGGACATCGATGACGAAGCTTCTATCGATCTTGATGCTGTCCGGCTTGAGGCGATGCACGTGAGCCAGGCTTGAATAGCCGGTGCCGAAATCGTCCAGCGAAATGCGCACGCCCAGCTTGCGCAGGGCCGCAAGTGCGAGCGTCGCCTGTTCGAAATCCAGCAGCGCGGCCGTCTCGGTGATTTCTATGCTGATGCGCTCCGGTGCCACGCCACTCTGCGCGATAATGCGGCAGACATGGCTGACCGTCTCTGGATTGATGATGTCCTGAGCTGAGAGGTTGAAGGATATGCGCAACTCCGGCGGCCAGCATGAAGCGGCAGCAAGCGCCTTTTTCAGCATGATCTGCGTGATCTCGCCGATCAGTCGTTCACGTTCGGCCGCCTTGATGAAGATGTCGGGTCCTACAGCGCCGATCAGCGGGCTGGTCCAGCGTGCCAGCGCTTCGAAGCCGATGACGCGGCATTTCTGATTATCCACGATGGGCTGGAAGGCCGGCCATAATTCGGCTGCCAGATCCGCGCGGTGCAACGCCTGCTCCACGCGGCGCCGTGCGTCGATGACCGTCTCATGCTCGCGCGAAAACACGATCGCCTGTCCGGTGCGTGTTTCCTTGGCGCGATAGAGCGCGAAATCCGCCCGTTCCAGCATCTGGCTCGAATGCGTTTTGCCGCTTTGGCTGGTGACCAGGCCGATCGAGCCCGACACATCGGCCGCGATGTCACCGGTGAGGTAAGGCCCCCTGAGCAAAACGCTCAACTTCCGCCCCAGCGCAGCGGCGTCAAGACCTGCGGCCCCGGCGAAGAACGTCACGCCGAATTCGTCCCCGCCCAGACGCGCGACAAAGACCTCTTCGCTCGCGATGCTGAGCAACCGGCAACCGACTTCGGCCAGCAGCCGGTCACCGGCGCCGTGGCCATATGTGTCGTTGACACCCTTGAACCCGTCCAAATCGACCAGCGCCAACGCGCAACCGGCGCCGGGCGTGCGCGCGCGCTCCAGCACACGCTCCAAATTCATCAGGAACATGCGCCGATTTGGCAGGCCGGTCAGCGCGTCCTGGCTTGCCAGCCGGCTATTCTCGTCACTGAGGCGTTGCGTCTCAGCCTGGCGGGCGGTCAGTTCGCGCTGAGAGAGGTTGAGCTTGGAGAAGGTCTCGTAATTGAGCATCAGGATGTAGATCATTCCGATGACGACAACCACGAAATCGAGGGCGATTGCGATGAAGACGGGGTTGGCCGAGGCGCAGAAATAGATGGTGAAGGGCACGATGCCGATCGCGGTGACCCGCAATGCGACCGCACGGAAATGCATCAGGCAAGAAATGCAGGTGATGACGGTCACCGCCATATAGAACGCCACGTGGAATTTGGCGGCGACATCGCCGTAGCGGATCAGGCTGAGCGACCAGGCGGTAAATCCAACGCCCAAGGCTGTCGCCAGCCATCGTGACCGGTCCGCCTGTCTCAGTGCCTCCAGTTGCGCGATCGGCCGTCGGTACGCGCCCGCCCAGAACAGCAGCCGCGCCGTGCAACAGACGCACAACACGCCCGGGATTACCACCGTCAGGACGGATGGGGCGAGGTGGAAATAGGTAAACGCAAGCGCGCCTGTGTTGGCCATGGCCGTGACGTAGAGGATGGGCATCTGCCGGCTGAACGCCTCGAACTGCGCATATACCAGCTCGGGGTCGTTTGGCGGCGCGACAAAGGCCGACCATATGCCTCGTAGCCACGCCGGCGTGGCAGTGTTCATGGAGCGCTCGCACGGAGACGGTCCTCAATTTGCCTGTGCTTGGTTAAGGCTCCGCTACTAGAGAAAAGACCGGGGGAGCAGTGCCATCCCCCCCAGACCCCCCGTCTTCAATTAAAATAATGACGGGGGGTTTGGGGGGATGGCGCATCGCCCCCAATCTTCCTTAAGCTTTTATAGAAAATCGTCGTATCGCAAGGTACCCCATCCGGAAACAGCGCATAACCCGGCACAACGCCCACGCGCATCCAGCCCATGCGCGCGTACAGGCGTTCCCCGTCCCCGCCAGTCACAGTATCGAGCACGAGCAGCGTCAAGCCCAGCGCACGCGCGCGATCCTCGACCGCGCGCATCAGCGCGCCACCCACGCCACGGCGTCGCGCGCGCCGGTGCACCAGCATCTTGGCGACATCGGCGCGATGCGGCTGGTTTTCCGCGGCGGCGCGGCAGAGCTGCACGGTGCCGACCATCTCGCCATCCACCCAGGCGGCGAGCAATTCGGCGGCGCCCGCGCTTACCCGTTCGGCCACGCCTTGCCAGAACGCATCCGCCCGTGCCGCGGTCAGCGTGCGCATGAAGCTGACCGAGGCGCCGCCCTGCACGCAATCGATCAGGATGCCAGACAACGCACCAATGCAACCCGGCACCTCGACCGCATCGAGCGTTCGGACGGTCACGTCCGAGTCTCAGGCGCCCAGGCCGCCAAGGGCGAGGTACTTGATCTCGAGATAATCCTCGATACCGTATTTCGAACCTTCCCGTCCCAATCCGGAAGATTTCACACCACCAAAGGGTGCCAGCTCGGTCGAGATGATGCCTTCGTTGATCCCGACGATGCCGTATTCCAGCGCCTCGGCCACGCGAAAGACGCGGCCCACGTCGCGCGTGTAGAAATAGGAAGCCAGGCCGAATTGCGTGTCATTGGCCATCTCGATCGCCTCGGCCTCGCTCGAAAAGCGGAACAGCGGCGCCACGGGGCCAAACGTTTCGTCGCGGAATATGTCGGCTGTGCGCGGCACATTTCCCAGGATCGTGGGCATGTAGAAATTGCCGCCCAATGGGTGGCGGCGGGCGCCGGTGATCACGTCCGCACCGCGCGCGATCGCATCGGCGACATGCTCCTCCACCTTCTGCAGCGCGGCAGGATTGATCAACGGGCCCTGGCTCACGCCCTCCTCCATGCCGTTGCCGACTTTCATTCGTTCGACGGCGATCTTCAGCGAGGCGGCAAATCTGTCGTGGATCGTGCTCTGCACCAGGATGCGATTGGCGCAGACGCAGGTCTGCCCGGTGTTGCGATATTTGCTCGCCAGCGTGCCCGCGACCGCGGCCTCGATATCAGCGTCCTCGAACACGATGAAGGGTGCATTGCCGCCCAATTCCATGCTGGTCTTCTTGATGCTGGGCGCGCATTGCGCGAGCAGCTTGGCGCCGACTTCGGTGCTGCCGGTAAAACTCAGCTTGCGCACCATCGGATTGGCGGTCAGTTCGCCACCGGTCTCGGCAGCAGGCCCGGTGATGATGTTGCATACCCCCGCCGGCAGCCCCGCGCGCTCGGCCAGCACGCCGATCGCCAGCGCCGAGAACGGCGTTTGCGATGCCGGCCGGATCACCCCCGCGCACCCTGCGGCCCAGCCCGGGCCCGCCTTGCGCGTAATCATCGCCGCCGGAAAATTCCACGGCGTAATGGCCGCGAACACGCCGATCGGCTCCTTGAGCACCATCAGCCGGCGCCCGGCCAGATGTTGCGGGATCGTATCGCCATAGATGCGTTTGCCTTCCTCGGCAAAGAATTCGATGAAGGCGGCGGCATAGGCGATCTCGCCGCGGCTCTCGGCCAGCGGCTTGCCCTGCTCGGCGGTCATGATGACAGCCAGATCCTCCTGGTTCTCCATCATCAGGTCGAACAGGCGGCGCAGCGGCTTCTGCCGTTCCTTGGCCGTCAGCGCGCGCCAGGATTTTTGGGCGGCGTAGGCGGCCTGGACCGCGCGCCTGGTCTCGGGCGCACCGCAAGCGGGCACCAGGCCCACCAGCTCGCCATTGGCGGGATTGCGCACCGGGAGGGTGCGCCCGCTCTCGGCTTGCACCCACGCCCCGCCGATCAGGTTCGCCTGGCGCAGCAGGTCAGCGTCCTTCAGCGGCAGCGGCGTGATCGGGTTGAGCATCGGACGGCCCTCCTCGGGCTCTCTGGCGGTTTGCGCGAATATAACGGTATGGGGGCTTACGCGAGCAACCCGCCACGCCGAGGTTCATCACCATGTCTCCCCTGCTTATCTTCGACCTCGACGGCACCCTGGTCGATTCGCTGCCCGATATCGCGGCGGCCTTGAACCGCATGTTCGCGGCCCGCGGCTTGCCGCCGCTGCGGCGCGACCAGGTCATGCCCATGGTGGGCGATGGCCTGGCCCCCCTGATCGAGCGTGCCTTTGCCGCGCAGGGCGCGCCGGCCGACGCAGCCGCCGCGCACGATTACCTCAGCGATTACGAAGCGAACGTTCTGGTCGACACGCGCCTCTTCGCTGGCATCATACCGGCGATGGATAGTCTGGCCGCAGAGGGCTGGCGCTTTGCGGTCTGCACCAACAAGCCCGAGAACGCGGCGCACCTGCTGCTTGCCGGCCTTGGCATTGCGGATCGCTTCGCAGCCATCGGCGGTGGCGACAGCTTCGCCGCGCGCAAACCCCACCCGCTCCATCTGAGTGCCACGATCGAGGCTGCTTCTGGCGATCCCGCACACAGCATCATGGTGGGCGACCACGCCAACGACATCGCGGCGGCGCAGGGCGCGGGGGTGAAATCGATCTTTGCAGCGTGGGGGTATGGCCGGGAGGGCATGCAAGATGGCGCGGACGCTGTCTGCTTCACGACCGTCGCCTTCCCGGAATTGGCCAGGTCGCTGCTTCCGGTTGTTTAGCTTGGAGTAAGCAAGAAAAAGGCTGGGGGAGATGTGCCATCCCCCCCAGACCCCCCGTCTCTATTTAAGGTGGAAAAATTGGGGGTTTGGGGCCTCAGGCCCCAACGGGGTCCAGGGGCAGAGCCCCTGGCCTACATTCACAACGCCGCGTGTGCCATGCGCCGCTCAGCCACCTGCGTGCGCATCGACTTCTGCAGCTTCTCAAACGCGCGCACCTCGATCTGCCGCACCCGCTCGCGAGAGATGTTATATTGCTGAGACAACTCCTCTAACGTCGTAGGATTATCCTTCAGTCGGCGCTCGATCAGAATGTGCCGCTCGCGGTCGTTCAGCGTGTTCAGCGCACCGCCAAGCAAGGCCTTGCGACCGGTCAGCTCCTCGCGATCGGCTAGCTCGGTCTCTTGGCTCTCACCCTCATCGACCAGCCAATCCTGCCACTCGCCCTCGCTATCCGCGCGCACGGGGGCATTGAGGCTGTGATCGGGGGCAGCCAGGCGGCGGTTCATGCTGACCACATCCTGCTCGGGCACGCCGAGCGTGGTGGCGATCTTGGTCACGTGTTCCGGGCGCAGATCGCCATCCTCGATCGCCTGCATCTGACCCTTAAGCCGGCGCAGGTTGAAGAACAGCTTCTTCTGCGCAGCCGTGGTACCCATCTTCACGAGCGACCAACTGTGCAGGATGTATTCCTGGATTGCCGCCCGGATCCACCACATTGCATAGGTCGCCAGGCGAAAGCCCCGATCGGGGTCGAAGCGCTTGACCGCCTGCATCATCCCGACATTGCCTTCGGAAATCAGCTCGCCGACCGGCAGGCCGTAGCCGCGATAGCCCATGGCGATCTTCGCCACGAGTCGGAGATGGGAGGTGACAAGCTTGTGTGCCGCCTCCATATCCTCATTGTCACGCCAAGCGTGGGAGAGCGAGAGTTCCTCCTCCGGCGTGAGCATGGGAAACTTGCGGATCTCCTGCAGATAGCGGGAGAGATTGCCCTCTGGGGCGACGTTGATAACGGCGGCAGCCATAGTGGTCGGCTCCTTTCGTCCGGATAATCGTGCGTCCGATCCTACCCATTACGGCATAGGCGAAACACGGTTCCGGCTGGTTAAGGACGGAGCGCGGGGAAGGCAGTCACGTTACTGCGCCCGATCCCTCAGCGGCGATCGGGCGGAGCGCCTTGCCGGCATTGCGCGCCCGCGACACCGGTTAGCCCAATTGATAAGCCACGCTAGCATTCCTGTCAAGTTAACAACGTCCATACATCAAGGGGTGTTGGTCCTGCGTCTTGCGGCGCGCCGATCACGTTTCTGCGCGTTTCTTAGGGAAGGCCAGGGGCTCTGCCCCTGGACCCCGCTAAGGACAAGTCCTTAGAACCTCTCATTTTTTCTATTAGGTGGAGGTCTGGAGGCACTGCCTCCAGCGGGGTCCAGGGGCAGAGCCCCTGGCCTTACTGCTTCATTCAGCCGCAACCGCCTCGCCATACCTGACTGCATCCTTCCCGCAGGATCAACCTCGGCCAGCACACGGGCAAACGCCGGAAAGGACGGATACATCGCCCGGAAATCCTCGGCCGAGACAAGCGCGTCCTTGCCCAGATACACCCGCCCGCCAACCCCGCGCGTGATGGCGCACAAACGCGCATACAGCGCCTCCACCCGAGCCCCGCGGGGGAAATCCAGCGCCAGCGTGTAGCCCGCCATCGGAAAGCTGAGATAGCCCGCCCGCCCCGCGCCCATGCGTTTGAGCACGGCCAGGAACGACGCCTGGCGAGAGGCGGCAATCACCTCCAGCATTTCGCGCAACACGGCCGCCCCGCCTGCAAACGGCACTACGCACTGAAACTGGTAGAAGCCACGCGCGCCATAAATCCGGTTCCAACCGCCAATGGCATCGAGCGGATAGAGAAAGCGCGCCAGCGGCACCTCCCGCACACGCCCGGCCATTGGCACCCGCCGGAAATAGGCCGCGTTGAACAGCCGCACGCTCAGCGAATTAAGGGCAAAGTCGGGGAAATCCACAGGCACAGTCCAGGCGCGCGCGACAGGCTGCAGGTAAGGGCCCGCGGCGATCTCGCCCGTCTGCAACACGCCGCGGCCGAGTGCGGCACCGCGCGCCGTTCCATCGATCCAGCCGACGGAATAGGTCGCCTCCCGCGCCTCTTCCATGGCCGAAATGAACGCGTCCAGCCCGCCGACACGCTGTTCGCGCACCGCAACGGCGCCGCCGGGCACGCGCTGCATGCGAAAGGCGATGCGCGTGATCATGCCGGTCAAACCCAGGCCGCCGCAGGTCGCGGCGAAAAGCTCGGCATCGGCTGGCGTGATCGTCCGCCGCAGCCCGCTCGGCAGCACCAGGTCTAGTTCGCTCACATGCTGGCAGAAGCTGCCGGCATGTTCGTGGTTCTTGCCGTGCACATCATTGGCCACCGCGCCGCCAATGGTGGCAAAGCCCGTGCCTGGCGTGACGGGCACCAAAAACCCGCACGGCAAAAACGCGGCTAACAGGCGCGCAAAATCCACGCCCGGCTCGACCTGCACCAGCCCGGTCTCCTGGTCGAAGGCCAGTATGCGATCCAGCCGCGTGGTGATCAGAGCCTCTCCGCCCTCCAGGGTCGCGCAATCGCCGTAGGAGCGGCCGGCGCCATGCAGGCACAAACCGTTCGGCGCGGGTGCGGCAAACGCGGCCAAGGCTTCGGCCTTGCTTCCCGGGCGGCTTGCCCGGCAAAGGGCGGGGCTGACGCGGCCCCAGCCGCTCAGCGTGGTAGCGGCACTAGCCAAGGGCGATGGCCTGCCGCGGCTCGCCCGACCGGCCGGCGCCGGCAAGCGCCATCGGCAAGGCCAGCAATCCCAGCCCGACCGCAAACCACAGAGTGGTGACCCGGATGACGCCCGTTGCCACGATGGCCGTGGGCAGCGGCACGCCTTGCAGGCTGAGCAGGGCAATCAGCGTGGCTTCCGTGCTGCCCAAGCCACCAGGCAAGAAGGTCAGCGCACCCACCAGCATGGCAAAGACGAAGATGAAGACGCACGCACCGGCCCCGAGCCCGGCACCCGGATCGAGCGCACGCAGAAGCAGGAAGAAGCTGATTCCCTCGCTGGTCCAGCCGATGGCGCCCGCGAGCAAGGTCACGGCGAAGACACGCGGCCGGGCGAGTCGCTGCATGGCGCGTACGGCGCGGCGCGCACGCACGAACAGGCGCGGCCATCGGCGCAGGCGGGCGAAGGCGGCGTCGGTGGCGTGCAGCACAATGCCCGGCCGCAGGCAAAGGGCAACGATTGCCGCGCCCAGCACCGCGGCCGCGGCCGCACCCGTGCGCGCGTGGGCATAGAAGGGCGCGGCCACGGCCACCACCAGCGTGGCGGCAAGCCCGTCCAGCAGCCGATCGCCGATCATCAGCGCGGCCGTGCGGTCATAGGCGCAGCCATAAAATCGGTTAAGCAGATAGAGGCGAACGACCTCGCCCGCCTTGCCCGGTGTGGGCGTCATGGCAAAGCCGGAGATGTAGTAAAGAAGGTTTGCGCGCGGTGGTACGCGCAAATGCAGCGCCCGGGAGAAAACCAGCCACCGCAGCCCCCTCATGCCGTAATTCAGCAGGCTAAGGCCGAGCAGCACAGGCAGCAGCCGCAGCGGCACGCGTTGCAGGGTGGACCATGCCTGCGCGCCGCCGCCCCACAGAGCAGCGGCTACGAATCCCGCCGCAAAAAGCAGCACCGCGGCAAGCACGGCAAGCTCCGCCCTGCCCAGCCCCGCCTGTTCACGACTGGGGCGCGCGACCTGCCTACGCATCACGCGCCGGCCACAAAGACGCACAGGCAGGCGGCCCCGATCAGCAGGCTGAGCCGGTCCCGCAGCGCAAAGACCACGGGATCGTCATGCAGCATGCCGCGGTGGGACAGCAGCAGGACGCGGCTGATCCAGAACAGCAGCAGCGGGCACAGCGCCCAAAGCGCAGGCGGGTGACGGTAGAGCGCCAGCACGTCCGGGCTGTTGACGTAGAGTGCGAGCACCAGCACGGCCATGTAGCCGCTGGAGGTCGCCATGCTCGCCAGCACGTCCAGATCCCCCGGCGCGTAGCCTCGGCCGCTGAGTTTTTCCGCGCTGCCGCGACGCAGGTGTGCGACGAGCTCGGTCTGGCGCTTGACCACCGCCAGGCAGAAAAACAGGAACATGCAGAAGGCGAGCAGCCAGGGCGAAATGCGGATGCCTGTCGCGGCCGAGCCGGCAAAGACTCGCAGCGTGTAGAGGGCGGCCAGCATCATCACGTCCCAGACCGGCTTGCGCTTGAGCCCGAACGAATAGGTGGTTGTGCATACGTAATAGACGGCTAGCATGACGCCGAAATGCCACGGCAAGCCCAGCGTCAGGACGATCGCTGCGAGCATGCAAGCGGCAACGGCGCCTGGGGCCTGGTTGAGGGGCAGTGCCGCGCTGGCGAAAGGGCGATGGCGCTTGGTGGCGTGCAGCCGGTCATGCGGCAGATCGAGCAGGTCGTTCAGCACATAGACGCTGCTGGCGCACAGGCTGAAGGCGATCAGCGCAACCACCGCCCGGATCAGGGTTGGCGCGTCGAAACGATGGGCGGCAAGCACGGGGACGAGGACGAGGGCGTTCTTGGCCCATTGATGCACACGAAACGCGCGCGCCCAACTGCGCAGGCGCGCGGCGGCAGAGGGCGCGGTGCCGAGCACCTGCACGTCCGCGCAGGCTGCGCGCACACGGCGAAGGAAGGCGCTGGTGGGTGCGACGACAATGGCGCGGCGCGCCCGCTGCCAGACGTCGAGATCGGGCGCTGCGTCTCCCGCGTAGTCGAAGCCGTGCGCGCCGAAACGCTCGACGAGGAAGGCGGCTTTGTTCGCGCCCTTGAGGTTGTGGGTGCCGTCGGAGGCGTGCACGCCGTCGAAGAGGTCCAGGTGGGCCGCAATGGCGGCGGCCGTGGCAGCTGCGGCCGCGGTGACGAGGTGAACCGGGCGGTCCTGCGCGCGGGCCTCACGCGCCAGCGCGAGGATGTCTTCGTTATAGACCAGGCTCGCCGGGTCCAGTGTGCAGGCGCTAGCTATGGCGTGCTTGAAGGCGGCGCGGCCGGCGCCGAGTCTGGGCAAGCTGCGGATGAGGGCGAGCGGGCGAGTCGCGGCCAGGCGCAGCGTGGCCTCGATAAGGCTGTCCGTGCGCAGGAGCGTGCCGTCGAGGTCGATCACCAGCGGATGCGGGGTGGTGGTCAGCACAAGGGTTAGCGGCTCCGGAGGTTCTGCGGCTGGGACGTGCCCAGAGGCCGCGCATGCGCGCCCTTCTCCCACGGTCGAGACGTTGCGTGAAGCGGCTGGTCAGGGCGCCATAACCGCCTGGTCGTGCTAGGATCGACTATGGACCCGGTTCCGACCTCCCTCGCCGCTGCTGCCCCAGGAATCCTTCTCTCCCTGTGCCAGCGCTTCCACGTCCGTCAGCTCGACCACTTCGGCTCGGCAGCCTGCGGACGCTTTGACACGGTGCGCAGCGACCTCGACTTCCTGGTCACGTTCGAGGCGCTACCGCCGGTCGCCTACGCACGCGCCTATTTTGGCCTGCGTGACGCCCCGGCGGCGCTGCTCGGCCGTGAGGTGGACTTGGTTACCGAGGCCGCCTTGGAGAACCCCTACTTGCGCCGCAGCATCGAGGGGCAACGGCTTGGGCTGTTCCCGCCAGCATGATTTCGGAGCACGAGGCGATGTATCGTTGGAATACGCAACGCGCGGGCAGCCGCATCAGGAATGGCCCGTGGCGGAACGCAAGCCATCGATCGCGACCACGACATGGTTGCGCCAGGCCGGCGCGTCGATGCCCAGATCCGCAATCTCCTCGTCCGCAGCCGCATCGCACAGCCGCTCGACGGTCAGGAGTGCCGCAACCCGCGCCTCCCAAGGCAATTGGTGCGCCGGCGCGCCGGCAATGGCCTCAAGCTGCGCCCGGCGACTCTGCGCGCGGGCAGACCGCACACGCTCGTCCTCAACGGCCAGCAGACGCAAGGAACGCCTGAAGACGCGCCATGCCCGGTGACTTTCCAGGAGAGCCGCCGCCAACGCCAAAGTCCGGGTCCGGCCCTTAGCATCGGCCTGAAGAACACGCATGATGTCGCGGCGCTCGCTCTCCTGCCAGCGCGCATAGACGGCGATGAACACGTCAGTCTTGTCGTCAAAATGCCTGTAGAACGTCTGCGGCGCAAAACCGGCGCGCCGCGCAATCCTGTTGGTGTCGGTGCCATAAAAGCCGCACGCGTTGAATTCGAGCGCCGCGGACTCGATCAGCAGATCACGCGTACTGCCCTCGACGGCAGGCTTCGGCTTGCGGAGATAATCACTCATGTGATACCTCTATCACAGCGCTGGGTTTGGTCCCGGCTTTTTTCGGGCATTCGTGTGATATCTTCATCACTTACCGCAAGCGTCAGGCAGCCCATCGGCGCCGCCGACCCTGTCGACATACTGGCCATCGGCAATAGCCACATGGCGGTCAAACGCTGGGGCGCGGGGCCACCCGTCCTTTGCCTGCACGCGGTCGGGCACGGGGCCGGGGATTTCGCCCCGCTCGCAGACCGCATCAGAGACCGTTACGAACTGATCGCCCTGGACTGGCCAGGACAAGGGCGATCACCCGAGGACGGCAAACCAATCCGCGCCGCCCGTTACGCCGACCTCGCACTTGCCGCGTGCGACAGGCTTGGCCTGGAACGTCCTATCGTCATCGGCAATTCCATCGGCGGGGCGGCGGCGCTGATTGCCGCGGCGAAATGTCCCGATCGTTTTTCTGCGCTGGTACTCTGCAATCCCGGCGGCCTGGCGCCGCTCGATCCCGCCGCGCGCTTCGTCATCAGGCAAATGGCCGGCTTTTTCGCCGCCGGCGCGCGCGGCGCACGCTGGTTCCCGCCCCTTTTCGCCGCCTATTACCGTGCATTGGTTTTGCCGCGCGCCCCCGCGCGCGCGCAACGCGAGGCTATCGTAAGCGCAGCACGCGAACTGGCCCCGCTGCTCGCCGACGCATGGCGGGGCTTTTGCGAACCGGATAGCGACCTGCGCGCGCTGACGCCCGCGATCGAAATTCCTGTTTGGCTCGCCTGGGCGAGAGGTGATAAATTCGTTTCCTGGTCACGCGCCAGGCAAGCGGCTCTTAAATTCCCGCATCACAGGTTGACCTTTTTCAAGGGTGGTCATTCCGCTTTCCTCGAAAATCCGGACGCGTTTGCTGCGCAATTTCTGACTTTTGCGGAGGAAGAAAACTGGGGGAGATGTGCCATCCCCCCCAGACCCCCCGTCATTATTCAAGACGGCCGCAACTAGTCTAATGCCCGGCGGACTCTGCGGAAAAGTCCGGCGCCAACCCACTCTCCTGCAACTGAGCAGCCAGTGCCGCCTTCAGCCGCTCCAATCCCGCCTCGTCGGCCGCCTCCGCACGCGCTACCAGCACCGCCTGCGTGTTGGACGCGCGCAGCAGCCACCACCCATCGGGCGTATTCACCCGCACGCCATCGATGTCCGACACCGCCGCCCCCGCCGCCTTCAGCCTTGCAGCAACCTCTTCGACCACGCCGAACTTGCGCTCATCATCGCAATCAAAGCGCAATTCGGGCGTGTTGATGACGTGCGGCAGAGCGGCACGCACATCGACCAGCGAGCCAGCCATGCGCGCCACAATCCCTAACAGGCGCACCGCGGCGTAGAGCGCATCATCGAAACCATACCATTTATCGGCAAAGAAAATATGCCCAGACATTTCGCCGGCGAGCGGCGCGCCGGTTTCAGCCATCTTGGCCTTGATCAGCGAATGGCCCGTGCGCCACATCAACGGCACCCCGCCGGCGCGCGCAATCTCGTCAAACAGCACCTGGCTGGCCTTGACATCGGCAATGATGGTCGCCCCAGGATGGTCGCGCAGAACGTCTCGCGCAAGAATCACCAGAAGCTGATCGCCGGCAAGAATATTGCCCTGCCCATCAACGGCGCCGATGCGATCGGCGTCCCCGTCGAACGCAATGCCAAGGTCAGCGCCCTTCTCGCACACCGCCTCGATTAATTGCGCCAGATTCTTGGGCACGGTCGGGTCGGGGTGGTGCGCGGGAAAGCGCCCGTCGATCTGACCGTTGAGAATGGTGTGCGTGCCCGGCAGGGACGCCACCAGACGCTGCAGCACCTCGCCCGCCGCACCATTGCCGTTATCCCACACGACCTTGAGGATGCGATCGCCGCCATCCCAATCCGAAATCAGCCTCGCGATATAATCGGAGGAAACATCGACTTGCACTGCGCCGCCGGACTCGGCGGTGACGAACTCGCCCGCGGCCGCACGTGCGCCGAGGTCCTGTATCTGCTTGCCGAAAAACGGCTTTCCGCCAAGCATCATCTTGAAGCCGTTGTACTCGGCCGGATTATGACTGCCGGTGACCATGACGCCGCCATCGGTGCCCAGCGTGACCGCGGCAAAATAGAGCATCGGCGTGGGGCCGCAGCCGATGCGCAGCACCTCCATGCCGCTCTCGATCAGGCCGCGCACGAGCTCGGGTTCCAACTCTGGAGACGACAAGCGCCCGTCATAGCCGACCGCAACACGCCGCCCGCCCTGCCCGGCCACAACGCTGCCGAACGCGCGCCCGATGGCAAAAGCATCAGCAGGATGCAGCGTCTTTCCGACAATGCCGCGAATGTCGTACTCGCGCAGGGATGTCGGGCTGAAATTATGGGTAAAATCGGCCATCACGGCGCCTCCGCATAATCGCGCAGAAATGCGCGGACCTGGCCTGCCATTTCCGGCCGGCGCAGCGCAAAGGCAATCTGCGCTTCCAGAAAGCCGATTTTGTCGCCGCAATCAAAACGCCGTCCCTCGTAGCGTAAGCCATGAAACGGACTGTGGCCGATCATGCGTGCCATGCCGTCGGTCAATTGCACCTCATTGCCCGCGCCGCGTTCCATGCGCGAGAGGTGCTCGATCACCTCGGGCAGCAGCACGTAACGCCCGATGATGGAAAGGTTGGACGGCGCCTCCTCGGGCGCGGGCTTTTCGACCAGGCCCGTGACTTCGACCAGGCGGCCGTCATCGGCGCCCGTCGCAAGGATGCCGTAGCGATTAGTCTGTTCGGGCGGCACTTCGACCACGGCCACTACGCTGCCGCCGGTCTCCTGATAGGCTTGCGCCAATTGCTGCATGCAGGGCACGTCCGACAGGATCAGATCGTCAGGCAACAGGATGGCGAATGGGTCCTCGCCGATAAAAGCACGCGCGCACCAGATCGCGTGGCCCAGGCCCAGCGGCTCCTGCTGGCGCACAGTGACCATCGCACCCGGCTCCAGGCGGGAGGCGCGCAGGCTGTCGAGCTCGGCCTGCTTGCCCCGCGCGCGCAGCGTGGCTTCCAGCTCGAAGGCGATGTCGAAATGCTCGACCAGCGCGGTCTTGCCGCGGCCGGTGATCAGGCAGAACTGCTCGATGCCGGCGGCGCGCGCCTCCTCAATGGCATACTGAATCAGCGGCTTGTCCACGATGGGCAGCATTTCCTTGGCCATTGCCTTGGTCGCGGGCAGAAACCGCGTACCCAGGCCCGCCACCGGCAACACCGCCTTGCGCAACGCCTTGACCAAGTGTGCCTCCCCGCGATCGCGGCGCACCCTGCCGTGCGGGGTGGGCGGAGGCAAGGGTAGGAAGGCCAGGGCTCCGCCCTGGACCCGCCGGGGCCTGAGGCCCCAGACCCCCATTTGTTAGGTTCAGGAGGGGGGCGACCCACGTGCGGCGACACAGCGTGTGGCCCCCCTCCTGAACCTAACAAACAGGTTCTAAGGACTTGTCCTTAGCGGGGTCCAGGGGCAGAGCCCCTGGCTTCACCACCCCCGCGCCCGCGCCGCCGACTGGCTAGACGCCAGCGCCGACAGATTGACGATGCCGCGCGCAGTTACGCTGGGCACCAGCACGTGCACGGGCTGGGACATGCCAAGCAGCAGCGGCCCCACCGGCAATCCGTCCGCCGCCGCCTTGACCAGGTTGAACGCGATATTGGCCGCATCCAGATTCGGCATCACCAGCAAATTGGCCGTGCCGGTCAGCGTGCTGTCGGGCATGACGCGCTCGCGAATGGCGTCCGATAGCGCCGCATCCGCGTGCATTTCGCCATCGATTTCCAGGCCTGGATTGGCCGTACGCGCGAGTGCGAGCGCCTGGCGCATTTTGCGCGCCGATGGCGATTTGCTTGCGCCGAAACTCGAATGGCTCAGCAATGCCACTTTCGGGGTAACCCCGAAGCCCTGCACGGCCGCCGCCGCCAGCCCCACCATCTCGGCGATTTCGGCGGCTGAGGGATCGACGTTCATGTGCGTATCGCAAATGAACAGCGATCCGCCCTGCAGGATCAGCGCGCTCAGTGCATAGACACGGCAAACGTCGGCGCGTTTGGGAATGATCGGCAGCAGATACTCCATTTGCCGCCACCAATCGCCGCTGCCGCCGCAGAGCGCCGCATCCACCTGGCCGGTTTGCAGAAGCATCGCCGCGGCCACCGTCTGGCGGTTGCGCACGCGGCGCGCGGCGGCGTCCGGCGGCACGCCGCGCCGCGCGGCCAGGCGCTGATATGGCGCCATCAGCGGGTCGAACACCGCGCGGTCCTGCGCGGGATCGAGCACGCGCACCTGATCTTCCAGGCGCATGCGCAGCCCCATTTCGGCCACCAGGCGCGTGATTGTGTCCCGGCGCCCGATCAGGATGGGTTCGGCGATATGTTCGTCGACCACCGTCTGCACCGCGCGCAGCACGCGCTCGTCCTCGCCCTCGGCATAGACGATGCGCGCCGGCCGCTTGCGCGCGGCTTCAAAGACGGGGCGCATGAGCTGGCCGGAGCGGAAAACGAAACGCTCCAGCTCCTCCCGATAAGCTTCCCAATCCTCGATCGGGCGCCCGGCCACGCCCGAGGCAATCGCCGCCCGCGCCACCGCGGGGGCCACCTGCAGGATCAGGCGCGGATCGAACGGCTTGGGGATGATGTAGTCGGGACCGAAAACGGGTGCCAGGCCGCCATAGGCGCTCGCGACCACTTCGGAGGCTTCCAGCCGCGCCAGCTCGGCAATGGCATGCACGGCGGCGAGCTTCATCTCCTCGTTGATCGTAGTCGCAGCCACGTCGAGCGCACCGCGGAAGATGAAGGGAAAGCAAAGGACGTTGTTGACCTGGTTGGGGAAATCGCTGCGCCCTGTGGCAACGATGGCGTCCGGCCGCGCGGCGCGCGCTTCTGCGGGGGTGATTTCAGGGTCCGGATTGGCCAGCGCCATGATGATCGGGCGTTCGGCCATTTGCGCCAGCCATTCGGGGCGCAGCACGCGCGGGGCGGACAGGCCCAGGAAGATGTCCGCGCCCGCCAGCACGTCCGGCAGGGCGCGCGCGTCGGTCTGGCGCGCGTAGCGGGCCATGTTGGGCGCCATGTCCGCATCGCGCCCCTGGTACACCACACCCATGATGTCGGTCAGCGTCACGTTGGCCGGGTTCAGGCCCATGGCCACCAGCAGATCGACGCAGGCGAGTGCGGCGGCACCCGCGCCCGAGGTGACCAGGCGCAGATCGGCCAGCGTCTTGCCCTGCAGCACCAGTGCGTTGTGCACGGCGGCGGCGACCGTGATTGCCGTGCCGTGTTGGTCGTCATGAAAGACCGGGATTTTCATGCGTGCGCGCAGGGCGGCTTCGATGGCAAAGCACTCGGGCGCCTTGATGTCCTCGAGGTTGATTGCGCCGAAGGTGGGTTCCAGCGCGGCCACGACGGAGATGAATAATGCC
Organism: Acetobacteraceae bacterium; assembly: GCA_965276755.1. GTDB lineage: Bacteria > Pseudomonadota > Alphaproteobacteria > Acetobacterales > Acetobacteraceae > CAJCIS01. The sequence goes on from OZ255625.1 coordinate 779,268, forward strand.
GGGTCGTTGGCATCAACCTCGATGTCGAAGACATCAATGCCGGCGAATTTCTTGAACAGCGCCGCCTTGCCCTCCATCACCGGCTTGCCCGCCAGCGGCCCGATCGCACCCAAGCCCAGCACCGCCGTGCCGTTGGAGATGACGGCGACCAGGTTGCCCCGCGCGGTCAGGTCCCGCGCGGCGGCGGGGTCGGCGGCGATTGCCTCGCAGGCCGCGGCCACGCCCGGCGAGTAGGCCAGCGCCAGATCGCGCTGGGTGGCCATGCGTTTGGTGGCTTCGACGGCGAGCTTTCCCGGCCGCGGCAGCCGGTGATAGTCGAGTGCGGCCTGGCGGAAATCGTCGTCCATGCGCGGACTCAATAATCGCTGGGGGGTCTGGGGGGAATGGCTTCATTCCACCCAGCTTCTACTGTCTCGTCTTGCGTGCCCGTCGTGACAAGGATGCTATGGGGGCCATATGCTGCACCGCAGCACACTGGAGTTGAGCATGGCAGAGCGAGCGGGTGGGCCGCACATCGTGGTCGTAGGCGGTGGTGCCGCCGGCCTGGAACTGGTTACGGGCCTCGGCGACACGCTGGGCCGCCGAGGCAAGGCGCGTATCACCCTGGTCGATGGCAGCCGCACCCATATCTGGAAGCCGCTGCTGCACTCGGTGGCGGCGGGCAGCCTGCGGCGCTCGCAGCACGAACTGAACTACGTGGCCCAGGCGCACTGGCACCATTTCCGTTTTCGGCTTGGCCAGATGTCCGGATTGGACCGTATGGCGCGCACGATCACGCTGGCGCCGACCTTTGATGACGAAGGGCGCGAGATCAGTCCCGAGAGCACGCTGGGCTACGACATCCTTGTGGTGGCCATTGGCAGCATCACCAACGATTTCGGCACGCCGGGTGCTGCGCAATTTGCCGTTCCGCTGGAAACGCCCGAGCAGGCCTCGCGCTTCAACAAGCGCCTGGTGAATGCTTTCATGCGCGCGCAGAACCAGATTTGCGCGGTCAAGCCTGGGCAGTTGCACGTCGCCATCATCGGCGCGGGTGCGACGGGCACTGAGTTGGCGGCCGAACTGCATCGCACCGCGCGCGAAATCATCACCTATGGCCTGGATCGTATCGATCCCGAGCGCGACCTGAAGATCGTGTTGATCGAGGCGGCCGATCGCATCCTTCCCGCCCTTCCTCCGCGCATTTCCGCCAGCACGCAAGATCTGCTGCACAAGATCGGCGTGGACGTGCGCACCAGCGCGCGCGTGGCCGAGGTGATGGAAGATGGCGTGCGGCTCTCGGATGGTTCGGTGATCCCGAGCGAGCTGGTCGTCTGGTCCGCGGGCGTGAAGGCGCCCGATTTCCTGGCCCACATTGGCGGGCTGGAAACCAATCGCATCAATCAGCTCACCGTTCGCACTACTTTGCAAACGACGCGCGACGAGGCGATCTTTGCCATTGGCGATTGCGCGGATGCACCGCACGGGAGCGATGGCGCGCGCGTGCCGCCGCGCGCCCAGGCCGCACACCAGCAGGCAAGTTTTCTGGTCAAGCAGATCCGGGCCGTGTTGGCCAAGAAGCCGCTTGCGGACTACGTGTACCGCGATTTTGGTTCGCTGGTGTCGCTGGGGAAATACAGCACCGTGGGCAATCTGATGGGCTTCGTGGTTGGGCGCTCGATGTTTATCGAGGGGCAGTTTGCGCGGTTGATGTATCGGTCATTGTATAAGATGCACGAGGCGGCGCTGCACGGAGGGGCGCGGACCTTGCTGGGGTTGGTGGCGCCGGGCGCTCGGCCGGCGCCTACGGTGAAGCTGCATTGAAGCGATGTTGTGCAAGCCCGCATTCTTGCAGCTTCAGCTTCCACCTATTGCTATAGTTACCCAATCCTGCCGATCTTGCTCATAGACTGCCTGGGTGGGACGCAGTGTCATGTCGGTGAAACAGCCGATGGCGACGCCAACCCATCCCGGCCTGAAAGCCGGATACCAGAAGACGGTTGAGGCACACACGGGGCAGAAGTGAAATTCGATAGCCTGACCGCTGTCGCCCAGTCGTGAATATTGTCGCGAGACGCCATTTGGTTTCGAATTAGCTGCGGCGAAGAATGCAGCCACGCTGAAGGCGCTTCCTGTCCGCTTCTAACACGCACGGCAATGGCACGCTGAAACCTTGATCGGATCCCCGTCCGTAGAAATCCAAAGCGCGCCGCAAGAGCAACTCGCCGTCCTTGCGGTCACGCCTGCCATCCACCTGCCCTTCCAGGCACCATTATCTTTCCTCTGACGCCGGCACCCAATCGCTTGGCGTTCGCGTCGCCGCGCGTATAGCCGGCTCTGCCGCATCAATGGCGCGGCCCAGTCCCGCCACGGCACCCTGAGTGGCAGCGTCGTGGCGCCACCAGGCCTTGCCTACGATGAATACGGCATCGACGGAAATCGTGCGGATGCCGCCGAACCAGCCGCTCATCAGATTTTCGGGCTGATACATCTTCTTGTTTGTCCAATCCCGCATCTCGAAGAACTTCCCGGGCGGATTGATGGCAAGGAACTTGAAGATCGGCCGATTGCGCTCATCCACTTCACTCTTGATGGATTTCTCGATCATCGTACTGCTGCGGTCGTCCATCAGGAAGAACGCATCGATGTTCCTGTCCCGCAACAGGCGCAAAGCTGCCTCGCCTCCATCGCTCGTTGCGTGAACGGCCGATCGCCAGCGCGGGTCGGAATCCAGCAGGTTCTTCAGCGTGATCTGCCCGCCCGAGCCCTCTTCGCCCGCGGCAACACTGAGCGCCTGGCCTTGATGGACCGACGCAACTTGAGCGGACACGCGGCTGAAACCGGCATCCGCGCGAACCACCCAGAAGCCATAATAGGGCTAGAGCGGCCGGCCGAGGCTGACATACTTGCCTGTGCAGCTATCGGCGTTGTGATCGGAGAGATGGGCGCGCTCGCTGGCGGCATCGCGCTGCACAATGGCTGCCTCGTCCAAGCCGAGGCAAACGCCGGTGGCGGACATAAAGGAACCGGTGCTTTCGTCGGGCACCAGGGTGATGTTGCTGCCCGAGAGCTGGTTTGCGATGATCGGCACGATCTGGGAGTAGTTGCCCTTGGTCTTCACGCCTGCGGCGACGCGAATTCTGCTCTCGGCCGCTGCTGGGTGTTGTGCGGCAAGGCGATCGCTGAGGGTTTGCGCATGCCCGGCTTGGGCGAGCGCAAAACAGAGGATCGGAGCTAGGCGCATGGTCGTCTCCTGCAGAGAAGTAGTGATTCTACCGCGTCACGGCCGGCACACCAAGTCTGGACCGCTTTTAGGTCATTTGGCTCAGGCTCTACAATTTCCTGGCGACAACATATGTCCAAGGCACTGCATAGTAGAACAAGCCCGTATCTGACCGAACCTCCAGACTGCGCAGCCAGTTCTCCGCGCTCGCGGCCGGCATACCAAATTGCTCAGATAGCGTAACCATTGCATCCAAATGGTCCCTGGCATAGCTCTCCTTCGTCAGAACGAGATCGACGAACAAAAGCGTTTCTGTCTCAGCCTCCTGAAACCAGCTGTTTGTAAACAGCCCGGGCAGCAGCCGCCCCATCTGTCCTTCAGACACGTCTTGCCAACACTGGGTATGGTCCGCATAACCGTGCACCATGCGTCGCGTCATCTCCCGGTCGTCGTTTGCCAAAAAAACACCATCAAAATCGTGGTGCCCGATTAACGCGCTACCGCCAGGTCTGAGTATTCGATAGATTTCGGCAAGCAAGCCCTCTCTGCCTGATACGCACTCGATGACGTTTTGACAGATCACGCGGTCAAGGCTGGAGGCCTCGAATGGTAACGGTCTTGATACATCCAGATCAACCAGCGTGAGGCGCCCGTTGGCGATATCATCGGCGTAGCTTACTCTAATTGCCTGTAGGCCGTCATGTGCACGATCTGCTGCGATGACTTCGCCGGTCCGCCCGACTCCGGCCAGCAGGTAAGGCAGCGTGACGCCACGGCCGCAGCCCAAGTCAAGAACCCGCTCGCCCTCTCGCAGCCCGGCGAGACGAGCGGTACGAGCGTGGAAATCCGCCACGGTCCAAGCCGGATTGAGAGAGCGGACAGGCATTTAGAAAGGCGTTCTTTTTTGAAAAAAAGAACCAAAAAACTTTTGCAAGTTCAGGTGGGTTTCTACTTGGTTCCAGCCGTCCCATACCATTCGAACCGCCACGTAGGCGACAATTGCCAGCCCCAGCCACGCCACCCAGCGGTGGCGATGCAGAACGCCTGCCAGGAAATTGGCCGCAACACCCATCAACACGACAGACAGGCCAAGACCCGTCACCATCACCCACAAATGCGCGCGCGCGGCGCCGGCGACCGCCAGCACGTTGTCCAAACTCATCGACAGATCGGCAATTGCAATCTGCGCAATCGCCTGGCGAAGGGATTTGGGCCCACCCACACCGGGTGTGTGCGCGCGCGCCTCGCGCAGCTCCCGCAGCATCTTCCAGCACACCCACAACAGCAGCAGCCCACCCGCCAGAGTCAGCCCGATGACCGCCAGCAGTCGCACGGCCACCACCGAGAGCGCCATGCGAATGATGGCCGCAGCGCCCACGCCCACGGCAATGGCGCGAAGCCGGTCCCGCTCGTGCAGGCGTGCCACTGCCAAGCCCACGACCACAGCGTTATCGCCCGCCAGCGTCACATCAATCAGCACGACCTGGGCCAGCGGCACCAGCCAGCCGAGCGCGCCTCCCATCCACTGACCCAACGCCGCCCCACTCGGAAAGCCACCGCGGCTGTTCTAAGGACTTGCCCCACCGGGTCCAGAGCCCGCCCCCGCCCGGAGAAAATCGCCCATGGTCCCTCGCTATTCCCGCCCCGCCATGGTCGCCATCTGGGCGCCGGAAAATCGCTACCGCATCTGGTTTGAGATCGAGGCGCTCGCCGCCGAAGCCATGGCAGCCCTGGGCGAAATCCCCGCCGACGCCGCCACCACCATCCGTGCCCGCGGCGGCCCCGCGCTGGCGGCCATAAACGCCCGCGACATCGCGCGCATCGATGAGATCGAGCGCGAAACGCGCCACGACGTCATCGCTTTCCTGACCTGGCTCGCCGAAAAGATCGGCCCCGAGGCCAGCCGCTTCGTCCATCTCGGCATGACCAGCAGCGACGTGTTGGACACATGCCTGGCCATGCAACTGAGCCAGGCGGCCGATTTGCTGCTGGCCGATCTGGATGAGCTATTGGCCACACTCCGCCGCCGCGCAATCGAGCACAAGCACACGCTGACAATCGGGCGCAGCCACGGCATTCATGCCGAGCCCACGACGTTCGGCATCAAACTCGCGGCGCATTACGCTGAATTTGTGCGCGGGCGGGTGCGGCTTGTGGCTGCGCGCGCGGAAATTGCCACCTGCGCCATCAGCGGCGCGGTCGGCACGTTCGCCCATGTCGATCCGCGCGTCGAAGCGCATGTCGCCGCTTCCCTGGGCCTGGTGCCCGAACCCGTCTCCACGCAAATCATTCCGCGCGACAGGCACGCCATGTACTTCTGTGTGCTGGGCGTGATTGCCAGTGGAATCGAACGCCTTGCCATCGAAATACGCCACTTGCAGCGCAGCGAAGTGCGCGAAGCCGAAGAATTCTTCCATGCCGGCCAGAAGGGCAGTTCCGCCATGCCGCACAAGCGCAATCCGGTACTGTCGGAAAACCTCACCGGCCTGGCGCGCACCGTGCGCGCCGCGGTCACGCCCGCACTGGAAAACGTGGCATTGTGGCACGAGCGCGATATCAGCCATTCAAGCGTGGAGCGCGCAATAGGCCCCGATGCCACGATCACGCTGGATTTCGCGCTCTCGCGCCTGGCGGGCATGATGGACAGGCTGCTGGTCTATCCGGACAGAATGCTGGCCAATCTGGAAAGCCTGGGCGGTGTCGTGCACAGCGGCGAAGTGCTGCTTGCGCTGGCGCGTGCGGGCATGACGCGCGAGGAGGCCTATGCCATCGTGCAGCGCAATGCGATGGCGACATGGACCAGTATCGGCAAGCCCGATTACCGGTCCTTCCGCGCCAACCTGGATGCAGACGATAGCATATCCCCGCAGATCCCCGCCGAAATCCTGGATGCTGCCATGGACCCGATCCTGCACCTGCGTGCCGTGGACGAAATATTCGCACGCGTGTTCGAATGAACACCGCAGCTCAAGAAAAGATTGGGGGAGATGTGCCATCCCCCCCAAACCCCCGTCTTCATTTTAGGCCAGGCGCCAGGACGACGCGATTTCGGCCTTGCGCCTTGGCCGCGTAAAGCGCCCGATCTGCCTCGTTGAAAAATGCTTCAGCCGTCTGCGCAAGGCGATCGGCACGGCTGCAGCACGCTACACCCACGCTGATGCTCAGCGTGTATCCCGGCCGTCCGGGATGCACCAGATCAAGTGCTGCCACCTCGGCGCGCAACCTTTCGGCCAATGCACCCGCCAAATCGCAATCAACGCCAGGCATGATGACGGCAAATTCCTCGCCGCCTATGCGGGCGGCCAGATCGACGTCCCGCCGGGTCGCGCGCTCGGCCGCTGATGCGACGGCCTGCAATGCGGCGTCACCCGCGGCATGACCGGCGCTGTCGTTGAAAGCCTTGAACCAGTCGACATCGAAAATGGCCAGCGCGAGCGACTGCCTCCGGCCCCGCCAATGCGCATCGAGCGCCTGGGTAAAGGCGCGGCGGTTCGCAAGGCCGGTCAGCGAATCGACGGTCGAGAGGCGCAGCAACTCGGCATTCATCAAGTTCAATTCGGCCGCTGCGATCTCGTGGCGGCGGCGCAGTAGAAAACTCGCGCGGCGCGGCTGTTCGTTGCGCCCGGCGACAAGTAGCGCCGCGCCAAAGATGCCCGTGGCAAAAACCGGCAGGTCCAAATTCGATGCCAACGGCACGGCATAGGGAAACAGGAAAGGCATGATCGGATAGGCAAGGATCATCGCCAGACAAAGACGCCGTGCCGTGTGCTGCGTCAGCGGCGTGGTGGCAACGAAGGCGGCCACGGAAAAGGCGGCGGCCATCATGTAGCGGTCCGCCCAGCGCCCGCCAAATTCACCGATGTATTCGGTCACCATCATGATCGCCAATTGCGGCGCCACGATCAGCGCCGGTTCGGCGCGTGCGGCGATAGAGGCGAAGATGCTTCTTTGCAGGCAGGCGCCGCAGAAAAGGGCGAGTGCAAACACGCACAGCCGCCAGGGCAGCCCGCGCCACAACATGGCCCTGCCATCCAGTGCGTCGAGCACGCACGCGCCAACGAAGAGAACCCCGCAAATCGTTGTAATCCGCGCAATCCCGGTGCGGCGAGAGGAACCGCGCTGGCGTTCGTAGAGCGCCTCCAGAGCCGGCGGCCAGGTCTGGCCGCCACGCAAAGCTGTCTCGATCTCCGCCGGATCATGCTCGGGCGCGCTGAACGAGGAGGTTAGTGCACCATCGTTTCTGTAAATTGCTTGGCCGGCTCGGTTTGCCGGGGCCGTCCGAAGCAACGAGGGCGCTTGCGCCCGAAGTGCGCAGGACGGCCCCGGCAAACCGAGCCGGCCAAGACCTATCGGGAGGTGATTGCTTCGGCCCATCCTATCACCCAGCGACGGAGCTTGTATCATGGCACAACGCGTAGAACATCATCCCCTGGAGGCCGCCTTCTCGGCCCTGCTCGACAACGGACTGGACGGCGCCGGCGAGGCGCTGCGCATCCTGGTCAATGAAGCCAGCAAAATCGAACGCGCGCAATTCCTCAATGCCAAACCTCATGAACGCACCCCGGTTCGTGCCGATTACGCCAATGGTTTCAAACCAAAAACCGTCATGACCCGGGTGGGCGAGCAAACGTTCGACGTGCCGCAGGTGCGCGGCGGCGGATTTTACCCAAGCGCCCTCGACAAGGGCACCCGCACCGAGCGCGCGCTCAACCTCGCATTGGCCGAAATGTATGTGCAAGGCGTATCAACCCGCAAGGTGATCACCGTGCTGCAGGCCTTGCTCGGGCCGGACATCGCTATTTCCTCAACCCAGGTCAGCCGCGCCACCGAGCAGCTCGACGAGGGGCTTGCCGCCTGGCGCGAGCGACCGCTCGGCGATACCCCGTATCTCTTGCTCGATGCCCGCTATGAACGCATCCGCGAAGAAGGCCGCCTGCTCGATTGCGCCGTGCTTGTCGCAATCGGCGTGACGGCCGACGGCAAACGGCGCGTGCTCGGCGTATCGGTCGCATTTTCCGAGGCCGAACAGCATTGGCGGGAATTTCTCGATAGCCTCATTGCGCGCGGGTTGCGCGGGGTAAAGTTCATCGTGTCGGACGATCATGCAGGCTTGAAGGCCGCGCGCCGCGCCACCCTGCCAAGTGTGCCATGGCAGCGCTGCCAATTCCATTTGCAGCAGAATGCCCAGGCCTACGTCACAAAGCTGGATCAGCGCAAGCCGGTCGCAGGGCGGATACGCGCGATCTTCAATGCGCCCGACAAGGCAGAAGCCGAACGGCTGCTGCGCCAGGCGATCGAACTCTGGGCGACGGACGCGCCGAAACTTGCCACATGGGCCGAACAGAACCTTCCCATGGGCTTTGCCGTGTTCGACCTCCCGCAAGCCCACCGCATAAGATTGCGCACGACCAACGGCCTCGAACGCATCAACCGCGAACTCAAACGCCGCACACGGGTTGCCTCCATCTTCCCCAACGCCGCATCCTGCCTGCGCCTCGTCTCCGCCCTGCTGGCAGAATGCGACGAGGAGTGGATGAACGGCAAAATCTACCTCACACTAGACACATAGAAGCGTAGCCGGAATGAACCACCTCACGAGAATTTACAGAAAAAAGGTTGCACTGCCAACGAGGAGTGCTGATCATCGGGCACTGGCAGGCCCCTGTCCTTGGCAACCAAAGGCTGCTGGCTACCTACAAAGCTGATAACGGCGGTCGATGCGTCTGGCGGCACTCGAAATCCTATAAAGCGCCTCGGTTAACTTCCCGTGTCGCCTGCCTTGGGCGCGCCGAACTGCGCCACCAGATCGGCCAGATGCCCGATCTCATCGAGCGTAAAACCCGCCGGCGCCGCCCCGCCACGGCTGCCCCGCGCCACGCGGCGCGGCAGCACGGCGCGTTCAAACCCCAGCTTCTGCGCCTCTTTCAGCCGGGCATCTGCCTGGGCCACCTGGCGCACCTCGCCCGACAGCCCGACCTCGCCGAAATAGACCGCGCCGGCGTGCGTTGGCTGCCCTGTAGCGGCCGAAGCCAGCGCGGCAGCCACGGCCAGGTCCGCCGCCGGCTCGGTGATGCGCAGGCCCCCGGCCACGTTGAGGTACACGTCCGAACTGCTCAGCCGCAGGCCACATCGCGCATCGAGCACGGCCAGCAGCATCGACAGCCGGTTGCCGTCCCAGCCCACCACCTGCCGCCGCGGCGCCCCGCCGCCGGCATTGGCCGCCAGCAGCACCTGGATTTCCAGCAGCACGGGCCGGCTGCCCTCCAGTCCGGCAAAGACCGCGCTGCCGGCGATATGGCCGCGCCGCTCTGCCAGGAACAGCGCCGATGGATTGGCGACTTCGGCCAGGCCGTGTTCGGTCATCTCGAAGACGCCGATTTCGTCGGTGGCGCCAAAGCGGTTCTTGGCCGCGCGCAGGATGCGGAACTGGTGGCCGCGATCGCCTTCGAAATGCAGCACCGCGTCCACCATGTGCTCCAGCACCCGCGGTCCGGCCAACGCGCCGTCCTTGGTGACGTGGCCGACCAGCACCAGGCAGAAGCCGCGAGACTTGGCCTGGCGGATCAGCTCGAATCCCGCCGCGCGCACCTGCGTCACCGTGCCCGGCGCGCTCTCCACACTGTCCAGCCACATGGTCTGGATGGAATCGATCACCACCATCGCCAGATCGCGCTCGGCTTCCAGCACGGCCACAATGTCCCGCACGTTGATCGTCGCCGCCAATGAAAGCGGCGCCGTGTCCAGCCCCAGCCGGCGTGCGCGCAGCCGGATCTGATCGGCCGATTCCTCGCCCGAAATATAGAGAACCCGAGCGCCCGTTCGTGCCAGTGCGGCCGCAGCTTGCAGCAGCAGCGTGGATTTGCCGATGCCCGGATCGCCGCCGACCAGCACGGCGGAGGCCGCCACCAGGCCGCCGCCTAGCACGCGGTCGAGCTCGTCGATGGAGGTGCACAGGCGCGGCGGCGGCTCGACGGTGCCGGTCAGGCTTTCCAGCGCCAGTCGCGTGGCCGGGCGGGTGGATTTGGCCGGCAGTCCCGGCCGGGCTTCGGCGGGCTCCTCGGCGATGGTGTTCCATTCGCCGCAGGTTTCGCAGCGGCCGGACCATTTTGGGGTGACGGCGCCGCAGGATTGGCAGACGAAACGTGCGACGGATTTAGCCAAGAAGAAGCAGTCCTTTTTTGAAAAAAAGGACCAAAAAACTTTTCAATGTTTTATGCCGCGGAGTCATTCCACAACCCAACTGAACAATCAAAAGTTTTTTGCTTTTTTTTTCAAAAAAGAAGACCTTCCTTATCTTCCTACAGGCGGCATAGCCTGACAGAATCTCAAGGCATACCCGTCAGGATCGAAAACCTCGAACTCTGCGTGTCCCGTGCGCAAGCCCTCTTCCTCGCGCCACACTTCCTGCAGCGGCCGATGCAGCCGGGCGCCATAGGCGTGCACGCCGGCGTAGATCGCTTCGGCATCTGAAGTCCAGACGACCAGCGTCACCCCACGGCCGTAAGGATATTCCAACGGATCGCCCTGCCCATCGCCATTCTCACTGATCTGGATCGCCACGCCATCCCGCTCCAAATCCGCCCGCTTATGGTCGGGCTCGAAGCGCATCGTCGTAAAGCCCAGAACGTCGGTGTAGAAGCGTAACGAGCGGGCGAAGCTTGAGCAGCTCAGCTGCGCCGCCAGGCTCATTTCGGCACGAAGGTCAGCACGGCCTGGGGCGGCTGGGGGGCGGTGCTGACCAGCACGTGCATCTGCTTGCCGGCGGTGGCCAACAGGAAGGCGGCGTGATTGACGCCATTCTTGCCGGCCTGCTGGTCGCCCAGTGCTTGCAGGCTGACATGCGCCTCGGCCGCCGATTGCGTGAGCACGGGGACGATCTCGGCAGGATTGGCGTGCTCGACCACCGCCTCGCACCCGCCATCGTCGAGCGAGACGAGGGCCAGATTGACGTTCGGTACGCTAACATCGAAGACCTGGCCCGCGCGGCCGGCCAGGAAGGCGCCGCGCGCGGGGTCGGGCATTGCCGGCGCTCCCTCCTGGGCCAGGAACTTGCGCAGGCCGGCGGTATCGCCGGCAAAATGCAGGCAAGTGGCGCCGAACAAGCCTACGAGCTGATCGGCGCCATTGGGCGTGGGCGCCGCGCCTCCGGGTCCGGCCGGGGGCGCGGCCATCGTCTGCGCCACGGCAACCATCGGCGTGAGGGTAAGCGCACAGACGGCGCAAAGGAGGGCGTAACGCATCGGAGTGCTCCGTGTCAGGTCGATGTAGGTAGCCTAGCCCAGTTCAAGTGAGTGACGAGGCGTCTGGAGGGGGCCGACATATACGTCAGCCACATCCCTCAGGTTCTTCCTCTGCCCCAGACGCTCACCCTATTTGCGCAGTTCCATCTGGATAGGTCCCTCGCGGCTGCCGTGGGTGAACTGGTCGACCAACGCGTTGCCGCTTGTCATCAGTTCGCCCGCCGGCCCCTGCCAGACAATGCGGCCCCGATAGAGCATCGCGGCACGGTCGCCGATACGCCGCGCACTGGCCATGTCATGCGTAATGGCCACCGCCGTGCTGCCCAGGCGCTTGACGCAGTCGATGATCAGCCCGTCGATCACTGCCCCCATAATGGGGTCCAGCCCAGTCGTCGGCTCATCGAAGAACATGATCTGCGGACTGGCAGCAATGGCGCGCGCCAAGCCTACGCGCTTCTGCATGCCGCCCGAGAGCTCGGCCGGCGAGAGCGCCCCCACGCTTGCATCCAGCCCCACCTGATTGAGGATGGCCCCCGCCCTGCCCCGCGCCTGCGATCGGCTGATACTTCCCTTGGCCAGCAAGGAAAAAGTGACGTTCTCCCATACGGGCAGGCTGTCAAACAGCGCGCCATTCTGGAACAGCATGCCGATCTCAGCGCGCCGCGCGGCGCGCGTGCGCGCGTCCAGCCCAGCCAGATCCTGGCCGTCGATCTCGATCGTGCCAGAATCCGCCTCAATCAGACCCAGGATGCATTTGAGCAGCACCGACTTGCCGCTGCCCGAGCCGCCGATCACCACCATCGAGGTCGCCGGCATGACGTCCAGGTCGATGCCGTCCAGCACCTGCTTGTCGCCGAAAGCCTTGCGCAGGCCGCGGATGCGTAACTTTGGCGAAGGGGGGGGCTCGCTCATCGGGCGAAGAACAATTCGGTCAGCACGTAATCGAACGCCAGGATCAGGATGGAGGCGGAAACGACCGCCCCGGTGGTCGCCGCCCCCACGCCCTGCGCGCCGCCGCGGCTGTGATAGCCGTGGTAGCTGCCCATCAGGGCGACGATGAAGCCGAACACCGCGGCCTTGGCCAGGCTGACCGCCACGTCCGAACTCTGCAGGAAATTGACCGAATTGGACAGATAGGTCGCCGAGTTGAAGCCGAGCTTGGCTGTGGCCACCAGCCAGCCGCCGGCCACCCCCAGCGCGTCGGCGACAATGACCAGCAGCGGCAGCGCCAGCAGCCCGGCCAGCAGGCGCGGGGCAACCAGGTACTTCATCGGGTTGGTGGACAGCGTGCCGAGGGCATCGATCTGATCGGTCACGCGCATCGTGCCAAGTTCTGCGGCCATCGCCGCCCCGACGCGGCCCGCGACCATCAGGCCGGCCAGCACCGGCGCCAGTTCGCGCACGACCGAGACCAGCACGATGTAGGCGATGGCCGAGGTGGCGCCAAAGCGCGAGAAGCCGGTGTAGGATTGCAGCGCGATCACCATGCCCGAGAAAATCGCGGTCATGGCCACGACCGGCAGGCTGAAATAGGCGAACTCGACAAAGGCGCGCAGAAAGAGTCGGCCGTAGAAGGGCGGCCGCACGAGGTGTGACAGCCCGGCCACGCCAAAGATCGCCACGCGGCCTGTGCCGCCCAGGATGTTCAGCGTGGCGCGGCCCGTGGCTGCAACCGGGCTCAGCACGCCGCTCACAGCGCGGCCACCTGGCGGCGCGCGCGGTGGCCTAGGGAGGTCAGGACCTCGTAGCCGTTGCTTCCGGCCCAGGCGGCGACCTCATCGGGCGGGATGGCGGGGCCGATCAGCTCCAGCATGGCGCCTGGGTGCAGGCCGGGCGCATCTGTGGCATCGAAGGTCAGCAGGTCCATGGAGACACGGCCTATCAGCGGCAAGCGGGTGCGGTCAAAGGCGGCGTGCGGGTGTGCGCCGCGGCCGATGGCACGGTGGTAGCCGTCCGCATAGCCCAGGGCCACGGTCGCCACGGTGGTGGCGCGAGCCGCGATCCAGCTTGAATTGTAGCCCACGCCTTCGCCCGCGGCGATTTCGCGCAACTGCAGCACGGGCGCGGCCAGGCGCATGGTGGCGCGCATCGGGTTTGGCCGGCCGGGCGTGGGGTTGATGCCGTAGAGCGCCGCCCCTGGCCGGGCGAGGTCCGAGCGGAATGCCGGGCCCAGGAATATGCCTGAGGAATTGGCCAGGCTGGTCGCAACGCCTGGAAGGACGGCGCAGGCGCGTTCGAAGCGCTCGCACTGGGCGGCATTGATTGGGTCGGCGGGGCATTCGGCGCTGACCAAGTGCGTCATGACGAAGCGCCACGCAATGCCCCCCGCAGCCAGGTCCGGCAGCTCCGCGGTTGGCAGCCCCAGCCGGTTCATGCCGGTATCGACATGCAGCAGTGCGGGCAGCACCCGATGGCTTTGGTGCGCCAGGCGGGAATAGGCCGTGATTTCGGGCAATGAACCAAGCACCGGCAGCAGGTCGTGCGCCAGGTAGGTGTCCGCTTCTGCCTCGGCATATCCGTTCAGCACTGCGATCATCGCGTCTGGCAGAAGCGGCCGGAGTGCGGCGGCCTCCTCCAGTTGCGCCACGAAGAAATGGCGCGCGCCGGCGGCCAGCAGGTGGGGCGCGACGATGGACGCACCGAGCCCGTAGGCGTCCGCCTTGACGACGGCGGCTGTGGGCGCGCCGTGTATTTGGGCGAGCAGCCGCCAATTGGCGGCAATGGCCTCGGCATCGACTGTCAGGATCGGCCGCATGAGCGCGTGACGTTAAGCGGCGCTCAGCAGTTTTTCGACATTGCGGGTCAGGCTGGCCGGCGTTGTGGTGGGCGGAAAGCGGTCCACCACGCGCCCTTCTCTATCGATCAGGAATTTGGTGAAATTCCATTTAATGCCGTCGCCGAGCAATCCGCCTTTCTGCTTTTTAAGAAATTCCCAGAGAGGATGCGCGCGGGGACCGTTCACCTCGATTTTGCTGAGCACGGGGAATGTCACATCGTATTTGGTCGTGCAGAAATTCTGGATTTCGGCGTCATCGCCGGGTTCCTGGTGCATGAACTGGTCGCAGGGAAAGCCCAGAACGGTCAGCCCGCGTTCGTGATAATCCTTGTACAGCGCTTCCAGGCCGGCATATTGCGGCGTGAAACCGCATTTGCTGGCGGTGTTGACGATCAGCATCACCTGGCCGCGGTATTGGGACAGGGGAACGTCGGTGCCGTCTGCGGCGCGGGCGGTAAAATCGTAGATGTCGGGCATGGCGGCCTCCTTGGGCGAGGCAGCCTAGTCCCAAGCATCAATTCAGGCCAGGGCTCTGCCTGCGAAGAGCCGGGGGAGATGTGCCATCCCCCCGGACCCCCCGTCATCATCAACCGCTAAGGCGTCACGCAATTGGCCGGCTGGTTGTTGATATGCACCCAGAAGCGCTGCAGCGTGGTCAGGAACTGCACATTGCCAAAACCCCATTGGCTCCAGCCGCCGGGTTGGGCCGTCGGCGTTCCGGGCCAGGGGCTGGGTGACCACGGCGAGGCGTAATAATATGTCGAGTTGTTCATGCCGGTCACATACTGCCCGTCATGGAATTCCGCCCAGCGCCAGCCTGTGCCGAAATCCGCGGCGCAAAGTGCGTCCACGTTCGCCGCCGAGACGAGCGAGGTGATCGAACGCGGTAGCGTGGTCGCATAATGGCCCTGCACCCAGCCCTGGTAAAATTCATTACCTGATGACACGTTATAGGGCGGACGGGACGATCCATCGACGTTGACACACAGCACGGCAAGTTTTGTCTTGCAGTTGGTATCACCCGTATAGGCGTTGCACGATGCGCCTTTTGGTAAGCCCGGCGCACTGCAGCCGAGTTGATCGACGCCGAGCACCGGATCATGTCCGTAGAGGCCGAACGTCATGCCGTATGTGGGTGAGGCATGGGCGGGCGTTGCGGCACATAAAGCTAATAGACAGAAAGCGCTCAAACCGCCGATCACACGACGTACGGATACAATCTGCGCGTGTTCAACCATGACGCAAGTCTCCTTGGTCATCTGAGCAAGCACGTCCGCGCGAACCGATGACCAGAGGTCCGCCACGGCCGACAAAGGTGGCTGCAACAAATCTGTAACATATCGCGGATCATTGCAAGCAATAAATGATGCGATCTGTCATAAATATTGGTCACGCAATGGTATTATCGCAACTGGCTGCGCGAATACTCCAGTACGCAGCGACTCAATTTTTCATACGCGGATGTGCGGCGAAAAACCGCAGCATCTCGCCCGTGGCATCCGGACCGCGCGGAGCTGACCAAATAGGTCATGACGAAGCGCCAGGCGATGCCGTCCGTGGCCAAGCCGGCCAGCTCGGCGACGGGCAGGCCGAGCAGACTCCTGCCGGTATCGACGGTAGCAGTGCGGGGAGGATGCATCCGCAGCTTTGCGCCGGGCGCTCATAGGCGCTAGTGCGGCGGCGTCGCCTTTGGCCGACGATGCCGATGTTTGGCGTTCCGAGGAGGCATCGGCGGCACGGGATTAGTCGCGTAGAAATCGTTACCGCTGCTCGTAGCGAGCAGCCTGAACCGCGGACCGGGAGAGGATGACCCGTTCGTCCGCCATGCGGTCACGTCTGCGTAGTCAGCAAGCAGGGGCACAGTTGGTTCAGTGGCTGCTTTAATGGCGTCGCTTACGTATTGCGCATAGAGAGGCTGCCTCCTGTCACGGGGGTTATTCGCAATCTTGAGAAACAAGGTCAGGTTGTAAGACATGTCCGCGTCAAGCGTCGGATAGCCGCCGAAGCCGGCGAACTAACCTCCAAGTTCGACGATGTCGGTCTCGTTCGTAGCACCTCTGGCGCCATACTCCGCCGCCGATTTGAGCCGGTTTTCAATTGTTTGCCGCATGAGCCTCATAGCGCGCAGATTCTCGATGGCGAGGTAGGCTGGCATGCCGGGACTCGTCGCCTCAACCAGGAGCAGACGCTTCATGGCCCCTGCGTTTGTCGCCGCGGGTTCCAATGCAGTCGAAACAGTGCTGGCAGCAGGTTTAGCCATGGCCTTCTCCACTCACGGATTTTTCGACAGTGTACGTCGTGCCGTGTCGTTTGCAGGCACGAATTTTCTTATCTGCCGTGGTGCGAGTCAGCTTATATGTACTGCCATGAACGTCCGGCCCGTCTATGACGTCGCGCCCAAGGTCAAGATACCGCTTCGATCCCGCTATTGCGTGCGGGTTGTCCCTGTCTGGTAGCCAAAGGATGAGCTTACCTTCGGCTGGCCAGTGAACCCAGGCTTCTATAAGTTCCCCGGCCGCTTCACCAACTATGCAAAACACATTCGTCTTCTGGTGGGCGTGCTCATCTACGACGATTTGTAGCTGTGCGCGAACGTCTGCAAAGTCAGGATTGGTGCTGATGGAAAACCACCGCTCCGCGGCTTGACTCAGAGTGGGCGCAAGCAAGCCCGCGACGAGTAAAAAAGTCCTGCTAACCAACATCGGACCCTCTCTCAGACTTGCACCCCAACTGACACGCCCCTGCTGACGAGCGTTGCACAACGGCGGCCCGCGGAACACGTGCGGGTCTGAGCCTCATAAACCAGCGGAGCTTGCCAGCGTGGCACCGGTCAAGTGGCGGGTCATCGACCGACGTAACGGCCGACGATACGTCACTTGCGGTGCGTGGCGAAAAATCGCAGCATCTCGCCCGTGGCATCCGGACCGCGCGGATCTGTATAGGATCCCGCTTCGCTGCCGCCGAACCAGGCGTGGCCGCCGCCATGTACCAGCCATTGCTCCATGACCGGCTTGCCGTCCCGCGCCAGAAACAGCGTGCGGGTGTAGGCTTGGCCACCGGCCGAGCGGCCTGCTTCCTCGCGCGTGGTGAGTGCCGCCTCCGCCGCTGCTTGTGCTGCAACCTGCTCGGCGTTGCGTAAATTGACGGTGTGATCTGCATCGCCATGGAAAATGATGGTGGGCATTGCGCGCGCGCCGGCCGCACCCCGCCCCACACTGCCGGCGCGCATCGCGGCCATGGCCGAGGGCATGTCGCGCGCAGCCCCGCAGGCCAGGCCCGAATGCACGCAAACCCCCGCATACAAATCGGCGTAGGCCTGGCCCATGATGGCCGCCGCCGCCCCGCCGGCCGAGAGGCCCGCGACGTAAACGCGCGCGGGATCGATGGCGTACCCCGCCATGATTTCGCGCGTGATGCCGGCAATCAGGGCGGGCTCCCCGCCATCGCGCGCCTGATCGCCTGGCTTGAACCAGTTCCAGCATTTCTGCATGTTGGCAGCGGACGTCTGGCCGGGATAGGCGACCAGGAAGCCCTGCGCATCGGCAGCCTGGTTCATGCGCGTGCCGGCGGCAAAATCGTCGGGTGACTGCGTGCAGCCGTGCAGCATGACGATCAGAGGCACAGGCTGGCCGCAATAGCCGGTCGGCACGTAGAGCTTGTAGGGGCGCGTGCCTGCCGCATTGGTAAAGCTGCGCGCCGTAAAGGTGCCGCAAGCTGGCAGGGCGTCAGTGTGGGTGCGGCGTTCGGCCGGGCGCAATGCCGGCTCCAGCACGCGGCGCAGGCGCGCGCCAGGACCCGGTGCGCCTCCCCCAGACGTGCTCAGGGCACGCTGGATGGCCTCGGTCGCGTCTTTGAGGGGCGCGATGCTACCCAGCCGGGCGGCTTGCAGCAGGTCAGGTAACAGGCGGGGTTTCATCGGCGGGCTTTCATGGTGCCCGGCCATTTGCGAGCTGACGAACGTTTGTCCCCTTGGGACAGTGCAGGTGGCGTTTCAACCACTAAAAATCAAGGCGGCAAGCCCCGCGTTTACCGGCGTCGGGAGATTTCCGGCCACGGCGCGCAGGTATTTGGTGGCATTTGCGCGGCATTTCATTAACATCCCCTGTATGACATTGGCCGGAGCAGGGTCATGGTGGCACGCAAAAGATTTGGCCCTGGCGCAGTGCTGCCGGCCGCGGCGTTGATAATCGCCGAATTGGCTCTTGTCTGGCAATTGCCGCGACTCCCCATCCTTCAGCCGCACAAGGAGATTATCTTTCCGGTCCTGTGTCTGATCCTGTTTCCGGCTATTTTTTTTCTGACTGGAGATAAGGCAGGCGCACTCACCCGAAACTTTGCACGCGCAGGCATTACGACGTGGCTTTCCGCGCTTGCTCTCCCCAGGGCTGACATCATTGCAACGCTCGGTAATCCAGTCACACGGCTATTTTGCTTTGCAGCGGCCGCAGACCTGATGGCGATGCTGGGGCTTTACTTTCGCGACAGCGTAGCCAACAAAGCAGGCACCCTTCGGCACCGGCTGCTGGCAGGCGCAAAGGACCTTGTGCCCGCCTCCGCGCGCGCGATCATGGCCGCGGAAGCGCGCGTCTATCTCGCCCTTCTGCGCCGAGGCACCGAACCAGTGCCGGCAGGTGCGAGTGCGTACACCTATCATCGCAGCGGCAACGATTTCGTCATCTGCTGTGCGCTGGTTGCCAGCACACTCGTCGAGGTTCCCCTGCTGCATGTGCTGCTGCATCGCAGATTTCCCACGTTGGCATGGGCATTGACCGATCTTGGTCTTCTCGCCGCACTCTATCTTGCAGGCGTGGCCAAGACGATCCGCCAATGTCCAATTCTGCTGGATAACGGGTTTCTACATCTCCGGCTCGGCCTTGCCAAAGAGCGGAAGGTGGCATTGCAAGACATTCTGGCGCTCGAACCGATCAGCAGCACCGTGAGGCAGCCCGTGCGATTCCAAGGCGTGCGGAAAGTTCGTTTCTGGCTAGCCGATCCGCCGAATTTGGCACTTCTTCAGTCCGTGCCGGAAGGCGATAAGCTAGTGGAGTTTCGGGCGGATGAGCCGGCACTGCTATGCAGCGCGATACAAGCAAGGAAGCAAGTAGTTCTTATTTGAAAAAAAACCGAAAAACACTTGCTACTGACAAAAGTTTTTTGCTTCTTTTTTTCAAAAAAGAAGACCTTCCTTCCTACTAATCGTCCCCCCCATGCACCGTATCCAAATCCGCAAACCGCGTAAACTCCCCCTCGAAAAACAACTCGATCTTCCCCGTAGGCCCATGCCGCTGCTTCTCCAAAATAAGCTCCGCCTTGTTGTGCACGCTCTCCATATCCCGCTGCCACTTATCGACCGCGGTCTGAAACTGGTCCTCCCGATCGAACGCCATCTGCTTGGGCGCACGCTGCTGCAAATAATATTCGTCGCGATAGACAAACATCACCGCATCCGCGTCCTGCTCGATCGATCCCGACTCGCGCAAATCCGAAAGCTGCGGCCGCTTGTCCTCCCGGCTCTCAACGGCGCGTGACAACTGGCTTAGCGCCAATACCGGAATTTCCAGCTCCTTGGCCAGCGCCTTCAGCCCCATGGTGATAGCGGAAATCTCCAGCACGCGGCTTTCCGTGCGCGTGCCCGGCGAGGGCCGCATCAATTGCAGATAGTCGATCACGACCAGTGACAAGCCCCGTGTGCGCGCCAAGCGCCGGCAGCGCGTGCGCACGGCCGAGAGCGTGATCGCCGGCGTATCATCGATATAGAGCGGCAGGCTCTGCAATTCCTTGGACACGCCAACGAAGCGCACAAATTCACGCTCGCCGATATCGCCCTTGCGAATGCGCTCGGTCGAGACGCGGCTCTCCTCCGACAGCAGGCGCGTGGCCAATTGCTCCGAACTCATCTCCAGCGAAAAGATGACGACCGAGCCCTGCGTCTTCGGCGCGCCGGCTTCCACCATCAGCGAGCGGGCCGCGCCGAAGGCGATCTTAGTTGCCAGCGCCGTCTTGCCCATGCCCGGCCGGCCGGCCAGGATCAGCAGATCGGATTTGTGCAAGCCCCCCGTTTTGCGGTCGAGATCACGCAGACCCGTGGTCAGCCCGGACACGCCACCCGGTTTCTTGAACGCCGCGGCGGCCACGTTGATGGCATTCGTCAGCGCCTTTTCGAACATGACCATGCGATCGTCGCTGCGCCCGCGCGTGGCCAGATCGAACAGCTGCTGCTCGGCCGCCTCGATCTGCTTGGTGCCGTCCAGCTCGGCTTCCGCGCCGAAGGCGTTGTTGACCACGACCTCGCCGATGTCGATCAACTGCCGCCGCACCCAAGCGTCGTAAATCGCGCGGCCATAGTCGGAGGCATTGATGATGCCGACCATCGCGGTCAGCAACTGCGCCAGATAGGCCGTCCCGCCGACCTCATCGAGAATGCCGGAATGTTCGAACTCGCCACGCAGAGTGATCGGATCGGCGATCTGGTTCTGGTCGATCCGCCGCGCAACCGCCTGAAAGATGCGCCCGTTGATCGGGTCGGCAAAATGCTCCGGGGCGAGGAAATCGCTTACCCGCTCATAAGCGCGGTTATTGGCCAGCAGAGCGCCGAGCAACGCCATTTCGGCCGCGACGTTGCTGGGGGGCATGCGCTGGGACAGACCCAGCAGAGGCTGTTCGGGGAAGCTGTTCACGGTTGCGGTTCTAGCGCAGCCGATCGCCCGCGTGTTGCGTTAGAGCCTGTGGATAGCGGGGTACACGGGGGCGAACATGACAGAACCGCGACAGCCTTGGGACAGACAATGAGCGGCGCGCTGATGTCCTCGGACCTCGATCCGGTGACGCAGATGGAGCTGGACGCCGCAGTCGCCGAGTTGCGCCGGGGCGGGGGCACCATCGTGCGGCTGGCCGACCTGCTCGGCCGTTTTCTGGGCCGTGCGGGTGATCGGCTGCTGAGCCGCATAGGTCTGAACATGACCCATCCCGCCTTCACGCCGATTGCGCAGATGGCGCTGGATCGCGCGTACGACGCGGCAATCCTGGGCATCGACATGCCGGGTGCGAGCAAGAACGGCAGCCGCTCACTGGTGGCCCTCAGCGGCCTGGCGGGCGGCTTTGCCGGGATTGCCGGTTTCCTGCCGGACGCCGTCTTCACGACGCTCGTCATCATGCGCGAAATTGCCCGCATTGCGCGCGAGGAGGGCGAGGACCTCACGGCCGAGGAAGGCCGCGCCGCCTGCGTGCGCGTGTTCTCCTTGGGCCCAGGCGATGAGGGCGGATACCTCTCGGCCCGCTTCATGCTGCAGGGCAATGCTGCGCGCGCGATGCTGTCGGGCGTGGCGGCGCGCTGGGGCGTGGTGTTAGGCGAAAAGTTTGCCGCCCAAGCTGTGCCGCTGGCCGGCGCTGCCGCGGCGGTGACGCTTAACACCGCGTTCCTGGAACATTACCGCCGCCTGGCGCGCGCGCATTTCACGGTGCGGCGTCTGGAGCGCGCCTTCGGCCGCGAGCGGGTGCGTGCAGCGGCCGGGATCGTGGAAAACCCCGCCGAGGATGCGCCGTTCGTAGCAGCCTAGCCCTTAAGAAGGAGAGTGGACATGGACCAGCCAGGACCGCTGACCGAGCCGCAGCCGAGCCCCATCGACCTGCCCAACCCCGGACCCTTTGTGCCCCAGACCGATGCACCAGGGCAGGACTTGCCACAGTTTCCCGAGCCGGTACAAGCGCCGGCCATGTAGATGGGGATCTAAAATAATGACGGGGGGTTTGGGGGGGATGGCACATTTCCCCCAATCTTTTTAGTCAGACTAGCCAACATTGTCCCTGTCATCTAAACGTTCCTCACAGCCCCGTGAGGACCAAAATGCTAAACTGCCGGCACGCCGCGCTCGTTTTTGCCACATTCTTCAACGCAACCCGCCCCGGCGCTATCAGCCGAGCACCATCCCAGCCACCCCGCCCCCCACAGCCTGCTGCCTCAATCCGCAAGGCTGACCGGCCATGCCCGACCCTATGGCGGCACGCCCATCGATGTCCTGGGCTACCACTACGACAATAACCGCACCGGCTGGAACCAGGCCGAAACTGACCTCAATCCCACCACCGTCGCCTCGCCCAATTTCGGGCTGTTGCAGACATTGTCCGTGGACGGCAACGTCTTCTCCCAACCGCTCCTCGTGACCGGCTACACGATGCCGGACGGCAGCACGCATGACGTGCTGATTATCGCGACCGGCCACAACAGTGTCTTCGCCTATGACGCGCAGAGCTACGCCCTGCTCTGGCAGGTCAGCCTGGGCCAACCTCAGGACAGCCACGATGTCGGATGCAGTGACGTGGTGCCGGAATACGGCATCACCAGCACGCCCGTGATCCTGCGCAGCAACGGCCACGCCGTCATCTATGTCGTGGCCGCGACGGAGGCGCCGCGCAAGCAATTCCAGACCAGCCTGCATGCGCTCGACCTTGGAACCGGCGCCGACATCATGCCGCCCAGCGTCATTTCGCCCTCCGTGACGCTATCGGATGGCAGCACGCTGCAATTCGACGCGAAAAATCAATGGAACCGCGCCAGCCTGGCCACCGCGGACGGCACGATCTACATCGGCATCGGCTCGCATTGCGACAACAATGCAGGCAGCATCTCCGGCTGGCTGCTGGGCTATGACAGCGCCACGCTCCAGCAAAAATCGCAGTTCCACACGATAGAGACGCCAGGTGGCACGGAACTGGCCAGCATCTGGATGAGCGGCTTCGCGCCGGCCATCGATGCCAGCGGACACATCTTCGTCGTCACCGGCAATGGCAATTTCCAGAGACGCGACAAGGATTGGGGCGAAAGCGTGTTGGACGTCCCGCCCACTCTGAGCGCGGTGCATAACCGCTTCACGCCGTCTGCCTATGGCCGGCTGAACGCGAGCGACACGGATTTCGGCTCCGGTGGTGTCATGCTCCTGCCGCCGCTGGCCGGCCAGACCGCACCACCCATGGCAGTGGCCATCGGCAAGGATGCTGTCCTCTACCTGCTCAACCAGCAGCATCTGGGCGGCAACAAGCGCGATGACAGTGGGGCTTTGCAGAGCCAGCGGCTCAATGGCTCGGGCGGCGGCACGTGGGGTGGGCCCGCTTTCTACAACAGCCCATCAGCGGGACCGCTGGTCTATGTGCAGGTCGATAGCGACGTGCTGCGGGCATTTTCGGTGGGCATTGGCGCGGCACCAGTGCTGACGCCTTCCGCCCAGGGCACTACGAATGCAGGCTATGGCGGATCGCTGCCCATCATCTCGTCCAATGGCGCTGCCGCGGGCACGGGCGTGGTGTGGCTGATCAGGCGTTCCTCGCCGGTGTCGGTAGAGGCGTATCAGGCGGATAGCCTAGGGGCGCCGATCTTTTCGGCGAACACGGGGAACTGGCCCAATCCGAACCAGAATTCGTTTCTGACGCCCATGCAGGCCAACGGGCGCCTCTATGTGCCCGGCTACAAGAGCGTGTCGGTATTTGGGCTGGTGCAATAGACAAAAGTTTTGTGGTCCTTTTTTTTCAAAAAAGGACCACTTCCTTTCCTCCTACCGCATAAACCCGGCATCATGCCCCCGATCGAGAATAGTCGACCCGGCAACGCCCTCCTCCTCATCCGTATCACTCAACGCATCGCCATGCGTGCCGTGGTCCCCCCCTCGGCCGATAATCGCCTGTTCCCGCCGCCCGGCGGTGCGGTCAACCGCATAAAGCTTGGCAAAACCGCGTTCTTCGGCCTCGCGCCGGGCGCCTTGCACGGCATCCTCCCATGACAGCGGCGCGCCATCGGCGGCGGTAGCTACGGACATGGCGGGATGCGCGCCCATGAAGTCGATTTCGGTCACCACCGCGCGCGGATCATCCTCGCCAAACCGGCGGATCACCAGTGCAAACGGCTTGGCCTCCGGCAGCGGGTCATGCGGATCAAGTCGAATAATCTCAGTCATAGGCGTTACATCCCACCAGGGCCTTGTCTCAGGCCATCTTTGCCAATTGCCGTTGGTCTAGCATATACGGCCCAGGCATGGACCAGTCCGCCCCTCACGCTAAGATGCGCCATGCCGGCCTGACCCGCCGCACGAGCGAGACCAACGTCACGCTCTCGCTGGACCTGGACGGCAGCAGCGCCTCCACGATCCAGACCGGGGTCGGCTTTTTCGACCACATGCTGACCGCTTTCGCCCGCCACGGCCTGTTGGACCTGACCGTCCAGGTGCAGGGCGATCTGCATATCGATGCCCACCATACCGTCGAAGATGTCGGCATCGTGCTGGGGCAGGCGATCTCCCAGGCGCTGGGCGAAAAGCGCGGCATCAGGCGCATGGGCCACGCGATCGTGCCTATGGACGAGGCATTGGTGGAGGCGGCGATCGACATCTCCGGCCGCGGCTACCTGGCCTGGCGCGTGGGCTTCACTCGCGAGTCGATCGGCGCCATGGACACCCAGCTCGTCGAGGAATTCTTCCGCGCGCTTGCGGCCAATGCGGGCCTGACCCTGCACGTCACGGCCCGCGCCGGGCAGAATGCGCACCACGTGGCCGAAGCCTGCTTCAAGGCCACCGCGCGCGCGCTGCGCATGGCGGTCGAACCCGATCCGCGCGCGGGTGGGGCGATCCCGTCCACAAAGGGCGCGCTGTGATCGTCTTTACCAGTCACCTGGCCCCGCCTGGCGGCACGCAGCCTTTGCCCGTGCTGGTGCGCGAGGGCTTTTCCTGGGGTGCGGCGCTGTTCGGCTGGCTATGGCTGCTGGTTCAGGGCGCGTGGTTGCCCGCGCTGCTGGTGCTGGCCGGCGCCATCGGGGCAGTCAAACTCGGCGCAATGACCCATTCCGTGGCGGCACCCCTGGCCGTGTTCCTGGTCCAGGGCATTTTCGGGCGAGATCTGGTGCGCTGGTGGCTGGGTCTGCGCGGCTGGCGTCCGGCCGGGCCCGTGATCGCCGCCAGCCACGATGCCGCGCTGCTGCGCCTGCTTGCCGAGCGCCCGGAGTTGCGGACCGGTTCGCTCGGCTGATGCTGGTTGCGGTGATCGATTATGGCAGCGGCAATCTTGCCTCGGCAGCGCGCGCGCTGACCGTGGCGGGCGAGCGGGCCGGGCTTGCGGCCGAAATCCTGATCACCGCCGATCCCGAACTGGTTGCGCGCGCTGATCGCCTCGTGCTGCCGGGCCAGGGGGCGTTTGCCGATTGTGCGGCGGGCCTGTCGTCCAATCCGGCGTTGCGCCAGGCGCTGGAGGGCTCGGTAGAAAGTGGCCGGCCGTTTCTGGGAATTTGCGTCGGCATGCAGTTGATGGCCGAACGCGGCCTGGAACATCAGACCACGCCCGGCTTCGGCTGGATTACGGGCGAGATCGCGCCCCTGCACGCGCCCGGCCTGCGCCTGCCGCACATGGGCTGGAACGCGGTGCACTTCACGCCAGGCATCCACAAGCTGCTGGACGGACTGGCCCCGGGCGAGCATTTCTATTTCGTGCACGGTTATGGCCTTCGCGACTATGATGCGGCCCAGGTGCTGGGCACTGCCGATTACGGCGGCAGCGTCCCCGCCCTGGTCGCGCGCGGCAATACCGCAGGCACCCAATTCCACGTGGAAAAAAGCCAGGAGGCAGGCCTGCGTATCCTCGGCAATTTCCTGACGTGGCAGCCCTGATGCAACCGGGGGACGGCTTGCCCGATGCCACCGTCGCGGTTCCCGAGGCAATCCCCAGGCTTGCGGTCGAATGCCTGACCGAACAGCTGAGCGATGACGATCTGGCCGCGTTGTGCGAGGCAACGGATGCGGCGATCCTCGATGGCGGCGGCTTCGGCTGGGTCCACCCGCCCGGCCGCCTGGCGTTGGAGCGCTATTTCCGCGGCGTGATCCTGGTGCCGGAGCGCGACCTGTTCATCGGGCGTGCCGACGGCGTGATCACCGGCTCGGCACAGCTTGTCCGCCCGCCGCGCAACAATGAAGCCCAGGCCCATGCGGCGGTGTTCATGCACGCCTTCGTGGCGCCATACGCGCGCGGGCACGGTCTGGCCCGGCTGATGATGCTCAAGGTCGAGGAGCGGGCGCGCACAGCCGGCTATCGCGTGCTGAATTTGGACGTGCGCGAGACACAGGCGGCGGCGATCGCGCTTTATGAGTCGCTTGGTTATTTGCGCTGGGGGGAGCATCCGAATTACGCGCGGGTTAAGGGGCGCAGTTTGCGTGGGTTTTTTTATACGAAGACTTTGAAGTGACAGATAGATGAAGAAGAGAAGCAGTTCTTTTTTGAAAAAAAGAACCAAAAAACTTTTGATTGTTCAGGTGCTCTCCTGCTGACCGTTTATCCGGCCATTGATATCAAGGCAGGGCAGTGCGTGCGCTTGCAGCGCGGCGACATGAACGCAGCTACAATCTATTCGGACGATCCTGCGGCACAGGCGCGGCTCTGGCAGGACCAGGGGGCGGTTTGGCTGCACGTTGTGGATCTGGACGGGGCGTTTGCAGGACACGCGGTGAACCGCGATGCGGTGCTGGCGATCCTGGCCGCTTCACGCGTGCCGGTGCAGTTGGGCGGCGGCGTTCGCAGCATGGAAGATGTGGCCACCTGGCTGGAGGCAGGCATGGCGCGCGTGATCCTGGGGAGTGCCGCGGTGCGCGAGCCCGATCTGTTGCGCGCGGCGTGCCGGCAATACCCGGGCCGCGTGGCTGTGGGGATCGATGCGCGCGACGGCGTGGTGGCAACAGATGGCTGGGCGCAGAGCGGGGGCATGACCGCGGTCGAACTGGCCCTGCGCGTCGAACAGGATGGTGCAGCCGCAATCATCTATACCGAAATTGCGCGGGACGGCATGCTCGGCGGCAATGACATCGATGCCACACTGGCGCTCGCCGCCGCCGTTTCCACGCCGGTGATTGCCAGTGGCGGGATCGGCACGCCGGCGCATCTGCGTGCCCTGGCCCGGCAAGGCGAAGGGATGCTGGAAGGCGTTGTGCTGGGGCGAGCGCTCTATGACGGGCGGCTGAGCCTGCCGGAAGCCTTGCGCATCGCGGCGGAATAGGGGGACACGTCGGGCCATGAGTGAGACGCTGGAACAGCACGAACATGCCAAGGAAGCCGCCGAAGGCGGACGCCTCTACAGCGCGCTGCTGATCGCAGCACTTGCGGCCGGTCTGGCCTTTGTCGAGCAGGGCGCGCAGCACGCGCAGACGAAGATGAACCAGAGCTCGATCGCCGCGGCCGATCTTTGGGCGCAATACCAGGCCAAGTCGATCCGCGCCAACGAGGCAAAGGACATGGCGTCCGTCGTCGAGGTCACCGCACCGGCAGGCCCGGCGCGCGATGCGGCAGTTGCCGGCCTTCGGCATGACGCGGACCATTTCGAGAAGGACACCAAGGGCGGCAAGGCGGCGATTGCCGAACAGGCGCACGCCGATGAAGAACGCCGCGATCGCGCGCATGAGCACCTCGAGGCCTATGATAATGCCGCGGCCGCACTGCAATTGGCGATCGTTCTGACCACGGCGTCAGTGATCACGAGTTCGTCGATGCTGACGATCATTGGCTTGTTGCTGGGAATTGCCGGTGCCGCGCTTGGCATTCTGGGGCTGGTCCGGCCGGAATGGGCGGCTTGGTAGCGTGAAGCCAAGACGGGGCGCCGCCTTAAATAAATGACGGGGGGTCTGGGGGGGATGGCACATCTCCTCCAGTCTTTCTGATCCACGCAAGACCGAAACGGAACACGATTCATGGACCTCAACGATTTATTCGCCGGCAATTTTGAAAAATACTTCGCCGATGCCCACGCCGGAACGCCGTTGTGGTTTTTCGTGCACGTGCCCAAGACCGCCGGCAGTTCGCTGAATGGCGAGATGGTGCCATCTCTGTTTCCGAACCATCACATTTACATCGACTACAGCAAGCTCGATCCGAGCGAGGTCGATCAGAGCTATGAGGCTCTGTTCGACAAGAGCGTCAACCGCTTCATCGAACTCGCGCAGGCCAAGCGCTACCGCTATTGCACGGGCCACATCAACGCGGCCCAGCTCGATCGCATCGTCAGCGAGGTACCCGACGTGCGGCCGTTCACGCTGCTGCGCGATCCGGTGCGCCGCTTCGTCTCCGATTTCCGCTACCAGCGCTCGCCCTTGCACCCAGGATGGGAGCAATTCCATGCGGCCTATCCCACGATCGAGGATTACCTCCGCGTCGAGGGCGACTGGAACAAAACGGCGACCAGCCTGCTGCCGAACGATTTGCGCGTATCGGGCGATGTGGAGGCGTGCGTGGATTGGCTGATCGGCACGTATCGCTTCATCGGCGTGCAGGAACTCTATGCAACGTCGCTGCACGCGCTGACCTGGTTTGCCAAGAAGCCGAAATTCTCCAAGGTGCGCAAGCGCATCAACGATCCGACGCCGGAAACCGACGTGCCGTTGAGCGATGCGCTGCTGGAGGAAATCCGCGCGTGCAATGCGATGGATATCGCGCTGTATGACGCAATCGCGCCGCGGTTCACGGCGGTTGCCGACGATCTGGCGGCTTACCTGGATCGCGTGGCGCCTCGGCCGGCCCTGGTGGTGTGAGGCGCGCATCCAGGCGCTTCTTCCGAATGCTGCGCGGATAAGGGCGTGCTTCCCAGCCTCTTCACCGCTCTATGCCAGGCTGCGGCGAGTTCAACGCGCCGGCGTCACAGCAAGCCGCAATCCAGGGCTGCACGACCGACGTTAGCCGTATGCCACTTGATTGCTTCGGCCAAGCGGCCTCGCCGTGAGGACTGGCGCGGACGGCAGAAAGCAAGCCGCGCAGCTTCATCAATCGAGCGCGGCAAACCATGCGACGAAAGGCGCCGGACGGCGAGACCGACCCTTTCGGCCTCGCCCCACCGGGGCGGTCAGCTTCTACCCAGCCCTCAATACTGGGTCTGGGATACGACCTGCACCAACGTTTCCTGCCAGCCGGGCACGCCATTCACGCACGAATTGTCGCCCGATTTGTTGCAAATCGCCCGCATCTGAATGGCCAGATGGTCGGCGTAGCTCTCCTGGCTTTGAATCACGGCAGTGTTGGTCCAAATTTCCATGTAGCCCTGGGCATTCGGCCCGACGCTCATGATCGAGGCGTAATAGCCCAGCCCGATGATGCCATGCTGGGTCTCCACCTGACCGATGAACACCGGCGCGGAATTAAATTGCAGGCCGGCCGCCATGGCGGGAGCTGCGGACAGTAAAATAGCCGCGGCGAGAGCAAAGCGTTTCACGTAAATCTCCTTCGTAATTCCAGCGGAATGGCTGGAAGAGGGCGGCACGGGACCGCCCTCTTTCAATCATTCCTGTCCTCTGCAGTGGCCCGACACAGGTTGCATTCCAGACTGGGCGAGTGAGGAAGGCTTTCGGGGGGTGTCCTCACGAGCGACAAGGACGCTGTCTGGCACAGCATCGCTGTTACTCCGTCGATCAACACCTTGTCCTTGGCCTAGCCGCTACCTACCCCTCTTGATGCTCTCACAGCCCCACACGCCTCCGCCTGCGAGTATTTTCGTCCCCTCACTTCAACTTGCAATTGCATAAGCCAGGTTCTGAAGCCCTCTATGGCATAAATGGCCGCTTCAAGATAGTCGCGCGCTCATAAACTTATGCGCCAGATTCGGGATCAACGTCACGCCTCCGACAGGCACGAATGTCTTTATAGGCGCACATGCTGGGTGGATTGTATCAAATTCTGCGCCAAGGCGTATCATCACGTCACTAGCCTCTCGATCCGTGCCCTGGATCAGACCCAGGCACTCCAAGCCCATAGCACACGCTGAAAAGGCTGCGGGAGCAGAGCCTGCCCGCGCCGTGCAAAGCCGAGGACAGGGTCTTCGCGACTGCCCCGCCTGAATAGACCATTTTGTGCCTGCTTCCTACGCCGCCGCGCGCGCACGTTGGGTCAAATAGGCACGCAGATCGTCGCGAATGCCGCGCCACTTGTTGGTAAAGGCGGTGACGATCGCGATATCGACCGCGTTGAGGCGCCGCAACTCGGCGTCCTCGGCCGGGCTCAGCGTGACCTTGTTGTCTTCGGATTCCGGGTTGACGCGAACGCGGGCTTCGGCGATGCGCGGATGGCCCATCAGCGTGGTCAGCGCGCGCAGGCAGAGCGGGTACATTTCCTGCAGACCGATAAAGGCGTAATTGTTCATCACGTAATCGACCGCGCCATCGTTATCGCCAGCCATCACCATCGGGCGGGGCACGAGCGCCAGTGCGGTCTTGTTGTGCACGAATGGCCGCGCGACGTAGGTGGCAAAATCGGGCGTCTTGGCAATGAAGCCGGCACGGGCAACGTTCATGTCCGAGCGCTGGTAACGGTAGTCCGAGATGATGCGCGCAATCGGGTTGCGCAGCATGGAATAGCAACGCAGTTCGGGAATGGCCGGGCGCATGGTTTCGGTATGGCGCGCGAGCACGTGGCCGCTGGCAAATCGATAGTGCCGCTCGTGGTGATTGGCGATGAAGCGTTGCACGGCCTCATCCATCAGGACCTGATAGGGTTTTGTGGTGTCCTTGTAGTCGATTTCGATGTTGGCTGCGGGTTTATGGATCTGCTCCATTTCGGCCTGCATGGAGCTGCCGGCGGTCTTGGGCACGTGCACGAACAGCCAGAGCGGATCGCCCTGCCCTGCCTCGGCGAAATAGCCGTCGAAATCGGCTGCGAATAATTTTGCAAGCACCGAACGATCTCCGTCAGTTAAGGAAGTTCTTCTTTTTTGAAAAAAAGAAGCAAAAAACTCTTGCTCATTTGCACGGGGCTAACTGACAAAAGTTTTTTGGTTCTTTTTTTCAAAAAAGAACATCCTTCACTTCTTACCACCAACACTTTGCCCCCTGCTAGACTACATCGTAGCCGAAGGTCGTCAAAAAGTCCCCCCATTCCTGCGCGCAGCGGGCGCGCAGCGCCTCGCCCAGATTGCTGCGCCAGCGCCCGACCGACGCTCCCGGGGAAATCGACGTGCCGTGGCTGCGAAAGACCTCGCCCGGCCGCGCCCCGCCTTCAGGTTGGACCGCGGTATCCAGAAAGGCGGATAAGGCGGCAAAGCAGGTCGGGTCGTCTGCCACCATGTCCTCGTATTTGAGAATGTGCGTGTCCGGCTGGGCCTGCGCGCGAATGGCCAGCAACTGGCGGCAGGCATGAGTAAGCTGGGAAAACGCCTTTTCCGGCGGGCTGGAAAAATAGGCCATGTGCGAGCACAGCACGTCGCGAGGGTCGCGTACGATGACCAGCTCACGCATCTGCGGGAACACGCGCCTGGTAAAGGCGCGCGTGGGCGCGTGCAAATTGTTGCCTTTCTCGGCGAAGTAGCGGGCACCCGGCTTGGCTTTGTCCCGCGCGAGGCGGGTGTAATATTCGCCCACCATATCGCGCGCAAAGGCGAGCGCGCGGTCGGGCGCATAAGTCTGGAAGTAATCCAGCAACGTAGCGCGGTCGTGGAAGGCGGGCATGTATTGTGGTGCGTGAAATGGATTGAAGCCGATATGGAAGCCATCGCCCTCAAGGCGGTCGGGATGGGTCGAACGCTCCAGGTCCGCGGGTGCGGTGAGCACGCCGAAGGCGGCACTGTAATAGGACAGCAGACGCAGCTCGTAGGGGACGAGTTCGGCGGCCACGATCGCGGGCGACCTGGCCAGCAGGCCCATCATCAGGGTGGTGCCGGAGCGGCCCGGCGCGGTGACCAATATGGGCATCAGATCCTGTGGCAGCGCGGGCGCGCGGGTGGCACGCCTGGCGCGTTTGGGCGGGGCTGCCACCGGTGGCGGGACGGGCAGTGCCGCCGGCACAGGTGGGCGCATTTCGGCAAGCGGTGGCAGGCGGCGCTCGCCGTTTGGCAGGCGCGCGCCGTCCTCGGCAAAGCGGACCAGGATCATGTGCTCGGTGCCGGGATCGAGCGGCTCGGGAAATTCGAAGGAAAATCCGTGACGCCCATCGCCGTAGCGGCCCAGGCTTTCCAGGTCGCGCCGCAGCCGGTCAGCAATCGCCTGCCCGAGTTGCACGCCATCAACGGCAACCAGCACGGTCAGGCGATCGTGCGGCCGATCCGAGTCCGCGGCCCAGCCCGCAACGGCGCGGCGCGTGATGGCATCGACGTGTCCACCGCGCATGCCCTCCTGTCGTGGCCTCCGTCTGAATGGGTGCAGGGCGCTGCCGGGGCGCACACGCGGTTATGCGTTTCTTTCAGGAGGCGCGCGCAATCGTCAAGCGCGGCTTGGCCTTCCGGCGTTCTTGCACGGCTCACTCTCTGAAAGGTAAGGACGGGCATGTGCGCCGATGTCCCGGATCGCGATAGCTCACGGCCTGCGCGCATACCTTCCCGATCGCGGCTGAGTCCCGCGCGCTCGGCCGCGCAGAACACGGCATCAGCGAGCGCCCCGGAAAGCGCCGCCCGGGTGCCCTTTCGCAGCCAGATGCCGCCCCCGCCGGCGAGCGCCGCACCGGCAGCCGAGTTCACCTTCTCGCCCCAGACGCATGGTCCGGGGAGCGATCGCGACGTGCTGATGGGCTACCAGGTCTTCCTCGGACGTGACCCGGAAAACTCCTTTGTGATCGCCGAAGCCAAGTCCAACCCGCTGCAGGGTTTTCTGACGGGCCTGATGCTGTCGGGCGAATTCCAGGCCGCGGTGCCCCAGGCCCTGGCGCGCGGCACGCCCATGCCGCACGAGCGCAGCGGCACGAAACCCACGCCAGAGCAGATCGCCTGGCTAGCCGGGCTGGTGCCCGCCGCGTCCGTAGCGCAGGCGGGCGACTGGCGCGCTTTCTGGACGGGGCTGCTGGCGCTGCCGGGCTTCCCCGGCGTGGCCGCAGCACCTGCCGCCCCCGCAACACCTGCCCAAATTGCCGCCGATGCGGGCTTCATCCTGATCACACTGGACCAGCCCAAGCCGGGCGAGAAGCTGCACCCAGGTGCTGCGATCCAGGGCGCGGGCTGGGCGATTGCGCCCGAGGACATTGCCGAAATTCGCGTGACTCTCGATGATGCCGTCCTGGGCTATGCGCGCTACGGCCTGCCGCGTCCGGATGTGGCACGCAATTTCCCGCATTATCGCCACGTCGATCATTGCGGCTTCAGCTTTTCCGCCCAGGTGCCGGCGGAAGCGGTGATCACGTCCGACAGCCAGATCGGCATCGTGGTCAAGACCGTGGGCGGGCAGACTAACCGGCGCGGCGTGCGCGTGGCGCCGCCTGCCGGCGCGCCCGCACGCGCGAACTGGCCGATCCGGCTGTTCATGGAAGATGTGCGCATCGAGGCCGGCGGCGAGCTGAGGCTGCGGGGCTGGGGCTTGTCACAGGCAGGCGTTTCCCAAATCAGCGTTTTTCTTGGTGAAACGGCACTTGGGCGCGCGGAGCTGGGGCTCTCGCGACCCGACATCGCCGAGATCTACACCGATTATCCGCAGGCGGCATCCAGCGGCTTCGTCTTTGCGGCCAGTCTTGCGGGCCAGCCCGCGGGACCCGCTTCTATTCGCGTGCAACTCAGCGATGGCGCGGGCGAGAGCCGCCAGGTGATCGTGCCGGTCACCGTGCCCGCGGGTGCATCGCAGGCCGGGACTCCGGGCAGCGCGAGCAGCGAAAGCGGCCTACGCCTGCATTGCGATGGCGCGACACTTGGTGCGACTCGGGGCGATCGCGGCGTGGTGAGCATTACCGGCTGGGCCGTGGCACCCGGGCAAATCCGCGACATCGTGGCCATGCGCGGGCGCCGTACTCTGGCCGTGGGCACGCGCGGGCTGGCCCGGCCGGACGTGGCGCGCGACTATCCCCTCATTGCCGGCGGCGCGGATGCGGGTTTTGCCTTCAGCTTCACGCCCATGCCGCTGCTGGCCGCCGGCGAGCGGCTGAGCTTGCGGCTGCGCACCGCGGATGGCGAAAGCCTGACGCTGGAAACGCCGCTGCTGCCGGCGCACGCAATCGTGGCCGCGGCAGCGGCGCCCATCCGCACGCGGCTGGAGATCGATAAGCCCACTTTGGCCGGTGATGGTGCGCTGGAGCCGGTGCGCGGGGCATTGACGATCTCGGGCTGGGCAGTGGCGCCGGCCGGGATCGCCACGGTCTCCGTGCTGTGCGACGGCCAGGCCTGCGGGCAGGCCTATGTCGGCATGCGGCGGGAGGATATCGGCCGCGCCTATCCCGATTGCGCAGACAGCCTGCGCGCCGGTTGGGCACTGGTGCTGCCGCCCGGCGGCATCGGTGATGGCACGCACCAGTTCACGGTTCTGGCCAGCAGCCGGGACGGCGAGACGCAGACGCGCAGCTTCAACGTGACCGTCGAACCCGCCAATGACGTGCTGAGCGAGGCGGCGCCGCGCGCGCGCATGCCGCGCGCCGAGGAGGCTTTCGCGCGCGCAATATTGGAGGCGCATGGGTGTCAGCCGCTGTTCCGGGTGGCGGTTCTGCCGCCTCTTCCGGGCACGGCTGGCGAGGGGGACGAGGCCTGGCGGGTCAGCTTCGCCTCGTTGGCGCGGCAGGTTTACGCGGAATTTACGCTTGTTATCGGCGATGGCGTGGGCCTGGACGCGGCCAGCGCGACGCCCGGTTTGATGGTGCGGGGCAGGGCGTCTGCAAAAGGCAAGAAGAAGGGCGCTGCGCCCCCTGCCCATCCGGAATTGTTCATGGCGATCCACGCCGGTGACGTGCTGGGATGCGATGCGCTGCTGGAAATGGCCGTGGCGTTCGCGATCAGTGGCGCTGATTTCATCTACGCCGATGAGCGGCGCCGGAATTTGGTGCACGACCGCGATGCGCCGTTCTACAAGCCGGACTGGTCGCCCGAATTGCTGCTGAACATGGATTATGTCGGCCGGCCCTGGTGCGCCTCGCAAGCGAGCATGGATCGGGCGGGACTGCGCACACTCGATGTCGTGCGCGCTTCCAGCTACGGGTTGGTCCTGCAATTGAGCGAGGCAGCGAGCCACATTCGCCATATCGATCGCGTGCTGGCGTCCACTGCGGTGGTGACCGACGCGGCAACAGGTGTCGCGGCCCTGCGCAAGACTGCGCGCCGCCGTGGATGGCTTGCCGCGCCGCAAGCCGGCGCCGTTGCGGGCACGTGGCGGCTCTGGCGCGACACTCCCTTTGCCGGCCTGGTCTCGATCATCATTCCCACCGCGGGAACCGGCGGGCTGGTGCGGCGCGCCATTGCCTCAATTCGCGAAACAACCACGCGCGAGCAGGTCGAGATTGTGGTGCTGGATAATGCGCCGGCGTCCGAGCGCGCGTTGAAGGCCTGGCTCGCGCGCATTGCCGATCAGGTGCTGGCCATGCCGGGCGCGTTCAACTGGTCCCGCTTCAACAACCATGCCGCCGTCCGAGCGCGCGGAGACATGCTGCTATTCCTCAATGACGATATCGAGGCGCGCGCGCCCGGCTGGCTGGAGGCGCTGCTGGAACATGCCGTGCGGCGGGAAGTGGGCGTGGTGGGCGCCAAGCTGCTTTATCCAGACGGCAAGGTGCAGCATGCGGGCCAATATCTGGCGGAGACGCATGCGCGCCACGCGTTTCGCTTTGCCGATGGCAACGATGGTGGACCGTTTGGGCTCGCCTCGGTGGCGCGCGAGATGTCCTCGGTCACCGGCGCCTGCCAGATGGTGCGGCGCGACGTCTTCGAGCGGCTCGGCGGATTCGATGAAGCGCATGACGTGGTCAACAACGATCTGGATTTCTGCCTGCGCGCGCAGGCCGCCGGGCTGAGCGTGATCTACACGCCGCATGCCGAGTTGATGCACCACGAATTGGCCAGCCGCGCGGGTATCGAGGACAGTTACGATTCGGCGCGTTTTTCGGCCGCATGGCGCACGAATTTTATGCGCGGCGATCCTTATCACAGCCGCAGACTGGCGGCCGAGGCCGATCATTACGCGCCCGACCCAGAGCCGGTCCGTGCCATTCATGCAGGTCCCGCCGGGCCGGCGCTCGGCGCCATCAAGCGCATATTGGCGGTCAAGCTAGACCACATCGGCGACTTTCTGACCGCGGTGCCCGCCTTGCGAGCGCTGGCAGCACGCTTTGCCGGCGCGCGCCTGAGCGTGCTGGTGCCGCCCGGCAGTGCGGCATTGGCGCGGCGGGAGGCGTGCATTGATGAGGTGATCGAATTTACCTTCTTTCACGCGCGCTCAGGCGACGGCCAGCGCGGTGTTAGCGAACAGGAATACGCGGCATTGCGCGCGCGCCTGGCCCAGGGCGGCTTCGACATGGCGATCGATTTGCGCATGCAGCCCGAGACGCGGCCGGTACTTCGCCATACCGGCGCGCGCTTCCTTGTGGGCTATGATCGCGCGGGTGCGTACCCCTGGCTGGACGTGGTGCTGGAATGGGAGGGCGATCAGCGCCTGGAAGCCAAGCACGCGCATATCTCCGAGCGCTTGCTGAGCCTGGTCGATGCCGCGGCCGCGGCGTGCCGGCCGATTGAGGTGGCGTGCGTGCCGCCCGTGCGCGAGGCGCTGAGCGCGCCCGCACTTGCGCGCCTGCCGGCTGCGTTTCTGGCGAAGCGGCTGGTTTGCGTGCACCCGGGCGTGGGCAATTTGGTGCGCCAATGGGCGCCCGGCAATTACGCAGCCCTGATAGATCTGCTGGCGGCCGAAGAGGATATGCACGCCATCATCGTCGGCGGTGGCGATGAGCAGGATGTGGCGCGCGAGGTGCTGGCCGGCGTTGTGGCGCGCGAGTGCGTAATCTCCATGGTGGGCGCGCTGAAATTGGCGGAATTGAGCGAGGTGATGGCCGCCTGCACGCTGTTCGTGGGCAACAATTCCGGGCCGAAGCACATCGCCGCCTCGCTTGGCCTGCCGGTGCTGGGGATACATTCGGCGGTTGTGGATGCGGGCGAATGGGCGCCCTTGGGCGGGGCGGCGATGGCGCTGCAGCGGCACATGGTTTGCGGGCCGTGCTATCTGGAGTTTGCCAGCGACTGTCCTCGGGGGCTGGCATGCTTGACCGGCATTAGACCAAGGGATGCTATGGAGGCTTGCCGGCGGTTGTTGAAGGCTAGGAAGATTGGGGGAGATGTGCCATCCCTCCCAGACCCCCCGTCATTTGTTTAAACCTCGTCTAAAATAACGACGGGGGGTCTGGGGGGGGCTGGCGTATACGCCAGCCATCTCACCCAGTTCTTTCTTTGAAAAAAGGACCTTAGTCGATGAAAGCAATCGTAAACGCGGCCCTTGCCGCCGCAGCCGGGTTTGCAAGCCTGGCCAATTGCGGGCCTGCGCAAGCCTCCACCTTTACCGTATTACACTCATTCTCATTTTCCGATCTCGGCTATGTTCCAACCGGCGATCTGGTTCTGGATGACGCGGGCGACATTTACGGAACGACTGCCATCGGCAATCAGGCGGGTACGGTGTTCAGCTATACGCTAGCGAACGCTTCCTTCCAGTATCTCTTCAGTTTCACGGGTGCCGCCGACGGCTCCAAACCGCAAGGCTCCCTCGTGCTTCATGGCGGAGAGCTGTATGGGACGACGGCATCCGGCGGTGCCAGCAACGCCGGGACCGTCTATCAGCTCGACCTCGCATCGCTAGCGCTCACAACGCTGCATACATTTGCCGGTGCGGCGGACGGCGCCAGCCCCTACGGCGGCGTTACTCTACGTGATGGCAAGCTGTACGGCGTGGCTTTGCAGGCCGGAGCACACAATGTGGGCAACCTGTACGAAGTCAAGCCGTCTGTTCCGACGCTGAAGCCGCTTTACGCCTTCCGCGCAAAGGGCGAGAACTCGCCCATCGGCAACGTTGTTTTCGACAGCGCAGGCGTGATCTATGGCGTGAACGAGCTTCACGCCAGATCATCCACGGGCGGCATTTACGCCTATGATCCGGCAACACACCAATTCACGGTTCTGCATGCGTTCGAGGGCAAGAAGATGGGCGCCGTACCGTTCGCCGGCGTAGCGCTTTTTGAAAACGCGCTCTACGGCACGACCTATCGCGGCGGCGGCCACGATCTCGGAATTGTCTGGAAGTACGATCTGGCCACCCAAGCATTTTCTGTCCTGCACTCGTTTGCGGGTGCGCCCGACGGGGGGCAGCCGCAAGCCCGTCCCGTAATCAGCAAAAGTGGCAAGCTTTACGGCACTGCATATGAAGGCGGCACGTACAACGATGGAACCGTTTACGAAATAGATTTGCGAACCGCAAAATTCAGGGTGATCCACGACTTTGACGGCACCGATGGCCAGTATCCGGAGGCCGGCGTGGTGTTGGGCAAGGACGGTGCGATCTACGGAACCGCGGCTCTTGGCGGCAGCGGCGGCGGCGGCGGAACCCTGTTCAGCATCACACCCTGACAAAAGGGGTCTGGGGACAAGTCCCCAGTGGGGGTTCAGGGGGTCAAGCCCCCTGGCCTAGCCTTCAATAAGTAAACGCGTAAACCTTACCATCCGCGGCCACATAGAGCCGCCCCTCGGCCGAAATCAGCGTTGTGAAATGCCGCAATCCCTGCATTCCGGTGCCGCTGCCGTTGAACAGGACAGCACCCGTCGTTGCATTGAACGCGTGCAATTCGTTGTCACCTTCCGCGCCCGTGACCCAAACGATCGGGTTGGACGCGCCATCCGTCGTCGTCACGATCGGCGAGCCCCGACCGTTGAAGCCCGTGCACCAGGCGGTCGTGATCGGCGAAGTGCCCGATGCGGCGATGTTGAGCATCGTCATGCTGTTGCCGCTGCAGGACTGGCTCGACGAG
Source organism: Acetobacteraceae bacterium (assembly GCA_965276755.1). GTDB lineage: Bacteria > Pseudomonadota > Alphaproteobacteria > Acetobacterales > Acetobacteraceae > CAJCIS01. The sequence continues at coordinate 818,158 of OZ255625.1, forward strand.
TTGGTAAAGGCGATCATTGTCATCGCCTTCGTGCTGTAGGTCGCGGGTGCGGTAAGAATTTCGCTGGTGGACACAGCGGTGACTGCGATCTGCCCGCCAATGCCGCCAAGGTTCTGCCGATTGGCCAAATAGGCGTTGCCGTCCTTGCCAAACGCAATGATGCGCGCTTCGGGCTTGCTGCCGCCAAAAACATTCAGCGGAATGGCTTCGGTGCCGCCCAGATCGGCATCAGAATTGTCGAGCTGCTGCCAATTGGTCGGCGCAAAATAATCCGCCGTGTTGGTCGAGTGGGCCAGGCCCGGCTTGAGGCGTATGATGGCCTCGCCATCCTGCCAGACATTGTTGGCGCCCATTGTATTGCCGGTCGTGGCAAACAGTGACTTGCCGTCGCTGGACGTGCCGCCCTGCGCCCAGATACCACCGCCATGCGCGCGCGTCGCCCATAACCCGCCCAGGCTCTGGTTGGACGGGTCGATCTGCACGACGGTACCGTGATAGGTGCCGCAATCACCGCTGCGCCCGGCATAGCTAAAATAGACATTGCCGCCGAACAGCAGCGCCGCGCTCCTATTGCCCTGCGTGTAGGAGGTAAAACTCAGCCCGGCATTCTGCGCCAGCGCATCGACGCTGACCGGCCAGCCGGGCAGGGTCTGGCCCTTGTTGGCCAGCGACAGCGCATAGATCTGATGCGTCGGCGCATTGTTCACCAGAGTCAGCGCGTCCAGATACAATGTGCCGGACGTGTCATCGATCACCGGCGTGCCGGTAATGCCTTCGGGGTTGATGTTGCCGCAAGGCAGATCGCTATTGGGCACCGAGGCAGGCAACTGCACCGACCAGACGGTGGCACCCGTGGCCGCATCCAGCGCGACCACGCTGTTGCTTTCAGTGGCCACGATTACCAGCGGGCTGCCGCCTCTAGGGTGCCAGAAGAGCGGCTGGGCATAGACGTTGCCCGAGAAAGACGCGTTGAACCCGGTATCGAAATGCACGCCTGCGGCCGCCGCTTGCGTCAGGGTGGGCGCCACGTAATCACCATGGCGCTGGTTGCTGCTGTGATAGGTCAGCACGTTATCGGCCATCGCCATGCCCGAGCCGAGTGAAAGGCTCAGCACCGTGCCGGCCATGAGGCCGAGGCGACTCATACGTGGTTTGTAGGTCATGGTGCGATCTCCCGTTTTGGGCTTGCAATTACCGGAGCGTGTCGTTCCGTCAAGCCACAAGAGCGTTTGCCCGCCCCGGTTGCAAGGGGTGGGTGTGTTACCTCTTTGGCTCGAAACGATACGGACTGTCACCCGCAAGGTTCGGATCCACCGCCAGGCGGTGCTCCAGCGGCGGAAAGGCGCGGCTGCGGCAATTGGGGCGGTCGCACAGGCGGCAGGACAGGCCGATGCCGACCGCGGCGTGCTCCAGGTTAATGCCGTCGGCATAGACAAGGTCCGCGGCGTGGGCGACGTCACAGCCCATGGCGATCACATGTGTGGGGGGCGGCTCGCCCCAGGCCGACGCCGGGCCCTCGATGCAGCGGGCGAAGCAGAGGAACGTGGCGCCGTCATTCAGGTGGGCCACCTGCACGCGCAACTGCCCGGGCGTGGCAAAGGCGCGGTGCACGATCCAGCGCGGGCAGGACCCCCCATAGCGCGCAAAAGGAAAGCCCGCGGCCGAGAAGCGCTTGCTGACATTGCCTGCGGGATCGACACGCAGGAAGAAGAAGGGAATGCCTCGTGCGCCGCCACGCTGCAGGCTGCACAGGCGCTGGGCGGCTTGTTCGAAGCTGACGCCAAAGCGGGCGGCAAGTGCATCGATGTCGTGGCGCAGCGCGCGCGCAGAATCCAGATACGCCGCATAAGGCATCAGCAGGCAAGCCGCGCCGTAATTCAGCAAACCGATGCGTATCAGGGCCGCGGCTTCGGGCGTGGTGGGCGAGATCGCGGCAAGCAGCGCCTCGACCGCGTCCCGCGCCTCCATCAGCATGATCTGGAAACCCAGGTGAAAGCCGCGGCTTTCACGCGGCAGCTGTTCGGACAACGTCAGTTGACGCGTTTCAGGATCATAGCGACGCAGCGCGTCCTCGATGCCGCCGACGCGCACGGACACACCGTGCAGGCGGCGCAGGCGCTCGGCCAGCGCGTGGTTCATCTCCGCAGGTGCGACGTTGATATTGGACAGGATCGCGTCCGCCGAGGCTTCCAGCTCGGCAAAATGATTAGCGCGTTCGTGAAAGACGTCCCGCGCTTCCTCGTTGGGCAGCAGTATGCGCCGGCCGGTCGGCAGGGCGATGCCGCTGGCGTCCTCCCGCGCGACGCGCCACGCGCGATACAGCGCGAGCACGGCGCGGGCAGCGTTGGGGTTGGCCGCGGTCGATTCGACCTCGCCGTCGGGCACGGGTTCTACGCCAAGCAGCGGGTCGGCGAAGACTTCGCGCAGGCCGATTTCCAGCTCGCGCTCCTGCGCGCCGGACAGGGCCGCGAAATCCACGCGCAGCATTTCGGCGAGCTTGATGAGCAGGGAGGCGGTGACGTTGCGCTGATCGTGCTCGATCAAATTGAGGTAGCTGGCCGAGATTCCCAGGCGTTGCGCAAGCGCCTGCTGGGAGACGCCTTGCTCCGAGCGCAGGCGGCGGACGGTCCGGCCGATCAGGGGGCGCGCCAATTGACAGCCTTCACAGGTTTACAGGGTTGCTTGTTAAGCACGCGACAGGAAAGTGCCCCAAGCGTCGGCCAACAAGCTATCTTTTGCGGGAGCGAAGGTCGATATGCCTCCCCGCCTGCATACGAAAGAGGACAGCGCGATGACGAAGCTTACCCCCGCCATGGCACCCGAGGGCATGGGCGGCGCACTTCCGGGCTACGACCCGGAGCGTTTCGCCGGCATCTTGCGCGACTACTCGCCCGAGGAGGTCACCCGCCTCTCCGGCAGCTTCCGCATCAAGCACACGCTGGCCGAAATGGGCGCCGCGCGCTTGTGGCACCTGCTGAAGACCGAGCCCTACGTCAACACGCTGGGCGCGCTCACCGGCAACCAGGCCATGCAGCAGGTCAAGGCCGGCCTCAAGGCGATCTATCTGTCAGGCTGGCAGGTCGCGGGCGATGCCAATGTCGCCGGCGAGATGTATCCCGACCAGTCGCTCTATCCGGTGAATTCGGTGCCGCTGGTCGTGCGCCGGATCAACAACGCGCTGCGCCGCTGCGACCAGATCGCGCAACTGGAAGGCGATAACAGCCAATACTGGATGGCACCGATCGTGGCGGACGCCGAGGCCGGCTTCGGCGGGGCGCTGAACGCCTTCGAGCTGATGCGTGCCATGATCGATGCCGGTGCAGCCGGCGTGCATTTCGAAGACCAACTCGCCAGCGAAAAGAAATGCGGCCATCTCGGCGGCAAGGTGCTGGTGCCGATCGCCCAGCACATCCGCACGCTGAACGCCGCGCGCCTGGCAGCCGACGTGGAGGGCGTGTCCACCATCCTGCTCTGCCGCACCGACAGTCATGCCGCGCAATTGCTGACGACGGACGTCGATGAACGCGACCGGCCGTTCCTGACCGGCGAGCGCACGCGCGAGGGCTTCTTCCGGATCAAGCAGGAGTGTGGCGTGGACTACGCCATCGCCCGTTCGCTGGCCTATGCGCCTTACGCCGATCTGCTGTGGTGGGAAACCAGCGAGCCGAACCTGGCCGAGGCCGAGCGCTTCGCCAACGAGATCGCCCGCAAATTCCCGGGCAAGATGCTGGCGTACAACTGCTCGCCCAGCTTCAACTGGAAAAAGAAGCTTTCACCTGCCGAGATTGAGAACTTCCAGAAATCGATCGGCGCGATGGGCTACAAGTTCCAGTTCGTGACGCTGGCCGGCTTCCACAGCCTGAATTACTCGATGTTCCAGCTCGCGCGCGGCTACAAGGAGCGCGGCATGGGCGCCTACTCCGAGCTGCAACAGGCCGAGTTCGCCGCCGAGAGCGAAGGCTACACGGCCACGCGCCATCAACGCGAGGTGGGCACGGGCTGGTTCGATGCGGTGGCAACGACCGCGGCCGGCGGGCAGTCCAGCACGACGGCGCTCACGGGAAGTACAGAGAATGCGCAGTTTTTTGATAAGGAAAGCGCGCATTAAATAAAGGCTGGGGGAGATGTGCCATCCCCCCCAGACCCCCCGTCTTTAGTTAGACGAGGCAGCAGGAGCGGCCGTTCTAGGTAATTCCAAGTTAGAACTGGCACGAACAAAATCACGGCACTCACGGCCGCAATCTGACACCAGATCGGCGCCGGCACCCGCTCTCGATAATAGCTGCTCAGCTCCAGGACCGGCAAATGCACGATATACAAGCCGTAGGACCGCAAGCTGATAGCGCGCACAGCGCCCGCGGTCAGACCCCGCGCATCGCGCCACATGACCGCGGCGGGGAGGCATAGCGCGATGCCGACACCCAGCACGTCGGTCCAAACGGCTTGCAGAATCGACTGGGAAATCCAGCGCTGCTGCGGAAACCAGAACAGCGTGCACAGCGCCAAACCAAACGGCAACACCCACGACAGCGCGCGAAACCTCGCAGGTGCCGACAGGCTGATCCACGCCACGATAACCCCGATGCAAATCTGATCAACGGCCGTGACAACGGAATGCGGCGCCGAATTCAGCGGTGTGGCGAGGCCGCGGACGATAGCCGGAATGACCAGGAAGATCGGTATCAACACGCACAGCGCGGTGGCGCGGCCGGCTCGGGCGGCGATCGCCAGAACCGCTACGCTGAAGCCCAGATAGAACCATTCCTCCACCGCAAGCGACCACGACGCGCCGAACCAGTTGTTGTCGCCCATCGTCCACGCGAAGTTCTGCAAAAACAACGCGTATTCGGGAATGGCGCGCAGCAGGACGCGGCGATGATCGGGTTGCCAAAATGACGGCGGCCAGATGCAGAACAGCACCGCCAGCGCCAAGTAATACAATGGCAAGGTGCGCAGCCACCGCCGCACCATGAAGCGCCGCCACGCAATACGTGTAGGCGGCACCTGCAACAGAATGCGCCCGACCAGATAGCCGCTGAGGACGAAAAAAATCTCGACGCCGAACGTGCCGCAATACGCAATGGCGAGCGGCACGGTCTTGCCATACCAGGCCGCATAAACCGCACCGCAATGAGACACGAGCACAAGGCAGATCGCCAGCGCCCGAATGAGATCGAGGCCAAATACCCGACGCTTAACTGATGACGGGGGGTATGGGGGGGCAGGCACTGCTCCCACAGCCTTACTCTTCCTAAGCTGCGTGGCAACGACCTATCTTCAAGCAACAGTGAAGGGAACGAACCAAGCACGCGGCCCGTTTGCCAGACCATGAAACACACAGCACACACCAGTGAAGGCGATCCGAGCAGCAAACCGCGCGAGGCGCCTGCACGACACACCAGCAACGAGCCCGGCCTGAGCGAGGGCGACCCAGGCACCCTGCCAAGCAACGCCGAAAAGGATCCCGACACCTGGACCACCGGCGATGAAAGCATGACCGGCGCGCAGGCCTCCTACCTCAAGACCCTCTCGGACGAGGCGGGCGAAGCGTTCGACCCAGGTTTGAGCAAGGCCCAAGCCTCCAAGCAGATCGACGCGCTGCAGTCCAAGACCGGCCGCGGGCGCGATCACTAAGCTGTAAAATCGACGGGGGGGCCGGGGGGATGGCACATCCCACCCAGCTCGTCTCGGCCCTTGCACCAGCGCGGCGCGGATCGCATCTTGGTCAGTTGCAGCAGGAAAACGCGTTCATGGACGGCGGCACCGAGTCCCGGCGGATCATTCTCCACGCTTCGGGTGACTTCGCGGGCATGAGGCACGCCGGCCGGCTGGCGGCCGAGTGCCTGGACATGATCACGCCGCACGTCAGGCCAGGTGTCACCACCGGCGAGCTGGACACGCTGTGCCATGATTTTATCGTTGCGCACGATGCCCAGCCGGCGCCGCTTAATTACCGCGGCTTTCCGAAATCGATTTGCACATCCATCAATCACGTGGTCTGCCACGGCATTCCCGGCGATCGAAAGCTCGCCGACGGCGACATCGTCAATATCGATGTGACCGTTATCCTCGATGGCTGGCATGGCGATACCAGTCGGATGTATGTCGCCGGCATGCCGTCCACCAAGGCGCGCATGCTGATGCAGGTGACCTATGCCTCCCTGATGCGTGGGGTAGAGGCGGTGCGGCCCGGTGCCACGCTGGGCGATATCGGCCACGCGATCCAGGCATACGTGGAAGCCAATCGTTTCAGCGTAGTACGGGATTTTTGCGGCCACGGCATCGGCCGGAATTTCCACGCCCCGCCCAACGTGCTGCATTTCGGCAGGCGCGGCGAAGGGCCGACCCTGCGGCCGGGCATGTTCTTCACCATCGAGCCGATGGTCAATGCCGGCCGGCCGGAGGTCAAAGTGCTCGATGACGGCTGGACCGCGGTCACGCGCGACCGCAGCCTCTCGGCGCAATTCGAGCACATGGTCGGCGTGACGGAAGAGGGCTGCGAGGTGTTCACGATCTCGCCCGCTGGCCTGCATCATCCGCACTACGGCGCCTGAAATGGGGGGCGAGCTGAGCGAGGCCGACCTGCTCTCCCAGCTCGAGAGCCTGGCCGGTTTCGAGCGCACCGAACGCCCAGTCTCCACGCCTGCCGCTCCTGCGCCGCCTCTAAAAGCCGCGCCCTCGCCCACGAGTGCGGAGGACCACCGCGCCCGCCTGCGCGCACGGTTGCTGACCGCCGGGCCGGACGCGCTGGCAGACCACGAACTGCTCGAAGCGGTGCTGTTCCTGGCCATTCTGCGGCGGGACACAAAGCCGATCGCCTACCGCCTGATCGCGCGCTTCGGCAGCTTCGCCAACGCCATCGCCGCCCCCATGACCGATCTGCTGGACGTGGAAGGCCTGGGCCAAAGCGGCGCGGCGGCGCTGAAGATCGTGCACGCCGCCGCATTGCGCCTGGCGCGCTGCGAAGTCATGGGCCGGCCCGTGCTCGCCAATTGGCAGGCGGTGATCGACTATTTGACCGCGGTGCTGGCGCGCGAACGCGTCGAGCAATTTCGGCTGCTGTTCCTAGATAATCGCAACCGGCTGCTCGCAGACGAGGCGCAGGCGCGCGGCACGGTCAATCACACGCCCGTCTATCCGCGCGAAGTTGTCAAGCGCGCGCTGGAGCTGAATGCGGTGGCCCTTATTCTGGTGCATAATCACCCTAGCGGCGACCCTACCCCTTCTCGCGAGGATATTGCCATGACGCGCGCCATTGCGGATGCGGCGGCTACTGTATCGGTCGCGGTGCATGACCATGTGATCGTGGGTAATGGTCGGTGGATTTCTTTTCGGCAGGAGGGGCTGCTTTAGGAAGGAAGCAGTTCTTTCTTGAAAGAAAGAACCAAAGAAGTTTGGCAAGTTGAGGACAAAATTTGCGGTTATCTATACTCGACCAATCGATGATCGTGTCTGACCGCACACCTGCGGAAAGCATTCGCGAGACCGTGGAGATGGCCCGACTCTGCGACAAGCTTGGGTACGACCGATACTGGGTCTCGGAGCACCACAATAGCGACAGCATCGCAGGGTCCGCACCCGAGGTGCTGCTCGGCGCGCTGGCCATGGTGACCACACGCATCCGGCTGGGCAGCGCCGGCATCATGCTGCCGCACTACAGCAGCCTCAAGGTCGCCGAGCAATTTCGCGTTCTGGAAGCGCTCGCTCCCGGCCGGATCGATCTCGGGCTGGGTCGCGCCCCCGGCTCCGACGGCAAGACAGCCTTTGCCCTCAATCCGAACGCGGCACACGCGGCCGAAATGTTCCCCGCGCAATTGCGCGATCTGATGGCATGGGTCAGCGGCAAACCGCTGCTGCCGGACCATCCGTTCCGCGACATCCGCGCCCAGCCTGCGGGCCCGGGCGGCCCGCAGATCTGGGTGCTGGGCAGCAGCCTGTATGGCGCGCAGGTCGCCGCCCATTTCGGTCTGCCCTATTGTTTCGCCTATTTCTTCAGCGAAGGTGCAGGCGCGGCCGAAGCGCTGGACATCTACCGCGAAACCTACCGGCCGAGCGCGCAAAATCCGCGCCCGCACAGCGCGATCTGCATGGTGGCCATGGCCGCTGACACGCAGGAGGAAGCGGATTACCTCTACGGCCCGCGGGAGGTTTGGCGCGCCTTGCGCGAACGCGGGCTCTACGTGCCGCTGCCGAGCGCCGATGAGGCTGCCGCCTTCGTGCTAAACCCCGCCGAGCGCGCACGCGCCGATGCGCTCCGGGTACGCGCGCTTTCAGGCACGCCCGATCTGGTGCGCGCAAGGCTGCTCGATGTGGCGGGCTCGCTCGGGGTGGACGAGGTGGCGATCGTAACAGCCTGCCACGATGCGGCAGCGCGGCGGCGGAGTGTTACGCTGCTGGCGGAGGCCTTCACGCTAACGCAGGCGCGCATCCTCGAATTGTCATGAATTCCAGGGTGCTGCCACAGGTGGAATGAGTTACCTTGGTCGGGTGGCCCAGCAAAGGGAGCGAACCCGCCATGACGAAGACCTTCAATCGTCCACGCCAGCCCGGTGCGTCACTGGCCCACCATGCCATTCCGCGCATTACCAAGTTCGAGCCGATCCCAGACGCCTACAAGGCCGGGCACAACGCCCCCTTCGTCATGGACCTGGCCCAAATCCTGCCGCCCGAGGAGGTCGCCGAAATCACCCAGGCCGGCAGCATGGCTTTTCATTGCGTGGGCGACACAGGCGGCGTCAAGGATCCCGAACCGCAAAAGCTGGTCGCGCGCGGGATGGAGGAATCGCTCAAAGGCGTGCAACTGGCGCCATCGTTGCGCGGTGCGGCAATGTCACCGGCGTTCTGCTACCATGTCGGCGATGTGGTGTACTACAATGGTGAGGTCGATAAATACTACGATCAGTACTACGAGCCCTATGAGACATACCCCCTGCCGATCATGGCCATTCCCGGCAACCATGACGGCGAACCGGTCGATGAGAACGCAACGACGCTGGAGGGATACTACCGCAATTTCCTGGCTCAACCATCAGCGGACGGCAAACCCTTCTACACGCAGGAATCGCGCGACAGCGGCCGGCCGGCAATGCACCAGCCCTTCTTCTATTGGACGCTGACCACGCCGTTTGCCACCTTCATTGGCCTCTATAGCAACGTGCCTGAGCACGGCCAGATCGATGCCGATCAGCGCGCCTGGTTCCACGAGCAGATGAAATCAGCAGATCCGAAAAAGGCGGTAATCGTTGCCGTTCACCATCCGATCTATTCGTTCGACACCTATCACAGCGGCAGCCCGAACATGGCCCGCGAACTCGAGGACGCAATCAATGCGTCTCGCCGCGTGCCGAACATGGTGCTGAACGCGCATGTGCACAATTACCAGCGCATCGAGCGCAAGGTGGGTGCCCATACCATCCCCTTCTTCGTCATCGGCAATGGCGGATACTGGAACCTGCACCATCTGGGTGCCGCGAACGGCTACAAGGATCCGGAGACCGAGGCGGAGTTGATGTCCTCCATCGACAGCAGGCACGGCTTCATGACGTTTGAGATCAGCGACAGCGTCATCAACGGCCATTTCACGACGGTACCGCGGCCCCAGGAATCCTGGACGGACGCGCAAGCCTACAACGCATCGTTCGACGTGTTCAGCTATTCGTCCCTGCCGTTGACCCTGCAGGACGGGGAGAGCGTGGAACTGGTGCCGCCCGACGGCACGAACGTGGCGCCGCAGACCGATCATAAGTCAACCAAACACGTGCCGAGGTCGCCCGCGGGCCAGGCGCGTCACACCGCGCGCGCCGCGCACGCGGTGCGCACGGCGAAGAAACTGCAGGGGCATACAAAGGGCTAGTGGAGAAAAAGTTGGGGGGAGATGTGCCATCCCCCCCAAACCCCCCGTCTTTCATAGGATTGATTAAGGCGTTTTCAGACCGCTTCAGAAGCATTAATTCGCCTGCTGCCACCGGCGCCCGATAGGCCATGTCCCGTTCGGTAGCGGCCGGATGGTCCGATCGCCGCGCCGGCAGAAAAGCCCTCGCGACTGCCTAGCATGGGCCGCGCGACATGCACAGGAGAGTTCAATGAAATCCCTTCCCCGCCTGGCCCCGGCATCCGCCATCGTTCTGGCAGCACTCGCGGTTTCCACCGCCTCCCTGGCGGCAACCCGCACGATCTACAAGTTCACGCTCCCACCCGGCGGCAGCAAGACAATCTCGCTGCCGCTTGCCCAGGCACCGATCAGCCTTGCCGCCTCCGTCACGTTCAGCAACGGCGGCACGCTGACACCAAGCGGGGTCGTGGGGGCCATCGTCAATGAGGATCCAAGCTCGGGCCAACTCACCTGGGTGGGCACCAACGCAGACGGCACCCAGGCCGGCGGCAACACGCTTGCCGGCAGTCAGGTCGCGGCATTTGGTGACACTGACGCGGTGGTTACGGCGACGCCGGCAAACGGCGGCCTCGGTACGCTGACATTTACCCAAAGCGCCAGTCAGACGGCAATTGCCGGCACCTACTACGTCCGGCTGTCGTATTGATAAAAAACCAGACGGGGGGTCTGGCGGGGATGGCACATCTCCCCCAGCCTTCTACTACTGACGCCGCACCACAACCTGACGCCCGCCCCCCGCGCGCCAAAGCTGAAGCCGAATACCGACGTAGGCGACCGCGCCCACAGCCAGCGCCAGCGGAATTGCAAAAAGCGCAAGCGAGATCACCAGCGCAAACGTAGCCACCACGCCGGCCACAAACGACACAGCCAGTGCCGCCAGGCCCACGCGCATCGGCCAGCTAAGCCGAAAGGCCGGCGCGCGGAACTCGCCCTGCGGCGTCATGTCCAAAAGCGGGGGCTGACGGGTATTCATTCATCTACAGTGGTGCGCGTCACGGCATCGCGCAAGCGTTCAGGCGGTGCGCCGTGCAAGGAAGGCGTGGACCAGCCAGGCGAGTGCCACCGTGGCCAGCAACCCGGCGATTTCGGCGCGCTCGGCGGCGAGAATGACGGCAATCATGCTGGCGATGCCCGCCAACGCGATGATCGGCAGGACGGCCAACTGCCTGACCGGCCCGGCAAATGCGGTGCGCCGGCGGTGCAGTCGCAGCGCCGCGGCACAGGCCAGGATGTAGATCGCCGCCGAGTTCAAGGCAGAGGCCACGATCAGCGTCAGGAAACTGCCCGAGAGCGCAAGTGCCACCGCCGTGCCGACATAGATCACCACCGCGCGCGCAGGAACGCGCGTGCCAGGGTGCACATGGCCCAGATACGCCGGCATGCGCCCGTCCCGCGCCATGGCAAAGAGCATGCGCGAGGCGCCCAACGTGTCGGTCACGAGCCAGAACAGCATCGATACACCGGCGCCCGCCAGCATGACGGCCCGCGCCGCGCCGGAAATGCGCCCGGCAGCGTCCGCCAGCGGTGCTGCGGAGTGGGCAAGTACGGGGCCTAGCAAGTGGGATGCGGTGGATTGGATGGCCAGGTAAAGTAGAAGAACGAACCCCATGGCCAGAAACAGGGCGCGGGGAAGGGAGCGGTTGGCCTCGCGCGTCTCGCCGCTGGCGCCGAGCGGGGTTTCCATGCCGCAGAAGGCAAAAAGCGCCAGGATAACTGCGCGGCCGAAACCACCGGGCTGGCCGGTGCCGGCATCCGCGGGCGCGCCGTGATCGTAGAAGATCACGCCCAGGGCGATGAAGAGCAGCAGCGGCACCAACTTGAAGAGCGTGGCCGCGCCGATCAGCCGCGCAGTCAGCGAAACGCGGGCCAGGTTGATGGCGCCGACACTGCCCATGGTCGCGATGATGATGGCGCCCCGGCCCAGCGGATTGGCCAGCGCGGGCACCAGCGAGCCGGCCATATCCGCCAATGCGGCCGAGATACCGCCGCTGGCCAGCAGGCACGACACCACGAGCAGGATGCCGGTGACAAACCCCGCACCCGGCCCGAAGGCTGCGGCTACGGTGCCGTAGGCGCCCCCGCTGGTCGGCACGCGGCTGCCCGCATCGGCAAAGCAGATGACGACGGCCGCCATCGCCAGCGCGCACGCGCCATAAGCCCACGGCGCAGCCGCACCCGCTTGCAGCGCCATGACCGCGGGCAGCGTGAAGATGCCGGCGCCCACCACGCCATTGACGATTGAGGCGGCCATGTCGAGCGTGCCGATACCGCGAACCAGGCCGTGGTCTCTGGCATGAGGGGCGGCGATGGTCTGGTCCAGGGGTCAGGCTCCGGGCTTGGCCGCGGCCGCGGCGGGCGCGCATGTTGGCGCCATGAGCGCGATCACACTGGATCAAGCCCGGGCGCTGGACAAGCAGGACGTGCTCGCACCTTGGCGGGAAGCGTTCACCCTGCCCAAGGGTGTGATCTACCTGAATGGGAACTCGCTGGGCCCCCTGCCCCGCGGCACGCCGAGCCACGTCGCGCGCGTGGTGGAGGAGGAGTGGGGGCGCGGGCTGATCCGCTCGTGGGCCGATGCGGGCTGGCTGGAAGCGCAGACACGCATCGGGGGAAAGATCGGGCGCCTCGTGGGCGCGGCACCTGGCGAGGTTGTGGCGGCGGACAGCACCTCGCTCAATCTGTTCAAGCTGATGGTGGCGGGTGCGCGGCTGCGACCCGGGCGGCCAACAATCTTGATGGAGGCTGGCGACTTCCCCACCGACCGGCACATGGCCGAAGCGGCGGCCCGCGTGTTGCCAGGCGTAGCCGTGGCGGCCGTCGCGCGCGAGGATGTCGTGCGCGCCATCGATACCACCACGGCCTTGGTGGTGCTATGCCATGTGCATTACCGCAGCGGCGCGCGATGGGACATGGCGGCGGTGCAGGAAGCGGCGCACACCGCCAACGCATTGGTGCTTTGGGATCTGAGCCATAGCGCCGGCGCGGTGGCGCTGGATCTGGCCGGGTGCGATGCCGATCTGGCCGTGGGGTGTGGTTACAAGTTCCTCAATGGCGGGCCTGGGGCGCCGGCTTTCCTCTACGTCGCAAGCCGGCTGCAAACTGCGCTGGAAACGCCCCTGCCCGGCTGGTTCGGCCATGCCGCGCCGTTCGATTTTGCCGCCGGCTACGCGCCGGCCGCGGGTGTCGCGCAGTTCCAATGCGGCACGGCGCCAATCCTGGGGCTGGCGGCGCTGGAAGCGGGCGTGGATCTGTTCCTGGGCGTCGATGGCCAGGCGGTATCCGCCAAATCCGCCGCATTGTTCGATCAGTTCGCACTTGGGGCGGCACGCTTGTGCCCGGCGCTGAGGTTGATCACGCCCGTGCAGGCTGCCGCGCGTGGTAGCCATATCGCGTTCCGCCACGAGCGCGCGAAGGAGATCATGGCGGCGCTTGCCGCGCGGGGCGTGATTGGCGATTTCCGGCCGCCGGATGTGTTGCGGTTCGGATTGACACCCCTCTATGTCGGCCATGAGACGATATGGCGGGCGGTTTGCGCTCTCGCCAAGGTATGCGGGTCCGAGGGGATCGCTTGACAGGCCGGGCCACTCTCGCATTTCTGCAACGGAACGCGCTTGTAACTTTTCGAATCGTTCACATACCGAGAGTCATACTATGCGGTAGGACAACGAGGGCATGACCGTGCGCAACATCTCCATGATGGTTATAGGCATCCTTACGGCGAGCATCGGCAGCGCTGTCGCGGCGGACACTGTGCTGACCTACAGGGGCAAACTGCTCAGGCCATATACGGGTAGCGGCGTGCCGCGGGTGAAGAACCTCCATTTCACGGTGTCCGGCCATGTGCCGGCGCACGGGAAGTGCCGCAGCGATTTCAAGATAATCAGCGTCTCCGATGGCGCCTATTCCCTCAAGGATGCGCTGGCGCATGGCTTCATCCCTTCGCCGGATAACGAGGTCAGAATTTGCAGCGATGCAAAAACGGGCGCGCTAAGCGAGTTGCTGCGCGTGAATGTGGCGTCGTTTTCCTACGGCAACCTCGTTGCGAGTTACACCTGGCTGAGTTCGAATCCGCGCCGGGGCCGGGCGGCCGATACCGTCATCGACTTCGCCAATATCGAATATCACGTGAGCTTGGCCAGGCGGCCCGGGAATTGGGTGATCGGCGCGTCGGACAGGTAGGCGCGCTACCCCGGCCAACATTGTGACCAAGTTTCCAGGGGCTCCGCCCCTGGACCCGGCTGGGGACAAGTCCCCAGACCCCCATCTCTAACGGCTACGATAGATGGGGGTTGGGGGCCTCGGCCCCCAGCGGGGTCCAGGGGCAGAGCCCCTGGCCTTCCTTTCTCCTAAGCGCTCTTGGCCATGATCTCATCGGCAATATTCCGCGGCACAGGATCGTAGTGATGGAACTGCATCGTAAACGATGCCCGCCCCTTCGTCATCGACCGCAAATCCGAAATATACCCGAACATCTCCTTCAACGGCACATGCGCACGCACGATCACCGTGCTGCCCGAACTCTCCTGGTTCTGGATCATGCCGCGGCGCCGGTTCACGTCGCCTACCACATCACCGACGTGATCGTTCGGCGTGGTAATCTCCACGTCCATGATCGGCTCCAGAATAATCGGCCCAGCCTTCTTCATGCCCTCGCGGAAGCATGCCTTGGACGCGATTTCGAAGGCCAATGCTGACGAATCGACGTCGTGGTACTTGCCGTCCACCAGCGTGTATTTGAAATCCACGGTCTGGAAGCCCGCGAGCACGCCGGTATCAGCCTGCACGCGAATGCCCTTTTCAACCGCGGGAATATACTCCTTCGGGATTGAGCCGCCCACGACCTTGTTCTCGAACAGCACGCCCTGGTTACGCTCCTGCGGCGCGAAAATAATCTTGACTTCGGCATACTGACCCGAGCCGCCCGACTGCTTCTTGTGCGTGTAGGTTTCGGTGTGCGTCTTGGAAATCGTCTCCCGATAGGCCACCTGCGGCGCGCCGATATTGGCGTCCACGCCATACTCGCGGCGCAAGCGGTCAATGATAATTTCCAGATGCAGCTCGCCCATGCCTGACAGGATGGTCTGGCCGGTTTCCTGATCCGTCTTCAGGCGCAGGCTGGGATCTTCGCCCGCAAGCTTCTGCAGGCCAAGCGTCATCTTCTCCACGCCGTCCTTGGTCTTGGGTTCGACGGAGATGTCGATCACAGGCACGGGAAAGGCCATGCGCTCCAGAATCACAGGGTCTTCGCTGCTGGCCAGCGTATCGCCCGTGCCGGTGTCCTTCAATCCGACAAACGCCGCGATATCACCCGCATGCACTTCCTTGATTTCGGCGCGCTTGTCCGCGTGCATCTGGAACATGCGGCCGATGCGCTCGCGGTGATCCTTGGTCGTGTTCTGCACCATGTCGCCCTGCTTGAGCGTGCCGGCATAGACGCGCACGAAGGTCAGTGTGCCGTATTTGTCATTAATGATCTTGAAGGCGAGCCCCGCGAAAGGCGCGTTCGGATTGGCCGGAATCACGCGACGGTCATCATGCACGTGCTCCTCCTCGCCCTCTTCGGCGGCAACCTTAATGCCCGGCACATCGATCGGGCTGGGCAAATAGTCGAGCACGGCATCCAGCAGTGGCTGCACGCCCTTGTTCTTGAACGCGGTGCCGCACAGCACCGGGCGGAATTCGCCGGAGATCGCGCCCTTCTTGATGCAGGCTTTCAGCGTGGGAACGTCAACATCCCCATTCTCGAAATACTGCTCCATCGCATTTGTATCGACAGAGACAGCCGTATCCAGCAGCAATTGCCGGTATTCGGCCGCCTTCTCCTTCATGTCCTCAGGGATTTCCTCATCATGGAACTTGGCGCCCAACTCGCCGCCTTCCCAGATGATCGCCTTCATCTCGACCAGATCGACCACACCCAGGAAATTCTCCTCGATGCCGATCGGCAACTGCAAAGGCAGCGCCACGATATCTAGCTTTTCCTTCAACGTATCGAAGGCACGGTAGAAATCCGCCCCCGTACGATCGAGCTTGTTGATGAAAATGATGCGCGGCACGTTGTAGCGATCCGCCAGGCGCCAGTTGGTCTCGCTCTGCGGCTGAACGCCGGCAACGCCCTCGATAATGAAAATGGCGCCGTCAAGCACGCGCAGGGAGCGGTTCACCTCGATGTTGAAATCGATGTGGCCAGGCGTGTCGATGATATTGATGCGATGGTCCTTCCACTCGCACGTCACCGCGGCCGAGGTGATCGTAATCCCGCGCTCACGCTCCTGGTCCATGTAATCGGTCGTGGTATTGCCGTCATGCACCTCGCCGATACGATGCGACACGCCCGTGTAATACAAGATCCGCTCGGTCGTGGTCGTCTTGCCGGCATCTATATGCGCGGTAATGCCGATGTTGCGGATGGCTTGCAGGGACGCGGTCGTAATCGTGGTCACGGGAACCTCCATGTCATGAAGGGCGCAACCGAGCTCCCCAAGAAGGTAGCCCGTGCGCCCATCCATGCGCCGGGCGGTCCCGGCGGAATGGCGCGGGACATGCGGCAGATTGCGGTATTTTGCAAGTGGAAGGCCAGGGGCTCTGCCCCTGGACCCCGCTAAGGACAAGTCCTTAGAACCTGTTTGTCAGGTTCGGGAGGGGGGCCAACTCGCGTGTGGCGACGAGGTATGTGGCCCCCCTCCTGAACCCAACAAATGGGGGTCTGGGGCCTCAGGCCCAAGCGGGTCCAGGGCAGAGCCCTGGCCTTTCATTTTGCAACACACAGCAACCTGGCCGAGTGCTAAACCCCCGCCATGGACACCAACGCCGCCATCGCCTTCAATCGCTTCGGCCTGGGCCGCCGGCGGGACGAGCCGGTGCCGACCGACCCCCGCGCCTGGCTCACCGACCAATTGGCAGGCCCCGACACGGCACCCACCCAGGGCATGCTCTCCTCCTCGGACGCACTCAGCCTGCTGCGCGCGTTGATCGAGGCCAAGAAAGACGCGCCCATGGTTGATGGCAAGCGCGCCCCGACGGAGGAAGCCCACGCTTTCAACCGTCACAGCAAGGCCGAGGTCGCGGCGCTGCTCGCCCAGGCCATAACCACGCCGGCCGGCTTTCGCGAGCGCCTGGTGTGGTTCTGGGCCAACCATTTCACCGTCGCCGCGCGCACCCGCCCGGCCGCGGCCTGCGCCGGACCGTTCGTGCGCGAGGCGATCCGCCCCTACGTCACCGGCCGCTTCTCGGACATGGTGCTGGCTGTGGAGCGCCACCCGGCCATGATCGCATACCTCGACCAGAACCGCTCGATGGGCGAGCATAGCGAGCTGGGCGAACGCCGCCACAAGGGCCTGAACGAGAACCTGGCGCGCGAGTGCTTAGAGCTGCACACGATAACCCCCGCCGCTGGCTACACGCAGGCCGACGTCACCGCCTTTGCCCGCATCCTGACCGGCAGCATGATCGACATGGCCCACGAGCCGCACGGCTTTCGCTACGTTGCCGCGGCGCACGAGCCTGGGCAGCAGGTCGTGCTCGGGCGCACCTGGCCGGAGGGCGAGGAAGGCCAGGTCGCAATCCTGGCTTGGCTCGCCGACCACCCGGCGACGCAGCACCACCTGGCCGTCAAGCTGGTGCGCCATTTCGTAGCAGATGACCCCAAGCCCGCCGATGTCGCGCATATCGAGGGCGTGCTGCGAAACACAAGCGGCGATCTGGGCGCCGCTTCGCGCGCGCTGATTGGCCTGCCGAACGCCTGGGTGCCGCTGACCAAGCTGCGCACGCCGCAAGACTATGTGGTGGCCGCCATGCGCGCCGTCGGCGCCCGGCCGGAGATGGAGCCGCAACTGCCCGAGGCCGTCCGCGGGCTTGGCCAGCCGGTGTTCGGCGCGCCCTTCCCGATCGGCTGGCCAGACCGGGCGGCCGACTGGCTGGGGCCGGAGCAACTGCTGCAGCGGGTCGATTTCGCCTATCAATTCGCCGCGCGCGTGACTGACCAGGAGCCGGCGGTGCTGGCCGAGAATACACTGGGACCGTTGCTGGGAGCGGAAACGCTGAGCGAAATCAGGCGCGCCGGATCGCGCCAGGATGGGCTGACGTTGCTGCTCTCCTCTCCCGAATTTCAAAGGCGCTGAGACGATGAACCAGATTATGCTGACGCGGCGTTCGGCGCTGCTCGGGCTGACCGCCGCTTTCACGCTGGGCCGTGTGTCCCTCGCGCTTGGCGCGGCGCCGACGGAAAATCGCTTCGTCGTCATTCTTCTCCGTGGCGCGCTCGACGGCATGTCTGCCGTGCAGCCCTACGGCGACCCAGCTTTCGCGTCCTTGCGTCAGGAATTGGCGCTGGGTGGGCCGGGCACGCCGGATGGGGTGCTTGATCTGGGCGGCTTCTATGGCCTGCATCCGTCATTGAAAAACGTGCACGACATGTATGCCGCCGGCCAGGCGACCATTATTCACGCTGTGGCCGGCCATTATCGCAGCCGCAGCCATTTCGAGGCGCAGGATTACCTGGAATCGGGTGCGGATCAGCGCCTTTCCAGCGGTTGGCTGAACCGGGCAGTCGCCACGATGCCGGCTCAGCCGGGACAGGACATTGCGCTGACCCTTGGCCTGTCTGCGCCACTGATGCTGCGCGGCCCCGCACCAGTGGAAGCCTGGGCACCAGAGCATTTCGGCCAAGCGCCAGGCGAGGATTTCTACGCGCGCTTGGCGCGTCTGAGCGCGCATGACGCGATGCTCGGTCCTGTGCTGGCAGAGGGGCTGAAGCAACGCGGCATTTCTCCGGACATGGCCAATGGCGGGCCCAAGCAGGCCCAAGACATAAAGCTTGCCGCCGCAGCCGGGCAATTGCTGGCGCGCCCGAACGGCCCACGCGTGGCCGTGCTGGAAATGGAGGGATGGGACACGCATGCCGCGCAATTGCCGCGGCTGAAAAACCAGCTCAAGCAGCTCGATGATGCGCTGGGCGCTTTGAAAACGGGGCTAGGGGATGCGTGGGCGCGCAGTGCGGTTCTGGTCGTCACCGAATTTGGCCGCACGGCGCGGATCAACGGCACCAACGGCACCGATCATGGCACAGGCGGCGTGGCTTTCGTGCTGGGCGGAGCTGTAGCCGGCGGGCGCGTGCGCGCGGATTGGCCCGGGCTGGGCCGGGGGCGGCTGTTCGAGGATCGGGATTTGATGCCGAGTGCGGATGTGCGCTCGGTGGCCAAGGGATTGCTGGCTGGACATTTGCACTTGGGGCCGGCGGCGTTGGCGCAGGCGTTTCCGCAGAGTGGAGATGCGCAGCCTATGGGCGGGTTGCTGCGCACTTAAGAAAAAAGGCTGGAGGAGATGTGCCATCCCCCCCCCAGACCCCCCGTCATTATTTAAGACGAAGCCCAAAATCGACGGGGGGTCTTGGGGGGGGATGGCACATCTCCCCCAGTTCTTCAATTGCCCAACCACCGCCGCAATTTGCGCCGGTTTTACGCCACGCTCAGCGCCTAACTCGATGAGGCCGGACGAGCTGTCCGGTGTCTCTCTCGCCGGGTGCCGACACGATGCAAGTCCTCCGTCTTTATGGCCGCGTTCTGGGTGAAATCGCCCGCAATCGCGGCATCATGGTGCTGCTGGCCGCAGCCAATCTGCTCGCCGCCGCGCTGCAATTTCTCGACCCCATGCTGTTCGGCCACGTCATCGCCCTGCTTGGCCAGACCGACGCGCATCCCGCACCCGCGCTGATGGGACAAGGCGCCCGCCTGATCGGAATTTGGGCGGCCATTGCAACCGCGGGCATCGGAGTCAATCTGCTGACCGCGTTAGGAGCGGAGCGCCTGGCCCATCACACGCGCCTGGACGCAATCAGCCGCGCCTTCAATCATGTGCTGTCCCTGCCGGTGGCTTTTCATAGTGGCGCGCATTCAGGCCGTGTGACGAAGACCATGAACAGTGGCGCGGATACCATCTTCGGCCTGACGCTGAGCTTCTTTCGCGAAAACCTGGCAACCGCCGTCGCCGTGTTCGTGCTGCTGCCGCTCTCGGCGCTGCTGAACTGGCGCCTGTCCCTTGTGCTGTTCGTGCTGGTGGCGGTGTTTACCGCCGTGACAAGCATCGTCGTGCGGCGCACGCAATCCGGGCAACGCCTGGCAGAATCTGCCAACAGCGCCATGGCAGCGCGCGCGCAGGATGCGCTGGGCAATGTCGTGGCCGTGCAATCCTTCGGCCAGCTTGGGGCGGAGTCGCGCGGGTTTGGCGCACTGGTGGAGCAGGTCGTGCGCCACCAATTTCCGGTGCTGAACTGGTGGGCCGCGGTCAGCGTGCTGACCAGAACGGCGAGCACCATCGCGGTCATGTCCATCGTCATCATCGGCGCGCTGCTGCATTTGCGCGGCCTGGCCAGCATTTCGGACGTCGTATCCTTCATGGGTTTTGCTACGCTGCTGATCGCGCGCCTGGATGGGGCCGTGCATTTCACCAGCGGGCTGTTCATGCGCGCGCCCCTGCTGGCCGATTTCTTCGCGCTGACGGATACGCGCAGCACGGTGCCCGAACGTGAAGATGCCGAGCCCCTGATTGCAAGCCACGGCGAAGTGGCCTTCGAGAATGTCAGCTTTGCCTATGCGAACGGACCACGCATCCTCTCGGATGTGTCATTCCTGGCGCGGCCCGGCACGGTGACGGCGCTGGTCGGGGCCACGGGCGCGGGCAAATCCACGGCGATGAATTTGCTGCAGCGCCTGTCCGATCCAAGCCATGGCGGCATTCTGATCGATGGCCAGGATTTGCGCGATGTGACGTTGGACAGCCTGCGCAATGCCGTGGGCGTCGTGTTTCAGGAAAGCCTGCTGTTCAACCGCTCAATTCGCGACAATCTGCTGGTAGGCAAGCCGGATGCGACAAACGCGGAGCTGGAGGAAGCGTGCCAACTGGCCGAAGCGCACGACTTCATCATGCGCCAGCCTCAGGGCTACGACACGCTGGTGGGTGAACGCGGAAGCACGTTGTCCGGCGGGCAGCGTCAGCGCCTGGCCATTGCAAGGGCGTTGCTGAAAGATGCGCCGATCCTGATCCTGGATGAGGCGACGAGCGCGCTGGATGCGCGCACGGAGGCAAAAGTAACAAAAGCCATGCAAAATCTGATGCGCGGGCGGACGACCTTTGTGATCGCCCATCGCCTGTCCACGATTCGCGACGCCGATGACATCCTCGTCTTCGAGCAAGGCCAGATCGTCGAACGCGGTGGCTTTGCCGAACTTGTCTCCGCCGGCGGTGTCTTTGGTAGTCTCGCAGCCTCGCAACTCACCCCCGCCAATTTGTAAAAGTTCTTTGCTTCTTTCTTTCAAGAAAGAAGAACTTCCTTCCTTTTATTATCTCCCTGGCGGCATTGTATCCCGGCATCCCCGAAACACCGCCGCCAGGATGCGTCCCTGACCCGCACATATAGAGATTACGAATAGGCGATCTGTAAGAAGCATGCCCCAGCACAGGACGAGAGGCCCAGAGCTGATCGAGCGACATGTTGCCGTGCATGATGTCTCCGCCGGTAAGGCCGAACTTCTCCTCCAGATCGGCGGGTGAGAGGCTGAGGCGGCCGACGATGGCAGCACGGAAATTCGGGGCGTATTTGTTGACCGTGTCTATCATGAGATCGGCGACTTCCTCGCGCGCGGAAGCCCAATGACGGTCCGGCAGTATGGGCGCGACATGCTGGCAGAACAGGCTGGCGACATGGCGGCCAGGCGGCGCCAGCGTGTCGTCCAGCGTGGAAGGGATAAGCATTTCTATGATGGGCTCGCGTGCCCAGCCGAACGCGCGCGCGTCGTGATAGGCGCGGTCCATATAGGCGAGCGTGGGCCCAATAATGATGCCGCTGGCGTGGTGATCGGCTACCGAGCGTTTGGGCAGGCAGGTAAAATCGGGCAATTCGGAGAGGGCGACGTTCATGCGGAACGTGCCTGACGCGTTCTTGTATCCACCTATGCGGCGCTTGAAGTCGGCATCGAGTTCCGATTGCGGAACCAGGTGCCGGAAGAGAAGCTTCGGATTAAGGTTGGAAACGATGGTGCCCGCGGCTATCTCTTCGCCGCTTTCCAGCAAAACGCCGCCGGCGCGTTTGTTGTGCACAAGCACTTCGCGCACCGGTGCGTTCAGACGGATATCCACGCCCGCTTGGGTGCAAGCACGTGCCATGGCCTGGGTAATGGCGCCCATGCCGCCCATGGCGTGGCCCCAATTGCCTGTCTTGCCATTCACGCCGCCAAAGGTGTGGTGCAGAAGAACGTAGGCCGAGCCTGGCGTTTCCGGGCTGGCGTAATTGCCTACGATGGAGTCAAACCCGAGCACTGCCTTGATTTCATCGCTCTGAAACCATGCATTCAGCACGTCCGCCGCGCTCTTTGTAAACAGGTCGAGCAGATCACGCTGCTGTGGCAAGCCAAGGCGGCGCAGGCTGTTGCCTTGCAGCAGCGTGCGCGGCAATGCGGCAACGCCATCACCCAAATTGGGCGGAGTTTGCATGGCCATGCGACGGAGCACGTGACCGACCTGGTCCAACATGGCGTAGTAGCGCGGCAACGTATCCGCGTCGGCTTGCGAAAACTTGGCAAGCTCGGCCTGGCTGTGCGCCAGCGTCGGGCCGAGCTTGAGATAGCGGCCATCCTGTGACGGCAGGAAATTGGCGATCGGGCGTTCGACGATACGCAGGCCATGCGCATGCAGGGCCATGTCATCGATGATCCGTGGGTTCAGCAAGCTGACCGTGTAACTTGCGGTCGAGTTGCGAAAACCAGGGTGAAATTCCTCGGTGACCGCCGCGCCGCCGATCACGCCCCGGCGTTCGAGCACGGTGACCTTGTGGCCGGCGCGAGCGAGATAGAAGGCGCAGACCAGGCCGTTATGGCCCCCGCCGATGATGAGCGTTTGTCGGGACATCGATTAAATCAACGATCACCAGGAGGAAGGGCACGACCAGATCGGGGTGATGCCAGTCTGTCGCATTTGGGTTGCGCCGAGCTTGGCAAAGCCTCGCCAGCAAAGCGTCGTTTCGCCATCATGGTCTGCCGACATGAGCCGAATTTGGGCGTGCACCTCGCTTGCGTCACTGACGACGCCCGCGGCGATGTCACGCACGATGGCCTCGAGCGTCTCGATCAAGGTAGTTGCGCGATTGGGTTGCCATTTTTTGTCTCCATCGACGAACTGTGCAGCATGCTGAGTGCCGCCATTCGGTAGCGGCCGTCCAGAAGCCGAGGTAAATTGGCGAGGCACTATGCGGTGCGGCGTCCAGCACGGCGATCTTCCAAAAATGCAGATCGACACGGGCAATGGCCTCCTTGAGCCTGCGATAGTCAATGGCTGGCCATACAAGACGTTCCATCGGCACCCGCGCGGGGGACAGGCGCTTCGATGAGCCTTCCCGGCGCAGGCTGGGCGATCCTGCGTCAAAGGCCGCGTTGCGCCCGAGGGCTATGGGATCGACGCGGAAGTGGCGCGACTGGGGGCGCTGGGCCGCCGCCGACCGGCTGCGGACGGCGGACCTCGCGTTTATCGGGCCATATCTGGCTTAGGGTCTGTCAGGAATTAACCGCGCGACCTGTTTTGTTGCAAGGTTGGAGCGTGTAGTTCCATTCGCCGTGGAATTCGTCGCGTAGGATGTTGAGTTCGGACATTTCCTGATCGTTCACCACAATCCCTTTTGGGTAGGTGCTGGTGTCGAGTTCACACTGCACGGTCAGGCCGGTCTTGGTCGTGGTCGCGCTGATCAGGTCCACCATGACGCGATAGCTGACAAGCGGCTTGGCGCGCCAGTTCATGCTGATGAATGAGAACAGCCGATGCTCAATCTTGTTCCATTTGCTGGTGCCCGGCGGCAGGTGGTGGACGCGGATCTTGATGCCGAGTTCATTGGACAGCTTTTGCAGTTCGCGCTTCCATAAGCGCACGCGCGAGCCGTTGCTGCCGCCACCATCGGCGGTGATCGTCAGGTGGCGCGCGCCCGGATAGCGCTTGCACCCGACCCCGTGCCACCAGTTGCGGATTGTCTGCACGGCGAATTGCGCAGTGTCGTGATCGATGCCGACGCTGACCCAGCCGGCATTGGCGGCCAGATCGTAGATTCCATATGGCACCGCCCGACCAATCTCCTTGATCAGGAAGTCGTGCACGCGGACCTCCTCGGGATCACCCTGTGGCCGCCATTCCCGGCCAGCATTCTTGAAGTCGCCGACAAGCTCCTTCTTCTTCGTGTCGACGGATATCACCGGCTGCTGCTCGGCCAGGGCGCGGCTGACGCTCGTATTGATGTGGGCGAATTGCGCATCGCGATCCGGGTGGCTGTCACCTTCGCGGGTCTTGCTGTTGGCCTGGAGGCTGAATTTCTGGCCGCGGAGCAATTCGCCAACCACGGTGTGGCTGATTTTATGCCCCATGGCGCGCAATTCAGCAGCCAGGCGGCGTAGGCCTTTGCAGGTCCAGCGCAGGGGCGACATCGGGTCGCCGCGTTCACTCGGGCTGACCAGCGCCAACAAATCGTCCAGCAGTGCCGGGTCTGTCGCGGTCAACGCTTTGCGGCCGCCTCCGGGACGGCGATTGCGGTCAGTTGGCACCTCGGCGACGCCAGCAAGCTCGTCCAAGCCCCGGTCGATCGTGCTCGGTGCAATACCGGTCGCCCGGGCAACAGCGGCGATCCCGCCATACCCGGCCGAACGCGCCTCGGCCGCAGCGAAGGAGCGACGGCCTCGTTCATCAAGATGCGGGGCAAGAGAAACAAAACGATCACGAATGGCGCTGGTATCAATCATGTACGCACGCTACGAAAGCGCTCCGTGACCGGGAAATCCCCCCACTTACCCGCAAGCGCAACCCGATTCAGCTATTTCCTGACAAACCCTAAGCCATTGACTTCATACCGCGCTGCATCCGCATGCCTGAGCTCCAGACCCCATCCAGGCCGGTCCGGGTCCGGCGCGATACGGCCCTCACGCGGCACGGGAGCGCCGTAGAAGAACATGGCCTCAATTCGGGCATGGTCGTGGAACCATTCGACATGCCGGAACCGCGGCACCGCGCAACCGAGGTGGCGGTGAAGGGCCGGCGCGCAATGGGCGGACAGATCGGTGTGGAAGGCCTCGCACAGAAAGGCCGCGTGCAGAAAGCCCGTCACACCGCCGCAACAGGTCGCGTCTGCCTGCTGCACATCCACGGCGCCAGCTTGCAGCATGCGGCGGAAATAGTCGGTGTCGTAGCCGTATTCTCCCGCGGCGACCTCCATTGGGGCGGGCACGTGGTCGCGCACGCGCCGCAGGCCGTCCAGGTCGTCGGATGACACGGGTTCCTCGAACCACCTGACGTCCTGCCCGGCCGCAAAGACACGGGCCAGGGCAATCGCCTGCTTGACCGTGTAGGCGCCGTTCGCGTCCACGAACAGCGCCGCATCGCCGATGGCCGCTTTTGCGGCGGCCACCCGTGCCGGATCGCAGTCCGGATGGGTGCCGATCTTCATCTTTACCGCCTTGCAGCCCTGGTGCTCGACCCAGCCCGCGAGCTGCTCTTTCAATTGCGTGTTGTTGTAGCTGGTGAACCCGCCGCTGCCGTAGACTTCAACGGCGTCCCGGCAGCGCCCAAGCAGCGTGGCCAGCGGCACGCCGAGCAGCTTGGCCTTGAGATCCCACAACGCGGTGTCGACGGCCGATATGGCGGTCGCACATAATCCCGCGCGGCCAAGATTGCGCACGGCGCGCTGCATGGCCTGCCAGGCGCGCGGCGGATCGAATGCGTTGCACCCGTGCACGGTTTCAGCAAGGACATCGGTAATCACCGCTGCCGCCGCCGGCGCCGCATAGGTGTAGCCAATGCCCTCCTGGCCGCCGCCAGTGACTGTTGCGAGGACCAGCGTCGTCTTGTTCCATTCGGCGGTGCCATGGGCCTCCTGCGCATCCGTCGGGATCGTGTAGGCTTGCGCGCGCAGACCGCGCACGCAGGGCTCGGCCCGCATGTCAATTGTGGCCGGGCAGCACGCCGGCGAGAACCTGGCGGACGCTGTTCTTGACCACGCTGGCGAGTTCCGGCTCGGTGCCCATCATGGTCATAAAATTCTTCGCATCCTTGAAGGTGATATGCGGCGGCAGAGGCGGCACGTTGGGATCGGCGTAGATATTCATGACGACAGGGCGGTCGGCGTTGAATGCCTCGTCCCAGGCAGCCCCGATCTGGTCGGCTTCGCGGACGAGAATGCCTTTGAGGCCGAGGAGTTCGGCATAGGAATGGTAGGCGAAGTCGGGGATGGATTGCGTGGACTCCGTCTTGCCGTCGCCGAGCTGGACTCGCTCCTCCCACGTGACCTGATTGAGATCCTGATTATTGAGCACCATCACGATAAGCTTGGGATTGGACCATCGCTTCCAGTATTTGGAAATCGTGATCATCACGTTCAGCCCGTTCATCTGCATCGCACCGTCGCCGATGAAGGCGAGCACCACGCGATCGGGAAACGCCATCTTCGCCGCGACCGCGTAGGGCGTGGCCGCGCCCAGCGAGGCGAGGCTGCCGGAGAGCGAGCCCATCATGCCGCGGCGCATCTTGATGTCGCGGCCATACCAGTTGGCGACCGAACCGCTATCGCCTGTCATGATGGTGTTCTCAGGCAGGCGCTTGGAGCATTCCCAGAAGATGCGTTGCGGATTGATCGGCTCGGCGGGGATCATCGCGCGCTCTTCGAGCGTGTGCCACCATTTGGCGACATCGCTTTCGATGGTTTTGCGCCATTTTCCCGCCTGCTTTTGTTCCAGCATCGGCAGCAACGCCCGCAATGCCGTGACGCTGTCGCCCGCCATGCTGACTTCCATCGGGTAGCGCAGGCTGAGGCGCGTCGGATCGAGATCGATCTGCACGGCCCGCGCATTGCCGGGTTTCGGCAGGAATTCGCTGTAGGGGAACGACGAGCCGACGACGAGCAGCGTGTCGCAATCCTGCATCAAATTCCACGACGGCGCCGTGCCGAGCAACCCGATACCACCGGTCACCCAGGGGAGATCGTCCGGCAGCGCCGCCTTACCGAGCAGCGCCTTGGCGCAGCCGGCCTGCAGCCTGTCCGCGATTGCAATGATCTCATCGGTGGCGTGCAACGCACCGGCGCCGACGAGCATGGCGACGCGCTCGCCGGCGTTCAGCACCGCAGCGGCCTGACGCAACACGTCTTCGTCGGGCATGCGCGCCGGGCCGGCATAGCCCACGCCTGTATGCGTGGCGCCGTGCGCCATTGGCGGATCCTCGTAGGCGAGCAATTGCAAATCGTTGGGAATGATGACGCAGGTCACGCTGCGTGTCGCTGCGGCGATGCGCACGGCGCGATCGATAAGGTGCCTGATCTGCGCGGGCACCATGGCGGTGGCGACGTATTCGGAGGCGACATCCTTGAACAGGGTCTGCAGGTCCACTTCCTGCTGGTAATGCGCGCCGATGGCGGTGCGGGCCTGCTGGCCGACGATGGCGACAACGGGCACGTGGTCCATCTTGGCGTCGTACAATCCCGTGAGCAGGTGGATGGCGCCGGGGCCGGAGGTGGCGTAGCACAGGCCGACCTCGCCGGTGAACTTGGCGTGAGCCGAGGCCATGAAGGCGGCCATTTCCTCGTGCCGCACCTGGACGTAGTCGATTTTGAATTTGGCTTTTTCCAACGCGACGTCCAGGCCGCCGACACCGTCGCCGGGGTAGCCATAGACGCGCTTGAGGCCCCATGCGTGCAAGCGGTGCCACACGAAATCGCTGACGTTCATGCTCACTGGCGGGGCCCTCCGGTTTGGTGATCCAGCTACGTTTGGGTGTTATTCGGGTTCGCCTTGAATAGGTGTTCAAGACACATCCCCAGGGCAATCGAGTGAAGGCTGAAGACCTGGGTGGAGTGTGGCTGACGTATACGCCCACCCCAACAGACCCCCCGTCATCCACTAAAATGAAAGCCCATAATCGACGGGGGGTCTGTTGGGGATGGCACATCTCCCCCAGTTTTTCCTGGCTTTACTTCGACACTTTCGCTTCACTCGATTGCCCTGACACACCCCCCACTCTTGCCCTACCTGTCATCGGTCACAACCCCAGACCCGATACCAACATCATTGCGTGTAATGGCATCGAGGCTGCCCATGCCCAGCAACACCGTAAGCCAGAACAGCGCGGCCAGGGCGAAGACGCGCGGCAAACCGCCGGTCATCGCGAGCCGCATGAAACTCATGCAGACAATCGCGGCCATGACCAAGCCCACCAGAGGCGCCGCCAGCACATTGACGTGCAGGCGCGCGACCAGGATTTCACCGCCCAGGAGCAGCAACAACGCGGCCAGGATTGGAAGGATCTGGCGCGCGGTCATGGCGCGGCCTGTCCAGGCAGATAGATCAGCGGGTAGAGGATGAGCCACATCATGTCGACGAAGCTCCAGTAAAGCCCGACCGCTTCCACAGGCGTGTAGTACGCCTCGCTGAAGCGGTCTTTGCGGGCGGCATTGCCGATCCAGCCAACCAGGATGACGCCGACGATCATGTGCAGCCCGTGTAGGAAAGTCGCCAGGAAATAGAACGACCAGAAGATCTGCGCCACGCCCGATCCGGCCCCGATCAGCGCGAAGCTGGGGCCTGGAAAAAGATGCTTGTCGAAATCCTCACTCCACTCGACGCCTTTCAGCGCCAGGAAGGTGATGCCCAGCGCCGCCGTGATCACGCTCGCCGCCAGCACGCCACGGTTATCGCCGCGACGGGCACGCGAAATGCCCCAGGTAAAAGCGGCGCTGCTCAATAGCAGGATCACGGTATTGGCCGTGCCGATGCCGAACTCGGCGCGCGCAGAGGCGCGGGCGATGGCAACTCCGTGCTGCGCCCAGGTGATGCAGGCGATCAGGAACAATCCACCGAAGAACAGCAATTCGGTTGCCAGGAACAGCCACATGCCGCTGAGCGCGGTTTCGGCCTGGTGCGCCATGCCGCCATACTGAAATTCGAGGTGCGGCACGGCCCGCGCGTCTTCGGCACCGTCGGGCCACACGGCGTATAGGCCGCCGGCGCCTGCTTCGCCGCGCAACGCGCGTGCGGGCGGCTCAGACATGCTGCCGTTCCTCGGGCCGTGGGTAATGATAGGGTGGTTCAGTAATAACGGGAGTGGTGGTAAAGTTCTCCGTACGCGGCGGCGATTGCGTCTGCCATTCCAGCCCCGTCGCCTCCCACGGATTGGACGGCGCGCGCGCGCCCCAAAACAGCGACCAGGTGAGATAGAACAGCGGCAGCAAATACGCCACGGCAAGGAACACGGCGCCGGCCGAGGAGAGCACGTTGAGCACCTGGTATTCGGGTGCATACGTGCCGTAGCGCCGCGGCATGCCTTCATAGCCCAAAATGAATTGCGGGAAAAAGGTAAGGTTGAAGCCGAAGAAGATCATCACCGCGGCGACCTGGCCGGCAATCTCGGGATACATGCGGCCGAAGATTTTTGGCCACCAGTAATGCAGCCCGGCGAAATAGGCGGACACCATGGCACCCACCATAATGTAGTGGAAATGCGCCACGACGAAATAGGTGTCGTGTAGATGGACATCAGCGCCGATCGAGGCGACGAACAGCCCGGTCAGGCCACCCATGGTGAACAGCCCGATGAACCCCAGCGCATAGAGCATCGGCGCGTTGAACCGGATGAATCCCTTGTGTAGCGTGCCCAGCCAGTTAAACACCTTGATGGCCGATGGCACCGACACCATGAACGACAGCAGGGAGAACACGATGCTGGAATAGAGCGATGTGCCTGCCACGAACATGTGGTGGCCCCACACGAAGAAGGAAATGATAGCAATCGAGACGGACGACCAGGCGATGAAGCGATAGCCGAAAATGGATTTGCGGGAATAGGCGGTAATCACTTCGCTGACCACGCCGAAACCCGGCAGGATCATGATGTAAACAGCGGGATGGGAGTAAAACCAGAACAGGTGCTGGAACAGCACGGGATCACCGCCAAGTGCGGGATCGAACACCCCCGTGCGGAAGATGCGTTCGAACACGATCAGGATCATCGCCATGGTCAGCACCGGCGTTGCCAGCACGTAGATCACCGATGTTGCATAGAGCGACCACAAAAACAGCGGCATGCGATACCAGCCCATGCCCGGCGCGCGCAGCTTGTGGATGGTGATGATGAAGTTCAACCCCGTCGCAATCGACGAGTAGCCGGACAGGATGATGCCAACGCAGACCAGCATGACGTAGCCATGCGTGTAATTGGTTGAAAGCGGCGTATAGAATGTCCAGCCGGTGTCCACGCCGCCCATGGCAAGGCCTGTCAGCGCCAGCAATCCGCCAGAAACAAACAGATACCAGCTTAGCAGGTTGATGCGCGGAAACGCCAGGTCGCGTGCGCCGATCATCAGAGGTGTGACGAAATTGCCGAGCGTGACGGGTATGGCCGGCACCAGGAAGAACCAAACCATGATCACGCCATGCATGGTGAACAGGCGATTATACGTCTCGTGATCGACGATCAGGCCAGTCGGCGACACCAGATTGAGGCGCATCAGCGCGGCCGCGGCGCCACCCAGGAAAAAGAAGAAAGTGATCGAAGCGAAATACAGGATGGCAATGCGCTTATGATCGGTCGTCAGCAGCCATGACCAGATGGTTTTCTCGTCCGTGAGATAGCTTTCATGGCCTGCGTCCACGCGCGCACGCGCCATCCTGTCTGCCGAGGCGATGCTTGTGCTCACGGCACGCTCCGTTGCGGGGCCAGGGATTTGATATAGGCGATGATCTTGAGCAAATCCTCCTCGCCGATGACGCCGGCAAAGGCGGGCATGACGGGCGCATACCTCGCGACGATCTGCTGCTGCGGGGTGACGATGGCATCATGCAGATAGCGGTCATCGGCGATGGTTGTGGTGCCACTAGATAGCGGCACGGGGCTCATGTAGAGCCCGTTCAACACGGGCGCACGCACGCTGCCCCCGCCGCCGGACAGGCCCGCGCGATGGCAACCGCTGCACCCATTGCTGATGAACAGCGCCTGACCTTGTGCGACAAGGCCCTGGCTGGTGGGCGTCTGCTCCAGCCATTGCTGATAATCAGGCTGGGTCATGACGGTGACCTCACCAATCATGGAGGCATGATCGGTGCCGCAGAACTGGTCGCAGAACAGGCGGTAGGTGCCGGCGCGGTTCGGCGTCAGCCACAGCGATTCATAACGGCCGGGCAGCACGTCACGTTTCACGCGGAAGGCGGGCAGGCCGAAATCGTGAATGACATCCTCGCTCGTCAGCAACAATTGCACGTTGCGGCCGAGCGGCAGATGCAGCCGGTTGATCTCCTTCTGCCCGCCCGGATACTCGACCTTCCACATCCATTGCTTGCCGATGACCGTAATGGTCAGCGGGTTGGGGTGTGGCTGGGCGATGCGCACGAACAGATCCGCACCCCAGACAAACAGGCCGAAGAAGGCGACCAGTGTGGCGGCCGTCCATCCCGCCTCGATCCGCCACGTCTTCTGGCCCAGCGCGCCACGATCGAGTTTGCTGCCGTGCCTGTAACGCACGATGTAGAGCAGCATCAATCCCAGTACGAGCGCCATGACGGCGAGCGAAATGCCCAGCAGGCTGGCGATCAGCCAATCGACCTCGCTGGCGTTTTCGGACGCTTCTGGCAGCAGATTCATGCGCGCGCACGCCTTCCGGCACGGTGCAGGACAAGCAGTATGATGGCGATGGTGGTGACGGTCAGCAGCCCCATCAGGCGCAGCAGCTTGATGATCGCTAGCGTGTAGCGGCCCGTGTTGGGGTCGAAATGAAAGCATAGCAGCAGGATCGGCAGTGCGGCCCGGGCAATGCCGCCGGCGCCGGCGCGCAGCACGGCCGCGCGCAAATCGCCCGGCGTGTAGCCAACGCCGAGCAAATAGGAACTGACCTCACCCCTGGCGGTGAGGAATGTCAGGCCGGCCGGATGCATGAACTGGGCAAAGCGCGCATCATAGCGGTCGCGGAACCCGACTGCGGCGGCGATTGCGGCGATCACCGGCGCCGATGCGGTAACGTAGTGAAAGGGCGCGCCAGCGATGATCGGGAATTGAGCATGATCCGCAAGCTTGGCCTGGGCAGCCGTTTGCTGCGTCTCCGCGGGATCGATCGAGAGGGACACCATCGCATAATCGCGCCCCGCGGTCAGTCCGCTTTGCGTCAGCGCGTTGAACAGATCCGCGCGCACGAGGCCGCACAGCGATGGACAGTGGAAATAGCCGATATCCAGGATCACCGGAACACGGCCGAAATAATCCTGCAGTGCCGCGACGCGACCCTGCTCATCGATAACCTGTACTCGCAACGGAATGTCTGCACCGGGCTTCTGCTGCCAGGACAGCGCATCCGGATCTGCCGGCGCGGCGAAAAGTGGTGAAATGCCCAGCAGCAGCCACAGGAAAGACGGCTTCACCGGCGCGCGCCTCCGGCGTCCGGCATTTGCGGCCAGCCGGGAATACCCGTGGCGGCAATTTCGCGCATGGCCCGATCAATCGGAATGTGCACCACGCCTCGGGCGCGATCAACCCAACCCGCGCCGTTCAACGTGCGCAATTCGGCATCATGGAAGGTCCGCCAGATGGCCGGCGGGTTCTGTTGCAGGCGCGGCGCGGGAAAGTCGGGAAATGGCTGCGTAAAGCGCCTGTCATGCACCTGGCGCGGAAACATCAGATACGCCAGACCGATCAGCGCCAGAAGCGTGCTGCCGATGCCGGCTAGCAGGATGAGCATAAAGCGCGCGCCGACATCCTGCGTGTCGTGGCGCGCCGGCGCGAGGGCCTGCGTGGTTCGCCTAACCATCGTGCGACGGTCGCAGCAAAGGCAACCGCGCGACCATAGGCGCCAGGCCCATCGCAAGCCCGAACAGGCCGGCCATGCAGGCAAGATCGATCCAGCAAATGAAGCGCCCTGCCGCCGGCAGCACCGTCCACCAGGCGCGCAGGATCTCCATTGCCACCAGCAACGCAGCCACACTGCCCAGCACACGCGGCGCACTCTGCAGCCGCGGCGACAGCAGCAGAGCGAAAGGTAGAACGAAGTGCCCCAGCGCAATGATGCCGCGCACTGCGCCCCACACACCGCGGGCGCGCTGGTCATACCACGGGGCATCATGCGCCAGACCGGATTGCCAGACGATCAGCAATTGCATGAAATCAAGGTATATCCACAAAACGACCAGAGCCAGAAGCAACTTTCCTAGATCGCTGTGACGTTTGGGCGGCACGGCGCCGGCGCTGACCAGCACGGCGATTGACAGTGCCATCAGCATCATGCCGGCGCCGGTCAACATGCCATAGATCGAGGAGACGAACTGCGGATTGAGCGACATGGTACTGTCGATTGCGGCAAAGCTCACCGTGACCGCCAGCACGAAAAGGCCGAGGGGAGCCGCGCCGGGCCGCGGGCGCAACGCGAGTATGCCCAGCATCATCCAGCAGACGCAGTAAATCACAAAGCGCAGGCCGAAGAAGGGCAGGTTCAGGTAGAACACGTTGTCCAGATGCAGGCCCGGCCGCACCCAAGGATAAATCGCCCGCATGCCGGGGATCAGCGGCAGACATGCGGCGAACAGCAGCGGCAATGCCAGCACGCCCATGCGCAACGCCGGGCGCAGCACATCGCCCCAGGCGCCGCCGGTCACATCATGGATCAGCAGCAGGCCTAGGCTTCCCAGCGGCCAGGCGGCCAGCACGGTGACTGCGGACAGCCAGGCGAAATAGAAACGCGTGGGATCTCGCGTCCAGCCGAATGCAGCTAACGCAAGCGCGCCTGCGGACAGAACAACAAGCATAAGAGAAGTGCTGAGGGGAATGTGCCATTCCCCCCAGACCCCCCGTCGATTTCTGGAAGTTGTCATTGTAGGGCTGCTTTTTCTGCGGGCGACAGCTCTGCCACCTTGGCGGCCTGGCTGCGCTGCAGAGCGCGTATATAGGCGGCAATGGCCCAGCGATCCTCCGGCTGCACGCGATAGGCGAAGGAATACATCACGCCCCAGCCATTGGTCATTACGTCGTAGAAATGCTGCACCGGCGCCTGGCGCAGGCGTGCGCTGTGATAGGAGGGCGGAGGCGGAAAGCCACGCTGCACGATCATGCCGCGGCCGTCACCCAGTTCCGAATGGCACGGCGTGCAATAAATGCGGAAGCGTTGCTGCCCGCGTTCCAACAGGGCCAGTGTCACCGGCGGCGGCGGGACGACCCTGCTGTTAAACTCCACCTGCCCGCGGGGCGTCTGGCCGGGGCCGACACGCCGATCGGCGTAGGCGTTCTTCTTTTCCTGGTGGCGCATGTCGTCGCAGCCGGCAAGAAGCAGCAGCGATGCGGCGGCAATGGCGCGCATCACGGCGCAATTTCTTCAACACATAGCGCGCCGAGTTCCAGCATCAGCGCGCGGGCGCGGCGCAGGCCGTCCGCATCCGTGCAAGCAACCTGGAGCATCCATCCGTCCCGGCTGGCATGGCGCATGATCGGGATGTCGTCCACCGGATCGTACAGGCGCGGCAGGCGGTTGAGCATCATGTAGCCGAAGAAGCCGGCGAGGATGGCGCCAAGCACGCCGTTTTCAAACGCGTTGGGCACATAGGATGGCCAGGCAAACTCCGGCCGGCCGCCGATGTCGAATGGATAAGCGACCATCGCGGAGTAGCATTGCAGCAAGAAGCTGGCCGCGCCCGTCAGCAGGCCGCCGAGCAGTATGATCACCGGCAACGGCGATCCAGCCTCGGCCGATTGCATCGGCGCGGGGGTGAAGGTTTCGATCCCACCAAGGCCGGCGCGCCCTATTTCTGCGACAGCTCGGCTCAGCGCCTTGCCGTGCGCGAATTGCCCGACGATCATGCCTGCCCCTTTTGAACCAGCAATTCGCGCATCTCGTACATGGAAACGATCGGCACCACGCGCAGCATCAGCAGCAGCCCAACCATGAATAGCCCAACCGTGCCGGCGAAGATCGACCAGTCCCACAACGTCGGCGCGTAGGTGCCCCAGGCGGCAGGCAGGTTGGTCCGGCGCAGGCTGAGCTCGACGATGTTGAACCGTTCCAGCCACATACCCACGATGGCGCAAACGGCGATCGCGGCCAGGATTGTGTGGCTGGCGCGGGCGGCCCGGAAACACAGCACAAGCGGGAGCGCGCAATTGCACGCGATCATGCCCCAATAGACAGTGGCGTAATTGCCCAGCAAACGGTCGAGGAACTGCGCCCGCTCGGCATCGTCGCCGCTGTAGAACGGCTCGAACGCATCCATGATATAGGCGTAGGACATGCACAGGCTGCTGGTCAGCATCAGCTTGGCCATGACCTGGATGTGGCGTTCGGTGATCAGCGTTGACAAGCCGAGCGGGCGCCGCAGCGCCAGCATCAGCAGCATGACGGTGGAAAGCCCGGACCACAATGCGCCGAACACGAAGAAGGGCGGATACTCGGTGGAATGCCAGCCGGGCGTGGCACCGCCGGCAAAATCCAGCCCCACCACCGAATGCACGGAGACAACCAGCGGCGCCATGATGGCGGCAATCGTGCCGTAGGCCGATTTCAGGTGCCGCCATTGCGCAGAGCTGCCGCGAAAGCCCAGCGCGGCCACGCCATAGGCCATGCGCACCGCGCGTCCCCTCGCGCGGTCGCGCATCGTTGCCAGGTCAGGCAGCAAGCCAAGATACCAGAACAGGGCGGAAGCCACGACATAGGTCAGCAGCGCCATGAAATCCCACAACAGCGGCGATTTCCATTGCGGCCACAGCGTCATGGTGTTCGGATAGGGAAACAGCCAGTAGGCGAAATACGGCCGCCCGAGATGCAGGATGGGATAGAGGCCGGCGCAAAGCGCCGCGCACAGCGTCATGGTTTCGGCCAGCCGGTTGATCGAGGTACGCCACTCGACGCGCACCAGGAAGAAAAACGCGGACACGAAGGTGCCGCCCGAGGCGATGGCGATCCACCACACATAGGCCAGGATGGGAAAGCCCCACATCACCGGCCAATCATTGCCCCAGGCGCGAATGCCGATCGCGAACGACCATGCAATCGCGGCCAAGCCCCACGCCAGCATCGCAGCGGATGGCACGAAGGCGATCCACCACCAGCGCCTATTGCCCCCGCGCAGCGGCACATCGCTGACACGGTCGGTCATGCTGGCGATGGTCTCGCGCGGATCGACCACGTGCAGCATGGCGGTCGCACTCATGCGGACAGATCAGGGTTACGGTTGGTGATGCGCGCTTCATAGGTTACGCGCGGCCTGGTGTTCTGTTCCGGCAACAGAATGTAGGTCAGCGGACTGTGCTTGCGCGCCACCACCTCGGCGCGCGGATCGTTGATGTTGCCGAAGGAAAACGCCTGCGTGGGACAGGCGGCCTGGCAGGCGGTGACAACCTCCTCCGCCACACCATCCTTGTCGGCCGCAATGCGCGCACCAGCAATACGCTGCACGCAAAACGTACATTTCTCCATGACACCGCGGCTGCGCACCGACACATCCGGGTTGCGCGATATGTCGGTGCGGTGTTCTTCCGCCGCCCAGGCACCGAAATTGAACCGCCGCACTTTGTAGGGGCAGTTGTTGGAACAGAAGCGCGTGCCGATACAGCGATTATACACCTGCAAATTCAGGCCTTCGCTGTCATGGATCGAGGCTTCCACGGGGCAGACCGGTTCGCAGGGCGCTTCCTCGCAATGCATGCACAGCACCGGCTGCAGGAAGGAGGCGGGATCCTCCGCCGCGCCCTCGTAATAGCGATCGATGCGCAGCCAGTGCATCTCCCGCCCGATCAGCACCTGCTCGCGCCCGACCACGGGCACATTGTTTTCCGCCTGACAGGCGGTGACGCACGCATTGCAGCCGATGCAGGCGTTCAGGTCGATGCTCATGCCCCAGGCCACCCGGTCGGCGGGCGGCCGATACATCACCGGTTCGGCCTGTTCCCCTGCGGTCACATGCGCGTTGGCGGCAAATTCGGCGAGTGTGCCATGCCGCACGATGGCATCGACCATTTTGGGCTCGACATCGAGCATGTTGTGGTGATCGGTGCTGGCCACGCGGATGGTGCGGCCAGTCTTCTCCAGCGTGACTGCGCCGGTTTGCCGGCGCAACGGGTACACGTTTGCGCCGACAAAATTGCCGACGTCTCCAGCAGCCCTCCGCCCGCCGCCCAGCCAACCCAGCACGGTGTTTTCGGCCTGGCCAGGCAGCACCCAGACCGGCGCGGTCATGCTGCGCCCGGCAACCGTCAGGCGCAGCTCGTCACCATTGGTGACGTTCAGACGCAAAGCGGTGGCCGGCGCCAGCAATAGCGGATTGTCCCACACGATCTTGCCCAGCGGACGCGGCAATTCCTGCAGCCACGGATTATTTGCCCAGCGCCCATCGAGAAGATTGGGGTCAGGGCGCAGCATCAGCGTCATTGCCGCAGGCGGTGGCGCCTGCACCATCGCCGGCGCGCCGGCAACCAGCTTCACATTGGCGGGCGGGCTTGCGGTGCCCGCCACCACGCCCGCGGCCAGCGCGTCTTGCCAGGCACCATCATCCAGCCGGTCCCGCCACGCCGCGCGCAGCGTGTCCTCGCTGCCGACCGGCGGCTCGCCGGTGAACAGCGCCAGCATGTCGAAGGCCGAGCGTCCGCCATGAAGCGGCAGCGATTGCGGCTGCTGGATCGTTACCGTGCCGTCATGGGCGCGCGCATCGCCCCAGGCTTCGAAGAGATGGGCCAGCGGTGCGAACCAGGTGGCGGCGCGGGCGGTCTCGTCGGGCGCGGCATTGGCAGCCAGACTGAAGGGCACACGCCTCAGCGCGTCGGCAAAATCGGGCGCGGTGTAGGCGGGATTGGTGTCCAGGATCAGCAGGCTCCGCACCTGCCCTGCCTGCATGTCGGCGATCAGCGTGGCCATGCCGCCCGCTTCGTCATCAGGGCGGATGGCGGCGGGGTCGATCAGGTCGAAAGTCGTGCCGCGCGCGCCGAGCTTTTCGTTGATCCGATGCACCAGCGCGTGCGCCTCCGTCGGCATGTCCGGGCCGGCATGCACCAGCGCATGCGCGCCGGCGCGTTGCAGGTCGCGGGCGGCGGCGGCCACCCAGGGCGGCGCGTCGGCGGACGCGCCATCGCCCAGAATGGCAGCGGCCAGTGCGTTGACCACGTGCGGCATGTCGGCGGGGTGGGCGATGAAGCGGTGATCGGCGATGCCGCCGATCAAGCTGGGCACCGGCTCGGCCGCGTAGAGGCGGCTCATGGCGCCGCGCGTGGGATTGCGCCGGCCGGCAATGTCGCGCGCGTGGCGCAAATGGCCGGGCGCCTGGCTGATCAGGTCGCTGTCGAGCGCCAGGACAACATCGGCGCGGTCGGCGTGCGGCAGCATATCCACCGGTCGGCCATAGGCCAGCACGGCGCCCTGCCGGACCGCGTCGCGCGACAGCGCCTCCCATTGATGCCACCGCGCTTGGGGATAATGCCGCAGCAGGCCGGCAATGGCCGCACCAAGCGTGGGCGACATCACGCGGCCGGTCAGGATGCGTAACCCTGCGCCACGCGTTGCCGCCAGTTCCGCACGCTGCGTACCCATGGCGCGCTGCAGCGCCTGCCAGGTGGCGATGTCGCCCTTCGTCAGCACGCCCGCGGCACGGTCCGGGTCGTAGAAATCCAGCAGCAGCGCCTGACCGTGGATGCTGGTGGCGCCCAGGCTCGCAGAATGGACGGAATTGCCCTCGATCTTGACCGGGCGTCCCATATCCTGCCGCACGACGATGCCGGTTGCCGTTCCGCCATCCAGCAGCGCGGTCGCGTAATGGTTCGGCTTACCGGGAATGATGTTGGCGGCCTGATTGACCGCGGGCGTGTAGCTGCCGTCAGGCGTGCTCGGGTCGCCGCAGCCGGACAGGCCGCCCAGCGCCGCGCTGGCCGCCATCAGCCGCAGCACCCGCCGGCGCGTCTCAGGCCGCGCCAGCGCGCTGGCAAGGGCGGGGAACTCCCGCGCCATCAGTTCGGCATCCTCCAGCCGGCCGCGCCATTGCGTGGGGCGCGGGCTCAGCGGTGGCATATCGAGCAATCCGTCAGCGTGCGGTTCGGCACGTGGTATTGCGCCAGCAACGCGGCGGCCGGCGGCGTCGCGGCGGTGCGGTGCCATGCCGTGTCGTAGAGCGCGTCCTGCGGCCGCAATTGCGGCCCCGGATCGCGGTGGCAGTTCAGGCAGAATTGCATCGTCAGTGTCTTGGCCTTGTAGGTCAGCGGCATGGATTGCACGTCGCCGTGGCAAGATTGGCAACCGACGCCCTTGGCGACGTGGATCGCATGGTCGAAATAGACGTAGTCCGGCAGGTCATTGACGCGGCCCCAGGTCATCGGCGTGTTGCGCGCGAGGCTGTCACGCACCGGGGCCAGCAAATCGGCGTTGGTCCAGATCTGGGAATGGCAGGTCATGCAAGTCCAGGTCGGCGGCAGGCCCGCCTCCGCGGAGACCTCGACCGCGCTATGGCAGAAACGGCAATCCATGCCGAGCCCGGCGACATGGTGCTGATGGCTGAACGGCACCGGCTGGTCGATCGTGAAGCCGACGCGTCGCGCCCAATCCGTGCGCGGGAACAGGATCCACCAGCCGAGCCCTGCCGCGATCAATCCCGCAGCCGCGAGCAACGCCGCCCGGAAGATGGTATCGGCGCGGGGACTGAAAGGCGCTGACACGTTCTAGAGTTGCCCCGCTGTTCTGAACTCCGACCTCAGGGAATAAGATTTGGCCCCATTTTTGGGGAGGCGCAAGCAAGCGGTGTATGTGGTGGAGCGGACGCGGGAAGACCGAGTGGGATGCCGTCGTCCCCCGGAACCATCCGGCATCTGTTAGTACGAGAACCCACGGTTGACGCGGGGTCCGTGGGGAAGGACGTGAGAGTCAACCACCTCTCCTCAAGCTTTTCAGGCGGAACCGCGATGCTGCTCGTCTTCGGCGCAATTACCATGGATCTGATCTTTCCCGTAACGCGCTTACCCAACGTCGGCGACACGCTTTGGAGCGGCGCCTCACGCATGGCGCCCGGCGGCAAAGGAGCCAACCAGGCCGTGGCTGCGGCGCGGGATGGCGCGCGCGTCACGCTGGTCGGCGCCGTGGGAGAGGACGTGCTGGCTGAGGGCGCCCTGGCCGGCCTGGCGCGGGAAGGCATCGACCTTCAGGTCTCGCGTGTTCCCGTCGTGGAGACGGGTCGATCCGCGATTGGGGTGGACGAGGAAGGCCGTACCATCGTCATGACCGATGCCGGCGCCAACCTCCGCTTGCGGGCGAACCAGGTGCCGGATGGCGCTCTCTCTGCCGGCACCACGCTGCTGGCGCAAATGGAGGTCAACCCAGACGAGATTGCCGCGGCCATCCTGCGCGCAAGACGACGCGGGGCGCGAGTCGTCTTTAATCTTTCGCCGGCGCGACCGATTGCGGCCGACGCACTGCGCGCGGTGCATGTGCTGATTGGCAACACTCAAGAATTTGCCTGGGCGGGCGAGCATCTCGGCACTGGTAACAATCCGGCCTCACTGCACGCGGCTTTGGGCGTGACCTGCGTGCGCATGATGGGGCCACAGGGGGTAGATGCGTTTTCCAGCAAGGGCTGGCGGCATATGCCCGTCCCGCCGATCAAAATGCGCGACACGAGCGGTGCGGGCGATTGCTTCGTTGGTGTTTTTGCCGGCGCGATGTCGCGTGGCCACGGCCTGGATGTTGCGCTGCGGCGTGGCGCGGTGGCGGCGGCTCTGTCCGCTGAAAAGCTAGGTGTTCAAAGCGGGATTCCGCACGCGGCGGAGATTGATGTGGCGCTGCGCCAGGCCCCAGATGTGACTGGAACTCAAGCCGAGGTTCCGGACTGATGCTTTCGTCAGCACGCCGGCCCGGGCTACAGGTCAACAACAACCTACAAAGCTGAGAGGAAGGCTGCCGAGACCGAGCCGTAACCAGCAAGACCACTAATTCTGTCGAAAAGAACGGCGCAAGCTCACCACGCGGATGGGAGAACAAAATGCGCAAGCCCGTCAATTGTCGGCGACAGACATACGGTCGTGAACCTGTTGCACCGAAGCTGCCGAAGGCGCCGGACTGCGCCCTCTTTCTCTTCGGCGCTGCGGGCGACCTCACCAAACGGCTGCTACTGCCGGCACTGTACGATCTCTCGGTCGCGGATCTGCTGCCCGACGACTTCTGCCTCGTCGGCCTCGACCGCGCCGAATTCGACGACGACACATGGCGGACATCGGCCAGCGACGTCATCAAGCAGTTGAGAGCAAGGACCGGAGTGCCGAATTCGATACCGACCGTTTTGATCAAAAGGCATGAGAATCGCTACTCGCACGGATGGACTACATCGCGTGCGACTTCACGAAGCCGGAGACGTTCACCCGGCTTGCGCGAGAGGTCGGCGACGGCGCCGCCGTGTTCTACCTCGCAGTCGCAGCGGGTTCTTCGTGTCCATCGTGAAGGGGCTCGGCCAGGCTGGGCTCTTGAAGTCGCGCGGTGAGGCGTTCCGCCGGATCATCGTCGAGAAGCCGTTCGGGTCCGATCTCGCGTCCGCGCAGGACCTCAACGCGCGACTGCTCGCAGAGGCGGACGAGTCGCAGATCCAGAGCATTCTCGCGGTGCGCTTCGCCAATGGCCTGATGGAGCCGACCTGCCGGCGCGAATACATCGACTACGTCGAGACAACCGCCGCCGAGACGGTCGGCGTCGAAGGATGGGGAGAGTTCTAGGAGTCGGAGGGCGCGCTTCGCGACATGGTGCCGAACCACCTTTTCACCCTGCTGTGCACCATTGCCATTGAAGCCCCGAACGCCTTTTCTCCAGAAGACGTGCGGACCGAGAAAGCAAAGGTTCTTGGCGCCATAAACCCGTGCAACCCAAGGATGCGGTCTGCGCGCAATATGCGGCCGGCGAGGCCGGAACACGCACCCTGCCAGCCTATTGCGCCGAGCCCTACGTTGCGCGCCACAGCACGACGGAGACGTATGTCGCTCTCAAGCTAACGGTCAACAACTGGCGCTGGCCGGCGTTCCCTTCTACCTTCGTACGGGCAAGCGCCTCGCCGCGAGGCAGACTGAGATCGCGGTCCACTACAAGCCGTCGCCAGTCGTGATCTTCGAGGACGCTGCGCCGGCTAACGTTTTGCGCCTGCATATCGATCCGCAGCACGGGATAGAAACGAACTTCGCAGCCAAGCTGCCGGGGCCTCGCATAGCCCTGGCTCAGATCTCCTCGGGAAGCCAGGGAACCGCCGCTGCCGATTCGTTGCTGCATGCCGACGGGCGGCAGTGGTCCGTGCTCTCCGTCGACGGCTGATGCAGACCAGTCGTGCACCGACGATCTGTGGACGCGGTCCGCCAGCCACGCTCACTCGGACGGCTTCGTCGACCGCTCGGGTCAGGCTCCTCCGTCGGGGTCTCGGCTACGTCGGCGAGGAACAACGCGTGGCACCGGGCGCATCAGTCGAGGCGTACCTGCGGGCTGGCAATACGGTCCAATCCATCGGCGACCCAGAGCCAGCGTACCGCGTCCAAGGCCCAGCACCTCCAGTTGATGCTTGCAATAGATCAGCTCGTGGCCGAGCCGGGCAACGAGGCCGCGGAACGGACCACCCCCGAACGCTTGCCGTCCGGTCGTTTCGCAACCGCTGTAGTCGGCCAGGGACCCGAGCGCCCCCCGGTCCGTTTAGCGGAATGGCGGCAGCGGTTCCAACACTCTCCCTGCGACAAGCGCCTTCGCAAATGCCGCCCAAGGTGCTTGGCCTGTTGGCGTGCGGCCTGCGCCGTTGCCGGTATCGATTTCCCGTTTGTGCCGTCACTCACGCTGGCGCGATCACCGATCGCACAGATTGCGGGGTCATGGGTTGTGCGCAGGTCCGCTTTCAAAAATGAAATGACCTGTCTCTGATGCCTTTAGGCCTTCAAGGCGCGCGACGACCTCGGGCGCCCTCACGCCGGCCGCCCAGACCTTTAAAGCAGCAGGAATACGTTAGCCATCCTGTAGAGATCGAGCCCATCCGCGAGGTTGGCACTTCGGCGTTTGATCGGGAAGGTTGTTTCGATCTTACCTTCCTGTATCATTTTGGTCAGCGGCTTCAACCAACGCAGAACATGTGTCTGACCGCTCCGGCTAGTGTTCGAGCACGTGGTGTAAATTGTAAGCACCATTGGGTCGGCCTTGCCCCTTCTGGGCGGCGTAGCCGTCCGGAAGCGGCAAGGCCGACCCAATGGCCAAAGTGTTTGGGGTGGTCACCGGATCAGTGGGCTGCGGTGGCTGTCAAGGATGGCCGAAGGCCACCGCGGAGCGGCGCGGCGTGCGTCCTTGATTGCCGCCGCAGCCAACGTCACGCTGGATCGGCCGGGGGGCACACGCCGGAGGGGCAGAGATGAAAGATACGAGCTTGCTGCAGGTGGCCCTTGGCCTGAGCCGGCCCTGGACCGTGATTGAAAGCACATTTAATGCGGCAGACCGCAGGCTCGACATCTGTCTGGATTTCGCGCGTGGCAACCGCTTTGCCTGTGCAAATTGCTGGACAGCCGATTACCCCGTGCACGATACCGAAAGCTCCACCTGGCGGCATCTCAACTTCTTCCAGCACCAAGCCTTTCTGCACGCCCGCGTGCCGCGAACACGATGCGTGCAATGCGGTGTCGCAAAATCTGTCCGAATTTGGCCGGCCACCTCTCCGGGCAAAGGTCGATCGCCTCGGAGAAGCCCTTCAAGCCGGCGCCGATAGCCAAGCTGCCTTGGACGCGTGCGCAGCCTGATTGAGCGTGTCGTGCTGACGCCTCTGGAGACCGGCAGGGGATTCGAGATCGAGCTGGTTGGGGAGATTGCGGCGATGATCGCGTTGGGCGCCGGCATGCCCCAGCAGGCGCGTTCCGCGGTTGGTCCTGATCTGTTCGAGAGTTCGATAAAAGTGGTTGCGGGGACAGGATTTGAACCTGTGACCTTCAGGTTATGAGCCTGACGAGCTACCGGGCTGCTCCACCCCGCGTCAATGTGTCATTTGTCGTCTTCCAGTAGTCAGGGGCGTGTTTTCTCTGACAACTGGAAGCTGACCACTGACACCTGGAAGTATGCTTGAAGACCTGGCGGCGACCGACTTTCCCGTGCCTTGAGGCACAGTATCATAGGCGCTGGGGATTTTCACGGCCGAGTTCGGTATGGGATCGGGTGCAGGCTCCCCGCAATGGCCACCAGGTCGTCAA
Source organism: Acetobacteraceae bacterium (assembly GCA_965276755.1). Classification (GTDB taxonomy): domain Bacteria; phylum Pseudomonadota; class Alphaproteobacteria; order Acetobacterales; family Acetobacteraceae; genus CAJCIS01. Next base: position 862,238 of record OZ255625.1, read on the forward strand.
GCACACGCCCGATTGGACGAATGTGCGTGACGCAGGTTCTGGTGAGAATGCTGAGCATAACCGCAAATGAATGGCTTGCTTCCATGCATGGTGTCGTTGCGCCGTCATGCTCCACTGCCAGATTTGCATCTGACAACTGAACCCTGACAACTGACAACTGCTCAAACGCCTATCGGGCGATTAGGACCAGTTAGCTGAGCGCATTGCTGCGCGTATACATCTGGCCTATCGACGTGATGGTCTATCACGGCCCTCGGGGAGACCTATTTTTGAGGTGGGTTTCCCGCTTAGATGCTTTCAGCGGTTATCCCGTCCATACTTAGCTACCCGGCCATGCCACTGGCGTGACAACCGGTTCACCAGAGGTATGTTCATCCCGGTCCTCTCGTACTAGGGACAAATCCTCTCAAGTCTCCAACACCCACGGCAGATAGGGACCGAACTGTCTCACGACGTTCTAAACCCAGCTCACGTACCACTTTAATCGGCGAACAGCCGAACCCTTGGGACCTGCTCCAGCCCCAGGATGTGATGAGCCGACATCGAGGTGCCAAACCTCCCCGTCGATGTGGACTCTTGGGGGAGATCAGCCTGTTATCCCTAGAGTACCTTTTATCCGTTGAGCGATGGCCCTTCCACGCGGGACCACCGGATCACTATGGCCGACTTTCGTCTCTGCTCGAACTGTCGCTCTCGCAGTCAGGCGGGCTTATGCCATTGCACTCAACAGCCGATGTCCGACCGGCTTGAGCCCACCATCGCGCGCCTCCGTTACTCTTTAGGAGGCGACCGCCCCAGTCAAACTGCCCACCATGCAGGGTCCCGACGCCGGATGACGGCGTGCGGTTAGACATCAGAAGAGTTCAGGGTGGTATTTCAAGGTTGGCTCCACACAAGCTAGCGCCCATGCTTCGATGCCTCCCACCTATCCTACACAGCACTCTCCTAATGCCACTGCAAAGCTGCAGTAAAGGTTCATAGGGTCTTTCCGTCTGACCGCGGGTACCCCGCATCTTCACGGGGAATTCAATTTCGCTGAGCCGATGCTGGAGACAGTGGGGAAGTCGTTACGCCATTCGTGCAGGTCGGAACTTACCCGACAAGGAATTTCGCTACCTTAGGACCGTTATAGTTACGGCCGCCGTTTACCGGGGCTTCAATTCAGAGCTTGCACCCCTCCTCTTAACCTTCCGGCACCGGGCAGGCGTCAGACCCTATACGTCGTCTCTCGACTTCGCAGAGCCCTGTGTTTTTACTAAACAGTCGCTACCCCCTGCTTTGTGTCACCCGCAAATGGTTGCCCAAAAGCGGGTCTCGCTTATCCCGAAGTTACGCGAGCAATTTGCCTAGTTCCTTCAGCATCGTTCTCTCAAGCGCCTTGGTATGCTCTACCAGTCCACCTGTGTCGGTTTCGGGTACGGTCTATACGCCAGAGCTGTTTCCTGACGCGATCCAAAAGCCGGGACAATCCGTTAAACCCCGACAACATATCTCGCGTGTCACTTCTGGCAGGCGCGGGAATATTCACCCGCTTCCCATCGACTACGGCTTTCGCCCTCGCCTTAGGGGCCGGCTCACCCTGCGCGGATTAACCTTGCGCAGGAACCCTTGGACTTTCGGCGACAGAGTTTCTCACTCTGTTTGTCGCTACTCATGTCAGCATTCGCACTTCCGATACCTCCAGCACCCCTCACGGGTATACCTTCGCAGGCTTACGGAACGCTCCGCTACCGCTCAGTTGTCAGGTATCAGTCATCAGGAGTCAGAAAGGTGTTTAATCATGCCCTGCAGCATGCGTGCGATTTCGGACAGTTCCGCCATCCACGCCTCTGCCACGCTCACCTCGACATAATCGAGGTCTCGCGCATATTCACACCAGAGCCGCGCTTCATCCGCAGATCCCATCGCCATGACGACATAGCGGCGGAACTCGACAGCCGAGCCGACTTGCCGCCCGCGCCCTTCGGCAAGTAGGCCGCAAATCGATTTCGTGGCACGCCGCAACTGGTCGGCAAGCCCACGATACTGCTCGATCGGTGGAAACGCTAAACTGCTTCGATGAATGACCAGCGACAACGCGTAAGCCCGACGGAATACCGCCAACTCACGCACATCGCCCGCCATAACACCATCCTTTCTGTCTGACCCCTGAAGACTGATACCTGTCTCCTGAACCCACGTCTTCGGTAAATGGCTTGAGCCCCGTTACATCTTCGGCGCAGGGTTTCTAATAGACCAGTGAGCTATTACGCTTTCTTTAAAGGATGGCTGCTTCTAAGCCAACCTCCTGGTTGTTTTGGAATCCCCACATCCTTTCCCACTTAGCCATTATTTTGGGACCTTAGACGGTGGTCTGGGCTGTTTCCCTCTCGACGACGGACCTTAGCACCCGCCGTCTGTCTGCCGGACTATACTCCACGGTATTCGGAGTTTGGTTAGGTTTGGTAAGACTTTGGGTCCCCCTAGCCCATCCAGTGCTCTACCCCCGTGGGTAAACATCCGACGATCTACCTCAATAGATTTCGCGGAGAACCAGCTATCTCCAAGTTTGATTGGCCTTTCACCCCTAGCCACAGCTCATCCCCGACTTTTTCAACAGGCGTGGGTTCGGCCCTCCAGTGCGTGTTACCGCACCTTCAGCCTGGCCATGGCTAGATCACTTGGTTTCGGGTCTTCTGCCGGCAACTGAACGCCCTGTTCAGACTCGCTTTCGCTGCGCCTACACCTAACGGCTTAAGCTTGCTGCCAACAGAAACTCGCTGA
>OZ255625.1:870000-1690000 GCA_965276755.1 Acetobacteraceae bacterium
TCAAATTCCTTGTCGCCCTCCGCCCGGGCCTGGTCTCGCCCACCATGGGCGCGCGGCTGGCCGCCACGCTCGATCGCGTCAGTGACGGCCGCCTGTTGATCAACGTGGTCACCGGCGGCGATCCCGTCGAACTCAAGGCCGACGGCCTGTGGCTCAAGCACGACGAACGCTACGAACTCACGGCCGAATTTCTCCGCGTCTGGCGCCAGGTCATGCAGGGCGAGGCCGTCAACTTCGAAGGCAAGCACGTCCATGTGCAAGACGCGCGCCTCGCCTTCCCCGCCGTGCAAAAACCCTATCCCCCGCTCTGGTTCGGCGGCTCATCGCCACCCGGCATAGACGTCGCCGCCGAACAATGCGACGTCTACCTTACCTGGGGCGAACCCCCAGCCGCAGTCGCCGATAAAATAAAAATCGCCCGCGAAGCCGCGGACAGGCGCGGCCGCAAGCTCACATTCGGCATCCGCCTGCACATCATCGTCCGCGAAACCCGCCGGGCCGCCTGGGATGCTGCCAATGACCTCATCCGCTACGTGGACGACAAAGTCATTGCCGATGCGCAGAAAGTCTTCGCTCGCTACGACAGCGTAGGCCAGCAGCGCATGGCCGCCCTTCACAACGGCGACCGCTCGCGCCTGGAAATCAGCCCTGACCTCTGGTCCGGCGTCGGCCTGGTGCGCGGCGGCGCCGGCACCGCGCTGGTTGGAGACGCCGACACCGTCGCCGCGCGCATGAACGAATACGCCGATCTCGGCATCGACAGCTTCATCCTCTCCGGCTACCCGCACCTCGAGGAATCCTACCGCGTCGCCGAACTTCTCTTCCCCCGTCTCGATCTTTCGCACGGCCCCAACGCCCGCGCCATCCCCGCGCTGAACGGCCCATTCGGCGAGATTATTGCCAACGAACACGCCCCCAAACCGATCCTTGCCGCCGCATCGTGAAGCGCTTCGCCCGCATAACCGCGCCGTGGATCATCCCTATGCTGCTGCTTGCAGCCTGGGAAATCCTTGCCGACGCGGGCGCAGTATCGCCCCGCAAACTGCCGCCCCCTCACGCCATCGCGTCCGCCTTCTGGCTGATGCTGCAATCGGGCGAACTCATGCGAGATGTCGCCGTCTCCACACTGCGCGCAGCAACCGGCTTTGCCATCGGCGGCGCGCTCGGCTTCGCGTTCGGTCTTGCCGCTGGCATCAGCAGCCTTGCTGAAACGCTTTTCGACGGCACCCTGCAAATGCTGCGCATGGTGCCGCATCTGGCGCTGATCCCGCTCGTCATTCTGTGGTTCGGCATTGATGAGAGCGCAAAGGTCTTTCTCGTTGCCCTGGGCGTCTTCTTCCCGATCTATTACAATACCTATCACGGCATCCGCACGATCGATGCCGGCCTGCTCGAAATGGCGCGCGTGCAGGGCCTCTCCGGCTTCGAGCTCTTCACCGCCGTCATCTTTCCCGGCGCACTGGCCTCCATACTGGTCGGCGTGCGATACGCGCTCGGCATCATGTGGCTCACCTTGATCGTGGCCGAAACCATCGCCGGCAATTCAGGCATCGGTTACATGACCATGAACGCACGCGAATTCATGCAGACCGATATCGTCCTGCTCGGCATCCTTCTCTACGCCGCCTTGGGAAAACTCATCGACAGCGCCGCCCGGCTGATCGAGGGCGCCGCACTTGCCTGGCACCCCAATTTCGCCGCAGGCGCGCGCGCATGAACGCACCCGCGCCCACGCTGACCCGCGCCACTGCCCTGCAAAGCAGCACCGGCCTGTCCATCTCGCTGCGCGGCGTTGCCAAGCGCTACGGCACCCGCGGCGTTCTGCACGACATCGCCCTCGACATCACGCCAGGCAGCTTCATCGCGATAGCCGGCCGGAGCGGCTCGGGCAAGACCACGCTCCTGCGCCTGATCGCCGGCCTGGAAACGGCGGATGCGGGCACCGTCACGCTGGACGGCACACCACCCTCCGCGCAAAAACGCGCCATCCGCATCATGTTCCAGGATGGCCGCCTGTTGCCCTGGCGACGCGTCATCGACAACGTCACCCTGGGCCTGCCCCGCGCCGCCCACGCCCGCGCCGAAATCGCTCTGGCCGCCGTCGGCCTGGCAGATCGCGCCCTCGAATGGCCCCGCGTGCTCTCAGGTGGCCAGAAGCAGCGCGTCGCCCTGGCGCGCGCGCTCGCCGCCCAACCCCGGCTGATCCTGCTGGACGAACCCCTCGGCGCGCTCGATGCCCTCACGCGGCTCGACATGCAGCGCATGATAGAGCGGCTATGGCTGCAAGCCGGCTTCACCGCCATCCTCGTGACGCACGACGTCACCGAGGCGGCACTCATGGCAGATCGCATCCTCGTCGTCGAGGAAGGGCGCATCGCACTTGATCAGGACAACACCCTGCCGCGGCCGCGGCACGGGGGGCCGGAACTCGCGAAGATAGAAAAGGACGTGCTGGATAAGATACTGAGTGCGAAGTAAGGCTGGGGGAGATGTGCCATCCCCCCTCAGACCCCCCGTCATTATTTTGGTAATGGCTAAATTAATGAAGGGGGGTTTGGGGGGGATGGCACATCTCGCCCAATCTTAGAACTTCGCGCTCAGCGCCAGGCTGCCGAAATTAAACAGCCCCGCCTTCGCACCCTTGAATTCCTGCGTCTGCCAAGTCTGCGTGTACGTCAGCCGCAAACCAAAGGCCATGATGGCCACGCCGCCCTCGAACTCACCCACATCCCAGATCCGCTGCACGCTCGGCGTGCTGTTGCGAAACGCGCTGCCATCCAGCGTCACGTCATAGCCCACCGCCTGCCCATCGCCGCCGGCGAACGCATACCATGCGATCGGCTGGGTATTTGTATAAGCATCACTGCCATTTAGCCCAGGCGGAATCCGCGCCGTGCCGAAATCGCTGCCCAGCCCCTGCCCGATGCGCACCTGACCGCCGATCTGCGCGTATTCACGTATATCGCCCACGCTCGCCGTCACGGACGGGAGCACGTCCGTCTCCAACGGGCCAAGCTGCACCAGCGGCAGACGCCACGTGCGCTGAAACAGCAGCTGCGCCGCAACCTGATCCTGCACCTGGTAATGCCAGCCACGGTTGGGCGTATCGCCAATGATGTTGTGAAACCCGTTCTGGACTTCCTCGCCGAGCGCCGAAGGTCCCACCATGCCCAAGCTCAACGAGACCAGATCGCGCGTCATCGCCGTGTCATGGATCAAGCCAAAGGTCGCCAGCAACTCGCCCGCATAGGGCCGGTCGCGCGGATTGGGCGGGTCGATCTGCGTGTCGCGCGGCGTAAACAGGCTTTGGGTGATGTTGATCGACACCCGTGTCGTCCCATCGCCCCAGATGCCCCGGCCGAGCTGCGCCACGGGCAGGAACGCATCGGCGCCCGAGGTCCAGCCCAGCTTCAGCCCACTGGTGTAATACTGGTCGGACGTGCCCTTCAGCGTGGAGACCGCATCGTTCTCCACCTGGATGGTGAAGATGTTGTCCGGATCCGGCCGCACGGCCTGGGCGTGGGCCGCGCCGGCACAGGTCAGCAATGCCGCCCCTCCGGTTAGGAAATAGGACATGGTGCGGCGGGATAGGGAGCATGGAGTCGGTGTCATGAGACCCCTTCTAGCGTCACCTTGGGCGCCTGTAACCCCCGCTTGTCTTGTGGTAGGTCTGGGCGGCGCGGAAGGATGGCCGAGCGGTTTAAGGCAGCAGTCTTGAAAACTGCCGTGGGTGCAAGTCCACCGTGGGTTCGAATCCCACTCCTTCCGCCAGCTTGATTGGGCGGCAGGAGACGCACCATTGCGGTGGCAGATGTCATCGCGCCCGCGCAACCGCCAACCCGCAAATTCCTTCCCCGCTGGTCTGAGCGGCAACCGGGATGTATGGCGTTGGCCATATCGAGCGGCAGCAACGCAGCGGCCGGCGCTGTCAAGCCCGTGTCGCCGCCAAACCCGCGCTGAAAATACCGGCAACCGCCGCCTCATCATCCCTATCGCCCGCGTCACCCGAAACTCCCACTGCGCCAAGGATGGCGCCCTCGCTATCTCGGATCAGCACGCCGCCCGGCCCCAATGCCATGCCGCCGGTAATAACCGCCGCCAGCGAGCCGAAGAATTGCGGTAAATCGCGCGCACGCCGCGCGATTTCACGGCTGTCCAAATTCATCGTCAGCGCGCCATGGCCTTGGCGTGCGCGATTTCGAATCGCCCGCGGCTTGTGCCGTCCTCGGCCGCGCAGGCCTTTGGCACGGCTCGTGCGTCCAGCACCAGAACAAGAAGCGGCATCAGCTTGGCGCCTCGTGCATGCGCCAGCGCGCCTTCAATGATAGCTTGCGCCTGAATGAGAGTGATGTCGGGCATGACTCTAATAAGTATCCTTAAGAGTTGAGAAAGCAGACATCAGATCGGGCAAGCCAAAACCGGCTTTCTCGAAATGATGGTGGGGCGTCCGGAGAAAATAGCACGAACACATTTGCCCCCTGAGGCCGGTCGTCTATTCCTCGATGATTGCAACCGCGCGTATCCAGCCGGCGGAGGCGCGTTCGATCTTCACCGGGAAACAGCTCAGCGTAAAGCCAAACGGTGGCAACCTCTCCAGCCCGTGCAGCTTCTCTATCTGGTAATACGCCGCGTGCCGCCCCGCCTTGTGCCCCTCCCAGATAATGCTGGCATCTCCCGTTTCCACAAACCGCCTTGCCGTATGCTTGAACGGCGCATCCCACGACCATGCATCGGTGCCCACCACACGCACGCCGCGCCCGGTCAGGAACGACGTCGCCTCCGCCCCCATGCCGCAGCCCCGATCAATATAATCCGGCTGTCCATACGCCACACCCGCCGCCGTATTGATAAGCACGATGTCAAACGGCTGCAACGCATACCCGATACGAACGAGCTCAGCCTCGATATCGGCCGCAGTTGCGACGTAGCCATCCGCAAAATGCCGGAAATCCAGCTTCACGCCCGGGCGCAGAAATAAATCCAGTGGCGCCTCGTCGATCGTCGGCGACGGCTCGCCATCGTTGGTGGTGGAATGGTAATGCCACGGCGCATCCATATGCGTTCCGTTATGCGTGCTCAACGTCAACTGTTCCACCGCCCAGCCCTCTCTATCCGGCAGATCGTCAACGCTCAGCCCGGGAAACATGCCCGCGATTTGATGCGCGCCTTGTGCATGCATCGTGTAGTCGATTTTGGGCCGCAACGACGGCGGATCGGCCATGACGTGATTGGTTATCGGAATGGATAGATCGACAAGCCGCCTGGCCATCTGCTCTAGGGTCCTGCAATCATGTTAAGCTGCTCGGGCGTGCCGCCAGGCGCCACCCACCTGCTACCCCCGCTTGTGCACCGGATCGTCCGGGATGCACAGGCTGAACTCCCCTGTGCTGCGCGCGTGGGCTTCAGATACCGTGGGTCCGCCCGGTCAGATGACATAAGATCGCCAATTATGGCGATAGACCAACGCGCCCGTCTCACACCAGACAGCCGAACACCGCGATCCAGACATAGCAAATCGCCGGCACGATCAGCGCGGACGAAAGTCCTGCCGTATCCGCCACCGCGCCGGTCAGCAAAGGCACAACCGCACCGCCAACAATGGCGAGGCAAATAATCCCCGATGCCTCCGGCGTGTCCTCCCCCAACCCCTCGATGGCCAGCGTAAATATCGTCGGGAACATGATCGAATTGAACAACCCGATCGCCAGCACCGCGGCCGCGGCAGGCACGCCCGCGCTGCACGCCGACACCACCGCAAGGCTGCCCGCGCAAATCGCCGCCCCCGCCAGCAGCAATCCCGCCGGCGCGCGGCGCAGTAGCCCTGCGCCGATGAACCGGCCCACCATCGCGCCGCCCCAATAGGCGCTGACAAGCCGTCCCGCCGTGATCGGCGCCACGGCAAGCACGCTTGCCTGCATCAGGTAATTCGCCAGGCTGCTGCCAATGGCGACCTCGGCGCCGACATAGGCAAAGATCGACACCGCACCAAGCACCAGCCGTCGCGAGTGCGCCAACCGCGCCAACGAACCGCCGCCTCGCGCCGCGACCGTCGGCGACCACGCCCGCAAGCGCCAGCAAAGTGCCGCCAGCGCCAGCAAAGCCGCCGCAATACTCAGGAAGGGCACCACGAAAACGCGCGCTTCCTGATGGCGGAAGGCCGCCAGCGCCGCCTCCGACAAACCACGCCGCGGGGTGGCCAGCCGCGCCAGAATCAACCAAGCGCCGAATTGCGGACCAACCATCGTGGCAAATGAATTGAACGCTTGGGCCAAGGTTAGCCGGCTTGGCGCCTGATGCGACGGGCCGGCCAATGCGGTGACCGGATTGGCCGCGACCTGCACGATCGTGACACCGCTCGCCACCACGAAAAGCGCGAAAAGAAACCCCGGGTATGTGCCCAGAACCGCCGCGGGCGCGAACAGCGCAGCGCCACACGCCATCAGCAGCAACCCCACGACCATCGCCGGCAGATAGCCGATGCGGCTGAGCAGCCATCCTGCCGGCGCGGAGACAATGAAATAGGCGCCGAAATAGCAGAACTGCGTGAGCATCACCTCCGTGTAGGACAGCGCAAACATCGCCTTGAATTTCGGCACGAGGGTATCGACCAGCACGGTGCAGAAGCCGAACGCAAAGAACGTCGACATCATCAGGGCGAGCAGCCCGGAGGCAGCGCGCCCCTCTTGCGCCGATGCCACGCCGGCTATGGCTTCCGCCGTTGAGCGGCCAATTGTACGATCGTGGTCAATTTCATATCGCTCGCGGAGGCACCCACAGCGAGGTGGTAGGCCCCCGCGTCCCGCCGCCAGCCATGCGCGCCCTCATCCCAGTCGCAAAGCAGCAGCGGATTGATTGCCAGATCGACCCGCCGGCTCTGGCCTGGCTCCAGCATCACGCGCGCCCATCCGATCAGCCGCTGCTGCCGGCGGTGCGGCGCGGCAATCAAATAAAGCTGGACGACGTCCGCACCCGCCCGCCCACCGGCATTGCTCACCTGCGCGCTAACCCGCGGCGGATCGCCCGCTTCGACCTGCAGGCCGTCATAGGAAAAATGCGTGTAGCTCAGACCGAAACCGAACGGAAAAAGCGGTCTCTGCCCCGTCGCCGCAAAGCCGCGATAGCCGACATCCGAGCCTTCGACATAAGCCACGTCGATCCGCGTGCCCTCCGGCAATCCCCATCCCGGCAGCGCGCGCCGCGGCAATTGCTCGACCGAGGCCGGAAAGGTAATCGGCAGCCGCCCGGATGGCGAGACGCGGCCGAACAAAACGTCGGCAATCGCCTGGCCGCCCTGTGCGCCGGGATACCACGCCTCGATCACGCCACGGACCTGTCCCAGCCAGGGCATCAGCACGGGCCCGCCGGTCTGCAGCACGACGATCGTGTTGGGATTGGCCGCTGCCACGGCGGCAATCATCGCGTCCTGGCCATCGGGAAGACTGAGATCGGGGACGTCATACCCCTCCATCTGCCATTGCGTGGCAAAGACGATGGCCACGTCCGCGCGCCGGGCCAACTCTGCCGCGGCGGATGGATAGCGGCCGTCGTCGAAATGAACCTCTGCGCGAGGAGCCGCCGCCTTAATCGCTGCCATCGGCGCGCCTGGTAGATAAAAGGCGTGGCGCAGCATGGCCAGCGGCCCCTCGCCGCCAAGCTTGTCATCGACCGCGGGCCCGCCTGGCGGCGCCACCTGTGATGAGCCGCCGCCGGACAGCACGCCCAGATCCGCATGCCCGCCGATGACGGCAATGCGGCCGATCGTGGGCGAAAGCGGCAGCACGCCGCCTTCGTTGCGCAAAAGTGTCACACCTTCCCGGCTGGCACGCAACGCAATCGCCCCATCGGCCTTTATGTCGATCGGGCCACGCCTGGGCGGATGGTCCATGACCCCCACGCGATACAGCGAGCGGGCGATGCGCGTGGCCGCATCCGTCAAGCGTGCCGCATAGGCGGGGTCACGCGCGGCCGCATCCAGCAGGGGTTTGCCGAAAACGACCGCCGGGTCGAGTTGCTCGCCCGATTGCTGGTCCAGTCCATCGAGTGCGGCGTGCAGGCCGTGCGTCGCCCCCCAATCCGACATGACCCAGCCGGGATAGGCCCAGTCGCCCTTCAGCACGCCGTTGAGCAGGGCGCCGTTTTCGCAGGCATAGGGGTCGTTGACGCGGTTATAGGCGCACATCACCGCCCCCGGGTGGCCCTGCTGGATCGCGATCTCAAAGGCCAGCAGATCGCTCTCGCGCACGGCTTGTTCGGAAACGACCGCGCTCAGCGACTGGCGCAGCGTCTCCTGATCGTTGACCGCAAAATGCTTGACCGTGGAGATGACGTGCTGGTCCTGCGTGCCGCGGACGGCAGCGCCGGCCATCACGCCAGCCAGCAGCGGGTCCTCGCCCAGATACTCGAAATTGCGGCCGCCTCTGGGATCGCGCGCCAGGTTCACGCCGCCGCCTAGCAAGATGTTGAAGCCCTTCAGCCATGCCTCGCGTCCCGCCACTGCGCCGCCATCATAGGCGAGGGTTGGATCAAAACTGGCCGCGGTGCTGAGGGACGACGGCAGTGCGGTCGCGCCGTCGTGGCGCAGGCCCAGGATGTAGGCCACGCCCAGGCTGGCATCGCTCTCGCGCAAGGCGGGGAAGCCCACGCGTGGAACGCCTGGGACATAGCCGGCACCCAACAGCGCCTCGGGCGGTATCGCCGTGCCCGGTATGCCAGGTAGGGCCATGATGCCGTGCAGGACGCGCGTCTTTTCTTCGGCAGTCATGCTGCTGACCAGGGCTTGCGCGGCGTCCTGCGCCGGCATGGCGTTCGCGCAGGAGAACAAGGAAAGGAGAAGCAGTCCTTTTTTGAAAAAAAGGACCAAAAAACTTTTGTCTGTTGGGCTGGGGGGCTTCATGGCACCACTTTACTTACGCAAGTACACTTTCAGGAGCCCCCAATGGGTCCGTTCCCCCACGATGCCCCACGCGCCACCATCTCGGCCGACAACCCGATGGGCACCAACGGCTTCGAGTTCGTCGAATTCGCCCACCCGGAGCCCGCCCGCCTGCACGCCCTCTTCGCGCAGATGGGCTTTTCGCCCGTCGCACGCCACCGCACTTGCGCGACCACGCTCTACCGCCAGGGCGACGTGAACTACCTCGTCTCCGAAACGCCAGATAGCCAGGCCGCCCGCTTCGCCGGCATCCACGGGCCTTGCGTGCCCTCGATGGGCTTTCGCGTCGCCGACGCGCGCCACGCCTATGACCGTGCCCTCTCGCTGGGCGCCGAGCCCGCTACGCCGGCCCAGGGCGCGCAAACCATGGACGTGCCCGCCATTCTCGGCATCGGCGGCAGCCTGATCTACTTCATCGAAACCTACGGCGAGGGCGCCTCGGCCTACGCCGCCGAATTCGACTGGCTCGGCGAACCGGACGCACGCCCCGTTGGCGGCGGCCTCTATTTCATCGACCACCTGACGCACAACGTGCATCGCGGCCGCATGGAACACTGGTACGAATTCTACCGAAAACTCTTCAATTTCCGCCAAATCCGCTTCTTCGACATCGAAGGCCGCCACACGGGCCTGACCTCCCGCGCTCTCACCTCGCCTGACGGGCGCATCCGCATCCCGCTGAATGAATCCTCGGACGAGCACAGCCAGATTGAAGAGTACCTGCACGCCTACAAGGGCGAGGGCATCCAGCACATCGCCTGCGGCTGCAACGACATCTTCGACACCGTCAGCCGTCTGCGCGCATCGGGGCTCGCCTTCATGCCCAGCCCTCCGGAAACCTACTACGCGCGAGTCGATGACCGCCTGCCCGGCCACGGCGAGAACATCGACGCCCTGCGCACGCGCGGCATCCTGATCGATGGCGAGGCGGTCGAGGGCCGGCGGGAAATCGGCACGCTGCTGCAGATATTCTCCGCCAACGTCATCGGCCCGGTCTTTTTCGAGTTCATCCAGCGCAAGGGCAATGACGGCTTCGGCGAGGGCAATTTCCGCGCCCTGTTCGAGTCGATAGAGGAGGATCAAATCAGGCGCGGCGTCCTCAAGCCGGCCGCAGCTTGAGGCAGTCCGGCTGAGCGTCGTGAGGGCGTGCAGGTAGCACTCACAAAGTTGTTACACGTTGCTGCCACAGTCGTGGATGAGCACGTTTGCGCCTCCTTATCTCTCTCCGGTTGAGCGGGGTCTTCCGATCCCGCCCAAAAAACCGATCTATGGGCAAAAAATGGCAGGTAGTCGCGGGTTCTGGGATAAAAAACTGTACTCCTATTACGTGAAGACAAAAATAGTCACCTAGACAACAAGTTTCAACGTTGGTAATGCCTGAGACACCAACGCGCCCTATCAATCGCGTGGCAGCACCGACCGATCAGCAAACAGGAACAAACGATGTCACTATTCAACTCGGGACGGCTGCTCGCCGCCGGATGCCTCGCCAGCTTAGCGATGGCCGGCACAGCGCACGCTGCCCCCATTATTACAGTCCAAAGCAACCTCAACGGTGTGCCTGTCCAGGGCTTCACCGACTTCAATCTTAGCGGTGCGCCTCTCGGCAGCAGCGGCACCTACACCAACAGTGGTGACTCGCTGTCTTTCAATGGCACGATGGGAAATGAGGGCGTCGTCAACGGCACGGTCCCCAACCTCTATGCCGCGCCGGTGACGAACGCCTCGGGTGCGACCTACCAGGGCAACTACCTCTCCACCGGGGAGACGGGCTTCATCAACATCGCCTTCAGCACGCCGCAACTGGCGCTCGCTTTGCTGTGGGGATCGGTTGACCCGACCAATATGATCACCTTCCTCGACAAAGGCGTCGTGCTGGGCACCGTCACGGGGCTTCAGGTTGACGCGGGCGCCAACGGTTTTCAGGGCTACGGCGGCAGCTTCTACACGCTGATCAATCTGAACCACGTGTTCGACGATATCGAGCTGAGCAGCAGCGTGATTTCCTTTGAAGGCGCGATGTTCGAGACCGACACCTCCAACATGTACGTGCCCGAGCCGGCCAGCATGGCGATGCTAGGCGCCGGACTGTTCGGTCTGACTTTGATGCGCCGTCGCCGCGCCTGACGCGCCCGATGGGAGCGGCCGAGACCCGGCCGCTTCCATCGCTCCTCAAACCAGTTCGCGAACCCGCACCGGTTTGGGTATCAAACACTCCGGCAGCCGCTTGACCCCCGCATCAGGCAGAGGCGCAGGTTCCGGAATAACCGGCGGCTGAGGCGGCAATCCTCCGGGCGAGCTGCCCAAGGTCCAATACTCGCGCGCGGCCACCACCATCGGCACGCCAAACGTCAGCGCGAAGCTGCACATGATCTGTATGTTGGCATTCATCGGATCAGCCTCCTCGATCCCTGCATCCTGACCGGCGGCTCACGGGGGTTCAAGCATTCTCTACGGCCGGTAAGGCGCGAACAGATCAACATTGTCGGGCACCGTGCGCGCGCTGGCCTGATAGCTCGGCCGCAGGGTCAGCCCCAATTTCTGCTCGAAGGCATACCCAAAGGACAGCACCTTCGCGTCGGCCCATCGCGGTCCGACAATGGAAAGCCCGACTGGCAACCCGAACACCAAACCCATGGGCACCGACAGATGGGGGTATCCGGCAACCGCCGGCAGCGTCGGCGTGGCGCCCAGCGCGTGATCGCCATCGATCGTATCGACAACCCAGGCCGGCCCGGCCGTGGGTGCCACCAGCGCATCGGCGTGATAGGCGGCCAGCATCTTGTCTATCCCCTCCTCACGCGCGAGGTGGCGCGAGGTCGCCAGCGCCTGCACATATGCCGGATCTTCAAGACCCTTCGTTGTCTCGGCCTTTTCGAACAGTTCTTGACCGAACAAGCCAAGCTCGCGCGCCTGGTGCGCCGTATTGAACGCGATGAGATCGGCCAGCGAGCGCGTGCGCACCGCTTGCGGTGTGCCCGCAAGGTAGCGCGCCAGGTCGGCCTTGAATTCGGTCGACAGTACGATCGTCTCGGCATCGCCGATCGCTTCCGAGCCGGGCAGCTTCTCTATTTCCACCAATTCCGCCCCGGCCTGGCGCAGCACGTCCAGCGCGTGGGCAAAGACGGCATCCGTCTCCGGATGGAAGCCCGCCTCGAAGCGCATGACGCCAATCCGCTTGCCCCGCAGCGAATCGGCCGACAGTCCCGCCGCGAAATCGCTGCGATGCGCATCCGCCTCACGCGTGTCCGGGTCGGCCGGGTCGCTGCCCGCCATCACGCTCAGCAAGGCTGCGACATCGGCTACGGAGCGGCCCATCGGCCCGGCCGTATCCTGGCTGTGCGAAATCGGCACGATATGCGTGCGCGACACCAGCCCCAACGTCGGTTTCAGCCCCACGATCCCGTTGGTCGAGGCCGGGCACGTGACCGAGCCATCCGTCTCCGACCCCACCGCCCCCGCAGCCAGGCTGGCGGCAATGGCCGCCCCGCTCCCGCTGCTCGATCCGCACGGCGAGCGATCCAGCGAATAGGGATTGCGCGTCAGCCCGCCAACACCGCTCCACCCCGAAATGGAGCGCGAGCCACGAAAATTCGCCCACTCGCTCAAATTGGTCTTGCCCAGAATGACCGCACCGGCCGCGCGCAGCCGCGCCACGAGAGGCGCATCACGCCGCGACAAATTCTCCGCCAGCGCCAGCGAGCCAGCGGTGGTCGCCATGGCATCCGCCGTTTCGATATTGTCTTTGATCAGCACGGGCACACCATGCAGCGGCCCGCGCACATGGCCGCTTCGGCGTTCCTCGTCCAGCCGCTTGGCATCATCCAACGCCGACGGATTGACCGCCAGCACCGCCTGGATTTTTGGGCCCGCCTGATCAATCGTGCGGATGCGCTGCAGATACCAGGTGACCGCCTGCGCGGACGTCACGCGCCCGGCCTTCATGTCGGCCGACAGCGCGGTCAGTGTGCGGCCGGTGAAATCGGCAGGGTCGGGTGCGGCGGCCATCGTGGTCAGGGCAAGCGCGAGAAGGAGCAGGCGTGGGGCATGGGGCATCGGCACCTCGTGCAAAGTGCGAAGTGTAGGGAAGATTGGGGGGGATGTGCCATCCCCCCCAAACCCCCAATCTTCCCTTTTGCTCGGCGTCAGAACAGCTTTCTTGGTTGCTGCAAGGAGTGCTACAGCAGGAGTGGAATGATCTGGGGACACATCATGCGTAGCGGCATCACAGCAGGTTCCTTTGCGTTGGCAGGTCTTGCCTGCCTCGGCAGCGCGCCCGCTGCAGCCGGCAGCTACCAGTATGCCAAGTTCGGCATCACGCTAAACCCACCCGGAGATGTCAATGTCCTGGGAATCGATGCGGCTGGCGATGCCGAGGGCTATATCCACTTCGGCAAACACAGGAAATTCGGGACGTATGCATTTGCCTACATCAATGGCGGCGTTCAATTGGCCACGCCGGTTGGCGGCAAGTTTTACAGCATTGCCAAGGGCATCAGTTCAAACGGAATTGCCATTGTCTATAAACGGCCTGTTGGGCGAAAGCATATGACAGCGTTTAAATGGGACGTGGTGGCGAACAAGTTGTTGGCGCTCTATGCAACGAAGCCGACGGACGGATTTTTCGTAGAATATATCAACAGCAGCGGCGATTTGGCCGGGTCATGTAACCCTGGTGCCTGCCTCGTTTCCGGCGACACAATCGGCGTCATGACAAATGACGCAGGAGCGTCTTATGGCGCTGGGGCCATACGGACTGAATGACGCTGGCTTCTCCGGCGGATGGTATTTCGGGCAAGACGATAACTCATGCCGATCTTCACCTATGTTGGGGGCACCGAGACGGACTATGACATCCCCAATGGCGGTAGCGCTTCCTTCACGGGCGGCGTCGCCAGCAACAACGCGCTTGCAGGATCGTTTTGTAATGCATCAGGAAGCTACGACGGCTTTGTGCTCCTGAATGGCGTCTTCACTTCATGCGCCTACCCCGGTGCGACCAATACGAGCATAAATGCGATCAACGCGTCGGACCAGATCGTCGGCACCTACTCCACCGCGTCCGGCAATCGCGGATTCCTCTATCAGAACGGCAATTACCACAATTTTGTCGGTTCCAGGCGCCAAATCCACCTATCCAAGTTCCATAAACGATACCGGCTCGATAGCGGGGTCCTACACGCCTGCTGGCAGCAAGCATTCATCGGGATTTGTTGCGACCTGCTCCGGCGGTCCCGGAACATGCACGCTGTAGCGGAAGTCCGCGCCAAACTGACAAAAGTTTTTTGCTTCTTTTTGTTAAAAAAGAAGAACCTTCCCTACGCCTGCGCCGCCAGCAACGCCCGAAACGGCGCAAACTCCGGCGGCTCGCCCTCCCCCGGGCTATCCACGAACGCCCGCACCATCCGCTCCAGCCGCTCGGCAAACAATGCACGCACAGCGTCCTCCGCCTCGGCCACGCCAGGCAGTGCGCGTAGCGCGGCCGCCGCCTCTCCCCGCCCAGGCGCGCAGGCCAATATTCGCCGATCCTCGACCAAATCGGGCTTGTCGGCCAAACTGACATAAGACCGGCAGATGAAACGCGCCATTTCCAGATGCCGCTCCGCCACCTGGCCCTTCCAGTCACCATGCCCGCGCGCCAATTTCCACAATGCCTCCGGCGCACTCCGCAGCAAATAGTGATTGACCCATGCCGTGCGCGCACTCGGCGCCTCGGCAAACGCCGCCAAGCGCTTCTGCTCGCCGGCGTGATGATGGAGCGCCCCGCTCTCGGTGCGAAACACGAACGGCGCGCCAAGGCTCGCCTGCGGATAATGCGCGTGCGAGTGCCAGAACAATTGCGGCCGTAAAAGAGATTTCACATGCGCGTTAGGATGCGGCTCGCGCTTGGTAAATCTCTCCAGCGTCGGCGCATCACGCCACCCATCGCCCCGCCCGCCCGCAAACACCTGCCAGCACAATGCGATCGCATCGACCGGCTGCGTCTGCTGCCAAGCCAGAAAATCCTCGATCCCGCCGAATACGTTGGCATCAAAGCCGACGTACTCGTCCAGATCCAGCACCGCCGCCCAGGCGTAATCCAGAACTTGCGGCAGCAGAGAAAATGCGTGCGAATACGCCTTGTATTGCGGCCCGAAATGCCCGCCCGCCTGGTTGTGCACCAGCGTGATTGCACCCGCTTGCGCCAATGCCGCGAGCAGCGCATCCGAGCCATCCCAATTGTCATTGGTATAGATGAACGCGTGCTCGAACCCCAGCGCGCGATGATAGCCTAGCCATTCCAGCAGATACGGCCCCTCATTGCGTGCGGCGGCCACCAGGCACGCCCCACGCCGGGGACGCACCCGGCCCCGCGCCAGTGCCGTCAGTGCAAAGCCTACCTGCGGCTGCCCAAACCCCTCCAACGGGTCGCCTGCGAACTCATCGCCTGCCGGCGAGGCCATCGTATTGTCGGGCCCTACAGGCCCCCTGTCGCGCCGCCATGCCGCCAGCGCCAGCAGCACCTCCTGCGCCCATTTATTGTGCGGCATCACCTCGGCCAGCAACGCGCGCAGCTCCTCGCGCTCCAGCAGCTCACCCGCCAGTTCGGCCAACTCCTCACGCGGCAGCACGCGGATGAGCGCCTCGGCCAGGCCCGGTCGCACGCTCAGATCGCGCAGCCGCCCCATCAGCCCACCCGCCCGATAGGGCCGCGCAACGGCGGCACAAATCTCGCCCGCCGCCTGCATGAATTGCGACGAAAACTCCCTTGCATCGACCGGCAGAGGCTCGAACAGATCGAGCCGGTTACGTCCCAGACTATCGAAGATCACGCACCCGTCCGGCGCGCCGTGCCCCTGCGGCGTCACGCCCAGATAACGTTGTGGCGAGAGCGGATGGCGCAGCCTGATCAGCGCTGCATTTTCACTCTGCAGCCGGAAGGCCGAGACCGCCACGCCCGCCATGCCGTCGGACTGAACAGAGATCACCCGCAGATCTTGCGCCATCAAAAAGCAAAGTTGACGGTTGGACGCGGGAAATACGGCAATGACAGCCTCGCCCGGCGCGGGCGCCCCCGCCATGCCAATGCGCTCCGCACCCGCCACCAGCACGCTGTCCCGCCCCGTGCGCAACGTGCAGAACAGCGCCCGCGCCGGTTCGGTTGCTGGCCTGGGCGCCGGCGCCCCACGCGGCGCAAACAGGGAGGTTGTCTCGGCGGGTGCCACAACCTCCGCCGCCACAACCACATGCGCGCGGCCGCGGAAAAGCCGGGCAATCAGCGAACTCATCCTACACCCCAACGCTTGCAGCCAACGCTTGCAGAAGGACGCTAGCGCAACCTCGGCGTGGCGGTCGAGAACACCCGCCTTGGCTTTGCGGCGTCGCTCCCCTACCGCTTGCCCCGCCTGACCCGGAGCAGCGCCCATGGCCGACCCCGCCACCGAACTGACCCGCCTGCTCGACATCATGGCCCGCCTGCGCGCGCCAGATGGCGGCTGCCCCTGGGACGCTGTGCAGACCTTCGCCACCATCGCCCCTTACACGATCGAGGAAGCCTACGAAGTCGCCGACGCCGCCATCCGCGCCGATCTGCCCGCACTGCGTGACGAGCTCGGCGACCTGCTCTTCCAGGTCGTCTATCACGCCCGCATGGCCGAGGAGGCGGGGGCCTTCACCTTCGCCGATGTGGCGGCCGCGATCGCCGACAAGATGATCCGGCGCCATCCCCACGTCTTCGGTAACGAAGCCGCGCGGGACGCCACCGCTCAGACCGAAGCGTGGGAGGTACAAAAAGCCACCGAACGCCGCGCCGCCGTCCCGGAGGGCGAACAGGAAGGTGCGCTGGCCGGCGTGGCACTCGCCCTGCCCGCATTGACCCGCGCCGACAAGCTGACCCACCGCGCCGCCCGCGTCGGCTTCGACTGGCCCGACGCCCACGCCGTGCTCGACAAGCTGGACGAGGAAGTCGCCGAACTACGCGCCGAACTCCCCGTCGCAGACCCGGATCGCCTCGAGGACGAGCTCGGCGACATGCTCTTCGTGCTCGCCAACCTTGCCCGTAAACTCAACCTTGACCCGGAGGCGGCGCTGCGCCGCTCGAACGTCAAGTTCACGCGCCGCTTCAACGGCGTCGAGCGTCTGCTCGCCGAGCAGGGCACCACGCCGGCGGAGGCGGGGCTCGTAAAAATGGAAATGGCTTGGCGGCGTGTGAAACAACAAGAAGTTGGGGGAGGTATGCCCCCCTCAACCCCGTAGATAATGTAGGCTTCGCCTAAATAAAGACGGGGGGTCTGGGGGGGATGGCACATCTCCCCCAGCTTTCTTTCAAGCATCGGCCTTTCGGGCCGCGCGTCGTCAATTTAGATGTAGGCCGGTTGTACAGCACACTCGTCCGGAAAAACCACCGAACGCGCGGTGCGCAGCGCGCGCTCCACACCGCGCACGTGGCACGCCAGCATCGCCGTCACGGCAAACAGATAATACACCTCCGGCTGGAACCCGATGCCGATGAAATTGCCGCACACCACCAGTACCGCTTCGGTCACCATCAGCGCCCGCGCCAGATCGCCGCACCACGCCATATCCACCAAGCGCCGGCATTTCCGCGCCACCCTCCACAAGGTCCCAAACGTCGCCACCAGCAGAGCCAACAAAAGTCCCAGCCCCGGCCAGCCATGTTCGCCCAGCGCCTCGAAATACATGCTGTGGAACGCCTTGCCATGAATCACGATCGGCGCCCCGCCGTCGGCCGCGGGAAAGCTGATGGTATCGACGACATACGAATTGAATCCGCCCCCAAACGGATGGCTCTGCACAAATTTCAATGTCCATTCCCAGACCAGAATGCGTCCGTATGAGGACACTTCGTGGTTATCGGTAATCGTGGACATGCGGTCCAGCCAGTCAGACCCCGGCCGGATCAGAACGACCGCGAGCAACGCCACGCCGGCAGCGCCAACCGCGCCGTAGCGCAGCTTGTGTGCCGATTGCAGCCACAGGCACCCGCCCAGAATGACGACGCCGACCAACCCCGTACGCTCGTATGTGCCCAGGCTGGCGCTGATCCCGGCTATCGCCAGACCGACATAGACCAGCCGCACCAAGCGCGTCCGCGGCAGGATCACCGTATGCTGCCCCAGCCACAGAATAATGGGCACCGCCATGATCGCAACCGTGGCCAGCGTGGAGCCTTCCGCCAATCCGCTATTGCCGCTGAGCAGACCAAGATTGGCGTGGTAGGACCCGCCGCTCAGGATCGTCTTTGCCCCATACGGCAATGTCTGGATCGCCGCGGCAAACACGTAGATTTGCAAAAAGGCCTCGATCTGCACGCGGGAGCGGAACAAATACGGCATGAACGCAGCAGAACCGATCGTCTTGATCGCCCAATCATATTTCGACCACGCCCATTCGGGCGCCACAGCCTCGAACTGCGTCGTGTATGTCACCCACAACCCCTCTGCCACGATCAGCAGCATGACCATATTGGGCCGAGGCGGGCTCTTGCGATCCAAAAGCAGATAGGCGCCGATCGTGGCCACCGCCATAATCGCCGAGACCGGGATTTCAGTCAGAATCGAGTAGGCCACATGCTGCGGCGAAAACGTGTCCACCCACACATAGCCCAACCCCAACGCGAAGGGCGCGACCAGCCCCCCGCACAGGAACACGCCGTAGATCATGCTTAGCCACAGGCTACGCAGCATCGCTCTGACCCGGCTTCGGCGGCGCCTGGGTGCCGAACCACGGCCGCGTGCCATCCAGCTTGATGGCGCGAAAGACAACCAGCAGGGACATCAGGGTGCTGAAGAAGATGGTTAATGTATCGATCATGGGACTATCCTTGCCCTAAAAGATTGACGCGCGGTTTGGGGCTTGGAGGAAACCAATTATGCAAAGGCGTGCAAGTGGAGATTGGGGGAGATGTGCCATCCCCCCCAAACCCCCCGTCAATATTTAGCTCAGATTCTGTCCTACATAAAGACGGGGGGTTTGGGGGGGATGGCACATCTCCCCCAATCTTTCTTAACTTAACCTACGCCTCCAAAGCCTGCCGCAAATCCGCAATCAGGTCGTCCGGATGCTCCACGCCCACCGAAATCCGCACCAGATTATCTAGCAGCCCGAACCGCCGCTTGCGCTCCGCCGGCACCGCAATATGCGTCATCGCCGCGGGATGGGACGCCAGGCTCTCCGTCCCGCCCAGGCTCACTGCCAGCTTGATCAGTGTCAACCGATCCAGGAAGCGGAACGCCTCCGCCTCGCCACCCTTGACATACACGCTGATCGTGGACCCCGGCCCCGCGCATTGCCGCGCATAAATGTCGGCCTGCGCCGAGCCGTCCTCCAGAAACCCCAGATACCCCACGCGTTCTATCCCCGAATGGCCGCGCAGATACGCCGCCACCTTGGCCGCATTCTCGCCGGCACGAGACATGCGCAGCTCCAGCGTCTCCAGGCTGCGCATCAGCAGCCAGCCGGTGTGCGGGTCGCTCATCGTCCCCAGCCCGCTGCGCATGCTGCGAATGGGCTTAAGCGCCGCGCGTGTGCCCAGCACGGCACCCGCCACCAGGTCGGAGTGCCCGCCCACGTATTTGGTCAGCGAGTAGATGACCAGATCGGCCCCATGCTCCAGCGGACGCTGCCACAGCGGCCCCAGAAACGTGTTATCGACGATCACCGACGGCCGCCCCCCAGGCTGGTCGGCCAGCCCCGCGGCCATCGCCGCACAATGGGCGATATCGACCAGGTCGTTGGTCGGGTTGGCCGGCGTCTCGATCATCATCGCCGCAATCCGCCCGCCAGGTGCAAGCCCGGCGCGGGCCTCGCCCAAACGGGCCGTGATCTCCTCGGCCCCGGCATTCGCCGCGAACTCCACGCCGGCAATGCCGAATTGCGGCAGCACACGCATCAGCAGCGTCTCGGTCCCGCCATAGATCGGCGCATTGAAGAATACGGTGTCGCCGGGCCGCGCCACGCTCAGCAGCGTGGTGGCAATGGCGGCCATGCCGGAGGCAAACACCAGCGCCGCCTCCGCGCCCTCCCAGACCGTCAAGCGGTCTTCGAGGATCTCCAGATCGGGGTTGTTGAAGCGACTGTAGATCAAGCCTGGCTTCTCGCCCTCCCGCAGATCGCGCAGACCGGCCACCAGCTCGAAGAACTCCTTGCCGTGCTGGGCCGAGCGGAAAACGAAGGTGCTGGTCTGGAAGATCGGCACCTTGACCGAGCCCTCCGACAGCGCCGGATCGTAGCCAAAGCCCATCATCAGGGTTTCGGGGTGCAGCGTGTGCCCTGCCAGCTTGCGCTTGTGGTAGTCCATAACTGAGTGCCTCCGGCCTTAAAAAGGTTGGGGGAGCAGTGCCTGCCCCCCCAAACCCCCTGTCATCTGTCAGAATCAGTTGTGAAACCACCCATCCAGCCCTGAAAACCTGGCCTGCACCGCACGGACCGCCTCTAACGGCCAATCCCGCCGCCACGCAAAGGGCACGCCCGCCATGACCGTGTCCCCGTGCGTGGCGCGATTTTCAGTGCCGCGCAAAATCAGATAGCCAGGATCGAATTCCAGCGCCGCATGGTGAAACACCTGCGCGCAAACCTGTCCCGGCGCCAGACACAGCGCCTCCAGCGGCACGAACATGACGCGGCGATCCATCCGGTGAAACTCGTACTGCTCATAAAGGCTCAGCAGGTAGCCAAGCATCTCCTCCAGCGCATGATCGAGCCACGCCATCACCTCCGGCCGGCCCGCCCGCACCCAGTGGGAATGCACGATCGCGCGCGGGTCCTTGTAGGTGACGACGAAGGGCGCCAGCGCGCGCCCCATGCATGCGGTCAAATCGATAAAATAGCGCGGCGTCTTGTCAAAAACCATGCGCGTGCCGGGCGGAAGAATGGATGCGCAGCGCATCAGTCGCTGGTAGAAATTGCCATGATCGACCGCCGCGCACACCCATGCAATGTCGGCATCGCTCACGCCCCAGTTGGCGGCGAACTCGTCGAAATAGGGCTGCACCTCGGCAAAATCCGACGGCTTGTCGGCAAGCAGCACGCCCGTCTCCCACCCCGCCGCCAGGCCGGGCACCTGGCGGAAGATATCGGCCAGCAGGCTAGTGCCGCTATGCTCCACGCCGCAGATTACCAGCCGCGGCGTCGTATCCGCGCTGCGCCTGGGATGGCGCTTGAGCAAGCCGCGCCACGTCGCGCGATCCAGGATAGTGCGCGGCTGCGGCGGCCCGATCACGCAAAGCCCGCGGTCGCACGCGGCCGGTATGGTGCCTCCAGCGCCGCACACTCCTCCGCGGTCAAATTGATCGACAGCGCGGCGATCGCATCCTCGAGATGGCTCATCCGGCTGGCACCCACGATCGGCGCACTCACCACCGGGCGCGTCATCACCCAGGCCAGCGCCACCTGCGCGCGGCTGACCCCGCGCGCGGCAGCCACCTGCCCCACCGCATCGATGATCGCGCGCTCGGCATCCGGCTGCGCCTTGTATAATGACTTGCCGAACTGATCGGTCTCCGCCCGCCTGGTCGGCGCACCCTCGCTCCATTGGCGCGCCAGCCGCCCGCGCGCCAGCGGGCTCCACGGGATCACGCCTACGCCCTCCTCGTCGCACAGCCCCAGCATTTCGCGCTCCTCCTCGCGATAGAGCAGGTTGAGATGGTTCTGCATGGAGACAAAACGCGTCCATCCATGCAGCCGGGCCAGATACAGCGCGCGGCAGAATTGCCAGGCATACATAGAAGACGCGCCGATATAGCGCGCCTTGCCCGCGCGCACGACGTCATGCAGCGCCTCCAGCGTCTCCTCGATCGGCGTGCCCGCATCGAAGCGGTGGGTCTGGTAGAGGTCCACATACTCCATGCCCAGCCGCTTCAGGCTCGCGTCGATTTCGGCGAAGATCGCCTTGCGCGACAGGCCCTGCCCGTTCGGATCCTTGCGCATCGCACCGTGCACCTTGGTCGCGATCACCACCTGCTCGCGCGGCACCATGTCACGGATGGCACGGCCGAGGATTTCCTCGCTCGATCCCGCCGAATAGACGTTGGCCGTATCGAAGAAATTGATGCCGGCTTCGATGGCGCGTGCAATGAAGGGGCGGGATTGTTCCTCGGGCAGTGTCCATTCGTGGTTGCCGCGTCCCGGCTCGCCATAGGTCATGCAGCCGAGGCAGATGCGGGAGATTTTCAGGCCGGTGCGGCCCAAATTAACGTATTCCATTTCGCAGCCCTCAAAAGTAAGGCTGGGGGAGATGTGCCATCCCCCCCAGACCCCCCGTCATCAATTTAGGCAAGATTGGGGGGGATGGCACATCTCCCCCAACTTTGCCTATAACCTCGTCAATGATCCTGCACGAAACACACGGCGCAGTCGGCCTCATCCGCCTCAACCGCCCAGCCGCGCTCAACGCGCTATGCGATCAGCTGATGGCCGAACTCGGCGCGCAATTGCAGGCATTCGACGCGGACTCATCCATAGGCGCCATCGTCCTGACCGGCTCGGACCGCGCCTTTGCCGCCGGCGCCGACATCAAGGAGATGCAGCACCGCACCTACCCCGCCACGCTGCTGGATGATTTCATCGCGCGGTGGGAGACGATTACCACGATCCGCACCCCGGTGATCGCCGCGGTCGCCGGGTATGCGCTGGGCGGGGGCTGCGAGCTGGCCATGATGGCCGATTTCATCGTCTGCGCGGAGAATGCCCGGTTCGGTCAGCCCGAGATCACGCTGGGCGTCATTCCCGGCTCAGGCGGCACGCAGCGGCTGACACGCCTGGTCGGCAAGTCCCGCGCGATGGACATGTGCCTGACCGGCCGACAGATGGATGCGGCTGAGGCCGAGCGCGCGGGCCTGGTCAGCCGCATCTTTCCGCTGGCCGATCTCGTGCCCGAAGCCATCAAGATTGCCGAGCGGATTGCCGCGCAGTCTCGCGTGGCCAACTACGTGGCCAAGCGCGCCGTGAATGCGGCGCTGGAAACGACATTGGCTGAAGGTGTGCAGACCGAACGCATGCTGTTCCTGCCCCTGTTCGGCACCGTGGACCAGAGGGAGGGAATGTCGGCTTTCGTGGAGAAGCGCAAGCCTGCGTTCAACTCCAAGGTGTGATCTGCCAGCCTTGACTTGCCAGTAGCACACTTCTAGATACGCCTCCCGGCCTGCAAGGTGACTTGCGACGGTCACAATTTGCGTCTCAAACATCCTGTCCGCACGCCGCCTGCGACCAACCCGACGAGATACCATGGCCAACACCGCATCAGCCCAGAAGCGCATACGGCAGACTGTCAAGCGCACCGCACGCAACGCGGCCCGCAAATCGCGCATGCGAACCTTCGTCAAGAAGGTGGAAGTGGCTATCGCGGGCGGGGACAAGGATGCCGCGGTTGCGGCGCTGCGTGCGGCGCAACCCGAGATGCAGCGCGCCGCCGGCAAGGGCGTGATTCATGACAACACTGTCGCGCGCAAGATCTCGCGCCTGTCGGCGCGTGTGAAGGCGCTTGCAGCCAGCGGCTGACGCAGCCGCCTGCCCGCTTGGCGGGCATTTACAGTCAGACATTAGAATACGCCAATAATCACCGCGCTGTGGTTATTGGATTTTTTTTGTACGCTCCCCCGCCGCGCGCTAATTAGTGCGGTTCATTAATAAAGCCGCAGATTCCCATTGCCTGAAATCCCGGTCTGACCTACCGTGAATGGGCCGGCGATTTCCGGTGTGCCGACAAGTCAAGGTTGCTTTCGCCGGACGAGATATGCCGACCGGCGATGTGTCTTTATTTGTAAGCATTATTGTATCGTAACAAAGCAAGGATGCGCCACTTGGGCTCAAGCAGCATCTGGCCAGCATCGATGGAAGCACCCTCCACCGAAGGCGCGTTTGAACAGGCGCCGCAAGTGGCAGCGCTCTGGGCGCGCATCCGCGGCAAGCTGCAATCAGAAGTTGGCGACGTCGAATACCGCACCTGGCTGCGTCAGATGACGCTGGCGGGCATTGATGGCGATGAAGTCACCGTGCATCTGCCGACGCGCTTTTTGCGCGACTGGGTGCGCAGCCATTACGGCGAGAAGATCGAGAAATTGTGGCAGGCCGAAGCCCCGGCCATAAAGCGCATCGATATTCGCGTGGGCCACGCACGCACGGGCCTGGCCACCAGCGTAAACGATCCGCCATGCGTGCAGGACGCCGTTGTTGCACTACCCGCCGCGGCGGCCATCGAAGGCGCACGCATCGCCGGTACACAGCGCGTCCTGGTAGGACGCAATGGCGACGAGCTGTCCGCACCCCTGGATCCGCGTTGTTCATTCGACAGCTTCGTCGTCGGCAAGCCAAACGAATTCGCCTACGCCTGCGCGCGCCGCGTGGCCGAACAACCCGCCTGCCGCGGCTTCAATCCGCTATTTCTCTATGGCGGCGTCGGCCTGGGCAAGACGCACCTGATGCACGCCATCGGCCTGGAGCTGACGCGCGCCGGCGCCATCACGCCAAGCGTTGCCTACATGAGCGCCGAGAAGTTCATGTATCGCTTCATCCAGGCGATCCGCGCGCAATCCACGATCGAGTTCAAGGATCAGCTCCGCTCGGTTGACGTGCTCATGATCGACGATCTGCAATTCCTCGTCGGCAAGGACAACACGCAGGAAGAATTCTTCCACACGTTCAATGCGCTGGTCGACGCCGGCAAGCAGATCGTCGTCTCTGCCGATAAATCGCCCTCCGAGATTTCCGGCCTGGGCGACCGATTGCGCACGCGCCTGGGTTGCGGCATGGTCGCTGACCTGCACGCCACGACCTTCGAATTGCGCATCTCCATCCTCGAAGCCAAGGCCACCCGCGCGCAATGCGAGGTGCCCGGACGAGTCATGGAATTCCTCGCCCACAAGATCACAACCAATGTGCGCGAGCTCGAGGGTGCGCTGAACCGCCTGATTGCGCACGCCAACCTGTTCAACCGCCCCATCACCATGGAAACGACGCAGGAAGTGCTGCATGACGTGCTGCGCGCGCACGACAAGAAGGTAACGATCGACGAAATCCAGAAGCGCGTCGCCGAGCACTACCATATGCGCCTGGGCGACATGAGCAGCGCACGCCGCGCCCGTGCCGTCGCCCGACCGCGCCAGGTGGCGATGTACCTCGCCAAGCAATTGACCAGCCGCTCGCTTCCCGAAATCGGCAAGCGCTTCGGCAATCGCGACCATACGACGGTGATGCACGCCGTCTCTCGTGTGACCGAACTGATCGGCGCCGATGCCGGATTTGCCGAGGACGTCGAGCTGCTGCGCAAGATGCTGGAGAGTTGAAGGAAGGCCAGGGCTCTGCCCTGGACCCGCTGGGGCCTGAGGCCCCAGACCCCCATTTGTTAGGTGTAGGAGGGGGCCACACGTGATGTTACAACGCGCGAGTCAGCCCCCTCCTACACATAACAGATAGGTTCTAAGGACTTGTCCTTAGCGGGGTCCAGGGGCATGGACCCTCCTTTACCGAACCCGAGGGTAACAGGGTAGCGCGGCGGCGTAGACGCATCCATCCTTGCCAAGGTTGGGGGCGAGGGTTCGAATCCCTTCGCCCGCTCCAATTTCCCGTTTATAGACAATAGCTTGCTTGTAGTTTGTGCTGGTTCCGCAGTCGGGTCAGAATTGGTGGAACCCAGGGCGGAACTAGAACGGCACGAAGTTATCGAAGCTGTAATCGTGGGCCGCAGAAGTCCGTAGGGTAGCGGCCCGCAATTTCGTGTAGTTAAGCTTGACCGAATTTATAGCGATAAGGCGGGCAGGCTGAGCCGAGTGATCGGCGAACCCCTCACGAGGGCCGCGGCAGGTATGGTGCCATCGAGGGTGCCCCGGCACCCTGGTCGCTCATGGCGACCTACCTCAGAGATCGCGATCTCAGATGAGGCACGGTTTGGATACGTGCGCTTTGCGCCAATCTCGGACACACGACGCCGAACATTGGATACTCCAAGGCAGACGCTGGCTGTGCAGATAACATGGGCCGCGACAATAAGTGGGCAGGCGGTAAGACAAGCTAGATTTTGAGCCGTTTTGAACGAGCTATGCTCCTCTACGCTCGAGCACGCTGGAGCAAGATATAACGAGCTAGATCAGTCCCTTAGCTCTTTGTATCCTACGCCAGTCCTCGACGGAACGCGACCCGATCCTCCCTAGCGCCGCTCCTATGTGGCTCCTGGAAACCGGGTCCAGCTAGGAGCCAGACATGCCTTCCACCAAGCTCACCAAAGAGCGTCGTCGACACCGCCAAGCCCGCTGCCCGCGACTACGAAATCCGGGACACCATTATCCCAGGGTTCTTCTGCAAGATAACGCCCGCCGGGCGCAAGACCTTCATGCTCTCGTACCGCACGCCCACGGGCGAGCGGCGCAAGCCTGCGCTAGGCACCTACGGCCAGATCACGGTCGATCAGGCCCGCAAGCTCGCCCAGGACTTCCTCGCCTCGGTCCGCGGCGGCGCCGACCCAAGCCAGGAGCGCCAAGTTGCCCGCACGGCTCCGACCGTGAAGGATTTGGCGGACCGGTTCATGGTCGAGCACTCGGAGGCGCGGAACAAGCCATCTACCGTCAGGGGCAACCGAATTACGCTCAGGGTCCATGTCCTGCCCGCGCTGGGCAAGACCAAGGTCGCCGACGTGAAGAGGTCCTACGTCGCCGATTTGATCGGCCGCCTGCGCGACCGGCCAACCGCCGCGAACCATTGCCTCTCGCTGCTCCGCAAGATGTTCAACTTGGCCGAGCTCTGGGGCTTCCGACCGGACGGTACGAATCCGTGCCGGCACGTCAAAAAATAGGCGATGTTATACTTGCCAAACCCAAGCTAGCTTGGGTTTGGCAAGTATAACATCGCCAAAAAATACACCGGCTCGAAGCGCACGCGCCTCATCACCGACGACGAACTGGCGCGACTGTATGCGTACCTCGATCATGCGGACGCCGAAGGCCTGGAGCATCCGCTGCTCACGCTCGCGATCCGCCTGCAGTTCGATTTCGCCGCCCGGATGTCGGAGGTGCTCGAACTCGAATGGGATTGGATCGACTTCGCACACCGTCGGGTCGTCTGGCCCGACAGCAAGACCGGCGGCATGTCGAAGCCGCTCAGCGCCGAAGCCGCGCTGTTGCTGCGCACTGCCCCCGCTACGCAGGTTCCAAGTTCGTGATTCCCGCACTTTTCGACAGCTCAAAGCCAATGTCGAAGCACACCTACTGGGCGGGGTGGCGGCGCATCCTGGAACGCGCGGGCCTGCCGCACTGCGGGACGCACGCGGTCCGGCACCGGGCGGCCACCGACATCGCCAATTCCGGCGTACCGGTGAAGGTCGGCATGGCGCTCACCGCTCACAAAACGGTCACGATGTTCATGCGCTACGTTCACACCGAGGATGACCCGATCCGCCAGGCTGCGGAGACCGTCGCCTCGCGCAGGCGCAGCGTTGTCCAGGGCGCAGCTTCGACAGCCGAAGGCGACCTCAATGAGAAGCCGCCGGCAGATCCTGCGGCGGCTGCGCCAAGGGCGGTTATGGCGATCGTCGACCGCCGGTCGGCGAGCACAGGGCTCGGCAACTACCGACCTTACCGGAACCGGAAGGCTGAGAACCGCCCCGCCCCACCGAAGCCCGGCCGCCGAGTTCCTCAGGTCGAGGAGGCGGAGCATGTCTGACTGCCGCAATCCCGAAGGCCGCTGGCCACCGTTGGAAATCATGCGCCGGGCCAAGGAGGCCGACGACACGGGCCTGATCCCGTTCGTCGATACCGCCGCCGCCGCTCGCTACCTCACGCTCAGCCCGCATTCGCTCGAATGCTACCGCTCGCTCGGCGGCGGACC
The DNA here is from genome assembly GCA_965276755.1 of Acetobacteraceae bacterium. GTDB lineage: Bacteria > Pseudomonadota > Alphaproteobacteria > Acetobacterales > Acetobacteraceae > CAJCIS01. The sequence continues at coordinate 897,746 of OZ255625.1, forward strand.
GCCCTTCTATAAATTCGGCAAGTTCGTCCGTTATGCCGTCCCCGACCTTCAGGCGTGGGCCGCTGAGCGCCGGCATGAACGGACGGCCGGAGAGAATGCGCGTGTCTACTGATGCGAACGTCGCAGATCCATCTCTGTAATACCTTGTATGATAGTAACGGCACGCCCGGCGTGGCATTCAAGCAGGGTCGCTTCGGAGGCCTAGCTTGACGCCAAGGTCGCGCGGTCGAACGAGAAAGAAGAAATGTGATGGCCGAGACATACAAGAACGAGGCGATGGCGGCCGTCCATGGGATGATCGAGGGCTTTCGCGAGAGCGCCGCAATCAACAAGCAAACGATGCGGGAGTTCGACGAATCCTGCCTGACGAAAAATTCCCGCCTGACGCCGGACGAGATCAAGGCGATCCGTGAGAAGGAAGCAGTTTCGCAGCCGGTGTTCGCGCGCTACCTGAACGTCTCCAAAAACCTTGTTTCCGATTGGGAGCGCGGCCACAAGCGCCCAGGCGGGCCGGCCCTAAAGCTATTGGCGATAGTGCGGAAAAGCGGGCTACGAGCTATCTCGTAAGAACTGTAATTTATTGGCCATGCGAAACTCGAGCTGACGGTGATTATTTCTCCCTTCCGTTCAGACCAAGACGATTGGCGTCTGCTTACGCGAGCGAACATCGCACACCGGCGCCTTTGGCCCTGGGGCTACTCGGTACAGAAATTCATCAGCGCCGGAGAGCCAAGGCTCGGTCAATCTGCTAATTTGATGATCGCCTCTGACTACGGCGGAGAACATCGCGAATCGAGCCACTTGGTTTATTGCTACCTGGTTGTGCGAGGCGGCAACCGTAACTGGTTCTCTGCCATCCGCTCAGCGCGAAGACGATTGCTGCCTGATGGGCGGACCATGGCGTACAAGCGCCTCGACGATCATCAACGTCAGGAAGCACTCTTCGAGTTCCTATCCGCTGCTGCGAATTTGGACGGCCACCTTGTCGCCGTGGCCGTCGATAAACGGAAGAATTGGCTATCCACCATCCCAAGCGCCGCCGCAGATTTCCAGACCGGCATGGGACTCACGGCGAACTGGCAACCTCGCGCTTTGGAGTCGATGATACGCAAGGTGCACTTCCCGGCGATCCTGCTGTCGCTTTGGAGCGCTCGACTCGGAAATGTCACATGGATCACGGACCAGGACGAGTTTGTCGCGAACGATCGTAGACACGACGACGCGCTTTTGGCGGCCGCTCGCATGACGGCATTCTACGCCGATCGCCCCATGGGGGTTTTTCGTCTGAACACAACGGCGCAAGACCCAGAGATCAAGGATTACGAGGACCTCTGCGCCATCCCCGACTTGGCGGCTGGCATGCTGTCCGACGTCGCCACTCGGCTCTCCAGGGAGGTAATCTGGGAGGATAAATTCAGGCGGGTGCTGCCCAACGCGCTGCCGCTGAAAGCAGAAATCATCGCGGACTGGTTTTGGGATCAGACGACTACGCTGCGCAAGACCCTGATTACTATCGATATGGAAGGCAGTCAATACGGCGTTCGCAAAATATGGATGCAAGAGGATAACGGCATCGCGGAGATCAATGCGGTTACCAGCCCAGTCGACTGAACATGGATCGCTCACGGGGGAGCACTAAGCGGTCGCCCCAGCCGATTGTTTTTGCACGCGGCTTCAGCGATCCATTCTCGCCCATGATCAAGAGCTCACGCTCATCGCGCAAGAGCACGAGCTGGCGGCCCAGGATGTCCGAGGTAACCGGAGTGTCGTTGCCATTGCCGGCGAACAGCGTTTCGACCGCGAGACCCGCGCCGTCGCGGTTGGCTGCATGGATCATCCGCGGCAGCTGGTCGAGTACGGCTGCTTCCGAGCGCTTCATTGCATCGTCATCGAACATGAATGTGAGCAACCCCTGCCGCAGGTCGCGGGAGGGATCGAAGCCTAAAGCATGAAAGCCTGCACCGCCGTGGTGCTGAAAGCGATTGTTGAGCTTCCAGTGCAGTTTGCCCATCTCGTCACGGGCCTGACGATGGTTCGAAAGGTGGAGAAGCCAGTAGGAGCGATGTGCTTCGACCGAGTGTACAAAGAACGGCGTATAAAAGCGTGATCCTGTGCGGGCTTGCACGTGACGGTACAGGCCATTCTGGATGAGATAACGCCAGCCATCCCCGTTCTTCAGGCCCATCAGATCGCGGACGTCTTCCCGGGCAAGCTCGACGTTGAGAAGAGCTTGCGTCTCGGCCGTCTTCTCTGACAGGAAGTCGATTAGCGCATCGACGGCGAAGGTCAGCAGTATCTCTGGGTTCTTGAGCGTGCCGAGGATCGTGCGGATAGTCGCGAGCCTGACGTCGCTCCAGCCGTACTGATCGAGAAAGAAGAGCGAACGGTGAGCCGTTCCCTTTTTTTGAATGTGCGCGAGGATGCCAGGGCAAGCCTCCTCGAACTGGGCACATTGGACAAAAATGTCGTTTCCTAACCGGGAGCCGTATCCTCGCTTAGCCAGGAGATCGTTCAAGAACGCGACGTGCTGCGGGTTTTCGTCGATGAAGAAGAAGTCCGCACGAACAGCGAAACCCTTAGCCCGCGCTGCTTTGAGCGCCGCATCGGCAGCGTCCACCGCCGTAAGCAGGCGCAAGGGCGATCCATCGACCTCAGTCGAGCCGAGCCGATAACGGCCGCCGCCGCTAAATCCATCGACGATGGTGAGGTTAAGCATTGTCTGGCTGAAGGTTCGCGTCAGCCGCTCGATGTAAACGCCGACATACTGCTCGAAGATGTCGTGCTTGGCGACGCTATGCTCTCCAAGGACGGGTAATGCCTCGCCGATTTTCCATTCGTAGTGCCGGCTCATTTTGCCGCTCGCTTCCCATTCGGGCCGAGACGCTCCCCCATGGTCAAGATGTAGTCTGCCCCTTCCAAGCCCTTTTTGTTGGGGCCAGCCCACACGAGAAAATAGAGCGGCGCGCCGCGGGTGTTCCGATCAGTCTCGGCGTCGAGACATGGCCGAAGGACGACCGGAGCCTTGCACGGTAGAGTTCGAGGAGTCGCTCAGAGTAGTCAGCCCGCTTCTCAAAGCCCGTCACCGCGAACAAACCGCCTTTGCGGATTTTATAGACCTCTTCAAACCATGCGCGGCTACCAAAAAAGCTGTCGAGCGTGGCGGCCCACCGTTCCGGCACTTCGCCGGAGTTGGGCAACATACGTTGGATGGCCATACTAAGGGCAAAGTTGATGACGACCTCGAACAGCCCGGTGTCTGCCAACCTCTGAATACTGGCCCAGTCGAGCTTGGCCCCGAATGGATCTAGAAACGCGACACCGCGGTGCGTTCGGCGCGAGATCGGCTGCGCCGTCACCCAGGCTATGCCCTCCGCAGCCGTTTTCTGAAACACGTTGATCGTCCGCGAGCCCTCAAATTCGGCGTTAAGCGCTTCAAGTTCAACGGCGCGGTCCGGGTCAGGGTCCACGAAGACGTAGCGATCGAATGGGTGCAGGGTGCCCAGTGCCACGCGCGGTGACCCATCGATCAACTCTCGCGCTTCCGGGTCTATTGGCGGTTCGTCGCCGAACAGGCCGCCACCAGCACCCACCTCGCGCTGCTCCGCCCGCACTACTGCTCGACCGCCGCCTGCATAAGCATCCAGATAGATCGTCCGCCATCGCTGATTTTTCAGGACCTTTGTGTAGAAATCGAGGTAGCGCGCCAGAGCCTCGAGCTTCTCCTTTGCCCAAGGGCCAACCTCCGGCAGGTCCGTCATCAATTGGCGCTCGCAACCCGCGCGGGAAATTCGCTCCATTCACGACCGTCCAGTTCGCGGCCGCCCGTTTTCGGCCGCAGGCCGCCCCACTGCTTGAAGAAAAACGCAACCTTCTGCTCGACGCACTGATCGCGAACTTCACGCACCCATTCGAGATGAACGGGTCGCGCGCCCGGTCCCGACTCCCCGCCGGCGATGACCCAGTCGATGCCGGTGAGGTTCACCGCGCCGACTGAACCGATTAGTGGCTCAACCGATAAAAAGCGAACGCCAGCCGGCGATGCCCGTAGGTGTTCGACGCGCCCTTTCGCTTGCTCGTCCTCGACCGAGACGCCGCACCAAATGTGCTTTGGCCCTCGGCCGCGGCCGTAGCGGCGCCGAAGATAGTCGCGCATCAGCGAGCTGCGCTTGGTGAGCACCTGGAAGACGTGCCAGTCCGCCGACTCCATCGTGTCGAACACCTGGTCAATGAACGGCGAAGGCACCTGTTTGTGGAACAGGTCGCTCATCGAGTTCACGAAAATCATGCGCGGGCGGCGCCATTTCAAAGGTTGGTCGATCCGCTCGGGCCGCAGCGTCAAGTCAAAGCCGGTCGAGAACGGGTGTCCCGGCACACCGCGAAAACGCTCGGAGAAGCGGGCAGCGTAGCAATTATCGCAGCCGCGCGTGATCTTCGTGCAGCCCGTTACAGGGTTCCACGTAGCGTCCGTCCATTCGATCGCGCTTCCATCAGCCATTTCGGCTTCGTCCTTCCGCGACCAAAAATAGCACATATAGAACAGACCAGGAACAATAAAAGTCAGTTTTCGTTCCGGTCGAACGGAGCGACGTCAAACCGGTCATGCGATCACCAGCCGTGCAGCGTTTCGCTCGTCGTGTTCGAAGGCCTCCGCAAAAGCGTCGAGCTCACCGGCTGTCATACCAAGCGCCTTGCCCTCGTCCCGCCACGTCGCGACAGCGCTCTCGACCTCAGCAAGAATCACCTTCGCTCGACTGCCGGTGATGCGGAAATAGGCGATGACCGACATGAGAGCGTCGATCGTCGCCTCCGGCCCAGTTTCCTCAGAAACCCAGGTCTTCAGCTCCCGATCGCGCTCAGGGAACGGATTGATGTCGAAGGCCGGCGACAGTCGCCATTGGCCGCGATCAACGTGCAGGAACCCATGATTGTGCAGGTGATCATCAACATTCGTAATGAGTATCGAGAAGGCGACGCGGCGCCAGAGTTCCTCGATATCCGCCGCCGGTCGGCTCCCATTCTGCCGGAGTGCGTCGACCAGCTCGGTATAACTGTGCTCGCCTGAATCGCCTGGCTCAGCGCCAAGCATCGTGGCCGCCGAGACATACATTAGCCGCGCGCCATTGCCTGTCCGGTCGAAGCGCCGGATTACAGCGACGGGTGCGCCGTCACTGTCGACGATGCGAGCATCGGCTGCGTCGATGCCCGCCTTGCGCGCCAGTCGCATCGCGAGCACCTCACCTTTTGTGACGGGACGTTCGTCACCAACGCTCGGGAACTTGCCGATCGCGAGCCAGCCGTCCTCGTCTAGCACCGAGCATTTCGGACGAAGGCCGCCGAGCGAGGTGCCGCGCCCTCGAAGATAGGCGAGGTCGGCTACGGTCTCTGTGTTGGTCTCAACCGCCCGCGTGGCGGTGAGCAGCTGCGCGAGCTCAATCAGCGGCGGCGTTGTCCGGCGGCCTTCGTCGACAGATCGCTGGTATTGACCATCCTCATCTCGAAGCCGAAGCGCGCCGACGCGGCTGACGTCGTCTACCGCTAGGATATAATCCATCGCATTAAGAGGTGGGGCAGCGAGCGCCGTGCCTTCACGGCGTGCTTGCTGGCGTCGCTTCGCATGGTCGCGCTGGATCACCCGCTTGCCCCAGCCGTCCGGCTCGGTGTCGGCAAGCGCGGCATGGAAGGCAGAGCCGTCCCGCGTCTTGCGATGAAACTGGGGCCCCGCCACGAGAGGAAGGCCCGGCTCGATCGCGAACCGCTCAGCATCGGCCAGCCAGCTGGCAGCATATTCGAACGCAGCACTCTCTCGCGCGCCTTGCTGGTCATAGCGCAACGTGCCGAGCGGGATTCCCTCCTCGCCTAGGTGAACATCGATCGTCCGCTTCATAGCGCCCGGCTCGTCCGTCGGACGCGAACGCGCTGGGGCAGCCGCTCCGCATCAAGGAGCAAGCCTTGGTCGTCGCGCTTGGGATCGACGATCTCCCCGAGCGCCTGATCAAAGCCGAGAACGAAGAAGGTCATGGCGTACGTTCCCATGCCGACGCTCGGGTCGCCCTTCTCCACCTTCAGGTAGGTGCTCTTCGCGACGCCGAGCCGCTCAGCCATCATGACGATGGTCAGGCTGCGCTTCTTGCGGGCGAGCGCGATATCCGAGCCCAGCTTGCCGAGAGCACGTTTCACCTTGGGCGGCAGGATGTCGGGAACAGCGGATCGCATAAGGCCTCATATAACAAGCTGTATCGCTGATACAGTCGTATATATGCGACCGAGGCGCCTGTCAAAAAGCTATTTAGCTTTTAGTTTCGCCTTGCCAAACGGTTTCGTAAAAGTGTCCCGGATCATCGCCGGCTTCAGCTTGGCTTTCACCAGCGCGACCTCGCAGCGCTCCCGAAGGGCATCGTGGTCGCCCGCCGCGCCTACAAGTTCCACCAGCACTCCCCGCAACGCGCTCACCACCTTGGTGACCTCGTCGAGCCGAAAGGCGAAGCTGCCGACTGGGGTCGCCTTCTCGTCGGCGACCGCCTCCGGCAGAGCCGATACGCGAACCGCGTCCCGGCCTGGATAGGCCTGCTTGAACCAGTGTTCCGCCTCGAGCAGCTGTGCATGATCCTTCTTGTAGAGGGGGTTCTCATCGTCCTTTTCGCTTTTCGCCTCGATCACAAAGTCGAAGGCGGCTTCCGTCCGCCACAAGACGTCGGGCCCAACACCATGCACCTTCTCCGGTCGCTCGGCGTCGAACTCGAGGAAGCCGCCAAGGTTCGCCAGCGCATCCTCGTAGCGCGCCGCAGAAGCTTCGGGCACGAGATCGCTCATCGCCTCGTCGAAATCGGCGAGGATGGCCGCGCGCTGATCGTATTCGGCTAGTCGCTTGACGATCCCGCGGGACTGCTTGCCCGGCGCAGGCCGAGCCACGTAATTAGGCCGCTTGCGAGGCGGGCTGTGATTGTTGTTCACCGAGAACGCAGTGGTCTGGAGCTTTTGCCCTTTTGCCTCGTCTTCCATTTGGTAGGCGATACGCGCTGCCGAGGCGGCGAGCCACGCGCGACGCTGCGCGTCCGCCGCTAGCACTTCGTCGTCCATCAGCTTTTCGAGCGCGGCGAGGGCTTTCTCATATTGCCCGAGACGCTGCAGCCGAAACGCCCTTCGTTCCAGGGCGGCTACCTTAAGCGCCAACTCGTCCACGGGGGCGGCGTGTGCCGCCTCCGCGAGTTCCGAAGCGTGATAGCCGACCCAGTCAGGATCGCGCTTCAGACACTTCAAAATCGTTTCGCCGACCTCATTGGCGGCCTTCACCGCCTCGCTCACCTCCTGACCGAGCTTCAGCTGGACACGCGTGCTCGCGGTGAGAAAGTCGAGGTTCTTCTTGCGCCCAATCCATCCGACCAGTTTGCTTCCAACGAGCATAATCACGCAGTAGTCGGCGCCACCACGTGTGCCCCGTCCGATCCCTTGCTCGATTCTCTGCGCGAGCAGCGAGTTCACGGCCGCGTCGGCGACGACATTCATCCGGAATACGTCGTAGTTCGTGGTACCTTGGCGGAGGTTGTCCATTACTAGAAACCGGCAGGCGTTGCCCGCCAAATCGATCCCATCGTACCTGTTGGCAAGCACAAGCGGACCGTAGGCTTCGCCCGCCTGCATGGCCGCGACCTTTGCCGAGACGGTCTTCGTCGTCTCGGCATATTCGGCAATGTCGGTCCACTCCTTCGCCGCGGTACCGGACGGAGATAGTATCACTACTCCGCGTTTTCCTTCAGCCAGCTTCGTCGCGAAGTTCTTGACCATCGGCTGGATCGCCGCGCCGCCGAGTTTCATAAGGCCAGGCACCAGGATCATGCGTTCGCCGACGCCGGCGAGGGAGGTCGAGGTGACCGGCGACGCGACCGCGTCCTGTAAGGCGCCGAAAGTTCGCACGATCTCGCTATCGTCAGCGATGGTCGCAGACATATAGATCCTGTGGCCGGCGTCGTCGAAGGTCGGCAGCATGTCGACTAACGGAAACTGCGGTGTGATGCTGACGCTCGACTTGCTGAACAGGCAGTGGCAGACGCCGAGATCATCGCGCAGAAACGGCCACACGAATGCGTCGATGGCATCGACCTCGCCCGAAAGATACTGCTGGATTTCATCGAGCTTACGATGCCACGCCCAGCTAGGCACTTCGATTACGCCGAACTCTTTGCCGTTTATGATGTCGGCGAACGAGCCGCCCCGGCCCACTTCCTTGAACGCGGGCCGAAACCGGTCGGCCAACTCGGTGTAAACGTCTTTGTGATCTCTAGCCGAGATGTTCAGCGTGAAAGCCTCGCGCACGGACGATAAGGCGACGTGCGCATCGTCAAGCACGATAGCGCCGACCTTCACCACCTCCTGCCCCGAGCCCCGCACACCGAACTTGCTGCGCCCGTTGAACAGGGTCTCGTAAGCCCCGACGAGCACGCTCTTGCCATCGTGGAACTCCGCAGACAATGGCTGGCCCTTCGTGTAGGGCACGGCCGAGATGCCATACTCTTTGCTCTTAGCCAGCACCTGTTCCACGAGTTGATTGGTTGGAGCGAGGTAGAGCACCGGCTCGCCGGTTTCATTCATCACCGACTGGGCCATGAGCAGCGCCACTAGCGTTTTGCCGCCGCCGGTGTGCAACTTCACGACTATGTCGTTGTCGTTCCGCCGCCCAAACCAAGCGTCCAGCACCTCCGCCTGGCTCGCGTACAGGTCGTTGATACCCGGCGGCTTCGGTAGCGCGTTGAAGATGTCGCGCGGATTAATCGGCTTCGGTTTTGCCTTCGCCTCCCGCAGCTTTTTGAAGTCTACCATCGCGCTCAGCCCCTTATTTCTATGTCGGTTTCAATATAACACGGCGACCATGAGCAAAATGAGCTCACGAATGATCTGTCTCACCTGATTTTAATATTCACCGAGTTAGTCATGCTCTGATACCAAGCTCCGACGCCGCAAACGCATTCGAGATCGCCTCTTGATAGAGTGTGTCCAACGTCGGACCCACAGCTAACAGCGCCGCGATCCGCTGGATCATCTGCCGAAGCCACCGGCGCTCGCCCTCGGTCAACGGCTTCCCATCGCGTCGATCGGCCTGGCGGTAGCCGAGCCACTTTTTTAGAACCGGATAGCCGCCGAGCTGGTAAGTCCACACCGCTTCGGGAACGTGCGCAAAGTGGGCTTGCGCGTTCAGGAACAGATCGCCCGTTTGCTCGCCCCAAGCGGCATCCCACGCTGGGGCCGGCAATTCCGTCTCGAGAAACGGGCGCGGCGTCCATTTACCTTTGCCGCCGCCCCAGTAGGTGACGGTCAGCTCCAGATCGTCGGCCGAGACATTGGCTCCGTCCAAGCGGCGAAGCTGGCCAAGTAGTTTAGCGCGCTCGGGAGTGAGCACCGCCTCGATCACTTCCCGTGCATCGCGGTCTGCGTCGAGCAAGCGGGCAACCTGCTCGCCGGCATCGACCATCCTGCCAAACAAATCAGCGTCCTTGGGTATCGGCAGATGAGCCCAGTCGCTCGACAGCGCACTCTTATGCTAGGACTGATAGCTTGGCGCGTGGAGCGCGGCGAACGCGATACGGAACAGCTTGCCGACAAAGGCGCGCGCGTCATCCCCGCTGCGCTCGCCCGCGAGGCCGAAGTGCTCGCGCAGCACGCGCCACGCCGGCTCGGCAATATTAGCATCGCGATGGGCAAGCAGGTCGTCACTGACTGTCTCTCGGGGAAAAACGACAGACCCGCGCTCGTGGACATGCAAGTTTACGAGGGTGGTTCCGAATAAGGGCCACGCCTCGGACTCCTTGCGAGGTTCCGGAACCGTGATTAGCCATTCGTTGCCCGATAGATTGCGAGAAAACTCAGGTCTGGCCTCGTTCAGCCATTTGTGCTCATCTGCGTAATAATTAGATCGCTGGTCGAACGGAAAGGCAAGAAATGGCTTTACGCTTTCTGCTTTGAAATGACCCTGACGCTTCATGGCGCTCCAAGCATGCTCCGGTTTGTATCGCGCCTTTGGCGCGGCTATTTCCGGTACACTCGTGGCTGCTTCGGCAAACGAAAGAGCCGAAAAATATTCCTTTAGCCGGATCGCCAGTGCGGCCGCGCTTGCGTCGATCACCCCGCCTTCGACACCCCGGTTGTGGTTCACACCCTGGAACTTAGTGGGGAACAACTCGTCCAATGCAGGCCAGGCCTCAAAGCCGCCTTCCATAACGCGCGGCGACAAGCGCCAGCGACCTTCCGCGCTCGGCGTAATTTCCTCGTAGGCTGGCGCTACGTCGGCCGTGCTCGCACTCCCGCTGGGGAGGCTCGCAATCAGTGCTTGGCGCTTCCAAGCTGCCGTCCCCCAGAAATCGCGGTAGCGTACCGCCGTCGCAGTCGGCGCCGACGCGTCTCCTGTACGCTTGATCCACGTGACGATCGCAGTACCCGGCTGGATCCCGCGAGGGTCCATCTCCGTTGTGAAAGCACTATCATCGCGGGTGCCAGCGCCGGGCAGGCCCTTGGGGATCATCTTGCCCGTGCGATATTTATCGCCGTTGAGGTTATCCACCCAGACCGCATCGAAACTGGAGAGCAGCGATCGCCGCATCAAGGGGTGGGAACGGCCGGTCAGGTACGACGAATTCGAAATGTAGGAGACGACGCGGTATTCGGCGGCGAGGCCAATGCGTTCTTCGGCGAGCCTGATAAAGCGAATGTATAGATCATCCAGCAGCTGCTTCTTGACCCCGAATTCTTCGTACACACGGCTGCTACCGCGCTGTTTCATCAACGGACGACCAAATCCATCCATTTTGACGGCGCCGTCCTTGGTCGTTTGCTCAACGAGTTTGATGCCCTTGTAGTGGGCCACAAGCTCGGCTTCCTCGGCTTGGGCTGCCCCGGTGAAACGGTCATAAGGCGGGTTGCCCAAGACGACGATGATCCGAGCATCACGCTTCACCTGCTGCGACGCGTCGAACTCTTCGCGCATTTCGGGGAAGTTGAGCTTTACATCGCCGTGCTCATGCCAGCCCGACAGCGCGTTCGTCAGGAAGACTGCGAGCCGCCGATCTGGATCGGGCTTAGCGCCAAGCTGCTCAAGAAGCAGGTAGAGCTGAAGCTGGGCGATCGCGAACGGCGCGGTCAGAATCTCGAAGCCGATCACCCGTTCCTGAAACGCGGACGTCAGCTCCAGGCCGACGGTCGTCGCGTCCCCCTCGGCAATCAGCTCCTCGGCGATGCAGCGCGCGACTTCGAGGAGGTAGGCACCTGTCCCGCAGCACGGGTCCAGGACGATCACATCGGGATCGGCGAGCCCGCGCGGGCGACCAAGCTCGGCTTTCAGCAGATAATGAACTCGACGCACTTGGTAGCGAACGATCTCGGGCGGCGTGTACCATACGCCCAAATCCTCCCGCAGCTTTGGGTCGAACGCTTCGAGGAAGGGTTCGTAGAAATAGGTAATTGCTGCAATCGATCTTTCGCCATCGATGGTAGGAAACGTCATCCGCCCGCGAAACAGCGGTCGGTCAACGCGATTGAGCGTAGCGATGGCGCGGGTAAGATGCGGCTCTAGCCCAAGGTGCTTCATGCGCGAAGGGTGACGTATGTCGTGTAAGAGCGCGTCGAGGAATGGAATCGGCAAAAAGGTATGAGCGTCATCGATGTCGAACGATGCGTCCGGGTCGGCTTTTTTGTCCCAGAGGATCCAGGCCGCGAAGAGCGCATAGAAAACTGATTGTACGAGCGATGATCGGAAGAAGCGCGCGCCCTCTCGTCGTCGACGTCGAAGGCCAAACCAAGCGTTTGGCGATAGTCATCGAGCAGCGGCTTGAGGGGTTTTAGATCATCTGGCAGCGCGTCCTTCGCATCGCGCGCTTGGCGCGCGAGGATCTTCGCCAGATCGGCAGGTGCCCCGATGCGCGCCAAATCGGTCACCGCACGGGTGACTATATCGACAAGCGCGACGATCGCTTCGGCATCTACCTTCGGCTTTGCACCCCCACTGACGGCAGACCACAGATCGACAGTCTTCTGCAGCACGCGCCGTTCTGACGGTACAGGCGTCACCCCGTCCCTTACGTAGGTCGGATCGCAAATAAGCAGGCCGAAGCCACGCACGTTGCACAAAAGCACGACGCCGGTTTGTGCGAGGTATCGTCCGATCTGATCCTTCTGCTCGGTCGAGACGGCGAGGTCGTCCAAGCCGGTGCTGGCGCGCTTGACCTCGCCGTACACCCCCACAAACAATGCGCCGTCCCCGAGCACGAAGTCCGGCATATCGTGGCTGGTCTTGCCCTTTTCAGACGTTCCAGTGCGCACGTCGAAAGGCAGCTTTTCGGCTTTGAGCACCGCCGTCAGCAGCGTCCGAACGTCCGGATAGAACGTCGTCTCGGTTGAAGTCGGGAGCGCCTCCTACGTTCGGGTGTCCGAGCAGTAGGTTGCGAGCGCTTCAGTCAAGGGGGCAGCCAATTTACTTTTCTCCCTTGGCGTCTAACGCCGTTTTCTTTCGAGCACCTACAGCACTCCGCCTGATCGTCTCTGCTGAAAGCGCCTTGTGCAAAGTCGAACGGTGAACTCCCAGCGTTCGTGCGACTTCGGAAACGGTTGACTCTGGGTCCGTCAGCAAGCGTTGTGCGATCCGAAGGCGCTCCGCGTTGAGCTTCGCTGGTCGGCCGCCCTTGCGTCCTCGCGCCCTTGCAGCCGCCAAGCCCGCCTTCGTGCGCTCACGGATAAGCTCGCGCTCGAATTCGGCGAGCGCGCCGAACAAGTGAAAGATCAGCCGACCGTTGGGCGTGGTCGTGTCGAGATGCTCGGTCAGGCTGCGGAACCCGACGCCGGACGTTTCGAGCGACCTCACGGTCTCAATGAGATGGGGAAGTGATCGCCCCAACCGATCCAGCCTCCAGACCACCAGCGTATCGCCCTGCCGCGCATGGCTGATGGCATCCCGCAGAGCGGGGCGATCGGCCGACGCGCCCGATGCGCGATCCGAGAACGTGCGCTCGCAGCCCGCCGCCTTCAAAGCGTCAAGCTGGAGAGCGTCCGTCTGATCGTCCGTCGAGACTCGTGCATAGCCAAGAAGCATGTCGCGGAACTAGCACGAGCGTCGATTCTTCGACACAGATTTCGCGACGACTTTATCGACGCTCTTAAGGACTCAAACGAGCCCGCCCGATCAGTGTCGCCAAAACCCTCGTATGCGCAAAAGGCCCACAAACGTCCACTATTCCCTCTTGCCTGCACCAAACCGGTCAGTCCGCTTTCGGCCGATGCTGTTGAAAAACCCCTTTAGGTGGCGCCTGGCGGCTGATTCAATCCTCGCGGATCGCGGGGGATGACCAATGATGGGAGAGCGGACGGGGGTGCAAGGAGCGCTGTTCTACGGCTTCAACCTCGAGCGTCACGTGCCAGCCGACCATATCCTTCGAGCGATCGACCGTTTCGTTGATTTGGGTTTGATACGGCAGCAATTGCGGCCCTTCTACAGCGAGACGGGACGCCCCTCGATTGATCCTGAGCTGATCATCCGCATGCTGTTGATCGGCTACTGCTTTGGCATCCTCTCCGAGCGGCGACTGTGCGACGAGGTGCATCTCAATCTCGCCTACCGTTGGTTCTGCAGGCTTGGGCTGGAAGGCGACGTGCCGGATCACTCCACCTTTTCGAAGAACCGCCACGGCCGTTTCCGTGACAGCGATCTCTTGCGCCAACTATTCGAAACCACTGTGCAGCGCTGCATGGCGGAGGGGCTGGTCGGCGGTGATGGCTTTGCTGTCGATGCGAGCCTTATCCGCGCCGAGGCCAACCGCCAACGCTTTTCATGCTGGCGAGCAAGGTCTGCCCCCCGACCTGTCCAGCCGCGCTGTCGACGAGTATTTCGCCACCATCGATGATGCTGCCTTCGGAGCGGCCACGCCCGTGGTGCCTGCGCGCATCTCGCCGTCTGATCCTGCTGCGCGCTACACCTCTGCCCACGGCGGACAGGCACAGTTCTTCTACGCGACCAATTACCTGATCGACGTCAAGGATGCAGTCATCGTCGACGTCGAGGCGAGCACGGCGGTTCGCCAAGTCGAGGTTACAGCTGCCAAGCGGATGATCGAGCGGGTGCACGACGACCTTGGCCTGTGGCCCCGCAAGCTGATCGCAGATACCGGGTATGGATCGGCCGACATGCTCAACTGGCTGGTCCACGAGCGTGACATCGAACCGCACATCCCGGTGTTCGACAAGTCGGCCCGCAGTGACGGCACCTTTTCGCGAGCAGACTTCACCTATGACACGAAGCACGATGTCTACACCTGTCTCGCAGGCAAATTGCTGAAGCGGCGGCAGCGTCGCCATTATGACCGCCCAGACCAGGCGCCCGCCGACGGGATGGTGCGTTATTGCGCCAGCAAGATCGACTGCGACGCGTGTACACTCAAGCCCCGCTGCTGTCCCACACAGGACGCGCGAAAGGTGCCGCGATCTGTCCACGAAGGCGCACGCGAACTGGCGCGCTCCCTGTGCGCCGAGGACGAATGGCTCGTCTCACGATGCCAGCGCAAGAAAGTCGAAATGCTGTTCGCTCACCTGAAACGCATCCTTCGGCTGGATAGACTGCGACTGCGAGGCCCCTGCGGCGCCCGCGATGAGTTCCACCTCGCAGCCGCCGCTCAAAACCTTCGCAAGCTTGCCAAGCTGTTCCCAGTGACAGTGCAGCCATTACCAGCGTGACACCACCGGCCGCAGCCCGGCAGTCCGCAGGGTAATCGCACTCAGCGTCAGCCGAAGTGTTTCTCAACAGCATCAGCCAATCACTGCCGTTCTCCACGCCGCGCCATCCGCCGCGGCGCTGCTGCGCCGCCGATGAGAAGCAGCACGCCGGTGACAGCCTCGCCCTCGGTCGAGGGCAGCATGCGCCAGGTGAGTACGCAGAGCAGCAGCATGGTGACCGACGGCGCACGGCGGCTTTGCCAGGCGAACACGAAGGCCACTGCCAGCAGGGCGTTGACGACATCGTGGCCCGTCGGGGCATTCATGGCTGCGGCGCGGGCCCAGGGGGCACCACCACGTAGGGCGTCGGCTGCACGTAGTAGGGTGCCGGCTGGACGAGGACCGGGGCCTGCTGGATGACCACGGTTGGGGCGGCCGGCTGGATCACCTGGTTGCCGTGCGTGGCCATGCAGGCGGCGTAGGTGTTGTTGTAGGTATCCTGGATTGGCCCGGCGTAGGCATTGCCCTGGTCAGCCGCGACGCCGGTCCCGCCAACGGCGCCCACACCGGCCCCAATGGCGGCCCCACGCCCGCCGCCGATGGCCGCACCGAGGCCAGCGCCGAGTGCGGTGCCGATCACGGCGCTGCCCAGCTGCATCCCGCCCGCGCGATCCACCATCGGCTTTGTCTGCGCATCGGCTGCAAGCGAGCAGACGCGCTGGTCTGCCTGGAACGCTTCGAAGCTGTGGCCCTGGCCGGGCATCACCTGGACGGTCGGCCCGAGTGGCTGCGCGCAGCCGGCAAGGAGAAGCATGCTCATGCCGGCGGGCATGGCAACGCGACGGAGGGCCATGTGTGGCTCCATGATGGGTCCGAAGCCTCGGACAGGGCCGAGCGTGCGGCGGCGAGCACGGCCTCGTGCAGGCGGCGCAGGCGGGCGTTGCGGATACCGAAGCAAAGGGCGACAGCGACTACGGCGGGAATGACCACCGACCAGAACGCCCACTGCGCCAGCGCGATGATTAAAATATAGTAGAAGCCGTAGAACAGGACGATCGCGCCGAGGCTGCCGATCACGATGAACCCCGGCGTGAGCATCTCGCGCAGGACGTCCACGACAAGTCCCGTCGCGCTGTCGAGCAGACGCCGGTCATGGGCCCGCTGACAAACTGGTTAACCAGTTCCTTGGGGATCGTGGGCAGCGTCGCTTTAGACGTGGCTAACTTGTTGGTCTTGCTCGGCATAGGCGCGCCTTGGCGTCAATTATGCCTCACACACAAAATTCCGGACAGGCTCGCGGCCATATCTTTGATCGTGTCTGCAAGCAGCACGGCATCGAGCACCGGCTCACCAAGCCCTATCACCTGTGAACCAATGGCCAAGCCGAGAGCATCAACCGCACCGTTAAGGATGCGACAATCAAGGCGCCGCTCGATGCACTCAAGGCTCACGTCCTTGCTTTCGTGTCAGCCTACAACTTCGCCAACACCTCAAAAGCAATCAGATGGAAAACGCCATTCCAACACATCTGTGACGCTTGACAACGCGATCCATCAACGTTTAAGGCTAGGCCTGGCCATCTCAACCTGGGACCACACACCTAGTCAACGGTGCCTCTTTCCAATGCCTCACTTCGGGCATCGAGGAAGTAGTCTGACTCGCCCGGAGCTCTTTGAGCATGGTCTTTAGCATTGTTCGTAAGCCACAATCGATAGCCATCAGGCCAAACGGGATATAGTCCGAGGGCCGCGGCACTTGCCAATGCCCGAAGGCGATTACCTCGGCAGCGCCCTAGCGAGGCGAATAGAAGGTAGGCTAAGTATAACGGACGGGGCCGAAGACGCGCGCTGAAAACCTAAACCATGTGAACGCGCCTGCGTGCTCACTGTAGGCGCAGCATTTACCCGTTGCCAAGTAGTGCCATGCAAGGCGCGCTGGGAAGAGAGTTCAGGCTCTCCACGGGACGTTCACTGCCATTCGGGATGATAACGAGATTGGGCGCGGTTTGTATTCGTGTAGGTTGCCCATCAAAGGTGGCCATGCTTTCGCCGCTCGGGTCGTTTGAGGCTGTAGAGGATGTAGCCAAAAGGTGCAGGCTGCTATAGTCCTGATAAGCCTCGCCTCCATTTAGGTTGAAGGGTAGCTGAGCTATGACATGGCGTGAGGGTACTAAGGTCAGCGGAGGTGACGCTCTACACGTCGGGCCGTTGAAGTCGTAGCCGCAGCCCGATAACGCAATTGCCAGACTAATAGAGATGGCGCGGAATGCTGTAGGCATGGTGGGCTCCTGATCCGATTTGGCATCGGTAACACGAAGTAAGGGCACGGACGACCGTCGTTCAGTGTGTTGGCAGTTTATAATAAATTGGGAAGGCGACTAGTGCGCGAACTAAGCTTCTCCTTGGTGATCATCTTTTTTCTAGTTAGTGCACCATCGTTTCTGTAAATTGCTTGGCCGGCTCGGTTTGCCGGGGCCGTCCGAAGCAACGAGGGCGCTTGCGCCCGAAGTGCGCAGGACGGCCCCGGCAAACCGAGCCGGCCAAGACCTATCGGGAGGTGATTGCTTCGGCCCATCCTATCACCCAGCGACGGAGCTTGTATCATGGCACAACGCGTAGAACATCATCCCCTGGAGGCCGCCTTCTCGGCCCTGCTCGACAACGGACTGGACGGCGCCGGCGAGGCGCTGCGCATCCTGGTCAATGAAGCCAGCAAAATCGAACGCGCGCAATTCCTCAATGCCAAACCTCATGAACGCACCCCGGTTCGTGCCGATTACGCCAATGGTTTCAAACCAAAAACCGTCATGACCCGGGTGGGCGAGCAAACGTTCGACGTGCCGCAGGTGCGCGGCGGCGGATTTTACCCAAGCGCCCTCGACAAGGGCACCCGCACCGAGCGCGCGCTCAACCTCGCATTGGCCGAAATGTATGTGCAAGGCGTATCAACCCGCAAGGTGATCACCGTGCTGCAGGCCTTGCTCGGGCCGGACATCGCTATTTCCTCAACCCAGGTCAGCCGCGCCACCGAGCAGCTCGACGAGGGGCTTGCCGCCTGGCGCGAGCGACCGCTCGGCGATACCCCGTATCTCTTGCTCGATGCCCGCTATGAACGCATCCGCGAAGAAGGCCGCCTGCTCGATTGCGCCGTGCTTGTCGCAATCGGCGTGACGGCCGACGGCAAACGGCGCGTGCTCGGCGTATCGGTCGCATTTTCCGAGGCCGAACAGCATTGGCGGGAATTTCTCGATAGCCTCATTGCGCGCGGGTTGCGCGGGGTAAAGTTCATCGTGTCGGACGATCATGCAGGCTTGAAGGCCGCGCGCCGCGCCACCCTGCCAAGTGTGCCATGGCAGCGCTGCCAATTCCATTTGCAGCAGAATGCCCAGGCCTACGTCACAAAGCTGGATCAGCGCAAGCCGGTCGCAGGGCGGATACGCGCGATCTTCAATGCGCCCGACAAGGCAGAAGCCGAACGGCTGCTGCGCCAGGCGATCGAACTCTGGGCGACGGACGCGCCGAAACTTGCCACATGGGCCGAACAGAACCTTCCCATGGGCTTTGCCGTGTTCGACCTCCCGCAAGCCCACCGCATAAGATTGCGCACGACCAACGGCCTCGAACGCATCAACCGCGAACTCAAACGCCGCACACGGGTTGCCTCCATCTTCCCCAACGCCGCATCCTGCCTGCGCCTCGTCTCCGCCCTGCTGGCAGAATGCGACGAGGAGTGGATGAACGGCAAAATCTACCTCACACTAGACACATAGAAGCGTAGCCGGAATGAACCACCTCACGAGAATTTACAGAAAAAAGGTTGCACTGCCTTTTTCTAAGCGGCTGTACGGCATACATCGGTCCCCCGCAGCGTCTAAGTTTGGATCGTTTCATTGGCTCCCCAAACACTAAGGTTGTCGCCGAACTTGGCCCCCCCCTCAAGCCGTCCGTCGGAGCGGGAATTTCACCGATTTACACTTTGTGTCCGAAGAAACGGTTCTCGTGGAACCTGATCCCGGATTTGTTTACCCGGGTTCAAGCATCCGCGCGACAGCCTGGCTCGACTCGAGACGCTGCGATGTGACATTTCGGGTAGTTAATCGTATGGTTGTGGCTTGGAGTTTAGATGGCAATTACTGTTCCGGAATGCCATTACCGCGACACGGTGCGGCTGACACGTCCTTTGGTAGCGCTGCTACGCGAAATGAAAAAGACGCATTCGGTTCGTCCAACCCTTATTCGGGCTTGGATACATTCGATGTCCAGAAAGGCCGATTCTACACACAGTGACCCCAGGTCGGCACTTAATTGCTGCAAATGCGGACCTAGAAGATTTCGGCAGAACCATACGCCCGGCGCCACCAAGCGGAACACGATGCCAACGAGCTACGGCTCTGACTACGGCGGAGATCCGCGGGGGTACACCCCCTGGATTAGGCATCGGCTGTCAAGCCTAGGCGCTACCTGGAGCGAGCAGCCCAGTGAATAACTGCTCTTTAATGATGTCCCTGGGGGTCAGCAGCTCTGCAGCGAAGCAATGATCGGGAATCAGCGCCGGCGCTCACAAGCCTGTGACAATGGTCGGCGGCCGGGCATGATCTATACGGCGTCGCTCGATCCTCCTTCTCAAAACATTTGACTTGTCCCATAATGGTTTGTTCATGAACGGTCAATTGAGAGGCAACGAGCTCAGGCGCTCATGCGTGCAGACAACCGCCGCAGCCGCTGTTGGTGCAGAGTGTTTCCCAGTCTTGAATCGTGGAATACTTCGGTGATGGAATGAACGCAATTGTCCTGGTCGCGCTTCGCAAGCGGTTGACATTTGTCGTTCTTGCCATCCTGATCCTGATCTTTGGCGGCCAGGCAGTGTGGAAGACGCCCACGGATATTTTCCCCGCCATCAACATCCCCGTCGTTGCAGTCGTCTGGACGTATAACGGGTTGCTGCCGCAAGACATGTCCGGGCGCGTCGTGTACTATTTTGAGCGTTCTATGACGACTACCGTCAGCAACATAGAACATATCGAGAGCCAGTCGCTTTACGGCCGCGGCATCATCAAGATATTTTTCCAGCCTGGCACCAACGTTTCAGCGGCGCAGGCGCAAATCGCAGCGAGCGCGCAGACGGTCCTCAAGCAGATGCCCGCAGGGATTACGCCGCCGCAGATCCTCGTTTATGACGCCTCAAGCGTGCCGGTGCTCGACCTGCAGGTCTCCGGCACCACGCAGACGGTGCAGGAACTCTACGACCTGGCGTCGAACTTCATTCGCCCGGCGCTGATCACTGTACCCGGGGTGGCAATCCCTACCCCTTATGGCGGCACGTCGCGCGTCGTGCAGGTCGACCTCAATCAGGAGGCGTTGCTGGAGCACGGGCTGTCGGCGGCCGATGTCACGAAAGCCTTGGCGACGCAGAACCTGGTGCTGCCAGCCGGCGACGAGAAGATCGGCAAGCTGGATTACTTTGTAGAAACGAATGCAGCGCCGGTCGAGGTCGCCACATTCAACAATCTGCCCATCAAGCAAGTTGGCAACGCCATCATCTATTTGCGTGACGTAGCCTACGTGCATCGCGGCGGCCCGCCGCAGGCCAACATGGTGCTGGTCCACGGCCAGCAAGCAGTCTTGATGCAGGTGCTCAAGACGGGCGACGCCTCCACGCTGGCGGTAGTGGACGGGATCAAAAATCTCCTGCCCGGCATTTCCAAGACCCTGCCTCCTGGCGTCACCATCACGCCGCTGAACGATGCATCCAAATTCGTGCGCGCTTCGGTGGAAGACGTGGTGCAGGAAATGGGCACGGCGGCGTTGCTGACCGGCGCGCTTGTGCTGCTGTTCCTGGGGTCGTGGCGTTCAACGCTTATCGTTGCCGTATCGATTCCTCTGTGCATCCTGACTTCGATTTTGATCATGTCCTGGCTGGGAGAGACGATCAATGTCATGACGCTGGGCGGCCTAGCCTTGGCGGTGGGCATCCTGGTCGATGACGCAACCGTCATGATTGAGAATATTTCCTCGCATCTGGAAGAGGGCGAAGCGCTGGAGCCGGCGATTATCAATGCCGCGAACCAAATCGTGGTGCCGACCTTCGTATCCACTATTTGCATCTGTATCGTTTGGCTGCCCCTATTCTCGCTCAGCGGCATTGGTGGGTATTTGTTCAAACCTCTGGCCATGGCTATCGTGTTCGCCATGGTTGCGTCGTTCATCCTGTCGCGCACGCTCGTGCCGACCATGGCAGTGTGGATGCTCGCGGGCCAAGTGCGCGAACCAGGGGCGGAGCACGCTCATCAGCAAGGGGGGGGCCTATTCACCCGCTTTCAGCGCAGATTCGACCGCGGGTTCGAACGTTTCCGCGGCCGATATCACGGTGTTCTGCTCGGGATAATCGCCGCGCCTGGCCGGTTCATTCTGATGTTCCTGGGTGTGTCCCTGGCTTCTCTGCTGCTGATCCCATTCCTTGGACAGAACTTCTTCCCCGAGGTGCGCTCGGCCGAAATGGACATGCACATGCGCGCCCAAATCGGAACACGCATTGAAGATGCAGGCAAATTGGCGGTTCTGGTCGGGGGAGAGATACGCAAGATCTTGCCCGGCAAGGTGGCGGGTATCGTGGATAATTGCGGCCTGCCAAGCAGCGGCATTGATGAGGTGTACAATGCAAGCGGCACGATCGGGCCCGCCGATTGCGACGTCACGATCAGCCTGAGGGAGGATACGGCACCCGTGGAGCGCTACCGGGCCACATTGCGTGCAAGGCTGCCTGTCGTGTTTCCAGGCACGTCTTTCACCTTCCTGCCCGGCGATATTACGGCGAAGATTCTTGATTTTGGCCTGCCTGCACCAATCGACATACAGGTCAGCGGCCGAAACCAGCAGGCGAATTTTGTCTATGCCAAGGAGGTGCTGGCGCGGGTTGCGAAGATCCCCGGTGTCGCGGACGCCAATATTCTACAGGCGCTGGATGCGCCGGCCTTGCAGGTCAATGCGTCGCGCTCATTCGCGTCGGGCACCGGTCTCACAGAGGCCGACATCGCCAACAATACGCTCAATACATTGTCAGGCAGCGGTCAGACGGCGCCCAGTTACTGGCTCGATAGGACCAACGGGGTCTCCTATTTGATCAACCTCCAGACCCCCCAGACCCAGCTTGACAGTGTTGCGGCCCTGGAAACCGTGCCCATTAATGGTGCCGGAACATCGCCGGAAACCAATTCTCAATTGCTGGGAGCGTTGAGCAGAATCACCCAGACCGGCGTGCCGCTGGCTATTTCGCACTACAGCATCACGCCCGTTATCGACATCTATGCCAGCCTGCAGGGGCGCGATCTCGGGACTGTTGGGGACGCGGTGCAACGTGTCATCAACGACACGGCCAAAGACGTGCCAAGAGGCGCGCGTGTGTCCATCCGCGGCCAGGGCGTGACCATGGTGACGGCTTATGCACAACTGCTCGGCGGCCTCGCCTTCGCGGTCGTGCTGGTCTACTTGGTCATTGTGGTGAACTTTCAGTCCTGGATGGATCCGTTTATAATTATCACGGCCTTGCCCGGGGCCCTGGCTGGCATAGTGTGGTCACTGTTTCTTACTGGAACGACACTATCTGTCCCCGCCTTGACCGGTGCCATCATGTGCATGGGCACGGCCACGGCGAACTCCATTCTTGTGGTAAGCTATGCACGGGACCAGATGGAAATCCACGGCAATGCTGCCCGGGCCGCTGCCGAGGCAGGCTTCGCGCGCATCAGGCCCGTGCTCATGACTGCCCTGGCCATGATCATCGGCATGCTACCGATGTCGCTCAGCAACACACAGAACGCGCCGCTCGGCAGGGCCGTGATGGGAGGACTGACGGTGGCGACGATTTCTACCCTGCTCTTCGTGCCCGCCGTTTATACGCTTATTCACGGGTTACTTTTGCATAAAACCGAAAGCGGCGCGGTTACCGCATGAGCCAGGCTGCCAACCCCGTGCCGGCGCACCAGAAACCCGTCACCCAATGGCGACGTGGTCGAGCGTGGATAATGGCCGGCGCCGCGTTGCTGCTTCTCGGTGGTCTTGCGGCCTGGGGCATTATCGGGCGCAACGCTGCCGTGGCGGAACTTCAGGTCACGGCCGCGGATGCCGCGGTGCCGAAGGTGACTCTGGTGTCCCCGGGCACGGGACCATCCACGCGCGTCCTGACCCTGCCCGGCGAGACGCAGGCCTGGTTCAAGGCGCCGATCTATGCGCAGGTCACCGGCTACGTCGACAAATGGTACAAGGATTACGGCGCCACGGTACGAAAAGGCGATTTGCTCGCCACGATCGAGACGCCAGACCTCGACCAGCAATTGCAACAGGCGCGCGCGCAGCTTGAGGTGGCCAAGACACGCGCGCAGCTCGCACAGGTCACGGCCGCACGATGGAAGAAACTGTCGGGCACGCAAGCCGTCTCCCAGCAAGCGGTGGATGTCAATGTCGCCGAAGCCAAGTCGCAGGAAGCCCAGGTCTCGGCCGCGGCTTTTAACGTGCAGCGTTTCGTCGCGCAGGAAGCCTTCAAACGCGTTACCGCGCCATTCGACGGAGTGGTGACCGCGCGCTACACCGACATCGGTGCCTACGTAAATTCGGCAGGAGGCACCGCGGGACAACAGGGCCGTACGCAGGAACTGTTCTCGGTATCGGACATCCACGCCTTGCGCGTCTTTGTGGCAGTTCCCCAAGACTATTCCGGCTACATCAAGGCCGGCCTGTCCGTTTCGCTCACGCTTCCACAATTTCCAAATCAGAGCTTCCATGTCGAATTTCTGACGTCCGCAAAGTCGTTCGACACCGCAGCGCGCACGGTAGTCACCGAACTGCTGCTGCCCAATCCGCAACAGGATATTTTCCCAGGCGCATTCGTTCAGGTGCGCTTTGAACTTCCCACAAACCCGAACATCCTGATCGTGCCCGAACAGTCCTTGCTGTTTCGGGCTGAGGGTCTACAAGTAGCGTTGGTGGCGCCCGATAACCGCGTGCACCTTCAGAACATCACGATCGGCCTGAACCTTGGCCAGACGGTGCAGGTCACGAATGGGCTGAAGACTACCGATCGCATCATCGCCAACCCGTCGGACGGCCTGATCGAAGGGCAAAGCGTTCAGGTTGTGCAAGCCTCGCCAGAGGACGCGGACAATACCGCACCTCCTAGCTCCACCGCCGGGGAGCCTGCCGGCCGTTGAGACGTTTTGGTCAAACGGCGATCGCGCTCTGCATGGGGGCGCTTTCCGGATGCGATCTGTCGCCTACCTACCGACCGCCCCATTACGTCGTACCCAACAGCTATCACGGCGCCGGCCCGTGGCAGGTGGCGCATCCGCAGGACCGCCTGTCGCCCGACGCCTGGTGGACCAGCTACGGCAATGCCACGCTCAACGATCTTGAATCGAGGGTGCCTCAGAACCCCGATTTGCTAGCCGAGGGCGAGGCGTTCAAGCAGGCGCGGGAACTGGCGGCGGAAGCAGAGTCCGGGCTTTATCCGCAGATCGCGTTGAATGGGCAGGCATCGCAGAACAGGGAGTCCCCGCAACGGCTGTTCCGCTCCTTCACCAGCACTGCGCCGCTGGTGGAGCCGTCCGTGCAGGTCGACGCCACGGCCAGTTGGGAGATCGACATATGGAACCGGGTTCGCAATGAGGCGAGGTCCCGCAAGCGGCTCGCCCAGGCACAGGCGGCGGAACTGGCCTCTGCCAGGCTCAGTCTTCAGGCGGAGCTCGCGAATGCCTATCTGACTCTGCGCGGACTAGACCAGCAGCAATTACTCTACCGGCAGACAGCGCAATTCTATCGGACCGCGCTTGATATTACCCAGGCGAGGCTGGCCGACAAAATCGGAAACGAGCTGGACGTGCTGCGCGCTCAGTCTCAGTATAGCGGGGCTGAGGCGCTTCTCTACGAGGCTGCCGGGCAGCGGGCTCTGGCATTGCATGCCATTGCTGATATAATCGGAGTACCGGCTACGGAATTCTCGCTGCCACCGCAGCAGGATACGCGTATCGTGCTGCCGAACATTCCAACAGGGATACCATCAGAATTGCTGCAGCGGCGACCCGATATTGCGGCGGCCGAACGTAGCATGGCTGCGGCGAACGCGGAAATTGGTGTGGCACGCGCGGCGTTCTACCCGAACATATCGCTCAGCGGCATCGCCGGCACACAGGATCGCGGCTTTAACGTCGTTAGTCTTCCAAATGCCATGTGGTCGATCGGCTCTGCCATTGCGTTGCCCTTGTTCGAAGGAGGCCTGCGTCGCGCCGAGGTGGAGTTTGCGAAATCCGCCTACCAGCAGACCCGTGATCGGTATCGCGCCATCGTATTATCGGCGTTTGAGCAGGTGGAGGACCAGCTTTCGTTAAACGATTTTCTCGCCAAGGAGGCAGCGCAACAGAATCTTGTATTCAGTTCAACTGCCAAGGCGCAGACCCTGGCCCTTCAGCTCTATACGGCGGGAGTGGGAGATTACCTGGATGTGGTCGTGGCTCAAGTTACGGCTTTTCAGGCAGCCACCACGCAGCTAAGCACCGACATCCGTGTCCAGCAGGCCTCTATCAACCTGGTTCGCGCTCTGGGGGGCGGTTGGGGGGTGCGTGACCTGCCTTCCGAGAAACAGGTGATGCCGTTCGATCCTCTGGCAATCAAGTAAGCTCGGGATTAGAAGAGTCTACAAATGCATGATGAATAGGCATGGTCATGTTACGCTTTCCGGCGCCGGCGGCGCACCGCAAAGTTTTGGTGTCCTTCTTAATCGCGCTGCAGGTCTTTGTCATAACAGTCGACATGAACGCTGCAACGGCTGCGGAAACTTGGCTCGACGGTGATGTGGTTCATCTTAGGGGTGCAATCGTTCGTGGGGATGCCGATCGACTGAAGAAGCTTATGTTGGGAGCGGCGCCGGCGGTGCAGTTAGTGGACGTTGACTCGACCGGTGGGAACCTGGAGGAGGGCGTCGAGATTGCCTTGATAGTTGTGCAGAATAGGCTGCCAGTCCGCGTTTTGTTTGGTGAAGTTTGCTATTCGTCTTGCTTTATTCCTCTTGCGGCAGCGCCCCGTCGCTTGATTGATCTTCCAATGCGCGTGGGCGTTCACAGGCTGAAGGCACCAATAGCGCAAAATGCAGAAGCTATGAATCAAAGAGCCGCCGACTTCTTCCGCCAATTGGGTGTATCGGAAGTCATTATCGACAAAATGATGAGGACCTCCGACAAGGACCTCACACTTCTAAATGAGCAGGAGGTTTCCTCGTTGGGTCCCACGGACTTCCACCGCCTGAGTGACCAAGACGTTGCACGTAAAATGATCTCGTGGCGTCCCAGCGCCAATCACAGCCAGCCGGAGTTAGGTTGCCCGCTAAATAGTTCTGCGCGGCTGAACGCACTAGGCAATCCTCTGCAACAAGGTGAAGTTGAAAAGCCCTTTGACATTGTAACGATGCCAACTCTCGGTTCCAAACAGTTCTGGGAGTGGTTTAATAGATGCGCAACCGGAAGGAAACAATAGCCGATGTTTGATAAACCTACGCCGACGAAGTCCTGACATTTCGCATCATTTTCAAAGAATAAACTACAATCTACGTCGAACCAAGCTTACGTCTCGGGAGGCAGCGGATCCGGGTGGTAGTTAAAGCGGTCGGGGCCAAAGGAAGTATCCCGCACCAGGTTCGATAAATCAAGCGCCGTTATAGCTCCGGTGCTGTCCTTGATAACCACACCACTCAATGTGAGCGGTCCCTCGGTGAATCGCAACGTGAGAGTCCCCTGCGCTGGGGCATTTGTTTTCGATAAGGTGACGAGCACTTCACTGGTTTGGTGCTGCAATGCCATGACAGTCACAGGACCAGAGAGCGGAATAGAGGCCGAAAGGAGTATGTCGAGCGGTGTCTGAGAAATCGGCAACTCCCTGGTCGCGTGCGTCAAATGATCAACGAACAGGAGTCTACCCCGTTTTGCCAGGATGGTCTGCGGTCCCGGCCGGTAGTACTCCACCCGCAAACGTCCGGGCCGGTCCAACCAGACGCTGCCCTTCGCTGCCCCCTGCGACCCGATTTGCGTGAAGTCCGCCGTGAAGCGCTGCAGACCGTCCAAGTAGGCTGAAATGTGCGCCAGCTCGGCCTGATCCTCGGCATTGAACGTGACCCGAGCGGGCGTGGCGCTGCAGGCCGCCACCAGGATCGCTGGTGCAAGGCTGCAAATGAGCAGGCTCGCGGGTCGTATCAGAAACTTAGCCCGCCAGAATGCACGCTTGGCCGGCTGTAGGGTCTTGGAGAGCGTCCTCAACATACACACGCCATCTAAGGTGCGAATGGTACGATAGACGGCGAGGCCTTGGGCCGCAATCGTATTGCAGTCGCGCTGAAGCCAGCCTCTTCCCGGCGAGGCGTGGCACGTCTCAACCATGCTTACCTGTTCATCAGCTGCCGCAGTGCAGCCAACTCCATGGCAACCGCCTCGGCCGCCTTGTTCTCGATGGTGCGATAGAGCTCGACAACAGCTGCTCCGAGATCCGTGAGTCGAGCGCAGCCGCCGTTGGCGCCGCCTGGACTAGCCACCACCACCGGTGCGCCGAACTCCCTGGCCGTTTCATGAACCAGCAGCCAGGCCCGGCGATAGCTCATACCCATGGCTCTACCGGCAGAGGCAATCGAACCAAGGTCTGCGATGCCTTGCAGCAATTCGGCACGCCCTGGTCCAACCGCAACCCCGCCATCCAGGACCACGCGCACATGCAGGCCGATGCGTTCGGGGTGGCGTAGTTTCGGCAAGCTGCCCTTCCATCCTCGGCTGCCTAGTCAGGCCTAGAACGACAGGCGAGCCGAAAGTATCCAATTATGATCATAGACCGGATCAAGTTCCGGCTCGAGTTCCTGTTTGGGCGAAACTGCGAACTGGTAGCCGACGCCGATGGCGGCATGCACCCGGCCGCCTAGATCGAAGCGGCCGAAGATGATACCGGGCGTCAGAAACACCTGGTTCTTGCCGCCGCGCTGCTCCCCGTTCAGCCACACCGTGTCATTGACCTCTAATTCCGGCCAGAAATAGCGGGACGCGTGCAGTTGGAGGGTCACGTTCGTCAGCCACTGCGTGCCCAAATCCGCCATGCGCCGCGTCGGGATCGCAAAGCCGGAGGTCGCCTGGATGTCGAACATGCCCCAGCCCTTTCCGGCCGCCAATGTGGGCGTAATCACCACGGCATGCTGGCTGAAATGCGCGCCCCCCGCCGAAGGCGTCACGGCAAGAAAGGCGGTGACGATCGCATCGCCATTCTCCGCGTTTTCGCTGAACAGTCGCTGCTTGAGCAGGATCGTCGGTCCGTCCCCCCAGCCATTCGTGGATTTACTGCCGACCTGGCGGTCAATATAGGTTGGTACGCCGATGATCACCTCGTTCGTGGTGGTCGGGATCAGTTCGAGCCCTTTGCCGGTGTCGAAATTGTGCAGGCTGCCGCCATTAGGCAGGTGTTCCCAAAACTGATCGTAGCGGAATTCCTCTTCCAGACGGGGCGTGACGGTGACCAGCGGCGTCATCCAGTGTGGCTGGCTGGCCTGCGCCTCATTCACCCGGTCGAACCAGGTGTCGAAATAGCCCGACAAACCGTCCGTGTTCACCGTGGGCGCGGGCTGCGTCCCGGCTGTCTGGGCCGAAGCCACTACGGGCAATAGCGGGCCGAGCAGAACGAGCAGGCGGAACAGTGAGCGCATGGCGGGTCTTTCACGGGCGAACCGTGATATACGCGCGGATATAACGTTGGCTCAAGGGGGCGGAATCTCGTCCTCCCCCCCTTCTTCACACGCTCAGAACCGATAATCGATCGTGGACAGGTAATACGTGCCGTCGGCAGCCCCTGCCCTGTGCAGGGCGTCCGAACCCAGAAAGCGGGCAAGATCGTTGGTCCAGGTCAGGTGGCGCGTTATCCGCCAGGCCAGCGAAGCCTGCGGAATGGTGCCAACAAACCCGCCGTCATTCTTGCCACGGAACGTATAGATGCGGCTCGATCCGTAAACCGCATCGTCGGTGGTATCGCGCCAGAACACCGGCACCTTGAGGCGCAGCACCGTGTACCGCGACGTGGTGAATTCCATGGTCGGTCCCACATCGACCAGGTTGGATGGCGCCAGGTACGTTGTAGTATCCAGGTAGTTGGTCTGCGGATTGTAGGGCGCGAGATAGGTGCGCACACTGCCCGCGCTCTTGAGGTAATCCCCGCCCGAATACACATCGGCCTGCAAGGCGATGAGCGGATTGGCGGGCACGCCGTAGAGGCGGTATCCGGCCACGCCATTGATCGAATAGGCTTCCACGTCGCGGGTGGCAGTGCTCCTGCCATAGCGGAATTGTCCGCCCTGGTAGATGCCGCCGAGGGAGAATTCGATCGAACCCGCCTTGCCCCACAACCGAGTCCCGTAATTATCCCGCAACGTCGATCCTGATTTGGTCGATGTTGTGGTGGCAATCGCCGCGGGCGTGCCACCCAGCAGATAGCCGAGATAGAAGAAATCCAGGAACACATGACCCGGCCTGCCGAACAGGGTGAAATCCGGCACCGCCCAGCTTTCATAGGCGCCGAACAGGCGCGCGTTCCAGTTTTCGTTGTCGTGGAAAAGCTGCGGCGGGACGGTGTTGGTCTGCACGAAATCGAACACATCCATGCGCACGCGCGGCCATATCGCATAGCCGCGCACGCCGTTCCAGGACAGTGGAACGTCCGGCGTCTCGCGCGCGAACAACACATAGTTCGGCGCGTCGAGGAATTCCTGGCGGCCGGCGACGATGCCGGTCCTGGCGCCGGCCAGAGGCAGCATGAGTTCAGCGTAAAGCTGTTGCACGTCCAGGCGCGTCCGGTAGGTGGAATTATAGCCGTAACCTGCCCAGCCCGCGGCATCGCCGTTCACCAGTTCGCCATAGGCGCGCACATAGTCGCCCAGGTGCAAATCCGCCCCGTAGATGCCGCGCACGGTGAACCGGCCCGAATCGGCGGGCTTCTGCTGGCCGAGAAAAGGACGGTTTTCGAACCAGTTCTTCAGCCGCTCATCGGCGCTGAGCGTCAGGTAGATGCTTTTGTCGGCAGTGAGGGGAATAAACTTCAGCGGATCGAAAATATCATCGCCGAGGGCGGGATTGCGCAAATAGCTCCAATCCTCGCGCGACCGGTCGGTGCCGTAACGGGCCACCGGGCCGAAACCGGCGGGCGAGCCGCCATCACGGTTGAATACGCCCCAATCACCTTGATGGATCTCGGTCGGTGCCTCCTTGGAAGTGGGATTGTGCAGCGATTCCGGCAATGCATTGACCTGCGGCTGTACCTGGAGCCGGGGCGACTCCTGCAGCCTGACCGCGGCAGCCGTGTCAGCAGGCGCAGTCTGGGGCGCGGGCAGCGGAGCGTCCTGCGCGCGGGCGCCTTGCAGCAGCACGCAGCCCATCAGCAGGAACGACCAGACAATTCCTGCGGCCATGCTCCGCCATCGTAGCTCAACCTCAATGTTCATCTCAATCTTCCCCAGACCCGTAACCACTACACAAGAGCGTGGTTTTTCCAAGCAGACAATCCATACTATTAAAATATGATACGATAGCAAGCAGCTAAAGTGCCGCCGCCTGGCCTCGAACAAGCTGGCTAGGTCGCCGGCACCGCGAGGACGCGCGCCGCTGCCAGTCCTCTGTGCCCCGATGGCAACACCGCTGCGAAACGGATGGCATGGGCACCAACTGTCATGTGATTGCCATAATTTATGCGGCACCCCCTCCCTATAGGTGCCACGCCGCGCAACGACGGCTGCCAATGGAGACGCGTATGCACAAGCGCCTGACCCGAAGCGTTCTGGGCGCCTCGGCCTTTTCCCTCACCGTGGCGGCCGGTGGCCCGGCGCTTGCGCAGAATAGTGCCGACCAACTCGGCACCATCGAAAAGCAGATCCAGGCACTCCAGGCCGAACTGCGGCACGTAAAGCAGCAACTGGCTGTGCGAGACCGCGTGGAGCGCAGGACGCGGGACGAGGCCACGCGCAGCAATTCGCACCAGGTTCGCGAAAGCGTCCAGGCGCCGCCACCGGAGATCGCCGCGCCGGCCATGCCGCCGATCCCGCCGGGCTATGCGCTGGTGCCGGCGTCGCCGGGTTCCACCCCAGGCTCCGTGGTGCTCGCCAGAACCGAGGCGCCTCCCGTCAAGACGCTCGGCATGGGCGAGTTCCAGGTCGGCGGCGTCACCGTGACGCTCGGCGGGTTCATCGAAGCAGCGGGCATCTATCGGTCACGCAACGAGGTCGCGGATATCGCCTCCAACTTCAATACCGGCATTCCGTTCGCCAAGTCGCCCCTCTACAACGAAGGCGAGTTTCGCGCCTCGGCGCGCCAATCCCGCTTCTCGGCCCTGGCGACCGGCAAGCCTGATGACGCGACGACGATCTCCGCATTCGCGGAAATAGATTTCATCAGCGCCGCGCCCACCGCGAATAGCGTGGAGTCGAACTCCTACAATCCACGCATGCGGCACCTGTATGCGACCTACGACCGCAGCGATATCGGCCTTGAGATTCTGGGCGGCCAGACCTGGAGTCTTCTGACCATGGATCGTTTCGGTATTTTGCCGCGCAAGGAGAACATCCCGGTTCAGATTGACGCACAATACATTCCAGGCTTTACCTGGGCGCGCCAGCCGCAGGTACGTGTCGTCAAAAGCTTCGACGACCAGCACTTCTGGCTGGCCGCCTCGCTCGAAAGTCCGCAGACCAACTATTACACGGGACCTAACGGACTGGCGCCGTCGACCATTGGCACTCTCAACGTCAGCAATCCAGGCGGTTCCGGCTACGCGTCCACGACTAATTACAGTGACGACATCGCGCCAGACATGGTCGTCAAGGCCGCCGCGGATTTAAATGTGGCGCATCTTGAGGCATACGGTGTCGGCCGGATTTTCCATGACCGGGTCAGTCAACTTGGCGATGGTGAGAACAAGTCTACCTTCGCCGGCGGCGGCGGTGCTGCGGCCTTAGTGCATATAATTCCCAAGGTGCTGGACATTCAGGCCAGCTTCCTTGCCGGCGAGGGTATCGGCCGTTACGGCAGCTCCCAGCTGCCTGACGCCGTGGTGGGAGCAGACGGTGCGCCTGTGGCGCTGCCTGAGGTCGAGGCCCTACTCGGCATTGTCGGGCATCCGATCCCGACTGTGGATATCTACGGCTACGGCGGAACTGAGCAGATCGGCAGCAAGTATTTCTCGGCCGACGCAAAGGGCAAGCCGGTCGGGTATGGCTATGGCAGTCCGCTCTATTCGAACGCCGGCTGCGACATCGAAATTTCAGAGGAATCCTGCGTCGGCAATACTTCTGGCATCGTTCAGGGCACGGCGGGCTTCTGGTGGCGCTTCCTGAAAGGCAGCTACGGCACCATGCAAGTGGGTTCACAATACTCATACACGCATCGGTCGGTGTTTTCTGGCATTGGCCCTACGCCAAAGACCGATGAGAACATGCTGTTCTTCAGCTTCCGGTACTATCCGTTCCAATAGACGGAGGTCGCAATCCGGCGCTTCCACGCCTGCTGAGTGTCGAGCTTATAGAGGGGGAGGCAGGAACGGTCCTGCCTTCTCGTTCAACAGGGCCGGTGTTCTCGGCCAATCCCACGGCAGCCATCCACCTGCTGCCACTGGCTTCTTAAAGTCCGGTGTGCCCGCCGCTTCGCCTCAGCCGCAACCACTAAGGGTTTGCCAGGAAATAGCTGAATCGGGTTGCGCTTGCGGGTAAGTGGGGGGATTCCCCGGTCACGGAGCGCTTTCGTAGCGTGCGTACATGATTGATACCAGCGCCATTCGTGATCGTTTTGTTTCTCTTGCCCCGCATCTTGATGAACGAGGCCGTCGCTCCTTCGCTGCGGCCGAGGCGCGTTCGGCCGGGTATGGCGGGATCGCCGCTGTTGCCCGGGCGACCGGTATTGCACCGAGCACGATCGGCCGGGGCTTGGACGAGCTTGCTGGCGTCGCCGAGGTGCCAACTGACCGCAATCGCCGTCCCGGAGGCGGCCGCAAAGCGTTGACCGCGACAGACCCGGCACTGCTGGACGATTTGTTGGCGCTGGTCAGCCCGAGTGAACGCGGCGACCCGATGTCGCCCCTGCGCTGGACCTGCAAAGGCCTACGCCGCCTGGCTGCTGAATTGCGCGCCATGGGGCATAAAATCAGCCACACCGTGGTTGGCGAATTGCTCCGCGGCCAGAAATTCAGCCTCCAGGCCAACAGCAAGACCCGCGAAGGTGACAGCCACCCGGATCGCGATGCGCAATTCGCCCACATCAATACGAGCGTCAGCCGCGCCCTGGCCGAGCAGCAGCCGGTGATATCCGTCGACACGAAGAAGAAGGAGCTTGTCGGCGACTTCAAGAATGCTGGCCGGGAATAGCGGCCACAGGGTGATCCCGAGGAGGTCCGCGTGCACGACTTCCTGATCAAGGAGATTGGTCGGGCGGTGCCATATGGAATCTACGATCTGGCCGCCAATGCCGGCTGGGTCAGCGTCGGCATCGATCACGACACTGCGCAATTCGCCGTGCAGACAATCCGCAACTGGTGGCACGGGGTCGGGTGCAAGCGCTATCCGGGCGCGCGCCACCTGACGATCACCGCCGATGGTGGCGGCAGCAACGGCTCGCGCGTGCGCTTATGGAAGCGCGAACTGCAAAAGCTGTCCAATGAACTCGGCATCAAGATCCGCGTCCACCACCTGCCGCCGGGCACCAGCAAATGGAACAAGATTGAGCATCGGCTGTTCTCATTCATCAGCATGAACTGGCGCGCCAAGCCGCTTGTCAGCTATCGCGTCATGGTGGACCTGATCAGCGCGACCACGACCAAGACCGGCCTGACCGTGCAGTGTGAACTCGACACCAGCACCTACCCAAAAGGGATTGTGGTGAACGATCAGGAAATGTCCGAACTCAACATCCTACGCGACGAGTTCCACGGCGAATGGAACTACACGCTCCAACCTTGCAACAAAACAGGTCGCGCGGTTAATTCCTGACAGACCCTTAGGAGTAGATCGATACGGCGGTCAATGTCGACTGGCAAAAGGAAGTGTCGTCGGTCAGCCGGGCAACGAGCGGGCGACGAGAGCGCCATGTGAGGCAGAAGCATTATTCCAACGGACCCGACCGATGTCGCGCCATCTGGCTCTTCAAGGTTCTCTCCGTCAGGCCTGGTTGGACGAAGTCCGGCTGCATGAGCACCTCAGACTAAACGAGATTTAACGCTTCAGACTAAACTCCATTACGCTCTTCAGACTAAACTTCGTGCTAAGGTTCAGACTAAACCTGATGCAGTGGAGGCTACCTATGCCGCATCCCAAAAAGATGGCTCTTGCGAGGCGCAAGGCACTGGAAGCCTTGAGAGCGCAGCAAGCTGACCGCAGGCGAGTGTTCCGCACGTCCGACTTCGAACCGGAGGTCCGGAAGGCTCTCCTGGACCTGGGGTTCGTCCGGGAGATTATGCGCGGCTGGCTAATGGCTTCAAGCCCAAAGGACCTGCCAGGGGACACGACCCCTTGGCATGCATCCTTCTGGCAGTTCGTGGCCACATACCTGGACGAGCGATTTGGCAATGACTGGGTTCTCTCGCCGGAGCAATCCATTTCGTTCCAAGCGGAGGCCACAGCCATGCCGAAGCAGCTGCTTGTGCATTCCTCCCGCGGCCAGAACAACGTGACGAAGCTGCCACACGGGACAAGCATATTCGACCACAAGAGCCGAGCCATGCCGGATGCCAACGAGATCGCTGTCATCAACGGCCTGCGCCTCTGGAGCACTCCAGCCGCTCTTGTGCGCGTCCCCGAGCATTTTTACAAAAGCGCGCCGATGGACGCGACAATTGCGCTCCGGAGCCTGCGGAATTCCAGAAGTCTTTTGGATCACCTGCTCGACCCGCCGAAGCCGGTGGTCGCCGGGCGGCTCACGGGAGCGATGAGGGCCGCAGGGCGCGACGATATAGCCACTGACATCGCCGAAGCATTCCGGGCAACCGGAGATCGGATGATCGAGAGCAATCCATTCTTGGAGCAGGCAGATTTCGGTCCCGCGACGGCGGGCGAACCGCCAATCTGCCAACGTCTGCGCAGCATCTGGGCTGCCTGCCGTGGCGCAGTAATCCAAGAATTCGAGGCAGCCTCGGTGCCGTCGCCTTCTCGTGTGAACGATGTCGATTCCTACATGGACGCCATCGAAGAAATATACCGGCAGGATGCCTACCATTCATTGTCGATCGAAGGTTACGAAGTGACCGACGAAATCATCAGGCGCGTGTCATCCCCCGAGTGGAACCCTGAGGACGAGGAAAATGGCAGGACCGACCATGACGCTCTTGCCGCAAGGGGTTACTATCAAGCGTTCGAACTCGTCAAAAAAGCCATCCGACGGATCGTGGAGGGTGGAGACGATGCCCGCGAAGTGGCGACTGGCTACACAAGTTGGTATCGGCAATTGTTCGAGCCGATGGTACGTGCTGGTCACCTCAAAGCGAGTTCGATGGCAGGGCACCGCCGCCATCCCATCTTCCTGAGGGGGTCCGCGCATGTTCCACCGCGGGACATGGTGCTGGATGATGCGATGGACACGCTGATGGCGCTCATCAAGGACGAACCAGAACACTCTGTTCGCGCCGTATTGGGCCACTGGCTGTTCGGTTTCATTCATCCGTTTCCAGACGGAAATGGCCGGACCGCACG
The DNA here is from genome assembly GCA_965276755.1 of Acetobacteraceae bacterium. Taxonomy (GTDB): domain Bacteria; phylum Pseudomonadota; class Alphaproteobacteria; order Acetobacterales; family Acetobacteraceae; genus CAJCIS01. Next base: position 933,149 of record OZ255625.1, read on the forward strand.
TTTCACAATGAACGCCCTTCTAGCCGGTGCGGGGCACCCTTGGGTTGTCATCAGGGTGGAGAACAGGTCGGCATACCTCGCCGCCCTTGAAGATGCGAGCCTGAACAATGATCTGCGACCATTCGCAAAATTCATCGCCGAACGGATCTGCTGGTCACACGGACAGCGCGACATACCCGCGCGTCAACCTTGATGATTTGGCGACACGTGACGACCGAAGCACCGGAAAACAACATGAACTACAAACAACTACTCGTTTTACGAAAACACATACGCGTTCCTCTGTTCCACATATGAAAGCCTTCTTCCATGACCTGCCGTTCCCCAGCAACCCCAAAGAAGGGTCCCCCGAGCATCCTCACCCAATACGGGTCATTCGCAGGACTGGCACACAAGCCACTGTTCGTATTGCATAAAATATGATTTCAGTGGACACAGCGGCCCCATACCGGTTTATTTTGCGGCAGAATTCCCAATGGTCATCTACATGCTCGACGCTGAAGCAAAGAAGTCGCCGCGCGGCGGTGACATTCCCCGCCCGCAAGTGGAACGGCTGGTGAAAAGGCTGCAGCAAGCGGGGAAGCACTACACCGATTACGCGGCCATCATCGGCAAACGTTTTAAGGAGCGCGGGGAGGAAAGAAAATCACAGCTGACGAACCCGACAATACCGAGCCGAAAACAAGACTGAATCAGGAGGTTGGCATGAACGACAGGTCGAACGAGGCGGACGAAATTCCAGTTGTCGGGAGCGGCAATTTTCTTGCCGACCGTGGTTACCCGGATCCAGACGAGGCACGCGTCAAGTTCCAGCTGGCTAACCAGATTGCGTTGCTCATCGAAGACCAAAACCTGCTTCAGGCCGACGTGTGCGGCATGACGGGCCTCAAGCAGCCGGATGTCTCGAAAATAGTGAACGGCAACGTATCGGGGTTCAGCGTGTGGAGGCTGCTCCAGGTCCTCAGGGGCATGGGAGAGCGCGTTACCATCTCGGTCGACTCTCCGGAGCCCGAACATACGCGAGGGCTGGCGATGTCGCTCTGACCGTAAGTGCAGAAAACATTGCCGGGACACGTTCGCCATGTGCTCAGAAGTGCCTGCGATGTTCTCCGAGGCATGTGACTAATCGCAGACCCCTAGCGGGTAACCGTGGGGTTGATGGGGAAACTGCCGGGCCTGAGGGAACTTCCCCCCAGGCTCCCCGGCCGGTTCCCCGTTGCACTACCCTGAATCCGGCTGAGGCCGAAAGATTGCAGTACGTGACACGAGGTTTGGAGATATGGTGGACACTGCGACCCCATACCGCTCCGGAACCTGTCGGCGGACAGCTTTGGATCGGATGCCGATCCGACCGCCTTCGGGCCTGCTCTGGAAACTTTTGTATTCACGGAGGTGAGCAAGTCTCTGCCCCATCAGGAGGATTCCTGGGATCTCTATCACTGGCGAGAACGCAATCGGCGAGAGGTCGACATCGTGGCCGTAAGTCCTCCGAACAACATCGTAGGCATAGAAGTGAAGGCATCCGCAACGGTGGACGATGACGATTTCAAGCACCTCCGTTGGTTTGCGACAGAGGGTCCCGGTCGGCGGCGCAACATGACGGGCGTTGTAATCTACCTTGGGGAAGAGGCAGTCTCGTTTGGCCCGAGGATGGTTGCGCTCCCGGTGCAGTCGCTTTGGACGAACAAACCTGCGACGGCTCCAATCTCTCGTCGATAGCGCCCCGGCGACGAGGTTCAAAGCTGGATTGCGGAGATGCACGGGCTCGGTGGGAGCTTGCGTTGGGCTCGCAATGGGTCAGCGTGCCGCCTGCACGCCTGCCGATGGAGAACACCTACGTGCTGGCGAGCCAGCCCGGCACGAAACGCAAAGAGCGCCACCTTGGTGTGTGTGGGTGGCTCGTCCATGCGGCGGCACTGATTTTTTGTGACGAGGCAGCGGCCCCGTATCGGAACCTTGCTCCTCGGCCGCTGGGTACCGCACCATCCCCCCGCGGGGTGTCCTGAGTGTCCCCACCTCTGTCCCCGAGGCCATTCCTCAACCCGGCGGTCCCTAGACCCAAACGAGACCGCAATGCACTGATAAGACAGTCGAAGTTAGTGAATTGGTGGACACAGCGGCCCCATACCGCAGTTCTGTGCGATGAACGAAGCGGCTCATTCACGCTCTGCTCGTGCTAGGATGCTTTACGGGCAGTCCATGCCTGCGGTTTGAGGCAGGAGCAGCACGTGAGCGCCCGCAGACTGGCGATCGACCATCGGGATGCTGACACCGGCACAGCTTTGAAGCCAACCCGCACCGATGGAACGCTCGAGCAATACCGCCGCGAAGGACAGAATTTGTTGGCTCGTTACCTGCGCGTCGTGGGTCTCCGACCGGGTGGCGGGGAGAGCAATCCCAACGAATTCGCGCGCTGGCTGGCGAACCAGCGGTTGGATTATCGTCCAACGACTTGGCGTTTCTACAGGCAATCCGCGCTCTACCTCATCGAATCCTGGCCTGATGCCGACTTGGAGGCTGTGGCGCTTGTTCTTTATGAGGTGCCTTCCGTCGCCAGAAAGCCACCACCTCGGACATCGGCACGCAAGTTGAAGCGGATCCCTGCGCCAGATTTTCGTTCGCTTTGCCGATATCTGACGCGCAAGAGTTCCACCAATGCCGCCTGGGAAACGAGGGACTGGCTCATTGCTGGTGTCGCGACTGGATTGCGGCCGGGTGAGTGGCGGCAGTCTACGCTGATCCGGCGCGGCGACCAACACCTCCTCGCCTTCATTCGCGAGAAAACGACCAATGGCCGAAGCCTCGGGGAGCAAGCAGTCCTTGATGTCTCCGCGCTTGGCGCAATCGAGCTCGCGGCGATACAGCGGATGACTGAGCACGGAGGCGCTTGGCATGCGACCAAACAGTATGCTCCCAAGCAGGAGTCCTGCGGCCAGGTGCTGCGAGCAGCCTGCCGGTCACTTTGGCCACGACGCACCCGTGGCTATTCGCTCTACAGCTGCCGCCACCAGGCGACGAGCCACTGCAAGGCTGCTCTGACGGTCGAAGAGGTAGCAGCGGTCCTTGGACACGCCGTCAGCCACACGATGATGTCGTATGGCAAGCGGCGCGATGCCTGGTCCGTTGACTGCCGGCATCCGCCCCCTTTGCCGCTGCCCGGCGCCGCGGGCCTCGTGCGCTCAACAAGAAAGACGAGCCGACTTCGCAGAGATCGCACAATCACGCAGGGTTCTCCCCCCGTTACTCAAGGTCCGGGGTAACGCCGGATGGTGGTTGTGCAACACAAATGCTGAGCCGGGCGAGTTCGGGACTTGTCTGGATTATGTCCCGTACAGCCCCGGTCGCCTCCAGGCAAACCGCCGGTATTTTACGGTATTCTGCCGAGTGCTGTCGGCTAACGCTCGCCAGGTGAACGTCACAGCTGACGGGATCGCGGTCAAAACAAAAAGCCGATCCATAACAATGGTTTGTTGACAATCCATCGACAGTGGACTACCTATGTTCTCGCTCGCACCTGCGAGCGGCCGAGCAGGGTGTTACCAGCACCCAAACCCGGCCTAACCCACGGCAAGGACTAACCCACGCCCCAGGCTACCCACACGCATACTCCAAATCCGATTGTCATCGCACTTCAGTTTGCGGCGTGTGGACCGACGCCCTTTCCCACAGAGGCTCGGGACCTGACCTATCAGGATGCGATTTTGTACGAGGCTCGCCGGACTGCACGGGTGACGCACGCGGCGATGATGGCCCTCTCACTCTCGGTCGCCGACCTCCCGCCGGCTGATCCGCGACATGCCGCAACCGGCGCGGCGGTCGCACGCCTGCGCGCGCAGTGGGCTGACGAGATGGAGCAAGCCTGGACCGTGCCGGCCGCCGGATCAGCCGGGCTAAGAGAAAAAGCCGGGTTGCTGGACGGGCTGATCGACCGCGATGCGGACGGGTCCGTACCCGGCAGCGCCGCGCTGACCCTGGCAGCCTCGCTGGCGGCTGATGTCTTGCGGCTGCATCGCGCAACGTCCGGTTAGCAAGCTGCTCGATAAGTCCTGCTGAGCCGCTCAGAGCGGTTCGGCGTCCTTCGTTCCGTCATTCCTGTCCGGTGCGATCGTGCTGCTCCCTGCGCGCGATCCCGGCTGCCCGAAAGGCACACGCCAATGACCTGCGACACACTCGATTCGAGCTTCGCCACTACCACTACGCTCACCTGCGCTACCGGTGCGCGCATCCCGACCGATACCACGACCGCCCATGGTGCGGCTGCTTCCGGCCGCTACATTGTGTATGCGCTCGAGGAGCTTGCCAGCGGCCGCCACTACGTCGGCCTGACGCGCCGGACGCTCGAGGCGCGGATCGCCAGTCACATTACCCAGGCTCGCCGTGATCGGAGAATTCGGCCGCACGGACTGATGGCGGCACTGCGTCTGATGATGGCGCTCGGTCAGCGATTTCAGGACCGCTTCTCCGTCCGGGTCCTCGCTCGTGCGAAGACCACCGATGCCGCCCGCGAACTTGAAAGGCATTGGATCGCGCAGCTCGAATGCCGCGTGCCTCACGGACTCAACGACATGCCCGGTGGAAGCAGCGTCGGCGGGACCGATAACGCCCGACCATTGTCCGTCACTTGGCCGGAAGGTGCTACTCGAACCTATTCATCTATCCTGGCCGCATTGGCCGAGTGCAATTTGCAACGGCGCGGCAGATCGCAGGCGCCGCTGCAGGCGAGCACCGTGTATGCCCGTCTCGTCGCGGATTGGTCAGTTGAGGAGGCGCTCGGGCTCGCCACTCGTTGGGACCCGCGCGCCGTGCGTGACCCTTTTGCCATCGGCGGCGACGTTTACACGACGCTCGCCGCGGCAAGCGTGTCAACCGGGCTACCGATCGCCACGTTGCGCTCTCGCCTGCACCGCGCCCGCCAGGCTGGTGCGGAGATTCTCCCGCAGATTGGCAGGGACCGGCGCGCCCGTAGCCCCGGCCACCTGACGCGCCTCGACCTGCCGTGGCCTGACAGTGGTGAGTGCCTGACCGCCGCACAGTATGCAGCCCGGACAAGCACGCCGAAGGCAACGGTCATGCATCGCTGGCACCGACTGCAAGCCGCTTTACCGGAAGGGGCGGTGCCATCGCCCAAAGGTCTGCAAGACTTTCTGGCGGCGCCCGCGGGCGGCAAGCGCAAGGCGGCCGATGCGCTCACACGGCTTTTATCCCACGCCGTCACCTCCCGTCCGAAGGCGCAGCTAGGCGATCTACCCGTCAACCCGGTCCAGACGATTCCGTAGCCGCACCGGCGCCAGAGCTGAGGTTGCGCACTCGCGCGGCTCCGGCCTCACCCGTATCAGGACACAGAAAATGCCGAAGAAGAACCCGCCTACGCGCATCGTGGGACGGCGCAGGACGCCTGAGCCTGAAGCACTCCCTTCAATGGAAGAGGTCAAGACGGCAATTGAGCCTGTCGTGACCGTTCCAGAGGGGCCGGAACTCCAGCCGCGGCGGGATCCCGCGGAAGTCCTGGCGGAAGTCATGCTGGCTGCAATCCTGTCAAAACCCGGCTTAAGTCTGAAACACGTCCGAGCTCCGGGAGCAGTAATCGTCGTGGTAGTGTCGGGTGTCGAGTGGCTCGACCCGGTCAGGCGTGCCTGGAGAAAGGATATCTCCGGCTACGAGTGGACCCACAAAGCCACCGGCTATTCGCGCCTCTATGGTGTGACCGCCAAAACGTACACCTTTGCACCGGACCAAGAGCCCCGGAACTCGGAGAAAAACCGGCAAAACGAACTGTTCGCCGGTGTGATCGGGCACGGTCACAGCGCGGTCGGCTTTGCCCCTGATTCCGCGTGGTTGCCGTCCGACCTCGTGGCCGCGATGGATTATGAGATTGTCGTAGGTGCGCCGTCTCCTGACGTGATGTCGCAGGTAGTCCACCGCCTGACGGGAAGCTGCGGGACAATCCACCTGACCGAAGAGGAGGCCGCCCGGATTACACCACGGTTGCTTCGGCTTTCCGTACGCCCGAACCAAGGCGCTGATGCGTACCTCCTGAAGCTGCAAGACATCCTCGCGCGCGAAGCTGCAGTTGCAGTTGCGACTAAATCCGCCACGCAATCTCGCACGGTGCGTGACGAGCCGACGCTCGACCGCATTCACGGGATGGATGACGCGGTCGCCTGGGGCTTCCAGCTGCGCGACGACCTGGACGCGTACCGAAAGGGCGATCGGTCCTGGTCGGACGTGGACGGCGGCCTTCTGCTCAGCGGTCCTCCAGGAACGGGCAAGACCCTGTTCGCGCGCGCGCTGGCCACGACGTGCGGCGTGCCCCTGGTGTCCGGGTCTTACGGTTCATGGCTGTCGACCGGCACCGCCCATCAGGGTGATCTGCTGAAAGCCATGCGGAAGGCCTTCAAGGACGCCAGGGATGCGGCGCCCGCCATCCTCTTCATCGATGAGGTGGATGCGTTCGCCGACCGGTCACGCGTGCGGCACTACCAGGAATGGCACACCGAGGTGGTCAACACCCTGTTGGCAGAAATCGATGGCGTGGAGAGCCGGGAGGGCGTGGTCGTCCTGGGTGCCTGCAACCATCCGGACAAGCTGGATCCAGCTCTCGTCCGGAGCGGCCGGCTGGACCGCCACATCCATGTCGGTGCTCCGGACGCGGCCTCGCTCGCGTCCATCCTGCGGGAACACCTCGGCCAAGAGCTGCCGGGCGAAGATCTCGGGCAAATTGGCTCGCTCCTGCTGGGCGCTACCGGAGCGGATGTCGAGCGGCTGGTCCGCGGCGTGCGCCGGCGCGCACGCTCAGCCGATCGCAGAGTGGAACTTGCGGATGTCTTCGCCGAAGCGGGTGACGGGGACACCCGAAGCGAGGAGGACCTATGGCTTGCCGCCGTCCATGAGGCAGGCCACGCCGTCTCCGCTGTGGTTCTCGGCATCGGCATCGAAGGCATTACGCTCCGTGGCGGCGCGACGCACGACGGGATGACCAGGGTCAGAAGCGGTTCGCACCAGCTCACGGCAGCCGACGTGCACGACAGATTGGTTGCCCTCCTTTCCGGTCGAGCCGCGGAGAAAGTTATCCTAAAACGCGTCACGTCGGGCGCCGGTGGCGGCGCCGAGAGCGACCTGCACCGCGCCACCGTGCTGGCTGTGCAATCCGCAGCCGAACTGGGCCTTGACGAAGACTACGGCTTGGCATGGACCCCGCTCCCCGACCAGGCGATGGATCTTACCGGCATGTTGGCGGAGGACCCGCGGCTGGCGTCGCTGGTCCGCGACAGGATGGCGAGCGCCTATGGCAGCGCGCTCAATCTGATCGAGCGCCACCAAGGCGCCGTGCGGATTTTGGCCGAGAGATTGCGCACCCAGGGCGCTCTCGGGATGAACGACGTAGCCCACATCTTGGGTGCGGCGGAGTGCCGGCCATGATGGCGGCGGCTGAGTTCGACGCGCACCTGGACCCTTGGTGCCTCGTGCCCCTGGAGGACGACAGCGAAATCCTGTTCGGCTACGCGCACAAGCATCCTGAGACGGGTGGCCTTGCGTGGCTCACCTCCACCGAGGTGGTGCATCTCTCCCCTAGCGGGCGGCGCGCCACGACGCGGAGCGGGCGCCGTTACCGGCTCGGACGCCGCTTCAACGCGGTCGATGTCGGCGCCGAGGGCGAGGAAGCCAGGCTGGCCTTCGAGCTGCTGGTCGGGCGCGACGACGCGGACGCAGACGAGCTGGTCGAGGTCGACCGACGCTGGCTCATGGCAAGAAAGGCCGCGCGCCACCTCGGGCTCGAGCCGCCGGCCAGGACAGACGCGGCGACTCGCGGCTTTTTTGAAAACCACGGCGACACCTACGTCGCAGTCCGGCGACACGGGATCACGTCATGAAGGCGTGGCGGCATGACGCCATCCTTCAGGTGAAGGCAGGAGCGTATTCCGTGGGCATCGCCACCCGGTGGTCGGCCGCGGCGAACTCGTTCGTCGGGTACCAGGCGCGAGGCACCCGAAGTACTCGCGCTGCCTATCCTGATCGCCCACTTGGCCCAGCGTGACCCCGAGTATCTTGTTGGCCTCGAGCCCCACTGGTCGCGGGCTCTGAGTTCTGCCGGTGCCGAGCCCGCAAGTCTCGTCCGTCGGCTCGCCTTCGCCGTCGAAATCGGTGACCAACTCTGGACGAACGGATTGCTGCACCGGAACAGGGCGGCGGCCGCTGACGACTCGGCCATCGCGAAATTGCCCGCCTGCTTCCAGGAATACGCGGAGCTGGTAAAGCAATATGAGGAACTTTACGGGGCAGGATCCGCGAGGAACATCACCCACCACGTCTGGCCCTGACGTTTGGGAACGCAACACCACATTGTCACAAGAAAGGAACCTCAATACCGGTGGAACGGTCGCGGACACCTCGGGAGCCCTGCCACTGGCCCCAGGAGTCTCTGGAATTAAAAGAAAACCTTCCAGATCGCGCTCGCTTACACAAATATACCAGTTCTGATCTCTACGTTTGACAAACGTGACGCATGATGATCGCCATATCGGGATCAAACCCAACGTATGAAAGCTGTCAAGCCATTCATCTGTCACGGTTGTAAGATTTTTATGGTTCCTCGCTGTTTGGTGTGGGCGTGCGCTTTCATAGCGCTGGCAGCCTGAAATCGAGTTTTCCGGCAAGCAGGTAGACGATTGCAATGAGGTTCCGGACTGAGCGGTAGCCCCTGGCTTTTGCCTTTGCCGCTTGGACGAGGCTGTTGATCCCCTCGATCAAGCCATTGGCGATCTTGCTGTTGAACCAGCGCAGGATGCCGTGCCAGTGCATCTTGATGGTCTGTGCGGCTTCAATGACTGGCGCAAGGCGGCTATGGCTTGCCCAGAAATACCATCGTTTGAGGTAATCGGCGGCTTGCTCGGTGGTCTCTTCGCTGTAGAGATCCTGGAAAGCGAGCTTGATCTGATAGGCCCTTGCGGTTTTAAGGTTGCGCGTGGGCAAGGACGCCAGCGTGGCACTCTGGCGCTGCGACAAATTTCCCGGGTTGCGCAACCAGATGTAGCGCGTGCCTTTGAGCGCGTGCTGCACCTTCTGCTCGGCACGGCGCACGCGATCGACCGCGTGGTTGACGATCTTCATAGCGTGAAAACGATCGAACGTGACGTGTGCGTTCGGCAGGCTCTCTGCCGTGCCTTTGATAAAGGCTAGGCTCATGTCGATGCACACCTCCTCCACCTGCTCGGGAGTTGCATGGTGTGCGCGAAGGTCCTCGGCAAAGGCGGCGACTGTGGCAGCGTCTTTGCCTTGGGTGGCAAACAGCACACGCGCCTGGTCGATATCGACAAAGAGGGAAATGTAGGTGTGACCGCGCGCGGCTGCGGTCTCATCGATGGCCACGCGGGTCACGCCGGAGGCATTCATTCGTTCGCGCGCCGCGGCCACGTAGTGGTGGATCACGCGCCAAAGTCTGGTATCGTGTTCTCCCACCATGCGTGCGACGGCGCTGACAGGCATGGCGCTTAGCATGGTCATGAGCAACGCCTCGAACAGCAACGTAAAGCCGCTGTCTTTTCGCGCCCAAGGGACGGCAATCTTGCGGACACCGCACTGTGCGCATTTCGTGCGCGGCACGCGGGCGTGCAGATAAGCCTGGTGCTGGAAGAAGTTGAGATGGCGCCAGGTGGACACTTCGGCGTCGTGCACCGGGCAATCGGCGGTCCCGCAGTTTGGGCACGCAAAGCGGCTGCCGCGGGCAAAGTCGAGATGGATGTCGAGCTGACGGGCAGCCGCGTCAAACGTGCTTTGAACAACGCTCCAGGGCTGGGTCAGGCCCAGCGCCGCTTGCAACAGACTGGTGTCTTTCATCGCTCTCCCTCCGGCGTGTGGCCCCCGGCTGGAACAAGCGTGACGCTGGCTGCGGCGGCAATCAAGGACGCTGCGCGCCGCTCCGCGGTGGCCTTCGGCCATCCTTGACAGCCGCCGCAGCCAGCGTCGGGCAGGTGTTAGGCCGGGACGGAGAAACGGCGCTCCAGCCGAACCGAGAAACATGGCTACAGGGGGCTGACGCGAGGGCCAACCCACTCTAGACAGCGAGGAGGCATTTTTATGTTGCTGGTTCTGCGAATGCACCCGACGCTTGCATGAACAACGTTCGTAGGAGTTCTTGCTGTGAGTCTCGGAAGCGCGCGGAAGCTAGCAGTGCCGTTGAAGTCGTTCAACATCGTCGTCGGAAATGCCATTGACTATTTCGATTACGTGTATGGATTAGACTCAAAGGTCGATGTCCGACGTCCAATGATGCCGGAGGCGTACGAGCTTGACCCGCTACGTGAGCAGCAATGGATTGATGTGACCACAAAACCGTTTGTGCCAAGTGAATGCCCAAGAAAGCTTGCTCGTAAGTTTCGAGGAAGCGGGGCTACGAAGAACCCCACAAAGGGATTCTGAATGTATCAGTAAGGGTAACCCACACGTTGAAGTCGCAGGGGACCCCAGTCTCGTGCAGCGGTGCGGATGGCAAGCCGTGAGCGGCGCCGCTGAAGAACGCAAAAGGTGGCGCGCCGTGGCCGCCCGAGCTGGAATTCTAGCTGCCACGTCGGTCGTGCCCGGAAACGTCGATCGAGAATGCCGGCCGGTGCCGCTCGCTCACGTGGAGACTCCAGGCCACGCCGTGCTCATTGAAATGGCGCGGCTGCTCGGCCGGCGCGCTGCGCACGCACGTCGCCAAGGTCTCGGTTATGGGCATATCGGGTTGGCTCCCGTGCTCCTTCTGGCCGTCACGATCGTCGCAGCCATTCTGTTCGGGCTCCGGGTGCTGGGAGCGCTTTGAGATGCGGTGTGGCAACGTCCCGGAGATACGCCAAGTGGTGCCTGCGAGCGGCTTACAGGCGATTACCTACGCGCGCTACAGCTCGGAAGCCCAGCGCGACGCCTCAATTGAGGACCAGCAGCGTATTTGCGGCGAGCGCATCGCGCGGGAGGGCTGGACTCTCTCCCGCAATTACGCCGATCACGCCACCTCGGGCGCGACGACGCTGCGACCAGGCTTTCAGTTGCTGCTGGCGGCTGTCCGGGGCGGCGACATCGATGTTGTCGTCGCCGAGAGCTTGGACCGCTTTTCGCGCGACCTTGAGCATATCGCTTCCTTCTACAAGCAATGCCAATTCCGGAACGTTCGGATTCACACACTCGCCGAGGGAGATATTTCGGAGTTGCACATCGGCCTCAAGGGGACGATGGGTGCGCTTTATCTAAAGGACCTTGCCGATAAAACGCGCCGCGGTCTCGAAGGGCGAATTCATGCGGGTCGTTGCACAGGCACAGCTCCCTACGGCTACACCGTCGTGCGCAAGCTGCGAGAGGATGGCGAGCTCGACCGCGGCTTGCGCGCCGTCGACGATGCGGCGGCAACAATCGTTCGGCGCATCTTCGCGGAATACGCCGCCGGCTCCAGCCCACTCAAGATCGCCCAAGCGCTCAATGCGAAGCGTGTCGCCGGCCCGGGCGGCGGCATCTGGTACGACGCCTCGATCCGCGGACGCGAATCACGCCGTGACGGTATATTAGGCAATGCGATCTATGTCGGTCGCATAGTGTGGCGGCGCCGGCTTTCGCTCAAGGATCCAACGACCGGCGCCCGACTTCGGCGTGACGCAAAACCGCAATCCTACATGACGGGAGAGGCGCCTGAATTGCGAGTTGTGGAAGATGATATGTGGGACAGGGTTCAGACCCGCCTACTCGCCGAGGCGGCGCCCTTGCCTGCTGTCCCGAGCGACGGACGTCCCGCGTTTTGGGACCGACGGCGGCCACGCCACCTGCTATCGGGCAAGGTGATCTGCGGCGTGTGTGGTGGGCCATATCATCCAACGGGGAGCGACTACTTAGGCTGCCAAGCGGCCAAGCACGGCGCCTGCGCCAACCGGCGCACGTGCCGGCGTGCCTCTCTCGAGGCACACATACTTGACGTACTCGGCCGTCAGTTGATGCAGCCTAACCTGCTGGGCGCCTTCATGCAGGCGTTCGACTTGGAATGGGAGCGTCTGGACGGCGAACTCAAGGTCCATGCCGCGACACGCCAGCGGGAGCGCCAGGCGACCGACCGCAAGATTACCAATCTGGTGGATGCGGTCAGCGACGGTCGTGCAAGCCCGGCTATTCTCGCCAGGCTCAGGGAGCTTGAAGCCGCGCAGCAGGCTCAGGTCGAGGCGTGCAGACCGGTAATCGTGTCCGCCGCTAAACCTCCGCGAGCGTCCGGCGCCGACATGGCCGCAACCTACGCGAGCCGAATCAAGGAACTCACGGCATCCCTGTCGCGTGGCGACGACCCGGAGGCGCTGGAGATTGCGCGGCAACTGATCGATCAGGTAGTTGTCCACCCGCTGACCGATGGCGACCCACATGGCATCACGCTCATCGGCAACCTGATCGACCTTCTGAAAGCGACCGGATCTCATGACAAGTCGGGGCGGACATCGGCTCAGCTGTGCGACCCGGCCCTTGAGCTATTTGTCCGTTCGGTAAAAGAGGGTCCAGGGGCAGAGCCCCTGGCCTTCCTTCACCCCCAAGGCCCCGCCCATGCTCATCGCCTGCCAGATGGATCCGCTCGACACCCTCAACCTGGCGGGCGACAGCACCTATGCGCTGATGGTCGAAGCCGCCAGGCGCGGCCACACGCTTTGGCACTACGAAGTGCGCCATCTGAGCCTGCGCGCCGGGCGCGTCACCGCGCGCGCGCGCAGCCTCACCTTGGGCGCGCCGGGCGAGCCGCCCTTTGCGACCGGAGCGCTCGAGCCGCTGGACCTCGCCGAGATGGACATCGTGCTGATGCGCCAGGACCCGCCCTTCGACATGGGCTACATAACCGCGACACATATCCTGGAGCACCTCCAGCCCCCAACCCTGGTCATCAACGACCCGACCGCTGTGCGCAACGCGCCGGAGAAGCTGCTGGTCATGCATTACCCGGACCTGATGCCGCCCACGCTGATCACGTGGGATGCGCAGGAGATCGCCGAATTTCGCGCCGAGCATGGCGACATCATCGTCAAGCCGCTATTTGGCAATGGCGGCGCCGGCGTCTTTCGCATCCGCCCCGGCGATGAGAACCTCGCCTCCTTGCTGGAGATGTTTGCCGCCCGCTCGCGCGAGCCGCTGATGATCCAGCGCTACGAAACCGCGGTACGCAGTGGCGACAAGCGCATCATCCTGATCGACGGGGAGGCTGCGGGCGCCATCAACCGCGTGCCGGCGCAGGGGGAGGCACGCTCGAACATGCACGTGGGTGGGCGCGCCGAACGCGTGGCGCTGAGCCCGCGCGATCGCGAAATCTGCGCGCGCATCGGCCCGTTCCTGGCCGACCAAGGGCTGCTGTTCGTCGGCATCGACGTGATCGGCGACTACCTGACGGAGATCAACGTCACCTCGCCCACCGGCCTGCGGGAGATCGAACGCTTCGACGGCATCAACCTCGCCGCCCCGATCTGGGATCGGATCGAAGCCAAGAGCGCGGCCGCGCGGCTCTAGCCCGCCGGGCGAGTGCGGCGCAGGCCGTAACGCAGGCCGATCCAACCTATCGTCACTAGCAGCAGCACGGCCAGACTGGGCGGTTCGGGCACGTTGACCTGCGGGTGATGCGGGCTCGGCTCGTGCGCCCCTGCGACGGTGCCGGGATGGCCGCCCACCCCCGGAACGCCCCCCGGGCCGCCCTGGCCGACCGATCCTGTGGCCATCGGTGTTCCCGAATAGGACGCACCAGCGAGGCTGGCGACAACGGGTGAGGCCCAAGGAGACGCCGCCTCTCGCCCTGCCAGGCTGGACGCGATGGCGGTCAGCCCGACAAAGGCTGCCGCGGGTGCCACCGTCTTCAACAAGGCCACGCCGATGGTCAAAGGCGGCCCGGCAGGACACGTGGCCGTCAGGGCATGCAGGCGCTGGGCGAGTCGATGGGTGCCGTGCCGCGTAATCCGCCCAACGACGTGGCCAGGCGCATGATACGCGATTACCTGGCCTGGGGGCTGATGGTGGACAATGTGCCCTGCGGGATGGGGCGTGGGTTCGCAGGGGTCCTGCACGTTAAAGGCCTCCCTGTGGGGACGGGCGAGGGCGTGGCCCCGCCACAGCAGTCTCGCCGCGCTTGGTGAAGATTTCGTTGTTGTGAAAGCGTTGCCTCAGCAAAATGGGTGGTGATGTCCCCGTCCCTTCCAAAATCGTCCGCCATTGGCGGCGATGCCGTCTCAAGGACAGTTCACGCCGCACCTGCGCGCCGCCTGGCCCATCTTGTTTCAGGCTACATTGATTATCGGGAACACACCGCTCCGCTGACGCGCAGGGAAGTGCCGGCGCTGCAATGGGTCCTGATCGTCAACCTGGGCGCGCCGATCCGAATCACGGACGGCGATGGCCGGCGCCTCTGCCTTGGCGCTGGCGAGGGCTTCGTCACGGGCCTTCACGATCGCCATGCCCTGTCGCATAGCGACGGCAGCCAGGCTGGCGTGCATGTATGGCTGACCGACCGTGGCGCGGCGGCATTGCTGGGCAATGCAGCCGGCGCCATGCGCAACCAGGCCGTGAAGCTGCCGGATATCTTTGGGCCGGGTGGTGCCGATCTCGGCGGCCGGCTGCTCGATGCGGCCACCAGCCAGGGCCGCTTCGCCGCCCTGGACGGTGCGCTCTGCCGATGGGTGGGACGAGAGCACCCGGAGCGGCCGGAAATGGCGTGGGCCTTTGCGCAATTACGCAGGCACCCCGCGCGGTCGGTCGCCTCTCTCGCCGACGAGATTGGCTGCAGCCGCCAGACTCTGAGCGCGCGTTTCCGCGCCCGCTTCGGCGTCGCACCCAAGACCGCTGCGCGCCTGGCGCGCTTCGAGCGGGTCATTGCCAGTCTTGGACCCGGGCCGCCCGCATGGGCAGCCATTGCGCAGGACGCGGGCTATTTCGATCAGTCTCATATGATCCGGGACTTCACTGGCTTTGCCGGCTTGACGCCCGCTGAATACGTCACGCGCCTGTCGCAAGATGGTGGTGTCGTCGAGCCCTCCAGGTGACATTCGTCCAATAGGGCGCGGGCCCGACCTGTTAGAAGGCGCCTCACATCCGCCGGAGAGTCGTCCATGCCCGTCCGCCCCAGCATCACACCTTGCCTGGTCTATGAAGACGCACCCGTCGCGATCGACTTCCTTTGTCGCGTCTTCGGTTTTACGCAGAACCTGATCGTGCCGGGTGGAAGCGCGCGCGAAATCGCCCACGCCCAGTTAACGCTCGATGGCAACATGATCATGCTGAGCTCAGCCTCGCCCGACGCACGCGCACGATTTTCGATGGTGCCGCCGCATGCAACGGGCGGCCTGGTCACCGCCTGCATCTGCGTGGCGTTGGAGGACCCAGACGCGCATCACGCCCGCGCGGCGGCCGGAGGTGCTACCATCATGGCGGCGCCGCACGACAACGAGTACGGCGGCCGCGGCTACGAGGCGCAGGATTGCGAGGGCAATGTGTGGAGTTTTTCCTCCTATGACCCTTACGCCGACTGACGCCCATTCATACAAGACGAGATTTCAGCAGCATCTTTGCCTAACTGATGACGGGGGGTTTGGGGGGGATGGCACATCCCCCCCAACTCTTTGTCCGGCATCACTCCCGCCGCAGCACGCGGTCGACAATAAAGCTCGAAATGCCCGATGCAGCGAAGCGCGCGCGTAGTCCCATTTCGTCGTACTCGTGTTCAACCCAGTGCAAGAACGGCACACGCCCTTCCGCCTCCCGCGCATACAGCGCGAAAAAGGCGTCCAAAATGCCCGTGCGCGAGCGCGCAAAATGGCCGAAGCGCCAGGAGAGCTGAGCCATGGCCGCCGCCGCCGTGCCCCCTTCCAGCAGGATCGCCAGGCCCGAGGCCAGCCCCGCGCGATCCGCCCCTGATTTGCAATGCATCAGCGCGGGCGTCTGCAACTCCGCGTAAATGCGCGCGAAACGCAGCACGCGGTCCCGATGCGGCGCGCCGCGGCTCTCAAACGCCATGTCGATATGGTTCAGGCCGAGCCGAGCGGCCGCCTCGCGTGACAGCGCGTCCGAGCCGCATTGGCGGTGGCCTCGCAGATTGATCAGCGTGCGCAGATTATAGCGCCGCGCGGCCGCGGCCAGACGCGCCGGCGTGGGGTGGTTGGATCGGTAGAGCTTTCCTGGCACCACCTCCGCCCAATTATCCCACAGCACGCGAAAGACCGCGTGATCAACGAGCAGCGAGTCCGACCAGGCGCGGATGCGCGAACCGTCCTGCGGGAGTTTGCCTGTGAACACGGGGGTGTATCTAGGCGTCCGAGCTGGCTTCGTCACTCCGCAGCAGAATTTCCAGCATGGCATCCGTGCGGGTGAGGAAGTGGCGGGTGATGCGGTAGTGCTCGGTGTCGGTGTAGCCGGTGCGTTTGGGCGCGCCTTCGCCCATCAGGTAGATGTCCGCGTCCGGGTAGGCCATCAGGATCGGCGAGTGCGTGGCGATCAGGAATTGGCAGCCGTCCTGCACCAGTTGGTGCAGGCGCGTCAGCATGGTCATCTGCCGCGTGGGCGAGAGGGCGGCTTCCGGCTCGTCCAGGATGTAGAGGCCGTCGCCGCGCAGGCGGTGCTCGAGCAGCGCGAAGAAGGATTCGCCGTGCGACTGGGCGTGCAGCGATTTGCCGCCGTAGGAGTCCTGCAGGTCAAGGCGATCGACTTCGCTGGCGAGGTTGAAATAGCTTTCGGCGCGCAGGAAGAAGCCGTCACCCTGGCGGCGCTGGCTGCGGGTGTAGCGCAAATGGTTGTGCAATGTGCCGTGCGCTTGTGCGGTGGCGAAGGTGAAATCCCTGCTGCCGCCTTCGGGGTTGTAGCGCATCAGGATGGCGATGGCTTCGATCAAGGTGGATTTGCCGGACCCGTTCTCACCGATGAAAAAGGTGACGGGTTTGTCGAAGCGCAGCGTGCCCATTTGCGCGATGGAGGGGATGTCGAACGGATGGACGTTGGTGTTGTCGGCGGTCTCTGGCCGCAAGCTAATGTCGAGCAGGAAATTACGATGCATCATATTGATGACGGGGGGTCTGGGGGGGATGGCACATCCCCCCCAGCCTTTTAGCTACGTCGTTCAACAATCAACTGCTTGATCGCCGCAATAGCCTGCGCCGGATTTAGCCCCTTAGGACAAGTCTGCGTGCAATTCATGATCGTATGACACCGGTACAGCTTGAACGGGTCCTCCAGCGCATCGAGCCGCTCGCCGGTATATTCGTCGCGGCTATCGGCGATCCAGCGATACGCAGCCAGCAAGGTCGCCGGCCCCAGATAGCGGTCGCCGTTCCACCAATAGCTGGGGCAGCTCGTCGTGCAGCAATAGCACAGGATGCATTCCCACATGCCGTCCAGGCGGGCGCGCTCTTCCTTGCTTTGCAGGCGCTCGGCATCCGGCGGTGGCGGGCTGTCGGCCTTTAGCCAAGGCTCGATGCTTTGCAATTGTGCGTACGCGGCAGACAGGTCGGGCACCAGATCCTTGATCACCGCCATGTGCGGCAGCGGATAGATGGCGACCGGACCCCGCATTTCGGTGATCGGCTTGAGACAGGCCAGCGTGTTGCCGCCGTCGATGTTCATCGCACAACTGCCGCAGATGCCTTCACGGCAGGAGCGGCGGAAGGCCAGGGTCGGATCGATTTCGTTTTTGATGTAGATGAGCGCGTCCAGCACCATGGGGCCGACGCGATCCAGATCGATCTTGTAGGTGTCTAGCCTGGGGTTTTCGCTATCGTCTGGCGACCAGCGGTAGATCTTGAAATCGCGCACGCGTTTGGCGCCGGGAGGCGCCTCGAAGGTGCGCCCCCGCTTGACCTTGCTGTTTTTGGGGAGGGCTAGCTCTACCATGTCTGCTTTCAAGGAAAGGAAGGATGTTCTTTCTTGAAAGAAAGAACCAAAGAACTTTTATTAGTAGACGCGTTTTTTTGGCGGGAAGACCTGGACCTCGTTGGTCAGGGTTTGCATGCGCACCGGCCTATACGCCAGCGAAACCTCGCCGTCGTTATGCACCCAGCTCAGCGTGTGCTTCATCCAGTTCGCGTCATCGCGATCCGGAAAATCGTCATGCGCCTGCGCGCCGCGACTCTCCGTGCGCGCCTCGGCCGAAACCATCGTCGCCGCCGCGTTGCACACAAGATTCTGCAATTCCAACGCCTCAACCAGGTCCGAATTCCAGATCAGCCCACGGTCGCTCACCGACATGTCGGGCAATCCGCCCCACAGCTCGGCAATCTTGGCCACCCCCTCGCTCAAAGACACACTGTTGCGGAACACCGCCGCGTGCTGCTGCATCGTGCGCTGCATGGCGTGACGCAACGTCGCCACCCGCGTCCCCCCGGCCGCATGGCGAGTCCAGTCAAACCGGTCGAGACTCGCCTCCCCCGCATGCGCCGGCAACGGCGCTTGCGTGGTCCCGGTCTGAACCACCTGCGTTGCACGGTGCGCCGCCGCTCGTCCGAAAACAACAAGGTCCAGCAGCGAATTGGTGCCTAGCCGATTGGCGCCATGCACGGACACGCATGCGGCCTCACCCACAGCCATCAGCCCAGGCACAACCTGGTCCGGATTGTTCGGCGTCGGGTTCAGCACCTCGCCATGATAGTTCGTCGGAATGCCGCCCATGTTGTAATGCACCGTCGGCAGCACCGGGATCGCCTCGCGGGTGACATCCACACCGGCAAACACCCGCGCCGTTTCCGAAATCCCCGGCAGGCGCTCGTGCAAAATATCCGCACCCAGATGCTCCAGGTGCAGCAGGATGTGGTCGCGGTTCGGCCCCACGCCGCGGCCCTCATTGATCTCGATCGTCATCGATCGGCTGACCACATCGCGAGACGCCAAATCTTTCGCCGTCGGCGCGTAGCGTTCCATGAAGCGCTCGCCCTCGGCATTGGTCAGATACCCGCCCTCGCCCCGCGCGCCCTCGGTAATCAAGCACCCGGCCGGAAAAATGCCGGTCGGGTGGAATTGCACGAATTCCATGTCCTGCGTCGGCAAGCCCGCACGCATCACCATGCCGCCGCCATCGCCCGTGCAGGTATGCGCGCTGGTACAGCTCTGATAGGCGCGCCCGTATCCGCCCGTCGCCAAAATCACCAGTTGCGCACGGAAGCGATGGATTGTGCCGTCATCAAGGCACCAGGCGGTCACACCTCTGCACGCGCCGTCCTCGTCCATGATCAGATCGAGCGCCAGATACTCTACAAAAAACTCCACGTCATGCTTCAGGCATTGCTGATACAGCGTATGCAGCATTGCGTGCCCCGTGCGGTCGGCCGCGGCGCAGGCGCGCATCGCCGGCGCACGGCCGTAATCCATCATGTGGCCGCCGAACGGACGCTGGTAGATCTTGCCGTCTTCCGTTCGGCTGAACGGCATACCGTAATGTTCCAGCTCATAGATTGCCGGAATCGCCTCGCGGCACATGTATTCAATCGCGTCCTGATCGCCCAGCCAGTCAGACCCCTTGACGGTGTCATACATGTGCCAGCGCCAATCATCCTCGCCCATGTTGCCGAGGGCGGCGCCAATACCGCCCTGCGCTGCCACCGTGTGGCTGCGCGTGGGAAACACTTTCGTCAGGCACGCGGTCTTCAGACCGCCCGCCCCGGTGCCCAACGTCGCACGCAGCCCCGAGCCGCCCGCACCCACCACCACCACATCATAGGTGTGATCGATGATCGTGTAGGCGCCCAGCGAGGGCTTGCTGATCGCGTTCATCTCTCTGCCTTAATGGGCGGCAAGCGGGGCGGCCGCCAACGCCAGTTTCAACACAGCCAAAACAGCCATCAACCCCAGGATCAGGCACAAGCCATTGGTGGCCAGCGTCACGGCCGTGCGCAGCCCCACACTGTCGATGTAGTCCTCATAGACCACCTGCAAGCCCAGCGCCGTGTGCTGGAACGTCATGACAATCAGCGCCAGCAGCAGCACGGCATTGACCGGGCGGCCCACCCAGGCCGCCACCACCACCTGCTCCGCGCCCAGCATTGACAGCACGGACACCACGAACCAGACGCTCAGCGGCACCAGGGCAATGGCCGACACACGCGCCCGCCACCAATGTTCCACCCCGGCGCGCGCTGCACCCAAACCGCGGACGCGGCCCAGTTGGCTGCGGCGAACCTCTATCTTCTCGGCAATCACAGGACGTGCCACCTCAGCCCCCCAGCCGGGCATACGCCACGGCCCAGATAAGTGCAGTGCAGACCACGCTGAGCGCCATCACCCCCCAGGTCACCGGATTCAGGCTCTTCTGCGCAAACCCAAGCCCGGCGTCCCACGCCAGGTGCCGCAGCCCGCTCCAGAAATGGTAGCAGATTGCCAACGTCCAGCCGAATAGCGCCAGCAGCCCCAACGGCGAGATCAGGAATTCCTGCACCAGCGCAAACGCGGCGGGCCCGGACGCCGCGGCCACCAGCCACCATACCAGAACAAGGGTGCCGATCGAGGCGGCAATGCCCGTGACGCGGTTGAGGATGGAAGCGACCATGGTCACCGGCCAGCGATAGATGCCGGCATGGGGCGAAAGCGGGCGGCGGATCAACGAGCCGTCTGTGGCTCTGGCGACGAGGAGCGCGTCGCGGACGTCCTTCATGGCGGGCGGGTCTCTGTGCGGTGCAGCATGGGAGATAGGTCAGGCGGCCTGTCGGGTCAACTTTAGCAAGGAAGGTTGTTCTTTTTTGAAAAAAAGAACCAAAAAACTTTTGTCAGTTTAGGGCTCGCGACATGATGTGCTGGAATAGTCGGAAATACACCATCCGCTCGTAGTGATGGGGGCGGCGGAGCGAGATAATTTCTTCGGGCGACATGAAGTCCAGGGGCGCCAGCAATTCAACGTTCTCAAATGCCGATGACACCTCGGCGATCAGCGCATTCTGCTGAACGAGGCCATGGGCAACGCCCACTTTTCCCTCCGGGCCAACAAAACGCGTATTGCCGAGCAAAATGAATACACGCACATTCCCGCCCGCACGCGCGAGGATATGTGTCAGATTAGCCTTGAAAACCGCATCAGGCAGAACGCCTTCGTAATTGAAGGCCGCGCGCAAATGCGCTGCCAGACCCGGCTCCACCTCCCCGTCAAGCTCGCCACGCAAAAACGCGCCTGGCTCTGTCCTGCCGAGGCCAGGCACATAGGCAGGCAGAAGCGCGCCACTACCGCGATGACGATAGATCGGCATCTTGCACTCGATGGCAAAGCTCAGCAGCCAAACCGCTGGGCCCGCTTGCAGGTCTCCGGCAAGGACCGTCCTGAAATCCTCCGGCAAAAAGCCCAATGGCGCGAAATCCGCAATGGCGCCTGGGTCAATACCGTGCATGGCCTGCACCGCAATCAGCGAGTGATTGACCTGCGGCGCCTGGCCGGCCCGCACGATGTCGAACTCCTCGAACACGCTGTCCGCGACCAGGCTGAAATAATGTGACAGTGCGCGCATGTCGCAGCCGCCGCGTGCCAGCACATACGACAGGACCGGCGCCTTGCCCGCCGAACGTCCCCCCCCCCCCCCCCGCAAATTCCGTCGATATCCAGTCGATCTCGCGCTGATCGCCCACAACGTCGCTCACCACCTCGCCCTCGATTTTCAGCGCCGGCCGTGCCAGCCGGTTGTAGAGCCAGGTTTCCACGCCCATGCCCAGAATGCGGCAGGAAAAGGCGAAATGCAGCAGCGTGCGGCCAAGCCGGCGATGGCTGCGCAGCACGTAAATGCCGCATAGGCCGTGATCGCCGTAATTGTCGCGCACGTGCAGCAGCCCGGCTTGCACCGTGTGTTCGGCCAGCAGCGTGCGCAATGCCGCGCGTGCGGCGTCTTGGGCCTCCGGCAAGCGCGCCTTCGTGAAATTGAGCTGGTTGGTGCGGTTGATCAGTTCGATGGCGCGGTCGAGATGGGCCTCAATATCGGTTTCAATCGTAACGGTGATCCCGCTGGCGCGCAGAAACGCCTCCGCATCGCCCCCCGTGGCTGCCGCGTCGCTCTGGCGCCGCTCGAGCATGTGATATTGCGCCAGACGCTTGAGGTTGGGGTCCGGCTTACCCACACAGCGCGCATCCGCAAGCAGGCCGGCGATAATCGTATCATCGGCCACCTGCAGACCCGGCACGAAATGCAGCGCCTCGGCAAGGTTGGCCGGGTTGTCATCGATGAACAGCACGCTCTCGGGCCGCAACTGCACCGCGGCGATGAGCGCCGCCAGGCGCGGCCCTTTGGCATGCCAGGATATCGAGTTGAACACGAAGAATTCCGCAAGCCCGCGTTGCGTCAATATGTCGGCAATCGCGGCGGGATCGTTCTTCGAACAGATCGCGCTGACGATCCCGCGCGCGGCCAGCATGCGCACCGCGAATTCTGCCTCCTTGCGCCAGGTGACGCCGCCCTCGGTCAGCGTGCCATGCCAGAAAGTCTCGTCGAGGTCCCAGACGACGAGGCGGAAGGGTTCGGGGGCTTTGCTCATGTCACATCAAAGAAGAGGCAAGCAGTCCTTTTTTTGAAAAAAGGACCAAAACACTTTTGCTCCTGATGCTGCCGCACGCATCCGTCTTTGGGCATGAGGATAGCCTCGCCACAGCAACCGACAAAAGTTTTTTGGTTCTTTTTTTCAAAAAAGAACTGCTTCCTTCCCTTCCGTCCCCATCACCCAAGTCAAAATCCCCGCCTGCGCATGCAGCCTGTTCTCCGCCTCATCAAACACCACAGACCAGCGCCCGTCTATCACCGCACTCTCCACCTCTTCGCCGCGATGCGCCGGCAGGCAATGCAAAAACAGCGCATCGGGCGCGGCCTGCTCCATGCGCTCGACCGTCACCCGATACGGCGCCAGGGCCGCGTGGCTGTTCCGTCCGGGATCGTCGGACATGCTGACAAAGCAATCGGTCACCACCGCGGCCGCACCGGCCACCGCCTCGGCCGCGTCGCGCGTGACCGTCACGTCGCCGCCTTCCGCGCGCGCCCACGCCAGCACCGCATCCGGCACACGGCACGAATCGGGTGCCGCCATGCGCAGCGAAAAACCGAACCGCACCGCCGCCTGCACCCAGCTTCGCGCCACGTTATTGCCATCGCCCAGCCAGGCCAGCGTGCGGCCGGCAATCGGGCCGCGATGCTCCTCGAACGTCATGATATCGGCCATCAGCTGGCACGGATGGCTCGCCTCGGTCAGCCCGTTGATCACCGGAACGGTGGCGTTGGCCGCAAGCTCGGCCAATTTCCACGCGCGGTCCGTGCGCAGCATGATGGCGTCGACGTAGCGCGAGAGCACGCGCGCCGTATCGCCCACCGTCTCGCCGCGGCCTAGCTGCATGTCGCGATCGGTCAGAATGGTCACGTGCCCGCCCAATTTGCGCATGGCGACTTCGAAACTGACGCGCGTGCGCGTGCTCGGCTTTTCGAACAGCAGCGCGAGCGTACGCCCCGCCAATGGCGCGCGCGCATATCGCCCCGCCTTGATCTCGCGCGCCATTGAAAGGATGTTTCGCAATGTCGCGGTATCATGATCGGCAAGATCGAGAAAATGCCGAGGCGGCGCCGCACTCATGCCGCCACGGTCGCCACCTCCACCATACAAGCGCGCGCCGCATTGGCCAGGCGTGCCAGCGCCTCCTCGCAGTCGGCACGCGTCACGTTCAGCGGCGGCACCAGGCGCAGCGTGTTCTCGCCCGCGGCAACGCTCAGCAGCTGTTGGTTCAGGCATGCCGCCTGCACCTGCGTATTCGGCGCCACGCAATGCAGCCCCAGCATCAGCCCTTGTCCGCGCACCTCATCGAAAACCCCCGGGTAGTCACGCACGAGCGCGGTCAACCCTTCGGCAAAAACCTGCCCGGTTTCTGTCACACCTGGCAAAAACCCAGGTGCCAGCAGCACGTCCAGCACAGCATTTGCCGCAGCGCAGGCCAGCGGATTGCCGCCGAACGTGGTGCCATGGGTGCCAGGCGTCATGTGCCGCGCAATCTCGGCACGCGCCAGGATCGCACCCATCGGAAAACCGCCGGCAATGCCTTTGGCCGCGGAGAGCGCGTCCGGCACGATGCCTGCGTGCTCGTGCGCGAACAGCCGCCCGGTGCGTCCCATGCCGCATTGCACCTCATCGAGTGCCAGGAAAATACCGAATTCGTCGCAGGCCGCGCGCAAATCGCGCAAAAACGTCGGCGGCGGCATGCGCACGCCGCCCTCGCCCTGGATCGGTTCGACCAGCACGCAGGCGGTCTGCGGCGTGATGGCGTCACGCAGTGCGTTCATGTTGCCGAACGGCACGTGGTCGAATCCGTCCACAGGCGGCCCATAGCCATCGAGATATTTGGCATTGCCCGTGGCCGAGAGCATGGCCAGCGTGCGCCCATGAAAGGCGCCGGTAAAACAGATCGTGCGGTAGCGCTCCGCCCGGCCGGTGCAGGCCATGGCACGCCGCAGCATCTTGACCATGCCCTCATTGGCTTCCGCGCCCGAATTGCACAGGAAGATCTCATCGGCAAAGCTCGCCTCCACCAGCCTCTGCGCGAAGCGCTCCGCCCCGGGAATGCGATAGAGGTTGGAGACGTGCATCACCCGCCCGGCTTGTCCGGCAATCGCGGCTACCAGGTGCGGATGGGCGTGGCCGAGCGAGGAAGTCGCAATCCCTGCGCCAAAATCGAGGAACCGCCGCCCGTCCTCGGTCACCAGCCACGTGCCCTCGCCATGCTCGAAGGCAATGTCGGCGCGGGCATAGGTCGGCATCAGCGCGGCGTGCATGGGCTGTCTCACGGGGTCGAGTGGGCGAGGCCATGAATGGAAGCGATCAGACTCCGCAAAGTCAATCAGCCCCAGCGGGCGGTCTCAACCGCCAGCCCAGGACAGCCGGCAGTCACAACCCGAGGCTTTGTTGCAACACATGGTTGCAACTTACACTGAAAGAATTTGTTAATGTATCTATAGTCTA
Source organism: Acetobacteraceae bacterium (assembly GCA_965276755.1). GTDB lineage: Bacteria > Pseudomonadota > Alphaproteobacteria > Acetobacterales > Acetobacteraceae > CAJCIS01. Next base: position 958,061 of record OZ255625.1, read on the forward strand.
ATGTTGCGGTGCCGTCGTTGCTCATGGCCGCCGCGATTTCTCCAGGCACAGCCACGCTGTCCTGGATCAACCGGGGAGCCAGACTAGGTGGAGGCACGACCGCCATCCAAGGCGCAAGCCGCAGCCAACGCGCGGCGCCGCGCCCTCAGGCGGGCACAGGCCCGGGAGGAGAGCGAGATGTATACGCCTATCAATCTGCAGGAGGTTACCGACCGTGTGCAGGGGCTATCCCCGCCTCGCGTGCCCATGTCAGCCCGGTTGCCTCGGCCGTGGGACAGGCAGATGGGTTTTGTCCTGCTTGTCATCAGCGCCCTGGTCAGCGCTGCCTGCGTAGCACTTTGGCTATACGGTCATGCAACGATAGCGTTGTGCGTGTTCATCGCGTCGGTCGTCAGCCTGTCTCTTGCCGTGCGGCTGCTCTGAGCGCGCGCCGGCCTCCTGGAGTGCGCAAGCAGCCCGGTCAGGAAGCGCCAGGTCAGCGCAAGTCCATAGGCCAGAACCGGACCCAGGTAGGCGCCGGCCAGCAACGTCCACACCGGTGAAACGCCGCCAAGCACGAGCGCTGTTAGAGCGGTGTAATAGAGAAACGCCACCACGAAGGACGTCCACGAGACCGCCAATCCGCTGACAACAACGCTCATAGGTTTGCTGACCAGGCCAATCATCGCACCACTCCAAGCTCTCTTCATGGAGCCGAGATGCGGTCGACCACGCTTATTGTAAGCCGCGTTATCAAATAGGTGCCATGTGCCGGCGGCATGTCATTAGGACTTGATGTGACAATCCTTCGTCAGCGTGCCGGCGAAACGGGGCCAGATCTGCGTGGAACCAAGAATGGGCAACCCCAGATAGCCGCGCAGGCGCATGCTTCCATCAGCGCCCACCCATAGCAGCGCGCCGTAGGTGCGGCCATCATCGGGATTGGTGATGCTGCCACGCCGCCGGCCATCCTCAGCCGGTTGCAGGTCATGGATGATCACCAGCCCGCATTGCGGTGCTCCATGCAGGTCACGCAAGCCACCCGGCGGAAAATCAGAAATCCCGACCACGCGTCCGCAGAAAGCCGCGCCGCATGGCTTGATGCGCACGACCCCGCGGCGATCCTCGGTCATCCATTCGCTCAAAAGCTTGCCACCTGGCAGATCAGCGCCCTGCAACGAGGCTCGCGGCGCCTCGGCCAGCGCGTGTTGCGGCCCCAGCAGGGCTGCGGCCAGCAGCGCCTCAGCTATCCGCACGTGGCACCCAGGGAATGCAGGCAACCTCTATCCCGTCATCTGCCAGCGCCGCCGCTTCCTCGGCGGTAGCTTCGCCATAGACGGAACGAGCGGGCTTGTCGCTCTCGGCCATGCGGCGCACGACGCTGGCAAATCGAGGGCCGACATATTCGCAGCGTGCCTCGATCTCGGTGCGGATGCGCGCCAGAACCGCGCGCATCTGATCGGGCATGGGCCTGGCTGGCTCGGCCGTGGGCGCGGCACTCTCGGGCGAAGGCGCCTGTGCAGCGGCCTCGCTTATGGCAAGCGGCCCCTGGGCACGCGAACCTTGGGCACGCGAACCCTGGGCACGCGGCGAGATGCGCGGCGCCATCAGCGCGCGGCCAACCTCGCAGCTGGCGCAGAATGGGCAGGCGAGCAAACGCGCGCCGGCCTGAGCCTCGAAGCCCGCGCTGCTTGGAAACCAGCCGTCGAATTCGTGCCCCTCGCCGCACCGCAGCGCATAGTGGATCATCGCGGCCGGCTCCTGGGGCGGTGCGCCACGTCTCAGGCCGCCAGCAATGCGTCCAGCTTTCCAGCCCGATCGAGCGCGCGCAGTTCGTCGCTGCCGCCAATATGGCTGCCATCGATGAAGATCTGGGGCACCGAGCTCAACCCGCCGCTGCGCGTCTCTGATTCTTCCCGCTGAGGACTGCCTTGCGGTGCTTCAATTTCCTGAAAGGCCACACCCTTCTGCTGGAGCAAGTTGAGCGCGCGTGCACAGTAGGAGCACCAGGGCTGGGTGTAGATTTCGATCTTCGGCAAAGCATGCGGGTCCTTCTAGGCGTGGCGGCGAGGGTCTGCGACCCGGCTTGCCACCAACACGTCGATATGCGCCGCCCCCGCGTCAAGAAGGGCGCGCGCGCAGGCGGCCGCCGTGGCGCCTGAGGTCATCACATCATCGATCAGCAGCACCGCGTGGTTGGCGATGGCGGCAGCGCGGCGGGGGCGGATGGCGATGGCGCCTTGCATAGCCTCCGCGCGCCTGGCGGCGGAGAGCGCGCCAAGCGAGGGTGTGGGGCGGGTGCGCAGCAGCGCGTCCGGCAAGCTGGCAACGCCTGTGCGGCGCGCGAGCGCGCGGGCCAGCAGGGCGGATTGGTTGAAGCCGCGGGTGTGGAGGCGGCCGCGGTGCAGGGGCACGGGGATGAGCAGCTCTGCGCGCGCGAGCAAGGTGGCGCCGGCGCGGGCCATGTGGGTGGCGAGGATGGCCGCGTTTTCCTGGCGGTCGGCGTGCTTGAAGGGCAGGATCAGGCCACGCGCGGCCTCGTCATAAATCAGGGCGGCGCGTGCCTGGCTCCAAGGCGGGGGGTGGTCGAGGCAGGTGGGACACAGGCTCAGCGTGCCGGCATAGGCGCGGCTGGCGAAGGGCAGGCCGCAGGCGGTGCAAAGCGGCTCGGTGATGAAGGTCAGCGCCGTGAAGCAGGCGGGGCAGAAGGTGCCTTGGGTAGGAACCTGGGCGGGGCAGTTGGGGCAGTGGGGCGGGAGGAGCAGGTCGAGCGTGGCACGGGCGAGGCGCATCGGGTGGGTGGCGAGGGTGTGCAGGGTGGCGGACATGTTGCGCCAGCGTAGCGGAGTTTGCTGGCTTGGGCCAGAATAGTCGGACTTGAGTTAACCCATCCGGTTAGGTATAAGCGTGGTCACCTTCTTGCGTGCGGAGGGGCTGAGGGTCGTGATCTTCCTCAACGACCACAAACCCGCCCATGGTCACGTGTTCGGCGATGGTGAGGCCAAGATCGGTTTGGCGGGAGTTGATGGCTTTCCCAATGTGGTCTGGGCCGATGGCATGTCGCGCGGCGAATTGCGTCGCGCCATACGCATTGTGCAGGAGAATTTCCTTCTGCTGGCGAAACGGTGGGAGGAAATCCATGGCTGAATTGACTGACCTTCAGATTGATGCGGCGCTCGCACGTGGTAGGGCAGCCCGCGTGCATGAACCGCGCGCGGCGACGGTGCGCTTCGATCGCGCAACCGGTCGTGTTGTCATCGAGCTGACGAATGGCTGCCTTTTCGCGTTTCCCGCGCATCTGGCCCAGGGGCTTCAAACCGCATGCGAGGATCAGTTGGCTCAGGTAGAAATCCTCGGTGCCGGCGCTGGCCTGCATTGGAAGGCACTGGATGTTGATTTTGCGGTGCCGGAGTTGCTGGCAGGCTTGTTCGGCACGAAAGCGTATATGGCGCGGCAAGCGGGGCTTACAAAATCGGCGGCCAAGACGGCGGCTGCACGGGCGAATGGTGCCAAGGGCGGGCGGCCGAGGAAGGCTGGCTTGGTTATGTAAAGCCACCATACGCGTTGCTGCGACGCGCGCGTTAACTCCCAAAAGTTTTTTGGTTTTTTTAAAAAAAAGAACTACTTCTTTCCTATTGTCCGATGTCACTTGACGCTTCCCGCACACGGGAACAAACTACGAACATGAGCCCACCCCCAGCCCTGGCCACCCTCCGCCACCAAATCCGCGCCCTAGAACGCCCCTCCGCCCGCACCACAACCACTCACCCCTTCGCCATCCCCGCGCTCGACGCCCACCTTCCCGAAGGCGGCCTCTCCCAAGCCGCCCTGCACGAAATCGCCGGCGGCGGCCCGGACGCCATCCACGCCGCCGCCGCAACCCTCTTCACCGCAGGCATTCTCGCCCGCCTGGGACGCAACAGCCCTGGCCGCCCTTTCGCCTGGTGCACGGCCACCTCCGACCTCTTCCCGCCTGGCCTGGCCTGCGCGGGCCTCGACCCCGCCCGCGTCCTGCACATCGCCGCCCCGGACGAAAAGACCGTCCTGCTCACCATGGAAGAAGCGCTGCGCCACCCAGGCCTGGCCGCCGCCGTGGGCGAGCTCACCCGACTGCCCATGATAGCCTCCCGCCGCCTGGCGCTGGCCGCGGAGAAATCGGGCGTCATGGCGATTGTCCTGCGCCGCCGCCGCGAAGGCCGCCCGACCGAGGAAAGCCTGACCGCCGCGGCCACCCGGTGGTGTGTGACACCCCACCCCAGCCCACCCGGCGCGCCCTACCTCGGCCGCGCGCTCTGGCACGTGGCGCTCACCCGCAACCGGGGCGGCCAGCCCGGAGAATGGATCATGGAGGCATGCGATGCGCAGGGTCATCTCGCTTTACCTGCCGAGCTGGAGCACCGACAGGGTGCGGTTGCATGAGGGCGCACCAGACGGCCCGCCAAAGAACGCGCACGTCCTCGCCGCCCGCCAGGGCAGCAAGCGCGTCATTACCGCGGTCAGCGCCCCGGCCGCGCGGCTGGGCCTGAACGCAGGCATGGCGGTCAGCCAGGCGCAGGCCATGGTCCCTGATCTGACCGTGGGCGAGGCCGATGCGCCCGGCGATGCCGCGGCGCTCTCGCGCCTGGCCGCCTGGTGCCTGCGCGCGAGCCCGCTGGCCGCCCCCTGCCCGCCGGACGGCGTGTGGATCGATGTCACAGGCTGTGCCCACCTGCATGGCGGCGAGGCGCCGCTGCTCGCCCGCCTGACCCAACGCATGGGGCAAGCCGGCATTGCCACCCGCGCGGCGATTGCCGATACGCCCGGTGCCGCCCACGCGGCGGCGCGCTTCGCCAAGGCGCCCATCACGATCATTCCGCCCGGCGGCCAGGCCGCATCGCTGGCCCCCCTGCCGATCGCCGCCCTGCGCCTGGACGAGGAGACCGCCGATGCGCTCTGCCGCCTGGGCTTTGAGACCATCGGCCAACTCGCGGACACGCCGCGCGGCCCGCTGGCCCGGCGTTTCGGGGCGAATGCCTGGCGCCGGCTGGACCAGGCGCTGGGCCGCGTGCCCGAGCCGATCATGCCCATCCTGCCGCCCGACCTTTGCCGTGTGCGCCAGGGCTTTGTCGAACCCATCTCCACGCCCGAGGATCTGGCGCGCATCACGGTGGTCCTGGCCGAACGCCTGTGCGAGAAATTGCGCGCGCGCAATCAGGGCGCCTCGCGGCTGGACTTGGTATTCACGCGCGTGGACGGAACGCCGGCGATGGTGCGCATCGGCACTGCGGCGCCGACCCGCGATGCAGCACATCTGACGCGTCTGCTGCTCGCGCAAATTGAAAACATCGATCCTGGCTTTGGCATCGAAACCGCGATGCTGGCAGCCCCTCTGGTGCAGCACCTGGGCGCACGTCAGAAATTGTCCGCGTTAACCGCGCCGGCGGAGGCCGATTTGTCAGGCCTGGTCGATATGCTGTGCACGCGGCTGGGCGCGGCGCGCGTGTTCCGCACCCAGCCGGTGCAGAGCGATATTCCCGAACGCTCGGTGCGGCGCGTGCCGGCAGGGACGATCCTGCGCGGGGAGGTTTGGCCCGCGCATCTGCCGCGTCCGCCAAGGTTGCTGCACCCGCCTCGGCCAATTGTGGCGATGGCAGAGATGCCGGATCAGGCGCCGATGCGTTTCATCTGGCAGCGCGTGTCGCATCGCGTGCGGCGGGCGGATGGGCCGGAGCGGGTGTTTGGGGAGTGGTGGAAGGCGGATGCGGAGATGGCGTCTGTGCGGGATTATTTTCAGGTGGAGGATGAGGCGGGGCAGAGGTTCTGGATTTTTAGGAATGGGGATGGGGAAAATTCCGAGACGGGGAATCTGGATTGGTATTTGCATGGAATTTTTGGTTAAGAAGGCCAGGGGCTCTGCCCCTGGACCCCGCTGGGGACAAGTCCCCAGACCCCAATCTTTTACGAGCATAATAAATGGGGGTCTGGGGCCTCAGGCCCCAGCGGGGTCAAGGGGCAGAGCCCCTTGAACTTCACAGAACTCCAGGTCACCACCAACTACTCCTTCCTCCGCGGCGCCTCCCACCCCGAAGAACTCTTCGCAGCGGCCGCCCTGCTCGGCTACACCGCGCTGGCGGTCACCGACCGCAACACGCTCGCCGGCATCGCCCGCGCCCACCAGCGCGCCACCGAAGCCGGCATCCGCCTCATCATCGGCTGCCGCCTCGACCTGCGCTGCGGTACATCGCTGCTCGTCTATCCCACAAACCGCGCAGCCTATGCCGGACTCTGCCGCCTGCTCAGCCGCGGCAAAAGTCGCGCCGGCAAAGGCGCCTGCGATCTCGCCTGGACAGGCCTGCAAGATTACGCAGACGGCCTGATCGCCATCCTGCTGCCGGACGAACCAGACGCACTCACCCAAGACCTGCAAACCCTCAAAGCAACCTTCCCCAACCGCGCCTATCTCGCCCTCACCCTGCGCCGCCGCCCAGGTGATGCCGCGCGCCTGGCACAACTCGCAACACTCGCCACCACCGCACGCATCCCATGCGTCGCCACGGGAGACGTGCTCTACCACACGCCCGCGCGACGCATCCTCCAGGACGTCATGACCTGCATTCGCGAAGGCACCACGATAGATGATGCCGGCTTCCTGCGCGAACGCTTCGCCGACCGCCACCTGAAAACCCCGGCTGAAATGGTGCGCCTTTTTGCGCGCTATCCGGACGCCGTCCGCCGCACGCAAGAAATTGCCGATGCATGCCGCTTCAACCTGAGCGAACTCCGCTACCAATACCCGCGCGAAACCGAACCCGGCATGACCGCGCAAAACAGTCTGGAAGCCAAAACCTGGAAAGGCGCCTCTGAACTCTATAAAGCCGGTATTCCACCAGCAGTCGCAACCCAACTCAATCATGAACTCGGCCTTATCGCACAACTGGATTACGCGCCCTATTTCCTGACGGTACACGCCATCGTGCAATTTGCTAAAAGCAAAGGCATCCTCTGCCAAGGCCGCGGCAGTGCGGCCAACAGTGCGGTCTGCTACGTGCTTGGCATTACCGCCATCGATCCCGCCGAAAGCAGCCTGTTGTTCGAACGCTTCATAAGCGCCGAACGGCGCGAACCGCCAGATATCGACGTCGATTTCGAGCACGAACGGCGCGAGGAAGTCATCCAGTGGATATACGAAACCTATGGCCGTGACCGTGCAGCGCTGTGCGCCACGTTCTCACGCTACCGCTCGCGCGGCGCCGTGCGCGAAGTAGGTAAAGTGCTTGGCCTGACCGAGGATGTCACCGCAGCACTCGCCGGCCAGGTCTGGGGCTGGAGCGAGGAAGGCGTGCAGGAAGGCCACGCCGAAGCACTGAACATGAACACTGCCGACCGCCGCCTGCGGCTGACGCTGCAGATCGCGCAAGAATTGATCGGCTTTCCCCGTCATCTCTCGCAGCACCCCGGCGGTTTCGTGCTGACTCAGGACCGCCTGGACGAACTCGTGCCCATCGAGCCCGCGGCCATGAAAGACCGCCAGGTGATTGAGTGGGACAAGGACGATATCGACACGCTCAATTTCATGAAGGTCGATGTGCTGGGCCTGGGCATGCTCGGCTGCATGCGCCGCTGCTTCGACCTGCTCGCCGAACATCGCGGCCTGGCGTGGGGCATGGCCGATATCCCGCAGGACGACACACCAACCTACGACATGATCTGCCGCGCCGACACGATCGGCACATTCCAGATTGAAAGCCGCGCGCAGATGTCCATGCTGCCGCGCATGAAACCCCGCCGCCTCTATGACCTGGTCATTGAGGTCGCCATCGTCCGTCCCGGCCCGATCCAGGGTGACATGGTCCACCCCTATCTGCGTCGCCGGGAAGGCTTGGAAAAACCCGAATACCCGACGCCTGAACTGGAAAGCGTGCTCGGCAAGACGCTCGGCGTGCCGCTGTTCCAGGAACAGGCGATGCAGGTCGCCATTGTTTGCGCCGGCTTTACCCCGGGCGAGGCCGACCAGCTCCGCCGTTCCATGGCCACCTTCAAGATCACAGGCGGTGTCGGCGTCTTTCACGATAAGATGATCAATGGCATGGTCGCGCGCGGCTACGGCCGAGACTTCGCCGAACGAACCTTCAAGCAAATCGAGGGCTTCGGCAGCTACGGCTTCCCCGAAAGCCATGCCGCCAGCTTCGCGCTGATCGCCTACGCCAGCTCGTGGATGAAATGCCACCACCCCGACATTTTCTGCGCCGCCCTGCTCAACGCCCAACCGATGGGATTTTACGCGCCTGCGCAGATCGTGCGCGATGCACGCAATCACGGCGTCGAAATCCTGCCCGTCTGCGTCAATGCCAGCCGCTGGGACAGCACTCTGGTACCCGCCTCATCCGGCAAATATCTTGCCGTGCGCCTGGGTCTGCGCCTCGCCCGCGGCTTGTCGAATCGCAATGGCGCCGAGCTCGTTCTCGCACGCGCGGACAGTCCTTTCGCTGACGTTGCCGACATCCACGATCGCTCCGGCATTGGCGTGGGCGCGCTCGAGCGGCTTGCCGAAGCCGACGCTTTCAACGCGCTCAAACTCAGCCGACGCGAAGCGCTGTGGCACATCCGCGCGCTCGCCACTACCGACTTGCCGCTATTTGCCCAGGGCGCGCAAACTCGCGAGACCATCATCGAGCCGCCGGTCGCATTGACCGCCATGCAAGCGGGCCGCGAAGTGGTCGACGATTATCGCAGTGTCGGCCTGACCCTGCGCGCGCATCCGCTGTCTTTCATGCGCGCCGATCTGCGCGCGCGCCGCATGATCACGACCGCGGATTTGACCGCGCTGAAGGACGGCGCGCGCCTGTCGATTGCCGGCATCGTGCTGGTGCGCCAGAAGCCCGGCAGCGCCGGCGGCGTGATGTTCATGACCATTGAGGATGAGCACGGTCACGCCAATCTCGTGATCTGGCCAAACCTGTTCGAGCGTCAGCGCCGCCTGATCCTGTCTGCCGGCATGATCGGCTGCCGCGGCAAGTTGCAGCGCGAAGGCGAAGTCATGCACGTGGTTGCGAATGAATTGGAGGATCTGACGCCCATGTTGCGCGCGCTGGGCCGCAACGATATCCGCCTGACGACCGGGCGCGGCGACGAAGCCAGGCACGGTGGCGCTCCCGACAAGCGCGGTGAAATCCGCGTACCCACCAGAGACTTCCGCTAAAAAGATGACGGGGGTCTGGGGGGGCTGACGTATACGTCAGCCACATCCCCCCAGCCTTGCTTACCCTTAGTGGCTCGAGATAAGTGTAATGACGCTGCTGCCAGAAGGCTCCTGGTTCAAATGGAACGTCATGCTCTCCGGCACACCGCCGAACGTCAGCTTGTCCATGATCTGGCCGTGCTCGCTCAGGGTCAGGACGTCGGTGCTGGCGCTCCAGCTCAGTGCATCGATCCCGCCCATCACGATCTGGTCGGTGGCGGCGAAGCCCTCGATGGCGAAGGTTCCCGCAACGCCTTCCGTCAAGCCAAGCGTCGCATTGCTTCCCATGAAGGTCAGATGCGGCACACTAATCTTGTTGGCACTCACATCCAGCGTGCTCCCTGCGCCGATCTGCACCGTGCCAAAGCCGGACAAATTGCCGGCGAGCGTCAGCGTTCCGCCCGCCGAAGCCAGTGCACCGTTATCGACAACGCCGCCATTGGTGCTGGAGATGTGGCCGTAACCCGAGACAGATGCACCCGCTTGGATCTGCACGCCATTGATGTTGCCAACAAAAGCCGTGCCGCCAGCCATCACCAGCGCGCTGCCGTAACCGACGTTGATCGAACCGGTGGAATTTAGGTGCGAGCTCCCGCCGACGGTCACGATGCCGATGCCCCCCGGCGCTCCGGCGGTGCTATTGCCAATAACAACCCGTGCAGCATTGACCGTGGCATTGCCGGACAGGTTCACCGTGCCCGTGGAAGTCGCGAAATTGCCCACGTTCAGGCCTTCCGCCAGGCTGACGACGCCGCTACCGGTCACGTTCAGGATGCCGTTGCCGCCAAAGCCGACATAGGAACCACCGGCGTTGTTGATGATGCCTGCCACGTTCAGCGTGCCATGCGAGCCCTGGACCTGGCCCACCTTAAGCACGGTCGTGTTCAGCACGGCAGCCGCCTTGCCCCCGGAGGCACCGTCCACATAAGTGGTGCCGATCGTGTCCTGGCCAGTGATGAAACCGCCAGCGTCGCTCAGGGTGGAGCCTGCCTCGAACGTCGCGACGGCGTTGTCGCACACCATCACACCCCGGCAGGTGTTGGTATCATCTGTTTTCAAATTGCCATTGATCGTGATATTCTCGGTGCCAAGGAACATGACCTGGTCAAGTTCGACCGAGCCATTTAGCACGGCGCTCTGTTGGACCAGCGCCGTGTCGGTCGCGCCCGGCACTACGCCATTGGTCCAGTTGTTGGGGTCACTCCAATTGCCGGACTGACCATGGCCACTATAGACTTTGGGTTGGGACACAGATCTGCTCCTGGGTCAATTTTGCTGATGGGCCACATGATACGTGCCAGGCGTTGCTGCCCCGTTAACAAAAGGGGGAAATCGCTCACGAACCCGTGAATATTTTTGGCGGCTTTGCCATTCAGCCAAAAAAGACCTTGGCAACCTCAAGAAACGCCTCGGGCTGATCGGCATGCAGCCAGTGGCCCGCATTCTTCAACGCCATGAATCGTGCGGCCGGAAACAGCGCACGCGCCACGTCGTGGTGCCCGGGCTGCACATAGTCGGAGGCTTCGCCCGCCACGAACAGCACCGGTCCCTCGAACCTGGCATGCGAAAACGCAGGCCAACCCTCTATGTCCGCCATGCCGGCCGCGATGAAGTTCAACCCAATGCGCCAGTCCGGCGCTTCACCTGGCTGAAAATTCTGCGCCAGAAAACTGCGCACGGCGGCGTCGGGCACGTCGTTGGCAAGGGCCGCCGCCACATCGGCCCTCGTCATCGCGGGGTGCGGCACGATTGCCCGCATTGCCGCGGCCACTGCGGCATTGCGATGCGCGTAGGCCACAGGGGCGATGTCTGCCACCAGCAACCGGGCAACCCGCGCCGGTGCCAGCAACGCGCAGGCCATCGCCACCTTGCCACCCATGGAGTGTCCGAGAAAATCCGCGCATCGCACATTCAGCGCATCCAAGGTCTCCAGCACGTCGCCCGCCTGCGCATCGTAGGACATGCCGGGCGCGTGCGGGCTCTGACCGTGATTGCGCAGATCTATCGACAGCACACGATGGGTTCCGGCAAGCCCCCGCGCGACAACAGCCAGATTGCGCGCGCGTCCGAACAGCCCGTGCAGCAAAACGACGGACGCGCCGTGTCCCGCGCTCTCTGCGTGCAGGATCAAGCGGGCATTGTCAGCACGATCTTGCCGATGTGGGTGCTGCTTTCCATTAGCCGGTGCGCTTCGGCCACCTGATCCATGGCAAAGACGCCGTGGATCACGGGCGCGCAGCGGCCCGCATCAAGCACCGGCCATACACGCGCGCGCAGCGCGTCGGCAATCGCGCCTTTCTCCGCCGTGGTGCGCGGCCGCATGGTGCTGCCCGTCACCGTCAGGCGCTTGCTCATCACCAGGCGCATGTCGAAATCCGGATCGCGCGTGCCGCCCTGCACGGCGACAATGACTTCGCGCCCGTCCACCGCCAAAATCGAGAGGTTGCGATGCAGATACGAACCGCCCACCATGTCCAGCACCACGTCCACGCCGCGGCCCGCGGTGAGACGCTGCACTTCGGCGACGAAATCCTGCTCATGGTAATTGATGGCGTGTTGCGCGCCCAGCTTTTCGCACGCACGCGCCTTGTCCGCCGATCCCACAGTCGTCAGCACGGTGGCGCCGAACTCGCGCGCCAACTGGATCGCGGTCGTGCCGATGCCGCTGCTGCCACCATGGATCAGCACGCTCTCGCCCGCGCTTAGGCGGCCCAGCATGAAAAGATTGGCCCAGACAGTGAAGAAGGTCTCCGGCACCGCGGCCGCGCGCACAGCGTCATAGCCGACAGGCCAGGGCAGGCATTGCGGCGCGGGCGCCGTGCAAAACTGTGCATACCCGCCGCCATTGACCAGCGCGCAAACAGGGTCGCCGACGGCGAAGCCCGCCACGCCCTTGCCCAATGCGGCCACCATGCCGGCAACCTCCAACCCTAGCCCGGGATCGGCATCGCGGGGGGGCGGATACAGCCCGCGGCGCTGCTGGATGTCGGGCCGGTTGATGCCTGCCGCCTGCACGGCGATCAGAACCTCTCCGGCGCGCGGCTGCGGCGTGGGTGCCTCCTCGATCAGGAGCACATCAGCCTCCCCGGCGCCCGTGACGCCGACGCTCAGCATCGTGGCTGGAACTGTCATAGGTTTCTTTCCTTTCGCCGAACGATCAGGCCAACAGACGTACCGGCGTGGGCCCAGGGTCATCGGGGATCGGAATACCGGCCGGCGGCTCCTCAATGGGAACCGGATCGTCCGGCGGGGGCGGCCAGGCCGGCGGGCTGCCTGGCGGCGAAGGCGGGTTGTCTGACATGGCCGAGTAACGTTGCGTATGGCGGCAGGTTCGCCGCCGCCGCATGTCAGCCTGTCCGCGCGCGATCGGATTTTAGCCCGACTCTGCCACGCCGTGCTGCTATCCACTTGACCGTGACAACCGCCAGATCCGACGTCGCCGGCCTCGCCGCGGCCGTTCGCCAGCGCCTGCCCCTTCTTGGCCGCGTCAGCGCGCGTGCGCGTGCTACCCGTCGTGCGATGGTTGCCGCCCCGCGCACCCTGCGCAGCCTGGTGCGCGGCGACGAAATCTTCCTCGTTCTCCTCGCCGCCATCATAGGTGCTGCAGTCGGGCTGATCGTGGTCGCGATGAACCTCTCGACCCAGCTCTGCCGGGAGTTCTTCTTCCATCTCCCCCACGGCCAGCGCCTCTCCGCCCAGAACGCGATTGCGCCATGGACTGCGCTGGTGCCGGCGCTTGGCGGCCTGCTCGTCGGCCTGACGAGCCTGACGGCAGCGCGCTTCTCCCTGCGCCGCGTGGTCGATCCGATCGAGGCCAATGCCCTCTATGGCGGGCAGATGTCCCTCCGCGACAGCCTGGTCGTGGTCGCGCAGACCATGCTGTCCAACGGCTTCGGCGCCTCGGTCGGGCTTGAGGCGGGCTTTGCGCAAATCGGCGCCGCGGTCGCCTCGCGCACCGGGCGGTCCTTCCGCGTGCGGCGCGCCGATTTGCGCGTGCTGGTCGGCGCAGGTGCCGCGGGTGCGATCGCGGCGGCCTTCAACGCCCCGCTGACCGGCGCCTTCTACGCCTACGAGCTGGTCATTGGCACCTACACCCTGGCGACACTGGCACCGGTCGTTGCGGCGGCCATCACGGCGGTCTCCATCCAGCGGCTGCTGCTCGGCGACGAGCCAGGCTTCGATGTGCCCCTGGTCGCCGTCACCGAAACGGCCGCTTTCCTGCCCTTGATTGCGCTGGGCGTCATTTCCGCGTTGGCCGGAATCGCCATCATGCGCGGCGTCACCTTGACTGAAGATCTGTTCCGCCGCAGCCGCATGCCCGCCTGGCTGCGGCCCGTGGTTGGCGGTCTGGCGGTTGGCGGCATGGCGCTGCTGGCACCGAGCGTGCTCTCCAGCGGTCATGGCGCGCTGCGGGCTGGGCTGACAGCCGATCTTGGCCTGGGCACGCTGCTGCTGTTGCTGGGGCTGAAATCGATGGCCTCTGCCATTTCCATCGGCAGCGGCTTTCGCGGCGGCCTTTTCTTTGCCTCGCTGCTGATGGGCGCGCTGCTGGGCAAGGCGTTTGCCGCAACCATGCTGCTGATCTCGCCGCTGCCGATGTTTCCCGAAGTCGTCTATGCACTCGTGGGCATGAGCGCGCTGGCTGTGGCCATCGTCGGCGGCCCGCTAACGATGTCTTTCCTGGCGCTCGAAAGCACGGGCAGCCTGCCGCTGACTGTCGCCGTGCTTGCTGCGGCCGTGGTGTCCTCGATGACGGTGCGGCGCATTTTCGGCTACAGCTTCGCGACCTGGCGCTTTCATTTGCGTGGCGAGAGCATCCGCAGCGCGGTCGATGTCGGCTGGATGCGCAATCTGACCGTGGGGCGCATGATGCGGCGTGAAATTGCCACCGTGCCCGCGAGCATGACGCTGGCCGTGTTCCGGCGCGAAAACCCGCTGGGTTCGACCAACCGTGTGATTGCGCTGGGGCCCACCGGCCAGTACGCCGGCATTGTTTGGCTGGCTGACGCGCATGCCGCCGAAATCGAGGTTGCCACGGTGGCCGAGCTGCTGCACCACACGCAGGTGGTGCTGCTGCCGCAAATGACGGTGAAGGACGCGGCCGCGACGTTCGAGAACGCGGAGGCCGACGCATTGGCTGTGGTGGACGGCAAGCAGAGCATGCAGGTGATCGGGTTGCTGACGGAGCAGTACACGCTGCGGCGGTATGCGGAGGAATTGGAGAAAAGGCGCAGAGACTTAAGCGGAGAATAGTGGTTTCCAAAGGCCGCCGGCCTTCGGTGGGGTCTGGGGCAAAGCCCCAGAATCTAATGCCCGAGTCGAATGGGCTGGTGATGCGGCACCGTCCGCCGCGAAATAATGAACCTGCCGCCAGCATGACCAAAACCGATGCTCAGAGCATAGCGCGTGGCCTCCCCCGTCGGTGCCATGGTGTCGAAACCCACCTCCGAGTTCGCAGCGTAGCGGTCGCGCGTAAGGACTCTTACCGCCGCATCGCCGATGCCATTACCAGGCGGGTGTTCCAGCAGAACCTCGATCTCGACAGGCTGGCCATTTGCATCCAGCGCAAAGCTGAGCATCGCGCACCCGTCGGCCACGCCCGTGATGGTGGGCGGCAGGGCGCTGCGATCAAAGGCGATCGCGTGCACGCCGTGAAACTTCATCAGGCTGGGCGTTCCACAGTCGCCTTATGGTCGCCATGTTTTGCCGCCCAATTTGCGATCCGCAGGACGTCAAGGCCAGAAGCAGGGCCAGCATCGTTCTTCTCACCGCGTTCTCCATTCCCGCCACATCAGGCCAATCGCCGTTACAACACCCAAGACACACGCGCACCAGGCACCCGCTATGAAGGGTGGGGCGTAGCTCAAGACGACATGGCTTCGTCCTTGCGGCACCTGCACGGTCTGAAACACGTCCTCGAGGGCCTGGATCGGTGCCTGGCGGTCATCAATCGTTGCTCGCCAGCCCGGCCAGTTCAACGCCAACCGGTGCAACGGCGCAGGCGCGGCACAATCAATTGTCACGTCGTCGCGCGAGGCGACCAAAACACGGCATCCCGCCGCCTGATAATACGGCGTAGCGTCGGCAAGCCGCCACACGTCCATGATCTGGCCGCGATAGGCCAGGCTTGGCGCGTTGGGTATGTCGGCCGCAAATAGCCACGCCCCTGCCGGTACGGTCACCAAGCTTACGCCAACCGCGGCGTAAGCCGGCAGCAAGGCGGCCCAGGCGCGCGCATCCCGCGGCGCGCCTTCATAGAAATTCACGCCATCAGAGGCGGGCATCAGCTGCGCCCGCACATAATCCACCCAACCTTGGGGGACAGGCAAATAATTATGCCCGATCTCGGCCACGCCGAAGAACGCGCCGTAATTAGGAACCAGCGACCCGATCGAGAGCACGCGTCCAAGACCTACATTCTGCTGCAGGAAACGGATCACTCCTTCATCGGCCACCCTTCCGTGCGTGCCCGCGAATTGCGGTGAGATGAACAGCCGCATCGCGCCCAGAACAACACAGATTGCGACGGCTCGCGCGCGCCAGATCGTCGCCCGCACCGAGAGCAGGGGCAACATGATCCACAACGCCAGTAACGGCGCGCCGATGCACACGGCCAGCGATAGCGGATAAAGCGGCAATCGCCGCCACAATGGCTCGATATCCGGCCAGGCCAGCGCGACCGCTACCCCAATCATCCCCACGGCCAACGGCAGTACCCACCTCCATTGCGTGCGCGCGCCGTCAATCCAGTCCTGCATGGTGCACGCAACAAGGATCGCCAATGCCATGGACCAGCTCGGAAGGATGTAATTATGCACGTTCGTCTGGCGCAGCAGCGGTATCTGTGTGAACAGCCATAGCGCCGGCGGAAAGCGGAACGCGCGCGCGGCTGTCAGCGCGACCCATCCTGCCAAGGCCCAACGCATTGCACCGTTCGGCATGCGCGGGCGTAATGCCAATGCAGCCAGTACCACGAGCACGATGTCACAATAACCGCCGGCGCGTATCCAGACCGAGGCGGGCAGTCCCAGAGTGACGGGTCCGGCCATCGGCGCGCCGAAAATGCCCGGCATGAGCAGCAATGCCAGGTTTGCGGGCAGGAAGCCGGCCATGCCCGCAGCATCATGCGTTCCGATGAACTCATTTGGTAGCGCCTGGAGGAAAGGCCAGTACGCAGGTGCGGCGATCAACGCCCCAATGAGCACGCCCGCGCCCGCGTGCCACGCATAGGTGCGGCGGTCGGCCGCTTGCACCAGCCGCACGCAGGCCCACACGACGGCGAAAAGCAGATCCAGGCACGCGGTTTCGGGAAAACCCGCGCTCAAAGACCAGGCTACACCGACCACGGTCGCCATGGAAAAACGCGTGCGCGCGCGTTCCAGCCCGAGCAGCACCAGAGGCAGGAACGCCACAGGCATGATCGGTCCGTGCGCGAGCCACGCGAACGTGCCGTTCAGCTCGAACAACGCGGCACCCACCAAAGCGGCCAACGGCGCCAGGCGCAATTGCCTGAGCAGCGTATAGGAGAAAACACCCGCAAGCGCCATCAGCACCATGCGCATCGCGAGCAATCCATGTGGTAGAGCCAGCAACAAGACGAAGGGCAGAAAAAAGGCCGGGTTCTGGCCCTCGGCCGCCAGCGGCAGGCCGATACCCGAATACGGGTTCCACCAAGGCAAATGCCCCGACAGCCAGTCGCGCGCCGCCAACGCGCCCAAAGCCTGCGTCGTCACACCCGCATTGCCATCGATCCAGGGCAGACCGGGCAGAATGCCGTTCGTCGTCCAGGTACTCGAAGTTACGCCCGAAACGATGTAGAGCGGATCGATAGCAAACCAGCCTGAAAGTGCCGGCGCGTGAACCAGGATCGGCAAGAACACAAGGATTGCCAGCGGTGCCGAACGCCAGATGATGCTCCCCCTGGCCTCGCCGCCTTGCACCCCCAAGCCCCCCATGATGAATGGTCAGATGAAACCGACTCCGCCATCCCCAGGCGCGCGTGCCAAGTTGCTGAGCCAGGACCGCAATCGCAAGATGGCCGCCTCCGCCCACGCCTATGTGCGCGGCAGCACCGTGCGTTTCTACGAATGGCTTGCCGCCACGCGTGATGTGGTCATTCCGCAAGGCCCGCCCGTATGGATTTGCGGCGACTGCCACGTCGGCAATCTGGGCCCCGTCGCCAGCACCGATGGTGCGCTGGCCATCCAGATACGCGACCTGGACCAGACCGTGATCGGCAATCCCGCGCATGACCTGATCCGCTTGGCGCTCTCGCTGGCCATGGCTGCGCGCGGGGCCGACCTGCCGGGTGTCACCACCGCGCACATGCTCGAACACATGATGACGGGCTATGAAGCGGCGTTTGCGCCCGAGGCGCAGGGCGAGACGCTGGATGACAGCCGCGACATGCCCGCCACAGTCAAGTTGGTGATGCGCCGCGCCGCCGGCCGATCCTGGCGCCATCTGGCCGATGAACGCATTGAAGGTACCGAGCCCACCATCCCGCACGGCAAGCGGTTCTGGCCGCTCAGCAAGCGCGAACGTGGCGGCATTGAAACCCTTTTCGCCGAGGATGCCCTGCGCCGCCTGGCGACCGCTTTGCGCTCGCGGCAGGACGATGCGCCCGTGCGCGTGCTGGACGCGGCTTATTGGCGAAAGGGGTGCAGCTCGCTCGGGCGCCTGCGCATGGCCGTGTTGGTCGCCATCGATACCGGGGGCGCCGAGCGGCACGCGCTGATGGATGTCAAGGAGGCCGTAGCCGCGGCGGCTCCCCACATGCCAGACGCGAACATGCCGGCCGATCACGCGCAGCGCGTGGTCGAAGGCGCGCGGCATCTCTCGCCTTTTCTGGGCAGCCGCATGGTGGCGGGGCACCTGCTGGACCGTGCGGTTTTTGTGCGCGAATTGCTGCCGCAGGATCTCAAGCTGGAAATCGAGAACCTCAGCCGGAGCGAGGCCATCGAAGTGGCCGCGTTTCTCTCGCGCGTTGTTGGCCGCGCGCATGCGCGCCAGCTTTCGCACGCCGATCGCGCGGCGTGGCTGGCCGAGCTGGCGCGCAATCGCGTTGGCGCGCTGGATGCGCCTTCATGGTTATGGAATAGCGTAGTCGAGCTGGTGGCGGCGCATGAGGCGGCGTATTTGCAGCATTGCCATCGGTATGCGTTGGCGGAGGCTGCGTAGGGAACGTCGAAAGGCGAGGCAAGATTGGGGGAGATGTGCCATCCCCCCCAAACCCCCGTCGTTTGTTTAGACAAAGCTGTCGTGCAGACCTCGTCCTACAAATAGACGGGGGGTCTGGGGGGGATGGCACATCTCCCCCAGCCTTTATAGGAGAGTCACTCTTGCTGCTCGTTGGTACAATTCGTCAAGAAATAACCAGAACGAATTTTCATGTGACCCAGTCGTCTTTGTCGCCGACCACGACCCATCCATGATGGCGCTTCTTCAAGAAATAAGCGTTGGAGGTGGCGCTGAGTAACCCCTCGTAATAGCCGCCATGTATCGTGCAGCGATCGAGGCTGAAACATTCCACGGTTGCGATCTTGAACAGCAGGCCGGCTCCGCCCGTGCTCTTCTCAATGATTTTTTTGGCGGGATCGATCGCGCAGGCCGTGTAGGCGGCCACATGGGGTTTAACGTCGGCGAGCAGGCCAAGAAGCTTTTGCGACGGGCCGTATACAACCTCGCTGCTCGGATTGCCGCCATAGCCTATGCAGTAAACATGGGCATTGCCCTGCAGGGCGGAGGCGTTATGCGCGAACTGATAGCGGAAGACGGAGGCGGCCATGTCGTCGGACAGGCTGGCCTTCTTTGTCCCCGCCTCAGACGAAAGCAGCCCGCATCCGGCGACAAGGAAGGCCAATCCAGCCGAGGCTGCCCTCGCCCGCGCGCTCATGCGGGCTCTCCGGCACGAGGTTCACCGCCAAGCGTTTCAAAAAGCGCCGTCACCTCCGCAATCGCTACTTCCGCGGTCACGGCATCCGTGCCCTTGGCGACAATGCACACACCTCCGCCGCCGTCCCTGAAATACGGGTAACTACCCAGATCGAGCGCGGGATAGCGCGCCTGTATGTCCGTCAGCCCCGCCGCGATGTCGCCTTCGCGCACGTCGGCTGCATGCACGCTGCGCGAAATCACGGGGCTACCCCCCGTCAGCGTAGGCGCCAGCATGTCGAACATCGCGCGCATGATCGCCGGCACGCCCGCCATGACATGCACGTTGACCATCGAAAATCCCGGCGCAATGCTGCGACCGTTGTCGATCAGCCTGGCACCCCGCGGCATTGTCGCCATGCGCTGCCTCGCCGCATTGAATTGCCCGGGCGGGTAATGCGCCTCCATACGCGCCCACACCACGGGCTGCTTTTCCCACGGCACGCCGAACGCCTCCGCGATGCACTCGCTGGTGATATCGTCATGCGTGGGCCCGATCCCGCCTGTCGTGAACACATGATCGAATGCCGCGCGCACTTCGACGATCGTGCGCACGATCGTCTCGGCGACGTCGGGAATGATGCGCACCTCGCGCACGGGAATGCCCAGATCGCCAAGCCGTTGCGCCAGATAACGAATATTGGCGTCCTGCGTGCGGCCGGACAGCACCTCGTTGCCGATAACCACAATGCAGGCGTTGGGTTGGCCGCTCACGGCCTCCACCCCGCAACGCGCACCAGAAAGTCGCGCATGGCAGTCTGCATTTCCACGTCCTCAGGTGTGGCGCCGCCAAAGCCGGCATGCGGCATGGCTTCCCACACATGCAACTCGGCACTCTGTTTCGCGCGCAACAAGGCACGGTGCATGCGCACGGTGTTGGACAGAAACAGGTCGCGAGTACCCGTCTGCAGAAACGTCGGCGGAAAACCCGGGCTAAAATCCCCGAATAGCGGCGAGACATACGGATGCGCCAGATCCGCGCCGCCCGCATACAGCACATTGGCGCGCGGCAATCCGTGCGGCAAGGCCACATCGATCGTGCGGTTGGTGGCAAAGCTGTCCCCCGATTCCGTCAGATCAAGTTCCGGCGTCATCAGCAAAGCCGCCGCCGGCAGAGGAAGCCCTTCGTCACGGGCGCGCAATAGCATTGCTGCGGCCAGATTGCCCCCGGCCGACAAGCCGCTGACGGCAATCTGCGCCGGCGCGTGATCTTCCAGCAATTGCCTATACACGCCCATGCAATCATCCAGTGCGGCCGGATAGGGATGGGCCGGCGGCACGCGATAATCCACCGAGACCACGCGCACCCCCAGAGAGGCCGCGCGAAACACCGCCATCGCCCACGCAAATCGCCCCGCGCCAAAGACCAGGCCGCCGCCATGGATATCCATGAACGCATAATCCTGCCGCGCCGGCGCCAGGTCAGGTGGCGTCGCGACATGCACCTGGCACGCACCGACAGCCATTGTGCGCACCTGCATTGGTATATGCGTGAGCATCGCCTCCATGCCCGGCAGGACGCGCTCGTTCCAACCGGCCGCCGCGGCATCCCATTCCTGCTGGGACGTCCCCGCCGGCTCGGCCACCTGTGGCGCCGCGCCGGCTGCGGCCAGAAATTCGCGCGCCGGCTCGCTCATATGGGATGGGATGGGGATGTCGCGGGCGTCCAGGTGCAGCATCATTTTGCCCCTAAAGTGGAAGGAAGATGGGCGGAGATGCGCCTTGTGCGGGGCGGCGTATAGCGCCGCGTTTTCCAAACAAGCCCGAAAACCCGCGTCATATTATAGAAAGTCTCGCAACAACGGCGCCAACGGCTTGTCCGCGGCCGGCATCTCATACTCAGTCAACCGGTCGGGCCGCACCCACGCCAGACCCTGCCCTTCAAGCGGCTGCACAAACCCGTCCCACCGCCGGCACAAGAACAGCGGCATCAGCAAATGGAAAGTCTCGTAGGCGTGGCTGGCAAACGCAAACGGCGCCAGGCACGCCGCCGCCACGTCAATGCCCAGTTCCTCGCGCAATTCGCGGATCAGCGCCACCTCCGGCGTCTCCCCCGCATTGACCTTGCCGCCGGGGAACTCCCACAACCCGGCCATTTTCTTCCCCTCCGGCCGGCGCGCCAGCAGCACGCGCGTATCGGCATCGATTAACGCGCACGCCGCCACCAGCACGAGCTTCTTTGCCTCGCCCGCCGCGGCCGCTTCCTCGGTGCCGAAAATATCGTCGCGTCCCGCCTCGAACACCAGCACCGGATGCGCGCCGCCACGCGCCAGAAAATCCGCCTCCGATGTGCCCGTCTGGCGAAAGCCTGCCCGCCGCAGCACCGCGGCAGAGGCGGGATTATCCACCGCCACACTCGCGCGCAGCCGATCGATCGGTAGGTTCGCCAAAGCCCAACTCGCGATTCGCGAAGCAGCCTCCGTCGCCACCCCGTGCCCCCAGAAGCGCCGTCCCACCCAATAGCCGAGCTGAGCCACGGCCGGCTCGACATCCAGGCGCAGCCCCAGGCAGCCGATGAGCATTTCCTGTCCGCCTTCCTCACCTGTAATGGCCAGGTGATAGGCGGTGCCAGCCGCCATCTGCGCCCCAGTGGAGGCAATCCATTCATCGGTCAGCGCGCGCGGATAAGGAAACGGCAGGCGGCTGAGCATGCGCACCACCTCCCAATCATTGACCAGCTTGTGAATCGCCGGCGCATCGTCAGCCACAAGCGGCCGAAGCAGCAAACGCTGGGTGCGTATATGATACGCCGGGCTCAAGTGGGCAAAACTTGCAAAAGTTCTTTGGTTCTCTCTTTCAAGAAAGAACGTCTTCTAACTCCGATAACTGCCATTGATATCGATATACCCATGCGTCAGATCGCAAGTCCAAACGGTGGCAACGCCCCGCCCAAGCCCCAAATCCACATTAACCTGGATCTCGCGCCCGCGCATATGCGCCACCACCGGCGCCTCGTCATAGCCTGGCACCACCGCGCCGGCGCGCGCCATCCACACCCCGCCGACGCCCACCGAAAGCCGGTCCCGCTCCGCCGGCTCACCGGCCCGGCCCACGGCCATGACGATGCGCCCCCAATTTGCGTCCTCGCCAGCGATCGCCGTCTTGACCAGCGGCGAATTGGCCACCGCTAGCCCTACCCGCCGCGCCGAGCCATCATCGACCGCGCCCGAGACATCGATGCGGATGAATTTCTGCGCCCCCTCGCCGTCCCGCACGACCATCAGCGCCAGATCCAGCAGCACCTCGTCCAGCGCCGCGGCGAACGCGCGCGTATCCGCACCCGCATCATTGCCGGCCTTCCCGGTGGCGAACAGCAGCAGCGTGTCGCTCGTGGACGTATCTGAATCCACCGTCGTGCAATTGAAGCTGCGCGCCACGCCCGCGCTCAGCAGGGCCTGCAGATCGGGGGCCGCCATCGCCGCATCGGTGAAGACGAAGCACAGCATGGTTGCCATGTCCGGCGCGATCATGCCGCTGCCTTTGGCGATGCCCGTGATGCGCACGGTCTT
Source organism: Acetobacteraceae bacterium (assembly GCA_965276755.1). Taxonomy (GTDB): domain Bacteria; phylum Pseudomonadota; class Alphaproteobacteria; order Acetobacterales; family Acetobacteraceae; genus CAJCIS01. The sequence continues at coordinate 980,699 of OZ255625.1, forward strand.
GCCGCCGAGCGGCGCGGTGCGCGTCGCCGCCTTTGCAAACGTGTCCGTCGTCAGAATGCCGCGCGCCGCCGCCTCCCAGCCATCCTCACGCAAGGCGGCATGCAGCGCCGGCAAAGCCTGCGTGATCTTCTCATAGGGCAGCACCTCGCCGATCACGCCTGTACTGGCCAGGAACACCTCGCCCGGCGCGCACCCGACCAGAACGGCGGCAGCGGACGCGGTCATGCGCGCGGCGGTGCGCCCCGCCTCGCCGGTAAAGACGTTGGCGTTACCTGCATTGATCACGACGGCGCGCGCCCGGCCGCCTGCCAGCGCATCCCTGCACCAATCGACCGGTGCGCCAGGACATCGATTGCGCGTGAAAACGCCCGCAACACGGGTTGCGGGCGCCAATTCGACCAGAACCAGGTCCGTGCGCGCCTGGTAGCGTATGCCCGCAATCGCCGCACCCAGCCTGACACCCGCCACCGGCAGCAGGTCAGGCAAAGGTACAGCCAGCGGTGAGGGCGCCGCCATCTCCGCCGCGGCGCCCGGTCCTACTTGCCGGCGGGCGCGGGCACGGCCACTGGCTTGGCAGGCGGACGCGGCAAAGACGGCGACCCACCCGGGGGCACCGGCGTGCCATCGGCGTTGAACTCCTGGATCTTCACCTGCGACTTGGCCTGGGCGATCACCGCCTGAACCTGCTGCTGCTGAACCTCCTGCTTGATCTGGTCGTGCACAGCATCATAGGTCGGCGGCTGGCTGGTGCGCGTCTCCAGCACCTGGATCACATGCCAGCCATAGCGGGTATGCACGGGTGTGTGCGTGTAGTCGTTGACCTTCAGCTTGAAGGCGGCATCGGAGAATTCCGGCAGCATGTCGCCCTTCTTGAAGAAGCCCAAATCGCCGCCATTCTGCGTCGCCGCATCCTTCGGGTCGCCATACTTCTTGGCCAGGTCCTCGAACTTGGCGCCCTTCTCCAACTGCCCAATCACGTCCTTGGCCTTGGCCTCGCTGTCGACCAGAATGTGGCGCGCGTGGATCTCCTGCTCGCCCGGCTTGCCGGCGTATTCCTTGTCATACTGCGCCTTGATCAAATCCTCGTTGTTCATCTTGGCACCCACCGCACGGCGCAGCGCGAAGGTCTCCAGAATTTCGTCGCTGGCCATCAGGATCTGCTTCTGCACGGCAGGATCGTGGTCCAGGCCCTGCTTCTTGGCCTGAATCAGCAAGGCGCGGCGGCTGACCAGGCTATCCACCAGCTTGGGGAAAAGCTGCTGCGGCGGCACCTGCTGGGCCACCTGCGGGGGCAGCTGCTGAGCGGCCGCGGCCACGTCCGACATGCGAATGGTATCGTTGTTGACGGTCGCCACGACGGCGTTCGGACTAGGCGCGGCGGCGTGGGGCACGGGCTTAGGCGCCTGGGCCAGGGCCGCCGCGGTTAGGCCGGCCACCGTCAGGGCCGTGGTGATGGGCAGAAGGCGCATAAGGTCCTCGGGGAGAAAAATGTGCCGCCTTATGGCGGATGGGCCTGGGGTTAACAACCTGGGCACTTGTGAAAAAACGGAAGGCAAGGCGGGGGCTCCGCCACTCCACCCTGCTGGGGACAAGTCCGCTGACCCCATTTTGTTGACCACTCCTGGCGTCCAACCTATTTCAGCCGCTACCCCGAGAGCATCCCATGTTCAACACCATCGCCCGCGCCGTGTTCGGCACGTCCAACGAACGCTCACTCAAGGCCTTCCAGCGCCGCGTCCCCCGCATCAACGCGCTCGAGCCCACCATCGCTGCCATGGATGACGCCACCCTGCGCGCCCAGACCGACGCCTTCCGCGCCCGCCTGACCGCCGGCGAAACGCTCGACGACATCCTGCCTGAAGCCTTCGCCACCGTCCGCGAGGCCTCCCGCCGCACGCTGGGCATGCGCCATTTTGACGTCCAGCTCGTCGGCGGCATGGTCCTGCACGACGGTCGCATCGCCGAGATGAAGACCGGCGAGGGCAAGACCCTCGTCGCCACCCTGCCCGTCTACCTGAACGCAATCGCCGGCCGTGGCGTGCACGTGGTCACGGTGAACGACTACCTTGCCCAACGCGATAGCGGCGAGATGGGGCGCATCTACGGCTTCCTCGGCCTGACCACGGGTGTGATCATCCACGATCTTTCGGATGATCAGCGCCGCGCGGCCTATGCGTGCGACGTCACCTACGGCACCAATAACGAATTCGGCTTCGACTATCTGCGCGACAATATGAAGTATCGCCTGGAAGACATGGTGCAGCGTGAATTCAATTACGCCATCGTCGATGAAGTCGACAGCATTCTGATCGATGAAGCGCGCACGCCGCTCATCATCAGCGGCCCGTCCGAGGACAGCTCCGATCTCTACCGCACCGTCGATCTCGTGATGCTCGAACTGGTGAAAGACCAGACCGCCTACGAAAAAGACGAGAAATTGAAGACCGTCCACCTGACCGAGCCAGGTTCGGAAAAGGTCGAGGACATGCTGCGTGCCGCCGGCATCATTACCGAAGGCAATCTCTACGACATCTTCAACGTCTCCGTCGTGCATCACGTCCAGCAGAGCCTGCGCGCGCACACGCTGTTTGCGCTTGACGTCGATTACATCGTGCGGGACGACAAGCTGGTGCTGATCGATGAATTCACCGGCCGCATGATGGAAGGCCGGCGCTATTCCGAAGGGCTGCACCAGGCGCTTGAAGCCAAGGAACACGTCACCGTCCAGCAGGAAAACCAGACGCTGGCCACGATCACGTTCCAGAACTATTTCCGCCTCTTCCCCAAGCTCGCCGGCATGACCGGCACGGCCATGACCGAGGCCGACGAATTCATGGAAATCTACAAGCTCTCGGTGGTGGAAATCCCCACCAACGTGCCGGCCATCCGTGTCGATGGCGATGACGAGGTCTACCGTACCAATCGCGAGAAATTCGACGCCGTCACCACGCTGATCGAAGACGCCAAGCAGCGCGGCCAGCCCGTGCTGGTCGGCACCGTCAGCATTGAAAAGAGCGAGCTGCTGTCCGAGCTTCTGACCAAGCGAGGCGTGCAGCATTCGGTGCTGAACGCGCGCTTTCACGCCCAGGAAGCCAGCATCATCGCGCAAGCCGGTGCGCCGGGAGCGATTACGATTGCCACCAACATGGCCGGCCGCGGCACTGATATCAAACTCGGCGGCAACGTCGATATGCGCCTCAGCCGCGAGCTCAACCCGCAGGCCGCGCCCGATATAGCCGCCGCCCACGAACTGTCCATCCGCGCCGAGACGGCGGAGGCGCACGAAGAGGTCAAGCGCGCCGGCGGCTTGCTGGTGGTCGGCACCGAGCGCCATGAAAGCCGGCGCATCGACAACCAGCTCCGCGGCCGCTCCGGCCGCCAGGGCGATCCCGGCGCCTCGCGCTTCTTCCTCAGCCTAGAAGACGATTTGATGCGCATCTTCGGCAGCGAGCGCATGGGCGGCATGCTCCAGCGCCTCGGCTTGAAGGAAGGCGAAGCGATCGTGCATCCCTGGATCAACAAGGCGCTGGAAAAGGCCCAGAAGAAGGTCGAAGCCCGCAACTTCGACACGCGCAAGAACCTGCTGAAATACGACGACGTCATGAACGACCAGCGTCGCGAAGTGTATGCCCAGCGCCGCGAATTCATGAACTCTGCCGACGTGTCGGTCACCGTCGCCGAAATGCGCCAGGAACTCGTGGACGACCTGGTGCGCGTGCGCGTGCCCGAACGCGCGTTTGCCGAACAATGGCAGACCGAGGAACTGGCCGCCGACATCAAGCGCATCTTCGCGCTCGACCTGCCCATCGTCGAGTGGGGCCGCGAGGAAGGCATCGACGAGACCGGCCTGCGCGAACGCATCAACGCCTCGGTCATGGAAGCGGCTATGCAAAAGGCCGGCAAGTTTGGACCCGAAGTCATCCGCTACATCGAAAAATCGCTGCTTCTGCAAGTCTTCGACACGGTCTGGAAAGAACACCTTCTCGCGCTGGATCATTTGCGCCAGGGCATCGGCCTGCGCGCCTATGGCCAGCGCGACCCGCTCAACGAATACAAATCCGAGGCCTTCGCGCTGTTCAACGCCATGCTCGACGACATGCGCGAGCGTGTGTGCTCGATGCTCGCCCGCGTCGAACTCTCCGCCGAACCGCCGCCGATGCCCCAGCCCGCGTTCGGCCGCATGGTGGAAAATCATCCCGAGGCCATGCTGGGCGGCGGCGTGGATGTGGCGGAGATGGATCCCATCCAGTTGACGATGGGCACGGCGCCTTTGGTCGATGTGAACGATCCTTCGACGTGGGGCGGCGTGTCTCGTAATGCGCCTTGTCCGTGCGGGTCCGGGAAGAAGTTCAAGCATTGCCATGGGCAGGTGAAGTGAAGGCTGGGGGGGATGTGCCATCCCCCCCAGACCCCCCGTCATCGGTTGAACGAGGGCTAAAATAATGACGGGGGGTCTGGGGGGAATGGCACATTCCCCCCAGACTTTTTCTGCCAAGGACTTCTCATGCGCATCGAAGCCATCGCCATCGGCAATAACCCGCCCGACGACATCAACGTCATCATCGAAGTCCCCATCGGCGGCGAGCCCATCAAATACGAGCTCGACAAAAAGGCAGGCACGCTCGTCGTGGACCGCTTCCTGCACACGCCCATGCGATACCCCGGCAATTACGGCATGGTCCCGCACACGCTGTCTGATGACGGCGACCCGATCGACGTGCTCGTCGCCAGCACGCGCCCGATCATTCCGGGTGCGGTGATCAACGTCCGCCCCGTCGGCGTGTTGCGCATGGAAGACGAAAGCGGCGGTGACGAAAAAATCATTGCCGTGCCGTCAACGCACCTGACCAAGCGCTACATCAACGTGTCAAATTATACCGATTTGCCGACCATCACCATCGAGCAGATCGCCCATTTCTTCGAGCACTACAAGGATCTGGAACCCAACAAATGGGTCAAGATCATGGGCTGGGGCGATGCGGCGGAGGCGCGCCATTTGATCCTGGAGGCAATCGAACGCGCCAAAAGCTAGGAGACGCTCTCAACCAAGCTGCCCTAAAGAGCAAAAGTTTTTTGCTTCTTTTTTTCAAAAAAGAAGACCTTCCTTACTTTCCCTTCCGCACAATACTCAACACCGCCACCCCAAACATCGCGCAAGCTGCGGTAAAAACCGCAATGACGATACGCAGCCGCACGCCCACATCCCGAGCCTCCTGTCCGAACGCCACCAGCATCCGCGCGCGCTCATCGGCGACTCGCTGCACTATGTCGCGCCCTGTGGCAGTTGGCCTGGCGATGATGCGATCGGCGCTGTCATCCAGCGCCGGCCGCATCGCCTCCAACTTGAGGGCGCCATCAGGCCCACCCGCGACGGCGAGCGCGTGATCCAGCGCAGTGTTGCGGGCGAGCGCGCGCTCGAAGGGGATCTGCGCCGCAAAGACGCCAAAGGCGCCGACCAGGCCGAGCACGCCGAAGGCGATGACCAGAAAGGCGGTCCAGGTGCCGGCGCTGTCGGTGCGTGCGCGCGGCGGCCCGCCCTGGAGCTGTGTGCCTTGCATGTCTCTCTCTCATCTTTTCCGTTAGCCAGACCGTGCAACAGGGCGCCGGCGTAGGCTTTGAGCAACATCTGCCCGGCATTATCCGCGCATGGCAACTGGACAGAACCGCCACATCGCCGTCGGCGCCGACTGGGTCGGTCGCCCCCCGCCCGTGCTGATGCGGCAGGAGCGCGCCCCGCCCGTGGCGGACACGCCGCGCCGCTGGAGTGACGCGCGCCTGGCCGCGGTCGAGACGCTATGGGGCGAAGGCTTCACCGCCCCTGGCGGGGCCGAGGAGGTGCTGAGCCTGGCCGCCGCTCTGGAACTGGCGCATGGGGACAGGCTGCTGTTGCTGGGTGGGGGCCTGGGTGGGCCGGCTTGCGCCATCACCGAGGATAGCGGTGCCTGGATCGCCAGTTTCGAGGCGGAGAGCGCCCTTGCCGAAGCAGCGCGAACACGCCTTGCTGCCCGCGATTGCGGCACCCGCATCGAGATCCGCGGCTTCGATCCGCACGAGCCCGATTTTGGCGCTTGCGTGCTGGATCATGCGCTTTCCATGGAAGCGCTTCGCGGTGCCGATCCGGTGATCACGCTGGATCGCATGGCGGCCTCGCTTCGGCCGCGCGGGCAGATCGTCATGACCGAAATGGTCAGCGACCGTGAGGTGCCGGTCAGCGATCGCGAGTTTGCCGCCTGGTGCCGGCTGGAAAACCGCCTGCCAGCCCTGCCAAGCGGCCAGACGATCACCACCGCGCTGACGCGGCTGCGCTACGATGTGCGGGTGGTGGAGGACGTTTCCACCGCGCACGTGGAAGCGGCAGTGACCGGTTGGCGCAATGCCATGCAGGCGATCAGCCGAGGTGCTGCACCCGAGCCGGCCTCGGCCGCGATGGTGATGATCGAGGCGGAGCTATGGCTTCTGCGCATTCGCATGATGCGCCGCTTCGGCCTGCGTTTGATGCGGTGGCACGCGGTAGCAACGCACTGACCGCGTTCACTGGAACCGCGCGTGGCTGGGTTGGCCGGGCGGGGCAACGCCTGGCCCGTTACCTAGAAGCGTGATGCGCGCGCCTGTAGGGTTTGCCAGCCAGCCATCGAACACCTTCTGTGCCGTATGCACACCGTCGGGGAAGGCTGTGGACAGCGTGAAGGCGGTGTTGTTCTCGAGGATGACGTGCTCAAGGTCATCAGGCGCGTAGAAGCTGAACGTGGCAGGCGTGCCGGAGGCGGTCAGCGCCTGGGCCATTTGCGTGGCAAAATACGTTTCGTAAATTCCCACTTTGCTCTTGGGGTTGGTGCTGAGCTTGCAGGATGGAGCGGATCCCTCCGGGCAGATTTCGTCGTGCAACTGCGCCTGGTCGAGCTGTGATTCCGCCACAAAAGACGGCAGCGCAATGTATCCGTTGTCCAGCACGTAGGCGGTATCGTAGCAGTTGGTGGTCTGCGCAGGCTGTTGTGCCAGGCACGCGGGATCGCCACTGCCGTTCCAGAAAGCCAGCCAGGCAGGCAACGTCATTTCGAAAAAATTGGGATGGCCGGTATAGGCGTAAGGCGGCTTGGTGTAGCTCGCCTCGTATTGACCGACATCGAGGGCAAATCCTGCATCATTGGCGAACAGGATTTTCCCCGCTGGAAGCTTCGGCAAGAGCCCAAGCAGCGCGTTGACATTGACCGTGGCGCCGACCCCGCCGGCCGAACTGCCGCCGATGAGGATTTCGCTGGCCTGACTCAGGCCAGGCGCCAGTTCGGCCACCGATTGTACTTGCACGTTGGCGACAGCATGTCCCTGGAAGCTCCATGTGTTCGGGTCATTGCCTGCAAAGCCCGTCGTGACCGATGGCGCGCGCGCCCCCGCCCATGTGTCACTGGAGCAGTAATGCATGAAAACGATGTTTGCATTGTAGAGCAGCGGGCTCATCGTGGCGGAACTCGATAGAAGGCCTTGGCCCTGGCCAGGCATGAACCCGTTCGAGGTGACCAGGCTTGGCTGCTTGACGGCGCGCGTGGCGCAGGTGGGCTGATCGGCGCATTGGTCGCCCCCTTCGAACCAGAACACCCAACGGGTCGCACCCGCGCCGGCGCCCGGGCGATACCAGAAGGCCGGCTGGGTGCCGTCATTGCACAACGCGGCAGCATTCAGCGAAGGGTCAACGGTGCAGGCGGTCGCTCCGGCTTTTGTGGCGTAGCAGTTGACGCCGCCGGCCGCGCGCGCGGCGCCGGGCAGCAATGGTGCGACAAGGAGACAGGCGAGTAGGGCAGATCGAAAGGATGTCATCGAGCACTCCCTTATTCGAAGCCCGGCTCGGGCACAGCTACAGTGGGCGCCTGACTGGGCGGGAAGTCTAGGGCGGTTAGTTGCAAAATGCAGCAGAAGCGAAGCCCGCCATTAGCGCGCTTCCAAAACCACTTGCTTTGGCCAATGCCACGCAAACCAGACGATCGACAGGGTCAGTATCGCTTCAACGACGCCCAGGAACATATAGAATACCCATGCACCTGGCATCGTTGCTGCGATGACGATGGTGTAGGCCAGACCTAGTGCGATATTTGCGTAACGGCTCGCTGCCGGCCTAAGTGCCAGGGACAGGAAAACCATGACGCTTGGTATGGCCATCAAAACCGCCGCGGCCAACAAGCCGCCCTGTGTTCCGAAGGCTCCTGTTTTGCCTGCCATGATGTCGGATATCGTGCCGGGCTTGAACAGATTGAATATGTCTCCATAGATGTAGCAGAGCATAACCGCCGTCCATAGCGCCGACAATTTCACCTTGGTCGGTATTCCGCTATCCACAAGGACGAGTTCGTCGCTTGCCATCGCCCCCTCCATCAAAGGGCCGGGTGATTGCCACGGCGCCATCATGTCCTTGCATTTGCTAGCAGGTGCCGTGCCACAACGGCACAGCCTAGCAGAAGGCGCACCACGACACATCTGCCGCGAGATCGGAGATTGGACCACTACTTGGCGTGATTTGCCACATGGCAGCCGCAGAAACATACAATGTTCGCCCCGCGGCGGCGTCCACGTGCACGCGTGGCCTGCGTCTTCAGGCTCGCGACTTGACAGAAGGGGGGTGGGGCGGGTATCGGGCCGCCCTCCCTGATTCACCGGGCTCAGCGCCCTTTTTGCATGCCCGGGGGCAAGACTGGGCCAGCCAAGGCAGTGTCATGAAGATCCGCAACAGCCTGCGCGCCGCCAAGGTCCGCGACAAGAATTGCCGCGTGGTGCGCCGTCGCGGCCGCGTTTACGTGATCAACAAGAAGAACCCCCGCATGAAGGCCCGCCAAGGCTAACTGAAGACGGGGGGTCTGGGGGGGATGGCACATCTCCCCCAGTTCTTTTACTGGCCTTGCTAGGTCTGTCGGGCCATCTTGCCCCATGATGGATCTTCCTAGCCCCAAAGCTGATGTTTTAGCTGCGCGAGACACGATCGTAGCCGGCCTGCGCCGCATCGTGCCCGGCGAAGGCGTGATCGCCGAGGCGCGCCGCCTCGCCCCCTACGAAACCGACGGCCTGGCCATCTATCGCCAGCCCCCCATGGCCGTCGTGCTACCCGAAACCACCGAGCAGGTGGCCCAGATCCTTCGCTTCTGCCACGCCCATGGCGTCCGCGTAATCCCGCGCGGCGCGGGCACCTCGCTCTCCGGCGGGGCGCTGCCGCTGGCCGATAGCGTGGTCATCGGTATGATGCGCATGAACGCCATCCTCGATGTCGATTACGCCGATCGCTGCGCCGTCGTTCAGGCGGGGGTCACCAACCTGGCGATCACCGGCGCTGTGCAGGAACGCGGGTTTTTCTACGCGCCCGATCCGTCCAGCCAGCTCGCCTGCATGATCGGCGGCAATGTCGGCATGAATTCCGGCGGCGCGCATTGCCTGAAATACGGCGTGACGGCCAATAACCTGCTGGGGCTGCGCGCGGTCACGATCGAAGGCGACATCATCGATATAGGCGGCGCGCATCTGGATGCGGCCGGTTTCGATTGGTTGGGCTTGCTGACGGGCAGCGAAGGCATGCTGGTGGTGGTGACCGAAGTCACCGTACGCATCCTGCATGGCCCCGAGGGCGCGCGCGCGATGCTCGCCGGATTTGCCTCAAGCGAAATCGCCGGCGCGTGCGTGGATGCCATCATCGGCTCCGGCATCATTCCAGTCGCCCTGGAATTCATGGACCGGCCGGCGATCCATGCGTGCGAAGCCTTTGCGCATGCGGGCTATCCGCTGGATGCAGAAGCGCTGCTGATCATCGAAGTGGAAGGCTGCATCGATGAACAGGACACGCTTCTCTCGCAAATCGCCGACATCTGCGCGCGCTTTTATCCCGTCAGCATGCGCATTGCACAAACGGCTGAGGAAAGTGCGGCGATCTGGAAAGGCCGCAAAGGCGCCTTCGGCGCGATCGGGCGCATCAGCCCCGATTATTTCTGCATGGACGGCACGATCCCCACCAGCCGCCTGCCCGAAGCTCTGCGCCGGATCGGCGCCATGGCGGACGCGGCGGATCTGAAAGTGTGCAATATCTTCCACGCAGGCGACGGCAATCTGCACCCGCTGATCATGTTCGATGCCAACGACACAGCCAGCTTCGCGCGTGCGGAAAAACTGGGCATGGATGTGCTGCGGCTATGCGTGGAGCTGGACGGGTGCCTGTCCGGCGAGCATGGCGTGGGGATTGAGAAGAGGGATTTGATGGGCGTGCAGTTCACACAGACTGAACTCAGCCAGCAACGCAAGATCAAGGACGCGTTTGATCCGGGGTGGCTGTTAAATCCGGCCAAGGTTTTTCCGTTGCAGTGAAGGTTGTTCTTTTTTGAAAAAAAGAACCAAAAAACTTTTGTCAGTTGGCATACGGCTTTGACGGAGGCGGGACTCCAGGAACAGGTGCGCGACGCCTTTGAACGACGCGAGCCGGTCGTCATACGGGGCGGCAATACCAAGGCGGCGATGCTGCGGCCGGTGCAGGCGGCGCGCACGCTCAGCTTGCGCGACCATACCGGTGTTACGCTCTACGCCCCAAAAGAATTGGTCTTTGCCGCGCGCGCGGGCACCGCGATGGCCGATGTGGACGCAACGCTCGCCGCGAGCGGACAGCACATGATCGCCGAACCGCCGGACTATTCGCGCCTGCTGGGTGCGGAGGGTGCGCAGACACTGGGCGGCGTGGTCTCGGCCAATCTGTCAGGACCGCGGCGCATCGCCTGGGGTGCCGTGCGTGATCACGTGCTGGGCGTGCGCGCAATTAATGGCACCGGCGAGCTTATTCGCAGCGGCGGCCGTGTGCTGAAGAACGTCACGGGCCTCGATCTGTGCAAACTGCTGACCGGCGCGCATGGCACGCTTGGGGTGCTGAGCGAAATTACAGTCAAGGTACTGCCGGCGCCGGCCGACAGCGCGTCGATCGTGGTGCGCGGGTTGGATGCGGCGGCGGGCGTGCGCGTGTTGTCCGCGGCACTGGGTTCTGCGTTTGGCGTATCCGGGGCCGCGTATTTGCCGGACGCTGCTGCGGCGCGAATTGGTGAGAGCGGCGGCCTGGCACTGATGCGTATCGAGGAAAGTGCGGCCTCGGTTGCCTATCGCAGCGAGCGGCTGCGTGCGGCCTTTGCCGCCGATGGATTGGCAGCCGAGATATGGCCGGCCGCGCGCAGCGTGGCGGTTTGGCGCGCAGTGCGCGATGCCGACGTGTTGCCGGCCGAACCGACAGACGCGGTATGGCGCGTTTCGGTGCGGCCGTCCCGCGGGCCTGGTGTGTTGGAGGCGGCCCACCGCGCCGGCGGGACGGGGTTTCTGGATTGGGGCGGTGGCCTCGCGATGGTGGCGGGGCCGGCGCTCGACCAGATGCATGCGGCGGTGACGAGTGCTGCGCGGGAGGCGGGCGGCGTTTGGATGTTGCTGCGCGCGCCCGCGCCTTGGCGCGCGGCGGTGGCTGTGGTGCCGGCCGAGGCGCCGGCGCTGTCAGCAATTACGCGACGGGTGAAGGCCGCGTTCGATCCGGCGGGAATACTCAACCCGGGGCGAATTTTCGCGGGGGTTTAGGTGCGGGCGATCGGTGTTGCGCCCCATTATATTTCGTGATACGGTAATAGTGTAGATGGATATCAGCTTCGATCCGTCCAAGCGCGCTTTGACTCTGCTGCACCGAGGGTTGGATTTCGCGGATGCGGGGCTAGTGTTTGCGGGCCGCACTGTGACAGTGAGGGACACAAGGCGTGACTACGGAGAGGAGCGCTTCATCACGGCAGGCTACATGGCGGGGCGCTGCGTGGTGCTGGTTTGGACACTGCGCGAAAACGCCCGCCGCGTCATTTCCATGAGGTTCGCGCATGCCGAGGAAGAAAGAGACTGGCTTGGTGACATGGACCGAACCTGACGATGCGCCGGCGCTGACCACAGCGATGCTTGCAAATGCAGAAGTGTTCGAAGGTGACACCTTCGTGCGCCGCGGGCGGGGCCGGCCGAAATCGGCCGCGCCCCGTGAACAGATCAGCGTGCGTCTTGATACGGATGTGTTGGCAAGGCTGCGTCAGGCGGGACCGGGGTGGCAATCGCAGATCAATGTCCTTCTGCGACAGGCATTGCATATGACAGGTGATTCGCAACGCGCCGCGTAAGTGCGGACATTAATCAAACGCGAAACCGCTCCTCCATCTCGGCACCCCGCAGCATTTGGCCTAAAATACGCGGAATCCCGAGACAGGTTTGCAGCAGAAGTTTGAGACCAGTCAATCGATCGCACCTCTCAGTTGGAAACTTTAATAATAGGACGCCCAAGTCTCTCCGTGCAGGCACATGACCCACCCTTCGCGCAGCCTCAAGATACGCGCGTGCGCGCGTAACGTTGGACGTTCCACCTTCGTCTAGGAATATACGTGCGAGTCGGTAAGCAGCTGGCGCACAGCTCAGGCAAGCTGCCTGTTGAAAACGCTGTGCAAGCACCGCTCACGTTTCCCTCTTCCTGAAGAATGCGCCCTACCATGTAGGCAGCCGGGGGAAATCCCGCTTGTGCAACTTGCTTGTACCAATATATTTTGAAGGTATTGATGGCTCTGAAGCACTTCTTACCGGAAACACATCCGCCAAATACATCATGGCCGCGATCGATCCCTGATCGGCAAGCTCGGACAAGCCTGCGATAGAAGCGGCCGGGTCTCGCCCCATCAAATTGTACAGGCGCCTAACCTCGGGCGGTTTTGGCTCCAAGTCCCAATCGATATCGTGAAGTTCCACGACGTCTCACGAATACCTATACCTCGCCCCGCTCCCCAGCCCACTCCCGCCAAAGCATGATCAGCGCCGCCATAATCGCCGGCCCCAAAAACAACCCAAGCAGTCCCCAGATCTCCACCCCGCCCAAAATCCCCAGCAGCACCCAGATAAACGGCAGCTTGGTATGGCCGCCGATCAGCACTGGCCTGATGAAATGGTCCGCCGTGAACGTCACCACCAATCCCGCCCCGAGCACCACGAGCGCCCAGGCAATAGAGCCCTTCGCCGCCAACAGCAGCGCCGCCAGGCCAAAGGCCAGCCCCGCGGCAAACGGGATCATGGCTGCCACCGCGGTGACCGCGCCAAAGACCGTGGGGTGGGGCACCCCGGCGATGGCGTAGATGACGCCAAGGATCAGCCCCTCGCCCAGACCGACCAGCACCAGCCCATCTACCGTGCCATGCACCGAGGCGATGATCTGCCGGCCGACGCGCTCGCCGCCGGGGCCGAAGGCACGCAACGCCGCCCGGCGCATCTGGTGCGTCAGGGCGTGGCCCTCCTTGAAGAGGAAGAAAAGCGTCAGCAGGGTGAAAAAGAACTGCGTCAACCGGCGCGCGAGCGCCTCGCCCACGCGCCGGCCCTCAGAGCCAGCCTGGCCGTGGGTCGCGCGCTCGATCGCCTCGCGCGCGGCGCCGGGATTGGCCAGGTTCTGCTGCCACCAGGCGTCGACAGCGGCCTGTCCGGCCGGGAGGTGGTGCAGCGCACCGGGCTCCGGAATACCATGGGCTTGAGCGTTGCGGACCCACTCGGTGGCGGCGTGTGCTTCATAGGCGAGCTGCAGGCCGATCAGGCCAAGGGGCACGATGAAGATCAGCGCTACGGCGCCTGTGAAGAGCGCGGGCAGCAGAACCGTGTGCCGTGCGCCAAGCCGCGCCTCCGTCCGTCGGTAGAGCGGCCACAACGCGATGGCGAAAATGCCCGCCCAGGCCAATGCCGCCAAAAAGTGCTGAAGTGTATAAAGCCCAAGCGACAGCAGTGCGAACGAAAGTGCCCCCACCGCCACATGCTGCAGCCGCGTCCCGCTATCGGTCGTACTCAAGGTTGCGCCCCTAACTTTCACCAATTCTTTGGTTCTTTCTTTCAAGAAAAAACAACTTTCTTCCGCTAAGGCAGAAAAATATCGAGCGCCGTCCAAGCCCCACGGCTATAATTGAACCCCAGCACATGCGCCATTTCCCGCGGCGCCAGGTGGCGCCGCGCTGCTGCGGCCAGGTAGGCGTCCTTGTCGCTATCGATAACGATCACGGCGCCTGCAGGGTAATCCGCCGCGCCCCACCCGTTGGGCAGCAATGTCGTATGCGTGCCGGAAAGAAACATCAGGCTCGGTTCGGCGAAACCTGCCGCAATTAGCCCCGTGCCCATCTGGGTGTCTCCGGGCCAGGTGGCGCGCAGGGCGGCTTGGATGCGCGGCGCAATCCACAACGCGCTCAGGCGCGGCAGTTCGAGGGCCAGGATAGCGCCGTAGAGAAGGACCGTCGCCAGACCGATGCGCGCGATCGGCGCCTGCCACGCCACCAGCATGGCGACTGCCAGCGCGCAGAGCAGCGCCGGCAAGCCGAGCCACCAAGGCGCGTGTAGCGCAATCGGCAGGGACGCGGCGCCTAGGCCGATCATCAGTGCGGCAAGGACGGCCAAGGCAGGGGCGCCAAGCCGCAACCAGCGTGGGGGCGGGGCAAGGCCCGCTGCGGCGAGCAGCATCAGGGCGGGATAGAGCGGCAAGGTGTAGTGCGGGAGTTTGGTCGGCACGATTTCGAACACCGCCCAGCTTGGCACTATCCAGGCGAGCAAGAAGAGCGTGGCGCGCTCGCGTCGGCGCACCCAGGCGGCGTGCAGGCCCCATAGGACGGGCACGGTGGCTGGAAAAACGAGCAGCGGGAGAAGCAGCAGGTGCGAGCCAGGCGGCGCGCCATGGCTTTCCTCCGCGCCGGCGAGCTTGCGGGCGAGATCGCCGCCGATGGCATCGGCGAAGAAGGCCCCGTGCGTGGCCAGGCCTATGGCAACCAGCCAGGGCGTGACCGTCAGCAGTAACAGCGGCATGCCCCGCGCGGGGCGCAGGCGCGCAACCCAGCGCGCATCCCGGGCGGCGAGGGACGCGGTGAGCGCAGCCAGGCCCACGACCATCGGCGCGATCGGCCCCTTGATCAGGATGGCCGCACCAAGCGCCAGCCAGAACAGCGCGCAGGCGGCGCGGCCGAGCGGCGCGCCCATGAAGGCGCGGGCAAGCACGGCCATGGCGATGGTAGTGGCGCCCAGCAGGGCGGCGTCGGTCTTGGCCAGATGGGCTTCCACGGCCAGCAGGACGCAGGAGGCGAGCAAGGCGCCGGCGAGCAAGGCGGCGCGGCTTGTGGGCAGCAGCGTCAGCCCCAGGCTGTAGGTGGCCAGCACGGCCGCCATCGCACCCAGCAGTGAGGGGATGCGGTAGGGCCAGATCGGGTTGGCGGTGGCAACACCCGCAGCACGCGCGGCGGCGGCGAAAGGGGCTTGCAGCCAATGGATACCGATGGGTTTGCGGTTGCGGGGAACGTCGCCGTTCATGATGCGCACGAAATCGCCGGTTTCCAGCATCTGCTTGGTGGCCTGGGCGAAGCGACTTTCGTCCCGGTCAGTGGGCGGGATGGTGAAAAAGCCGGGCAGCCAAAAGGCCAGGCACAGCAGGACCAGGATCAGGCGGGGTCGGGACACGGGCGGGCCTCTATCACCCGGGGGCGCGCTGCGCCATGAGAGCGGGCCATGGACCCGACCCGATCATTGGCGCTGGCGCTGCTGCGCGCTGTGCTGGAGCAGCACAGGCCGCTGGAGGATGCGCTGGACCGGCTGCCCCAGGCCGAGGCGCGTGACCGGGCGGCGGCGCACCGGCTGGCGGCCACCGTGCTGCGGCGGATGGGCACGCTGGATGCTGTGATCGAGCCGCATCTGACGCGTGCGCCGCCCGCCGGCGTGCGGCTGATCCTGCTGCTTGGCGCGGCGCAGTTGCTGTTTCTGGAAACGCCGGCGCATGCCGCCGTGGGCACGGCAGTCGATCTGGCGCGGGCGGAGAAGCTGGGGCCGTTCGCGCGCCTGGTGAATGCGGTGCTGCGTCGCGTAGCCGAGCAGGGGCCGGCTCTGCTCGAGCAGCTCGATGGGCCGCGGCTGGATACACCTGGCTGGCTGTGGGCGTCGTGGGGGGCGCAGGCGCGGGCGATCGCCCAGGCGCACGCAGCGGAGGCGCCGCTGGATATTTCGCTGGCGCCGGGGTGCGAGGCGCCGCAGGGCGGCGTAGCGCTGCCCGGCGGGTCGTGGCGCTACCCAGCGGGCACGCGGGTTGTTGAGCTGGCCGGGTTCGAGGCGGGCGGCTTTTGGGTTCAGGATGCGGCCGCCGCATTGCCGGCACGCAAGCTGGATGCGCGCCCGGGCGAGCGCGTGGCCGATCTCTGTGCCGCACCTGGGGGGAAGGCGGCCCAGTTGGCGGCGGCGGGGGCTTCGGTCGTGGCCGTGGAGCGCGACGGGCGGCGGGTCGCCAGGCTGCGCGAGAATCTGGCGCGGCTGCGGTTCCGCGCCGAGATCGTCCAGGAGGATGGGTTGACGTGGGCGCCGGGGCCGGTGTTCGACGCGGTGCTGCTGGATGCGCCATGCAGTGCCACGGGCACAATACGGCGGCATCCGGACGTTGCGCGCATCAAGACCGCACGCGACGTGGCGGTGCTGGCCGACGGGCAGCGCGCGTTGCTTGCCGCCGCCGCGCGGATGCTCAAGCCAGGCGGGCGGCTGGTCTATGCCGTGTGCAGCCTGCAGCCCGAGGAGGGCGAGATGCAGGCGGCCGCCGGCGTGGCGGGGTTGAAAGCAGCACCCTTCGCGCCAGGGTTGGGGGTGACCGCGGAGGGGTGGGTGCGCACCACGCCCGCGCTGTGGCCGGATTTGGGAGGCATGGACGGGTTCTTCTGCGCGCGCTTTATCCGCACCTGAGGCAGGCCGTGCTTTCCACGGCGCGCGCGCTTGCCTAGAAGCGGGGCATGGCACAGCTCCCCACACTCATTGCCCCTTCCCTGCTTGCCGCCGATTTTTCCCGATTGGCCGAGGAGGTCAGGGCGATTGAGGCAGCGGGTGCCGATTGGCTGCACCTGGACGTGATGGACGGGCATTTCGTGCCCAATATCAGCTTCGGGCCGGTGGTGCTGAAATCACTGCGCGGTGTCACGAAGATGCCATTCGACGTGCATCTGATGATAGCACCCGTGGACCCGTTTCTGGGGGCGTTTGCCGAAGCGGGTGCCGATCACATCATGTTCCATCCCGAGGCGGGGCCGCATCCGCATCGCACCCTGCAGGCCATACGCGCGCTGGGGTGCAAGGCGGGGCTGGTGCTCAACCCGGGCACGCCGCTGGCGCATTTCGAGACCGTTATTGATCTGCTGGATATTGTGCTGGTGATGTCGGTCAATCCGGGGTTCGGCGGGCAGAAATTCATCGACAGCCAGTTGGGGCGTATTGCGGCGCTGCGGCGCATGATTGATGCCAGCAAGCGGGAGATCCGGCTCGAGGTCGATGGCGGGATCGATCCGCGCACGGCGCCGCTTTGCATTGCGGCAGGCGCCGATACGTTCGTGGCCGGCACGGCAATCTTTGGAACCGCCGATTACCGCGCGGCGATTGAGGCCATCAGGCGCGGGCCGGCGTGATTTTTACGCGCGGGCTTCGCAATCTGCGCATGCGGCTGGCGCGGCTGCCGCGCATGGGCGGCACGTTGCCCGAAGCCCCGGCCGTGGCGGTGCGCGACCCCTGGCCGGGCGATGCCTCCCGCGGCGCGCGGCTGCTGAAGGGCGAGCTGGTTTATTACGGTGCCGTGCGCGTTCTCAAGCCGGGCGGGTGGCCCGATGCCGCGAGCTCCGTTGCTTTGCGCGAACACGCGCATGGATTTACCTGGCTGCGCGATCTGCGCGAAATCGGCACGGATGCCGCACGCATGCGCGCGCGCGCGCTGGTCGGCGACTGGATGGATGCCGGCGTGGAAACGGTGTCCATGCGCCCGCATGTGGTCGGCGCGCGCCTGGCTGCCTGGCTGGGGCATTTCGATTTCTTTGCCGCCAGCGCGGATGATGCGTTTCGCGAGGCGATGCTGCGCCGGGTGCTGGCTGATGCGCGCCTGCTTTCGGCCGCCTTGCCCGCAGAGGAAATGGATGGGCGCGCGCTGACCGCTTTGCGCGGACTGATTGCGGTTTCCATCAGTTTTCCGGAACAGGCAGGCTATTTGCAACGCGCGCTGCGATTTCTGCCGCAGGAGATCGGGCGGCAGGTGCTGGCCGATGGCGGGCACATCGAACGCAGCCCAGGCGCGCATCTGGCGGCGCTGCGCGATCTGATCGAAATGCGCTCCCTGCTGCATCTGGCCAATGCGCCGGCACCGGCCGCGCTTGGTGGTGCGATCGAGCGGCTGGCGCTGGCTTTGCGCACATTGCGGCATGGCGATGGCGGTTTGGCACTTTTCAACGGCACGCGCGACGAGGCGCCGGCGCTGATCGAGCTGATTCTTGCGCAGTCAGGGCGGTATGGGCGTGGGGGACCGGCGGCGTTACCCAACATGGGGTTCCAGCGCTTGCAGGCGGGCGGGACGATGCTGATCGTGGATGCCGGCGCGCCGGCGGCACCTGGGCTGGACCGGCTGGCGCATGCGGGCACGTTGAGTTTCGAGCTCTCGGTGGGGCGGCATCGGCTGATTGTGAATTGTGGCGCGGCGCCGGTGGCGGGCGGGGCCTGGGTGGATGCAGCGCGGGCAAGCGCCGCACACTCGACTCTGGTGATTGCCGACACGTCCAGCGCCGAACTGCGGCCGGTGGGACTGGGGCGGCGGCCGGAGCACGTGGTGGCGCAGCGGCAGGAGGCCAATGGCGCGCATTGGCTGGAGGCGAGCCACGACGGCTACAAGCGCCCGTTCGGCGCGGTGCACCGGCGGCGGCTGTATCTGGCCGAGAGCGGGGAGGATGTGCGCGGGGAGGATGCGGTGGAGGCCGCGGCAGGCCAGCCCTGGGCGGTGCGGTTTCATTTGCACCCGGGCGTATCGGCGAACGTGCAGGTGGATGGGGAGGGGGTGTTGTTGCGGCTGCCGGCTAATGGCGGGGGGTGGCGGCTGCGGGCGGAGGGGGCGCGGGTGGGGTTGGAGGAAAGTGTGTATTTGGGTGGGGCGGAGCCTAAGCGGAGCGAGCAGGTGGTGTTGAGCGGGTTGGCGGATGGGGCGCAGCAGGTGAAGTGGGCCATTACAAAAGTGGGCTAAAAAAATGGGGGTCTGGGGCCTCAGGCCCCAGCGGGGTCTGGGGCGGAGCCCCAGGGAAAGGTAAGACAAGGCAAGGGGCTCTGCCCCTTGACCCCGCTGGGGCCTGAGGCCCCAGACCCCCGTTTGTTAGGGCGTTGCGCAGACCTTTTCGGTGAATGCGGCGAAGCCGGGTCCGTCTGCCAGGTGCATTTCCCGGAACAGCCCGGCGGATTGATAGAAGTTGGCCACGTCCACCTGCGCGGGCGGAGCGCCCGGCGCGCTCAGGCTGGCGCCCGTCTGCCAATTCTGTGCCAGCGCCTCGACCGAAAAGACCTGCGCAGCACCGCCCAGGCCATACTGCCAGAAATAGCGCAGCGGCACGCCCGCCGTCTCCATCGTGTGGTGCACGGAGTCCAGATACGCCGTGTAGCGCGTCTGCACGTCCGCGTTCAGCATCGAGCCGATCGGGTCCTCGTCGGAGGCGAGCACGACCAGCGCATTGACGCCGTTGATGCGGTTCAGCGCCGCTATCAGCGGCTCGGCGAGCGTGGATGGCAGGGGTTTGGTTTGGGCGAAATCGGCGGCGCGCAGCAGTGGCTCGAGACCAGTGTTGTTGAATTCGTGCGCGATGCGGTGGCGCACGATGCCCAGGCGCATCAATTCGCGCCTTCCGTCCTCGTCCAGGAAGCGGGGCACGGTATAGGCGATCAGGCCGTCCCGGGCCACGAAACGGGCGAGCGGGCAGCCGAGGCCGGCGGGCATGCGCACGGGGTAGTCGGCACCCGCGTAGCGCAGGACGGCGCCGCCCTGGGCGTCTGCTTGCAGCTGTATGGCGCTGTCGGCGATGGGCTGGTTGGCCGCGCCGTTCTGGACCACGAAGTTTGTGCGTCCGCCCAGTACGACGCCACCGGCGACGCGGAAGATGCCGTTACGTTCGAAGAGTTGGGCGGCGGCGGGTGTGGCCGAGGGGTCGATGAAGGTGGTGGGGTCGGGCTGGGTTCGGACCTGGGCTGCGGCTGGGGTTTTCGCGGCGAGCGCGATGAGGCAGCAGGTGGCGAGCAAGACGGAGCGCATGGGGCGGCACCATTGTCTAGGCCAGCTTGTGCTGCGGTCTGGCGGGCTCTGCTGATTTCCTGGGCCGTGGCGGCGCAGCCTCGTCCGGTCACGCGGGTGGCCGCGCGGGCGGATCGTAGGCGCGGATGGTGCGGGAATGCAATCAAGATCGACGCGGAGCGATGCCAAGCTGGCGGAATGGCTTCGTGCCACCCACCGGGTCTGGCCGGAGCACTGGGGCGGAGGAAGAACGGCCAAGGCTCGGGCCTGGACCCGACAAGGACAAACCTATGGAACCTTGTTATTGTGGTCGTCTGGGCAGCCCGTTTGGTCCAAGCGCAGCCACCAGCGATACTAATCGTTCCGGAGATTATTTTGTGACACGACAGAGTGCCGGCAAACATCGAATTGGCGACATCGAGTGTCTACGTGGCATCGCCGTTCTCATGGTAATCGTATATCATAGTCGAACCGGCCTTTTCACCTGGCCAATGCCGCGCTGGGAATGGATCGACGCGCATTACCTACAGACTTGGCCAGGTGTTGATCTGTTTTTTGCAATATCGGGGTTTGTCATTGCGCGAAGCCTGCTGCCCGAACTTGCGGCGTCAGCGAGCCCGGCACGAACCATGGGTGCGTTCTGGGTGCGCCGATTCTGGCGGTTGGTCCCTTCGGCTTGGCTATGGTTGCTCATAATCCTTGTGGCTTGCCTGGCGTTCAACAGGTCCGGTGTCTTCGACACGTTTCACACTAATTATGAGTCCGCCATTGCCGCCGTGCTGAGCGTTGCAAATTTCCGGGAGGCTGCTGCATTCCAGCAGTTTCCCTATGGGCCAAGCAGCCCCTACTGGAGTCTGTCACTAGAGGAACAGTTTTACCTTGTGCTGCCAATCCTGGCTTATCTCAGTGGGCGTTGGCTGACGCCGGTTCTGCTGGTTCTCACGGCGTTTGTGTTTTGCCTGCCCTACCAACCGTTCATTATGATGATTCGGGTACATGCGGTGCTTTTGGGCGTTCTGCTGGCGATCGCCGCTTCCTCGCCTGCTTATCAGGCATTTGCGCCGGGTTTTCTAAGAGGCAGGTGGTGGGCCGGTCTGCTACTACTTTTGTTCATCGTTACGCTGATATCGACGCTGGCCCCTTTCGGGCAGCGCATCACGGCCTACCCACTGGACTTCATTGCACTTCTTTCCGCTCTGCTCGTGTTCGTGGCCTCTTACAATGAGGATTTTCTGGTCGGCTATCGACCGCTACGTCTGGTCTTGACCTGGACAGGAACCCGATCATACGCACTTTACCTGGTCCACGTTCCAGTCTTTTGCGCAACGAGGGAGTTTTGGTATCGCGTTCTTGGTACAGGCGCAACATTCAACCAACGCGACATGCTCAGGTTCACGTTAACGGCCCTGTCGCTGCTGATTGCTTGCGTCGAGATCAACTACCGCTATCTGGAGCTTCCCCTGCGAAGACGTGGGGTGCAAATTGCGTCACGGCTTAAGCAAGCACCCTGCGCGCGCGACGCTTGATCTCGCACATGCAACGGAGCAGGCGCGCTACCAAGGTCTTGCCGACAATGCGGGCTGAGTTTGACTTCGTTGTGGTTATCCTAATCTGGATCGTAGCTTGCCTTCCATGGCTCAGTGGCAGCCACTATGTTAGTGGCGACAGTATCCAATTCTCATACCCTTATTCGAAATATGTTGCCGACACTGTCCGTCACGGAAATGCGCCTTGGTGGAACTTGTCAACCTACTCTGGACAGCCGCTCCTGGGTGATCCCCAGAGCATGATATTCACACCGCATACGCTTGCCGGCCTGATTGCCGGTCGTGCGTACACCTTGCATATGTTCGACGTGGTGACCTTGCTTTGCCTGCTTGCTGGAGGACTGGCGATTCACTCCCTCTGCAGGCGCGAGACCCACGGCCGCACCCTGCCGATCCTCGGAGCGACAGTTTTCATGATTGGTGGCGCGGCAAGCAGCAGATTGCAGCACGTTGGAGATATTCTGACATATAGTATGCTCGCCCTACAAATATGTGCCTTACGATCACTTTGCGAGCGTCCCGACATGCGGCGCCTCGCCTTCCTCGCGGGAACTCTTCTTGTTTCGCTCGTCAATCCCAATCAAGTTGTCTTTCTCTCTGCATTTCAACTTTTGGCATTCATGCCTGCATTTCTGTACCGATCCGAACAGCGGTTGCGTACGCTGTTGCTTGCTTGCGGCGCAGTGCTGCTGGCAATTGTGGCAGCCTCGCCGGTACTTGCCGCAATTGTTGAATTTTCATCAGTATCAAACCGGCCTGCCCTGCCGATCGATGCCTCATCGCCGTTTTCCTTGCCTTTTTTTAACGTGGCTGCATTGATAATTCCTGCGTTGTATGGTGTTGCAGCACCACGGCACGGCGTCTGGCCGCCCACAGACTCATCAGAGGATTACATCTACACGGGCCTGATCCCTGTGCTGGTGATCCTGCTCATCTTCATCCGGCCGCGCCGTATGCCTCCTTCCTGTGTTGTTGCCGCGGTTCTTTCTATCGTTTGGCTAATGTATGCCCTTGGGACAAATTTTCCGCTTTACCCGGTGCTTCATTCTTACTTGCCAGGCTTGACTGCATTCCGTCGTCCAGCAGATGCGGCCTTTCTCCTCAATTGCTCGATGGCAATCGCCGTTGGCACGGCTCGATGGCCGTTTGCCCGCGTGCCGCTCGGCGGAGCTTGGCTTTGGTCTGCGGTGCTAGTTTCTACGTTTGCTTTGTTTATCATGGCGCGCGCTACCATGGAGCTAGAACATTACGCGGCAAGCCGAGGGCAGATGGCAAGCTTTGATGCAAGCTTGCGGCAGTTGTGCATACGAGTGGCCATCCTATGCGCCGGGGCGGTCTCGGTGTTTATCCTGCGACAGCGCCGATGGCGCATGCCAGCAGGAGTATTGATGATCGGATTGACCGCGACAGATTTGACCACGGCGGGGCGATTTAGTCTGGTTTTTTCTCCCCGATATGAACTCTCAGCGACCGCGCAGTTCTATGCGCACCAGGTCACCCCATACACGCGGCAGATCAATGACGCACTTGCGTTCCTACGCGCACATGGAGTCATGAACAAAAACATTCCGACAAGAATCGAAGTCGTGGGAGGCGAGTTGGGGTACAATATGCCCATGGTAGCAAACCTTGAGGTTACGGGCGGCTATAACCCATTTAATTTGGCTAGCTATTCTCGCAACGTCGCAACGCAAGAGCTGAAGCGCTTTAATGGCGACGCGCCAAACCCGCAACATGACATCTATCGACGATTGGGCGTGCGGTATGTACTCGTGTCAATGACAAACATGATAGCAAAGCCCGAGGTGAACACCTTTCACTCCGGCCTCGCCAGATCCACCTCCGCGCATCTCCTCACCCATGCGGGAGAATACGAGGTGTGGGAGATAGACAGTTGGCTGCCGAAAGCGACACTCATCGGTGCTGACGGCGCCACCGCCGGAGCTTGCAGGGTTCGAGCTTACAGGAATACCACCGTTCGTGTGCATTGCAGCGCTCTGGTGGCAACAATCCTTGTTACTGGAGACACATACGCGCCTGGTTGGACAGCTTGCGTCAACAATGCCCCGGCGCCGGTCACCGCCTTCCAGAAGATTTTTCGTCAAGTTCAGGTTCCTGCGGGAGAGTCTGATATCCGGCTGCGCTATCAACCTGTGCCGTTCTTTCGCACCCATGGATGCTAGCTGGTTTTCATGCGGCTTTGTAGTCCTGCGACTAAACGGTCGCACGTTGCCGGCTTTCGCCATACCCTTGTAAGACACTCCCAACGATGAGCATTGCCGAACTTGCCTGCATGTCTACGCCGACAAGTATGCCGATGGCATGTCTTGGCACATCAAAATATCCATCCCCAAACACAGAGGAGACGACTGCATAAGCAGTCAGAGCGCCGCCCAGCCCACAAAGCAGCATAGCAGTTGTAATGACGTCTCCGCAACGTTCTCGCAACCGGATCGAACGCCATATTGTAATACCAAGAGCCGGAATGCTTAGAAAGCAGGAGGCGATGACCAGGTTGCGGTAGTTTGTGCCAGAGAGAAAATCAAGAAGGGACGATGCTGATGTTTCCCGGATCCATCTATACACCTTTCGTTCCTGATCCGAAGGCTGCTCGAAATGTCCAATTGCAGGCAGGATAATCGGATGGCTTGCGGGGATAACGTTTTGCATAGGAACAAAAAACGTGGCCGGATCGCGGACGAAGAGGCCAAGAAGGTCCAAACGGCGCGTCTTAAAGATGTCAGGACACAGGTTATGCTCCTGAAATCCCGGGGAGTACCAATTTTCTCCTATGGAAGCCGCGCAGCTTGGCGGCAGGCCTAGCCAGACAAGCGCACTTTGTTTGTCCCTGGCGGCCGGCAAGACCGCGCCGAGGAATGTGTCCGCGATATTTGCCTTTATCACCTGTTGGGTATGCTGACTCGGTTTCATCTGGACGGCTGCGTAGCCGCCTTGTATGGCCACAATGGCGCCGGCAACAAGAAGTGCTGCTCTACCGTCACGCCACCGGAGCAGAAAACCGGCGGCCCCGGTCCAGCCAACCATCGCGCCAAACGGCCAGTACTGCTGCCGTGCGAAGCACAGCCATGCGATGCTACCAAGAAAAAATAGAATGAAGCCCAAGCGAGGATGCCGGCTCCTGCTATAGGCGAGTATAGTCAAACTTGTTCCGGCTACGACAAATATCAGAAAGGACCCTTCAAGGTAGAGCGTATTGAAGAACAGCATCACCGCAAAATCACCGTAGACAAGTGCCGCAAACGTGGCTAGTGCCAAGCGCAAGGCGGGCGACATCGGCTGCGCGATTACGCCGACGAAAAGCGCCACAGCAGTGAGTACTTTCAAAGCGCCCACACGCCTTAGCGCGAAATGCGCACCTTTGCCAGACAGGTGCGCGGCCAGCCAGGGAAAAAGATTGTCCGAGGAGTGCAGACATAAGCCGCTGCGCCGATCGCCATCAAAGACAAGTGCATCTACCGGGCTGCCGGGGTGAGCATCCGCCTTGCCACGATCATTGTAGACCTGCCAGACGCCCATGCATGATGACTGCCGCAGGAAGTCATAATCGTTGGCGTAACCGGCTATAGGATGTGACAGGCAAAACACGAACATCCTGACAGCGGTGACGATAACAAGAACCACACTCGCCATGTTCATATAACCAAAGCGGGCAGCGCCTGCTCTCACCACGCCCAACGCCATACGCCGCAACCTTCAAGCCCGCATCACCTTCTGGCACGCCCGCCGCCTTTCATCCATACCAGCCACCACCGTGCGCATCATCGAACTCACCAACGTCGATTTCTCCCTCGCCCACTTCCTCCTCCCGCTCATGCGCGGCGCCCGCGCCCGGGGCCACGACGTCATCGGCGTCTGCGCAGACGGCCCCCTGCTCCCCCCCATACGCGCCGAGGGCTTCCGCATCATAACGCCCCCCCTCGTCCGCGGCCTCTCACCCGCCGCCCAGACCCGCGCCTATGCAGCACTCCTCGCCCTATTCCGCGCTGAAAAGCCGGACCTCGTGCACGCCCACATGCCCATCAGCGGCTTCCTCGCCCGCATGGCGGCTGCGGCCGCAGGCGTGCCGCACATCGCCTATACCTGCCACGGATTCCTGTTCAACCAGCCCGCCCCCTGGCCGCGCCGTGCCGCCAGCCTGGCCATGGAGCTGATCGCCGGGCGCGTCACCCAAACCTTCACCACCGTCTCCGCCGAGGAGGCCGCAGACGCACGCCGCCTGCACATCGCACGAAACGCGATCGCGATCGGCAATGGCCGCGACCCGTCCCTCTTCCGCCCAGACCCCGCCGCCCGCGCGGCCATCCGCGCCGAGCTGGGCCTAGCCCACAATGCCGTGCTGGTAACCGCGTGCTCCCGCCTGGTGCGGCACAAGGGTTACCCCGAGCTGCTGGCCGCCATGGCCGGCGTCCCGGCGCATCTTTGCGTGGTGGGAACCCGCCTGGCCTCGGACCACGGCCCGGACATGGAGCCCCTCTTCGCCGCGAGTGGCCTCGGCGCGCGGCTGCACCGCCTCGGCTACCGCACGGATGTGGCCGCGATCCTGGCGGCCAGCGACATCTTCGCCCTGCCGAGCCATTTCGAGGGCCTGCCGATGTCGGTGATCGAGGCGATGCTGTGCGGCCTGCCCGTGGTCGCCACCGACATACGCGGCCCGCGCGAGCAGGTGGTGGACGGCCAGACCGGCCTGCTGGTGCCCCCCGCCACCGTGGCGCCGTTAGCCGCCGCGTTGCGCCGCCTGGCTACGGACGACGCTTTGCGCGCGAGGATGGGCAGCGCCGGCCGCGCGCGCGCAATCGCCCTCTACGACGAGTCGGCCGTCGTAGCCCGCACGCTGGACGTCCTGGGCCTATAGAGCAAAAGTTCTTTGGTTCTTTCTTTCAAGAAAGAACAACCTTCCCTATGCCTCACCCCCATGATCCACCCCATCCGCCGCGCCCTGATCTCCGTCTCCGACAAAACCGGCCTGGTGCCGTTCGCCCGCGCGCTGGCAGATGCCGGAGTGGAAATCCTGTCCACGGGCGGCTCTGCCCACGCGCTGCGCCAGGCGGGCATACCGGTGCTCGAGGTGTCCGAGCACACGGGGTTTCCCGAAATCCTGGGCGGGCGGGTGAAAACGCTGGTGCCGCAAATCCATGGCGGCATATTGGGGCGCCGGAACGTGGCGGCGGATGTGGCGCAGATGGCAGCGCACGCCATTGCGCCGATCGATCTGGTGGCGGTCAATTTGTATCCGTTCGAGGCGAGCGTGGCAGCCGGTGCCGCGGCTGAAGACTGCGTGGAAAATATCGACATCGGCGGCCCGGCGCTGATCCGCGCCGCGGCGAAGAACCACGAATTCGTCGCCGTGCTGACCGCGCCCGGGCAGTACGACGCGGTGGTGGACGAAATTGCATCCCAGGGCGGCACAAGCCTGGCGACGCGGCGGGCGTTGGCGGCGGCGGCCTATGCGCGCACGGCCGAATATGACGCGGCCATTGCGGCGTGGTTTGCGCAACAAGCCGGCGAGGCCTTTCCGGCCGTGCTGACCGTCTCGGGGCGGCGCGCGCAAATGCTGCGCTATGGCGAAAATCCGCATCAGCAGGCGGCGTTCTACATCAATGACGCGCGCGCGGGGATTGCCACCGCGCGACAGGTGCAGGGCAAGGCGTTGTCCTATAACAACCTCAATGACACCGATGCGGCGTTTGAGTGCGTAGCCGAGTTCGACGCGCCTGCGGTTGTCATCGTCAAGCACGCCAACCCATGCGGTGTGGCGCTGGCGCACGATCTGGCCGCGGCGTGGGAGGCGGCGTTGCGGTGTGATCCGGTCTCAGCGTATGGCGGGATTGTGGCGGTCAATCGCGAGCTTGACGAGGTGACCGCGGAAGCGATTGCGGCGATTTTTACCGAGGTGATCGTGGCACCTGGTGCGAGTGAGGCGGCGCAGGCGGTGCTGGCGCGCCGGCGCAATTTGCGGCTGCTGCTGACAGGCGGGCTGCCGGACCCCGCAGCGCCCGGCGTCCTGGTGCGCAGTGTGGCGGGCGGGTTCCTGGCGCAGTCGCGCGACACGGGTCGCGTGGGCGCCGGCGATCTGCGGGTGGTGACGCAGCGGTCGCCGACCGAGGCGGAAATGGCCGATCTGCTATTCGCCTTTCGCGTCTGCAAGCATGTCAAAAGCAACGCGATTGTCTATGCGCGCGCCGGCGCCACGGTGGGGATTGGTGCGGGGCAGATGAGCCGTGTCGACAGCGCGCGCATCGCGGCATGGAAGGGCCAGACGCAGGGCAGTGTCGTGGCCAGCGACGCATTCTTCCCCTTCGCCGACGGGCTGGAGGTGGCCATTGCTGCCGGAGCGACGGCCGTGATCCAGCCGGGGGGCTCGGTGCGTGACGGCGAGGTGATCGAGGCGGCCGATCGGGCGGGAGTAGCGATGGTGCTGACCGGCATGCGGCATTTTCGCCATTGACCGCGGCGGACATCCCCGACGGATTTTTGCCGCATGGGCGGAAAAGCGGGCTGACCGCGCCTTGGGAGCCACTCTACTCGCGCCGATTGGCAGATGCCGTCCATATCGGTTTCCGTGCCGCCGCGCCGCATACCAACAGCCGCGATTTCGTGCATGGCGGCCTGATTTCGGCACTTGCCGATAATGCGATGGGCTTGAGTTGCGGCATCGGTCTGCGGGAGGGCACGGGGCTGGTGACGGTCAGCCTTGCCATGGATTTCGTTGCCTCCGCGGCGTTGGGGCAGTGGGTCGAGCTGCGGCCGACCGTGACCAAGCTGGGCGGCAGCCTGGCCTTTGCCACCGTTATCGTGCTCGCCGCGGGTGAGGTCTGCGCCAGCGGACGAGCCGTGTTCCGGGTGCTCGCACCTCGCCCGGCCGCTTGACTAGGCACGGCGCGGCTATATTTCTGCTTGGATGCGCAGCCTGAACGAACTCTCCGAACGCGAAATCCTGGCGCTGGCCATCGGCGCCGAAGAAGAAGATGGGCGCATCTACGCCGATTTTGCCGAACGCCTGCGCACCGAATACCCTGACAGCGCCAAGATCTTCCTGGACATGTCCGCCGAGGAGAACGATCACCGGCGCAGCCTGATCGACCTCTACGCGCTGAAATTCGGCCAGCACATTCCGCTGATCCGGCGCGCGGACGTGCGCGGCTTCACGCCTCGCCGGCCCGTATGGCAGCTCAAGCGGCTGGGGATCGAGGCCGTGCGACAGACCGCGCGCACGATGGAAATCGAGAGCAGTCGCTTCTATCGCCAGGCCGCCGGCAGCAGCACCGATGTGGCGATACGCAAGCTGCTGGGCGATCTGGCTGCGGTTGAAGAGGGCCACGAGCGCACCGCGGGCGAAGTCGCCGAACGCCATTTGGCCGGCGGCAAGAAGGAGGAGGAGGACGATACCGCTCGCCGCCGCTTCGTGCTGCGCATCGTCCAGCCCGGCCTGGTCGGGCTGATGGACGGCTCGGTCTCCACTCTGGCACCCGTGTTTGCCGCGGCCTTTGCCACGCATGCCAGCCATAATGCGTTTCTGGTGGGGATGGCTGCCTCGATCGGCGCAGGAATATCGATGGGATTTGCCGAGGCGTTGTCAGATGACGGCAAGATTTCCGGGCGCGGCAATCCGCTTCTGCGTGGCGGCATTACCGGGGCCATGACGACCGTGGGCGGGATCGGGCACACGCTACCGTATCTAATTGCGGATTTCTGGACCGCGACCAGCGTGGCCGCGGTTGTGGTGGTGATTGAGTTGATGGTTATTTCTTGGATACGCTGGCGGTATATGGAAAGTAATCTGTTCAGTGCGGCTTTGCAGATTGTTGTCGGCGGAGCGCTGGTTCTGGCTTGCGGGATTTTGATTGGCAGCAGTTAGGGCGAAGGAAGGAAGCAGTCCTTTTTTGAAAAAAGGACCAAAAAACTTTTGTCTTATGGTGGTCGCTGCGCTTAGATTGGAGTCGTTGCACAATTCGGGGAAGTCGTCATGATGGTAAGGTTGCCGCGCAAGCCGGGCTGGATCGGCGACTTCCAATCCTTCATCATGCGCGGCAACGTGGTGGACCTGGCCGTCGGCATCATTATCGGCGCCGCTTTCACGGGGATCGTGCAGAGCCTGGTCAAGGACGTGTTCAATCCCGTCATCGGCCTGCTGACCGGCGGGGTGGATTTTTCCGACCGCTTCGTGACCATCAAAGGACCCGCGGCCGCCACCATCGCCGCGGCCAAGGCCGCCGGCGCGGTCACGATCAATTACGGCCTGTTCGTCAATGCCGTGATCCAGTTCCTGATCGTTGCTTTTGTGGTGTTCTGGCTGGTGCGCACGCTTCAGCGCTTCATGCGCAAGCAGGAAGACGCCCCGACTGTTCCGCCGAACTCCGAGGTGCTGCTGGCCGAAATTCGTGACTTGCTGAAAAGTCAGCATCCGGCGCCAACGCTGTAAAGCGCTGCGTCAGCCTACGCCGAATATGTCATCGGCGCGCAGTTCTATGCCGGGCAGCGCCTCGATTGTCAGCGCATGCAGCCCGACGACCTGCGTGCAGGACGTGTAGGACCCGCCATCCGGTTTGCGATAGACGCTGACAAGCCGCGCCGGCAAACCCACGATCCACAACTCGGGGATGCCATGGCGGGCGTAGAGCCCGGCCTTGACGCGTGCGTCGTATTTCAAGCTGGTATCCGCAACCTTGATCAGCAGCAGCACATCGGCGGCGGTTGGCAGGTTTGCGGTGTAATCTTCCGGCCTTGGTTTGAGGACGGCGAAGTCAGGCCCCGGCTGGAGGATATCGCTCAAGCGCACCGGGCACTGGACGCTGAGGTTGGCGCGGTTTCCAAGAAAGGTGATCAGCAGGCGGTTCAATCTGTTCAAGCGGCCGGCGTGTTCGCTTCCGATCGGTGCCATCTCGATGATCTGGCCTTCAATAAGTTCGACGCGGTCCTCGGGCGTCAGGATGCCGCTGTCGGCCATCTTGTAGTAGTCGGCGACCGTGATGAGGCGCCTGGATACCCAGGGCGGCAGGCCAATCTCGGTGCTTTGCAACATCGGGCTGTTCTCCGTTGCTTGGCCCACCATAGACCGCAGGCCTGGCCTTCAGCAAGCAAATCGCGCGTGTTTGCCTGAATGACAAAAACATAGGGTAACTTCCGAAGGTAGAACGTCCATAGTTCAGTCCAGCTGCCGAAACTCGCGTAACCGCCAGCCGATTATCTGCGACCGACTCAGCTTTAATGTGAAGACCACACGAGCCTCAATGGCATCGCTCGTCAGAACAATGCGCGTTCGCAAGCCAGCCCGACCCTGGCGACTATTTGCCTGCTTGCACTGAGCCGAAGGAGCCGTGGATAGTCATCACCGGCGGTCACGATCCAACCTCAAGCATGAATCAAACAAGTAAAAGTTTTCTGGTTCCTCGCTGTTTGCGGTGGGTATGCGCTTTCATAGCGCTGGCAGCTTGAAATCGAGTTTTCCGGCAAGCAGGTAGACGATTGCAATGAGGTTCCGGACTGAGCGGTAGCCCCTGGCTTTTGCCTTTGCCGCTTGGACGAGGCTGTTGATCCCCTCGATCAAGCCATTGGCGATCTTGCTGTTGAACCAGCGTATGATGCCGTGCCAGTGGGTCTTGATGGTCTGTGCGGCTTCAATAACCGGCGCAAGACGGCTGTGGGTTGCCCAGAAATACCATCGTTTGAGGTAATCGGCGGCTTGTTCGGGGGTTTCTTCGCTGTAGAGATCCTGGAAAGCGAGCTTGATCTGATAGGCCCGTGCGGTTTTAAGGTTGCGTGTGGGCAAGGACGCCAGCGTGGCGCTTTGGCGCTGCGACAAATTTCCCGGATTGCGTAACCAGATATAGCGCGTGCCTTTGAGCGCGTGCTGCACCTTCTGCTCGGCACGGCGCACGCGATCGACCGCGTGGTTGACGATCTTCATAGCGTGAAAACGAGCGAACGTGACGTGTGCGTTCGGCAGGCTCTCTGCCGTGCCTTTGATAAAGGCTGGGCTCATGTCGATGCACACCTCTTCCACCTGCTCGGGAGTGGCGTGGTGCGCGCGAAGGTCCTCGGCAAAGGCGGCGACCGTGGCCGCGTCCTTGCCTTGGGTGGCAAACAGCACGCGCGCCTGGTCGATATCGACAAAAAGGGAAATGTAGGTGTGACCGCGGGCGGCTGCGGTCTCATCGATGGCCACGCGGGTCACGCCGGATGCATCCATTGCTTCGCGCGCCTCGCCAACGTAGTGGTGGATCACGCGCCAAAGTCTGGTATCGTGTTCTCCCACCATGCGTGCGACGGCGCTGACAGGCATGGCGCTTAGCATGGTCATGAGCAACGCCTCGAACAGCAACGTAAAGCCGCTGTCTTTTCGCGGCCAAGGGACGGCAATCTTGCGGACACCGCACTGTGCGCATTTCGTGCGCGGCACGCGGGCGTGCAGATAAGCCTGGTGCTGGAAGAAGTTGAGATGGCGCCAGGTGGACACTTCGGCGTCGTGCACCGGGCAATCGGCGGTCCCGCAGTTTGGGCACGCAAAGCGGCTGCCGCGGGCAAAGTCGAGATGGATGTCGAGCTGACGGGCAGCCGCGTCAAACGTGCTTTGAACAACGCTCCAGGGCTGGGTCAGGCCCAGCGCCGCTTGCAACAGACTGGTGTCTTTCATCGCTCTCCCTCCGGCGTGTGGCCCCCGGCTGGAACAAGCGTGACGCTGGCTGCGGCGGCAATCAAGGACGCTGCGCGCCGCTTTGCGGTGGCCTTCGGCCATCCTTGACAGCCGCCGCAGCCAGCGTCGGGCAGGTGTTAGGCCGGGACGGAGAAACGGCGCTCCAGCCGAACCGAGAAACATGGCTAGAGGGGGCTGACGCGGCGGCTAGCCCACTCTAAACAGCGAGGAGGCATATTTTTTGAACAAGAACACTATCGTCCGGCTGAGCGGCTGAGCCGGTCCGCCTCGTCACCCCGGCTGATGGACCAAGCAGCACCTGCGCATCAAGCGCATCAAGGAGAGAAAGATTGGGGGAGATGTGCCATCCCCCCCAAACCCCCCGTCATTCATTTAGAACCTGTCCTAATTAAAGACGGGGGGCTGACGTATACGTCAGCCACATCTCCCCACGCCATACTCTGAGAGTCAAACATGACACCAGTGCTTTTTTCGAAAAAGACCTGCTTCCCTACTTCCCAATCGTCCGCCGGAAAAACCCCACAACCGCCCGATTGAACGCCACATGAAACCCCACCCGATCAAACCCATGTGCCTCCGTGCAAATCACCGGCGCCACCCGCGCCAAAGCCTCCGAACAAGGTGCCAGAAAATCGAAATGCCCACCCCCCGGCACGCCATGAAACTCAGGCGCCACCGGTAGCGCCGCCCGCACCGCGTCCGCATAATCAGGCGCCGGCAAAATTGCATCGCCATCCGCCCGCCACAACTGCACCGGCACGCGTACATCCCGCGCACCCCCGCCCGCCAGCGTAAATCCCAGCGCAGGCGCCGCCACCACGATCGCCCGCACCCGCGCATCCGCCGCCGCAATCGGCGCCAAACCTGCCGGCACCGCCACATGTTGCGCCCTCATCAACTGGCAATCGAAATACCCCGGATGGGCCGCGCAATGCGGCCCCAGGCGACTCAGATCCGGCCGCGCCCCGGCCGCGATCAGCACCGTCATCCCGCCCGCTGAAAATCCGAACGCCCCTACCCGAGCCGGATTGACAGCGCCCGCCACCCAGCCCTTCGTCAAAGCGTCGATCACGGCCGAGATCTGCCGCACCCGCCCGCCCACATCGGTCGCAGCACTCTGATCGCGATAATTATCCCCCGTATGCGTGGGAGCGGCCACCACAAACCCAGCCTGGGCCAGCGCGGCGGCCGTATCCAGATGCCCGCTGAACACCCCGCCATTGCCGTGCGAGAACACCACCAGCGGCAAGCCTCGCCCCGCCACGGGCGCATCCGGCGCCAAATCCTGGACGAACAGATCGACAGGCGTTGGGTGCGCGGGCGCCGCGGTCGGATACCATACGCCCACCTCCAGCGGCGGATTGGCGCCATCGGCCACGCGCAACGTGCTAAAGCCGACATTGGCGTGCGCGCCGCCGCCGCCGATCAGCAAGGCCGCCAGCAACACGGCCAATCGATTCAGGGTCTTCATCGTGGGCTTCCTTCCAATCCAACGCCTCCATGAACCGCCGCCACCACCGCCGCGCGAGCCCGTTTTCGCCAATGGGCCAATGGGCGCGCCGCCCGGCGAACCGCCCCTCTTCGGCACGCGCGCCCAGTGGCGGCGAGACCTCGCCATCGCGGCGGCCGTGGGCCTGGCCCTGGGCGTGGTCGGCCCGTTCGGCAGCTACCTCAACTCCCCCCGCCTGACCGTGATTGCCTACTGGACCGGCGCCATTCTCACCGGCGAGATCATGTTCGGCCTGTCCATCCGGCCCGCCGTCCTGCTCGCCCCCCGCCTGCGTGTGCCCGCGATCCTGGCCACCGCAATCGTCACCGCGCTCGTCGCACTGCCCCTGGCATTTCTGTGCCAAACGGTGGTCATGACGCTCTGGCCAAGCCTGCGCGGCCATATCTCCGTGTCCACGTTCTACGCTCAAACCTTGCTTATCGCGTCGGCCATGGCGGCCGCCCACCTCTGGGCGCTGCGCCCCGGCCCAGGCACTGCCACGCCCGCCTTGACGCCACCGCCGGGCGATTTCCTCAGCCGCATCCCCCGCCATCTCGGCCGCGAGCTGATCGCGCTGCAGATGGAAGACCATTACGTGCGCGTGCACACCAGCGCCGGCTCCGCGCTGATCCTTATTCCGTTGCGCCAGGCGATGGACGAACTCGGCAAAGTGCCCGGCTTGCAGGTGCATCGCTCCTGGTGGGTGGCGCGCCATGCGGTGGTCGGCACGGTGCAGGATGGGCGCAATGTGCGGCTGCGGTTGGTCAATGGGCTGGAGGCGCCGGTTTCGAGGGCGCGGGTGGCGGAAGCAAGGAAGACAGTTCTTTTGTGAAGAAAAGAAAGTCGGCATGCGCGCAAGCAAACTTGCAAAAGTTTTTTGCTTCTTTTTTTCAAAAAAGAAGACCTTCCTTGCCCTTGCCTTCCTTCGTTGCTAAACTTTTACCCATGAAATACCTGCTCCTGACCGCCACCCTCCTATCGACCGCCGCCCAAGCCGACGAAGGCATGTGGACCTACGACAACTTCCCCGCAGCCCGCATGCGCGCCAAATACGGCTGGGCCCCAGACCAGGCGTGGCTGGATCACGCCCGCCTCTCCAGCATCCGCCTGGCTGAGGGCTGTTCCGCCAGCCTCGTCTCGCCGGACGGCCTGGTCATGACCAACCACCATTGCGCCCGCGCCTGCCTGTCCGAATTGGCCGACGCCACGCACGACTACATCGCCCACGGCTTCTACGCGCCCACGCAGGCCGACGAAAAAGCCTGTCCCGCGCTGGAAGGCGAGCAGCTCACCGCGATCTCCGACGTCACGGCGCAAATCGATGCCGCCACCGCGGGCAAGTCCGGCGGCACCTTCCACGACGCCGAACGCGGCGCCATCGCAAGCGTCGAAAAAGGCTGCACCACGGGTGCGGACGTGCAGTGCCAGGTCGTGACGCTCTATCACGGCGGCATCTACGACCTTTACAAATATCGCCGCTACCAGGATCTGCGCGTGGTCTGGGCGCCCGAGGAAAGTGTGGCCTTCTTCGGCGGCGACCCGGACAATTTCACCTTCCCGCGCTACGATCTTGATTCCGCGATGGTGCGCATTTACGATCACGGCCAGCCGCTGCACACCGACACCTACCTGAAATTTGCCCGCGGCGGCGTGCATGACGGCGACCTCGCCTTTGTCTCGGGCAATCCTGGCGGCACGGAGCGAGACGACACGCTGGCCCAATTGCACTTCCTTCGTGACCAGCAGCAGCCCTTCATCCTCGGCATCCTGGCTGAATTGCGCGGCGTGCTGACCGAATACGCAACCAAAGGCGCCGAACAGGCGCGCACGTCACACACGCTGCTTTTCGGCATCGAGAATTCGCTCAAGGCCTACAAGGGCCGCCAGCTTTCCCTCGTCGAAGGCACGATCATTCCCGACAAGGCGCGTTCGGAATCAGACCTGCGTGGCCGCGTGGCGGCCGAGGTCAAGCTCGCCCAGCAGGACGGCGGCGCGTGGGACGCCATTGCAGGGGCCGTTGCCGTGCAGAAGACGCTCTTCGTGCGCAATTCGCTGATCGGCCGCACGGGTCCGGGGCTCATCGACATGCTCGGCCAGGCATTGGCGCTCGTGCAATACGCGGCCGAAGTGCAAAAGCCCAATGGGCAGCGGCTCGAGGAATATGCCGACAGCAACTTCCCCCTGCTCAAGCTTCAGATAACATCGCCCGCGCCCATCTACCCCGAGCTGCAGAAAACGCTCATCACCTGGTGGCTGACCAAGCTGCGCGAATATCTCGGCACGGGTGACGCCGACGTGCGCGCCATCATGGGCAAGCAATCTCCTGCCGAAATTGCCGCGGCGATCGTCGATGGTTCGCAACTGAAAGATCCCGCGGTGCGTGCCAAGCTCCTGGCCGGCGGCGCAACCGCAATCGATGCCTTCCACGACCCGATGCTCGACTTCGCGCGCCGCCTCGACGGCCCTGCCCGCGCCGTGCGCGCGAAATTCGAGAACTCGGTCAAGGCTGTCATCACCAAGAACGCAGCCCTGATTGCGCGCGCCAAGTTCGCGCTGGAAGGCAAGTCTGCCTATCCGGACGCGACTTTCACGCTGCGCCTCTCCTACGGCACGGTCGCCGGCTACCAGCAGAACGGCCAGACCGTGGCACCCATCACCAACTTCGCCGGCGCCTACGACCACGAAACCGGTCGGGACCCGTTCAAGCTGCCACCCAGCTGGGCCGCCGCGCGCCGCGCGGTCGACGGCAACACGAACCTGGACATAGCCACGACCAACGACATCATCGGCGGCAATTCCGGCTCGCCCGTGATCGGGCGCGACGGCAATGCCATCGGCCTGATTTTCGATGGCAATATCCAGTCGCTGGGTGGGGATTTCGGCTACGACGGCAGCGTCAACCGTGCGGTTGCGGTGGACACGGCGGCGCTGATGGAGGCGCTGACGAAGATTTACCATGCGGATCGCGTGGCCACGGAGCTTTCGCAGTAGAAATTATTGTCATTGCGAGGCCACTTGGCCGAAGCAATCCAGAAGTCCAAAGCGCCCCAAAACCTCGCCCGTATGCTCCCCCAATCCCGGCGGCGCGCGCTCCGCCCCAATTTCGGCACCCGACATCCGCAATGGGCACCGCACGCCCACTACCTTACCCATAACAGCAGACTCCCGCCGTATCGCCATCCCCCGAGCCGCCACCTGAGGATCCTCAAACACCTCGCTCATCGTATTGATCGGCCCCGCCGGCACACCCGCACCATCCAGCGCCGCCAGCAATTCCGCCTTCCCCCACTCCGCAATCAACCCAGCCAACAACGGCACCAACACCCCCCGATTCTCCACCCGCGACGCATTCAACGCAAACCGAGGATCACGCCCCAGCTCCTCCCGCCCCAACACCGCGCAAATCCGCCGAAACAGCCCGTCATTCCCCCCTGCCACGGTAATTGCCCCATCCCGCGCATGGAAAACCTCATACGGAACAATGGAGGCATGCGCATTCCCATGCCGCGCCGGATTGCGCCCCGTCGCCAAATGCGCCACCGCCTGGTTGGCCATCGTCGCCACCTGCACATCCAGCAACGCCACGTCGATCCACTGCCCGACCCCCGTTCGCGCCCGCTGATACAACGCAGCCAAAATCCCCGTGCACGCATACATACCCGTAAACAGATCGGTCACCGCAACGCCCGCACGCATCGGCTCGCCATCCACCTCCCCCGTAATCCCCATCAACCCGCCCATGCCCTGCACAATAAAATCATACCCCGGCCGAGATGCATAAGGCCCCGTCTGCCCAAACCCCGTAATCGAGCAATAAATCAGCCGCGGATTGATCGCCCGCAAATCCTCCCACCCCAGCCCATATTTCGCCAACCCGCCGACCTTGAAGTTCTCCACCAACACATCGCACTGCGCCGCCATCGCGCGCACCACAGCAGCACCCTCTGCGGTCGCAATATCAATTGCCACCGAGCGCTTGCCGCGATTGGCCGACATGAAATACGTCGCCATCTTCAGGCCCGGCTGAACAGAACTCTCCACAAACGGCGGGCCCCAACTGCGCGTGTCATCGCCCTCGCCGGGCTTTTCGATCTTCAATACGTCGGCACCCAGATCGGCCAGCAATTGCGTGCACCATGGCCCAGCCAGCACGCGGGTCAGGTCGAGAATCTTTAGTCCGTCCAGAGCTTGCATAAAGACAAGAAAGCAAGGTTGGGGGAGATGTGCCATCCCCCCAAACCCCCCGTCTTTGTTTAAGCGCCCAACAAGGGCACACTATGTCCAACATAGGGAACGCCCATGCACCCGCACCTGCAAACCGAGCGCGCCGGCAACGTCGCCATCATCCGCCTCAACGATCCCGCCACGCTCAACGCGTTGACCATGCCCCTGACCGACGCCATTCACGAGGCAGTCCAGGACGCCGCCCACTCCGCCCGCGCCATGCTCCTGTGCGCCGCCGGCCGCGCTTTCTGCTCGGGCGCAAACCTCACCGCCACCGCCCCGACACTAGGCGAAAAACGGGACGCCGGCGCCGCGCTCGAACACCACATAAACCCCCTGATGCGCACCCTGCGCGACTTGCCCATCCCCTGGATTTCGGCCGTCCAAGGGGCGGCCGCCGGCGTCGGCGCCAGCCTGGCGCTGTCAGCTGATCTCATCATCGCCGGCGAGACCGCCTACTTCCTCCAAGCCTTCCGCCGCATCGGCCTGGTGCCGGACGGGGGCGCCACCTGGTTGCTCAGCCAGGCCGTGGGCCGCGTCCGCGCCATGGAACTCATGCTGCTCGGCGAAAAACTCCCCGCCGACAAAGCCCGCGCCTGGGGCCTGATCAATCGCGTCGTCCCGGACGAGGACCTCCAATCCACAGCCCTGACCCTGGCCACCGAGCTCGCCGCCGGCCCCACCCTCTCGCTCGGCCTGATCCGCCGCGCCGCCTGGGCCGCCACCAGCACGGATCTTAACGCTGCCCTGGCCACCGAGCGCACCCTGCAAACCCAGGCCGGTCACACCGCCGACTTTGCCGAGGGAGTCACTGCCTTTTTTGAAAAACGCCCAGCCAACTTTACCGGCGCCTAAAAGGAAGAAGTTCTTTTTTGAAAAAAAGAACCAAAAAACTTTTGAAAGTTTAGCTATGCACCTGACAGACCAGCACGAAGCCATCAGAGAAACCACGATCAAATTTATCAACGCGGAAATCAACCCACACGTAGATGAATGGGAACGCGCGGAAATCTTCCCCGCGCGCGAAATTTTCAGGAAAATGGGCGCACTCGGCCTGCTCGGCATCAACAAGCCCGAGGAAAATGGCGGACTGGGCCTGGACTACTCCTACGCTGCCGTCTTCAACGAAGCCACCGGACACATCAGCTGCGGCGGCGTGCCCATGGCCATCGGCGTGCAGACCGACATGGCAACACCGGCGCTGGCCCGCTTCGGCTCACCCGAATTGCGCGCA
Source organism: Acetobacteraceae bacterium (assembly GCA_965276755.1). Lineage (GTDB taxonomy): Bacteria > Pseudomonadota > Alphaproteobacteria > Acetobacterales > Acetobacteraceae > CAJCIS01. Next base: position 1,019,939 of record OZ255625.1, read on the forward strand.
CAATACCTCGCCCCGGCCATCACCGGGGACATGGTCGCCTGCATCGGCGTTTCCGAACCCAACGCAGGTTCCGATGTCGCCGCCATAAAAACCCGCGCCGTCCGCGATGGTGACTACTATGTCATCAACGGATCGAAGATGTGGATCACCAACGGCACCCAGGCCGACTGGATGTGCATGCTCGCCAACACGGGCGATGGCACCGGCCACGCCAACAAATCCCTTCTCATCGTCCCCCTGCAAGAAGACGGCAAGCGCACGCGCGGCGTCAGCGTCGGCAAAAAGCTGCGCAAGATGGGCATGCACTCATCGGACACCGCGCTTCTGTACTTCGAGGACGTGCGCATCCCCGCGCGCAATCTGATCGGCGAGCCAGGCCGCGGCTTCATGTATCAGATGATGCAGTTTCAGGAAGAACGCCTCTATGCCGCGCTTAAATCCGCGGTCGGCTGCGAACGCATGATCGACGCCACCATCGACTACACGCGCCAACGCCAAGCCTTCGGCCACGCGATCCTCGACAATCAAGTGGTCCATTTCCGCCTCGCCGAGCTCATGACCGAAGTCGAAGCCCTACGCGCGCTCACCTGGAAATCCATCGACATCCACGTCGGCGGCGGCGACTGCACCAAATTCGCCTCCATGGCCAAGCTCAAGGGCGGCCGCCTGCAGCGCGAATGCGCCGACGCCTGCTTGCAATACTGGGGCGGAATGGGCTACATGGACGAAACCCCAATCTCGCGGAGTTTCCGTGACGGTCGCCTCGGCAGCATCGGCGGCGGCGCGGACGAGGTGATGCTGGGCATCATTGCGAAATACATGGGCACGTTGCCTGGACGAAAAAGCTGAACATCTGCGTGGGCTGGCCCATTGTCGAGACTGCATGGCGAGCCTGAGCATGCTGCGTCCGGTCCTATTCTTCGTGGCGGCCATGGCGACACAGGCCTGTGCGCAGCAGGCCGCAACAGCACCAGATGACCTTTCACCAACGTTCGAGCACCTGATTGAACGCAAGACCCAGCTTCCACTCGTTTTGCAAGACGCAAGCGGGGACCGCGTCAAGGTCACGCTCGATGCCACATCGCAAGGCAATGGAACGCTGCAAGCAGCCAATCTGCTTCTGCGTGTTTTCGACACTCACCTTGACGACTTGCTCTATGATGGTGGCGCCCTGCAGGTTCGCCTGGCGCGGCTGGACTCATCCGATCGGCTAGCCCTGCTTGTTTTCGGCCACGTGCTGCACTTCAGGCCGGGTAACGACAACCCGGACAAGCCGGACTCCTCGGAAGACGTGCTGTTCATCTATACGGTTCAATGCCCCGTAGGTCGCTTCGTGCAGGCCTACAGATCGGCCAGCTTCGATATTGCCTTGCAAACAAAGCTGCAGGGTCGCCAACCTTGCTCCTGACGCTACTGCCCCTGTCCCCACGGTTTCACCGGCCCAACACTCAGGCCGCCGCAGAGATCACACCCTGCGCTTGGCACAGAAAGCCCAGCGACCACGGCAGTACAACTCGCCTGATGACGGCTTCTATGGTGCCAGTTTGAACACGGTTCCGCAGCCGTTTCCATTGTTGCACGCCGTGTTGCCGCCAAGCGTCGTTGTGCCGTACAGGTAGCCGTTCGCGTAGGTCAGCCCGCCGATCGGCAGGCCGCCATCGGCACCTCCTGTAAAAGTGTACAAGACGGTTTCGATACCGGTCGCCGGATCGACCTTGAACACCGTGCCGCAACCGTTTGTTTCGCACCCTGAATTGGCCCCGCGGTCGGCGCCGTAGAGGAAGCCGTTCACCCATATCAGGCCAGTCTGTGGGCCGTGGCCATCGGCGCCGCCCGTGAACGCGTAGAGAACTTTTTCGCGACGCGTGTTGACATCGACCTGAAAGACGGTGCCGCAGCCGGAGCCGCAGCCCGATCCGCCCCGATAAGTCGTGCCGTACATGAATTGACCATGCAACGCGGTGGCGCCGGTGGGCCCACCGCCCTGTGCGCCGTCATTGAACAGAAAGAGCGTGGTCAGGCTTAGCGTGGCCAGATCCACTTTGTACGCTTTACCGCTTCTATACGGCCCGCCTTGATAGAGACTGCCATAAAGCATGCCGTTCCGATAAGTCACGCTATCGGGAAAGAGACTGTTATTATGGAAGGAAACCAGGGTCGTCAGCATACCCGAGGCGGCATCGACCCTGAACAGTGTACTCCCGGTTGTGCCGTAGAGAGTTCCACCATGCACGGTCAGGCTTGCGGCCGGCGCGCTTTGTCGCGCGTTGCGGAAATCAACAAGTATCTTCTCGGCGCCGGTATGGGGGTCAACGCTGAAGAGCGTGCCGAAATCCTTGGGTCCGCCCTCGCTCGTCAGGCCGAACAGCTTATCGCCCTCATACACAACGCCTGCTAGCGGGTAACCCCCGTCGTGCGGATAGCCGGCGAAGTTGTGGAGCACGGTTTCCTTGCCTGAAGCCGCGTTGACGGCGAACACCGTGCCGCAAGTGTATCCCCTATAACAGGTCACGTCGCCGCCCTGGAATGTCGTGCCATAGAGCGTGCCATCGTGATAGATGAGTGGCGCTTCGGGAAACGCCCCATCGGTTCCGTCAAATCCGAACAGCGTCGTGAGAGGCTGCGCGGCAAGCAGCGACGGTATTGCTGTCAAGGCCGTCAGGATTATGGCAACACTGTTACGGCGGCCCATGTCAACCTCCATGACGTCCCCTGACCGTGCCGTATCCCTCCGCGAAAAGCAACGCCGATTTAACCTGCGAACGCATGAAGGCAACCTCTTTCGGCCGCCTTGCCAGGCAGATTTCCGCATCGCCTCTCAGCGCAGTGCTCGTTGGGTCAAGCGATCGGGTTTAGGCGATTCAGCTTGGCAAAAACCCTGGTGCCGTCAAACCCGAACCGCGCTAAATCCCGCTTCCACAAATCAAATGTCGCGAAAGCGCCTCGGCATCCACACCGTCCAGGCATCTCACGTTGATTGCCCAGCCATCAAATCGGGCCACCCCGCGCGCAGCCTTGGCCGCCATTGAATGGCTCGGCCGGCGGAATGGCAAAATGCGCATGTCGGGCAGAAATACTCCGCCGCTGTACAGCTACCCCAGCGATAGACGGAGAGCCGATCCAACGCCGTCTCGACGCGCATGTCTTCGTCGGCAACGCGGAAATTTAATGCACCACGCTTGCGGCACACCGAACAGTCACACACCCGAACATGGTCGATGTCGGCCGCAACCGTAAAGCGCACGAAGCCGCAATGACATGAGCCGGAATAGGACTTCTTCGCTGCCATGCCGCTTGCCTCGCCCCACACGCCCCCCTACCTTCCCCGCCCCATGCCAACGACCCCCACCCTGCGCGGCTCCATGACCGCCCTGATCACACCCATGACCAACACGGGCGACATCGACGCCCAAGCCGCCACCGCCTTCATCGACTGGCAAATCACCCAGGGCACATCCGCCATCGTCCCCGCCGGCACCACCGGCGAATCCCCCACCCTCACCCACGAAGAACACCGCCGCATCATCGAAATCGCCGTGCACGCCGCCGCCGGCCGCGTCCCGGTCATTGCCGGCGCCGGCTCCAACAGCACCGCCGAGGCCATCGACCTGGCCACCCACGCACGAGGGGCCGGCGCGGACGCGGTCATGGTCGTCACCCCCTACTACAACAAGCCCAGCCAGGAGGGCCTCTACCGCCACTACATGGCCATCGCCGATGCCGCCCGACTGCCGCTCATCATCTACAACATCCCCAGCCGCAGCGTCATCGACATGACGCCCGAAACCATGGCCCGCCTCGCCACCCACCCCAACATCGTCGGCGTCAAGGACGCCACCGCCAACCTCGCCCGCCCGCTGCACACCGCCGCCCTTTGCGGCCCCGATTTCATCCAGCTCTCCGGCGAGGACCACACCGCCCTCTCCTTCCTCGCCGCCGGCGGCGCAGGCTGCATCTCAGTCACCGCGAACGCCGCCCCCACCCTATGCGCGTCTATGCACGCCGCCTGGGCTGCGGGCCGCCTGGCCGACGCCATGGCCATCCAGGCCCGCCTCCTCCCCCTGCACGACGCCATGTTCTGCGAACCCAGCCCCGGCCCCGCCAAATTCGCCGTCTCCCTCCTCAGCAGCACGACCCCGCACGTGCGCCTCCCACTCGCCCCCATTACCGAGGCCGCGCAAACCCGCGTGCGCGCCGCCATGGCCGGCCTTGGGCTGCTCGGCTAGGGATGGGCAAAATGCAGGAAGGATTGCGTGGACCGAGCCGGTCCCCCCAAACCCCCCGTCAATTGATGGCCTGCGCGCCGGCAATGCTTTAGACCCCTGCGAATGGCCAAGGAAAAGAAGAAGTCGAGCCTGATCTCGCACGGCATGGCTGCCCAGAACCGCAAGGCGCGGTTCGACTACACCATTAAGGAAACGCTGGAAGCCGGCCTCGTCCTGCGCGGCCCGGAGGTCAAATCCCTTCGCCACGGCCGCGCCACCATTACCGAAGCCTGGGCCGGCGAACGCGAGGGCGAAGTCTATCTCTTCAACGCCTACATCCCCGAATACCAGGCGGGCGTCCTCTCCCGCTTCGAACCCCGCGGCATGCGCAAGCTCCTGTTGCACAAGAAGGAAGCCGCCAAACTCCTGGGTGCGGTCGCCCGCAACGGCTACACGCTCGTGCCGCTTGACATCCATTTTAATGACAAGGGCATGGCCAAGGTCACGCTGGGGTTGGGGCAGGGGCGTAATAAGGCGGACAAGCGGCATGCGATCGCGGATCGGGACTGGGCGCGGGACAAGGCTCGGTTGATGCGGGATCGGGGGTAAGGAAGGAAGCAGTTCTTTTTTGAAAAAAAGAACCAAAAACTTTGGTAATAACATACTTGACTCAGTATGGAGCCAAAGCTAATGCTTCCTTATAGATCAGACGATCTTCGCCTCCAAGGGCACTGGACCGAGAAGAGGCTGAGAAATGGAGCGTTAGTTCCATGCTGGGAGCCGCCTATGCCGCGCATATCGGATACAATCCTTGAAAGCATTTTTTACCTTTACCCGTCACTTTCATCAGCGGAAAGTGGCGAGAGCTTTGGCGGGTGTGGTTTTTTAGTTACATTTCCGTTTGACAGGGCAAAACAGAATCATCTCTATGCAGTGACAAATCGTCATGTAGTAGATAGTGGCGCTTTAACGTTCCGCTTATATACCAAAGACCTTGGGTTGCTCCCAATTGATAGCGATGAACGAAAATGGTTCAGGCATCCCGATGGCGATGACCTTGCTATTCTTCTGATTGATTTTCCCTTGCATTTTAACTGTACGGCTATGACGTGGAGACTAATGCAAACTGTCACAAAGGAGTTGATACAGGAATACGACATCGGCGTAGGAGAAGAGGCATTTTCTGTCGGGCGCCTTGTTGACCATGACGGAAAGCAGCAGCATTCGCCTGTAGTCCGGTTCGGCAATATAGCTCAAATGCCTGGCGAAAAAATCAGACAAGATACCGGCTTTATGCAGGAGAGTTATCTTGTTGAGGGCCGATCCGTTGGCGGCTACAGCGGCTCTCCGGTTTTCATGTTTATACCCCCTTGGGCTGTGCGGCCTGGAAAGGCATCAGTGGAAAGTGCACATCATGGCCCTTGGTTTCTCGGCGTAAACTGGGGCCACTTAGGGTTTGTCAGGAAATAGCTGAATCGGGTTGCGCTTGCGGGTAAGTGGGGGGATTCCCCGGTCACGGAGCGCTTTCGTAGCGTGCGTACATGATTGATACCAGCGCCATTCGTGATCGTTTTGTTTCTCTTGCCCCGCATCTTGATGAACGAGGCCGTCGCTCCTTCGCTGCGGCCGAGGCGCGTTCGGCCGGGTATGGCGGGATCGCCGCTGTTGCCCGGGCGACCGGTATTGCACCGAGCACGATCGGCCGGGGCTTGGACGAGCTTGCTGGCGTCGCCGAGGTGCCAACTGACCGCAATCGCCGTCCCGGAGGCGGCCGCAAAGCGTTGACCGCGACAGACCCGGCACTGCTGGACGATTTGTTGGCGCTGGTCAGCCCGAGTGAACGCGGCGACCCGATGTCGCCCCTGCGCTGGACCTGCAAAGGCCTACGCCGCCTGGCTGCTGAATTGCGCGCCATGGGGCATAAAATCAGCCACACCGTGGTTGGCGAATTGCTCCGCGGCCAGAAATTCAGCCTCCAGGCCAACAGCAAGACCCGCGAAGGTGACAGCCACCCGGATCGCGATGCGCAATTCGCCCACATCAATACGAGCATCAGCCGCGCCCTGGCCGAGCAGCAGCCGGTGATATCCGTCGACACGAAGAAGAAGGAGCTTGTCGGCGACTTCAAGAATGCTGGCCGGGAATGGCGGCCACAGGGTGATCCCGAGGAGGTCCGCGTGCACGACTTCCTGATCAAGGAGATTGGTCGGGCGGTGCCATATGGAATCTACGATCTGGCCGCCAATGCCGGCTGGGTCAGCGTCGGCATCGATCACGACACTGCGCAATTCGCCGTGCAGACAATCCGCAACTGGTGGCACGGGGTCGGGTGCAAGCGCTATCCGGGCGCGCGCCACCTGACGATCACCGCCGATGGTGGCGGCAGCAACGGCTCGCGCGTGCGCTTATGGAAGCGTGAACTGCAAAAGCTGTCCAATGAACTCGGCATCAAGATCCGCGTCCACCACCTGCCGCCGGGCACCAGCAAATGGAACAAGATTGAGCATCGGCTGTTCTCATTCATCAGCATGAACTGGCGCGCCAAGCCGCTTGTCAGCTATCGCGTCATGGTGGACCTGATCAGCGCGACCACGACCAAGACCGGCCTGACCGTGCAGTGTGAACTCGACACCAGCACCTACCCAAAAGGGATTGTGGTGAACGATCAGGAAATGTCCGAACTCAACATCCTACGCGACGAGTTCCACGGCGAATGGAACTACACGCTCCAACCTTGCAACAAAACAGGTCGCGCGGTTAATTCCTGACAGACCCTTAGAGTCTGACTCGAATCGGCATTGTAACAGGCTAAACCGTTGATCTCATTCGGGATCAAGATGATACCGCCCCCAGCCTGCGCGACATCAGCTTGACGCTGGCGATGTAGAGCCAAGTCGTGGCGCTTGCGATGCTCGCCTCCACATCCTTTGCCAGGCGCCGGTTGCGACTCAACCAGGCAATCGTGCGTTCCACCACCCAGCGGCGCGGTAACAGGACAAAGCCTTTCGCCGCGTCGGAGCGCTTGACGATCTCGATCGTCCAATCGCCTTTGCCCATCAACGCGTTTTTCAGCTTGTCGCCGGCGTAACCACCATCGGCAAACACATGACGCAGCCAGGGATAGAGGTGGCGCACGCTTTCCAACAGCATCGGTGCGCCGTCGCGATCCTGCACGTCCGCGGGATGCACGATCATGCCCACGGGCAGACCAATGGTGTCGGTCAGAAGATGCCGTTTGCGGCCTTTGATCATCTTCTCGGCCGCATAGCCGCGCGGACCGCCGGACTCCGTGGTTTTGACCGATTGGCTGTCGATCACCCCGCCTGTCGGGCTCGCCTCGCGGCCGGCCGCCTCGCGCACAGCCATCAGCATGACATGATTGATCGTTTGCCAAAGCGCGTTGTCTCGCCAGGCGTAGAAGTAACGCTGCACGGTCGTGTAGGGCGGGAACCCCTTTGGCAACATGCGCCACTGGCAGCCCGACTGGATGATGTAGAAGATGGCATTGACGACCTCTCGCAGGTCATGCGCGCGCCGGCGCCCGCAGCTGGCGGGGGCAGGCATATGCGGCTCGATGAGCGTCCATTCCTGATCGGTGGTATCGCTTGCATAGCGCAGCCCATCTCGCTGATACTGCGGGCGCGTGATTTCAGTCCAGGCCATGTATTTCCCTCGGGTCTTCGCAAACGCGAGAGAATCGTAGCCGCTGAAATCACGCAACCCCTGTCTTGAAGCTAGACGGCCGGAATCGGTAAACGGCTGAAAAGACTCGGGACTGCGTTGCAGAACCGTTCCGGGTCAGCCTCTTAGTGAAATGGCAGCCCGTTTGCGACGCTGCCGGACGGCCTATACAGAACCACGGCATGAAAATCGCCCAAAATACTGGGATGATGACAGTTGTTCCGGCTTGGAAGCTGCATGAGATGCTTGAGCACCCTAAGATGAAAGAAGAACGAGTAGCGCGAGAAGACATTGTGTTGGGCAGGGGGCCGCCATTGGCGGTCAGCGATCTTGCGTCCTACTCTCCTCATGCTGACGCTGCATCTCCTTCAATTCTTCCTGGCTGACACTAAGCAGCCTCCGGGTAAGCTCCTTAAATTTATTTTGCGGCGGCACAGCGCAGTCGTTTGCGGCTTCCGCCACGATGTTGTCGTTTTTTTCACGCGAGGGCTTCTCCGCCATTTCCGGTTAGCTCCTTATAGGTGATACGTTTGCCGGTACGCCCAACACCTTACGGAAGCGGCCACCATCAACCAGTTTGCGCTCGTTGAAGCGATAGGTCTGCTCAGCGACATAGGCATTCAGGTGAGCGGGTTCCACCGACACGTAGGTGCCTTTCAGAGCACGCTTAAACAGGCTCCAGAAATTCTCCATGCCGTTCGTGTGCACGTTGTCCCGCACGTATTCGACGGCGTGATCCACAACCTGATGCACGTAGTCGGCAGACAGGCCCGCGTAGGACATGAGCGCGTCCGTGTGAATGGCGCTGCCCGGCTCCGCGACGGCGCGGACGGCATCTTGAACCGTCTTCTTCTTGCGGTTCGGCACATGCTCAGCGGCAACCTTGCTATGCTCAGTATTCGTGCCACGGCGCAGCACGCCCATAATGACTTCCTTACCCTTCACGCCGCTGCCCGTGATCGTTTTTGCGCGGCGCGTTGCACTCATGTTCTTGGACCGGCCGCCAATGAAAGTCTCATCGGCTTCAAATTCGCCGCCGCTCTTGATAAAAGAGCCGGTTTCCATGGCGAGCCGGATGCGATGGAGCATGAACCACGCGGTCTTTTGCGTGACGCCAATACCGCGATGAATTTCATAGGAGCTGACGCCGTTTTTGCAGTTGGCAATTAGCCAGATGGCGGCAAACCACTTGTCCAGGCCGAGCGGGCTATCCTCAAAGATCGTGCCGACCTTGGCAGAGAATTGCTTGCGGGGATGCTCGCTCTTGCATTCCCACATGCGACGGGTTGCCAAAAACCGCACGTCAGACCGCCCGCAGGTCGGGCAGCACACGCCCTCGGGCCAGCGAAGCTCAACCATCGTGGCGAGGGTCACGTCGGGGTCCGCGAAGTGGCGGATGGCTTCAACGAGGGTTTTGGGTTCGCTGCTCACGCCCTATGGTATGGCACGGCCGGTTTACTGAGTCAAGTATGTTATTACCAAAACTTTTGTCAGTTTTTGCCCGGCAAATCTTGCCGACAGGGCTCGCAGGCCCAGGGGCAACTCGTTGAATTACTTATCGCGGGATGCGGCACGCGACTTGCTGATCCACTGGTGTCATCACCCAGTGTAAGGATCGCACAAATGTCCGGCTTCACCACTGACGTCCAGATCATCCCCGCCGACGCCATCATGACGCGCGGAACCGTCGTGCAGCCCAGCGCGGCCCAACCAATCCTCTCAACCCGTCCCGGCCGCTTCTCAATATCTGAAGAAACCGCCAAACTAATCGCCACCATCGCCCCGCACCTGCTGCGACTAGCCGCCTAAATCAAAAGTTTTTTGGTCCTTTTTTCAAAAAAGGACTGCTTCCCTATTCCTGAAGCGTCACCCGGACCAAAAGCCACACCAGCTCACACGCAGCCGTGATCGTGCGGAACACCTCGCGGCTGCCGCCACCCAGCGCCGCACAATCCCCTGACTCTGCAAGTTTTGCTGCACAAGACGCCGGCCCGTCTCTCTGGTCACATGCCAGCCCACGCGCGTGACATGCAACTGCCTGCCGCCAATCCCGTTGCCCGCGTGAACGACACTCGCCTGTGGAACGATCACCTCCCCGGCGCCACCCATCTTGATGGAGTTCCTTTGATGCGCATGACCCTTCTGACCAGTGCTGCCGTGCTCGGCTTAGCGCTCTCGCTGCCTGCTTTCGCGCAGACCGCAACCGACCCAACGCCGGCCAATCCCTCCGCGGTCAAGGACGGCACGCCGGGCGCCGGCACAGGCAGCGGTGCGGCCCCCGGCAACGATCCCGCCAACTCCGGCAAAACAGGTGCCACCCTCGGTGCTCATGCCCCGCAACAGGATCCCGGCCCGATGGGCGCCACCACCAACCCCTCGCCCGCCGATAGCGGCACTGTCCCGCCGGGCGCCCCGCCTGCCAGTGCCACCGGCATGGGCACTAGCGGCAACGGATCGGACCAGAACACCCCGACCGCCACCGCGCCCAGCCATCCCCACCATCACCGCATGAGCAAGTCCGCCAACACCACCACCGGCGATGATACAGCCAGCAGCGGTGGCCACTGGTCCCACCAGCCCGGCAGCGGCATGAGCGGCCCTGCCTCCACCCAGGCCAGCAACATAGACAGCGCGGACACGCACAGCACCATTGCACCGCATCTGCCCCAACCCCGCATCGGCATGAACGCCGGGCCTGACGGCTACCTCCGCGCCGCTGACCGCGCGCTTGCCGCCCACAAGACCGGCGCCGCCCAGCAGGCGCTAGAGATGGCCGAGACCCGCCTGCTCGATCGCAGCGCGGCTGCGGGCTCTGCCAGCCAGCCTGACACCAACCCGCGCATCGCCGCTGTAAGCGCGGCGCGTAAAGCGCTGGCCGAGAAGAACTGGAAGGCTGCGCGCATGTCCATCAGGGAAGCCATGAACACCGGTGGCAGCGCCGGCATGGGCCACGAAGAGGGCGGCATGGCCAGCGACAGCGGCAGCACGATGCCCGCAGGCAGCATGGGCTCCGGCACCGTTTCGCCAACGCCCAATCCGGGCAACTCCAGCCCGCCTGTCAACCCGACCGGCGCCGGCCCTGACGGCACGCACGCCGTCGGCACAGGCAACGGCGGCGGCGCGCTAGGCACAACAACCAACGACAGCGCCGGCGGCGCCAAATAGAAGGTGGTCTGGGGCCTCGGGCCCCAGCGGGTCCAGGGCAGAGCCCTGGCCGTGCCATTAACATAGCGGCCCCCGCCAAAATTCCTGGCCTTTGTGGCGTAGCGTGCCTATCTCTCTCGCCAACCTATCCCGGAACAAGGGTCTGACCTCCCCAGGTCAGGCCCTTTTTCGCATCCGAAAAGCCGCGCGCTCCCATGGACATCCGCAACATCGCTATCATCGCCCACGTCGATCATGGCAAGACCACGCTGGTCGACCAGCTCCTCCGCCAATCCGGTTCCTTCCGCGAACACCAGGTCGTCGCCGAACGCGCGCTCGACCGCAATGACCTCGAGCGCGAACGCGGCATCACCATCCTTGCCAAATGCACCAGCGTCGTCTGGCGCGGCACGCGCATCAACATCGTCGACACGCCGGGCCACGCCGATTTCGGCGGCGAGGTCGAACGCATCCTCAACATGGTCGATGGCGCCATCGTTTTGGTCGACGCCGCAGAAGGCGTGCTGCCGCAAACCAAATTCGTCGTCGGCAAAGCGCTGGCGCAGGGCCTCAAACCCATAGTCGTGGTCAACAAGATCGACCGTCAGGACGCGCGCGCCGACGAAGTGCACAACGAAGTCTTCGACCTCTTTGCGGCCCTAGGCGCCACCGACGAGCAGCTCGATTTCCCCATGCTCTACGCCTCCGGCCGCCAGGGCTGGGCCACCGTGGCGCTGGATGGCGAGCGCAAAGACCTCGCCCCCATGTTCGACCTCGTCCTGTCCCACGTCCACGCCCCGGAACTGGACAAGGACGCCCCCTTCGGCATGGTCGCCTCCATCCTCGACTACGACAACTTCCTCGGCCGCGTACTGACCGGCCGCATCGAACAAGGCCGCGCCCGCCTCAACATGCCGCTGCGCGTCACGCGCGCCGACGGCTCGGTGGTCGAAACCGGCCGCCTGACCAAGCTCATGGGATTCCGCGGCCTGGAACGCGTGGTGGTCGAGGAGGCCGAAGCCGGCGACATCATCGCCATCGCCGGCATGACGGAGGCGACCGTGCCCGACACGATCGGCGCCATGGAGCTAGCCGGCGCGCTGCACGCCACCCCCGTCGATCCGCCCACGCTGGCCATGACCTTCCGCGTCAACGATGGCCCCCTGGGCGGCCGCGAGGGCAAGAAAGTCACCTCCCGCCAGATCCGCGACCGGCTGCTGCGCGAGGCCGAAGGCAACGTCGCCATCAAGATCACCGAATCCCAGGAATCCGAGGCGTTCGAAGTCGCCGGCCGCGGCGAACTCCAGCTCGGCGTGCTGATCGAAACCATGCGCCGCGAGGGCTTCGAACTCACCATCGGCCGCCCCCGCGTCCTCACGCGCGAGCACCCCGACACCGGCGCGCGCGAAGAACCCTTCGAGGAAGTCCTCGTCGATGTGGACGAGCCCTACGCCGGCGTGGTCGTGGAAAAACTGTCGCGCCGCAAAGGTGTCATGCAGGACATGCGCCCGTCCGGCGGCGGCAAGGTGCGGCTGACCTTCCACATCCCCTCGCGCGGCCTGATCGGCTATCACGGCGAATTCCTCACCGACACGCGCGGCACCGGCATCATGAACCGCATGTTCAGCGGCTACGAAACCTGGGCCGGCAACATCGAAGGCCGCCGCGCCGGCTCGCTCATCAGCTCCGAGGGGGGCGCCGCCGTGCAATACGCGCTCTGGTACTTGCAAGAGCGCGGCACGCTTTTCGTCAGCCCCGGTGAGGCCGTCTATGTCGGCATGATCCTGGGCGAGCATTCGCGCGAGAGCGATCTGGATATCAATCCGATCAAGGAAAAAAAGCTGACCAACATTCGCGCTGCGGGCAAGGATGACGCAATGCTGCTGATCCCGCCGCGCCGCATGAGCCTGGAACAGGCCATCGCGTATATCGAGGACGACGAGCTGGTCGAGGTGACGCCAGGCGCCATCCGCCTGCGCAAGCGCTACCTCGACCCGCACGAGCGCAAGCGCCACGAGCGCCGCGCCAGCGACGCGGCTTAGGCGAAGTAAAGCAAGGCAAGCGAGAAGCAAGGCCAGGGCTCTGCCCTGGACCCGGCAAGGGGCTCTGCCCCTTGCATTCCCGCTGGGGCCTGAGGCCCCAGACCCCAAATTTAAGCTCGGCGCCGTCATGCGTCCGGCGTCCGACCGTCATTGCGAGCCGCCTCTTCGGCGGCGTGGCAATCCAAGGAACTCCCCACCACTACAACGTCGGCAGCTTGCGCCGGACGTCATCATAGCGCAGCTTCGTTGCAAAGTACAAGCAGGCAATGACCTTGGGCGAAAAAACCCCCGCCATCTACATCGTCACCAACAAGCGTCACGGCACCCTATACGTCGGCGTCACCTCCAACCTCATCAAACGGATCCACGACCATCGAACCGGCGCCTCGCGAGGCTTCGCCAGCCAACACAGCTGCACCCTCCTCGTCTATTATGAACTGCACGCCAATATGTCCACTGCCATAGCTCGCGAGAAACAAATCAAATCCGGCTCACGCGCCAGGAAGATTGCTCTGATCGAACAGCAAAACGGTGCATGGTGCGATCTCTACGCGGATATTATTGTGTAACCGGCTAACTGCCAGGCGAATTCAGGCGTTTTCAGCTCACCTCGCTGCCGCCTTCATCAGCCACCACATGACGGACGCCTGAACACCATACGCCATACCGCCATCGATATCGTCCGACGCACAAATGCGATGGGCCCCGAAGAGCTTGCTGGCAGCATCGCAAGCTGTATAAGCAATCTTTTCAGCCGACCCGGCACGTAGAAGAAATCGGTTGAACTTGGATGCGTATGGCATTGTTGGATGCGTATGGCATTGCTGGCCAATACTGCGAAGGTATTTCCGCCCGCGGATGGGTAGCAAGCATCAACGTGTAAACGGAAGTGCATGACGACGCTAACCTCAACGCTTTTGCCTCATCGTCAAGAACGCACCGGTGATAATCACTCCTGCCTGCCCAAGCATCCATCGACCACATCCACTTTAATTCTAGCAGCACGCTCGGGGTTTCATCTCGAGCCGCAAGTAGTGCAAGATCCACATGGTTCCATTCCCTACGAACAATCACCGGCACGTTTTTAAGTCTCTTATAGAGACCGAATGCCATGCGATCACGAAAATGATGTTCGGGTTTGCTGGTCAACGCCAGATAGGCAAGCTCATTTGGCGCAAAGGAGTTCGCGGCGTCGGCTACCGCCTCACGCAAAAGATTGTCATGATTATCGGAAGCCACCCTTTGCTCTCCATCGAACAAGACCCGCCGCTCTCTACTTCTAAACCATGTTCCTATGTTCGATCAAAGCGCCTGTTCCTCCGTCCCGACCTGCCACGCCCCCCGGCAGCCGCGCAAGCCCTGTCAAATTTGCCGCCCTTAGCCAAGCCGCGCAACCACCACATACACCGCAATCGCCAAAACCCCAGCCCCGGCCTCAACCAACAACATCCCATCCGTCCCGAACCTCGTCTGCGCCAACCCGTCGATCATCGTCATCGCCGCAATCGGCACATTGCTCAAACTAATCAGCACATCGCACTTGCTCGCCGCCGCACCACCCGCGGCCGCCGCGTCCAGCACCACCGCGTAACACGCCCCGTACGCCATCCCCCCGACACACGCATAAACCAGCGTAAAGGCCGCAAACACCACCGGCGTCTTCGGCAAAACCACCAGCCCCACCGCACAAACCGCCATCGCAAAACCCGCCAGCAAATACCCGCCCCGCCGGTCGATCACATCGCAAACATACCCCCCAACCAAACACCCGCCCGCCGCCACCACGCCACTGAAAACCCCCGTCACCACCGCCACCAACCCCGCCGACGCCCCCCAATCCCCCGCCACCGCCGAAAACAAATTCGCCGCAGACCCAGTCCCCATCGGCAAAACCATAATCAGCAACCCCAGCGCCCCCGGCCGGGACCGCACCAACCCCCAAACCTCCCCGCTCAAATTCCGCAGCGTCCCCGAAAGCGCCCCAGCCCGATGCACATGCACCGGCTCTCCCACAAACCCGAGCGCAAAAACCCCGCAAGCACACAACCCGCCCAGCACCACCGCACTCAGCCACGCCACCCCGCTATGCGTGGCAATCCAAAGCCCCAGCCCCCCACCAACCCCCACGCCCCCCAGATTCCCCGCTGTGCTCCACCCCCCAGCCCGCCCCCGCTGCCCCGCCGGGCTGCTCCGCGCCATAATCCCATTGGTCGTCACCCCGATCAGCCCCATTGCCGAGCCAATCAGCACTGCCAGCAAGCTCAGCGCCCCCACGCCGGCCACAAACCCGCTGCCCGCCACGCACACCGCCAGCGTCAAGCAAGCCGCCGCATAAAACGCCCGATAAGACCACACGCTATCGACAACCGGCGCCCACACGATCTTGCCCACCTGCAGCCAGGTCAAAATCGCCACCACGGACGCCACCGCCGCCGTGCTCACCCCTGCATGCGACAGCAAATATCCCAACGTGACCGAGAAATACCCGGAAGCAATCCCGAACGGCAGATACATCACCAAAAACACCGCCGGATAAGGCAATCGTTCATCCATCCGCACTCACCCCCCAACTGACAAAAGTTTTTTGGTCCTTTTTTTCAAAAAAGGACTGCTACTCTTCCTACCCTTGACTACCCCCTCCCCAACCCGCATCTAGTAAATCAGGACCCAGCCAGTCCTGTTACAGGTGTCCCCATGTTCCGCCTCTCCAAACTCACAGACTACGCCGTAGTCGTCCTGGTCCGCCTGGCCCGAGGCACCGACATCCAGACCAGCCCCACCATAGCCTCGGCCACCGGCATCCCCGAGCCCACCGTAGCCAAGGTCCTGAAAACGCTCACCCAAGCCAACCTCGTCGCTTCCCATCGCGGCGCCCATGGCGGCTACCGCCTGGCCCGTCCCCTAGCCTCCATCGCGGTCGCCGAGATCATAGAAGCGCTGGACGGCCCCATAGCCCTGACCGCCTGCGTGGACGGCGGCGGCTGCGATTCCGCCATCCTTTGCCCCATGCACAAAAGCTGGGACCCGGTGAACACCGCCATCCGGCAGGCCCTCTCCGCCATTTCGCTTGCCGACATGCAGGCCGCCTCCCCCGCCCTAGTCGGCGCGTAAAGGAACCAAGATGCCAGCAGTGGCCGAAACGCTAGACACCATCACCCGCGCGACTGAGGGCGGCTACAAGTGGGGTTTTTCAACCGAAATCGAAACGGATTTCGCCCCCAAAGGCCTGTCCGAAGACACTGTCCGCTTCATCTCCGCCCAAAAGAATGAGCCTGCCTGGTTGCTCGAGTGGCGCCTGGCCGCCTTTAGCGCGTGGAAAACCATGCCAGAACCCCATTGGGCCAAGCTCGGCTACGCCCCCATCGACTACCAGGACGCCTTCTACTACGCCTCGCCACGCAAAAAGCCTGGCCCGAAATCGCTGGACGAAGTCGATCCCGAACTCCTGCGCACCTACGAAAAACTCGGCATCCCCCTGCGCGAGCGCGCCCTGCTGGCCGGCGTAGAAACCTCCAACATTGCCGTTGACGCGGTCTTTGACAGCGTCTCAGTTGCCACCACCTTCCGCGACAGCCTGGCAAAAGTCGGGGTCATCTTCTGCCCGATTTCCGAGGCCATCCAGTCCCACCCGGACCTGGTCCGCCAGTACATGGGCAGCGTAGTCCCACCTTCCGACAATTTCTTCGCCGCCCTGAATTCGGCGGTCTTCACAGACGGCAGCTTCGTGTTCATTCCGAAGGGCGTCGCCTGCCCCATGGAGCTCTCCACCTATTTCCGCATCAACGCCCGCAATACCGGCCAATTCGAACGCACGCTGATTATTTGCGAAGACGGCGCCTCAGTCAGCTACCTAGAAGGCTGCACCGCCCCTCAGCGAGACGAAAACCAGCTCCACGCCGCCGTCGTCGAACTGATCGCCATGGACGATTCCCGCATCAAATATTCCACGGTCCAGAACTGGTATCCCGGCGACGCCAACGGCACAGGCGGCATCTACAACTTCGTCACAAAGCGTGGCCTCTGCCGCGGCGCGCGCTCGAAAATCTCCTGGACGCAGGTAGAAACCGGTTCCGCCATCACCTGGAAATACCCCTCCTGCATCCTGCAAGGCGAGGCCAGCACAGGCGAATTCTACAGCGTGGCGGTCACCAACAACCACCAGCAGGCCGACACTGGTACGAAAATGATCCACATCGGCCGCAACACTACCAGCACGATCATCTCCAAAGGCATCAGCGCCGGCCACAGCAACAACACATACCGCGGCCTGGTACGCGTCCTGCCCCGCGCGTCCGGCGCGCGCAACTTCACGCAATGCGACAGCCTGCTGATCGGCGACCAATGCGGCGCCCACACCGTGCCTTATATCGAAAGCCGCAACGCCAGCGCCAAGGTGGAACACGAAGCTACCACTAGCAAGATCGCCGAAGACCAGCTCTTCTACTGCCGCCAGCGCGGCCTGTCGGAGGAAGACGCGGTAGGCCTGATCGTCAACGGCTTCTGTCGGGACGTACTACGCGAATTGCCCATGGAGTTCGCCGTAGAAGCACAAAAACTGCTGGCCGTATCTCTAGAAGGCTCCGTCGGCTAAACGGATAAAAGTTCTTTGGTTCTTTCTTTCAAGAAAAAACTGCTTCCTTGTCTTAGGTTTATGTGATGCTAGTTGTTGAAAATCTCCGCGCCTCGGTCGCCGAAAAGCCGATCCTGCAAGGCATCGACCTGGTCGTGCCGGACGGGCAAATCCACGCCATCATGGGCCCCAACGGCTCGGGCAAATCCACGCTCTCCTACGTGCTCTCCGGCCGAGACGATTTCACCGTCACCGATGGCCGAGTTACCTTCGACGGCACGGATTTGCTAGACCTTGCCCCCGAACTGCGCGCCCAAGCCGGCCTGTTCCTCGCCTTCCAGGCCCCCGTCGAACTCCCCGGCGTAGGCAACGCGAATTTCCTGCGCACCGCGGTCAACGCCGTCCGCCGCGCCCGCGGCGAGCCCGAACTCGACGCCGCCGCCTTCCTGAAACTCGCCCGCGCCGAAGCCGCCCGCCTCGCCATGCCAGCCGACGTGCTAAAGCGCAACGTCAACGTGGGCTTTTCCGGTGGCGAGAAGAAGCGCAACGAAATGCTGCAGATGAGCCTGCTCCGCCCCAAACTCGCCATCCTGGACGAAACCGACAGCGGCCTGGACATAGATGCGCTGCGCATCGTGGCCGACGGCGTCAACACTCTTCGTGGCCCAAATTTCTCCGCCCTCGTTATCACCCATCACCAGCGCCTGCTCGATCACCTCATCCCCGACCGCGTCCACGTGCTCGCGCATGGCCGCATCGTCCGCACCGGCGGCCCGGATCTCGCCCGTGCGCTCGAAGCGCAAGGCTACGCGCAAATCATCGCGGAGGCAGCATGACACGCGGTGACAATTTCCTCGCGCGCTATGACGGCCTGAAAACCCGCCTCCCTGGTGCCGCCGCCGCGCGCGCCAACGCCGCGGCCGAACTGCGCCGCACCGGCCTGCCAGACAAGCAGAACGAGGCCTGGAAATACACCAGCCTGCGTCCGCTCTCCAACATCGCCTTCCATCAGGCCCTGACTCTGACTGGGCAGACCGCCGAACCCCTAAAACTCCCCCATCTAGGCGCGCTCTCCGACACGCCACGCCTGGTCTTCGTCGCCGGCCGCTACCGCGCTGACCTCTCGATCGCGCCAATCACCATCACCCCCAATTTCTTCGCCGACGCCCCCCGTTTCACGCTGCCCGTGGAAAACGATCCCCTCGTCACGCTCAACACCCTGCTCGCCGAAGATGGTGCCGTCATCAACATCCCCGCCGACACGGATGCCGGCACGCTCATCCTGCTGCACATCGCCACCGACCTGAACGGTACGCCCGCCGCCGCCCATCCTCGGCACAGCATCACGCTGGCCGCCGGCGCCCGCCTCACCCTGATCGACATCTCCTCAGGCCAGGGCGCCTACCTTCACAATCCCACCACCGAAATCACCCTCGCCGAGGGCGCGAACCTCGCCCATCTCCGCCTCCAAACCGACAGCTCCGAGGCCTATCACCTCAGCAGCGTGCACGCCAAAATTTTCGCGAACGCCACCTACGATGGCTTCACCCTGACCATCGGCGGCCGCCTCGCACGCAGCGAAATTCACGCCCATTTGCATGGCCCCAACGCCCATGCAGCGCTGAATGCCGCGCAAATCCTGAACGCCCACCAGCACGCCGATTTCACCACCATCGTCGCCCACGATGCGCCGTCCTGCACCTCGCGCCAAACCGTCAAGAACGTGCTCGCAGGCCACGCCCGCGGCGTCTTTCAAGGCAAGATAGAAGTTGCCCGCATCGCGCAAAAGACAGACGGCTACCAGATGAATCAGGCGCTCCTCCTCTCGCCCGACGCCGAAATCGACTGCAAGCCACAGCTCGAAATCTATGCCGATGACGTCAAATGCAGCCATGGCGCAACGGTCGGCGAACTGGACCCGGACCAGATCTTCTATCTCACCAGCCGCGGCATCCCCAATGCACAAGCCCGCGGCATGCTCGTGCGCGCCTTTCTCACCGAAGCGCTCGACCTGGTCACACACGAAGCCGCCCGCACGCTCTTTGAAGACGCGACCGCGCAATGGTGGCGCACGCAGGACGGCTTCGCATGAACCAGATCTCCCAAACCCGCGCGCCCTTCGACGTGGCCCGCATCCGCGCGGATTTTCCCATCCTGCAGCAGACCATCCGCGGCAAGCCCCTGGTCTTCCTCGACAGCGCCGCATCCGCACAAAAACCGGTCCAAGTCATAGACGCCATACGCCATGCCGCCGAAACGCAATACGCCAACGTCCACCGCGGCCTGCATTACATGAGCGAGCGCACCACAGACGCCTACGAATCCGTGCGCGACAAAATCGCCGCCCTCCTCCGCGCCCCCTCGCGCGAAGAAATCGTCTTCACCGCCAACTCCACCGCCGCCATCAACCTGGTCGCGCACAGCTATGGCAGCCTCCTCCGTCCCGGCCAGGCCGTGCTCATCTCCGAGATGGAGCACCACGCCAACATCGTCCCCTGGCTCATGCTGCGCGACCGCGCCGGCATCGAACTGCGCGTTGCCCGCATCACCGACAGCGGCGAGCTCGACATGAACTCCCTCGCCGAGCACTTGAAAGACGGCAAAGTCGGCCTCGTCTCCATCACCCACATGTCCAATGTGCTCGGCACCTACACGCCCGCCGCACGCATCGCACAACTCGCCCACGCAGCCGGCGCCCGCGTGCTCTTCGATGGCAGCCAGGCCATCGTCCATCGCGCCATAGACGTGGCCGACATAAACGCCGACTTCTACGTCTTCACCGGCCACAAACTCTACGGCCCTACCGGCATCGGCGTTCTCTGGGCCAAAGCCGAACTCCTCAACGCCATGCCGCCCTTCATGGGCGGCGGCGACATGATCGCAACTGTCAGCTTCGAACGCGCTACCTGGGCGCAAATCCCCCATAAATTCGAAGCCGGCACGCCACCAATCCTCGAAGCCATCGCCCTGGGTGCGGCTATCGATTACGTCAACGCCATAGGCTATGACAGCATCGCCGCCCACGAAGCCGCCCTCACCGACCACGCACTCGTCTCTCTCAGCCGCATCAAAGGTCTGCACATCATCGGGCAGGCGCAAGACCGCGGCGGAGTCATCTCCTTCACCATGGATGGCGCGCACGCGCATGACATCGCCACGCTGCTGGACCGCAGCGGCATCGCCGTGCGCGCCGGCCTGCACTGCGCCGAACCGCTCATGCAGCGCCTCGGTCTGGACAGCACCGCGCGCGCCAGCTTCGGCATCTACACCACGCACGAAGAAATCGACGCACTCGCCACTGCCCTGCACCGCGTCCAAAGTTTCTTCGCATGAGCGAGGACCTCGCCGATCTCTACCAGGACACGATCCTGCGCCACGCGCGCCAACCGCTGCACATGCGCGAAATCGCCAACCCCGACGCCACCGCGTCCGGCGACAACCCCCTATGCGGCGATCGCTGCGCGGTCAGCATAAAATACGCGCCCGACCAAACGCTCGCCGACATCGCCTTCAAAGCCCGAGGCTGCGCCATATCGCTTGCCAGCGCAGACCTCATGGCCGAAACCGTACGCAACCGCTCTCGAGACGCCACCCGCGCCCTCGCAGACGACTTCATGTCCCTGGTAAAGACCGGCAGCACCAACAACCCGGACCTGCAAACCCTGCGCCCGCTATCCGGCGTATCCGAATACCCATCTCGCATAAAATGCGCGACACTCCCCTGGGCCGCCCTGCTCGCGGCGCTCGACGGGCAACAGGAGGCTACCAGTGAGTGACACCGAGCACACCCAACCCACAAGCCTGGGCACCTGGACACCGGACGGTGAAACCATTGCAGCCCCCAACGAAACCGCGATCATCGACGCCATCTGCACCGTCCATGACCCCGAGATCCCGGTCAACATCTATGAACTCGGCCTGATCTACGCGATAGAAATTGCCGATGCCGGCGCCATCCGCGTGGAAATGACGCTGACCGCCCCAGGCTGCCCAAGCGCCCAGGAACTCCCCGAACAAGTGCGTGAAGCCGTGCTCGCCATCCCCGGCGTCACCAATTGCGACGTCACTACCGTTTGGGACCCGCCGTGGAATCCCAGTCGCATGTCCGAAGAAGCCCGCCTCTCGCTCAACATGTTCTCATAGGCGCACGCAGATGTCCGAGACCCAGCAAACCGCCCCGCGCGCCCGCCGCGCCCTGCCCCCGCTCATGTCGCTGACCGACGCCGCGGCCGCCCGCCTGCGCGCCCTCTACGCACACGCGCACGAAGGCGAACTCCTGCGCATCGCACTCAGCACAAAGGGCTGCTCCGGCCTTTCCTACGATATGTCGTTCGTCAAATCCCCAGCGCCTACCGACGAAATCATCAAGGATAAGGACGTGACAGTCCTGGTTGACAAGAAAGCCACGCTCTTCCTCATCGGCACGACGATGGATTATGAAGAACAAACCCTCTCATCGCAATTCACCTTCATCAATCCCAATGAAAAAGGCCGCTGCGGCTGCGGAGAGTCATTCCACGTATAAACAAAAAAGAAAGCGCTTCTTTTTTAAAAAAAAGAAGCAAAAAAATTTTGAAAGTTAGCCCCGCGCCAAACTGACAAAAGTCTTTTTGCTTCTTTTTCTTCAGAAAAAGAAGACTCTTCCTAACGCTGCTCCAGCGACCGCCGAAGATCGCCCGTACTCACACCGGTCGCCGCACTATGCAGCACATTCAAAATCGCATTATCATCCATCACGCTCGCCAGCAGCCCGAGTGCCCCGCCCAGCATGGCAGAGGCAATCGGCATCGGCCCCAAACCCTTCTGCCGCAGCGCCTCCACCGCATGCTCGATGGCATGCCCAGCCTCGGTCAAATCCGCCGCCAATTTGTCGTCATCCGCCATAGCAAAACCCCATGCCAATATTCCTCCCCGCTATGGTGACCCAACCCCCGCCCGGCAATCCCCCCACCATCCTCTTCGCAGACGGCCGCCTCATCATCATCGACAAACCGGCCGGCCTGCCCGTCCATCCCGGCCCCTCAGGCCGCCCAAGCGTCGAAGACCTCTTCCCCACCCTCACCCGCCGCAAGACCGGCCCCTGGCTCGCCCACCGCCTTGATGCAGACACCTCGGGCTGCCTGGCCATCGCACTGACCAAGACGGCCCTGATCGCCACCCAGCAAGCCTTTGCCGCCGGCCGGGTCCGCAAGACCTATTGGGCTCTCACCGCAGGCACCCCCACGACCCCACGCGGCCAAATCGACGCGCCCCTCCTCAAGCGCACCACGCCAGCCGGATGGCGCATGCACCCAGACCCCGCCGGCGAGCCCGCCCGCACCGATTGGCGCCTGGTGGCCACGCAGGCCGGCATCTCCCTGCTCGAACTGCACCCAAGCACCGGCCGCACCCACCAAATCCGCGTCCATTGCGCCACGCTCGGCTGCCCCATCCTGGGTGACCCCATCTACGGCGACGGTCGCGGCACGCTCGCCTTGCTCGCCCGCGCCCTGCACATACCGCTGGACCCACCCATCAGCGCCCAGGCGCCAATTCCGCCCCACATGGCCGCCATCTGCGCCATACGCCCTTCGCTGCAGCACGCCATCGGTAATCCTTCGTAACCCTTCCACCCGCCGCCGATACTCAAACGCGCCCACGCCAATGCCATTTGAAAGCCAGTGGCGCGCACGAACCCAGCGCCCACAACCCAGGAGAACGTCAATGAAGTTCAAGCAAACCCTGATCGCCGCCACCGCCGTTTGCGCGCTCGCCGCATCGGGCGCGGCACTCGCCCAGCCCATGGAAGGCCACCACCATGGCGGCGGCGAGGGCATGGAAATCCTGCACGCGCTGAACCTGACCGACGCACAAAAAACGCAGGTGCATGAGGCCGAACACGCCGCCTGGGGCCAGGCCAAGCCGATCATGGCCGAAATGCGCAGCACGCACGAACAGATGGCCACCGCGCTGACCGTCTCCGGTCCGGTCACCGCCGAGCAGCTCGCACCAATGATGCAGAAGGAAGAGCAGCTGCACGGTCAGCTCGACCAGATCCACCTCAATGCCGTGCTGCAGATTCGCAACATGCTGACGCCTGAGCAGATCACGCAGGCCGCCGCACTGCATGAGAAGTTGGCAGCGCTACACAGCCAGGAACACGAAATTCTTGGCAGACAGGACTAAGGAAAAAGAACTGGGGGGAACGTGCCGTTCCCCCCAGACCCCCGTCTTCATTTTAGTCCCCGTCTAAACTAATGATGGGGGGTCTGAGGGGGATGGCACATCTCCCCCAGGTTTTTTTTCGCTCGCCTGCATCACCGCCAACTCATTCCCGTTCGGGTCCTCAAAGTGAAACCGCCGCCCGCCCGGAAAGGAGAAAATCGGTTTGACAATAATCCCGCCTGCCTCCTCCACCGCGGCCAGGCACGCCTGCAGATCGTCCACGGAAATCACCGGCAACGGCGCGCGGGTCGCCTCGGCCATATCCGCCTGCAACCCGACATCGACATCGCCCGTCATCGTGCACGCATAACTCGGCCCGAAGCCGGTCAGCGCCCAGCCGAAAACCTCGGCGTAAAAACTCGCCCCCGCGCCAATATCGGCAGACGGCAATTCGACGAACATTACGCGCGGCACCGTCATTTTTTCTTTCCCTTCTTCGGCGCCGCCGCAAGCTCGGCGGCGCAGCGCACCACCCATTTCCGCAACACACCCGCATCGGCCAGCATAGCTTCAGGCACAACCACATAACTCTTGCTCTCAGGCTGACCGGCCTCATAGCGCAACCGCGCGGCCCCGGGCACAGCCAACAGTGCCGCATGCGTCCCGCCCGCGCATTTCAACGCCAGCCCCACATCGGACAATGACGCAAGCGGCTTTCCCTCCGCATACGCCAATATTCCGCCGAACATCGAGCGAAACGCCAGCGGCAAATCGGGCGACGCGGCCGCACTCAGTACCACCTTCAACGCATGCGGATCATGTGCCACCGGCTAATCGTATTCGACAGGCTGGGACGGCTCACATTGCTTGACCGGGTTGGGCCGCGCCACCCGGCTATCCTTGACCCAGCACTCATCGAACACCGAGCAGTAACAAACCCGAACCCTGACGCCGAAGCGCTTCTTGTTCAAAAGCTCCCATAATCCGGACTGGCTCTGCGGCCCGAACGTGATGAAATCGATCTCATCGCGCGCCGGCAACACGTCGTTGCTCACCTGGCTCGTCGAAAAATTCGGGGTTTTTGCGCCGCAGCAAATCTGCAACAACTGCTCGAAATTCTTGACAGGCGTGTCTTCGTAAAAAACCTCGAACGTGTCGATGCGGGCCGGCCCCACCCCCGTGTTGCGCAGCGCCAGAGTGATCGTTTTCGGCTGCCCGGGCATTTCGTTGCCCGTACTGTAGCTGATATTCGGCCAGGAATTAGCCTCCACCAACCTCTCCATCGTCTTGCCGTGATGCACGGCGATGAATATCGACACCGCAGACATCACCACCGCCAGCCCGCCTAGGATGAAATCAACGTGGCTGTGTCCGGTCTTGTGGCGGTGTGCCTCGACTTCCGGTCCTTCGATCACGCGCGCACTTCCTCCGCACTCAACAACACCGCATTGCCGCCTGCCGCGGCCGTATTGATCGAAATCGTCTGCTCCACACCAAAGCGGCGCAGATAATCCGGCCCGCCCGCCTTGGGCCCGGTGCCCGACAACCCGGACCCGCCAAACGGCTGCACGCCCACCACGGCGCCGATCATGTTGCGATTGACATAGACGTTCCCCACCGCAAGCCGCTCGGCAATCCGTGCCGCGCCCGCATCGATGCGCGTCTGTATTCCCAACGTCAACCCGTAACCGGAAGCGTCCAACGCGTCGAGCAACCCGTCCAGCACGGCTGCCTTGTAGCGCACCACATGCAGCACCGGCCCAAATACTTCCTCTGCCAAGTCCTCAGGCTTCTTCAGCTCGAAGATATGCGGCGCCACGAAATACCCGGCAGCCGGCGCCTCTCCCGCATAATGCGTTTTGGCATGCGCCGACATGCGCGCGATGTGCGCACGCAGCCGCGCCTGCGCCTCCTCATCGATCGCCGGTCCTATATGCGTGGCCGGGTCGCGCGGATCGCCCAGTTTCAATTCCGCCGCAGCACCCGCCAGCATGGCTATCACCTTGTCAGCAACATCCTCCTGCACCGCCAGCAACCGCAATGCAGAACAGCGCTGTCCCGCACTGCGAAACGCGCTCATCACCGCATCATCGACCACCTGCTCAGGCAGCGCTGTCGCGTCCACGATCATGGCATTGATGCCGCCCGTCTCTGCAATCAATGGCACGATCGGTCCGCGTTTGTCGGCAAGTGCGCGATTGATCGCCCAGGCCACCTCCGTCGATCCCGTAAAGGCCACGCCCGCCACGCGCGCATGCCCAACCAGGCGCGCACCCACCGCACCATCGCCCAGCACCAGGTGCAAAGCGCCCGCAGGCACGCCGGCCTCATGCAGCAGCCGCACCGCCTCGTGGGCAACCAGTGGGGTTTGCTCAGCAGGCTTGGCAACCACGCTATTGCCGGAGGCCAGCGCCGCACTCACCTGGCCGACAAAGATCGCCAGCGGAAAATTCCACGGCGAGATGCACACGAATACCCCCCGCCCACGCCTGCGCAACGTGTTCCGCTCGCCTGTCGGCCCAGGCAGTATCTCGCCCTCGCCATACAGCGCGCGTGCCTGCACCGCATAATAGCGCAGGAAATCCACCGCTTCGCGCAATTCCGCAAGCCCATCGTCCAGCGTCTTGCCGCCCTCGGCCGCGAGCAGATAAAGCATCCGCCCACGCCTGGCTTCCAGCAAATCCGCCGCGCGCTCCAGCACCACCGCGCGCCCATCGGCCGCAGTCTCCGCCCATGCGCGAAACCCCGCCACCGCGGCGGCCATCGCCGCCTCGCCATCCCCCCCGGTGGCATCGACAACACTGCCGATCACGCTAACCGCATCATGGGGGCTGACAACCTGACGCGCCACGCCCGGCCGCCGCCTCCCATCAATGAGCGAGGCCGCATCTACGCGCGCAGTGTCGCGCGCAATCTCTGCAAGCAACTTGTCCAAGCTGGCCGTGTGTCCAAACTCAACGCCGGCGGAATTGCGTCGCTCCGCGCCATAAAGGCCCTGGGGCATTGGCAGCCCGGCGTGCCGCGCCCGCTCCGGGCTGCCCACAATATCCCCAGGCCTGCGCAGCAATTCTGCCACGGGCACGCTCGCATCCGCCGATACGCTGACAAAACTCGAATTGGCCCCATTCTCAAGCAAGCGCCGCACAAGGTAGGCGAGCAGATCGACATGCACGCCTACCGGCGCATAAGTCCGCACCCCAATGCCCGGATGCTGCTCAAGCAGAGCGCCGTACAATGCATCGCCCATGCCATGCAGCCGCTGGAACTCGTAACCCTGCGTGCCCCCCGCACGATCCATGACACTGGCCACGGTCAGCGCATTATGCGTGGCAAAC
Source organism: Acetobacteraceae bacterium (assembly GCA_965276755.1). Taxonomy (GTDB): domain Bacteria; phylum Pseudomonadota; class Alphaproteobacteria; order Acetobacterales; family Acetobacteraceae; genus CAJCIS01. Next base: position 1,047,060 of record OZ255625.1, read on the forward strand.
TGCGGATAAATCCGTGGCCGTTGCGCCAGCAGCCGTTCGGCGCACGCCAAATAGTTCAAATCCGTCATCGGCTTGCGCGTAAAGACCGGATAATCCGGCAACCCCCGTTCCTGTGCGCGCTTGATCTCCGTGTCCCAGTAAGCGCCCTTGACGAGCCGCACCATGAAGCGCCGATCCAGCCGCGCGGCCAGTTCGCCCGTATAATCAATCGCCGCCAGAGCCCGCTTGCCATAAGCCTGGATCGCCAGCCCGAACCCGTCCCATTTCTCCAGCCTGCGATCGGCAGCAACCGCGGCAAGCACATCCATCGACAATTCCAGCCGATCGGCCTCCTCGGCATCGATCGTGAAATTCAGCCCGCGAATGGCCGCCGCCCGCGCCAGCTCGCGCACCCGCGGCACCAATTCGTCCATGACCCGAGCGCGAGACACCGCCTCGTACCGAGGATGCAGCGCAGACAACTTGACCGATATCCCCGGCCGATCCGGCAACGGCTTATTGCCCGCCGCATTGCCGATGGCCGCAATCGCGGCCGCATAACTCGCCTGGTATCGCTCGGCATCGCGCGCCGTGCGCGCACCCTCGCCCAGCATATCGAAGCTATAACGAAACAACCGCCCCGCCCGGCTGCCTGCGCGCGCCAGCGCATCCTCGATCGATTGTCCAAGCACGAAATGGCTGCCCATCACCCGCATCGCCTGGCGCAACGCCGCGCGCACCGTCGGCAGCCCCAATCGGCGCACCACCCCGCGCAAGATCCCCTCCGGCGTATCGGCCGGCCCCACCAATCGCGCCGACAAACCCAACGCCCAGGCACTGGCGTGAACCAGCATGCTTTCGGGCTGATGCGTGCCCGCGGCAAATCCGCCCTGGCCCAATTTGTCCTCGATCAGCCGGTCGGCGGTCGCATCATCGGGCACACGCAGCAAACCCTCGGCCAATACCATCAGCGCCAAACCTTCAGGCGTAGTCAGGCTGTATTCGCGCAGCAGCGCCTCGATCCCGCCAATGCCGCCCACACTGGCGCGAATAGCCTCCACCAAATAGCGTGCCTGCGCATCAATGCGCGCCTCGCGCTCCGGCGCCAGGCGCGCACCCGCCAGCAGCGCACCCGCAAGCACGCCGTCATCAGGCGCAAACGCCGGCCGGAAGGGAGCCAGGCTCATTGCAGTGACGTCACGCCGGCCAAAAATTCCAGCAAGGCCGCATTCGTCTCATCAGGGCGTTCCTGCTGGATCCAGTGCCCCGCCCCGCGCGGCCGCACCTCCATGCGCAAATCGGCGCAATGGGCGCGCATATTCTCCAACTGATTGGGCAGCATGGCGAGCACCACCTCATACTCTCCCGCCAGAAACCCCGCCGGCTGAGCAATGACATTATCCCCGTAAGCCGCCGCATCGGCGGCGTTGCGCGTGAAATTGCGATACCAGTTTAACGGCCCGCGCCAACCACCTGCGGCAAACGCGGCAGCATATCGCTCAAGCTCGTCGTCTGACATGAAACTCAGCGGCGCGGCAGGCGCCTCGTCCCAGCTCTCCATCAATTTGGCATCACGCGGCACGTGCCGACCGCTGCGGTTCTTGACCCCTTCTCCGCTGGCACTCCAGTAGATCTTCTTTAGCGCCTTTGGCAGATCGACGGTATCCATTTCCGCTTCCGCCACGCCGATATCCTGAAAATAGCGGATGTAGAAAAAGCGGTCGGGATAGAGCGCGTCGATCACCTTCATGAAATCGACCTTCGCCGCACCCGCATGCGGCACGCTCATGCCGAACACGCCCGCAACGGTCTGCGGAAAGCGCAGCGCGCAACGCCACGCCGCCGGCGCGCCCCAATCATGCCCGACCGCCACCCAGCGCGGCGCACCAAGTGCGGACGCGATGGCCTGCATGTCATCGGCGATCGTGTCCAGCGTATAAGCAGCAGGCTCGGTCGGCTTGCCGCTCTGCCCGTAGCCACGCATGTCGGGCACGGCGACCATGTAGCCCGCCGCGGCCAAGGCCGGAACCTGGTGGCGCCAGGACAGACCCTGCTCCGGCCACCCATGCATCAGGATGACCAACGGACCGCTGCCGGCGACGGTAACCGAAAGGTCGATGCCCGCGCCGGCGATCGTGCGGCGCGTGCCCAGGGCGTCCGATGTGGGTGGTGGTAAGGTGGTGTTGGCCATGTTGCCTCCCGCTTTGCGGCCATGGCAGCATCGGGGCGCGGGCTTGTCCACCGCGGCTAAGCTGGCGCGGCTAACCTGGCGCGGCTAACCTGGCGCGGCTAACCTGGCGCGGCTAACCTGGCCTTGACGCTTGGATGACAAACTGAGTTGGCACTCCATGGGCGATCATCAGTGTCCTTCGGCTTTCCGGTCCTGCTCGGCTCGCAAACCCTGGCACCACGCTATCGCTGGCGGCTGGTCGACGTCATGTTCGCCGCCTGGCGGCCCGCGGTGGAAGGCAGCTGCGCCGTCGGCGCCGTCGCGCTGATCTGCCTGCTCCAGACCGGCAACACGGTATTTGCCGCGCTACTCGTGATAAATATCATGGTGCTTGCCGCGCGATTGCTGCTCGCGAGGTATTACGCGCGGGTTTGCAGCGCGAATGGACGGCGCTCCCACTCGCCGGAATATTGGGCAATCCGATTCTCCGTGGGCGCCGTTGCGGCGGCCGCACTTTGGGCCGGCCTGGATGTCGCGGTCATTGGCGCGCATGAGGCGAGGCTGCCCTTTCTCGTCCTGGTCGTTCAATCAGGGTGGCTGGGTGCCTCAAGCCCGCGGACCTCTGCCTTTCCGGCGGCGGCACTCGGCCAGGCCCTGATCGTCCTGGTCCCCGTCATCGCCTACAGCTGCTTCATCCGCGATCATTTCCTGCAAATGCTGGCGCCGTTCGGCATTCTTCAACTCCTGGCATCCGCCGGCATTACGCGCACGGTCGGAGCGCAGATCACTGCGGCCATTCTGTCCGAGCAGCGGCTGGAGAAGGCCAACGCGCAGTTGACGCAATTATCGTCCACGGACGGCCTGACCGGCATCGGCAATCGGCGCGCCTTTGAGACCGCCTTCCAGACCGAATGGTCGCGCGCGGCACGCGACGGGTCCGATCTGGGCGTGCTGATGATCGATGTTGATTGCTTCAAGTCCTTTAACGATCATTACGGACATCCCGCGGGCGACGTTTGCCTGCGGCTGGTGGCGCAGGCGACGGCGGCCACATTGCGGCGGCCACCCGATACCGCAGCGCGTTTTGGCGGTGAGGAATTCATAGCACTCCTGCCTGGCGCGGACAGTGCGGCTGCGGCGGACGTGGCAGAGCGCGTGCGGCTGGCAATCATGGGAGCCGGCGTGGCCCATGCCCGAAGTGCGTTTGGGCGGGTGACAGTCAGCATAGGTTCGGCAAGCCTCGCACCGCATCCTGGGCAGGATCGCCAGGTGCTGATCGATCTTGCCGACCGCGCGCTGTATGAAGCCAAACAGTCCGGGCGCAACACGGTATGCTGCGCCGGCGGCGACGTGCTCATCGCAGCCCTGGACCCGGCTGTCGGCAGCGCGGAGGCCTACTGAGCGGCGAGCAGTTCAACGTCGAAGATCAGTGTCGCACCAGGTGGGATGACCCCGCCGGCACCGCGATTGCCATAGGCCAGATCGGGTGGAATGATCAACGTGCGCTTGCCGCCGATATGCATGGTGGCCAGGCCCTCGTCCCAGCCCTTGATGACGCGGCCCTGTCCCAGCGCGAACTTGATCGGTTCGTTGCGGTCGAACGATGAGTCGAATTTTGCGCCCTTCTTGCCATCGACGTAGAGCCAGCCTGTGTAATTGACGCTGACGGTCTGGCCGGCCTTGGGCTCGGGGCCGGTGCCTGGGGACGTGTCGATGATGCGCAGGCCGGAGGGTGTTGTTGTTTCGGCGGCGGATGCGGACATGGTGGTGCTTCCTATCCAGGATGTGGCAAATAGCGTTAGAATTATGGCGCGAAATGTCGGCATAGAAACCTCCTAACTGAAGACGGGGGGTCTGGGGGGAATGGCACATTCCCCCCAGTTCTTATCCTTTAAGTTTAATCAACCTGTGCTGCTTGCGTCCCGCAGAAAGCTTTGCGGGAAGATCGCTTTGCGTGATCTGCCGCGCTTCATCGCTGATCGTCTCACCGTTCAGCCGTGCCCCGCCGCCGCGGATAAGACGGCGCGCTTCACCATTGCTGCCGGTCAGGCCGGATTGCGTGAGCAGACGGATCAGAGGAATGCCGCTGACAGCATCATCTTTTGTAACCTCCAAGGTTTGCAGGCCGGCAAATCCACTGGCCACTATCGTGTCTGATTCGGCCGCGGCATGAAGTGCGCCGAAAACGACGGAGGCTGTGGCCGCGGCTTGTTCGGCCGCCTCATCACCGTGCAGAAGCCTGGTCGCCTCGTGCGCGAGCGTCTTCTTGGCTTCGTTGATGTCCGCACCATCAAGCTTTTCGAGACGTATGATTTCGTCCAGCGGCAATTCGGTAAAGAGGCGGAGAAAGCGGCCGACATCCGCGTCCTCGCTATTGCGCCAGAACTGCCAATATTCGTTGGGTGGCAGGCGCTCCGCGTTCAACCACACCGCACCCCTCGCGGTCTTGCCCATTTTCGCACCGGAGGCCGTGGTGATCAGCGCTGTCGTCAGGCCGAAACTCTGCGCGCCATCGGTGCGGCGGATGAGATCGATGCCGGAGACAATGTTGCCCCACTGGTCCGAGCCGCCCATTTGCAGGCGCACGTTTTGGCGGCGGAAAAGCTCGCGGAAATCGTAGCTTTGAGAAATCATATAATTGAATTCGAGAAACGTCAGCGGCTGCTCACGATCAAGGCGCAGGCGCACGCTGTCCATGGTCAGCATGCGGTTGATCGTGAAATGCGGACCCACTTCGCGCAGCAGCTCGATGTAGCCGAGGCGGTCCAACCAGTCGGCGTTGTTGACCATGATGGCGCCGTCGGGGCCATCGTTAAAGTCGAGGTAATGGGCAAAGGCGCGGCGGCAGCCTGCCATGTTCGCGGCGATCGTCTCATCGGTCAGCATCTGGCGGGTTTCGTCCTTGCCGGACGGATCGCCGATGCGCGTCGTGCCGCCCCCCATCAGGACCACCGGGCGCTGGCCGTGCTTTTGCCACAGGCGCAGCATCATGATCGAGACGAGGTTACCGACATGCAGGCTGTCGGCGGTGCAATCGTAACCCACATAGGCCGATAGCGTGCCGGCATCCAGCGCTGCGGAGAGGGCGTGTTCATCGGTGCATTGATGGATGAAGCCGCGGGCGGCGGCTTCGGTCAGAAAGGCATGCATGGCGCGACTTCGTAGGGGAGCCGCCAAGTTAAGGCTAGGGGTCGGCGGTCGCGAAAGGCTGGGGGACGCGCGCCTTGGGCGGATCGGCGCATGCGCCGGTTTCATCCGCCCAAGCCCCCAGACCCCCTGTCTTCGGTTTGACCCGGCCAGCCGATACATCCATGCGGCTGACGACCTGCAAGCGGGGTGCGCCGCGGGCGGGACGGTCCAACACGCAGAGCATGCCCTCGATCTGGCCGGCGGTGAGTTCGGGCATGTCCAGCAGTCCCAGCGCGGCCGTGCCGTGCTCGCCGGCGAGCATGTCGCCCAGCCCGGCGCGCGTGCCCTCGATGGGGCCGAGCTGGTCGGGCGGCAGGTGATGGCGTTCGCGCAGGAGCAGCAGATGCGCCTCGGTGTGGCCCCCAAGGACGGTGCGGGTGGCGGCGAGATAGGCGGTGCGGGCGGCCGGCTGGCGCTCGGCGATGGGCACGTCGCGCACGGCCCGGCCGATGGCGCTGCTGATGGACAGCAGGTGGCGGACCAGGATTTCGCCCAGCAGGCAGTCCAGATCCGGGAAGTAGCGGCGGATCGTGCCGGGCGCCATGCCCAGCGCGGTGGCGAGGTCGGACAGCCTGATGCCGGCGCGGCCGTGATTGACCAGCACGCGCCGGCCCGCGGCGAGAATGACCTCCTGCCGGTCGAGCTCGCGCTGGGAGAGGCGCGGGCGGGCGCCGGGAATGTCCTCGATTTCGGCGCGCAGGAGGCGGGGTGCGGTAGGCATGGCGGGAGTGTAGTGAACATAGAGGGAACATGGCAAGCGAAAACTCGGCGCCGCTGCTGCGCTGACATCCATGGTCCGCAATGAAATATAAGCCGCTATGTGGCCGCCCGGCGGTACGTTATTGAAGCAATTCGAATGAGTAACACCAATCAGCAGAAAGTTTGACTCTCTGAATAAGGTTGGGGGAGATGTGCCATCCCCCCCCAAACCCCCCGTCATTATTTAAGACGAGGCGCAAAAAACTCGACGGGGGGTCTGGGGGGGATGGCACATCTCCCCCAGTCTTTCTCACCTAAATTATGTGTCAGTTTCAACCCTGACCGGTATAACAAGGTGACACTCACGCGATGACGACACGGTTCCGCAAAATGCACGGCGCCGGCAACGACTTCGTCGTCATCGACGCGCGCGCGACACCGCTCCCGCTCACGCCCTCCCGCATCGCAGCCCTGGCCGACCGCCGCACCGGCATCGGCTGCGACCAGTTCATCACCCTGCTCCCCGCCGCGCCCCCAGCCGACCTCTTCATGCGCATCCACAATCCGGACGGCACAGAGTCCGCCACCTGCGGCAACGCCACACGCTGCGTCGCCGCCATCCTGCACGAAGAAACCGGCCGCACGATTTTCACCATTCAAACCCTGACCGCGCTGCTCCCGGCTGAAATCACCTCGGGCGGCATCAACGTGGACATGGGCCCCCCGCGCCTGGACTGGGCGCAAATCCCCCTCGCCCACGAGGCGGACACGCTGCACCTGCCCATCCCCGGCGCCCCCGCGGCGGCCAGCATGGGCAACCCCCACGCCACCCTTTTCGTCCCGGACACTGGCGTCGCCGAAACCCAAGGCCCAGCCCTGGAACACCACACCATCTTCCCCGCAGGCGCGAACATCGGCTTCGCACAAATCCTCTCCCCCGCCCACATCCGCCTGCGTGTCTATGAACGCGGCGCCGGCCTGACCCGCGCCTGCGGCAGCGGCGCCTGTGCCGCCCTGGTCAATGCCCACCGCCGAGGGCTGACCACCCGCGCCGCCACGCTCACGCTTGATGACGGCACCCTGCACATCGAGTGGCGCGCCTCAGATGACCACGTCATCATGACAGGCCCTGCCGCCACCGCCTTCCAAGGCAGCGTCGATCTCTCTACCTACCCAGCATGACCACCCAGATCCTGACCTTCGGCTGCCGCCTCAACACCTATGAAAGCGAGGTCATCCGCGCCCACACCACCACGCTCACGGACACGATCGTCATCAACACCTGCGCGGTTACCGCCGAAGCCGAACGCCAGGCCCGCCAGGCCATCCGCCGCGCCGCGCGCGAACACCCCGACGCCCGCATCGTCGTCACCGGCTGCGCCGCCCAGATCGCGCCGGACAATTGGGCCGCCCTGCCCGGCGTCACACGCGTCATCGGCAACACCGAAAAGCTGCAGGCCGCGACCTGGGCCGCCGACAGCCCCTCCATGGTCGGCGACATCATGGCCGCGCGCGAAACGGCCGCCCACCTGGTCACTGAGTTCGCCGGCCGCGCCCGCGCCTTTGTCCAGGTCCAGCAAGGCTGCGACCACCGCTGCACCTTCTGCGTCATCCCCTACGGCCGCGGCCCCAACCGCTCCGTCCCGATCGGCGGCATCGTCGATCAGGCCCGCGCGCTGGTGGCCGCGGGCTTCCTCGAAATCGTGCTCAGCGGGGTGGACATCACCAGCTACGGCCCCGACCTGCCCGGCGCCCCGCGCCTCGGCCAGATGGTCCGCCGCCTGCTGGCGCTGGTGCCCGAACTGCCCCGCCTGCGCCTCTCCAGCCTGGACCCCGCCGCCATCGACGACGACCTATGGCGCGTGCTGGCCGAGGAACCCCGCCTGCTGCCCCATCTGCACCTCTCGCTGCAGGCGGCCGATGACATGGTGCTCAAGCGCATGAAGCGTCGCCACAGCCGGGCAGAAGCGGCCGCGGCGATTACGCGCGCCCGCACGCTGCGCCCGGGCATCGCAATAGGTGCCGATCTGATCGCGGGCTTTCCCACCGAAACAGACGCGCAAGCGGCCAACACGCTGGCCTTCGTGGACGAGCACGCGCTGCCCTACCTGCACGTCTTCCCCTATAGCGAGCGCGCCGGTACGCCCGCCGCCCGCATGCCGGTGGTGCCTGTGGCGCTCCGCCGTGAACGCGCCGCGCGGCTGCGCGAGGCCGGCGCGCAAAACGCCCAGGCCTTTCACAACGCCCTGATCGGCAGGCACGCCGCCATCCTGGCCGAGACCGAATTTGCCGGTCACACCGAACATTTCGCACCCGTGCGCATCGCCGGCCGCCCGGGCCACCTGATGCGCGCGCGCATTACGGGTGCGGATTCGGGCGGCGTTACCGCGATCGCCGCGTAATGGCCGGCTTTTTTTCGCGCCTGAAGGAAGGGCTCAGCCGCAGCACGCAGAAACTCTCGACCGGCATTACCGCGGCGCTGACGCATCTGCGCCTGGATGACGCGGCGCTGGACATGCTCGAAGAAGCGCTGATCGGCGCAGACCTGGGCCCCGCGGTGGCCGCGCGCATCATCGCCAATTTCCGCCGCAGCCGTTTCGGCAGCAGCGTGACGCAAGCCGAGGTCCGCGCGGCGCTGGCCGAGGAAATTGCCGCCATCCTGGCCCCTGTCGCACATCCCTTCGTGCTGGACGCGCGGCGCCACCCGCATGTCGTGCTGGTCGTTGGCGTGAATGGCGTCGGCAAGACCACCACCATCGGCAAGATGGCTCTGCAATACAAGCAAGACGGCAAACGCGCCATCATGGTCGCCGGCGACACCTTCCGCGCCGCCGCGGTTGAACAATTGCAAATCTGGGGCGAGCGCACCGGCGCGCCCGTCATCGCCGGGCCGCCGAACGCGGACTCCGCGGGCCTGGCCTTCGACGCACTCACCCGCGCCACCAACGAGCACGCCGACGTGCTGCTGATCGACACCGCCGGCCGCCTGCACAACAAGGCGGCGCTGATGGACGAGCTCGCCAAGATTATTCGTGTGCTGCGCAAGAAGGATCCCGACGCGCCGCATTCCGTGCTGCTCGTGCTGGACGCCACCACCGGCCAGAACGCCGTGCAGCAGGTGCGCGTGTTTCGCGAACTCGTGGCCGTGACTGGGTTGATCGTGACGAAACTCGACGGCAGCGCGCGCGGCGGCATTGTCGTGGCGCTGGCCGAGGAATTTGGCCTGCCGGTGCATGCGGTGGGTTTTGGCGAGCGCGCCGAGGACCTCAAGCCGTTCGATGCGCTGGATTTCGCGCGGGGGTTGACTGAGGTGTAGGCATTGGCGTGCCTGGTGCCGCACTGCTTGACATGTGGAGCACATGCACCCATGTTGTGCACATGTCGACGATGATTCAGATACGCCATGTGCCTGACGATCTACACCGCGAGCTGAAGTCCCGCGCGGCTTTGGCCGGCATGTCGCTGTCTGACTACCTGTTGAATGAGGTCCGCCAAATGGCCGAGCGGCCGACGGTTGCGCAATTGCGCGCCAGATTGGCCCAGCAGCCGACAGTAACCTTGTCCATGTCGTCAGCTGAAGCTGTACGTAGAGAACGCGATAGCCGTTGATCGTCGTTGATGCATCGGCGCTCATCGACGTTGTCCTTCGAACTGACACCGCGACCCTTGTTGAAAGGAGGTTGCTCGACTCCGGCCAAACGGTGCATGCTCCGCACCTGATAGATGCCGAAATCGCTCAGGTTTGCCGCCGCTTTGAAAGCATTGGCGAGATCGGACACGCGCAAGGTCTTACCGCGCTATCCAACCTTGTGGCCTTTCCGATGCAGCGCTACCCGCACGAACCGCTGCTTCCGCGGGTTTGGGCACTACGGCACAACCTGACAGCTTATGACGCATTATACGTGGCACTTGCAGAACTTCTCGATGCCACGTTGCTCACTCGTGACCGGCGGCTTGCCGCCGCGCCGGTGCATCGTGCACGTGTCGAAGTGATTTGAAAGACAAGATCGGGGGAGCAGTGCCTGCCCCCAGGGCAATCGAGTGAAGTGAAAGAGCCGAATTAAAGTGAGAAAAAGCTGGGGGAGATGTGCCATCCCCCCCAGACCCCCCGTCGATTATAGAGCCTCGCCTTACATAATGACGGGGGGTCTGGGGGGAATGGCACATTCCCCCCAGCCTTTTTTGCTTCAATTATACTTGGCTAGTTCCAACTTTCCCAACTGATTGCGGTGCACCTCATCGGGCCCGTCAGCCAGCCGCAGCGTCCGCGAGCTCGCATAGTGATAAGCCAGATGCGTGTCCTGGCTCACGCCCGCCCCACCATAAGCCTGGATCGCCCAATCAATCACCTCGCACGCCATGCGCGGCGCCACCACCTTGATCATCGCAATTTCCGCCCGCGCCGCCTTGTTGCCCACGGTATCCATCATGTAGGCGGCCTTCAGCGTCAGCAACCGCGCCTGCTCGATCCTGCAGCGCGCCTCGGCAATGCGCTCCAGCGTCACCGTCTGTTCGGCGATCGGTTTGCCGAACGCCACGCGGGATTTGGTGCGCTTGCACATGCTTTCCAGCGCGCGCTCGGCCTTGCCGACCAGGCGCATGCAGTGGTGGATGCGCCCCGGCCCGAGGCGCCCTTGCGCGATTTCAAAGCCCCGGCCTTCGCCGAGCAAAATGTTGCTGACAGGCACCCGCACATCGACAAAATCCACCTCCATGTGCCCGTGCGGCGCATCGTCATAGCCGAAGACGCTGAGCGGGCGCAGCACCTTCACGCCTGGCGTTGCCATCGGCACCAGCACCATCGATTGCTGCGAATGGCGATGCGCGGCCGGATTGGTCTTGCCCATGAAGATCAGGATCTTGCAGCGCGGATCACCGCCCCCGCTCGTCCACCATTTGCGCCCATTGATAACATACTCGTCGCCCTGTCGCACGATCGAGCTTTCGATATTGGTCGCATCCGATGACGCAACCGCGGGCTCCGTCATGGCAAATGCCGAGCGGATACGACCTTCCAGCAACGGCACCAGCCATTCCTGCTTGTGTGCCTCGGTGCCGTAGCGCTCGATTGTCTCCATGTTGCCTGTGTCTGGCGCCGAGCAATTGAACACCTCGGAGGCGAATTCCACGCGCCCCATCAGCTCGGCGAGCGGCGCATATTCCAGGTTGGTCAGCCCGGGTCCATGCTTGCTAGCCGGCAGAAACAAATTCCACAGCCCCTCGCTTTTGGCGAGCGGCTTGAGCTCCTCGATCAGCGCGGTCGGCTGCCAGCGATCACCGCTGACCACCTCCTCATGAAATCGCGCTTCATTTGGGTAGATGTGCTTGTCCATGAACGCGCTGACACGCTCGCGATAATCCTGCACCTTGGGTGTGAAGTCGAAATTCATCTGCGTATCCTACTAGAGAATGACGGGGGGTTTGGGGGGGATGGCACATCCCCCCCAATACTTTCTTTTTCAGCCTTGGATCAGCACGATCTTGCCCTGCGCGCGCCGTTCCATGACATCGCCCAACGCCTCGCGCACCCGGTCCAGCGGATAAGCGCCGCCCACATGCGGCCGCAACTTCCCCTCCGTAAACCACGCCATCAATTGCGCGGTGTTCTGCGCGTGGCGTGCCGGATCGCGCTGCGTAAAGGCGCCCCAGAACACGCCGATCGCCTCGCCCTCTCGCAGAAGCAAAAGGTTCAGCGCCAGCTTGGGGATTTCGCCATTGGCAAAGCCGACAACCAGTAGCCGCCCGCCCCACGCCATGCCGCGCACGGCTGCTTCCGTCATCGGGCCGCCGACGGGATCGTACACCACGTCAACGCCCCCAGGCACCAGGCGCTTCAGCTCGGACTTCAAATCAGCCGTGCCGTAATTGATGCCGATCTCCGCGCCATGCACACGCGCCAACGCCAGCTTTTCATCGCTCGATGCCGCGGCAATGACGCGCAGCCCCATCGCCGCGCCGATTTCCACCGCGGCCAGCCCCACGCCGCCGGCCGCACCCAACACCAAAAGCGTCTCACCCGCGCGGGTGCGCGCCTTGTCTGCCAGCGCGTGCATGGACGTGCCATAGACCAGCATGAACCCGCCGGCGGTGGCAAAATCCATCGCATCGGGAATGGGCAGCGTGCGGTCCTGCGCCGCCACCACGCGTTCGGCAAACCCGCCCATGCCGCACAACGAAACCACGCGCTGTCCCACCGACAGCGCGCGCACATCAGCGCCCACCGCCGCCACAAGCCCGGCGACTTCGGTGCCCGGCGTGAAAGGCCGCGGCGGCTTTACCTGATAGTCGCCCCGCACCATCAACCCATCGGGGAAATTCACGCCGGCCGCGCGCACATCGATCAGCACCTCGCCGGGTCCGGGCACGGGGTCAGCCTGGTCTTCCACCACCAGATTTTCGATCGGCCCGAATTCGTGGCAGATAACAGCGCGCACCCTGCTTCCCCGCGTCATTGTTTGCGACGGCAACATGCGGCAGGCCACACCGCATGGCTAGACCACCCCCCAAAGGACCAATGACCCTGGCCTTCCTGACCGAACCCGCTCCCACCTACGGCATGCCCGAGCAGATCACCCCCCGCCTGCGTCGCCTGGTCGCCCCCAATCCCGGCTACATGACCTATCACGGCACCAACACCTGGCTTCTGGACACCGGTTCCGCCACGCTTGTCATAGACCCCGGCCCCGATCATGCGGCCCACGTTAGCGCAATCCTGAAAGCCGCGCCCACGCCGATCACCACGATCCTGCTGACCCACAGCCATCCCGACCATCTGGGTGCGACCGCCGCCTTGCGCGCCGCCACGGGTGCTGCCGTGCATGGCTGGCACGCGCCCTGGCAGCCCGGCTTTACCCCGGATCATCCGATCGCCGACGGCCAGACGATTGCCGGCCTGACCGCAATCCATACGCCCGGCCATGCCTCGGACCATCTGTGTTTCGCGTGGGAGGATGGCGGCCTGTTCTCGGGCGATCACGTCATGAGCTGGAACACCAGCATCGTCAGCCCGCCGGATGGGGACATGGCCGCCTACCTGGCCAGCCTGCGTCTGCTGATGGCGCGCGAGGATAGCGTTTTTTACTGCGGCCACGGACCCGTGCTGCCAAACCCTGGCCCACTGATGCGCGCGATGCTCGGCCACCGGCTGGCGCGCGAGGCGGCCATCGTTGCGGCACTGGCCGATGGCCTGACAACGCCTGAGGCCATCGCGGACCGGCTTTATGCCGATCAGCCGCAGCACACGCGGGCAGCCGCTGTGCGTAGCGTGCTGGCGCATTTGATTAAGTTACGAAATGAAAAGGTTGGGGGAGATGTGCCTTGAGCGGGTCGGCGCATGCGCCGACTGATTCCGCTCAAGCCCCCAAACCCCCCGTCATTTGTTTGAGTCCGCGCTAAAATAATGACGGGGGGTTTGGGGGGGCAGGCACTGCTCCCCCAACTTTTCTTCAGCTTTGACTAGCCGGCGTAGTAACCCTCAACCCATCCAGCTCCGCCGTAACATCAAGCTGGCAGGAAAGCCGCGACGTCGCCTGCCGCTCCATCACAAAATCCAGCATGTCCGCCTCCGCCGAGGCGGGCGCTGGAAGCCGGTCGAACCACGCCGGATCGACATAGACGTGGCACGTGGCGCACGCGCACGCCCCGCCGCAATCGGCATCAATCCCCGGCACGGCATTGGCAATGGCCGCGCGCATCACGCTCATGCCGATTGAGGCATCGACGGTGGTCTCCTCACCCGTGTGGGTGATATAGGTGATCTTCGGCATGACGGTGTGAGACGCTCCAGAATAACGGCGGCTGAACGCGCTAGCGGCGCATGCTGCGCGCCAACTGCTTGGAAAATGGCTTTCTGCGAGGCTTGCGCTCTGCGGCCTCAGGTGCCGCCGGCGCCTCGCCGTCCTCGTCGCCCTCCTCGGGCGGGCGCGTAAAATTGGCAAAGACCGAGGCGGCGCTCAGATCGGGACGGCGCTCGCGAACGGGTTCTGCAGCCGGTTCGATCACCTGCGTCACCGGCGGCGCCGCGGTAGCCTCAGGCTTGGTCGCCGCCGCCGGCTTGCGGCCAAGGCCCGTCTGCTTGGCCAGCGCGGAGCGGTGTTCGGCGTAATTGGGCGCGACCATCGGATAGTCGGCGGCCAATCCCCATTTCTCGCGATATTGCTCGGGCGTCATGTTGAAAGTACTGCGCAGGTGGCGCTTCAAAGTCTTCAGCTTTCGCCCGTCTTCCAGGCAGATGATGTAATCGGGGAATACCGATTTCTTGATCGAGACGACAGGCGCCGCACGTTCGGGCTCGGCTGCCGGCGGGGCCGCCACCGGCTGCGCCGGCGGCTGTCCGGCATGGCGGAGCGCCAGATAGACCTGTTCGATCACCAGGGCCAGGTCGGCTGTGGCGACCTGGTTGTTCTTGACGTGCGCGGAGATGATGTCCGCGGTCAGGCGCAACAGCGCCTGACTGTGTTCATTTGGGTTCATGACCTTCGGGGCATGGTGAATAGTTCAAGTATTAGGCGAGAGGCACTGGCTGCACAATGCCGGCCTGAACACATGGCCTGGAGCGCGGCCCTGGGGTTGCGCAGAACGCACGCCCCGCTTAGAACGCCGCCAACCGCGATGTGGGTGCGTAGCTCAGCGGTAGAGCATCGCCTTCACACGGCGAGGGTCACAGGTTCAATCCCTGTCGCACCCACCAGCGTCCTCACGCAGCACTACGGCGTGATCTCGAATACCGCCCCGAAACACGATCCCAGGCAGGTGATGGTCGTGCCATAAAGGATTCCTGTGCCGGTCAGGACCAGATTGGTCGCCGGGCCCCAGCCATCCAAGCCATTGAAGGCATGCAAAAGGGTTTGTTTCCATTTGCCGCCCCCCGCCGGCGAGAGCTTGAACACGACTCCGCAGCCGCTCTGGCAACTCTGATCGGCGCCGTAATCGGTCGTGCCGTAGAGACTGCCTCTACTATCGAGCGTCATCCCACCCAGGGGATTCTGCCCGTCAGAGCCTCGGAAGCTGTAGATGGGCGTCTCACGCCAGCTGCCGTTCTTGTCAGGCGCAAGCTCGAAAACCGTGCCGCAGCCAATGGGCGAACAACCCGCATCGCCGCCGCCGAATGTGGTGCCGTAAAGTTCGCCCGCGGCGCCTAGCGTTACGCCGGCATAAGGCAGATTGCCTTCGCTCAGAGTGAACTTGTGCAGTATGGTTTCTTTCCACTTGCCGCCAATTTGTGGCGAGAGCTCATAGACGATCCCATTATAGCCATTAATTCCACCGCCGCTCGTGGTGCCGTACAGATTACCCGCTGCATCGAAGACCACGCCGCTCGTCGACTCGCAGCCATCCTCCCCGTTGCCGCCTGACGGCCCGAAATCGTGCAGCACGGTTTCCGTCCAATGATTGTCCTGCGTCGGTGAAAGGCGGAACACGGTGCCGCATTGATAAGGCACGCCGTACGTCGTGCCGTAGAGATTGCCCGCACCATCGAAGACAAGGCCGGCCGACGGATAACGCCCATCCTCATTGTGGAACGCATGAAGGATGACGTGCCTGTAGCCACCGTGGCCATCGGGCAGAAGTTCGAACACCACGCCCATGTCGCTCGGCTCGCCGCCGTAAAACGCCGTGCCGTAGAGATTCCCGCGGGCGTCAGCGATCAGGCCGGCGCTTGGATTGAGGCCGTCCGGATTGCGGTAGTTTAATTTTTCATTGAAATGATGAATGATTTTGTTGCTATAACCGCCGTGCTCATCAGGCGAGAGGCGAAACGCCGTGCCGAAGCCGTAATTTTGCTTGCCCCCATCCCTTGCCGTGCCGAACAGATTGCCGGAGCCGTCAAGCAGAAGATTGCCGAACAATCCGCCGCCTTCCGATGTGCCGTTAAAGGCATGCAGCACTCTATATGCCGGCGCTGCGGCCGCCGGGAGTGACGCGCCGCCGAACGCCGCAAGAACGATCAGACCCAACGCTTTTCCCATGTTCAAACCCTCTTGCAAAGCTGCATTGCCTAGAGCCTGGCCGCGGCCTTCCGGACCGCCATTTATTTCGAAGCGCCAGGCAAATGGTTACCAGCTTGCAAACCATACGCCCCCGCCGCCACGACGCAGGGTGGCGCCCGCGCCCCGCTGTGCCATGTAAGGGCCATGACACAGGTCAAGCCTCCCCGCGATTGGGTCAGCCAGGCCGCCGGCCTGGGTGCCGCCGCCTTTCTGCTGACCGGTCTCGCCTACGCCTTTGCCGGCCCCGCGGTGCGCGCGGTGGCAAAGCCTCTCCAGGAGGTCTGGGTGACGATCGTGCGGCCATCCCCGGCGCACGCCGCCAAGCCACACTGAACGGCCGCCATGCTGAAAATCGGCCGCGGCGCGCACGCCCCGCCCTTCCTGGTCATGGACGTCATCGCCGCGGCCAACCGCGCCCAGGCCGCCCTGCCCCTCGCCGCGCCGCACATCATTCGCATGGAGGTCGGCCAACCCGCCACCGGCGCGCCGTTCGGCGCCGTCCGCGCGGCCGAGGCCGCACTCTCGGCCATGCAAACGCTCGGCTACACCGAAGCGCTGGGCAGGCCCAGCCTGCGCGCGCGCATCGCAGCGCACTACCTGGATTGGTACGGCCAAACCGTCGACCCCAGCCGCATCGCGGTCACAACCGGCGCATCGGGCGCCTTTCCGCTGGCCTTCCTCGCCGCCTTCGATCGCGGCGACCGCGTGGCCCTGGCCGCCCCCTACTACCCGCCCTACGTCAACATCCTGCGCGCGCTCGGCCTGCAACCCGTCATCCTGCCCGCCAGCGAGGAGAACCGCTTCCAGCCCACCCCCGCCCTGCTCGACCGCCTGGACCCGCCGCCCGCCGGCCTGATCATCGCCAGCCCCGCCAATCCCACCGGCGCCATGCTCCACCCCGGCGAGTTCGCCGCCCTGGCAGATTGGTGCACCGCAAACGGCGTGCGCATGATCAGCGACGAAATCTATCACGGCCTGACCTGGGGCACCGTCGCCTGCACCGCGGCAAACGTTCCCGGCGCCATCGTGATCAACAGTTTTTCGAAATACTTTTCCATGACCGGCTGGCGCGTCGGCTGGATGGTCATGCCCGAGGATCTGGTCCGCCCCATCGAATGCCTGGCGCAAAACTTCTTCATCAGCGCACCGCACATCAGCCAGGTCGCGGCCGAGGCGGCGTTCGATTGCGCCTTCGAACTCAACGAAAACCTGATCCGCACCCGCGGCTCGCGCGCCCATCTGTTGCGCCATTTGCCCGCAGCCGGTTTTCCCCACCTGATCCCGCCCGAAGGCGCTTTCTACATCTTCGCGGACATCTCCGAGCGCAGTCGCGACAGCCTGGCCTTCTGCGCGCGCATGCTGGCCGAAGTGGGTGTGGCCGCCAGCCCGGGCGTGGATTTCGACGCCGAGCGCGGCGGGCATTTCGTGCGGTTCAGTTATTGCGGTCCGGAGATCGATATGCGCGATGCGGTGCAGCGTTTGGCGGGGTTTGGGTGAGGCGGCGCGGCAAGGAAAGGTGAGCAGAAGGTTGGGGGAGATGTGCCATCCCCCCCAAACCCCCCGTCATTTTATTTAGGCCAACAGCCTCCACCTAAGTGGGAACGACAGGGTGTATCTGCGAGCCCACGCGAATCGACAATACTTACATAGGTCAAGCACATATTGACCGTTAAACGAAATCAGAGAGCGCCCATTTGCCTAAACATATCGAGCATCCTAGCGACATTTCTAAGCTTCGACAATTGGTGAGGCTGTATGGGATCTGGCGCAAAGTGCATAACTTCATTCCTTATCTTATTGACGTCGCTTAATTCCGAACAGAATGATGACCTATCAAGTTGGAGATTTATCCTTCCCCAGCTTTCCACGTGTTCAAATATCCGAACATAGTTTCCGAAGTTCAGGTCGGCGACCCCGACAACGTCTCTTCGAAGATTCACTTCTCCGCAAGCAATCCTAATCTCATCGAGCGTCAGCCTTGAACCAATCAATGAACGAAGATTATTCTCAATTTCGGCCAAAAGTAGAAACGGCGTGCTAATCAATTCAAATTCTAATGCGATATCGTCCGCAGTAACGATACCGGCGATTTTATTGTCTTTTGAGCGTGTGAGTACGTAATTATGCTCGCGAATAACCTGTATGGCAGTGAATAATGACGCTGATAGACTGAGTTCATGATGACTTTCCATATACGACTGCACGTCTGGACCACTTTTGTTAACCGCAAGTCGCGCGCCAATGGATGCCCAACTTACGACACCCTTTACATCCCGTTCGGTCGTCATGACAGGAATTTGGGAAAAGTCTCTCACTAGCATCAGCGTCATTGCCTCTTTTAAAGTGGCGTTCGGCGCGACGCTAGTGGGCTTTATTGTTGCAGAGAGTATTCTTCCAATCCGGAAAGAGGGGTCATCTGACACGGTCACCTCCGACGCATCCTGTTTGTCAGCAGCGCTAGAGGTCTGCGCTTGGCTATCATCAGTAGCATCGCCCGATGAGGAATTCTCCTGGTGTTTAGAGATCAATTCGAAGGTGATAGGATTATCGATCCACGTATCCAGGTAGCTAGGCACAGTTCGTAGATCAGCCTCAGCCATCTTGCCGTTGATGTGCTCAACATTCCATCTTGTACGCCTCATTACGTGGAACCAAGAAAGGAAGGTTCTAACGGTAACAGGAACCGCCGTACGACCCTCGACAAGCTCTTGCGCAACTTCGTCGAGTTGGGGAATATCGGACATACAAACGACCTTACGAACTTTCTTGCTGTCAATCTTACGGGGAACAAGATAGATTCACAAGAGTTGAAGCGACGACCTGCACTCAGACATGTCTACATTGCTGTAGCAAAAGAGGGAATGTTTATTTGCCCAACCCCTCACGCCCGCGCGTGCGCCACCCGCACATGCGCGCCCTCGGTCACGCGCGATGCACCATCGGTCACCACCGCCTCCCCATCCTGCACACCCGCGCTCACCACCGCGGTCGTCTCGGTCTGCTGGGCAATCGTAACCGTGCGCCGGGACGCAACGCCCTTGTCATCGACCACGAAAACAAAAGCACCGAGCGGTCCGCGCTGCACCGCCTGCGTGGGCACGGTCAGCACATGGCCGTCCGTGCGCAGCAACAGGCGCACATTGACAAACGCGCCAGGCCAAAGTGTGAGCCCGGCATTTGGAAATACCGCCTTCAGCTTGATCGTGCCGGTCGTCTGATCGACCTCATTATCCAGCACCGAGACATAGCCGTGATCGATCGGTGCGGACGCGTCGCCACTCTGCGGCAGGGCCGTCACCGCCGGCCGGCCCGCGCGCATGGCGGCGGCGACATCTGGCAGCGTTTGCTGAGGCAGCGTGAAAACCACGGTAATCGGCTGCAGCGTGGTCACCACGGTAATTGGCGTCGTATCGGTCGAATGCACCAGATTGCCCGCATCGACCTGACGAATACCCGTGCGTCCCTGCACGGGGGCCACGATCGTCGTATAACTCAAATTCGTGCGCGCGGTATCGATCTGCGCCTGGTCCTGGCGCACCAGCGCCTCGTCCTGCGCCACGGTCGCGCGCTGGGTATCGGCCTGCTGCGCTGTCGTATACTGCGTCTTTGCCAATTTGGCATAGCGGGTCAGATCAACGCGCGCGTTCGCCAGCGTCGCCTCGTCCTGCGCCTTTTTCGCCACCGCCTGGTCATACGCCGCCTGATACGTGCGCGGATCGATCAGCGCGAGCACATCGCCCGTGCGCACGTCCTGGCCTTCGTGGAATTTCACCGCAATCAGCGGGCCATCGACCATCGGGCGGATATTGACCGTGTTCAGCGCCTGCACCGTGCCGATGCCATCAACGGTCACCGGCACATCGGCATACGCTGCATGCGCGGTCACCACCGGCACCACTGCCTGCGCCGCGGCCGCATCATGGGCCGCAGTCTGCGCCGCCTTCTGCCCGCTGCGATACCAGACCAGCACGCCAATGATCGCCAGGCCTGCGATGACGAAAAGCAGAAAGCGCCTCATGACTGCCCGGCCTGGGAGTAAAAAGCAAAGACTGGGGGGAATGTGCCATTCCCCCCAGACCCCCCGTCATCAGTTGAGACGAGATCTTGAAAATAGACGGGGGGTCTGGGGGGGAAGGCACATCTCCCCCAGCTTTGTCTTGCCCTGCTCATGACCGCGCCTCCGGCGCACCCGCGGGCACGGACCATCCGCCGCCCAGCGCCTTGTAGAGATTCACCAGCGAGAGAAAGCGCGTCACCCGCACCTGGGCCAAAGCGTCCTGATCGTTGAACAGAGTCGTCTCCGTGTTCAGCACGGTCACGATATCGACCGTGCCGGCCAGCAATTGCGCGCGCGCAATGGTCGCCGATTGCTGGGCGGTGCGCACCGCCTCGGCCTCCAGCGCCTCCTGATCGGCGGCAAAGCTGGTGGCCGTCAGCCCGGTCTCCACATCGCTCAACGCCTGGATGACCGCCTTGGTATAATCGGCCGCCAGCTCTGCAAAGCGCCCCTTCGCCTCGCCCAGCGTGCCCGATTTCAGCCCATTGTCGAAGATCGTCTGCGTCAACTGGCTGGCAAGGCTGGCAATCACCGTGCCTGGCCCGGTAATCGTGGAAAGTGCGAGGCTGGACAACCCCCCCGAGGCGGTCAGCGTCAGGCTGGGGAAGAAGGCGGCATAATCCTGGCGCACAGTCTGGTTCTGCCCAATCAGCTGCGCCTCGGCGTAGGCCACATCGGGCCGGCGGCGCAGGATGGTGGCGGGCAGGCCGGGTGCCACGGCAGGCAGGCGCAGATCGACCAGGTGCACTTCGCCCAAGGCAATGCGTTCGGGCGCCTCGCCCACCAGGATCGCCAGCGCGATCACCTCCTGGCGGAACTGGCTTTCCAGTGCCGGCAAATTGGCGCGCTCGCCGGCCACCAGCGCCTCCTGCTGGCTGACATCGAGCGCATCGGCCGTGCCCACGCTCAGGCGCGCACGAAAGGCGTCCAACACGGCGGCGGCATCGTGCAGATTGTTCTGGGCGATGCGCAGCCGGTCCCGGTAGCCCAGCGCCTGAAAATAGGTGGTGGCGATCGAGGAGATGGTGGTCAGCCACACCGTCTGCGCGTCGTAGCGCGAGCCGCGCGCCAGGGCCACGGCGGCGCGGTAGGCGTCCAAATTCATGCCCCAGAAATCGACCTCGTAGGAGGCGTTGAGCTCGGCTGTGTAGAGGCGTGTCTCGGTGTAGCGGTGCCCGCCTTGCAGACCGGTGAGAAATTGCGCCGACTGGCCGCTGGCGCGGCTGCCCGTGCCGGTGCGCTGCCAGCTCTGGTTGCCGGTGCCGGTCACGCCCGGCAGCAGCGGGCTGCCGGCCACGCGCGCGGCCTGGTCGGCCTGCACCACGCGCGCGGCGGCCGCACGCACGTCCGGACTGCCGATACGCGCCAGCTCGATCAGACGGTCGAGCTCGGGGGCCTTAAAGCCGCGCCACCACGCGATGTCGGGCGGGGCGGCCGGCGGCTGGGCGGGCGAGGAGTAGGCCAGCGGCACATCCAACGCAGGCCGGTGATAGTGCGGGCCGACGCCGCATCCAGCCAGGCTTGTGCAGGCAAGGCACCCCGCCAGCAGGGCGCGGGGGGTGGTCATGTGGGCGGCATGTCTGGCGGCGGTTCCGTGACGGGCAGTAGTCCAGATGGACTTGCCGCAGGAAGAAAGTAAAGGGAAGGCCTTCTTTTTTGAAAAAAAGAAGCAAAAAACTTTTGTCACTTTATGTCACGGCTCCTGTTTGAAGTGTCTCGTGGTCCAAACAGATAAAAGTCTTTTTGCTTCTTTTTCTTCAGAAAAAGAAGAACCTTGCCCTTTTGTGTGCGCAGTGAAACTCTGCCGCAATGCGCCCGCTCTCCCGCCGCGCCGCCCTGACCGGCAGCCTGTGCCTGCCTTCGCTGTCCGCCCGCGCCGCGGCCGGGCTGACGATCGGTGTCCTGACCGACCTCTCCGGCCCGTATAGCGACATTGCCGGCGCCGGCTCGATTGCCTGCGTGCGCCAGGCGGTGCGCGAAGCGGCCCAGGCCGGTCTGCCCGCGGCCACCATCATCAGCGCGGACCATCGCAACGATCCCGCCGCCGGTGCCGCCATTGCGCGGCAATGGTATGCATCGGGCGTCGATCTGATCATCGATGTGCCCAATTCGGCCGTGGCGCTGGCCGTGGCTGCGGTGGCGCGCCAGGCCAACCGCGCCTACATCAATTGCGGCGCCGGCAGCACGGCGCTGACCGGCGCGCAATGCGCGCCCACAACAATCCACTGGTCGTACGACACGCACATGCTGGCGCGCTCCACAGGCGGGGCGCTGACGGCGCATGGCGGCAGCACGTGGTTTTTCGTCACACCCGATTACGCCTTCGGGCATGAATTGCAGGCGCAGACAAGCGCGCAGGTGCAGCAGGCGGGCGGGCGAGTCTCGGGTGCGGCGATCTATCCTTTTCCGGCAACCCGCGATTTCCGGCCTTTTCTGCGCCAGGCAGCGCAAAGCGGCGCGCAGGTGCTCGGATTGGCCAATGCCGGCACCGATGTCAGCACGTGCGTGTCTCAAGCGCGCACGGAAGGTATGACGGAAAATCTGCGCGTGGCGTGCCTGCTGATGCAGATCGCCGACGTGCACAGGCTGGGATTGGAGTCGGCACAAGGCCTGATGCTGACAGAGAGTTTCTACTGGGATTTAAATGATCGCACGCGCGCCTTTACGCAGCGATTGCTGGCCGCCGAACCGGGCCTGCATCGGCCGGATATGATCCAGGCCGGGTGCTATGCTGGCGCGCTGCATTTCCTCAAGGCGGTGGGCGCGCTTGGTGCGGCGGGCGCGCGCGGCGATGGCGCGGCGGTTGTTGCGCGCATGAAGGCGGTCGGCACGGATGACGACGCTTTTGGCGGGTGTCGCATACGCCATGATGGGCGCGTAATGGTTTCGGCGCTGCTGTTCGAGGTGAAGTCGCCTGATGAAAGCGGCGGTGATTGGGATTATTACAGGTTGGTTTCGACAGTGGGGCCTGACGAGGCCTTTGCGCCGGAGGCGCAGGGCTTGTGCGTGATGGCGCGTGGTTGATGCGCTACTTGAATTTGCTTCTCGCGTGTGCAAGCGGGATTTCAGGTTGCGCCCAGCGCCATCCGGAATCCCCACCGCCTGCAACCACTTCGGCAATGACGGCACCACTGGCGACGCGCTCTCAAGTGGCTGCGACCGTCACGGTAGATTGCATTATCGAGACCACCGGAATTCCAGATTCGTGTCGCATTATCAGTAATAGCGGCCCTCCTGCTTACGCCGCACGCGTCATGGCTTGGCTGACGGGCCCGAACCCGCCTCGCTATACGCCTGCACAGCGGCACGGGACCACTGCACGAGAGGACCACCGTTGGACAGTACAGTTTAAGCCTTCCTCAAATTGAGGTGGTCGGTCTCCACCGATAACGATAACGGGCTGCCGTGCAGAATCCGCCTCAGTGGCCTGTCATGTGTTCCTGCCTAGACGGCTTGAACCGCCGTGCGGGAACGGGTCTGGTCGCCTCGTCCAGCTAGCAAGCCATCAATTGAAATATCCTCATCCAAAGCTTCCCAATGCAGCCCGCGTGTGCTGATCCTCGCCTGCTGGCGTTGCCGGGCCGAGCCGTGCAGCAAGCGCGGGAACCAGGCGAGCGGAACACCCAGGGTGCGTCCGTCCGAAAGCTCGATCCACATGCTGTCCTCGTCAAATCGGACGGCATTAGCCCTCACCACAGAAGTCATCGCATGCGCTCGCGATCTCGTCCCGGGACGGCGCGTCTCTCGCCGCTTACGACATCACCCCGCTTGGCCTTGGGCTGCCCTTGCTGCTTGCCTTATCGACAGCCGCGCTTCAACCTCTCCTTTGCCGGCGCGTCGCGGATGGACGTTGACGGCCACTTCAACTTCCTGGCCAAGGCGTGCCAGAATGGACATCAAACGATCGATTGTAAAGCGGTCCAGCTTCACCTTCCGGATACGCGAAAAATCCGCCGCAGCAATGCCCGTCAACTCATGCGCCTCGCGTACCGTCAGCTTGCGGTCGTCCAGCACGCCGATGATCCGGGCGGCAAGCAGTGCGCGAAGTTGCTCGCGGTCGGCATCTGGATGATCAAGATCGCGGAACACATTGCCGCTCCCGCAGACAAGCTCAAAATCTTGATCGCTCACTTCAATCTGTCCCTCAACTGCTTCAGCCGCACCTGAACCAAATCAATCTCCTGTTTGGGAGTCCTAATCCCCGATTTGGCTTTCTTGTGAAACGCATGAATAACCCAAATGTCAGCACCAATTTGCAGCGCATAAACGACTCGGAACGCCTCTCCACGATGCTTCAACGCCAGCTCCATCACGCCGGAGCCGAGGCCAATTAAGGGCTTGGCAATGTCCGGCATACGCCCTTCCGCAAGAACAGTGAGCGCCCGGCTACTTCGGTCTGTGCACCCGCGGGGGAAATCGTCGAACACCTTCCGGGCGGCTTTGATCCAGCTTACCGGGCGTGAATTCCCGATCATGTGAGAGGCCTTGTTGTCATATTTGACAACGAAAGTCAAGCACCTTGGTCACCGAAGAGGTTAAGGCTGAAGGAGGTAGAGGCCACAACTGGCATTCACTTCTCCACGAACGCCTTCTCGATCACATACTCGCCGCTCGCCGTATTATTCCCCTCGACCCACCCCCCAGCCTCAAACCAAGCATTATAGTCCGCCAGCAACCCCGGGCTGCCGCACAGCATCACCCGATCCACCGTGCGATCCACCGGCGCCAAACCCAACTCCCCCGGCATACGTCCCGAAAACAGCAATTCCGTCACCCGCCCCTGATGCCGAAATGCCTCGCGCGTCACAGTCGGATAATACAGCAATTTATCGGCCGCGAATTCGCCCAGCAGCTCATGCTCGGACAACGCCGTAATCTCGGCGTCATAGGCCAATTCGGCCACGTTCCGGCACCCATGCGCCAGCACCACGCGATCGAATTTCTCATACGTGTCCGGGTCGCGAATCAGGCTCATGAACGGCGCCACGCCCGTGCCGGTCGCCACCATGTACAAATTGCGCCCGGGCAGCAGGGTTTCGGGCAGCAGCGTGCCCACCGGCTTGCGCCCGATCAGCACGCTATCGTTCACGGCCACATGCTGCAGCCGGCTGGTCAGCGGACCATCGGGCACCTTGATGGACAGAAACTCCAGATGCTCCTGCCAATGCCCGCTCACCATGCTGTAGGCGCGCAGCAGCGGCCGGCCGTCCACGGCCAGCCCGATCATCGTGAACTGACCGCTCTTGAAGCGGAAGGTCGGGTCACGCGTGCAGGTAAAGCTGAAGAGCGTGTC
The DNA here is from genome assembly GCA_965276755.1 of Acetobacteraceae bacterium. Lineage (GTDB taxonomy): Bacteria > Pseudomonadota > Alphaproteobacteria > Acetobacterales > Acetobacteraceae > CAJCIS01. Next base: position 1,072,436 of record OZ255625.1, read on the forward strand.
GGTCCAGTGATGGACCGAGAGGATTTTCTCATCGAAGAAGGCACTCATACGAACGTCCGGGGCAAAGGAGCGCGCGACATGGCGCGCGCTGGCAAAGGAAGCAAGGCTGGGGGGACCAAGCCGGTCCCCCCAGACCCCCCGTCGATTGTAGGACTTCGTTCTAAATAGTGACGGGGGGTTTGGGGGGGATGGCTCATCCCCCCCAATTCTGCACTTGCCTTCAGGCCAGCACAGCGCCCTTGAGGCGCGTACACCCATGCCCGCGCGCCCAAACCATCTGCGCCGCGTCATCAACCCCGCCCAACACCAGCATTCCCCGCTCCGGCAGCCGCGACGGATCGGCCGCAACCTCCGCACTCAGCGTCACCTCCGCGTAGTCCAGCCCTGCCGCGCGCAGATCCAGCAGCCCCGCCCCCGCGCGCAACAGCAGCTTGTAACCCCGGGCAGAAGCATAATTGCGCGCAAAGCAGAAGGACAGCGTGTCGGCCAGAATGTCCGGCTCCTCCAGTTCCAGCACGACCTTGCCCCGCAACCCGGCCGGCAACGCCGCATCGAAGGCCAGGAATGCCGCCGACAATATGGAGGAGACCGAAATTGCCATGGAAAACGGCCGCGCCCCGGCGAGTTCCCGCGGCGCGGTCAACATCGCCAGCACCCGCCGCTCGATGCTGCGCGAGAGGCGCCGGAACAGCCAACTCCCCTCCTGCAAATGCCGCCCGGGACACAGGGTGGCCGCCATCTCCACAATGCCGATCGCCCGCTCCTCCCAGGCCAGCCTGGGCGCCGCGCCTTCGATGTCGATCACCGGCCGAGCGCGCACGAATTGCGACAGGTCGGCCTGCGTCAGCGTCTCCTCCAGCCGGATCAGCAGCGGAACGTCCAGCCCCAGCGCAGGGTCGACGGCGTGGTCGAGCTGGGTTTCGAGGTCGGCCAGCCCGTCCAGCAGCCACGCCGCCTGGCCAGGCAGGTCATAGATCGAAAGGAGCTGGCCCAGCGGCACGGTTCCCCCTTGCGGCAGATCGCCGAGCAGAACGTCCAGCCCCGCCATGGCGCCCTCGATCTCCTCGGCCCCGCGTGGCCGCCAGACAATGGCCAGGCGCCCGCGCGACAGCTCGAAGCTCTGCGCATGGTCCCGCTCGCTCAGCCCGGCCAGGGCGGCGCGCGCCAGGCGATGGTGGTGGGGCTTGGCCAGCGCGGCCGGCATGCGGTCCATGTGCAAAAGCACGGCGCGACGGGGCACGCCGGCGGTCTGGGTCTGGCGTACGATCTCGCGCAGCGCGCGGCCGGCCTGGGCTTCCAATGCGTTCACGCCGCCTGCCGCCTGGCGGGCGGCGTGTGGCTGGGCATGTCCAACAGTCCCGGGTTGCCGCAGGCCGTGCGCGGTCCAGGTGCGAGCATCTGCGCCCGCCCGGTGCACTGGCGCAGCGTGCAGGCGCGCGCGCTGTGGCAGATTGCGATGCGCGATGCCGCCTGCACCGCATCGATATAGGGCCCCTGGAAGCGTGTAATCCCGCGCGCCTGCGCCCAGAGCAACGCCGCCTCGCCATCAGCCTCGTGCAGAACCACGCGGGCGGGTCCGATCGCGGCCAATGCGGTATCCAGAGGCGCCAGCAGCGCGCGCGGCCCATCGGCCATGCGGCTCGACCAGGCGAGCTTGACCAGGGCAGGCGCAAGCGCCGCCGTATCGATCATCGCCAGCCCGGCATGATCGATGCCGCCCAGCACCAGGCCGAAATCCAGCTGGCTCAGCAGATCGCGGGCAAAGAGTGTCAGCGGCGGGTCGGCCACCGCATCCATGGCCGACATCTCGATGGCAAAGCGCGCCCCACGCGCCTGCGCCATTTGCGCCAGGCGCGCAAAGCCGGGCGAGACGATGGCCTCGGGCGAGAGGTTCAGGTGCATCGGCACGCCCAGCAGCAAGGCCGGCCGGCTCAGCGTGCCGCCGACGCGCAAATCCTCTGTCACATGGGCCAGCAGCCGCGCATCCAGGGTCGTGGCCACGTGGCGGTGAATGAACGGGTCGGCCAGCGGGGCAGCCTCGCTTGCCGCGTGCGGCCGGATGGGGACGAACAGCACCTCGCGATACAGCGGGGAAAAGCGCGCGGCGAGCGGCAGGCCCTCGCCCGGTTGCAGCATGATCGCGGTCTGCTGCATCAGGATCTGGCGCAGATCGATGCCGCCCAGCCGCGCCATCAGCGTGGGCAAGCCGGCCGACGAGACGGCCTCCTCGGCCCGGCGCTCGATCACCGCCGGTTCGGCTAGGCGCTGGCTGATATAGTCGCGGAATGCGCCGGGTTGTTCGTCCAGCCGCCAGATCGTGCTCAGCACCGCCTCGGGCGCATCGAAGCCGAACAGGCGTTGCAGCGACTGCATCAGACCCAACGGCGCGGGCGAAGGCCGGCCAGGCCGCGCCTCCTCCTCCGGCGCGGCGCAGAGCAACACCAGATCGGTGTTGCGCATCGGAAAGACCTGTCCGCCCAGCCGCTGGGCCGTGTCCATCATCAGCGCGAGCGCGACGCGTGTTTGATAGGAGCGCGGCTGCGGGTGCTTCAGGCGCGAGAGGTGCAGCGCCATGGCCAGCCGGCCCTTGGGCGCGCGCAAGGCGCGATCGACAGCATCCATCAGCAGCCGTTCGGCACCCGAACCAGCGGGCGCCTCAGCCGGGCCGGAGGAGGTGGCGCGATCGGTGTCCTGCGTGCTCAGCGTCATGCCGTCCTGTCACGCGCCTCCAAAGCTGCGGCAGCGCGCCCGGCGTGGCGGCGCCGCAACCCGGTTCATCTCCGCGCATTTCTCCCCTAAACTGGACGATGATGGTTGATTCGCAGTTAGCGTCCAACGCCCTCTCGCCGGTGGCCGCACCCGGCCGCGTGCCCGAAGGCAGGCGCGTCTATGCCGTGGGGGACGTGCATGGCTGCCTGGATCGCCTCGTCTCGCTGCATTGGGCAATCGCCGCCGACCTCGCCGCCCATCCGGTGCGGGACAGCGTGCTGGTCCATCTGGGCGATTACGTCGATCGCGGCCCCGACAGTGCGGGCGTGCTCTGGCTGCTGGGCGGCGCCGTCGCCCCCCCTGTTGACCGCCGCGTCGATCTGCGCGGCAATCACGAGGCCATGATGATGGCGGCGCTCAATGCGGGCGGCCGCGCCGCCAGCCAGTGGCTGGACAATGGCGGCGAGGCGACTCTGCGCAGCTACGGCGTCGCCGAGCCCCTCGACATCCGCCCGCAAGAATGGCGTGCCGCAATCCCGGCCGCCCACCTCGCCTGGATCGACAATCTGGACATGATGCACCGCGAAGGCAGCTACGTCTTCGTTCATGCCGGCATCCGGCCGGGTGTCTCACTCATGTCGCAGACCCGCGAAGACGTGCTGTGGATCAGGGAACCCTTTTTGTCCGACCGCTCGCCGCGCGACGTCGTGGTCGTGCATGGCCACACGATCACCAAGGCGCCGGAGGTGCTGGACACACGTATCGGTATTGATACGGGTGCGGTGGTCGGCGGGGCGCTGACTTGCCTGGTGCTGGAGGAGGATCGGCTGCGGTTTTTGACGGCGTGAGAAAGAAGGAAGGACTTCTTTTTTGAAAAAAGAAGCAAAAAACTTTTGCAAATTCGCGCCTTACTTTGGTAGTGTGTGAGATTGAATATTGTAGGATTGAGATGTTTGAGGCGCAGGCGGTAGGCGGTCCCTGAATTCCCTAAGCAACACAATCATGCGTTCGCTCCATTGACACTGAATTTTAAGGAAGCGCTGCGTTTGAATAAACCCGATGACGACGATCAGGACCAATGGTAGCCAGATCAAAGGCAGGTTGACGGTATGTGGCCTCATTTTGGGGCTCTGCAAATGATGTGACTCGACCTGCCGGGACCAGCCTAGACCGTGTTTATTTATACGCCTGCGGGCTCCGACGCCTTCGCCTGCGCGTCAACCAGGGTCACTATATCCCCGTGCTCGGTGTTGTTGGTCAGTTTGAGCCGCCCGGATTGTAGCCCTAGCTGGTTCCGCTTGGGTCCGGGTCTATCGGTGGCTAGTTTGTTAGTCGCGGATTCCGTGATTTTCCAGGAGAGTGAAGGGCTACCCCAGCAAAGCCCGACGGGCCGCGAGAGAAAGAACGGAGAAGCAATGGGATCGCTGTACGAAGCGTTGAAGCAGGTGAAAAGCGAAGAGGATGTTAAAGACGCATACATACGAGCGCTCGGCCTCCGCAAATTTACGAAGGGTCTGATCGACATACGAACCAAGGAAGTCTGGTTTGAGGCGAAAGACCGGGGCGGCACGTCCAGCTACAAAATGTTCACCCAGCTCCTACATTACGTCCAGGACGGCTTGGACAAAGGCGAAGAGTTGCCGCCTATTCTTGCGGTTGTGGACACGGAAAAGGCAGCGATAATGAAGACCGCTGTCGTTATACCCTTCCTCAAAAAGAAAACTATTAAATGGGGAAAGTCAGCGACCCAGTTCCCCAAGGAGGCATTGGACCAGGTATCTGCTTACATCGGCGCGCATCTGGTGTCGTTCAAACTCGCTACGCACGAGGCCGAGTTCATCAGCACGGTGAAGGCGGCGATCAAGGCGGGCGATATCATCCGGACCCAGATCACGCCGGACAACCTCAAGCAGGTATTCGACAGGTGGGTTGAGATGGTCGGACGCGAGATCGGCGGAGCGTCGGAAGACGATTACGCGCTGCTGTTTTTTGCCGACGTCATGAGTGACGGCACGGTGGCAACGCACGAGAACCTGCCGGCTGAACTCCTGCACCAAAACAACGCGCCGGTTTTTAGCTTGGGTGGCAAAATCTACAAGCTAGGCAACAAGGAAGGTTACCGGCAGTTTTGGGCGATCTATCACCGTCCGCCCGACAAGGCTTATCGCGACTATCTGCTTGAGCGGCGCGACACACTGATCCCGACCCACGCCCGCAGCTTCACTGGTGCCTACTACACACCGCTAGAAGTTGTGGACAAGGCTTACGATAAGCTGGCGGAAGTCCTTGGTAAGAACTGGCAGAGGAACTACTTTGTTTGGGATATGTGTTGCGGTGTGGGCAATCTCGAAGTCAAGCACTCCAATCCCCGAAACGTGTTTATGAGCACGCTTGATAAATCCGATGTGGATGTCATGCGAGCCACCAAGACCTGCGTCGCGGCGACGCGGTTTCAGTATGATTACCTCAAAGACGATATAACCGATGAGGGGATAATCAACTACAGCCTAACCGGCAAGATGCCAGAAGCGCTGCTGAACGCCATTTCTGCGCGCAAAAGAATTCTCATCCTGATAAATCCACCTTACGCGGAGGCAGCCAACTCGCAGGGCAACCAGGGCAAAACCAATGTTGCCAGCACCAAGATCGGCGCACTGATGAGGAACGAAGAGCTCGGGTACGCGGCACGAGAACTGTTTGTCCAATTCATGATGAGAGTTTCCAAGGAAATACCGAACGCGACATTGGCGATGTTCAGCAAACTGAAGTATGTGAATGCGCCCAACTTCGAAGGGTTTCGCAGTTACTGGAGCGCTCGCTTTCTGGGCGGGTTCATCATCCACAGCAAAGCCTTTGATGGATTGAGGGGAGACTTTCCGATCGGCTTCTTGGTTTGGAAGTGCGAGCAGAGCGCCGCTACAAAGACCGCGATAGAAGAAATCACTTGCGAAATGTTAAACAGGTGGGCGCAACCGATAGGAGAGAAGACATTCTACCACCTGCCGAATGCGGCGTTTCTAACCGATTGGATGCCCCGCGCTAAGAAGAACGGTGAGGACGTGATTCCTTTAATTAACGCCATAACGCCCGCGCCGAAAACGACCGGCTTGAGAAATACGAAATGGGCAGAAGGTGCGATAGCGCACTTCTTCTGTAACGGAAACGACCTGCAGAATGCCGGCACGATGACCGCGATCTTCTCTTCGGTTCACTCCATCGGCCATGCAGGCGGCTACTTCATAACCAGAGAAAACCTCTGGAAAGCCGCCGTCATGTTTTCGGTGCGCCGCCTCATCAAGCCTCTCTGGAAGAATGATCGAGACCAATTTCTGAAGCCGGAAAAACCTTTGAGCGACAAGTTCAAGAGCGATTGTTTGGTCTGGATGTTGTTTAACGGCAGCAACCTGACTGCGGGCGCGAACGGTCTAAAGTGGGACAACAAAACTTGGAGTGTCGTGAACCACTTCATCCCGTTCACGGAAAAAGAGGTCGGTGCCGCCGACCGGTTCGAATCGGACTTCATGGCGAAGCACCTCCGCGGCAAAACCCAGTCGACGGAAGCAGATGCTGTGCTGAGGGCAGGGCGAGCCCTTTGGAAAACCTACTTCTCGGCCCACGACGTTTACAATGTCCGCTTGGAACTCAAGCTCAACCGTCCCGACGTCGGCTGGTACCAGGTGCGAAACGCCTTGAAGCGCCGCGAAGATGGTCGAGACGAGATCGAAGTCGAGTTCCTGACCTTCGAGGCCGTCTACAAAGCCTTGACGGACAAGCTTGTGCCGCAGGTTTATGACTTTGGATTCCTACGCACTTAAGACGCGCAAATGGGAATACCATCCGCAGAATATTCAAATTGATCCGCTACGAAATGGTTGTTAGATTTTTAAGACTGAGACACTACCCTTGCTTTGCGACGATCGACTTAATGCGGCAAATAGGTGATGATGAACGCAAACACGATGACAGCCACGACGAATAGGGCGCCCACCCAGAACGTGATGACGCCAATTTTCGTGAACTTGCGCAGCTCCTTCAGGCCGCACGAAGAACAGCACCCGTGCGACGGATCGGTATAGATCTGAAACCCGGTTGGGGGAGCCAGATAGCCGCGGCGGCGCCACTCTTTCTCCGGCATTTGCGGCCGGCGATTAGCCTTCGCCTGCTGCTCCGCCACTTCGGGACCTTTGGGAGAGATGGGCCTGCCGCAGACGCGGCACTGATAGACACCGTAAGTCATTCCGCAACGCCTTTTTCGCAAACGAATAAGGCTGGAGCAGCAGTGCTTGCCCCCCAGACCACGGTCATCAGTTTAGTCGATGCCTGAACTGATGACCTTCAACTTGTCTTTCCAAACGCCTCCAGCGCCCGCAGCACGATCACCGCACCAGCCTCCTGCACGAAGTGCCCGGCATCTTCCAGTTCCAGCGGCGGCGGCAAACCGCGTATATCCCGGGCCAGCGCCCGCATGGCAGGCGGCCCCAGCACAGGGTCCTTCATCCCGATCGCCATGAAACTCCGCCCGCGCCACTCTGAGCGCCACCAGGCGCGCGCCTCTCGTGACAATTCGGCACCCTCCGCGTCCGGCCGGTCGGGCACCAGATTGGGAAAGCGCCGCACGCCAGCCTTGTAGCGCGCATCCGGAAAAGGCGCCGCATAAGCTGCCGCTTCCTCGGCCGATAGCGCCGGCACGCTGCGCGCCATCAGCGCGGCTATGTCCATGTCAGGGTGGCTGTTATTGAAAGCGCGCCAGGCAAGGAAACCCTCGCCCAGCGGCGCCTCGCCCGTAGCCAGCGCGGTGTTCATGACCAGCAGGCGCGAAAAGGCGCCGGGCAATGCCATGGGCAGGGTCAGGCCCAGCAGGCCGCCCCAGTCCTGGCAGACAAGCGTGGCATCGCGCAGCCCATGGTGGCGCACGAAATCCAGCAGCGACGTGCGGTGGAAGCCGAACGTGTAAACCCCCGCCTCCTCCGGCTTGTCTGACCGGCCGAATCCGAACAAATCCGGCGCCAGCACGCGCACACCCGCGGCCAGAAAGGCGGGGATCATCTTGCGGTAGAGGTAGCTCCATGTCGGCTGGCCATGCAGGCACAGAACCACCGGCGCGTCCGCCGGCCCCTCGTCGAGGTAATGCATGCGCAAGCTGCCCGAGCCGGGCAGATCGCTCACATAGCGGGGCGACCATGGGTAGCCAGGCAGATGGGCAAAGCTTTCGTCTGGCGTTCTGAGCGCTTGCATGACCGGGCGTGCCTCTACGGCTGGCGGCGCTCGCCTTGCGGAACAAAGCGTCGCCTGGTGTCGTTGGCGGGTATCGGTGCACCACATGGGTGCGCCACCTCGGGCGCGAAAAGGGCTTGCCTCAATGAAAACGCCGACCACTATCCTGGTCCTCTGCGCCCTCGCCCTTCCGTGGCATGGCCTGCGCGCTCAGGAACCGCCGCCGGCGACAACCGAGCCCAGCCAATCCGTTACGGCACCAGCCACCACCGGCCAGACGCGGCCTACGCGGCCCCTGACCCACCATACGCGTCATCATCGCCGCCGGCATGGCGTGCACCTGCAACCCCAGGCCGCAGCACCCGTGGAAGCACCCGCGCCTGTGCAAGCCGGCTCGCCCGGCACGGCGCCGGCACCCATGCCCAACGAGGATATCGGTCCACCCCGCCCGGCGGCCAGCAACGACACCTCGGTCGATCCCGGCAACCTCTCGATCCACTATCCGTCCTTGGGCAACGGCTACGTGCCGGGCTCCAGCCCGCAGGACATGGAAAACAACCAGACCCCCAAGGTGCCGGGTGTCACGGTCAAGGTGCCCCTGGAGCAGCCCCGGCCGGAGACCCTGCCCGCGCCCGAAGCGCATTGATCCGCATGGAAGAAGCTGGCTTGACAGGCCACCCCCCCGCCTCTAGCAAGCCCGCGCCCTGTGGCCCCGGCGCTGACCGGGTGCGGCGATGATCGGGCAGAATGGCGCGCCGGACCCATCCTCCTTCGAGGAAAGGCTGCGGGCGGCGAGCAGCACGGCGGGCCTGGATGCCCCAGCTTCGGCCAGGGCCGGCGCAGATGCATCCGCGCTCGGCTTCGGCTTGCGTGTGGGTGTGGAGCTGCTTGCAGCCCTAGTCGTGGCCATCGCCATCGGCTGGGGGCTGGATCGCTGGCTGCACACCATGCCGCTGTTCCTGATCATCTTCGTGCTGCTTGGCGGGGCGGCCGGGGTGGCAAATCTGTGGCGCATGGTCTCGCCCGGGCGCCCCGGTTCAGGGTAGCGGACTAAACAGGGGGCGGGCAGCGTGGCAGGCGGCGCAGGCATCAAGATCGAGCCATTGGAGCAATTCACGCTCCATCCCTGGCTCGGCGGGCTCGGCGTGAACTTCACCCAGGCCAATGCGGTGATGGTGGTGGGCGCGCTGCTGGTGCTCGCGCTGTTGCATTACGGATCGCGCCCGCGCGCAATCGTGCCCGGGCGGCTGCAGGCCGCGGCCGAAATGGCGCATGATTTCCTCTACCGCATGGCGATCGACCAGATCGGGCCCGAGGGCAAGCGCTACTTCCCTTTCATCTTCACGCTCTTCTTCTTCGTGCTGATGGGCAATCTGCTCGGCCTGGTGCCTTACGCCTTCACCTATACGAGCCACATCGCCGTCACCGCCGCACTCGCCATCATGGTCATCGTGCTGGTCACGATCGTTGCGCTGATGGAGCACGGCTTGCAGTTCTTCACCTATTTCTTCCCCTCCGGCGCGCCCGTTTTTCTGGCGCCGCTGATCGTGCCGATCGAAATCATCTCCTATCTCTCGCGCCCGGTCAGCCTCTCGATCCGCCTGTTCGCCAACATGGTGGCCGGCCACGTCATGCTCGCCGTGTTTGCCACGTTCGTGGTGACGCTGGGCAGCATCGGCGCGATCGGCATCCTGGGTGCCGCCGGACCGCTGGCGCTGAACGTGGTGCTGATCGGCTTTGAATTGCTGGTTGCGGCATTGCAGGCCTACGTGTTTGCGATCCTGACCTGCATCTACCTGCATGACGCGGTGCATCTGCACTAAGCCCCGCGTCGTTTTTTCTGTTCAACGAAGGAGAGTTTCAACATGGACGTCGCAGCAGCCACCAAACTAGGCGCAGGCATCGCAGTCATCGCACTTGCAGGCGTGGGCATCGGCATCGGCAACATCTTCTCTGCGTTGGTGACCTCGATCGCGCGCAACCCGTCCGCGCGCGACCAGGTCTTTGGCCTGGGCATTCTGGGTTTTGCGCTGACCGAAGCCGTTGCGTTGTTCGCGCTGCTGATCGCCTTCCTGATCCTGTTCACCTGATCGCACCGGCATGAAGCGGCTCATCATCGCGGCGGGAATGGTGGGCGCGGGCGCGGGCGGCGCGCACGCCAGCGGCATGCCGCAGCTCGATTTCGCCAACCCGCTGCTGATCTCGCAGGTGGTATGGGGCGCAATCATCTTCGCCGTATTCTATCTGGCGGTCTCGCGCTACGGCCTGCCGCAGGTGGACGCCATCCTGGCCCACCGCGCCGACGTCATCGGCGCGGACCTGGCCGCGGCGCGCGCCTCCAAGCAGAGCGCCGATGAGGCCGTGGCCGAACTGACCCAGGCACGCCGCACCGCCTATGCGCAGAGCCAGGCCGAGGTGAATGCCGCCTCAGTGCGCGCCAAGGCAAATGCGGCACGCGAGGCCGAAGCGGCACGCATGCGCCTGGACGCGCAGCTCGCCCAGAGCGAGGCGCAGATCGATGCCGCGCGCGGGTTGGCCATGGCATCGCTGCGCCAGATTGCGGCCGAGACGGCGGACGCACTGGTTGCGCGCCTGACGCATCAGGCGCCGGATCGTGGGCGGCTGGAGGCCGCCGTGGTCGGGGCGCTGCATGCGCGCGGGCTGGACGCGGTAAGTTAGGAAGACTGGGGGAGATGTGCCATCCCCCCCAGACCCCCCGTCATCAGTTAGGCAAGGCTCTATAATCGACGGGGGGTCTGGGGGGGATGGCACATCTCCCCCAGTTTTTGCCTAATCATCCGGCTACCTGAGAGACGACCATGCACCGCACCCTCGCCAATCCCGAATTCTGGGTCCTCGTCGCCTTCGTCATCTTCTTCGTCCTGTTCGGGCGGCGGCTATGGGCGGTGGTGGCCGGCATGCTGGACGGCCGCGCGACCACAATCCGTGCCGAGCTCGATGAAGCCGCACGCCTGCGCGCCGAAGCCGAGGCGATGCTGCGCCGCGCACAGGCCGACCGCGAAGCAGCCCTCGCCGAGGCGCGTGACGTGCTCACCCGCAGCCACGCCGAAGCCGCGCGCGTGACACGCGAGGCCGAGGCCGAGGCGGCGGCCGCCGCGCGCCGGCGCGAGCAGATGGCGCTGGATCGAATCGCGGCGGCCGAAAAGGCCGTGGTGGTCGAGGTGCGCCAGATGGCGGCAGAGCTGGCGGTGCAGGCGGCGCGCGAGGTGATCGCGGGCACGCTTTCGGCCGAGCAGGATGGCGCGCTGGTGGATGAGGCAATTGCCGGGCTGCCTCGGGCTTTGCGGGCTGCGTAGGAAAGAATTGGGGGGACCGAGCCGGTCCCCCCAAACCCCCCGTCATTTTTTTGGTGGTTCCCACAATTCGATCGCGTTGCCTTCGGGGTCGTGCACGCGGGCGAAGCGGCCGGTTTCGGGGGAGTCCCAGTCGGGTTTTGTGATGATCTCTATTTTCGCCTCGCGCAGCTTGGCGATCGTGGCGGCGAGATCGTCCACGCGCAAATTGATCATCCACTGCTTGTCGGCGGCGAAATAGTCGGTGTCGTGCTTGAACGGCATGAAAACGGTGGGCCCGGCGGCCTGGTGCCACGGCTCGTAGCCGGTCATTGTAATAGCGAAATGGGTTCGATACCACTCCGTCAGCGCCTTCGGGTCCTGGGCGCGGAAGAATATTCCGCCTATGCCGGTCACAGTCATTATGCGGCCTTTCGGTGCTGGTGTTGCGCGAAATGGGCGGCGAGTGCGGCGTTGACCGCATCCGGTTCTTCCAGCGCCACCGAATGGCCGGCGCGCGGGATGGTCATAGCACCGCCGCCCGCGGCGTGCGCAACGTTCTGCGCCTCGGCCGGCCCGTAGGCGTGGTCCTCCTCGCCGGCGATGGCGAGGATGGGTACGCGCGTGCCGGCGAGCTCGGCCAGGATCGCGGTGCGGAAAACGACCGCGTGGGCCGCCTCGGCGATGCTGGGCGGCAGGGCGGCGAGCTTGGTGCGCCAGTGGGTGCGTTCTGCCGCGCGGGCCGGGTCGGCGAGGAAGGTGTCGCCGAACATGATGTGCATCAGCGTGTCGATCAGGGGGGCGGCGCCTTTGGCGCGCAGGGCGTCGATGATTGGGGTGAATTCGGCCTGGCGGTGTTCGGCCTCGCCGGAGCTGCCGAGGATGGTGGCGGTCAGCAGCAGGTCCGGCCGGCGCGCGACCAGGCGCAGGGCGATGAAGCCGCCAAGCGAGTTGCCGACGAAGTGGACGGGGCCGGCGGACAGCGATTCGATGAGGGCGGCGGCGTCGTTTGTGAGGGTGTCGAGGTCCAGCGTGGCGGAGGGGGCGCTGCGGCCCTGGCCGCGGTGGTCGTAGCGGATGACGCGATGGGTGGGGGCGAAATGGGCGGCCTGGTGGTCGAACATGGTGAGGTCGAAGAAAAGGGAGTGGGCGAAGACGATCGGAGTGCCGGCGCCGGTTTGTTCGACGTGGAGATGGGCGGGGTGGGGCATGGGGAGTGCTCCGGGGGTGTTCGGCGGAGTAGAAGACGCTATCAGGCGGCACGCCGGGGCGATATGATTTTGGTACGGGTCATGCCCGCTTGATTAAATGCGCCGCAAAAGCAGCGCGAGACCACAAGAACGCCAGCAGGATAAATGCGATGGACTCCGCCGACGCGCCAAATTTGGAAACCCGCACGGCAATGCTGCGCGCATACGCTGCCGGAAATCTCTCGTGGACCACGTTGCGGGAGCGCGGCTTCGATGACTACGTGCAGGTGCTCGGCGGCCTCGGCGAACTCGGGCTCCGCCCCCCCATCGCCCCCATGGAAGGACCAAACTTCGCCGCGCGCGAGCGAGGGCGCGCCATCCTGCGGCGGCAATTGCAGGAAACGCGGGAGCGGTGAGCCGGCCTGTCTTCAGCCTCATCGTCACCGACACCTCGCCGCTCATTACGCTGGCGCTGGCCGATGCGCTTGATGTGCTCCTGCGCCCGACCCTGCCGGTCAGCATTCCCGACGCCGTTTATATCGAGGCGACGCGACGACGCGCAGCACCAGGCGCGGCGCGCATTGTGGATTGGATCAACGCGCACCTCGACCAGGTGCGCATCGTGCCGACCGACATTGGCATAGACCAGCAGCGGCGTCTGGAGGAGGGCCGCTCCATCCGCGCGATGGGCGAAGCCGCGGCACTCGAGGTCCTGGAACGCGCGTTGTGCGGCGATGCGTCCGCCGAGGCGCTGTTGCTTTTCGAGGACAGCGATTCGGGCAAGCGCCGCGCTATTGTCGATGAGCGGGTGAGCCTTGTCAGTACAGGGGATTTCCTGCGCGAGCTCGAAGTGGCGGGGCTGATACAATCAGCCGATCGCATTCTCGATGAGGCCGCCGCACAAGGCCGCAACATCGAAAGACAGCGGCAGGCGGCGACGGGTGACACGGCGCGCGGACGCTTGCGCCAACAGCTTGACGACCGGCGGAATGTGGAGTGACGGAACCTTCGGGAGCCACGAACGGAAAAGTTTGCGCATGCGCCGATCCGCGCAAGCACATTCCTCGGTTCTTCCTGCCTCCACTTGCCCCCCATACGCGCACCGGCCGGCACATCGCATCCGCCGCCCGCGAGCACCATCATGATTAAACGGTTGGCCCCGACGGTGGTATACCTCGCGCACGCGAGCGGCAGACGCGCCGTTTGCCTCGGGTCAACGGAGAACGTCATGCGGGAGGTTAGCTCCGCGAAAGCTCAGCAGAATTTCTCGATATATCGCGACATTGCAGAAGGCGGGGCCGCTGCGCCGGAGGCTGTGACCGTCCTGCATGAGGACAAGCCGCTCGTCGTTATAATGTCGGCCGCGGAGTATGCGCGATTGATGCGGCGGACATGGCGGCGTAGTTGCTGCTCTGCAGCAGCGCAGCCGCCACGAGAAGGACCTCTTGCTCCTAGAGTATGGTGGAGTCGTTAAGTGCGAAGTGCGAAGGCCTACAGACCTATGAGCGATTCGAGACCCGATCAAATAATAGTCGATGACCTACTGCGCCTTTGCGACGTTCGGAATTTACAGCCTGCGGACGCGCTGGTGGTGGTCGGTATCTTGATCGACCACGCTGCGGACACAACTGATCCTGGCGTTAACGATCGTGCTATTAAGTTCGCGGAGGAGATTGTGGTCGCGAAACTTAATGCAACCGATGCTGCACTGTTGAACTATTTTCTTGCGAACGCGTGGGCAAACCGACAGCGCGCATCGCACGTGGCGAAAGGCGCCGCCTGGGCTTGGATGCAGCCCGAAATAGAGAAGCAGATCCTCTATCTAAGATGCGCCCGGAACGGCACTGGATTTGACGGCCTCGAACCGGTCCGACGATGCCAAATACTCACGAATCTAGCCAACCTCCTCAATACCCTTGGCCGCTTTGTCGAGGCGCGTGATACCTGGACCCAGGCGCTCGTGATTGACCCCAATTTTTGGATGGCACGTGGCAATCGCGGCAGTGCTCTTATTGACTACGGCCGGAGCCTGTATGACGAGGAGCAGCGCCTCGTGTTTGGCCTTTTTGCCCATCGGGATCTGACACAGGCAGCCGAAGACGTTCTTCGCAACCCATATCTGGGTGATCCGGCGGTTCGCGACCATTTCATAGCACGTCGAGCCGTAATCGAAAGCGCCTTGGTTCCGAGTGACGTTGAGCGGTCCTATCGCCCTGAAGGCCACTCGCTTGGCGCAAGCGACGCCGAACGGTCCTACCGCGAGTGGTGCCTTAAACAGGTCCTCTTCCTTAATCCGCTCAATGATATTGATACCCGATCCGTGGCGGCACATGACATCCTGACGCTCCCCGACTTCACGACGAATATTGGTGACCCACCAGCACTCATTGGGTTCTTTAACCAGATTAAACAGGAATATGTTTCGGCGCGCTGGGGCTTCTACGAGTCGACCTTTGCAGATAGCCCTCATTTCTCGGATAGGGCCTTGCTACTCTACAACACGCTCGATTACCCCTCCTATGGTCTGGCAATTGAGAGGATGAGACTGACGTTTCGGGCCACCTATTCTATTTTTGACAAAATTGCTTTTTTCCTAAATCATTATATGTCTGTTGGCCTCCCTGAAAAAGGTGTGAATTTTAAAAGAATTTGGCGGGAGACAGACAAATCCTTTGTTCGTGCTGCATTTGACGACTCGAAGAACTGGCCCCTCCGAGGGCTCTACTGGCTAAGTCGAGATTTGTTTGATGAAGAAATTCATGTCTCAGCCGAACCAGAGGCACGTGAGCTCAATACTCTTCGGAACCATCTGGAACATAAATATCTGAAGGTACATGAGATGCTCGCTCCATCGCTGTCTGAAAAGACGCCTGCGGATGGCCTGTTTGTCGATACGCTTTCCTACTCAATTTCCCGCGAAGAATTAGAGAGAAAAACCTTCAAGCTTCTAAAACTCAGCCGCGCCGCCCTGATTTATTTATCCCTCGGAATGCATAACGAGGAGCGTCGCCGCAAGACGCGCCGTGGCCCCGTTCTGGTGATGCCGATGTCACTCCCGCCACTAGACGACGATTGGAAGCGGTGAAACTTGGTGTCTCGAAGACAGACAAAGCCAGCGCTGGAGCTAGCCAACCTAGCGTAACCCAGGAGAAGCGGGCGAATCCGCTGGCGATGAAGTGGACACAAGCGCATAGTGGTAGATCATCGGCTGAGATCCTAGCCACTGGCGCTTGCGCCTGGTGTCTTTAAGGTAGAGAGCGCCTCGCGAAAGGCGCCCACATACTCCTCCAAGGTCCCATCCAGCCGCTCGTATAAAAAGCGCTCAAACGTCTCAGCCCCCTGGTCCGCCCGCGCCTGTTGCAAGGCGGCGGTATAGGCGGGCCGATCCTCCGGCCGTACAGCCACCGGCGGATAGCCACCCCTGATCAGAACCAAATTCATCAGCAGCCGCGCCGTGCGGCCATTGCCATCATTGAACGGGTGTATTTCGACAAGCCGACGATGCCCGTCGAAAGCCGCCGCAGGCGTATCCGCCGCGCCACCCAACCAACCAGCAAATTCCCCCATCAGCGCCGGCAATTCGGCCGGCGAGGGAAAACGGTACCGCCCGCGATCGGTCAGCACGTAGCGGCCCTGGTCGGCATAGCGCCCGGCAATGTCCGGGTTCGATCGCAGCATGACCAAACGATGCAAGTTGCGCACATCCATTTCGACGAGCGGCGTTTTCTGGCGTGCCAGGTCGCGCACATAGCAAATGGCCTCGTAATGATCGATCGCTTCCAGATGGTCCTTCAGCGGTTTGCCGGCGACGGTGATCCCCTGCTCGATCACCATGGTCGTCTCGACGGCGGTCAGGGTGTTTCCCTCAATCGCGTTGGACGTGTAGGTCAGTTCCAGGTCTTGGCTGTGATCGAAATTCGTCGTTCCACCAGGCGCACGGACCCGAAGCCGGTCAAGTTCGGCCTTTTTGAACTCGATGCCGGCGATCAGGTCGTCAAGGGTCATAGTTGGGTCACTTTGGATCACTGCAATGGTGCAAATCGTATAACACGGCAGATGCATACTGCGCGGCCCTGGATCGCCACGCCGCCAAGGGGCGGCTCGCGATGACATGGGAGCGTAAGGGCGCGCAGTAACGTTGGCCGGGCACCGAGCTAAAGAATGACGGGGGATCTGGGGGGAATGGCACATTCCCCCCAGTTCTTCCACTTGCCTAGCCTTGCATTCGCACGTGCCTACAACGTCACTCCCCCAAGGGCGAGCACGCCGCATCCGCCGCCCGCGCCAGCACCACCATGCGCCGCGCCGCCACCCCAGCGCCTGCCATCTCGCCCGCCACATGCTGCAACAGCGCATTGCTCAACACCGCATGCGCCGCCGCATTCGCCGCCAGCTCCGCGCCCGCCACCGCCCCAGCCGAGAGCGCCGTGCGCCGCAGCAATGACAGCGTGCCGAACAACCCCGGCCGCAACCCATGCAAGGCGGCCACCTGCCGCACCAGGCGCAACCCCCGCCACGCAATATACAGTGCCGCCAGCCCCGGGCTCGGCATGGCGGCGATGCCCACCACGGCCTGCATGGCGGCGGCGCGGCCCAGCGCATCGGCCCGCGCGCGCAACGTGACCGCGGGTCCCGCGCGCAGCAGCGACAGCACCGCATCCGGATCGTTGATGGCGTTAATTGCGGGCAGCAGCGCCTCGCCCTCGGGCAGCGTGCGCACCCACGCGCGCGCCGCGCGCACGCGCCGTTCCGCGTTGGCGCCGAGCAAATCCGCGCGCAATTGGTCCACGCTGCGCAGTGCGCCCAGCGCCCGCGCCTCCCGCAAAAACCCTGTGCCAATCAGGCCAAAACCCGCGCCAGTCACCGCCAGCGCGCCATAACCCAGCGCGGCCGATCGCGCGAATTCATCGGCCACGAAATTGCCCGCCTCCAGCCCGGACAATCCCAACACCAGCGTCGCCGCCCCGCTCGCAACCAGCGCCGGCATCCCCCACCGCGCGCGCGGCGCGCGCTGCGCCAATTCAGGCAACGCCTCCAGCCGCAGAGCGGGCAGCGACTCCGCCTCGATGCGCGGTTCAATACGCGCCAGCATCGGCGCCGGCTCCGGTGCGAAATTAACCGCAGGCTTGGCGGCCGCGCCTTCGGTTTCAATCCGCGGCGTGATGCGTCCGCTCACAGCACATCCCCCACCAAAAATTGCAGCAGCGCGTCCATGCCGATATTCGGAACCCCGCCCGCGCCGCCATCGGGCAACCGCATCGGCTCGAATTCCGGCAAAGCCAGAAACGGATGCTGCCAGAAATCGGCATCCGGCGGCCGGTCCGGCACCTCGCCGGGATAAGACCGCGTCAACACAGATTGCCCCAGCACCCGTCCGCGCACCGCAGAGACCGGCCGCCCCTCCAGCGTCCAGACAAAATCCTCCGTGCAGCGCACGGAAGCCGCGGCGAAATGCGCGCTCTCGATCCCCCCGCCCGGAATATGCGCCAGCGTTTTCATCAAAGCCGCGAGATTACCCCGCTGCCGATCCGCCACATGGTCGGATTTGGTTGCCACAAAAGCCACTCTGTCGATAATGCGCGCCGGCATCTGCAAGCTCAGCAAGGAGGAAAAAGCATCGCCGATGGAAAACCGCCATCGCAGCGCGCCGGCCGCTGCCGCCAACGCCGCCTGCGTATCGGCGAACGCCGCCGGCCCCGCATGCAGCGCGCTCAACACGTCCGCCAGCACAACCAGCCGGTCCACATTGGCAAATAACGGAGACGCCAAATCCCGCCGCACCGCCTCGACATACGCATTATAGCGCAACGACATCAGCGCCGCGAGCTGCCCCTCCCCCGCCATGGGAAAAAAAGCCATCCACGGCGGCTCCATCCCCGGCGCCGGCATCAAATGCCGCCCCGGCTGCAAATAGGCCATGCCCTGCGCCCGCAACCGCTCCAGCATGTCCCGATACAGCCGCGCCCCCGAATGGGCCAGCGCCTCATCGGCCGGCGCCCGCGCCGGCAGCCCCGCGGCAAAAGCCAGGAACGCGGCAGTCCCAGCCGCCAGTTCCGGCGCAGCCAGGCGTGCCAGCGTCGTGCGGGACCACTCTCGGTAAGAAAGGCTCAGCAGCGGCAGGTCGAGCAGCCACTCGCCGGGATAATCAAGGAACTCGAGCCGGATGCGCCGCGCAGGCAGCAGCGTCTGTTCGCGCTGCGCGGTCAGCGCGAGCATCGAAACAGTATTGGTCCGCGCCGGCCACCCCGGCGGGTCCGCCGCCAGGGCGGCGAGATGGGCGGCGTGGTCGAAGCGCGGCGTGTCGCCTGCCTCCAGCGGTGCCAGGGAAAAGCGAGGCTGCCCGCGGGCAAGCAGGTTGGCCGCGGCCGAGGTGAGAAAAGCCGTCTTGCCGGCGCGCGAGAGGCCGGTGACGCCGATGCGCAGCGTGGTGGAGAAGAGGTTCCAAGGGGCCTGGCCTTGAAGGCCGGCGAAGCGGAGGAAGAAGCTCAAGAAGAAAGCTGGGGGGAACGTGCCGTTCCCCCCAGACCCCCCGTCATCAGTTTAGAACGAGGCCAAAACAATAGACGGGGGGTCTGGGGGGGATGGCACATCCCACCCAGTTCTTTTCTCGCCTTCATTTCTTTTCAATCAGCTCGACTTTATATCCATCCGGATCTTCAACAAATGCAATCACCGTCGTCCCGAACTTCACCGGTCCAGCCTCCCGCACCACGCGCCCGCCCCCCTCGCGCACATGCGCGCACGCCGCGGCCGCATGAGGTACGCCCACTGCCAAATGCCCAAACGCCGAGCCCAATTCATACGGCGCCTTCTGATCCCAATTATAGGTCAGCTCGATTTCCGCCTGTCCCTCCGCGTTGGACGCATAGCCCAAGAACACCAGCGTGTAGCGGCCATCGGGCACCTCGCGGCGGCGCAGTTCCTTCATGCCCAGCAGCCCGGCGTAAAAAGCCGTGCTGCGGTCCAGGTCGAGCACGCGCAGCATGGTGTGGAGGAACTGGCCGTTCATGGGTGGTCTCCGCTGACAACAGGCCCAACATCGGGGTCCATGCCGCAAAGGAAAAGCCCCAGCCGGTCGGCGGTGACCACACAGGCGTCGCGATCGGTCAGCAGCGTGCCGCCTGCCTCGTAGGCGACGCCGCGCAGGCCCGCGGCGTGCGCTGCCTCGATCGTGCGGGGGCCTATCGCGGGCATGTCGGCGCGGCGGTCCTGGCCGGGCTTGGCCATCTTGATCAGCACCCCGCCAGGCCCAGGACGCGCAAGGGCCGCCGCGCGCGCCAGCATCTGGTCGGTGCCCTCTGTCGCCTCGACGGCCAGCGCGATGCCCTGCTGGACGATGCAAGCCTGGCCAACATCGGCGCGGCCCAGGGCCACCAGGATGTCGATGCCACGGCTTATATCGATGCGCGCCTGGGCGTCGGGCGCGGCGCGGGTCAGGACACCGGGCGGTCCCAGGGCGCTGCCGATGATGTCGTGGGCGCCGATGACGGTAAAACCTTCCTCAGCCAACACTCCGACAATGGCGGCGAGCAAGCCGTCATCGCCCAGGAAGGCAGCACGGCCGATTCGGGCCATAATTTTCGTGCCCTCCAGATCCGGCCGCAGATCAAGCAGGCTGGGGCGGCGGACAGGACCGACCAGAACGAGATCGGTGACGTTGTTTTGGCGCAACAGAGCCAGGATTCGGCCGGCAGCGCCGATGCGCGCGAACGCATGCGGGTAGGCGCCGATCACCGCCGGATCGGCGAAGTCTTCAAACGCCAAGATGAACACCCTTCGGCCGGCAGCCTGCGCCGCAGCCGCGACCTGGCCCGGAAAAGGGCCGCCACCGGCCAGGATGCCGAGCGTTGACGGGTATGCTGGCGTGATCATGGATTGGCCGTTGCGGCGACAGGACAAACGCATATTGTCATGTGCGCCGATCACATCTTAAGGTTGCAGGATGCACTTCCCTCTTGATCCCAGGTTGCACACGGCGGTATGTTGATCGATACCTAGTCAGAATAGGCCGATCAGACAGCCATGAACTGCGACAAGAAGGACGTTCTCGCCAGTGCCGAGGGAATTCGGCAGTGCCTTCGCCTTTTGGCCGAGGAAGCTGCCTCGCTCAAGCTGCGGGCCACATTGTCGGCAATCGAAAGGGCGCTTGACGCGGTGATGCTGGAAGCTGGCGGCGGGGCGGCGGCGCAGTTGCACTGACGCGGCCGGCCGAAGCGGGGGATTGCCTATCCTCAAATAAGCACAATGTCGTTTAAGCTAACAACTAGCGGACCGGTTCTGCACGACCGTGCCCACGATCTTGAGGAGCTTTGATGCGGCACATCGCGACGATATCGGCAGCTTTGGTGGCCTTCGGTTACGCGCAGGCCGCCGCCGCCAGACCGGCATTGACGGTTCTGCAGGATCTTACGGAGCAAACCGGGGGCGGGCCGGAATTTCCACCTATCATTGGGCAAGACGGCAACCTTTATGGGACGACCTATACGTCCAACAACGGCGGCGGCATCTATTCCATAGCCACGAACGGAAAGAATTTCGCTGTCCTCTATGAATTTCCCGGCGGTGCCGGCGGATCGGGTTCCTTCGGCGGGCTGACGCAGGGGGCGGATGGCCTGTTCTATGGAACGACGCTCTCCGGCGGCACAAGCGGTCAGGGAACGGTGTTTCAATTCAATGCATCAACGCGCACCGTAACTATCATTCATGCCTTTGATGTGGCCGATGGGTCCACGCCTTATGCCGGACTCGCGCAGGATGGGCAAGGCAATTTTTATGGCACAACCTCCGCGGGGGGTGCCAACAACCTCGGCACGATCTACAAGATTGCGGCCGGCACGCTCGCATTCAGCAAGATTGCGGATTTGAGCGATACGAGCGGAGGCGCGCCGTTTTCACCGCTGCTTGTGGGTCGGGATGGGCTGCTTTACGGCACAACAACAAGTGCGGGAACGTCCGGATCGGGCACCATCTTTCGGGTGTCGCCCCAAGGGGGCAAGGTGGAGCTGCTTTACGCCTTTTCGGGGCAGGATGGCAGCAGCCCGTTTTCGGGTTTGACCGCAGGCAAAGGCGGCATTTTCTATGGCACGACCGATTTCGGCGGCCAGGCCAATGCCGGCGTTGTGTTCGCCTTTTCCGTGAAGGGCCGCAAATTGACGGTGCTGCACAATTTTGCACAAACCGATGGTGCCTACCCGCAGGGTGCTGTTGCCCTTGATCGTGCGGGCAGGCTTCTCGGCACCACATTCGCCGGCGGGGCGAACAATGAGGGGACGATCTATCGGTATGACCCGGCGACATCCTCCTTCGAGGTGCTGGAGGAGCTGTCGCAATCCGCGGGCACGGCAAATGCCGGCCTGACTTACGCGGGGGGAAAGACGTTCTTTGGCGGGACGCTCAATGCTGGCACGGCGGAGTTCGAAGCAGGTGCCATCATCAAGTTTTCTCAGTAAATCGGGCAAGTGAATATCTCTCCCAGGCTCTGCCTACTTCGTTGGGCTCCTCAGCGCGTGCCACGCATGCCCCTCCCGCGCCAGTAGCTTGTCCGCGCCACCGGGTCCCGCGCTGCCCGCCGCGTATTCCTCCGGCACATCGTCGGCACCCTTGGCATGCTGGATTGCAGGATCGACCACGGCCCAGCTCGCCTCGATCATGTCGGCGCGCTGAAACAACGTGGAATCGCCGATCAGGCAATCGTAGATCAGCGTTTCATACCCGACATTAGGCGTCATCTTGAAGGCGTCTTCATAGCGGAAGCGCAGATCGATGGCAGCCAGCGCCATTTTCGGCCCAGGGTATTTCGCGCTGACCGACAGGTCCATGCCTTCCCGCGGTTGCACGGTAATGGTCAGCACGTTTGCGGTCAGTTCATCGACATCGGTCGTGCGGAACAGCGCAAATGGGGGTTTGCGGAAATGAATGGCAATTTCGGTCTGGCGCGCGCCCATGCGCTTGCCGGTGCGCAGGTAGAAGGGCACGCCGGCCCAGCGCCAATTGTCGATCGTCAGGCGCAAGGCCACGTAGGTTTCCGTGCGGCTGTCGGGTGCGATGTCGTTTTCCTGTTTGTATCCAGGGACGTCACGGCCGGCGATCTTGCCTGCGGCGTATTGACCGCGCACCACATCTTCGATGCGAACGGGGTGGATTGCGGCCAGCAGCTTGGCCTTTTCGTCACGCACGGCTTCGGCTTCGAAGGAATTGGGCGGCTCCATGGCGATCATGGACAGTAACTGGAAAAGATGGTTGGGCACCATGTCGCGCAGCGCGCCGGTAGGTTCGTAGAATCTGCCGCGGCGTTCTACGCCGATCGTTTCTGCGGCGGTGATTTCGACAAAATCGATGTGGTCTCGGCGCCATAGGGGTTCGAAAATGGCGTTGGCGAAACGCAGCGCCATGATGTTCTGGACTGTTTCCTTGCCGAGGAAATGGTCGATGCGGAAGATCTGTTTTTCCTCGGCGTGGGTGAGGATGCGGGCGTTGAGCGCGCGGGCGCTGGGCAGGTCCTCGCCGAAGGGTTTTTCTATGACGATGCGGCGGAAGGTGTCGCCCTCTTCGTGCAGCAGGCCGGCGGCGCCGAGCTGATCGACGACGGGGCCGAAGAAACGCGCGGCGACGGCGAGGTAGAAGACGGCGTTGCCGGTGATTTGCTGGGCCAGGCTGGCCATTTCTTCGGGCTTGGTGAAATCGGCTTTTACGTAGGTCAGGCGCTGGGTGATCCAGCCCCAGACGGATTGGTCGATTTCGCAGACGTAGAATTCGGCGTTCGGGTCTTTGGTGAATTCCTGCATCGTGGCGGTCAGGCTGGCGCGCCATTCGTCGGTGTCGCCTTCGGCGAGGTCGACGCCGATGACGCGGAATTTGTCGTCGAGCAGTTTGCCGTCGGCGAGGTCGTAGAGCGAGGGCATCAGCAGGCGCTTGGTGAGGTCGCCGTGGGCGCCGAAGATGACGAGCGTGGCCGCTGGGGCGGGGTGGGCGCCGGCGGGGGCGAGGGTGGGTTCGTCCATGGTCGGGTCCTTTAGGGGGGGAAGAAGACCTGGGGGGGATGGGCCATCCCCCCCAGACCCCCCGTCGTTATTTTAGGGGGCGCTGCGGGAGGCGGGTGCTCGGCGGGGATGGGCCGGAGGTAGGTGGCCGAGAGGGGGCGCGCAACGGTGGGGTGGTCGGGCGTGGGGATGGCCGAGGTGCTGGCCAGGGTTGGCTGGAAGGGCGTGGCGGGGGCGTCGGGCTGGGGGACGGTTGGTTGGGCTTGCTGGTCGGCGAAGCGGGACTGGGCTTGGAGGAGGGCCTCGATTTCGGGCGTGTCCAGATGGTGGGTGTCCAGCAGCAGGAGGGCGGTTTCCCTGGCCTCGCCGGCGAGCAGGAAGCCCAGCATGCGGCGGCGGAGTTCTAGGGGTTCGAGTTCGTCGTCAGGCAGCGTGAAGCGCTCACGCATCCACAGGAAATGCTCGGGCGTGGGGATGTTGCAGATGCCGCGGGTGACGCGGAAATACTCGGCGCGACGGCGCGCGAAGAGGTCTGGGTGGTGGCGGGGGACGGCGCTGATGGCTTTGAGGATTTCGTCGAGGTGCTGGGTGAGGGTGAGGGCGAAGAGGTGGTCCAGGTCGGCGAATTGGTTGCGGATGGAGATTTGGGTCAGGCCTTTGGCGATGGCGAGGTCGCGCAGGGTGACGCGGGTGCGGCCGTGGGCGATGAAGATGGCGCGGGCGGATTCCAGGATGTAGTCGCGGCGGGCGCGTTCGCGGGCGGTGGGAGCGGGGCGGGTTTTGCAGGCTTGCGCCTGGGCACGCATGAGGCGGGCGGGGATGGGTTCCATGGGGCGGAGGGTAGGTTTATTTTCCGCGATCGGGCAATAGGGGTTGGGGGGTGGGTGTGGTGGCGGGGGTACGGGCAAGGGGAATGTTGCGGATTATTGCCTAAGAAGCAGCGCGTGATAATCCAGGTTTATTACACGCTTGCGACGTCGTAGGCGTAAGTGGATGGACGCCACCCCTACCCTACTGTTATCCTGCCGGTCGCGGTGCGGGCAGCGCTTCGATACGGCTTGAAATCGAACTCCCCACCGAGTTTATAGAAGACGACGACAGGAGTGAAGCGGCGATGGCTCTTACTGCGGGGTTCAAGGCCACGATGGATGCCGCCGTAGCGGACAAGCGTGCGGCTGATTACGATGCGACGATCAAAGCTGAGGTCGACGGCTATACGGCGCGCTTTGGCAAGACTCCCGGCTACGCCGCGCCGGACTCCAAGCTGCTCAAAGCGGTCATTCTCATCGAGAGCGGCGGTCCTTCCAAGCCTTCTTGGTCCAAGCGGGTCATGCAGATCGGCAACCTCCACGACCAGGCGCTTCTTGTCCTCAAGGGCGGAGCAGACGGTGCATCGGTCATCATGGGCGGTCAGCTCAAAATGGATATCGCGTCGAAGTCAATCGACGACCCTATTCTAAATATCCAAGCTGGCATTGCATATGCAATGACTAGGGCTGCAAGATTCTCCATGGTCACGCAGCTTGATAGCCCGGACGCATTCACCCACAAGGCGAAACCGGGCGAGTCCCTTTCGGTGATCGCTAGTCACGAAGGCACAACTATAGAGGATCTGCAAGTCAGTAACCCAAAGGCGGTCGCAATGATCCATCCTGGTCAGATCCTTAACTTTCACCATTCACACATGACGTCGGCCGTCACTGGGTGGCGGAGTATCGACGCAGATTTTATGCAGAACCGCTACAATGGCGGTGGAGATTCTCAGTATGCTGAAAAGCTCACCTATGTCATTTCTAAGCTGTAGCGTTCCGGCTGGCCTGGCGGTCTTGCTTTCGGTTCCTGCTTCCGCGGCCGAGCTGACCCGTACCAGTATGGTCGCCGCGCTTGCAACCGACCACGTGTTCTCAGGCCGGGAAGTCGTTCGCGTCGTCCATGTCTGCAACGTCGAGATCGGAACGGCTGAATACCCGGTCATCGACCTAGTAGAGCAGGTCCGTGGCGCGCAGGTGCCGCGCGGTGACCGGCGCATCGTGATCCTCGAACCGAACCTCAAGCTGCGCCGGGCGCTATCATACGATCCTCCGGCCCAACCGCTGTTCTGCTCTGGTGCCACCCTCTATCTTTCCGCCCCGACGACCGTGGACAACTTTGTGCCTGACGGCAATGCGCTCACATTCGACAAGAGCGGTTCGATCTCGGTGACTACGATCGAGCCAAACGACTACCCAGCGCCTACCAGTCCGACGAACATACATTAGACCGATGTGTTTTGATGGCGCCGTTGATCTCAGTGAACGACCATCCCTGTAAGGTGCATCCCGCCGAACCGGGTAGATTTACGTTAAACTTCATTCTCTTGGCCACGGCCCAGAACGCCTCTAGCGAGATCCTGTAATAGGCGACTATCTTCGGCCGCAGCGGCGGCCGTCGCGAGCTGTCAGTGACCCAGCAACCCTCAGCCGCCATCGTCGGTATTCCCTAAACGACCGCCGCCATATCCCGCTCCGCGATTCACAAATCCCGGTTTGCTTGCATGCGCAGCCAGATCGCAGGTCCGTTGCCACAGAACTTGCTCGGCCGCACCGCCATTTCGGCCGTGACCGCAGCGTGCTCCGACAGGATTGCGGGCAAGGTCTGGCGGCTGCCTAGTTTTTCCGCGGCACCCGTCAAGCTCAGGTTCAGCGCCGGCAGCGCGTCTTCGCGCAGCAACTCGCCAAAGGATGGATGGGCTGATGGGCGGATCGGCACGCACGGTAGTCAGTCATGGCGTGTGGCCCTCCTTGGCCGTCGCTTACCGGCACTTATTGCTGGGATACGGTCAATTTGGTGCGTGGGGCAGCGCGGGGTCAATCGGTTGGCGGGGTCTGGGCGGGCTGACGGATATGTCAGCCACATCTTTCCCCAGCTTTTTCCTTTCTTGCTGCTCTTTCAACTGACCTTCCTCCGTAACGCCTTCCGCGCTCGTCCAGAACGGGTGCCTGGATTGCTTCACCCCATTTGGGGTTCGCAATGACGTGGGGGATTCTGGACTCGCAATGAGGTTGTGGCGGCCGAGGTTAAATAATGACGGGGGGTCTGGGGGGGATGGCACATCTCCCCCAGCTTTTTCCTTGCCTTCCCTTACACCACAACCACGCGATAATCCGTGCCGGCCCAGTTGCCTGATGCGAGCTCGCGCCACGTGAAGACCACGCTGCGGCCCACAGCCAGCTCCGCCGTCGGCAGTTCGGCGACGAACACGCCGACGCCGCAATCGAGCGCGGTGGTTTCGTGGCTGGCGGACCAATCGTCATCGCTCCACAGCACGCTGGCCGCCATGCGCAGCGCGATGCGCAGCACGCGGCCGCGCGGCAGGCGCACGGGTTGGAAGCCGGGCCGCCACGGCAGCACGCGCGGGGCCGTGTGCGTGCGCTGGTAGCGCGAAACGGTTTGCGGCGGCAGGTCGAAGACAGCGTTGTCGGCGAGCGAGCGCAGCAGCTTGATGTGTTCGGCGTGCGCCCAGACCAGCGGCATGGCCGAGCCGCTGGGTTTGCCGCGGAAGAGCTCGCGTTCGGGGATGTCGGGGCTGTCCCAGACCTGTTCGGGGATAAGCGCGCCGCGGCTGGTGCAGGCTTCCATGGTGGTCAGCAGGGAGTCGGCCTGGGCGCGATCGCCCAGAGCGAGCGCGTAATGGGCGCGCTCGCCGGTCAGCAGGGGCCAGATGCGGCCCTGGCCGGTGCCGTCGAAGGAGGCGCCGTCGGCGTGTTCGCCATAGCCATCGTTGTTGTAGCGATACCATCCCGGGCCGGCGGGGAGTTCGATGCGCAGTTTGGCATCGACGGCGCGCACCGTGTCGAGAATGCGCGGGTCGTCGGCGGCGCGCAGGCCGAAGCGCACCAGCGCAAGCGCGTCCGGGCTGACGATGTCGGCGGCGCGAAACACCCCCTGCCCTTCCGGGCGGTTCTTGATCAGCACGTTGCCGTCTATATCGGACTGGCCGGTGGGCGGCCGGTCGGGCGCCATGCGGATGTAGTAGCCGGCGATGCCGGCGGCGCGGGCGAGCGGCGTGTCTCGGGCGAAGCACCACTCGTCGATGCTCTCGTTCCACGCGTCGGCGGTGTCGCGCAGGATGTGGGCCAGGTCATCCGCCCCCTCGCGGGCGGCGCATTCGGCCGCGACCAGCAGGGCGGCGATTTCGACCGCGAGCGTGAAGGTGGAATAGCCGGCGTTTTCCTCCCAGCGGTCCTGGCCGGTGACGGGGCCGTTGCCCAGCAGGAAGGCGGCGGCGGCACGGACCATGGGCCAATAGCGGCGCGCCTGTGCGTCCGTGATGGCGCCGTTGCGGTGGGCCAGATCGACCAGCAGGATGGGAAAGGCGCATTCATCCATCTGCACCCCTTGCCAGTATGAACTGCCGTCCAGCCAGTTGTTCTGCGGCCAGTGGCCGTCCGGCTCCTGCGTGGTGCGCAGGTAATCGAGCACGCGAACGGCTTCGGCGTGCGCGCCGGCGGCGAGCAGGCCGCCGGCGGTCTCGACCAGGTCGCGCGGCCAGACTAGGTGGTAGCCGCCTAGGTCGTCATCGCCCTTGGCCGCACCCCATGGGATAGAGAGGCTGGCGATGAAGCCGCCTGGGAAGGAGGGGGCTTCGTGGGCGCGCAGCACGGCGGTGCTGACGCGGTAGCCGTTCTGGCCGCGGCAGGGGCGGTCGAGCGGGCGGAGGCCGGCCTGCCAGTCGCGCCAGGTGGCGGCATAGGTGCGCGCCAGCCGCGCGAAATCGTCCTGCAGGCTGGCGCGGGCGCGAAAGCCCGCTTCGGTCGGGCTGCGGCCGAAGCCGAGGGCGAGATAGAGCGGTCCGTCTGCGGGGAGGGCCAGTTCGGCGGTGAGAGCCACATTGCCGTCGACGGCGCGATCGTAGGCCCAGGTGAGGCTGAAATGGCGGGAGAGGTCCTGCCAGCCGTCGCTGATACCGGCAAAGCCCACCGAACGGGCGAGCAGGGGCGTGGAGGCGGCCATGGCCAGCGCGGTGCCGCCGCCCTCGGCGAAGAGCATTTTTTGGCCCTTGTAGTCGCCGAGCCAGGCGGTGTTGTTGGTGCCGGCGTTGACGAGGTGTGGGGCGAGGAGGGCGAAGAGGCGCAATGGGGGGCCGGAGAGGATTTCGAGGCGGATTTCCTGGAGGACCACGTCTCTTGTGGGGTCGGTGATGACGCGTTTGACGATGCAGAACCGGGGCGTGCCTTCCGGGGGACGGTGGGTGTTGATCAGTTCGTAGGCTGGCACGCCGTCTTCGAGGGCGTGGATGGCGCAATCGGTGTCGCGCTTTTCCTCGGCGAAGAAGGATTGGCCGTCGGTGACGATCAGACCAAAGTCGCGGATGCAGGCCTGGTCGACGCGCGGATAGTAGCATTCGTTGAGAATGCCGTGGCTGAGCGTGAACCAGACTCGGCTGGTGGCGGACAGCGCGGTGCCGACGCCGCTTTTGTCGCTGGAGGTCCAGCGCGGGGGGATGCCTGGGGCGCCGGGTGCGTCCGACATCGCCTTGTCTCTCCTTGGTTGAAGCGCGCGCTTCAAGGAGCGGCTGGGCGCTTGTTTGCCCGCTTTGGCGGTCCACCTCCATAGCCGGTCTGCACAAGGGTTCGTCATGGCGGGTTTGCGGGTTGTTGTGGCCGGGGCCACGGGTGCGGTGGGGCGGGAGATCATCAAGACGCTGGCCGAGCGCGATTTTCCTGTGAGCGAAATCGTGGCGCTGGCGTCGGGCCGGTCTGTGGGCCAGCCGATCAGCTTTGGCGACCGGACGGTGCTGAAGGTTCAGGCGCTGGACGGGTTCGACTTTTCGGGGTGGGATATTGGGCTGTTCAGCCCGGGCGCCGCAATTTCTGCCGTGCATGCACCTCGGGCAGCCGCGGCTGGGTGCGTGGTGATCGATAATACCAGCCAGTTCCGGATGGAGCCGGATGTGCCCCTGGTGGTGCCGGAGGTTAATCCGCAGGCGTTGGCGCGCTATACGCGGCGCGGGATTATTGCGAACCCGAATTGCAGCACGATCCAGATGGTGCTGGCGCTCAAGCCGCTGCATGACCGTTATGGGTGCCGCCGGGTGGTGGTGTCCACGTATCAATCGGTGTCGGGCGCGGGCAAGGAGGGAATGGACGAGCTGTTTCGCAACAGCAAGGCCATTTTTGTCAATGATCCGGTCAAGCCGGAGGTGTTTACCAAGAATATTGCGTTCAACGTGATTCCGCACATCGATAATTTCATGGATGACGGCGCCACCAAAGAAGAATGGAAGATGGCGGTGGAGACGCGCAAGATCCTGGGGGCCGAGATTGCGGTGTTTGCGACCTGCGTGCGCGTGCCGGTCTTTATTGGCCATGCCGAGGCGATTACGGCGGAGTTCGAGCGGCCGGTCAATGTCGGTGAGGCGCGCGATCTGTTGCGCAATGCGCCGGGAATTGTCGTGGTGGATGGGCGCGACGATGGCGGTTATATTACGCCGGTGGATTGCCAGGGCGAGGACGCGACCTATGTCAGCCGATTACGTCGCGACCCGACAGTGGCCAACGGGCTGGGGTTCTGGTGCGTGGCCGATAATCTGCGCAAGGGGGCGGCGTTGAACGCGGTGCAGATTGCCGAAGTGCTGGTGGCGCAGGGGCTGCTGAGGAAAGCGGCTTAACTGAAGACGGGGGGTTTGGGGGGGCAGGCACTGCTCCCCCAACTTTATTCTAACGCTTGTCGCAGTAAAGCGGCGCCGCCCCATCGATGGCCGTCTCATTCGGCCAACTATAGGCCTGGTGAATGGCGCTGGATGGCGATTCGCGCGTGAAAAACGGCAGCAGCGCTTCGGACTGCACGGTGAAGATCTGCTTCTTGCCGTTGACGATGACGGTCTGCGGCGTGTTCTGCACCTTGGCCGGCGCGTCCTCGACCGCGTCGCCCACCTCGATGTAGTTCTGGAAGCATTTATTGTGATTGAACGGGTCGCCCCAGAGCAGGGTGCGGCTGGTGCCGAAGGCGTCGTGCACGACTTCGGCGGCCTCGTGCGCCAGCGTGGTGGAATTGGGCGAGGGCAGGCCGAATACGTCGCCCACGCCTTCCAGCCAGGAGGTGTAGGTGAAGATTTCCAGGCCCGTCTTGTCCCTGTTCAGCAGGCCGGAATGGTAGCCGAAGGCGCCGCCCTCCAGCGCGTTGTAGGTGACGAAGATGACGTAAGTGGTGGGCTCGAAATTGGCGCGGATGTATTTGACGATGGCATCGTCCACCACGCCGTTATTGATGACGGCGGCGTATTTGCCGGATTTGGCGACATAGACGTTCGTCATGCCTGGCGTGGTCATCACATCGATTGTGGGTGCCACCGATGGCGACAGGCGCATGTGCCAGCCTTTTGGCGCGGTGGTGAATTCTGCATGCAGCATAGCGTCCGTGAACTGCAGGTCATGGCCGCTGTCGTAATTGGAAACGTGAAAGATCGGGCTGTTCAGCACGCTGTGCATGGTGCGGGCGCCGTCCAGCACCAACGGTTGGCCGTTGACAAGATAATCAGGGATCGTGAGGCGGATCGGCACGATGACGGTCGGGATGATCGTGCTGGCAGGTCCCTGTGCGGGATCGGTGCCGAGCAGCGTGTAGCTATAGTTCGTGCCTTGGATGCTGAAACCGGCACTCCAGCTCGGCAGGGTGGTGAGCGTGCCGGTGGCCAGGCCGCGCTTGATGGCGGATTGTGTTTCCGGCGTGTGCAAGCCGGTCACGTCGGGATGGTGGTAGCCGGGGTTCAGCTTGGGCTGGGTCTGGCTCGCGGCCATCGGCGAACGGATGGGAAAGCTGGCGGCATGCGCGGCAGCGCAGGACAGCGCGGCGATGGTCATGAGGCTCGCTTGGGCGATGCGCATGGGGTCAGTTCCTGCTTTGTATTTCGATGGTAGCTGCTTGGGTCACCGCACGTCAATTCTTCGGTGGGCTGGTACATGAAGCCAAGTAGAAAGCATTGGGTGGACCGTGCCGGCCCCCCAAACCCCCCGTCTCTATTTAGAATGCCGCGCAAACCGGCGCGCTGCTGACGCCGACCGCAAGCTGGTGGAATTGCGTGCGGTAAGCCTCGGCAACCGCACGGATGCGGGCCGCAGTATCGGGCCCGGATGCCGCGGCGATGCGGACCATTTTCGAGGCTTCGGCGCCGATTGTATGCGTGGCGGGATTGAGCCATTGGCCCTGCGCGTCGATCACGGTGAAGCCGTCGGGGAAACGAGGCGTGATCTGCGTGCGCGTGAAATCGGCCCATTCGGCCTCGCTCAGCTTCGCACGACCAGTGATGTCGCGGCCAAAATAGAGGTCGATCATCAGCATCGGCTTTTGTTCCGGCAGCAGGCATGTGGCGAGGGGCGCCGCGCAACCAGACAGAAGCGCCGCGCCGACAAGCGAGCAGATCGAGCGCACGCAAACTCCCCCAAGACTTGCACCGCGCAGGAATGCGGCTAGATACGCCATCAAAGCGTGGAGGCATGCGAGATGCAATCGGCGTTCAAGGATGGAATGCTGTCTGGCCGCGTGGCCTTTGTCGCCGGTGGCACCAGCGGAATCAATCTGGCCATCGCGCAGCGCTTTGCCCGCGCCGGTGCAGCCGTTGCGGTCATGAGCCGCAACCCGGACAAGGTCTCCGCCGCCTGCGCGCTGATCGGGCAGGAAGGCCAGGCCATTGCGGGCTATGCGGCCGACGTGCGGCAGTATGAGGCTGTCGAGGGCGCGTTGCGCGCGGCGAGCCAGGCGCTTGGCAAGCTCGACATCGTGGTCTCTGGTGCGGCGGGCAATTTCCTCGCACCTGTGCTGGGCATGAGTGCCAATGCGTTCAAGAGTGTGGTGGATATCGATCTGCTTGGCACCTTCAACGTATTTCGCGCGTGCCATGGGTATTTGAACATGCCGGGTGCCTCGTTGATTGCCATTACCGCAGGCCAGGCGGTGCACCCGATGATGATGCAGGCGCATGCCTGCGCGGCCAAGGCGGGCGTGAACATGCTGACCAAGGTGCTGGCTATGGAGTGGGGTCCTATGGGCGTGCGGGTAAACGGAATTTCTCCCGGGCCGATAGGGGATACGGAGGGCATGCGCCGGCTGGCGCCCTCGGCCGAGATCGAGGCGGAGATCAAGGGACGGCTGGCGTTGCGCGATTTTGGCACGGGCAGCGATATTGCGGAAGCGGCGTTGTTTCTGGCGAGCGAGAGTTCAAGGTATGTGACGGGGGCGATATTGAACGTGGATGGGGGGAATGATCTGGGGGATGCGCGGGCGCGGGTTTAGGAACGGCTTGCGGAAATTTGCCAACGTTTACGCCGGCGGGTATTTACTCCTGGAATGACCGGCATAGCCTTCGTCGCAAATCCAGACACCATCTCGTCTGCCTTGCGCCAGAACCTCGCAGACCTCATCGAAATCTGCCTCAGGCGGGATGTCGATGGCGTATAAATCCCCGTCGCCCCACGTTGTTTGCTCCCACCCGCAGCCAAGCGCCTCCAACGCCTTCAGTCGCACCATGTCAAATGAACCCGGGTCTTCTATAAAAATGCGGTATGTAGAATGGCCTCCCCTCTCTGCGACAGATTGGAATGTTACTTCTCCGTTGTGGAGACCAACGATGATTTTGTCACCCATGGCGACGCTATTGGAGCAGAACGGAATATTGCAGATCTCGACAATCGCCCTGCCGTCAAGCGCCTTTACCAATTTGACCCACACGCCCTCCTGCTTTTGGCCGTGCCAAGATTCCGGGTCGTCCACCCGCAGCCGCACCCTCACCATATCGCACTTCATTTCGCGCACTCTTTACACCTATGGTCCATCCTCAGCCACACGCGAAAAATGCAACCGTTCCACGCTGATCGACAGGCGCCGCGTATCGGCGCCGGCCCCGATCGCGCGAGGTGCCACTGCATCGGGAGTCACCAGGCGCAGGATATCGCCGCCCGGCTGGTCCAGCCAGGCGGCGGGAATATCGCAGCCGAGCAGCGATTCCAGGGTGATGAAAAATTCCCGCCGCGTGCGGCCATTGACCTGCACGATCAGCCTCTGCCTAGTCAGATTTTCAGCGTGGACATGCGGGGTCACGGCAAGGCGCAATACAGCATCGCCGCGCGCGGCGAGTTGGGGCAGGGTCAGCGTTGCCTCGGCGCCATCGATCCAATGATGGCGATCCTCGGCCACGGACCAGCCTTGTCCCAGCGCGCGCAGGCCATCGCCGCCGTGGCATAAATCCCATTCGATGACTTCAGCCGGCGCAGCAGGCGGGGCCTCGCCGCGGGCGAACCAGTAAAAGGCACACTCGCGGCGCGAGGGTACCTGGGCGGCGTAATCCGCCTCCGCGGGAACGGCTCGCGTGAATTCACCGTAGCGATCACCGCGGAACTGCTTTTCCACGGTAGTGAATCCCATCTCGCGTTCGTGGGTCTTGCCAATGAGATCGGCGTAGGGCCGGCGCGCAAATTGCGCGAGCGTACGCACCCCCTCGCCTGCCGCGACTTGGATGGCGCTTTCGGGCATGTCATAGCGTGCGCACCAGAACGCGGCCCAGCCGTCCTGAAATTCGGTCAGAAAGGTTTGGGCGCGTGGCGAAATCACGTACGCGTCGCTTTCGATATGTATTACGCGGTCGAATTGATGCGTTTGCGCGTAGAGGGCGGCAAACGCAAAGCTTCTGTGCCAGCCGGGGAAGTTCAGGACGTCCAGACGGCCGCGGCGGACGCGGAAATGGGCCAGGAGGATCGGCGGCGACAAAGGCGCGGAGTATGCGTCACCCAGGCTGTCGATGGAGACGATACGCGTGTCGTTCCAGCCCGGCAGGGTGGGCGAGCCGTCATCGACGATAAGGATTTGATCGGGGCGCAGCGCGCTTGACTGGATCGCATCGAGCCAGCGCCGGTAGCGGTCCGTCCAGACGCTCGGGTCCTCCGCGTAGGCCGTGCAGAAGAGGAGCGTGCGCGATGCCATGGGGGCAACTAACGACGGGGGGTCTGGGGGGAATGGCACATTCCCCCAGTTCTTACCCTTGCCTTACGCTCACGGAAACAACCCGCGCTGCTTCTTCGCCCGCTGCACCTTCTCCACCCCGATGGCCATCGCCGCCGTGCGATGCGGCACGCGGTCACGTTCCGACCGGTGCATGACCTGCTGAAAACTCCGTTCCAGGATGCGGTTGAGCCGGTCGCGCACTTCGGGTTCCGTCCAGAAGAGCTGCTGAAGGTCCTGCACCCATTCGAAATAGCTGACGACCACGCCGCCGGCGTTGCAAAGGATATCGGGGATGACGAAGACGTCCCGGGCATTGAGGATCAGGTCGGCTTCCGGCGTGGTCGGGCCGTTGGCGCCCTCGGCCAGGATGCGGCATTGCAGGCGTTCGGCCAGCGC
Organism: Acetobacteraceae bacterium; assembly: GCA_965276755.1. GTDB lineage: Bacteria > Pseudomonadota > Alphaproteobacteria > Acetobacterales > Acetobacteraceae > CAJCIS01. The sequence goes on from OZ255625.1 coordinate 1,107,191, forward strand.
GCCGTCGATCGACCGCTCCATCGCCGCGGGCACCAGGATGTCGCATTTCTGGGCGAGCAGCTCGCGCGGGTCGAAGAGCGCCTCGGTCGAATAGCCGCGCAGCACGCCGTGCGCCTCGGTGTGGCGGATCAACGCCGGCACATCCAGCCCGCGCGCGTCGTAATAGGCGCAGGTGTGGTCCGACACGCCGATCACGGCAACGCCCTGCTGGTGCAGCGTCTGGGCGGTAATGCTGCCGACGTTGCCGAAGCCCTGGATGATGGCCGTTGTGCCGGACGGGCGCAGGCCGAGCCGGTCCATGGCGCGGCCGACCAGGTGGACCACGCCGTGACCTGTCGCCTCGCGCCTGCCAACGGTGCCGCCGGCATCCACAGGCTTGCCGGTGACGATCTCCATGACCGTCTCGCCCTTGTACATGCTGTAGGTGTCCATGTACCAGGCCATGATCTGTTCGTTGGTGCCCATGTCCGGCGCCATCACGTCGGTGTGGCTGCCGACGAAGGGGATCATTTCCTGCATGTAGCGGCGGGAGACGGCTTCGAGCTCCCGGCGGGAGAGGGCGTGCGGGTCCACGGCGACGCCGCCCTTGGCACCGCCATAGGGCAGTCCGGCGAGCGCGCATTTCCAGCTCATGGCGATCGCTAGCGCGGCCACTTCGCCCAGATGCAGGTCCGGCGCGTAGCGGGTGCCACCCTTGGTGGGGCCCATGGTCAGATGGTGCTGGACACGAAAGCCGTGAAAGACCGCTTCGGTGCCGTCATCGCGGTGGATGGGACAACTGACGATGATGCTCCGCTTGGGCAGTAACAGGCGGTCGCGTTCGAATTCGGGGATGCCGAGATAGTCGGCAATGACGCCGAACTGCGTGCGTGCCTGTTCAAAGAACGGGCCGGTATAGAGATCCATGGGGCGGTTCCTTGCCGCTTGCCCCCTTGAGAATTCGGCCGAAAAGCGCGGGCTGGGGCGGTGAGCGGCGGCACCATCTTGCCGGGGCGGCGTTTTGTCCACACCAGCGGGTGTGAATTTCAGGCAATGGCAACAAGCTTGCGCGGCGATGCGCCCGGGCAGACATCCTCGGCGTACCGGCGCCTCTCACTCGTTCTGAACGAGAAAGCCGGGGCCATGCTGGCGGCGGGCAAGACGCCCGATCTGGCCGCGCGTCTGGAGTCGGGTGGAGCGGTGACGCGCCAGGTGCCCCCGGGCGACTTGCCGGACCGGTTGCGCGCCGCTTTGGATGAGGCGGACGCCGTGGTGGTGGCCGGGGGCGACGGCACGGTGGCCTGTGCGGCGGCGGCACTCGCCGGCACCGGCGTGCCGTTGGGCATCTTGCCGGGCGGGACGATGAACCTGCTGGCGTGCGACCTGCATTTGCCGACGAGCGATTTGAACGCCGCGGCCGACGTGATCCTGACCGGGCAGACGCGCGATATCGACGTGGGCTATGCGGGCGAACACGTCTTTCTCTGCGCCTGCATGCTGGGCGAGCCGGCGCGCCTGGGGCGGCATCGCGAGCAGGCGCGCATGCACGGACGTATGCGGCGTGCTTGGCGCATGGCCCGCGCGGCGCTGCGCATTGTGGCCACGCCTCGGCGGCTGCGCCTGAGCCTGACCGTGGACGGGGTGGCGCACGCGCTGAAAACGTCCGCCCTGACGATTACACTGAACGCGCTGGAGGATGGGCAGGGGCGGCTGTTTGCGCGGCCGGCGCTGGATGGCGGCACGCTGGTGGCTTACGCGGTCTGCCGGCCGTCCGTCTTTGCCTTGGTGCGCAGCTTCGTGCGCATGGCGCGCGGGCGGCCGCGCGACCCCGCACTGCTTGTGCTGGAGGGTCGGACGATGCGCATCGAGGCACGCGTCGGCGCGCTGCACGTGTTGGTGGATGGGGAGGAGCGGCTGATGGCCACGCCGTTCGACCTGCGCATCGCGCCGGGCGCGTTGCGCGTGTTTGCGCCGGCGATTGCATGACGCGGATTGCGCATCTGACCGATCTGCATTTCGGTGCCGACGACCCGGCCGTGGTAAGCGGTTTGATTGCGGCGCTGAACGCCGACCCACCAGACCTGGTCGCCATCAGCGGCGATTTGACGCAAGGCGCGCGGCATCGGGAGTTTCGCGCGGCGCGTGCGTTCATGGACGCGCTTTCTGCGCCCAAACTCGTGGTGCCCGGCAATCACGATATTACGCCTTATCAACTGGAGGAACGGTTTCTCGATCCTTACAGGCGGTGGCATCAGGAAATTGGGCCGGAGACCGAACCCATGTGGCAGGATAGTACCGTGGCGGTGGTTGGGCTGAATACGGCAAGGCGCGCCGGCTTTCACATGGATTGGTCTCGCGGGCGGATCACCAGCCGTCGGCTGGCGCGATTGCTGGAGCGGCTGGACGCGCTGCCCAGGCATCTGGTGCGCATCGTGGTGGCGCATCATCCGTTGCTGCCGCCTGAGAATTTGCCGTTGCAGACGGTGGTTGGCGGGTCCAGGCGCGCGCTGGCCGCCTTTGCCGCGCATGGGGTGCGCCTGGTGCTGGCTGGGCATTTGCATCGGACGTATTCGCGCATGTCCTCGCCGGATGAGGCGGGGGCGCCGATGATCTTGCAGGGTGGGTCTGCAACGAGCACGAGGCTGCGCGGCGAGCCGAACGCGTATGGCCGAATTGAGGTTTGTGCCGATGGGCGTGTGGCCGCTGAAGGCCAGGTCTGGAACGGCGCGGCATGGATTGCCGTCCCGGTAGCAAAAGAATGACGGGGGGTCTGGGGGGCGCGGCGCGCGCCCCCCAGCTTTTTGATAGTTTTGCCGTGCGCCTGCATAGAGACCGCGCCGCTTCCCAAGTGTCTGTTGTAGGGGACGTGCTGGCCAATTTGGCCGAGCGTCTGCTTGATCGGCTGGACGACACGACGCATCGTTTTACGCACGCCCTGGATCTAGGCGGGCGCGGCAGTGTGGCGCCGGCGTTGCGCGCACGCGGCATGCACGTGGTTTGCCTCGATCCTTCAGCGGCAATGGCCACGCGCGCGGGCGAGGTGGCGGTGTGTGGCGAAGCGGAGGCGCTGCCTTTTGCGCCGGGGAGTTTCGATCTTGTCGTGGCCAGTTGCAGCCTGCACTGGGTGAACGATTTACCCGGCGCACTGATCCAGTTGCGCCGCGCGTTGCGGCCGGATGGATTGCTGTTGGCGAGCATGCCTGTGCTTGGCACGCTTGATGGCTTGCGGCGCGCGTTGACCGAGGCGGAGTTGGCGCTGACCGGAGGCGCCTCGCCGAGGGTGAGTCCGTTTGCGGATTTGCGAGATTGCGCGGCGCTGCTGCAGCGGGCCGGGTTTGCCTTGCCGGTGGCCGACGTCGAGGATATCGCGCTGCTATACGCCGATCCCGCACTATTGCTTCGCGATTTGCGCGCAGCAGGCGAAAGCAACGCCATTCGTCTTCGGGAAAAGTCGGTGCCGCCACGCGCATTGTTTGCCGCCGCGTTGGCGGCATTGCCCATGCAGGAGGGGCGCGTGCGTGCAGAATTGCGCCTGGCGGTGATGACGGGCTGGGCGCCGTCTGCATCCCAGCCCCAGCCCTTGCCGCGCGGGTCGGGCCAGGTCAGCCTTGCGACGTTTCTGACGCGGCCCGATGGCGCGATGCCTTGAAATATTCATGGGCGGGGCGCTGCCCCTCTTGCGTTCTATCGGTCATAAGGCCGAACGTCGCGGCAAAAGGGTTGGGGGAAACACGGATGATCAGATCAGGCGTTCGCGCGGCTGCCTTGGGCGTGATGGCGTGTCTTGGGGCGACCGGCAGCTTTGCGGCCAGCACGCCCGTGCTGATGCCGAACGGTCAATTCATCTCGCCGCTGTTTCCGCCGGGCGCGCGCTTTTCCACGCTGAACCCGATGCTGGCCGACCACCCGCATTATCGCGCCGGCCAGGCGGTGCGCACCGCGTTGAGCCCGGATGGCAACACGCTGCTGGTGCTGACCAGCGGCTATAACCGGCTGAATTATTCTTCGGGCACCAGTCACGGGCAAGGCGAGCCATCGGCGTCTAACGAATACATCTTCGTCTATGACGTGAGTGGCGCAAATGCGCGCGTGCCGGTGCAGACCCAGGTGCTGGAGATACCGAACAGCTTCTGCGGCATGGTATGGGCGCCGGATGGGGCGCATTTCTACGTCTCGGGCGGCGACAGCGACGCGGTGTTCACGTTCGCACAGAGCGGCGGCGCGTGGGCGCAGAACGGCACGATTGCGCTGAACCACACGAGCTATGGTGCCAATCTGACCGGCAATGCGGCGATACTGGCTGCCTTTCTGAGCAACGGCATTGGCTATATCGAAAGCGCCTCTGCCGCCGGGCTGGCGATCACGCCCGATGGCGCCACACTTGTCGTGACCAACATCTACAATGAATCCGTATCTGTGATCGATACCGCAAGCGGGCGCGTGCTGTGGGAATATGATCTGCGGCCATACAACAATACGCCCGCTTTGTCCGGCACTGCCGGCGGTGAGACGCCGTTCGGGGTGGCGATTGCCGGCTCGGCCGCCGCGGGCTACACGGCCTTTGTCAGCTCGTTGCGTGATCGGGAGGTAGACGCTTTTCCCCTGCGCTCCATTCCGCCCGATGGCGGCACGCTGCAGCGCATCCCGCTTGCCGGCAATCCCAACAACATGGTGCTGAGCGCTGACGGCAGGAAATTATATGTGGCGCAGGACAATAGCGACCTGGTGTCGGTAATCAATACGGCAACCGACAAGGTGATCGATCAATTCAACACGATTGCCATTCCGGGCCTGTTGCCGATCAGCCGGCATTACAGCGGGGCGGCGCCGAATGGGTTGGCGATCTCCCCTGATGGGAACACGCTGTATGTGACCAATGGGGGCGCCAATGCGGTTTCCGTCGTCGATCTGACCGCGGCCAAGCCGGGGCCGGTGGCGCTGATCCCGACCGGATGGTACCCGCACTCCGTTGCAGTCAGCCGTGACGGCAGCGAGCTTTACGTGGTCAACGGCAAGAGCGATCCTGGGCCCAATCCTGCTTACGAATTTCCCGCTGCCAATCAATACGTGCTGCAGCTTGAAAAGGGTGGGCTGCAGAGCGTGCCTGTGCCGGGCGCCGGCCAATATGCGGCACTGACCGCGCAGGTTGCGGCCAACAACAATTACGGCGTGCCCGAAAGCGTGCATGACCGCCTGGTGATGGCCCAGTTGCACGAAAAGATTCAGCACGTGATCTACATCATCAAGGAGAACCGCACGTTCGACCAGGTGCTGGGCGATCTGCCCAACGGCGCCAATGGCGATCCCAAGCTGACGATGTTCGGCGCGCACATCACGCCAAGCCTGCATCGCATGGCCGGCAATTTCGTGACGCTGGACAATTTTTACTGTGCGGGCGAAGTCAGCGGCAATGGCTGGCCGTGGAGCACAGAGGCGCGGGAGAGCGATTTCGGCACGACGACGATCCCGATCAATTACGCCGGACGCGGCAGCTCCAATAATAGCGAGGGCCTGAACCGTGACGTGAACGTGGGGCTGACCACTGATGCGCGCGTTGCCGCCTTTCCTTTCATTAACGGCATAGGAAGCCTATACGAGGTTCTGGGCAACGCCTTCCCTGGCGGGTACGAGAATTTCCTGCCGGGACTGGCAAACGATTTTGCCACGGACGGTCCGCTCGGCACGCCGCCGCAGCAGGGGTATTTGTGGGATTCGGCGTTGCGGGCAGGGCTGAGCGTGCGCGATTACGGCATGTTCATCGACATCGTACGGTATAACATTCCGGTTGGCATCGGCGGCATTCCGCTGATCGAAAATCCGTATGAATCGGGCACGCAGGTGGCGTGGTCTTCCAACCCGACGCTCGCGCCCTACACCGACATCTATTATCGCGGCTTTGACAACGCCTACCCCGATACGTGGCGGCTGGAGGAGTGGTATCGCGAGTTCCAGCAATACGAGGCAGCGGGCAACCTGCCGAGCCTCTCGCTGGTGCGGCTGATGCATGATCATACCGGCAATTTCTGCCCCAAGCCCTACATCCTCCCGTCCTGTCCCGCGGCGATGCTGGACACGCCCGAAAAGCAGGAGGCGGACAACGATTATGCGGTGGGCCGCCTGGTGGAGAGCGTGGCGCACAGCCCGTATGCGTCCAACACGCTGATTTTCGTGCTGGAGGATGATGCGCAGGATGGTGCGGATCATGTGGACGCGCATCGCAGCACGGCCTACGTGGTCGGGCCGTATGTGCGGCATCGGCAGGTGGTGTCCACGCGCTACGGCACGGTGAACATGGTGCGCACGATCGAGGATATTCTGGGTATTACGCATCTTAACCTCAACGATGCGAACACGGTTCCGATGACCGATGTGTTCGATCTGGCGCATCCTGAGTGGACGTTCACGGCGAGTGCTTCTGGGATTTTGCGCAACACGGGGCTGGTGGGATTGCCGGGGATCAAGCACGAGTTGGAGCCGGCGTTTGCCGCGAGCCATGACCAGGATTGGTGGGCGCAGCGGACGCGGGGGTATGATTGGTCCAGCGAGGATCGGGTGCCGGCTGAAGACTATAATCGTATATTATGGGAAGGGCTCAAGGGGAAGTAAGGCCAGGGCTCTGCCCTGGACCCGCTGGGGCCTGAGGCCCCAGACCCCCACGAATAAGGGCCTGGGGACTTGTCCCCAGTGGGGTCCAGGGGCAAAGCCCCTGGCCTAAGCCTCAGGATACACAATGCCCCGCCCCGTCATGCTCCTCATCCTCGACGGCTTCGGCTGGCGCGAAGACCACGCGGACAACGCCGTCGCCCTCGCCGACACGCCCAATTTCGACCGCCTCTGGCAAGCCGGCCCGCGCGCCTTCCTGCACACCTCCGGCCGCAACGTCGGCCTGCCGGGCGGCCAGATGGGAAACTCCGAAGTGGGCCACCTCAATATCGGCGCCGGCCGCGTCGTTGCCCAGGAACTCGTGCGAATCGGCGACGCCATCGAAGACGGCAGTATCGCCCGCGCTTCAGCGCTCATCACCCTGATCGAGGCCGCACGTGCATCGGGCGGCACCTGCCATTTGCTGGGCCTGGTGTCGGACGGCGGCGTGCACGCGCACCAGAACCACGCCGCGGCACTGGCGCGCATCGTCGCCGGCGCCGGCATCCCCGTGCGCGCGCACGTCTTTACCGATGGACGAGACACAGGCCCCGACACCGGCGCCGGCTTCGTAGCCGCATTGGAAAAAGCGCTGCCGCCGAACGCCGCTATCGCCACGGTCAGCGGGCGCTATTACGCCATGGATCGCGACCACCGCTGGGAACGCGTGCAACGCGCCTACGCCGCGATGGCCGAGGGCGACGCGCCCCGTTTCGCCGCCGCGGCCGAGGCCATCGCCGCCGCCTACGCCGCCGGCAAGACCGACGAATTCATCGACCCGGCCACAATCGGCGATTACGGCGGCATGCGCGATGGCGACGTGCTTCTCTGCTTCAATTTCCGCGCCGATCGCGTGCGTGAAATCTTTGCAGCGTTGCTCGATCGGCATTTTACCGGCTTTGCCCGCCACCCCCGCGCCTTTGCCGCCGCCGCGGGCATGACGCGATATGGCGACGCGCTTGCGCCGCTCATGGGTGCGCTGTTCGCCCCGGTGCCGCTGCACAATATTCTGGGCGAAGTCGTCGCGCGATCCGGCCGCACGCAATTGCGCATGGCGGAGACCGAAAAATACCCGCACGTCACCTATTTTCTCAACGGCGGCAAAGAAGAGCCCTACACGGGCGAGGACCGCATCATGGTCCCCTCCCCCAAGGTCGCCACCTACGATTTGCAGCCGGAGATGTCGGCACCCGAACTCACCGCGCGTGCCGTGGCAGCCATCGATTCAGGCACATACGACCTGATCGTCATGAATTACGCCAATCCCGACATGGTCGGCCACACCGGCAGCCTGGCCGCCGCCATCGCCGCGGTGCAAGCCGTGGACGCCGGACTGGGCGATATTGCACAGGCCATTGCGCGTCAGGATGGCGCGCTGCTGGTCACCGCCGATCACGGCAATGCCGAAATGATGCGCGACCCGCAGACCGGCGGCCCGCACACCGCACACACCACCAACCCGGTTCCCGTGTTTCTTGCCGGTGCGCAGGGTGTGAGGCTGCATGACGGAAGGCTTGCCGATCTTGCGCCGACGTTGCTCGACCTCATGCGGCTTGCCAAGCCGGCGGAGATGACGGGCGCTTCGCTGATCGACTGGGGTGAGTCCTGACGCAAAAGGTAGAAAGTTGGGGGGACCGTGCCGGTCCCCCCAAACCCCCCGTCGTCTTTTAGGACACGTCTCCCCAATCTTGCCTTGCCTTCTCAGCACGCGCTAAATGCGTAACGTTGCGTAAACGGCGAAAAGGCCCTAACAATGACAACCGTATTCTTCGCGACCAATCGCGTCGTGTCCGGAGACGCGACTTCGCCCGACAGCTACACCGCGCACCTGCAGCCGGCCGGCACCGCGCAAGACATGGTCTATGGCTCTGCCTTCGTCGACGGCACCGACCTCGCCTCCAACAGCGTGGGCACCATCACGCGCATCTGCGATACCGCACTCGGCCAATTCCCAGACAGCGCGCGCGGCGATCTGGGCGATGGCGGACGCAACCTGCTGGTCTTCATCCACGGCTTCGACAATACTTTCAGCAATGCAATCACCCGGGCGGCCTTCAATCGCGAATGGATGGCGGCCGCCGGCACGCCGGGCACGGATGCCACCGTGATGGCTTTCAGTTGGCCGTCATCGGGCCGCATCCTGGGTTTTCCTGTTCTGGATAGCGCTTACAAGGCCGATCAGAACATGGCACGCCAGTCCGGCTATCATCTGATGACGTTCCTGGCGAATCTCGAACCCATTTTGACGCAGGCGCGAAAGCGTGGCCACAGGACGATCCTTCTTGCGCACAGCATGGGCAACCTGGCGCTGCAGGGCGCGGTGGAGGGCTGGTTGAAGGATGGCAACGGCCGGGCGCGACTCTTCGATTGCGCGGCCCTCGCGGCGGCAGATTGCGCCTATGACACGTTCGCGCAAGCCGATCTCGCGCGGCTGAGCGGCTTGCCGCAACTCGTCGGCCGCACCTCGATCTATTTCAGCCACGGCGATCTTGTCCTGGACATCAGCAAGATCGTCAATGCGGGCATGCAGCGCCTGGGTCAGGACGGGCCAGAGAACCGATCCGACACTACGCTGTTCCCACCCGACGTTTTCACGATGGTCGATGCTTCGGGCTTTGACGATTACGATCGCACGCCACTGGCGACGCACCAGTATTATCGGTTGTCGAAGGATTGCCGGAATTTCCTGGCCGAGGATATGTCTGGTAAGGGAGAAGAAGTCTAAGGTTCTTCTTTTCTGAAGAAAAAGAAGCAAAAAGACTTTTGTCGGTTTGGCATTGTGCAAACTAATAAAAGTTTTTTGCTTCTTTTTTTCAAAAAAGAAGACCTTGCCTTCTACCCCATTGCACACAACGGCTTCTTGTCGATCTTGCCCACAGGCGTGCGCGGCAACGCCTCCACAATCTGCACCGCCGAGACCATCTCGTGCTTGCCGATCCGCGGCTTGAGAAACGTGCGCAACTCCTCCAGCGAGAGTTCCGGCGCATCCGGCCGCAGCTTGATGAACGCCTTGGGCGCCTGGCCGCGATATTCGTCCGCAACACCGATCACCGCGACTTCCGCCACACCGGGGTGCGCGTAAATCGCTTCTTCGATCACCCGCGGATAGACGTTGAAGCCGCCGCACAGCAGCATGTCCTTGGTGCGATCGACGATATAGACGTAGCCATCCTCATCCATCCACCCGACATCGCCGGTGCGCAGATAGCCGTCTGTGGTAAAGGTTTGCGCAGTCGCTTCGGGATTTTTCCAGTAGCCCTGCATGACATTGGGCCCGCGAATGGCGATCTCGCCGCGCTCGCCCAGAGGCAGTACACGCGCCGGGTCATTGATGTCGAGGAAGTGGAAATCGATGCCCGGCGCCGGAATGCCGCACGAGCCAGGATGGCGCACGCCTTGCGCCGGCGTGAAGCTGCCAATGGCAGAGGTTTCGGTCATCCCCCATCCCTCGTTCAGCGACGTGCCCGTGGCTGACTGGAAGCGTTGCTGGATTTCCAGCGGCAGCGGTGCACCGCCGGAATTGCACAGGCGGAGCGAAGACAGATCGAATGACGCGAGTTCAGCTTGCAAAAGCCCGACATACATCGTCGGCACGCCGCAGAAGATGGTGATATGCTTGGCGGAAAGATCGGCGAGCACCGCGGCCAGATCGAACCGGGCATGCAGCACGAGTTCGCCGCCGAGCTTGATGCCCATCAGCATGTTCACGACCAGCGCATAGACATGAAACGGCGGCAGCACGGCAAGGCTGCGTTCATGGCCGGGTGTCAGCACCGGCGGGTTGGTGCGCGTTGTCTCCAGTATCTGGCTGGTGGCTGCGGTCAGGTTGGCGTGCGTCAGGATCGCACCCTTGGGCAAGCCTGTCGTGCCGCCGGTGTATTGCAGCACGGCAATCGCCTGGGCAGGATCGCCGAGTTTGTGACGCGCAAGCGAACCATCGACCAGCAGGTCCGAAAAGCGACGCACCGCTTCGCCCCACGACACATCCACCAGATCGCCCGTCGCCTTCTGCCCCGCCGCGATCGCGCCCGGATTGGCCGAATAATCGCCGTAACTGCCGACGATCAGCCCGCGCAGACGCGTTCCGCCCAGCAGCGCGTGCATTTGCGGAAACAGCGCCTTCATGTCGAGCGTGAAGAGAAAATCGGTCTCGCTGTCCTCGACCTTGTGCGCCAGCACGGCGGCGGCATCCAGCGGCGAGTAGTTCACCACCACGCCGCCGGCCTTGAGGATGGCGAAGAAGGCGATAAAATAATGCGGCGTGTTGGGCAGGTAGATGCCGACATGCACGCCCGGACCCACGCCCAGGCTTTGCAGCCCGGCGGCCATCTGGTTGGCCAGGTGATCAAGTTCGGCGTAACCGATGATGCGGCCGGCGAAATCCAACGCGGGCCGATCCGGCCAAGTGCGCGCGGCACCTTCCAGGATGTCCTGCACCGGCCCGGTTTCCAGGTGCGCATTCCATGCCACGCCTGCCGGGTAAGACTTCACCCAGGGCATCGCCTGCACATGCATATCATTCATTGGCGTCCTCCATTGGCCATACGCTAGCAGAACTTGCGCACCCGCCAAGAAGACTGGGGGAGATGTGCCATCCCCCCCAGACCCCCCGTCGTTTATTAGCCCTCGCCTTAAATGATGACGGGGGGTCTGGGGGGGGCGGCACGCCCCACCCAGCTCTTAGCTTCCTCTCTAGCCTTCCTTCTCCAACCCGGGCATCGTGCCCGCAACGAGAAACCATGCGGAGGGCAGTGCGCGATGGCCAGGCTCAAGGGGATAGACGCCAGCTTCCTCTACTTCGAAACCGCGGAAACCCCCATGCACGTGGCCGGGCTGACGCTGTTCGACCTGCCGGAATCCTACCGCGGCCGCTTCCACCAGATCTATCGGGACTTCCTGCACGGCCGCCTGCACGTCACCGACCTCTTCACCCGCAAGCTGGCCAACACCGCCCTCGCGCTGGACCATCCGAGCTGGATCCCCGACGAGCAGTTCGATTACGACTACCACGTCCGCGGCCTGATCCTGCCCGCGCCCGGCACCTTCGCCCAGCTCGAACAGGCCGTCGCGCGCCTGCATGGCGAGCGCATGGATCGCACCCGCCCGCTTTGGCAATTCACCGTGATCGAGGGGCTGGAGAACGGCCAGGGCGCGCTCTACTCCAAGGTGCATCATTCAGGGCTGGATGGCGGCGCCGGCATGCTGCTGACGCAGGCGATGTATGACGTGACGCCCCAGCCGCGCCCGCCGATGGTGCCATCGCGCCCGCCGGTGCCCTCAGCTCCGCCCAATCCGGCCGCGGGGCTGTCCGGCCTCTACATCGATTTCCTGCGCAGGCAGGTGGACGCGCTGCAGCGCTTCCCCGATCTGCTGCGCGCGGTGAACAACGTCGTGCTGCCGAAAATCCCGGAAGGCGCCAGCCTGAGCGACCTGCTGAACGCGCCGCGCGAGAGGCCGCGCCTGCCGCCGCTCTCCGCCCCGCGCAGCGTGCTCAACGTGCAGATCACGGCCGAGCGCGCCTACGCCGCACGCAGCATGAAGCTCGCACCGGCCAAGAAGGTGGCCAAAGCCGCCGGCGCCAAGCTGAACGACGTGGTCATGGCGATTTGCGCCGGCGCGCTGCGCCACTATCTGGCCGGCCGCCGCGCGCTGCCCAGCCAGGCGATGGTGGCCGCCGTGCCCGTCTCCCTGCGCGAGCTGGGCAATACCGACATGTCCAACCAGGTCAGCATGATGATGGTCAGCCTGGCGACCAATATCGAGGATCCCGCCGCGCGCCTGGCCGAAATCGTCGCCTCCAGCCGCGGCTCCAAGCAACTGACCGCACAGACCAAGGACGCAATGCCGTCGGACTATTCCTTCATCGGCGCGCCGGTGATCCTCTCGGCACTCTCGCAGCTTTACGGACGATCAGGGCTGGCCAACTGGGTCAACCCGCCGGCCAATGTCGTGATCTCCAACGTGCCTGGGCCGCCTGTGCCGCTGTTTTGTGCGGAGGCGAAGGTGACCGCTCTCTACCCCGTCTCGATCCCCTCGCACGGCATGGCGTGCAATTTCACCGTGCAGAGCTACCTGGAAAACCTCGATTTCGGCATCACCGCGGACCGGCGCGCCGTGCCGGATATCGACGTGCTGGCCGATTATCTCCAGCCGGCTTTCATGGAATTGTGCCACGCCGTGCTGCCGCCCGTGCCCGAGATGAGCCAGGCACCTGGGACTGGCGAGCCTGGCGTGGTACCCATGCGCGGCAGAAAGCGCGCCCATGCCTGATGGCGCGCCGGCCCCACGGAGTCCCATGAACGCCATTCCCATGCCCTCCCGGCTGCCCGTGCTTGGGCACCTGCTGCAAATGCCCAAGGGCCAGTTCATGCAACACCTGATGGTGGTGGCGCGTGAGCATGACGGCATCTTCAAGCTCGATTTTGGCGGCCGCATCGGCATCTTCGTCCACTCGGCCGCCCTTGCCGCAGAACTGTGCGACGAGACACGCTTTCGCAAGGTGATCGGCGTTGCGCTGAAACGCGCGCGCGATTTTGCCGGTGACGGGCTTTTCACCGCCTATGGCGAGGAAATAAACTGGGGCCGCGCCCATCGCGTGCTGATCCCGGCCTTTTCCGCGCGCGCCATGCGCGGCTATTTTCCGCTGATGCTTCAGGTCGCCGACCAGTTGGTGGCCAAATGGCAGCGCATGGAAGGCACGGACATCCAGGTCGCCGACGACATGACGCGCCTGACTCTGGACACGATTTCACTCGCCGGTTTCGGCTACGAGTTCAATTCGTTTGCGTCCGAGCGCCTGCATCCGTTCCTGGAGAGCATGGCGCGCGCGCTCAGCGAAGCGCTGGCCGGCCTGACACGCCTGCCGATTTTGAAGAACATCCCCAACCGCGCGCGCGAGCAGCGCTACGCCGACGATATCGCGGCAATGTTCAAGTTGGTCGATGACGTGATCGCCGAGCGGCGGCGCCGTCCCAATGACGGCAACGACCTGCTCAACCTGATGCTGAATGCGGTCGACCCGGACACCAAGACGCGTCTGGAAGACGTCAATATCCGTTTCCAGGTCATCACCTTCCTGATTGCCGGCCACGAGACGACAAGCGGCCTGCTGAGTTTCGCGCTCTATCTGCTGCTGCGCAATCCATCGGTTCTGGCGCAGGCTTATGCAGAGGTCGATCGCGTGCTGGGCGAGCGCCGCCCCGAATACGCCATGCTCTCGCAGCTTGATGTCATCGACCGCGTTCTGAAGGAAACCTTGCGCCTGTGGCCGACGGCGCCGGCCATAACCGTCGGTGCCTACGAGGATACCGTCATCGGCAACGCCTATCCGATTGCAAAAGACTACCCCGTGCAATTGCTGATCGCCTCCCTGCACCGCGATCCGGCAGCATGGGAAAACCCTGAGGTCTTCGACATAGATCGTTTCCTGCCGGAGCGCGAAGCCGCGATTCACCCGCACGCCTACAAGCCCTTCGGCAATGGGCTGCGCGCCTGCATCGGCCGGCAATTCGCGCTGACGGAGGCCAAGCTGGCGCTTGCCGTGGTGCTGCAGAATTTCGCGCTGCACGATTCGGCCGATTACAAGCTGGCGATCAAGGAAACGCTGACCCTCAAGCCAGACCATTTCACCATGCGCGTGCGCGCCCGCCGCCCGCATGAACGCATGAGCCAGGCGCCTGCCGCGGCCGCGGTCGTGCAAGGCGGAGGCGAGGCGCCGATTGCCGTAGAAGGCGCAGGCCAGTCGCTGAGCATTCTGACCGGCACCAGCCTGGGCACATGCCGGGACATTGCCGCCGAAATTGCCGAACGCGCGGTAGCGGGCGGCTTTGCCGTGCGGCAAGGTGCGCTGGATGATTGTGCGGACGGTTTTCCGCAGGATGGCATGCTGGTCGTTGTGACCTCGACCTATAACGGCCGCGCGCCGGATAATGCGCAGAAGCTCGAAGCCGCGATCCTGCAAAAGCATCTGGCGCAGAAACGCTGCCCTGGGCTGCGTTACGCCGTGCTGGGCTGCGGCAACACGCAATGGCGCGAAACGTACCAGGCGTTCCCAAAACTCGTAGATTCCGCCTTGGCCGAAGCGGGTGCCACCGCCTTCATCCCGCGCGGCGAGGCGGATGCGGATCGTGATTTCGACGGCGCGCTGGAGACGTGGACGAAACAGCTCTGGGCGGCGCTGGGCGACACCCAGCTCTCGGCTGCCTCCGGCGGCACACAGAAGCAGGCGCCGCGCCTGGAGGCAACCATCGTCAATGGCGCGCAACTGCGCGCGCGCGCCATGCCCGAAGCGGCCTGCGCCATGGACGTGCTCGGCAATGACGAGCTGGTGCGTGATGCTGCCGGATTGTGGGATCATGCAACCGAGGCGCCGCGCGCCTCCACGCGCCACATCACGCTGCGCCTGCCGGAGGGCATGAGCTATTGCGTGGGCGATCACATCGCGATTTACGCGCGCAATCGCGCCGAACTTGTCGATCGCCTGCTCGCGCGCCTGTCGCTCGCGCCGGACGCGGTGTTGGTGCTGGCCGGCCAGGGCGCGCGCGTGCGCCATTTGCCGATCGGCACGCCGCTGACCGCGCGGCAATTGCTCAGCGATTTTGTCGAGCTACAGGACCCCGTGACACGTCGGGATCTGCGCGCACTCGCCGCGGTGGCGCGAGAGGCGAACACGAGCGCTGCGCTCGGCGCGCTGGTTGAGGATACCGACGCATCGCGCGCCGCCTTCCAGGCAAATGTCGCCGACAAGCGCGTGACGGTGACCGACCTGTTGCTGCAATACCCGGACATCGCCCTCAGCGTCGAAGGTCTGCTGGAACTCTGCGCGGCGATTCGCCCGCGTTTCTATTCGATCTCGTCCACGCCTATGGAAAAGCCGGGCGAGGTAACGCTGACGGTCGGCACGCTGGATGCGCCGGCCTGGTCGGGCATCGGGCAATATCGCGGCGTGGCCTCGTCTTATCTGATGGGCGCGACGCCGGGGCAGAATGTGCTCGGCTATGTGCGCCGGCCGAACCCGCCTTTCGCGCCGCCGACCGATGCGCGCCTGCCGATGGTGCTGATCGGACCCGGCACTGGCGTGGCACCCCTGCGCGGCTTTTTGCGTGAACGCGCAGCGCAGAAGCGCGCGGGCGAGACGGTGGGACGCTCGCTGCTTTTCTATGGCTGCCGCCATCCCGAACATGACTGGTTCTATCGGGAGGAGATGGAAGATTGGGCGCGCGAGGGTGTCGCCGATGTGCACGTCGCCTTTTCCAGCCTGGAGGGCCATTCCCACCGTTACGTGCAGGACGCGTTGCGCGATTCAGCCGGCGCGGTGTGGTCGGCGATCGAGGAAGGGGCGCCGATTTATGTGTGCGGCGATGGGCGTTTCATGGCGCCGGCGGTGCGCGCTGCGCTGATTGCGATTTGCCAGGAAAAGCAGGGGATGGATCACCAGGCGGCGTCGGCTTGGCTGGAGGCGTTGATACAATCTGGGCTTTATCAGCAGGATGTTTTCGGAACATAAGAAAGGTTGGGGGAGATGTGGCTGACGTATACGTCAGCCCCCCCCCAAACCCCCGTCGGAATTTAGAAATTGCCTAAATAATGACGGGGGGTCTGGGGGGAATGGCACATTCCCCCCAGCTCTTTTCTAAATCGGCAAACTCGTCGTCCGCTTCAACACCTCCATAGCAAAGCTCGCCCGCACATCCGTCAGCCGCACCGCCGCAATCAGCCGCTTGTAAACCCCGTCATAAGCCGCAATATCGGCGACCTGCAGCTTCAGCAAATAATCGAACTGGCCGCTCATGCGGCAGAACTCCAGCGCCTCGGGCATGTCGGCCACCGTGCGCGCCAGGCGCGCCAACCCCTCCGGCGCGTGCTCCGCCAGCTTGAGCCTGACAAACACCGTTACGCCGAGTCCCAGCAGCACCGGGTCCAGCAGCGCCACGCGGCGCAGGATCACGCCGGCTTCCTCCATCAGTTTGATGCGGCGCCAGGTGGCGTTCTGGGAAAGGTTCACCCGTTCGGCGACGGTTGCCACGGGCGCGGCCGCGTCCTCCTGCAATTGCGCCAGAATGCGCCGATCGATCGCGTCCAGAGCAATGGCCATGATCTTGGTCAAATCTCCCAATCTTCGCGTCCGGTTATTCAATATTTGGGAAGTTTTTGCACGGTCATTCGGGCATTCTCCCACTAACGTGTTTGATGAGGTTTTGGAATGCTCGACCGGATCTTCGCCTCCCACCCCCGAGCGCTGGGCGAGGATTACTTCACCCACCAACGCGCCGCCTTCAGTTACGCGGCCTCGCTGCTGGGCGCGGCCATCGCCGCCGCGGTGCACGGCGTCTTCCCCTGCCTGTTTGAAACCACGGGCAGTCGCATCGTGGCCCGCCTGCACGGCCGCATGGCAGCACGTCTGCGCGCGAGCATGCCGCCAAGCCTGACGGTGGAATAATCCCGCCGGCAGGGTAGCCCCCGCCCGCGCGACCTGTTACCGGCCACGCGCCGGCCAGTCCCGGCGCAATTTGCCGCGGGCGCCGTAAGCATGATCGCCTTTCTCCAACGCGCCCTCGCATTTTGCCTGGCAGGACTTTGGGCCACGACCGCAGCGGCGCAGACCGCGCCCACCCCTGCGGGCGATGCATCGACGGCCGCCCCGCCCGGCACGCCCGCCGCGGAGGATTGGGCACTCCACGCCCAATCCACCTTCGTCGATCAATTCCACCCCCGGCTTGCCTCACCCTATCGCGGCCCGAACAGCCTCGATCCGGGCGCGCGGGGCAATGAAACTTTCGATGCTACGCTGTTTGCCGGATTGCGCCCCTGGCGCGGGGCGGAAATTTGGCTCGATGGCGAACTGGACCAGGGCTTCGGGCTGAACAACTCGCAGGGTGTGGCGGGCTTTCCCAGTGCGGAAGCCTACAAGGTGGGCGCATCGGTGCCTTACGTGCGAATCCCGCGCCTGTTTGCACGCCAGACGCTTGATCTGGGCGGCGCCCCACTCAGCGTCGATGGCGACCAGAATGTGCTGGGCGGCACGCAAACCGCCAATCGCCTCGTCTTCTGGGTCGGCAAGTTCGGCGCCACAGACGTCTTCGACACCAATAAATACGCTCATGATCCCCGCAACGATTTTCTCAACTGGTCGGTCGTCGATGGCGGTGCGTTCGACTATGCGGCAGATGCGTGGGGCTACAGTTACGGCGCTGCCGGGGAATGGTATCAGGCTTGGTGGACGCTGCGGGCCGGCATCTTCGATGGTTCGCTCACGCCCAATTCGAAATTCCTCGCCTTTCCGCTGGGCAGCCAATTCCAGATCATGGCGGAGGCCGAGGCCCGTTACACCCTGTTCGGGCAAGCGGGCCGTATCAAGCTGCTCGGCTTTCAGACCCGCGCGCGGCTCGCCACCTTTTCTGCTCTGGAGCAATTCTACACAGCCAATCCGGGTGCCACAATCGTGGACGCGGAAGCTATCCGTCATCTGCACAACAAGTTTGGTGGTGACATCAACATCGAACAGCCTATCACCGCCGATCTTGGCGCGTTTCTGCGCGCGAGCCTCAATGACGGGCGCACCGAGGCCTATGATTTCACCGACATCAATCGTTCACTCTCAACCGGATTGTCGCTCGCGGGTAGCGCATGGGGCCGGCCGCGAGACACGCTTGGCGCAGCCTTTGTCGTCAACAATATCAGCCACGCGTTCAAGGATTATCTGGCGCAGGGGTTTCTCGGCGTGCTGATCGGCGATGGCAAGCTCACCCGCGCCGGGCCGGAGCAGATCCTGGAGAGCTATTACAGCTTTGCGATCAGGCCGGGTGTTGCGGTCACGGGCGATTACCAGTTGATCAACCATCCGGCGTATAATGCGGATCGCGGGCCGGTAAATGTTTTCAGCGTACGGCTGCACGCGCAGTTTTAAGGAAGAACTGGGTTGACCGTGCCGGTCCCCCCAGACCCCCCGTCTTCAGTTTAGAGCCCGATTTGCTGCCCAACCTCCAGCAACCGATCCGCCGGCAGATCGAACCGGTCCGCCGCATGCACGGCGTTGCGATACATGAAGCCGAACACCATGCGCCGCCACGCCGGCACGCGCCGCCGCTTGCCGGGCACGACATCATCGCGCGAAACGAAATAGACGATATTGTCCAGATCCAGCGGGCAGCCCTGTTCCTTCGCACACGCCAGCGCCGAACCCAGGCTCGGCACGTCCATGAACCCGAACTTCACCGCAATCCGCCACAAACCGTGCAACTGCTCGACCTCAGCCCGGTGCTCGGTCGCAATACGCGGCACCTTCTCGAAGCGAACCGTCAGGCTGATGACCGTCTTCTGCAACGCCTTGAATTGCGCCACGTGGCGCAGCAGCAGCGGCGTGATCGGCGAGCCGCTGCGGCTGAGGAAGACCGCAGTCCCAGGCACGCGCGCCACCTGCCCCGATTCCAGATCGGCAAGGAACTGCTCCGGACTCTTCTGCCCCTCCTCGGAAATCTGGCGCAACGCGTCCACGCCGCGATGCCACGTTGCCATGATGGCGAAAATGACCGCGCCGATCGCCAGCGGCACCCAGCCGCCCTGCCGCAACTTGAGCATGTTGGCGCCGAAGAACGCCAGATCGACGAGCAGGAACAAAAGCCCGGTCACCAGCGCCGATGGCAGCGACCAGCCCCACACGTCACGCATCGCATTGAACAGAAGTGCCGTCGTCAGCAGCATCGTTGTCGATACCGCCGAGCCGTAGGCACCCGACAGCGCGTCCGAACTGCCGAACCCATACGCCAGGCCCAGCGTGCCCAGCATCATCACCCAGTTCACGAAAGGCACGTAGATCTGGCCGTATTCGTCGTCCGATGTCTGGCGAATATGCAGTCCCGGAAACCAGCCCAACTGCATGGCCTGGCGTGTCAGCGAAAAAGCGCCGGTAATGATCGCCTGGCTCGCAATGATAGTCGCAATCGTCGCCAGCCCCACCACAGGCAGAAGCGCCCATTGCGGCGGCAGCTTGAAGAATGGATTGCCGGTCATGGACGGATCGCTCAGCAGAAGCGCCGTCTGCCCGGCGTAACACAGCAACAACGCGGGCAGCACCACGCCATACCAGGACAAGCGGATCGGAAAGCGCCCGAAATGCCCCATATCCGCGTAGAGCGCCTCGCCACCGGTTATTGCCAGAAATACCCCGCCCAGCACGATGAAGCTCGACCAGCCATGACGCACGAGAAATCCCAGAGCATCCATCGGGTTCAGCGCACCCACCACCTCCGGATGGCGCAGCGATGCCATGACGCCGAGCGCGGCGATCACCACAAACCAGAGCAGCATGACGGGGCCGAATACCTTGCCGATGGCCGACGTGCCTCGCGGCTGGAACACGAACAACACGAACAGAATGACCATCGCCGCCGGCAGTACATACGGCGTGACACCCTTGTCGAAGACCTCAACCCCTTCCAGCGCACTCAGCACCGAAATCGCCGGCGTGATCATGCCGTCGCCGTAAATCAGCGCAGCCCCGAACAAGCCCATCGCCACCAGCACGCCCGCCACGCGCCCGCCGGAGCCGATCTTGCCCGTAATCAGTGCCAGCAAAGCCAGAATGCCGCCCTCGCCGTCATTATCCGCGCGCATCACCAGCACGCAGTATTTCAGCGACACGGTAATCAGCAGCGCCCAGATCACCAGAGACAACAACCCAAGCGCATCCGCCGCGGACGGATGCCCGCCCACCGATTTGACGATTGTCTGATACGTGTAGAGGGGACTCGTCCCCAAATCGCCGAAGACAATCCCAAGCGAGCCCAACACCATCCGCGCCTGCCCCGCAGGCCGCTGCCGCTCACCGCTCATGCGCGCAATGCTCCGTGTAAAGGAAGGCCAGGGGTTCTGCCCCCAACCCTTGAAAGAGGGCACGCCGCCAAGGACAAATCCTCAAGAGGTTGGATGCCTCCGCATCGTCATGGCTATCAAGGAACAGGTAATATTCGTAGTCCTTGACGTGGCTCTTCGTGGCCAGCGGCACTGGCAACCCAAATATATGCAAGCTGACTGGCGTCTGGCGAGTGCTTGCCTGACCGATCTGGCCTGGCTGTCACATGCCTCGTTGACGCCCGTGGCGTCAAGAGCGGTCCGGCGCCACGCTCAGGGCCATCGAGTGAAGTGAAAGAGCCGAATCGAAGTGAAGAAAAGCTGGGGGAGATGTGCCATCCCCCCCAGACCCCCCGTCGATTTTTTGGCCTCGTCTTAAATAACGACGGGGGGGATGGCACATCTCCCCCAGGTCTTCAGCCCTTCACTCGATCGCCATTGCGCCACACTGCTCTCCCCGGGCTTTATCCAGTATAGGCTAAAGATGCCGCAGCAAGGGGCACCAGGATGGGCACACACCACAAGATCGTCATCATCGGCGCCGGATTCGCCGGCCTGGGCATGGCCATCCGCCTGAAGCAGGAAGGCGAGACCTCCTTCCTCCTGCTCGAAAAATCCGGCGGGATCGGCGGCACCTGGCGCGACAACACCTATCCCGGGGCCGCGTGCGATATCCAGTCCCACCTCTACTGGTTCTCCTTCGACGAGCAGCCGAATTGGAGCCGCATCTATCCGCTGCAACAGGAAATTCTCGCCAACATCGGCGCCATGGCCGAACGCCACGCGCTGCTGCCGCATATCCGCTTCCATTGTGAACTGGCCAGCGCGCAATGGGACGAAGATGCGCTGCTATGGCGATTGTCGTTGCAAGACGGCACGAAGCTGAGCGCGCAGACGCTGATCACCGCGTGGGGACAGCTCAACGCGCCAAGCACGCGCAATATCGCCGGCGTTGCCGATTTCGCCGGCGACTGGTTTCATTCCGCCCGCTGGAACCACGACGTGGCACTGTCCGGCCGCCGCATCGCCAGCATCGGCAACGGCCCGAGTGCCGCACAATTCATCCCCGAACTCGCGGCCGTCGCGGACCACCTGAGCGTCTTCCAGCGCTCGCCCAATTACATCGTCCCGCGCGAGGACCGCCCCTACACCGAAGAAGAACGCGGCCTTTTTCTGGCCGACCGCCACGCCCGCCGGCAAAGCCGAGACGCCTTTTACCAGGATCACGAAACCTGGCACGGCGCCATGCGCCAAAACTCGCCCAAGGCCGAAGAATTCAGCCAGGCCGCGCGCGCCCATCTCGAAACCCAAATCGCCGACCCCGATTTGCGCGAAAAACTCTGGCCCACCTACCAGATAGGCTGCAAGCGCATTGTCATCTCCGACGATTTCCTGCCAGCCATGGCCCGCCCCAACGTAGCGCTCATCACCGAGCCCATCAGCCACATCGAGCCTGCCGGCGTGCGCACCCAGGACGGCGTGCTGCACGAGGTCGATGTCATCGTCTACGGCACCGGATTCGAAACGCAGGATTTCGTCGGTGCGCGCGATATCGTCGGCCGCGCCGGCCGCTCGCTGCGCGCGGAATGGCAGGCCGCACCGCGCGCCTATCTCGGGATGACGGTACCGGGCTTTCCGAACTTCTACATGCTCTACGGCCCCAACACCAATCTCGGCCACAACTCCATATTGATGATGCTGGAATCCCAGATAGACTACGTTCTGCAGGCGATCGAGCACGTCGCCCGCCACGGCGGCGCGCCGCTGGAAGTGAAGCCGGGCGCGCTCGCGCAATTCTACGATCGCCTGCAGGCCGACCTGCGCGGCAGCTCATGGGCCGGCAACTGCACATCCTGGTACAAGACGCAAGACGGTTTGGTGACCAATAACTGGGCAGGCTCGGTCGAGGACTACAAGGCCGCAACAGGTAAGCTCGACCTGACACACTACACTTTCCTCGCCGCTTGTGCCCACGCCCATGATTGAAAACCCGTTCTACAGCCAGGAACTTCACGGCCCGTTCGCCATATTCGAAGCAGGCGACGTAGCACTTGAAGACGGCGGCGTCATTGCGAACGCCAAACTTGCCTACGCCACCTTCGGCACGCTGAATGCGCCGCGCGACAACGCCATCCTGGTAACCACCTGGTTTTCCGGCACATCGAAGATCATGGAGCAAGCCTATATCGGCACAGGCCGCGCACTCGATCCGCAGCGCCACTTTATTATCGTGGTCAACCAGCTCGCCAGCGGCCTGTCATCCTCGCCCCACAACACGCCCGGCCCGCATGGCGGCCCCGGCTTCCCGCGCGTGCGCATTGCCGATGACGTGGCGCTGCAGCATCGCTTTCTGACCACGAAATTCAAGCTGGAGCGCCTGGCCCTGGTCATGGGCGCATCGATGGGCGCCGAGCAGACCTATGAATGGGCCGTGCGCTACCCCGATTTCGTGCAGCGTGCCGCGCCCATTGCCGGCACCGCGCGCACGACCGCGCACACCGCCCTCTTCGCCCAAACTCTGATCGAAGCCATCACCTCCGATCCTGCTTGGGCAGGCGGGCGCTACGGCAACGCAGCCGATGTCAGGCGCGGCTTGGCCCGCCACGCGCGGCTATGGGCGGTCATGGGCGCCAGCCCTGCCATGTATGCCAAGGAGGCCTGGCGCAGCCTGGGCTTTGCAACCTGCGAGGCGTTAGTGACCGAATTGCTGGAAGCCTCCTTCCTGCCGCACGATCCCAACGCGCTGCTGGCGCAGGCGTGGAAATGGCAGAACGCCGACGTTTCTCGCCAGACGCACGCCGATCTTGCCGCGGCGCTGGGGCGCATCCGCGCGCGGGTGTTCGTGCTGCCCGTGACCACCGACATGTTTTTCACCGTGGCCGACTGCGCGGCGGAGCAGGCCATGATTCCCGGCAGCGAGCTGAGGCCGTTGCGAAGCGATTGGGGCCACATCGCAGTCATGGGCATGGATCCCGGCTATCTGGCGCAGGTAGATGCCGCGCTGAAAGACTTGCTGGATATGTCATAAAAAAATCGACGGGGGGGTCTGGGGGGGGGCTGACGTATACGTCAGCCACATCTCCCCCCAGCCTTAACTGCTCGCATCCTCTGCCGCGAGGGAGTAGGCTTCATCCATGCAAGCAAGTTGGATTGCCCTGTCCACCCTGTCACTTGCCGTCGCCCAGCTGGCGGCGGCCTGTCCGGCGCACGCAGACTGTCCCTCCTACGGCACGTCCGGGCCAATCACGGTGACGCAGAATGGCCAGGTCATCGAGAACCTCGTGATCACCTCGACCAACGGCCCCGCCATCCAGATCAACGGCTTTTCCGGCGTCGCCATCGACAACGTCGTCATCCACCATAATGGCGGCCCGGGTATTGCGCTGGCCTTCGCGCCGAACACGGTCATCACCAATGCCGACATCATCTTCGATGGTGCGCCCTCAGCAGGCGCGGACCCATCGACGAACGACAACAATATCGATTGCCTGAAATCGGACGGGCTGAGCGTCAGCAATGTGCGTCTGACAAAAGGATCATCCGGCATCTACCTCAATCAATGCCGCGGCAGCAAACTCAGCGCGATTGAGGGGCACGACCAACGCGGCCCCTTCCCGCGCGGCCAACTGGTGCAATGGGATAATTCAAACCATGGCGCGCTCAGCAATTTCTCCGACGAAAATTCCCTCACCACCTCCTGGACGGAGGACAACGTCAACATCTACCAGACCCAGCATATCAAAATCACCGACGGGCTGGTCGATACCAATAATTCGCCTTCCGGCGACGGCGTGATCGCCGACAATCTCAGCGGCGATGTGCTGGTCGAAAACGTCGATGCCATCCATCAAGGCAATGGCTGCTTTTCCGCCTACGGCGGTGGCGAATTCAACGTGACCTTCCGCCATACGCGCTGCCGCGACAATTACTGCTCCCTGCCGCGGGGCAAGCCCTTGTCCGGCAGCCTTGCCTGGGGGCTGGATCCCAAGGCCATAAAGGGCGCGCTGAACATCGAGCGCTCCGTCTATGCCAATCTCTGCAATCCGGGCAACATCGTCTTCGATGCACGCAAGGCCACCATCCTGCAATTGAGGCCGGTTGATTTTACCGCCCGGCCGCCTTTGCGCGTGCAGCTTTGCCAGTATGGGTATTGAACGGCCGACCTTTTAGAAAGGCTGGGGGAGCAGTGCCTGCCCCCCCAGACCCCCCGTCATCAATGACAAAAGACATGTACAGCTTCTTTGGCCTTTCTCAGCCGGCGTTCGGACCAATTACCGCGCCGGATCAGATCTTCCGCAGCGGACTCATGGAGCCCGTCGTCAAGGAAATCCTCGCGGGCGCACAAATTCTCTCGATCAGGGGCGCTCCCGGCGCGGGCAAGACAGCCTTCATGCACGTCCTGGCCATGGAATTGCAGGCCCATGGCGTCGTCATTGTCATGGTCGACGCAGCCTCGCCAACACCCGCTCAGGTGCATGCGCTGATCGGAAAAGCCGCTGGACTGAGCGACACCGCCATCGAACCCGAAAAGCTTCTGCGCGCGTTGTGGGACGAGGCCGGCGTGAAAAGGCTCGTTGTGCTCTGCGATAACGCAGAAACACTGTCCGGCAACACGTTTCGCTATCTCGCCTTGCTCGTGCAGTTGCGGTTCACCCAGCCGCTCAGACTGCAATTGCTGCTGCTCGGTCAGCTCGGGCCCTGGCCGGGGCTTGCCGACCCTGACCTGGAACACCTCCGCCAGGCGAGCACATCGCGCCACATCACGTTCTCATTGCGAAAGGACGAGGTGGCCGCCTATCTCGACCACAGGCTGAAACACGCCGGTCAACCCCTCTCGCACGTCATGAAACGGTCGGCGGTCACCGAACTCAGCGAGCAGGCCCACTGCAATCCAAAGCGGCTCGATGAGCTGGCCGAACGAGCCCTTCTCTACGGCTACCACACGGGCCGCAGGCGGCTGACCGCAAGAAGTGTGCGCCGGGCACTCATGCCGGAACAGGGCTCACCCAGGGGGTCGGCCCGCTTCCCGCGCGCGCCCCTGGCCTGGGCCGCCGCGCTGTCCATCCTGGCCGCGGCCGGCATTACCGCCTGGCTTGCCCGCGGTGGCGCTTCAATGCCTCAACGAAACGCCCCTGTACCCGAAACGCCAACGAAGCATGTAGCGCTCCGCCCCGCTGCACCAATGGCGCCCCTGCCGCCGCCGCCGCCCCATGTCATGCGCCCGCCGCCAGTTGCCGCCGGCCCCAGCCAGGCCGCGCCCCCCATTTCGCGTCCCGGCGCCCTTGCCGGGGCGAAGAGCGCCCCTGCGCCAATCGCACCCTCAGCCCTTGCCATTCCAGCAAAGCCGGTCCTGCCGGTCGATCGTCCCCCATCCAATGTCGGCCACGGCCCCGGCCTTGTGCTGATCGCGGGCCCTCGCGACGACCTGCCCACGCTCTACCAGCGGGTGTATCAGGGTTTGACACCACCGCCCTATGCCGCGGTGCTCGCGGCCAATCAGATGCCGGTCAAACCCGGTGCGCTGCTGGTCTTTCCCGAACCGCCCAATGGATGGACCAGGCATTGAAGCGCCGTCTTGACCGCGTTGCGCATTCAGCGCCGATCGCCGGCAACCGGCGGCGGTGAGGGCCGCGCCAAGGCGGCGGAACCTTCCAGGTTGGCGCTGCCGGCTTGCGCAATGGCGCGAAGAGCGCCCTCGGGCGCATCTGCGGCCGCGCGGCGATACCAGGCGGCGGCCTGCGCGCGGTCGCTCGCCACACCCATGCCATGCTGATAGCAATAAGCGAGATCGTATTCGGCGAGCGGGTTGTGCTGGGCTGCGGCGCGGGCAAACAGCGCCGCCATCTGACCCGCCTCCGCCGGACCGCGGCTGAGCAGCAATTGCTGCGCGCGCTGGAAATCCTGCATGGGCGTATCGGGCACCGCGTGAATACTGCCGGCAAACGGGTGCCCCAAAGCTGCCAAATGGTCCCGCGCGGCCGAAATGCCCTGGCGGGCGGCGCTTGTGTAGAGCGCCACCGCGCGCGCGGTGCTGCGGGGCACGCCGCTGCCGGCCTCATACATCATGGCCAGATTATATTGCGCCCGCCCGAAACCGCCCGCGGCCGCACGGCGATACCACGCCGCCGCCTGGCGGGGATCGGCTGGAACGCCCTGCCCCGCATCATAGAGAACGCCCACGTTGAAGGCGCCCACGGCACTGCCGGCCTCGGCCGCGCGCCGATACCAGATCAGCGCCTGGGCCGCATCCTGCGGCACGCCCGATCCGCTGTCATAGAGCACGCCCACATAGAGGGCCGAGCGCGAATCTCCCGCCTCAGCCGCCTGCTGCCAAGCCTGCAGGGCCTCGGCGAAGCGGCCCTGGCGAAATGCCGCCAACCCGGCATCGGCCGAGGGGCGCGTCTTGGCGGCGCCAAGTGCGGCTATCATGGCCAGGCCGGCGGCCATTGCCGCCATTCTGCGCGGGCCGCAAAGGCGTGTTGTCATTATCATGAAAAAGACCGCATTATGCAAACGACCCTTGCAGAATGTGGTGAATGTAGATGAGAAACGCGATGCGCACAGCCCGCCTGCTGGTTGCCCTGGCCTCCGCCGCGACCCTTGCCGCCTGCGCCAGCACCAAGGCTGGCCCCAATGCGGACGCAACGGCAGCCGCCCCAGCCGTGGCCGCCAGCACGCCGCCGCCTTTGGCGACCAAGCCGACCGTAGGCCAGGAAGCGGGCGCGGTAGTCTCCAATAAGGTCGAGATCGTCTTTCCCCTGGGCGGGACCAGGCTGACGCCCGAGGCGAACAAGCAGCTCGACCTGGCTGCCCGCCTGTTCCGCGACGCCAACCCGGTGCTGATGTTCACGACAGGGCACACAGACCGCAGTGGCGATGAGTACGCCAACATCCTGCTCTCGGCCAGGCGCGCGCAGGCGGTCAAGCGCGGCCTGGTGGCGCGGGGCATCCCGGCCGACCGGCTGCTGATCCAGGCACTGGGCGAGTCCGAACTGGCCAACGTCAATGACCCGCTGGCGGCAGAAAACCGCCGCGTGACGATTACCTGGCGCCTGCTCTAGAGCGTGTCCTCCGACGGGTGATCCCATCTGGTCCGAACATGCTCTAAACGCCTGGCCAGGCCAGGCTACTCCTCGGGTTCGGTGGTAAAAAGCAGGGGGTAGCCGCGTTTGCGGGCGGCATCGGTCGCAACCGTCGCCTTTTCCTCGGCGACTTCGCGGGTGAAGACGGAGACAACGCATACGCCCCGCTGGTGGGCCGTCATCATCACCTGCCTGGCCTGGGATTCGCCCAGGCGGAATTCGGCGCGGAGTACCTGCGTGACGAACTCCCTGGGCGTGAAATCGTCATTGACCAGGATCACCTTGTGCAGCTTGGGCTGCTCGACCTTCAACTCAGGCTGGAGAAGGGTGTCCTCGACCGTATTGCGCATGGTTCACTCCCTCGCACTTCGCCGCGCACGATTTGTCGCCAGCGCATGAACCCTGGCGGCCTGTCACGTCAAGATCAAACCGGCGCAGCGCGGCCAGCGCGCAGGTGCGGGGGCGCTGATCAGGGCAAGCGAGTGAAGTGAAAGAGCCGAATTAAAGTGAAGAAAAGCTGGGGGAGATGTGCCATCCCCCCCAGACCCCCCGTCGATTTTTGGACCTCGCCTTAAATAATGACGGGGGGTTTGGGGGGGATGGCACATCTCCCCCAACTCCTTAGCCCTTCACTCGATCGCCTTGGGGCGCTGGCTGTTCGCCCGGGCGCCGTATCCTATGACAATCTTAAATCCTTTGCCGCATGACGCCTTTGCCGTGACATTGCTGGACACCCCTGCCCTGTTGGGCACTGCGAGGCTGCTGTCGCTGGCCTACGCCGGACATGACTTGCTGGGGCTGCACCTTGCGCAATTGGCGCATCTTCACGCCCATCCTGACGATCCCGCAACGTTGATGAATTTGTGCGCGCTGGAGCAATTGCTGGGCGATCAGGCATCGGGGCTGCGCCGCCAGGCGTGCGCGCTGGCGCGGCAACGTCTCTATCGGTCGGCCTGGCCGGCCTCGCCGCGCGCCTTGCGTGTGCTCGCATTCCTGGCGCCAGGCGATATCGGCACCAACACGCCGATCGAATTTCTCGTCCAAGGCGGCGACACCATTCTCTACACGCTGTATGTCTGTCCAGGACAGCCGTTTGCCGACGGCGTGCCCGAGCACGACATCGCCATCGTCGCCATTGGCGAGTCCGATCATACCGCCCCCATCCTGCGGCAGATCGAGCAGGCAATGGCGCGCTGGCCCTGCCCCGTGCTCAATCATCCAGCGCGGGTGATGGATCTTTCGCGGGAGCGGCTGCATGTGCGGCTTGCCGGGGCGAGCGGTGTCGTAATGCCTGCAACAAGGCGCATCAGTCGCGATGTTTTGGCGCAGCTTGCCGATGGCATCGTCCCGCTGAGCCAGATCCTGGACGGCGCCCGCTTGCCTATCATTGCGCGGCCGGTTGATTCGCACGCCGGGCGAGGTCTGGAGCGGCTCGCCGACCAGGCGGCGGTCGGCGACTATCTCGCGACGCATGATGACGAAGCATTCTACATTTCACCTTACATCGACTATGCCGGTGCGGATGGCCTATTTCGCAAATACCGCATCGTCTGGGTCGATGGCGTGCCGTGGCCTTGCCACATGGCGATCCGCGCCGATTGGAAGGTCTGGTATCTGAACGCAGACATGGCGGAGAATGCGGCCAATCGCGCGGAGGAGGCCGATTTCATGCGCGGTTTTGCCGATGGTTTCGCGCGCCGGCACGCGGCGGCGCTGGCAGATGTGGCGAACCGCCTTGGCCTGGACTATGTGGGTATCGATTGCGCCGAGACCCGCCGAGGCGAGCTGCTTGTTTTCGAAGGCGACATTTCCCTTATTGTGCACGATTTGGATCCGCCGGACATTTTTCCCTACAAGGCGGGCTGCATGCGCGAATTGTTCGCCGCCTTTCAGTCGATGCTGGGACGACGTGCGGGGCAGTGCATTTCGCAGGTCGCCTAAAGCCAAGCCAAAGGAAGGCTGGGGGAGATGCGCCATCCCCCCAGACCCCCCGTCATTACTTTGAACGAGGCTCTACAATCGACGGGGGGTCTGGGGGGGATGGCACATCTCCCCCAGCTAGTCACTCGCTTGTCCTGGCCTGCTCCCTGAATCCCACGTCGTCAAATAGGCAATGCTCGGAGGCTCCAGCAGCGCGCGAATGGCCCAGTTGCTCGCGCATATCTTGGCCCAGGAGTTTACTGCGCGCGGCATCTAGACTGCGGAGCGTGAACCTGAAGGCCATCAAGGCCGCATGCCAGCGAATGGGGAAGAGTCATGACGCGATCAAGTCTTATGGTAAGCGCCGGGGCAGCAATTGGTGCTGCTGCCCTCTCGTGTGCAGCGGAGGCGACGTCCTTCAACACGCTATACCAATTTAGCGGCGCCTCGGATGGCGGTGCGCCGAACGGCAATCTGATCGCGGGACCACACGGGAGCTTTTACGGCGTCACCCAAGCCGGCGGCGCGTCCAACAATGGCACGGTGTTCCGTCTGGATCGGCCGCGACAGGGTTCTGGGCAATGGAGCGTGACAACGCTCTACAGCTTTGCCGGTGGAAACGATGCTTCGGCGCCGACCAACCTGACCATGGATGCGGTTGGCAATCTTTATGGAACCTCGAATGCCGGCGGAGGGTCGAGCGTATGCACCGATAATAATGGCGCGGCGATCGGGTGCGGCACGGTGTTCCAGCTCAGACCCGTTCCGGGCGGCGGTTGGAGCGAGCAGGTGATCTACGCCTTCCAGGGTGTCACGGACGGTCAGGCGCCCAAGGGTGTCTCCTTCGACAGGACCGGCAATCTCTACGGCTTTGGGTTCATAGGGGGAACCGGAATCTGCCATTTCGAGAGCTTCACATTCGGCTGCGGCACCGCGTTCAAACTCTCGCCCGTCGAGGGTGCGGGGTGGAATTTCTCTGTGATCTACACCTTCAAGAATGACGCAGATAGCAACGGGGCCTTCGGGCCACCACTGATCGATCAGCAGGGTGCGCTTTACGGTGAAACCGAGGGTGGCGGGCCGGGCGCGCCGGCGGCGTGCAGACCGTCCACAGGATGCGGCGAGGTGTTCCGGCTGATGCCGCGCAGACAGGGCGAATGGAAGAAGGAGGCGCTGTGGACTTTCAATGGTCTGGACGGGACCGCCGGCGCCAACGCTTTGGTGGCGGACTGGGCCGGAAACATCTATGGCATGACAAACGAGGGCGGGCCGCCCAATCCCCTGTGTCCGGCTAATCCGACCTTTGGCTCGGCGGCAGGATGTGGCGTAGCCTTCGAGCTGTCACCGCCGGCGAATGGGACCGATGCCTGGACGTATCAGACAATATGGGATTTCACGTTGGGGCCGGATAGCGGCTATCCGTTCAACGCATCGATCACGCAAGCCAACGGGCGGCTGTTTGCGACCAGCAGCGGGCCTTATCCGCTGGCCAATTCCTACGGCGCCATCGTGGAGTTTCTTCCGCCCGCCGCGCGCGGGGCGTGGAAAGAGAAGACACTGTTCACCTTCAGCAATGATGCGCTGAATGAGGCGCAACCGGAATCCACGCTCTTCTGGTCGGGAAACCGCCTATACGGCACCACGGCGGGGTATGGAACCACAGGCAGTTTCGGCACCATATTTCGCATCAAGCCGTAGCGATGGCGGACGGCTGAAGAAGGAACGGCAATACGGCGTGATTTCACCGCGCATCGTCGGAATGGTCGCCATCTTCTGCGTGGCCGCTGCAGAGCCTCGTGGTGCCGCCATGGCCGATGATGGGCGCGCGGATTATGGGCGGGCGGCGAACTGGATTTGCCGCCCGGGCGCAGAGGGCATCTGCACAACTGGGCTGGATACCCTCACCATCGCGGCGAATGGCCGCCGAAGCGTGCACAAATTCCCGCCGGCGCCGAACCCCCCGATCGACTGCTTCTATGTCTATCCGACCGTGTCGGCAGAAACGTCAACCTTCAGCGATTTGCGGTTGACGCCGGAGATTGCAAATGCCGCGCGTGTTCAGGCGGGGCGGCTGACATCGACTTGCCGACTGTTCGCGCCGATTTACCGCCAATTGACCGGCGTCGGGCTTTCCGCCGTACTGGCGGCGCATGGCTCGCCGGACTGGCGAGGACCTTATGCGGATGTGCTGGCGGCGTGGCAATGGTATAAGGCGCATGAGAATCACGGACGCGGTGTGGTCCTGATCGGGCACAGCCAAGGGAGTATTCTGCTGCAGAAATTGCTGGCGCAAGAAATCGACGGCAAACCCGATCAACACATCCTGGTCGCAGCCTTTCTCGGCGGCGACCTGGCCCTGCCGGTTGCAAAAGGCAGCAATACGGGCGGCGTGTTCAGGCGTCTTCCCTTGTGCACCAATGGCGCGCAAATCGGCTGCGTTTACGTCTGGAACGCCTATCTTGCGGATGACGGCTCGGTCAACCGGCTATTCGGGCGCAACCCCCCGGCGCCGCTGGTGGCGGGTTGCGCCAGCCCTGCGGCGCCAGGAGGGGGCGCGGGCGAATTGAGGGCGTATTTCCCGTCCCCAGAAGCCGCGTCGCCGGGCGATCCGCCTTGGCTGAATTGGGCGGGCGCGCTGTTCGGGCAATGCGTCGCCGATGCGCAAGGCAATGTGCTGCGTGTGACGATCCGGTCTGGCCCGTTTGCGCGCGCGGTGCGCGCGGCGCTCCGCGCGGGTGCGGACGGTGACCCGGCTGCTTGGGGCCTGCACGGCGTGGACATGGATTTGATGCAGGGGAACTTGCTTGAGCGCGTCAAGGACGAAACGGCCGCGTGGGTGCGGGGGCACCCCTCGCCATAGTGAGAAAGATTGGGGGGAATGTGCCATTCCCCCCAAACCCCCCGTCATCATTTAAGACAAGGCTTAAAAATCGACGGGGGGTTTGGGGGGGATGGCACATCTCCCCCAGCCTTCCCTAAACGCCAAGCACCTTACGGAACGCGCGAACCAGCTGCGGCGCCTGCGCTTCGGGCACGTTGGTAAATCCCACCAGCAGGCCGTTCGCGCCTGACTGACGACGCGTCAGCGTGGAGAGCGCGATCGGGCGGTAGCCTGCCGCAATGGCGCAGTTGGCGAGCTGCACGTCATCAACCGTGCGCGCCAGACGCCCGATGACGTGCAGGCCACCGGGAGAGAGGTCAAAGCTCATGATGGCGCCAAGCTCTTTGGTGAGGCTCGCGACCGTGGCGGTGCGGCGTGTGGCGTAGATGCCGCGCATTTTCGCAAGGTGGCGGGCAAAATAACCTTCCGTCATGAAATCGGCGACGGCGATTTGTTCCAGGCTCGATCGGCCGCCATCGAGAGACCAGTGCGCGCGGCTGAAGCGCTCGGCTTGCGGTTTGGGCGTGACGAGATAGCCGAGCCGTAGGCCGGGGAAAAGGGTTTTGCTGAAGGTGCCGACATAGAAGACGCGGTCGGCGTGGTCCAAAGCCTTCAGCGCGGGCAGCAGGCGGCCCTGGTAGTAGAATTCGCTGTCGTAATCGTCCTCGACGATCCAGCGTTCGTTTGCGGCCGCCCAGTCGAGCAGAGCCAGGCGGCGCGGCAAAGACAGCGCGACGCCGAGGGGAAACTGGTTGGATGGCGTAACGATGCAGAGCCGCGCATCGGGTGCGCGGGCCTGGCCTTCGGCGACATCGAGGCCGTGTTCGTCCACGCAGACGGGGATCGCATGGGCGCCCACGGTTTGCAGCGTCGCGTGGGTCCAGTGATAGCCGGGGTCTTCGGTCCAGACCTTGTCACCGGGCGCAAGCAGCAGGCGGCAGACAAGGCCGAGCGCGCCCTGGTAGCCGCCGGTGATGACGATCTGGTCCGGCGCACAGGCAATGCCCCGGGAGACGGAGAGGTAGGAGACGAGCGCCTCCTTGAGGCGGAGGTCCCCGGAGCGGTTGGGGTAGCGGAAATCCTCTGGCGCCAGGCCGCGGCCCTCTCGCGCGAGCAGGCGCGACCAGATTTTGCGGGGGAAGAGATCGATTGCCGGCAGGCCGACCCAGAAAGGGAGTTTGGGCGTGGCTGGAGGCCGAGGCACAGCATTCGCGTGGGATGGCTGGGCGGCGGCTGGGAAGCCGGCGGCGCGCGTTGGGAGCCCGGCAGAGACAAAGGTGCCGCGGGCGCCTTGGGAGACGAGATAACCCTCACCCGCCAGGACCGCGTAGGCGAGGTCAATCGTACCGCGGGAGAGGCCGAGCTGGGTGGCGAGAGCGCGGGCGGAGGGGACGCGCTCGCCGGGTTTGAGGCGGCCTTCCATGATGGAAGTGCGCAGGCGGTTATAGACGCTGCGGTGGAGCTGGGGCGGGGCGTTGCCGGGCGGCATGGGGGCAGAGTGGGGGCGGCCGGCAAAGCGGCGCAAGCGGCTTGGCTGAGTGGATTCCGATGAAATAATTTCCGGGATGATGTCGATTTCCACAAACCTCATCCGTCGCTCCGATGCCAGGCCGACGAGGCGGCTCTAACACGGAGACAGGACGATGCGCGTGATGGTATTCGGCAAGGCGAGCGAACAAAGCGAAAAGGGCCCCCTCACCGCGGCCTGGTGGACCGAGACGATGGCAGCCATGGGCAGGTTAACCGCAAAACTGATGGCCTGCGCCGCGCCCGCCTATCTGGCCCTTACCAGCGCCGCCTTCGCGAACCCGGCCGCGCCATACCCGGGCATGGCCCCCATCGGCGCCTATCTCATGGACCGCACCCAGGAAATCGCCCTGGCCAAAACTGCCGCACCCAACTCCATTGCCAAGGACGCCACCATTCTGGTCCTGACCCGCACCGGCTATCAAACCGCGCTCACCGGGAACAACGGTTTTATCTGCTGGGTGGGGAGAGGTTTCGTCGGCGCCTCGGATGCGCCCGAACGCTGGAACCCGAAAATTCGCGCCGCAGATTGCGAGAACCCGCAAGCCGCGCGCTCCGTCATCCCGCTTGTCAAACTGCGCACCGCCATGATCCTCGCCGGCCGGACGGACGCGCAAACCATCGACCGCATCAAGACCGCCCTGAGCAGCAAGGAAATCCCGGCCCTGGAACCCGGCGCCATGAGCTACATGATGTCGAAATCCTCCTACCTGACCGACCAGGGCGACCACGACATGTCGCACCTCATGTTCTTCGTTGCGGTCAAGAATGGCGCCGATTGGGGCGCGAACGCGCCCGATACGCCCGTTATCGGCGGCAATTATTGGTTCTTCACGCCGGGCCACGAGGTGCAAATCGCCAGCCTGCCGGTCATGTCGGTCTTCATTACCGGGGTCGCCACCTGGTCGGACGGCACGCCTGCGCCTGCGCACCGGATGTAGGCGCCACGTACAGCCGGGCCGCTTGCCGTTCAAGTGCCAAGCACGAGCCAGACTCAAGCAAGGAGACACAAGATGCGTGTGATGGTGTTTGTAAAGGCGACCGAAGACAGCGAAATGGAATCCTCTACCGTTGCCTGGAGGACCGAGATAATGGAGACGATGGGCAGGTTCAACGACGAGCTTCGCCATGCCGGCATCCTGCTCCTTGCAGACGGCCTCAAGCCCACTTCGCAGGCCAAGCGTGTCGCCTTCGACGGTTCGGGCCGCACGGTCATCGATGGCCCTTTCGCCGAGACCCGCGAGCTGGTCGCGGGTTTCTGGCTGTGGGAGGTCAAGGACATGGACGAGGCGATCGCCTGGGTGAAGCGCTGCCCCAATCCCATGCCGGGACCAAGCGAAATTGAAATCCGGCCGCTGTATGAAATGGCAACTGAGATTGAGCGGCCGAACACTTAAAACCCTTTGCAACAATAATTTTCGGAATGATGTCGATTTCCGATAACCTCGATCGTCGCTGTCATGGCAAGCCAATGAGGCGGCTCTAGCAAGGAGAGAAGACGATGCGTGTGATGGTGATCGTGAAGGCGACAGAAGACACCGAAAAGGGTGTGCCCCCGACGCCCGAGGCGATGGAGGCGATGCAAAAATATATGGAGGCGGCGGCCGAGGCCGGCATCGTCCTCGTCGACGGAGCCGGCCTGCTGAACTCCTCGAATGGCAAGCGTATCGCGTTCGATGGCGGCAGCTCCACGGTCATCGACGGGCCTTTCGCGGAGACACGCGAGCTCATCGCCGGCTACTCGGTATGGGAGGTCAAAAACATGGACGAGGCACTCGCCTGGGTGAAGCGCTGGCCCGCTCCTCTGTCGGGACGGAGCGAAATTGAAATCCGGCCGCTGTTCGAATGGCAAGCTGCCGATGAGAGTTTTGCGGAGAAGGTGTTGTGACGCCCCGCGGCGACTGAGGCCGGGCCAATTCCGCTTGCTTGCCTTATGGCTGTGGCCGACAAGGCGGCATGGGTGCAGGCGAAACGCGCCAGG
Organism: Acetobacteraceae bacterium; assembly: GCA_965276755.1. Classification (GTDB taxonomy): domain Bacteria; phylum Pseudomonadota; class Alphaproteobacteria; order Acetobacterales; family Acetobacteraceae; genus CAJCIS01. The sequence continues at coordinate 1,143,051 of OZ255625.1, forward strand.
CGATCGAAGCGGTTTTCCGTATTGAACGGGCCAGGCTCATTGCGGGTCTGGCCCGCCTGGTGCGCGATTTCGACGTTGCCGAAGAGTTGGCCCACGACGCCTTGGTCGTTGCCCTGACCGAATGGCCCCGTGCCGGCGTTCCGGCCAATCCCGGCGCCTGGCTGATGACGACCGCAAAGCGCCGCGGCATCGACGCGATCCGGCGCGATAAGCTGCGCGACCGCAAGCATGAGCAAATCGCGCGGGAGCTGGACGGTGCGTCCGAGATGGTCGAAGCGGCCGTGGACGATGATCTCGGCGACGAGCTGCTGGGCCTGATCTTCACCGCTTGCCACCCCGTGCTGTCGGCCGGCGCCCGCACGGCGCTGACGCTGCGGGTCGTCGGCGGTCTGACGACAGAGGAGATCGCGCGTGCCTTCCTGGCCAGCGAGGCGACGATCGCCCAGCGCATCGTGCGGGCGAAGAAGACGATCGCGAAGGCCGGACTGCGCTTCGAGGTACCGCGCGGGGCGGCGCGGGCGGCGCGGCTTACCTCGGTGCTGGAGGTCGTCTATCTGATCTTCAACGAAGGCTATGCGGCCACGGCGGGTGAGGCGCTTGTTCGGCCCGCCCTGTGCCTGGAGGCGCAACGGCTGGGCCGCATTCTGGCTGGGCTGATGCCCGAGGATGCCGAAATGTTCGGCTTGCTGGCCCTGATGGAAATTCAGGCATCGCGTCTGCCGGCCCGCGCCGGGCCGGATGGTGGCCTTGTTCCGCTGACCGAGCAGAACCGCGCGCGCTGGGACCGAGCGTTGATCCGCAGAGGTCTTGCCGCGCTGGCCCGCGCCGAGGCGCTCGGGGGCGATGGTCCCTATGCGTTGCAAGCTGCCCTTGCAGGCTGCCATGCGCGGGCGCGCAGCGCGGCCGAGACCGACTGGCCGCGCATCGCGGGGCTGTATGACCGGTTGCGGGTTGTGATGCCCTCGCCGGTGGTCGATCTCAATCGCGCGGTTGCGCACAGCATGGCCTTCGGGCCCGAAGCGGGGTTGCTTCTGGTGGATGAGATTTCCGGCGCGGCCGCGCTGCGGCATTATGCGCCGTTGCCGGCGGCGCGGGGCGACTTCCTGTTTCGGTGCGGCCGGCTGGCCGAGGCCCGCCTGGCGTTCGAGGCTGCGGCCAGGCTCACGCGGAACGCACGGGAAGCGGACTTCCTCCTTGCCCGGGCGGGCGCTTGCGACTGATTGCATCGATTCGCGCGCCTGCACTGGAGTTCGCCAAGAGCGATCCCGGCCAGGTTCGTGCCGGTCGTTTGGTCTAGTGCGGGCCCATTGGCGGGCGCTTGGCGGCGGTGAGGTCTGGCAGGTGAGGGGCCTCGGTGGGCTTGGCTGGAGCGGCTGGGCGCGGGAGCGGCTGGGGGTAGGACGCGGGGGGCTTGGCTGGGTGGGCGATGGCGGACAGAGCTGCCTCGATTTGCGACGCGGCGAGTTCGGGCATGTCCAGCAGCGCGAGCGTTGCGGCGGCGTGGGGGCCGGCGAGGATGTCGCCGATGGCGGCGCGGTGGTCTTCGAGGGGTTCACGTAGGTCGGGCGGGAGGAGGTGGCGGTCCCGGATGAGGAGGAGATGGGCCTCGGTGGGGTTGCCGAATTGGGTGCGCGTGAAGGCGAGGTAGGCGGCGCGCTGGGCGGCGGCGCGGTTGGCGGTGCCGTGCGGGATTTGGCCGAGTGCGCTGGCGATGGCCATGAGGTGGCGGTGCAGGATGGCGGCGAGGATGCTGTCCATGTCCACGAAATGGCGGCGGATGGTAAGCGGTGCCATGCGTAGGGCCAGCGCGAAATCGGTCAGGCGGATGGCGGCGGCGCCGTGGTTGGCCATGAGGTGCTGGGCGGCGTTGAGGATGCGGGTGCGGCGTTCCTCCTCGCGATGGCAGGGGGCGGGGCGGTTGTCGGAGAGGTCATCGCACTCGGCGCGTAGGGTTCGGGCTGGGGTGTGCATGGGTGGGAGGGTAGTGAACGGAGGGGGAACGTGGCAAGCGGGGATTTGGGGGGTGTGGTGGGGGAGGTACGGGCAAGTGGATTATCGAATTATTGCCTTATTAGGTCTGCTTAGGATACTTACGTAGGTCTAGGAGCGTGGCGAGTTCGCCGATGTAATAAAGACATGTGTATTTTGAATTTGCAGTTGACCACCAACTACGTCGTAAATTCCAACTCCGGCGCTTAGCCTAACATTCACGAAGAAAGAGAAACTATGGTTCAGGATTGGGCGCGTGAGCGCCGCTGGATTGTTCTCGGCACCGATGGTCGCTACGTCATTCTCGGTCGGCACTCGGATCCTACCGATGAAGAGGTTCTCGCTGCTGAACGGTTCCTTTTATCAAAGGGTCTTTCCGGCTGGCTCGCGGTAATGGAAGGTGATTACTTTGCCCAACGTGGCCAGCCAGGATTGTTGATGGTTCGCACCCTCGCTGAACCAACTAGTGCCTTCGCGGATGCCGCGGCTGCCTTTGAGGCTGAACGCATTCGGGCTGTGCAGCTAGTATAGCATTGCTAGAGGCCTCCCAATACCGAGCGTAGCCTCTGGGCGACATTTTCTAGATTCCTAGTTTCGCACTCCCAAATAATTTCAACGTTCCAGCCATTGACCCGAAGCAGATACTCCTTGCGTCGGTCCCGCTCGACATTGGCGGCAAACTTGGGCTCCCAAAATTCCGGCCGGGTCTTCGGCGTTGAGGCGAGGCGGCAATCTGGATGACGATGCCAGAAACAGCCATGAACAAATATTGCCGTCCGAAAGCGGGGAAACACTAAGTCCGGGGTTCCCGGCAGGTCTCGGCGGTGTAATCTAAAGCGGAAACCGAGCGCATGCGCGATGCTACGAACAATCATCTCCGGTTTTGTGTTCTTCGGGGCAACACGCCCCATAAGCCAGGAACGGCGCTCCGGTGTGAGCCTGTCCACTAGATCAAAGCACGTTAGGTAGATGCGTAATCGTCGATCGCAGCCATGACCCTTCCGAGTACATCTAGCGTTTGTTTGTGCTTCAAGTAATCACTATACGATTTCTCAGCGTTCTCGAGAAGTTCATTGTAAAAGACAACCCGTGCGTTGGAGTTACGAAGTTGGTTCGTGGTCCGGTCTTGGCCAGCTGGGTCGTGCCACTCTCGCGGCGGTTTACCTAGTACAAAGACGATTTCCACGGCCTCATTTTGCCGACCAGCCGTGGTCAGCAGCTTCTGCATCCCAATGCCATACTTATCCGCTTGATCCAGCATTTCCGAACGCCCTATTACCCGTTCAGGACGCTTCAATTCAACAATAATATGCTGTCCAGCGGCCTTTCTGTAGGCGATGTCTAGTCTCCCCTTACGTTCACCCTCGGTAAGTTTGGCCGTAACCCCAGCAAGCATTGCTTGAACGTTCTTCTCCATCACTTCAGTACCTTCGACCCGCTCCCAAGAGGGATCGAGTAGCCAAAGGTGATCGTAGAGATAACTCTGAATCGCTTTCTCAAGAGCGTTTTGCTCCACACGGTCGCGCAAAGCGCGAATCACTGCAATCCGCTGTTGAACAATTTGCCCATACAAATTTGCCTCCAGTCCATCGAGTTCCTGAAATAATTCGAGCGCAACAGGCAAGTTCTCGTCTGAAATTTGCTCTATAGCTTCTAGATTATCATGCAGCCTATAGAATTCAAAACCCAAGACGGCATGTTTGATCAATTGTCTTCGTTCATTTGGATCATCGGTACGAATGCGATTAATCTTCCCGAGCCATGCCTGAGCCTTTTTTCGGATCGAAGATTTAAGGGAGTCGAGCCAGTCCTTGACTGCCGGGATTGTCAGTGCCTGCTTTACGCCGGCTTGGGATCGAAGATCGGACCACCTGTTTTGTATGTGCTTGAGTTCCTTACTTAAGAAGTCCTTCAACGCCGCGTAACGATCGTCGTCTTCTACAAGCCGCTGTCTGCTACTTGTGGCCGCATCGTCGTCCGGCTCCTCGTCTTCCTGTCCGTCATACGTGTCGAATAAATCCGCTCGAAGTTCTCCTAGCAAATAGCCTGCGAAAACGCCCCGTTCCGAGAAGTCTCCTAGAATGTCCTCTTGAGCCATTTTGCCGCGAACAAAGACGGCGATCCTATTCAGGTTTTCCGAGCTCTCAGCATCTTTTAATTGACCAGATTCCCGTACTGTTCCTATCCATCCGCTTATTCCATTTGGCGCACCTCTCACTTCAATATTTTCCACATTCTTCGCCAAGGCTGCCACAGACGCATGATCTCCATAGGTCCACAGGTATTGCAGTTTGTCATAGTAATCTCGGTCTGCTGCGGTGACGGACTTTCCATCTATTTCGACCACAAAGTTGCAGGTATCTTCAATTATCGAGAAGCGACGCGCCACTCGCGTTCTGAGACCTTTACTGGTCGCGACCGTTTGTTTACGGCGCAAATTGGTAAGAGTTATTCGTGTCCCATGAGAAAAGGTGATTTTACTAGTCGATAGCTCCTTAGGTTCGTACACACCTGTTCCGCCCGACGCTTTAATTTTCGCGCGGATGGCATCCAACTCCATAAGAAACGCGCTCTTTTCACCGGCTTTAGCCGTTTCGATAACAACCGTATTTGCAATGGAAAACAGGGAAAGCTTTCCAATCCCCTTTCGACCCATCGGCTTTCGGCCTTTGGCTGTGAGACCCGGCTGTTCGTCACGTCGCCGATGGCCAACCATCAGAAATCGTCGGTTGACTTCGTCTGCGGTCATGCCGATGCCATCATCTTCTATCACAAAACGATTGTTAGCTTTATCGAACTGGATGTTAATGTGCTGCGCATCCGCATCCCACGCGTTAGCGACGATTTCCGACAATACCGAAGGCACGTTGCTGTAAAGGTTAATTCCTAGGTGCTCAAGTACGTTGAGGCTGACCGTCAAGTGAAACCGGCCAGCAGTCATGTGTAGTGTGCCTCAAGGTGCCGGCGAATGGTTCGGCCAATGGCTCGGCTCAACACCACCGGAACGGCATTGCCGATCATTCGGCCGACAATCTTTGCAGCAGGGAGGCGACCCGGCGCGACAAATCTGTAGTCCCGCGGAAAGGATTGCAGCATTGCGCCCTCTCGGAGAGATAAAGCCCTGTCTTGAGTCGGGTGGCCAAAACGCCCGCTCCCAAAAGCGTAGAACTGCGTCGTTATCGTCGGAGACGGCCCGTCACCGCGCATGCGCCCATACACAGACCTGTAACCCCGACCAGTCCTCGCCCGATGGCATTCTGCCACAAGGTCGGCATCCCAATCTTGCCAGGAGCCCCCAGGCCGCGACATACGCAGACGACGAAGGTTGATCTCCGAAATGCCACTCGCGACGTGCAACGAATCGTTGGGGTCGGTCTCACCTGCGGCGATCGCCGGAAGCTCGCCGATGGTCTCCTCGACAGTGGGGTATTCAGCTTCGGTTAATGAGGGTGGCTCGATTTCAATTGGCCCCAAACGGGATGCCAGGACTACCATACGCGAGCGGCGCTGGGGGAGGCCATAGCTTGGGAGAAATAGGATGTCGTGCCACACGATATATCCGGCAGCAGTTAACCGAGATCGGAAATCCTTAAAGACTAAACCGTCGTGAAAGTCTAACAGTCGAGGCACATTCTCCATTGATACAACGTCCGGCAGAGTTTTCTCAACTAGGTCGGCAAAGCGCCCGACTAATTTCCACTTCGGATCTGTGTTCTTTTGCCGGTAGGTGGAAAACGGTTGACACGGCGCACAGCCGACCAAAACGCGCGCTAAACCAGGATAGAACAGCTCCAGCAGGTTTTCTGGAGTGAGGTCTGCAACGTCCCTGCGCAAGAATGGTGCATAGTTGTTTGTTTCAAATGGGTAGCGACAAGCTTCGTCCAAATCCATACCCGCGGCGATTGGTAAACCCTCAAGGAGCAACCCGTGCGCCAAGCCCCCCGCACCGCAGAAGACGTCTACTACGCTTGCTATTGAAGCCTGTTTTACCGACGGCTTTGAAGCCGACGCGCGTTGGCGACCACTCAAAACTTGCCTCCGCTAAGGCTGCCATCCGTCTCCTCGCTTCTGCTGCGCCCGCTAGCAATCTTCCCGCTATCCAACAGCATACGCAGAGCCGTCTCGGGTGGTCCAGCAACCGATCTATGGCCGCTTTCCCACTGTTGAACCGTCCGGAGATCGCTTCGTGAGAAAGTCGCGATTGCTCGTTGGATAGACCAGCCGACTGCAAGCCGAAGCTTCTTGACCCCCGCACCGTTCACCTGCTTACCTAATCCTTATCTCGGCGACGGCAGTTAACCAGACGATACGGCCATTGGCCGTGCCACTACAATAGGCTTAATAGCGTCATCGTTGGCTCAATGCGATCAGGCTTGTTGTAGGGTAGGCTAGATAAGGACTGGGCCATCAATTTTCGGACTTGCCCCCACGACCGCCGCCTGGATCCTCCCTTCCCGCTTGCGAGCCTAGGCGATGCCAAAGCTGTTTTGCATCCGCATCAGCGTGTCCATAGACACGCCGAAGGCTTTTTCGATCCGCAAAGCCATTTCGGCCGAAAGGCGCGCGCGCTCGTTCAGCAAAGCCGATAGCGTAGGGCCTGTCACGCCGAGCGCCGACGCCGCGTCCGTCACCGACAGGCCAAGGGCCTCGACGATCTCGCTGCGCACGAACCCGCCGGGATGCGCGGGGTTCTTCATGCGGATGCCGGTTAGCGTGCTCATTGTCGGCTCCTAATGGTCGTCTTCACCTACTGGCGGCGCAGCTCGGGGCGAAGGCCGCCGCCCAAGCGCAAAGTTTGAGTCAAGGCAGCCGGAGCCTGGCTATTGCCTCAACGCGGCCACCGACGCAGATCCCTTATCGCCAGAGGCGCACAAACGATAGGAGCCAATCTAGGCGGTTTGCGCATGGTTCAAATCTGGTAATCTGGTCGAGCAGGCGGCGGCCCGACTCGCCGCAAGCCAAGCGGGCCGCCCTTTGCGGCCGGGCCGGGCGTTCCATTAGCGTCCCGGTCCGGTCCCTGTCTTATTCGCACTATGCGAATAAGCGCCGGTGCCGCAAGGCCACCCGATGCGATTTCTGCACATGGCGTCTCACAAGCGCTTCGGAATGTCGGCGCGGTCGTAAAACACGCCCAAGACGATCGGCGGGTCTGTCGTACTAAAAACAAACCAGTAGGATTCGGCGGGGGTCCAGGCCTGACCATCTGCCTATAGCTGAAGGTAAGGCAATGGCGCGGGGCGGTATTTGCCCTGGGCGATCTGCCGCCGCGCCAGGCTAATGGCGTTGGTCAGCTTGGGACGTGCGGCCTGGCGGCCATGCTGACGGTAATAACCCCTGAGTTCCGCCACATGCCGCTTGGCCGTGTCGGATAGTCTCACTTGGCCGGAGATGGTCCGTCCTGCTGCGCCAACTGAGGGAGCATTTCGGCATCTTCGGTTTCCAGTGGGCTGTATACTCGTCTACGTCGCTCGTGCCCGACGGCGACGTCTGCGCGACCTCGCTCAATTTCGCCAAGCCATGGATGAGCTTTGGTCGTTGCATCCGTGGTCATGCTCTAAAGACAGGCTTTTTTCACGCCGCCGGGAAGTGGTGGCCGACACGATCTGGGGGCGAACGGCAGACTCCTACTGTGTGGCCCCTGGATTGCCACGCCGCCAAGGGGCGGCTCGCAATGACGATGGGAACAGGGGAGGCTCGCGACGACGGTGGGGACGGGGGAGGCTGGCGACGACGGTGGGGACAGGGGAGGCTCGCGACGACGGTGGGGACTAAGGCTCACACGACGCAGAGCGAGATGACGGAGGTCTGGAGGCACTGCCTCCAGCGGGGTCCAGGGGCAGAGCCCCTGGCCTTATTTCGCCCTACAACGACGCCCCTAAGCCATGTGCAAATCGTAACGATCGGCGTTCGTCACCTTGTGCCAGGCTGCCACAAAATCCCGCACGAACTTCTCGCCCGAGTCTGCCATCGCATACACCTCCGCCAGCGCCCGCAATTGCGAGTGCGAGCCGAAGATCAAATCGACGCGCGTGCCGGTCCAGCGCGCCTGCTTGGTCTTGCGGTCCCGCCCCTCGTAGGCGTTGTCGGACGCCGTGGGCATCCACTCCGTGCTCATGTCGAGCAGGTTGACGAAGAAGTCGTTCGTCAGCTTGCCCGGATTGTGGGTAAACACGCCGTGCGTCGCACCCGCAGTCGTGATGCCCAGCGCGCGCAGGCCGCCGACCAACACGGTCATCTCGGGTCCGGTCAGGCGCAGCAGCTCGGCGCGATCGACCAAAGCTTCCTCGGGCGCCATGAACTGCGCGCCTTCGTAGTGGTTGCGAAAGCCGTCCGCGGTGGGTTCGAGCGGCGCGAAGGAGGCGGCGTCGGTCTGTTCGGCCGTGGCGTCCATGCGGCCGGGGGAGAAGGGCACCTCGACCTGCGTGCCTGCTTCCTTTGCCGCGTGTTCGACCGCGGCGCAGCCGGCCAGCACGATCAGGTCGGCGAGCGAGACTTTCATCCCGCCCTGGGCCTGCGCGTTGAACGCGGCCTGCACCTCTTCCAGCTTGGCGAGCACGGTGGCCAGCTCGGCCGGGTTGTTGACCGCCCAGTCCTTTTGCGGGGCCAGGCGGATGCGCGCGCCGTTGGCACCGCCGCGGCGATCCGAGCCGCGGAACGTGCTGGCCGAAGCCCAGGCGGTGGCCACCAGCTGCTGCACGGACAGCCCGGTGGCCATGATCTGCGCCTTGAGCGCGGCGATTTCCGCGGCACCGATCAGGGGGTGATCGACGGGCGGGATCGGGTCCTGCCAGATCAGCCTCTCACGCGGCACAAGCGGGCCGAGGTAGCGCTGGATCGGCCCCATGTCCCGGTGGGTGAGCTTGAACCAGGCGCGGGCAAAGGCGTCGGCGAACTCGTCAGGGTGTTCGTGGAAGCGGCGGGAGATTTTCTCGTAGGCGGGGTCCATCCGCAGCGCGAGGTCGGAGGTCAGCATGGTGGGCAGGCGCTTTTTGGACGGATCGTGCGCGTCCGGGATCTGCGGCTCGGCGTTCTTGGCCTGCCATTGCTGGGCACCGGCGGGGCTGCGCGTCAGCTCCCATTCGAAGCCGAAGAGGTTTTCGAAGTAGTGGTTGGACCATTTGGTCGGCGTCTGGGACCAGATGACTTCCGGGCCGCCGGTGATCGCGTCCGCGCCGAAGCCGGTGCCGTGTGTGCTGCGCCAGCCCAGGCCCTGGTCTTCGATGCCGCCGCCTTCCGGCTCGGGGCCGACGAAGGAGGGGTCGCCCGCGCCGTGGGTCTTGCCGAAGGTGTGGCCGCCGGCGATCAGCGCTACGGTTTCTTCGTCGTTCATGGCCATGCGGGCGAAGGTTTCGCGTATGTCGCGCGCGGAGCCGGCGGGGTCCGGGTTGCCGTTGGGGCCTTCGGGGTTGACGTAGATCAGGCCCATCTGGACGGCGCCGAGACGCGTGTCGAGCTGGCGTTCGCCGCTATAGCGCTCATCGCCCAGCCAGGTGCCCTCGGGGCCCCAGTAGAGCTCTTCGGGCTCCCAGGTGTCGGCGCGGCCGCCGGCGAAGCCGAAGGTCTGAAAGCCCATGGACTCCAGCGCAACGTTGCCGACGAGGACGAAGAGGTCGGCCCAGGAGAGCTTGGCGCCGTATTTCTGTTTGACGGGCCAGAGCAGGCGGCGCGCCTTGTCCAGGTTGGCGTTGTCTGGCCAGGAATTGAGCGGGGCGAAGCGCTGCTGGCCGCCGCCGGCGCCGCCTCGGCCGTCGGTGGTGCGGTAGGTGCCGGCGCTGTGCCAGGCCAGGCGGATGAAGAGGCCGCCGTAATGGCCGAAATCGGCCGGCCACCACTCCTGGCTGTCTGTCATCAGCGCCGTGAGGTCGGCGATGACGGCGTGCAAGTCCAGCGTTTTGAAGGCTTCGGCGTAGTTGAAGGCCGGGTCCATCGGGTTGGCGCGGCCTGAATGCTGGGCGAGCGTGTCCAGGCTCAGATGCTCGGGCCACCACTCACGGTTGCCGCGGCGGGCGGAGCGGCCCGCGCCCATGGGGCATTTGCCCGAGGTTTTGTCGTCGCTCATCCCATCCATGTGTCATTCCTCGTGTTGGCATCGCAGTGTAGTGCCGCTGCGAACTGTTGGGAAATCGATTGGCAGCAGGGGATCGATTGACCGGAGCGATCAAAATGCCCATCAGATGCGGTCGACGCCCCGCGGCAGATGGTGGCGCAGGGTCTCGGCAAGCAGATGGATGTCACGAGTGCCAGGATAGCTGCGGCGCCATGCCAGGGCGATGCGCCGCCCGACGCCGGCCTCCAGCGGCCTCGTCGCAAGCCCGCTGGTGCGCGCCTGGCTGCAGGCCATCGCCGGCAAGAGCGTGCTGCCCAGGCCCGTCGCCACCATTTGCAGGATGGTCTCCAGGCTGGTGGCACGGAAATCGCCCTCGGCATCGTGCTCGGTGGTCCCGCAAATCGCCAGGGCCTGATCGCGCAGGCAATTGCCCTCGCTCAGCAGCAGCAGGCGTTGGCCGCGCAAATCGTCCGCCTTCATGATCTTGGCCGCGGCTTGGTGGCGGCGCTTTGGCTCGGCGAACCAGAACGGCTCATCGAAGAGGGCCAGGGTGTCCAGACGATCATCGGCAACGGGAAGGGCCACCAGCACGGCATCGAGGCGGCGGGTATTGAGTCTGTCCAGCAGCGGGGAGGTCAGGTCTTCGCAGACAATCAGCCGCAGATCCGGATAGTCCTTCCTCAGCGCGGGTACCAGCCACGGCAGGAGGTAGGGTCCGAGCGTCGGGATGACGCCGAGGCTGAATGGGCCGGCGAGCGGCCCCGATCCCTGCTGCCCGATACCGATGATGGCATCAACGTCCGATAAGACCTGACGCGCGCGGCGGGCGACCTCGGCACCGATGGACGTTACGCAAACCGATTGAGTCGTCCGCTCGAATAACGTGGCGCCAAGCTGCGTCTCGAGCTTCTTGATTTGTGTGCTGAGGGTTGATTGGCCGATGCCGCACGCGGCGGCGGCCCGCCCAAAATGAGCGTGATCGGCGAGTGCGACGACGTAGCGCAAATCTTGTAAAGTCATGCAGGCCTTAAACCGGAGGTTGTAACGGCCGCCGATTGCAGCCGCACCGTCTGCTATCCAGGTATGGTAGAGTAAAGCTTACGGCTCGGATTCAAGTTTGCATTACGTGGGCTTAAGGCGCCTGCGATTCACGTGCAGCATGGATGACATCGCACGCGCAATGCAACCCTGAGTAGTTTTTGCCATTCGGGCCGCTGGTGCTGCTCGCCTCGCGGTTTTTGTGACACGGGCGCCGCAAACGTTGTATAACTGCCATTTCTTTACTCTGACAGGCAACGTCATACGTCGTCTCGCACACATTTCACTGGACAGACGGGGGAAATACCTGTTCCTACCATTAAGAATCAACTGGCTCCCCTATGATTTTGAATCAAGCTGCCTCCGGCACCGTGCTGTACCGCAACACACCTAAAAAAGTTTCAATTGGTAGCGTATTGGACGCCAGTGGTGGCGTCGGTCGCGGTTTCGATACTTTAAGGGTTTTGCTGTCTGTCACCATACTCTGCTGGCACAGCATCATCATAAGCCACGGACTCCCGAGGGCGCTGACTGTACTCTCAGATCCGGTTGTCAACGGTGCCGTGGTATCCCTGCTTCCGATATTCTTTGCGCTAAGCGGCTTTCTTGTCATGGGCAGCGCGATGCGAACAATGTCGCTTCCTATTTTCCTGACATCGCGTGTTCTGCGCATAGTGCCAGCTTTGATAACAGAGCTTAGCCTATCCGCTATTTTGCTCGGTGGAATGGTCACCACCTTAAGCGCCGCCAGTTATTACACGAGCGCTGGGTTCTTCAAGTATTTCGGAAGCCTGATCGGCAAGATTCAATATTCGCTTCCAGGCGTGTTCACGACAAATCCTTTGAGTAACGTCGTCAACAATTCACTATGGACGCTGGCGCCCGAAATCCTCTGCTACGCTTATATTGCCTTTGTCATGGCCACTGGCTTGCTAAGCAGGCGAACGCTCCTTTCCTTGTTCGTTGTGATCGCAACTGTAGCCGCCTTTGCCGGTGACAACTTCGTGTTTCCCGCAAGAGTTCTTGGCGATGCAGCGCGGCCTCATACGCTGGTTGTGGCTTTTGCCTTGGGAAATTTTTTGTTCCTTTGGCGGCACAGCATACCATTTAATCGGTCGCTTTTCGTCATCTGCATGCTGGCAGGCGTCGCGCTGGCAAGCCAGCCAAGCCTTACGACAGCTGCCACCCCCTTCCTGGCTTACGTGACAGTCTACCTCGGCCTGTTGCCGCTCCCGAGACTGCCCATACTTGATCGCGGTGACTTTTCCTACGGCATCTATCTCTATGCAATGCCCGTCCAACAGAGCTTTGCCTACGCCTTTCCGCAGCTTCGCCAATGGTATTTCAACATTGCGTTTGCACTACCTGTGACGATCATGCTGGCCATGATTTCATGGTATATAATCGAGAAGCCTGCCCTTCGCCTTCGCAAGAAACTGGGTGGGCAGGCCGCGGCGAGGCGGGGCAAGCATCTTGTGCGATCCTCGCCATGGGTTATCGCGACGATTCCTACCTATGCCGTTTGGCTGAGTTCAACCCAATATGAGATTCCACTGATCACCATTCATCGCATGTGGGTCTTTGCGGCAACAATGCTGTTGCTCTCGGGTGCGATTGCCTCCAGTCGCGTGTCCAGGACGGCGGCGCTTGCGGACCACGCGCCTTGAAGCATGAAATAAGAGCGCTGACAGGCCTTAGAGGTATCGCCGCACTCTTTGTGGCAGTGTTTCATTTCAGTTATCAGGGTGAACTCGGGCCGCCGTTCGTGCGCCGCATCTTGGGGCACGGTTACATGGCCGTGGACTTGTTCTTTGTCTTGTCCGGCTTTGTGCTGGCGCTTACTTACGCTGAGCAGTTCCGTAATAGCTTTGATTGGCGCACCTACGCGTCGTATATGGGCCGCAGGCTTGCTCGTATCTATCCGCTCTACATCGTGCTTACGCTTGTCTGCACCGCGGTCGCTTACGCGGGATTCAATCCATATTGGCTAGGCTCACGTCTCGAAGTCGAGAAGTTCCTATCTAATGCAACCATGCTGCAATGTCTCGGTGGTGGATTTTCCATCGACATCGCGGCGTGGTCGATTAGCACGGAATTTGTCGCCAGCCTGATCTTTCCTGCGCTCTGTGTTCCGGCCCTGTTTCGCCGCCCTTTTATAGCGTTCGCACTGGCAGGATTTTGCCTGCTTGTTATTGCCATGCTGACGCTGGTGCCGGATAGCTGGACACCTGGCGCTCGTCGTGCGGCGCAAATGTCGTGGCTGGAGCACCACGATGGAAATACGCTTTTTGCCCTCTATCGTTGCCTGGCCGATTTCACGCTCGGGCTGCTGACCTGGCGGGTCTATGCCTCTGCGGTGGGCACCTGGCTGCACGGCCGCGCCTGGCCGGCAATGGTCATTTGTGGCATCGTAACAGTTCTGCTGTGCGTGCGTAACGTCGATGCGCTGACGGTCTCGCTGTTTCCAGCGCTCGTGCTATGCCTTGCAGCGGATAACACTGGTATAGGGCGTTTGCTGGGCAGAAGCGGGCCTGAGTGGCTCGGGCTAGTGTCCTACTCCCTCTACCTCGTGCATATTCCCATCTATGATCTGCTGGAGCCGCTCGCCGCATGGTTGCCGGGATCGCGCATGCCGATAACTATCCTGGATTTATCGATATCCCTGGGCGTGTCATACATGACCTATACGGCCATCGAAAAACCCGGGCGGCGGCTGGGCCGCAATCTGGTCAGAAAAATCATGCGAGAGACGGTAGAACCGGGAGAGCGAAGGCTGCCAGCAAGCCGAGGCGTATCATCCGGCGCAAACTCGCTGTCCGTTATGGGGCCGCGTCCTTGACAGGCTGTCCTCGGCGCACGATCGGGTCGCCCGCCGATGCGGTGCGCCCGTAACGGCCGACGAGCGGCGCCAGCAGCAGGCCAAGCACGCCGTCCTTCAATTGCGCTTTACTGCCGAAGGTCCAGAACCCCTCGCCATAGGCGCCCTGCCGCGCCAGCTTCCTCATCGCTTCCCAGCGATCAAGCGGCGAAGCTGCGGCACAGACAATTTCCCGCTGGCTGTAAAGCGTTGCAAGCAGTTCCCAGGCCTGCGCGGCGCTGGCGGCGTTGACGGACAGCCAGGGTTCAAGATCTGCCGATGCGCGCCAGCGCGAAATGACCGACGCAAAGCTATCAGCCACGCGCGCGAGATGGGCGTAGATATGGCGCCGATCCTCCAGCCTGTACAGCCAGCGTCTCAGAATGCCAGGTGGCGCAACGGTCAAGGCGCCGAAGGCTTGTGCGTCGTGCTGGCGGTAATCGACCAGGCAGTCATGCACATAGGCGACCTTGCCCAACGTGGCAGCCAGGGCAAAGAAGAACACGTCATGGCCCATATCGCGATCAGGGTCGAATGTATCGCGCAGCCCGGACCAGAACGGCGCCGCGCCAAGCAGCACGCGCCGGAACACCTGCGAATACCCGTAACTGAATGTCCATGGTTGCAAGCTCAGAGCAGGGGCAATGGAAGGGGATGGCGGCGCGTCAAAGGATGGCCGAATCGGCACGCCTGACGCGTTGATGAGCATTGCGTTGTGATAGACCATCAGGATGTCGGCGCCGTGCGCGAAAGACGTCTGAATTTTAGCGATCTTGTCCACGCGCCAGAGATCGTCCTGATCGCAGAAGGCGATCAAGGGTGCGCTGCAACGCGCGGCGGTCTGCATGAAGTTGCCGGCATAGCCCAGGCGCTGCGCATTGCGCGTGACGTGCACCGGAAATGGCGCGGTCCTGGCAAATTCCGCCACGATGGACAGTGTGTCGTCTGTCGATCCATCGTCACCAAGTATCAGCTCGCACGGCAGCACGGATTGCGCGGCAATACTTGCCAATTGCGCGCCAATGAAACGCGCGCCGTTATATGTCGCCATGGCAACCGAAACCTGGCGCTCCTTGGTGTGCAGCATTGTTTCCATTCTATACCACCAGCCTAAAGACCGACTCTTTTAAGAAGGCTGGGGGAGATGTGGCTGACGTATACGTCAGCCCCCCCAGACACCCCATCAATTTCTCACCGCGGATCGGTATCAACTCCCCGCGCCGCGCGGCAGCTTTTGCCGTGTTGCGGTCATGGCCGCGGCCGCCGCATGGCGCAAGACCGGCTCGACTGCAATGCCGATCCCCAGAAACGCCAAACCCAAGGCCGCTCCTGTCACGAAGGCTGATAGTAAGCCAAGCGGCATAATCTGGGTCAGCAGCACGCACGCCGCCATCAGCCCGGCCGCAGGGGCTGCGCGCAGCAGCGAGCCATCCAGACAGCGCGCGAGCCAAAGCAGCGCCACGCAATCTGCCCCCACGCGCAACGTCCAGGCCAAGGCCGCGCCTGGCAGGCCCGCCCAGCCAATGAGCAGCCACAACCCGGCCACGAAAGGTAGGATTTCGATGGCATGCACCTTGGCGGTAACATCCGGCCTGCCCTGCGCCTGCAATTGATTATAGGGCATGAACGCCACACCATTCATCCACGCCCCGACCATCAGGATTTCGGCCACCGGGCGCGCGTAGGCGGCAAAATCCGGCCCTACCCAGGCCCTTAGAAATGGCCCCGAAACGATGACTGCCGGGCCGCATATGGCGCCGAAGCCGTAGATCAGCGAAATCGTCGCATGCTGCGCCAGCTTCTGCCCGGCGACGAAATCCTCGCGCGAAAGGCGCGGGAAAAGCGTGCGCGCCAGTGCGGTCGCCACGACCTGGCTGCGCATGGCGAGATTCATCGGCACGGCATAATGGGCAATGGCCACCGCGCCCAGCAAACGCCCGATAAGCATCTGGTCGATAGTGTCGAGCACGGGGCTGATCAGGCTGGACACGCTGACCCATGCGCCATAGCCGAACAGACGGCGCGCCCAGAACAGATCGAAGCGGAACGGGCGCATCGGCCATTCCAGCCAGATCACAGTTGCAAAGATAACCAGCACCACGAACAGGCGCGCCAGCAGCAGCGAGGGTATCAGCACAGCCAGGCTAGGGCCGTACGCATAGGCGCAGAGCAGCGGCAATGTTTGGCCCAGCACGGTCCCGCCGGCGTTGAGCATGTTGGAGAGCAGAAAGCGTTCGCGCGATTCAAGCGCACCCGAGGCCACGCCCAGGACCATGCCCAGAGGCAGCATCGGCACCATCCACGGAAATGCCGCCAGCGTTTCGGCTCGCAATTCGCCGGGAATGGTGAAGACGTGGCGAAGGAACAGATCGCCCGTCAGATACATGGCAAAGCCGGCCGCGGCACCAAGGCCGAGATTGAGGAATAGGGCGGTCGCGAATACCGGTGCGCGGTCTTGCGATGAGGCGTGGCCCAATTTGCCCAGCGCATTGGCAGATGCACGCGAGAGGCCGAAATCGAGGAACCCAAAATAGCCGAGCAATATCCATGTGATTGAAACAATGCCGTAACGTGCGGGGCCGATCAGCGCCAGATAGAGCGGCACCGTCACCAGGGCAGACGCCACGGGCAGCAGCGAGCCGGCGACATTGAAGGCGAAATTGCGCGCGAAGGGACGGCTCATGCCGCGCGTGCTCGATGATGGAGAAAGGGCTGAAGAGTTGGGGGAGATGTGCCATCCCCCCCAAACCCCCCGTCGATTGTAGGACCTCGTTCTAAATAATGACGGGGGGTCTGGGGGGGATGGCACATCTCCCCCAGCCTTTTCCTCAGATGCCGAGCCCCCGCAAGAGCAAAGCATCTTGTTTGAGGCTGTTCGCCCTTAGCCGTTCCTCTACATAGCATACCCAAAACAGGCGCCGTGCAGGTCAGAGCAGAATTACTGTTGTAGTTCAAACGCTTACCTGGTGGAAGTCTATCTGTCCAGTACACCGGCTCCTCAAACGCCAGAGTGCCATGCTTGATCCCCGAGCCCGAAGGGCCCTAATCATCGGCGAAATCGAGAACTGACCGGGAGCGGCCCAAGCCATATGCGTGTATTCCTTCGGGCGGCCCGCCTGGCCGGGACTGGTCTGGCTGCCTGCATGGTCATCGCGGGCACGCCGGCCGCGCGTGCGGATCACCCGGCCGACGGCAACGGCATCCTGGGCTTCATGAGCGGCCAGGGCGGCGACCCGGCCTTGGGCGCAACGCTCTACGCCCAACGCTGCGCGTCGTGTCACGACCACCCGACCGGGCGCATTCCGCCCAGGGCCGCAATTGCGGACAACACGCGCATCTTTATCGTCAACGCACTTTATTCCGGCGTCATGCAGCCGATGGCCGACGGGCTCAATCCCCTGCAGATGAACGATATTGCCGCCTATCTGTCCAAGCGCGAAGGCGGTGCCGTCAGCGCCATCGGGTCCGCCGCGCCGCGCTGCACAGCCAAGCCTGGGCCCATCAATCTGGCAACGCCGCGCCAATGGAACGGCTGGGGCCGGGATGCGGGCCAGACAAGGTTTCAACCCGATCCTGGCATTGCCGCGGCAGACGTCGCGCGCCTGAAGCTGAAATGGGCGTTTGCCTATCCCAGCTCGCGCAACGGCCAGGCGAGCGTCATCGGCGAGCGGCTATTTCTCAACGCCTCCTCCGGCGCGATCTACGCGCTCGATGCAAAAACCGGCTGCGCCTATTGGCGGTTTGACGCGCCCGCGGTTTCGCGCGGCACGATGAGCGTGGGGCCATTGCCCCGCGCGCCGAGCGGCTTTGCGCTCTATTTCACCGATTTCACCAAGACCGCCTACGCCCTGGATGCCGATAGCGGCGCGTTGCTGTGGAAGACGCAGGTCGATGACCAGCACGAGGTGCAGATGACCGGTTCGCCCACGCTTGCGGGCGGGCGGCTCTACGTTCCCGTGTCGTCGGCGGAGGAGGCAATTGCGGGCAACGACGGATATGAATGCTGCAAGTTCCGTGGCGCCGTTGCAGCACTTGACGCCACCACAGGCAAGCTGCTGTGGAAAACCTACATGACGCCACGACCGGCCGGGCCGTTTGCCCAGAACGCGCGCGGCGTGCAGATCTATGGACCAGCCGGAGGTGCCATCTGGTCTGCGCCAACGGCTGACGCGAAGCGCCATCTGATTTATGTCGCCACCGGTGACAGCTATACCGACCTGAATTTTCCGAACTCGGATGCCATCGTGGCGCTGGATGAGGCGACCGGCGCAATAGCCTGGTCGCATCAGTTCGCCCGCAACGATACCTACATCATCGGGTGCTATGCTGCCGACCGCCCGGCGAATTGCCCGACGCATGCGGGGCCGGACTGGGATTTCGGCGCCTCGCCCGTTCTGCAACACCTGAGCGGCGGACGCGAGCTTCTGCTTGCCGGCCAGAAATCGGGCCAGGTCTATGCGCTCGATCCCGACCACGCAGGCACGCTTGTTTGGTCGCAACGGATTGGCGGCGGCGGCCCGCTTGGCGGCGTGGAATTCAGCATCGCGACAGACGGTGCGGCGGTGTATGTGCCGGTGTCGGACCTCTACGTGCCCGCGGCAGCTTCGATGCCCAGCGTGTCGGCATTGAACATCGCGACAGGCGCCGTGCTTTGGACCACGCGCCTGCCGAAACAGGCCTGCACGTTCAGCACGATTTATTGCTGGCCCGGCGTGTCCCAGGCCATTTCGGTCATGCCGGGCATCGTGTTCGCGGGTTCGATGGACGGCAATTTTCGCGCCATTGACGCCAGCACGGGAAGGATCGTGTGGAGTATGGACACCGCGCGCGCGCCCGTGCCCACGGTTTCAGGCAAGACCGCGCAAGGCGGCGTTCTGGACGCGGCAGGGCCGACGATTTCCGGCGGCGTCGTTTATGTCAATTCCGGCTATCAGGCCAGATCCGGTCAGCCTGGCACGGTGCTGATGGCCTTTTCCGTGGATGGGCGGTGACCGAAAGGATGCAAATATGATGATCAGGTGTTCAGCGCTTGTCGCCGCACTGGTGTTGGTGTTGTTCGGCACGAAAGCCGCAGCCGGGCCGTGGCGATGTCCGGACGGCTATCAGGTGCATGCCGGCCTGAACACGGGCTTTCCCTCGGCGGGCCTGGTCCGATCCTTCTGGGTCTATCCGCCCGAAAACGCCAAAGGTGCTGCACCTGTCTGGGTGCCGTTGACCGGCACGGTGGAATCTACCGACCAGAACCTGACTTCACCACGTAGCGGTGCCAATGCGCTGCTTGCCAGGCAGGGCATTATGGTGATCGGCCCGGTGCGCCAATGTGCCAACGGCGATGCGGCCTACGCCGGCCAGGCTTGCAATGGTCTCGGAGAAGATGGCTGGACGTGGCGGCCGTGGAATGAAGGCCGTTCTTCTGGTCCGTCCGGCGAGCGGTGGAAGAATGATGCGGGGCCGGACGCTGCTTTTCTGCAAGCGGCGGTGCGCTGCGCGGGCACGAAATGGCCGCTTGATCCGGCGCGCCTCTATGTCGGTGGCATCTCCTCCGGCGCCACGATGACCAATCGGGCGCTGCTGTTTGATTCCGATTTCTGGGCTGGCGGCATGCCGATTTCCGGCGAGTGGTACGTCTCGACGGATGATGGCTCCTACGTGCCGTTCAACGCGGCGCGCGCTTTGGTCGCAGCACACCCGGACAAGATCTTTCAGGGGCGTGTCGGCCCCTATCCGTTGCCGGCGAAGCTTGATCCGATGATTGTCATTACCGTCTGGGGCGGCGCGAACGATAAATGGGATTGCGGACCGCCGCTGGGGCTTTGCGCGGATTATCGCCCTTCGACGCAGGCATCGACGAATTATTTTAGCACGATGGCGAACGTGGTCAGCGTGGCGTGCTCGACCACAGACGGGCATATGTGGCCGCAGATCAATACCCAGGATTTCAATAGCTGGGCGTTGCGCACGCTGATTTCGCACCCGAAGGGGTCCAGCGTGGCGGGTTTTCGGCTGACGCCGCCGCCGGCGGGTTATTCGTGCCGTATCGGGCGTTTTACCGATCACTATGAAGGCAAGTGAAGATTGGGGGGGATGGCACATCTCCCCCAGCCTTTTCCGCCTTCCCGCCTGCCGCAAAACAGCCCAAACTAAAGCCGTGCAACACCAAACCCCCACGCGCAGGCCACGCTTCGAACAACGCCGCGCAGTCATCGTGCGCGCCGCCGTCGAGGTCATCAATCGCAAGGGCGTCCGCGGCATGACGCTGGGCGATGTCGCGAGCCAGCTCAAGCTCGGGCCGACCGCGGTCAATTACTATTTCCGGCGAAAGGAGGATCTTGCGGCAGCCTGCTTCCTGCAGGCGATCGCCCACTATAATAATTTGCTGGACCGGTCCGGCCTTGCGGCCTCGCCGCAAGCCAGCCTGCGGCAATTCCTGCACGATTTCGCCGACCACCTGGCCGCCGTGGACACCGGCCAGGCTGAACCAATTGCCACCTTCAATGACGTTCGCACCATCGGCGATGCTGCGGTAAACGCCGCCTACACCGACATGTTCCGCAGGATCAGGCGCATCTTTCCCGCCAATGGCACCACGCCGGAAGCGCGCCGCGGGCGTAACGCGCGAACCCATCTGCTGATCTCGCAAGTGTTCTGGGCCGTATTCTGGTTGCGTAATTACGAGCCGTCCGATTACCGCCGGATGATCGAGCGGCTGCTGGTGGTTCTGGTGCACGGGCTGGCCTCCCCCGCGGCGGTCTGGGCGCCGGTGGCGCTGCCGCCTTCCGAAGGCGAGCCGGAGCCGGGCGGGGGCGCCAGCCCGGCCGGGTTCCTGCGCGCGGCAACGGAAATGATCAACGAACACGGCTATCTCGGCGCGTCCGTCACCCGCATTTCCGCTCGCCTCAATGTCACCAAGGGTTCGTTCTATCATCATAACCAAGCCAAGGATGACCTGGTCGCGCAATGCTTCGATCGCACGCTCAGCGTCATGCGCCAGGCTCAGGCCGATGCACAAGCCGCCACGACGACGGGCTTGAACAATCTGGCGAGCCTGGCTGCCTCGATGGTGACACGGGACGTGTCCGGCGAGTCACCGCTACTGCGCACCTCTGCCCTGACCGCTGTGCCGGAGGAATTGCAGCAATCGGTTGCGCAGCGATTCAACCGCTATGCCGCCCGGTTGGCGAGCGTGGTCAGCGATGGTGTCGCGGATGGTTCGCTGCGGCCGGTCGACAGCAATGTTGCCGCGCAAATGATCACCGGGCTGATCAATGCGAGTGCGGAATTGCATCACTGGGCACCGGGCCTGGCACCGGCCGAGGCGGCGGAGATCTATGTCAGGCCGCTGTTCACCGGCCTGTTTTGAGGCGGCGGTTTGCACCATCCCGGCCCTGATGCTAGCTTGGCGGGATGAGCCACGACATCGAACGGCACTCCGCCACGATCTGGAGCGAAGGCTCCCGCCTCTCTGCCGAAGTCCTGCGGCCGGCTGGCGAGGCCGCGTTTCGTCCTGCCATCCTGCTCTGCCATGGCTGGGGCGGCCTGAAGGAACATTTGGCGACCCAGTATGGCGTTCCATTCGCCCGCGCGGGCTACGTTTGCCTGGTTTTCGACTATCGCGGCTGGGGCGGATCGGACGGCAGGCTGATCTCTACCGCAGACGCGCCGATGCTGACCGAGGCCGGCGAGCATACCGTGAAAGTTCGGGTCATTCGCGAACTCGTCGATCCGATCGATCAAGTCGCCGATATCCGCGCCTGTCTGGCCTGGCTTGCCACCGAACCCGGCGTCGATCCGCAGCACATCGGCCTTTGGGGTTCGAGCTACGGCGGCGGCCATGTGATTGTCGTGGCAGGCACCGATGACCGTCCCAAGGCGGTCGTGGCGCAAATCGGCGGTTTCGGCGTGCCGCAGCCGCCGCCTGAATGGACGGCCTATCAGCGCAAACGCGAGGCTGACAAGGCGCGTGCCTTAATTGATCCGCCCGTGCCGCAGAACGTCGATACGGCGCCCGGCCTGCGCGGCGTGCCCGATGTTGCGCGGCAATTGCACCACGCACCCATCAAGGCCGCAGAAGGCCTGCGCGCACCGACATTGTTTCTGGATGCCGAGTTCGAGGAATACGCACCTGCGGAAACTCACGGCTATATCGCAGACCTTGCCAAAAGATACGTTCCCAGCGAGCGCGTGGTCTATCCGTGCAGCCATTACAAAGTGTACGATGACTATCTTGAACCGGCGCGGCAGCGTGCGCTGGAATGGTTCGACCGGTACTTGAAGGCATAACGCCCGCCGGGCAAATAGGGAGAGGATCACTATGAGGTCCAGCTTTGCAGGCGTGGCAATCATCCTCGGTCTGCCGCTGCCGGCGGCGGCGGCCGATTTCGCGGGCGCGTGGCTGGTCCATGCGGCTGCAGGCGCGCAGCCGAAAGATGAGCTGCTCTGCGTGCTGAACCAGGACAAATCCACGCTTTGGGGACCGTGCGCCGCCGTGCTTGAACACAGCAAGGCCGCCACCGGACGCACCGATGTCGGCGGCATGGTTTTCCGTTACCATACCGATTACAATGGCAGCGGCGTTCACCTCGTCTATCGTGGTGACGTTCAGGCCGACGGCAGTGTCAAGGGCACGGTGACATCGGAAAGCGGCCACGGCGTTTTCCAGGCCAAAGCGCTGAGCGACACGAAATCCGGGGCGCCGGTCACGTGGAAAGTCAGCGCGGCTTTCAGCGACGCGCTCCGCTACGTCCTGCTATGCACGTTCAAGGCCGATGGGCAAAGGATCGCCGGACCTTGCACCGTCATCGGCGGCCCCACGTTGGAGGCGCACGGCACCGCCAATAGCACGGCCATGACGCTGCATTTTGAGAGGGATGCGCAGGGCCGCCAGGAATATGCCGGCACGTTGCAACCGGATGGCAGTCTGGCCGGCACGATCAAGGCCGGTGCCGCGATGGGGCATTTCACGGCCGAAAAGCAGTAGCCGTGCCAAACGAATTACAGCGGGTCGAGACTTTCCTCCTCGCAAATACTCTGCACCAGCGCCTGCCCGGCACTGAAGGCGTGCTGCCCGCTCGCCGCAGGGCTCCGGCGTTCCACACTATGCCGCTCGGTCAGATGCTCGAAAAAAATCCGCATGACGTGCTCCACGCCCTCTTCAGTCACCGAGCGGCAATCCTGGGCGAAATATCTGCCGCGTGAGAACGATCCAGTAATAATTTCGTATGACGGAAAATAGCCGACATGATGCGTCCGCGCAACAATCTCGGCGGCCACACGCAATACGGATTTGGAGTAGGTGGTTGCCGCCAGCACGTGCTGCGGTTCGGCTGTGGCGACCAGCGGCACGGGAGAGACGGTCAGGATCATGCGCGCCCCAGGATTGACACCGCGCAGAAGGGCCAGGAACGCCAGCAGGTCGTCGACATTCTCCTGCACCGAGAGGTTGCGCAGCCGGTATCTGGCCGCGTCAAACCGCCCATGCAACACGCCTGGACACACCGGATACACCGCGCCGTCTTGCGTGCTCTCCCAGATCTCTGTCAGTCCAAGCGTGAAGACGAAGACGTCCAGCTCGGCAAATGCACGCCGCACCGCCGCAAAATGCTGGGCCAGGTCCAAGTAAAATTCCGCCCGGCTGGCAAAACCATCGGGTTGTATGGACGGGCGGAACGGGTCGAAAAACACGCCGCCTTCTTCCCAAGCCGGCTCGGCGGGAACGAATAATCCATGCGCGCGCTGGAACAATTGCAAAAGCTGGCGGGCCGAATAGATGTTCCCGTAACGCGCGCTATAGATACCGTATTGGAACAGCGCGGCGGTCTCGCTGTCCAGCAGCGGATGGGATGGTTCGGTGATGTGGTGGTTGAAGCCGCGCTTGCCCAAGTGGCGCGCGATGTGCTGCGCAAAGCAGCTTCCCGCGGTGACGATCCGGTCCTCCGCGGCGATTGCGAACGGAAACGATACGACCGGATCGACATCCTGCGGCGCGGGTGAGGCGATGGCCCGCCGCCACAGACGCCATGGTTGCGCGTGGCTGTAGGGGTGTATGCTCATTCGGCCCGCATGCTAGGAGACAAGCCGAACATCAAACGGGACCGGGCGGGCATGGTGGCTGCCTTCTGCATCGGGCACAGCCACAGCGCGTGCCTCGCCGAGGCGGCACGCTCCGCCGGCGCGCCGCTCGACGTGCTGAATTTCTGGGATTGGCCGGGCGCCATCCTGGACAATTCCGGCACCGTGCAATTTGCGCCGTTTGTCCTGGAGCGCATGCGCGCACCCGTTTTCTCGCTTATCGGCGGCGCCGTACATTACGATGTAGGCTTGATCCTGCATGATGTGCCCTTCGACTTCATCGATACCGCCGAACCGGATAGTCCGCTCATACCGCAGGCGAGCCTGATCCCCTATAGCGCGGTGCGGCGTGCACTGCTGCGCCGCACCGAGCCATATCTGCGCATCATGGATGCCGTGCGCGAAGCGGTGAACGGCCCGGTCTTTCACATGCAGTCCCCGCCGATCTTCGAGGCCGAGGCGGTGCAGGAGCATGACCCGGGCTGGGTTGCCTTCTATGGCAAGGGCCATCGCATAGCCCCGGCACCATTCCGCCGAAAGCTGTGGCGCATGCACTCGGCCATTGTGGCCCATCATTGCGCCGAGTCGGGGATTGTTTTCGTGCCCTGCCCCCCCGAGGCCTTCGACGAAGCCGGCTACCTCCGGCCTGGGCTGAACGGCCGCCCCGCGCATGCGAACGCAGCCTACGGCGCCTTGGTGCTGGATCAGATCCTCGCGCTTGCCGGCCCGCCCGCGCGCCGTCTTGCCTTCTGGCGGCCACGTCGGCATTAGCGTCGCACCAATATCCAGACCATAGGCGTCGCGCTGCAATCCATCGACAAAGAGGCGGTCTGGGGTGCCTCACCCCAGCGGGGTCCAGGGGCAGAGCCCCTGGCCTTTTCGCCCGCTCCCCTAAGCGCCACCAACGTCGTAGGCCACGTCGACCGCTTCGGTCCAAACCTGATCGACGGGTGGGTCACCAACGAAGCCGATCCGTCGCCACACGTAGCCATCGACATTCGCGAACACGGCGAAGTCATAGCCCGCATCACCGCCGACATCTGGCGCACCGACCTGCAGGAAATCCGCCAGGGCGATGGCCGCTGGGGCTTTACCGCGACGCCGCCCGCCTGCCTGGCCGACGGCGCGCAGCACGTGGTAACCCTGACATTAGCCGGTGGGCAGGCTCTGCTGCCCGCCCCTTTCCGCGTGCGCTTCGAGCCTGGGGCCGATACCGCGGCCCTGCCTCGCCTGAGGTTGCCGCCGTTCGAACCCGATCCGCCCAGCCGATCGCGCCCCACCAAGCTGCCGCAGGCCGCCACTGGCGTCTGCCTGATCTCCATCATCGTCGTGTTCTACAACATGGCGCGTGAATCCGCGCGCACGCTGACCTCACTGACCCGGGCCTACCAGCGCGGCGCCGAGGAGCTCGACTACGAAGTGATCTGCATAGACAACGGCTCCGCCGAGCCGCTGGACGCCACCTGGATCGCCAGCTTCGGCCCGCAATTCCGCCTGGTTCGCGCCGACCCCCCTGCCCCCTCGCCGGTCGCCCTGATGAACCAAGCGGCGCGGCAGGCACGCGGCCACCATGTCGCGCTGATGATAGACGGCGCGCACATTCTCTCGCCCGGCGTGCTGCGCGAGGCGGCCGAAGCCATCGCCGAAGCCCCGGACGCCGCGATCGGTTTGCGGCAATGGTTCATCGGCGGCGACCAGCGATTCCTGGCGCGCAGCTTCTGGACCCGCGAGCAGGAAAACATGCTGTTCGACCGCATCGCCTGGCCGGATGACGGCTACGGCCTATTCCGCATCGCCACGCCGGTATGGGAAAGCCCGAACCACTGGTTCGACGGCATGAGCGAAACCAACTGCCTGTTCGTCCCCGCCACGCTCTTCGCGCGCATCGGCGGCTTCGACGAACGCTTCGACGAACCCGGCGCGGGCTATGCCAACCTCGATTTGTTCCGCCGCACCTTCGAGGCAACGGAAGAACCCCTAATCGCACTGATCGGCGAGGCCTCGTTCCACCAATTTCACGGCGGCACCACGACCAACGTCGATGACGAGGCGAAGGAGCGCCTGGTCCGCGGCTACGCGTTCAAATACGCCAGCCTTCGCGGCAAGGCCTGGGTGCCGATCAACGCCGGCTCGATCAGGCTGCGCGGCCAGGTGCGCACGCGCAGCGCGCTGGTCGCACGCCAACGCCCGCTATCGCCGGCCTGCGTCGGGGTCACGACCGAATTGCGGCCGGCCGAACTCTCCACCCATTTCGATCGCTCCGCCGGCGACTACCTGGTGTCGGTCTATGCCGAAGCTGCCCTGCACGACCGTGCCGCATGGCGCGGCGAATCGCTCGGTGTGGCGCCCCCGGACGCGCTGGCGATCGCCTCCATTCTGCACGAAATCCGCCCATCTCGCGTGGTCGCGGTCAATCTGCGGCCGGGCCTGACGGCCATGCTGCGCGACGTCATGCAGCTCGAAGGCATCCCCGGGCGCATCATCACCATCGATGAGGCCGACCCGCTCGCCCCCCAAACCCTGGCCGGCCTGCGCGCCCAACTCGGGGCGGCCACGGACATCGTCGTCCTCTACGCCGCACGGCCGCAGGATGAGGCGCTGCTGGCGGGGCTGCACGCCTATGCCGAATTCGTCTCGCTACGATCGTATCTGGTGGTGGTCGGCTCCGCGCTGGGCCAGCCCTGGCTCGGCTACGCGCGCGCCTGGACCATGAAGGCGATCAACAGCTTCGCCGACGTTGCCCCCTTCGCCATCGACCTGACCCGCACGCCGCATCTGATCACGTCCTGCCCGCTCGGCTTCCTGCAGCGCATCGGCCCGGTCGAGACCGGCGGCGAAGGCGGGCTGGCGGCACTTGTCGGCGTATCGTAGTAGCCCGCGCATGCATCGCTTCTGGCCCCGCTTCATCGCCCCCCTGCTGGTCGCGGTATCGCCAAGCCGCGTGCTGGAAATCGGCGCCGAGTTCGGCTGGAATACGCGTTGCCTGCTCGAGCTCGGCCGCGAACACGGCTTTTTTCTCGACATCGTCGATCCCGCCCCGCACCCGGTGTTCCACGAGGAACTTGCCCGCTTCGATGGTGGCTACGCCTTCCACGCGGCGCGCAGCCTGGACGTGATCGCCGCCTTGCCGGCCGCGGATTTCGTCCTGCTCGATGGCGACCACAACTGGTTCACCGTCTATAACGAGTTGCAGCAGCTCTATTTGCGCGCGCAGGTGGCCGGCGTTCCGCCGCCGGTCATCGTCATGCACGATTGCGCCTGGCCGTATGCGCGACGGGACATGTATTACGATGTCACCGCCATTTTCGATGCCGACCGCCAGCCTTACGCGCGGCGCGGTTTCGTGCCTGGCCAGTCCGAGCTGACCGACCAGGGCATTAACGGCCATTTCGCCAACGCGATGCGCGAGGGCGGTCCGCGCAACGGCGTGCTGACCGGCGTTGAGGATTTCATCGCCGCGAGCGGTGCGGACGTGCTGTTCCGGCGCCTGCCGTTTTTCAACGGACTTGGCATATTGGTGCCTCGGGAGCGTCTGACTCCGGCTGTTTCGGACACTGTGGACAGTTTCTTCGGCGCGGAGTCGCTGCTGCAAACGTGCGAGGCGCTTGAGGGCGACGGCATGGGCGTGCGCGTGGATCTGGCCGTGTGCCGGCAGCATCTGACGCGGCGGACGGAGGCGTTGATGCGGGCGCGGAGCACGATATTGGCGCTGGAGCAGAGGTTGGTAGAGCTGGGGGGGATGTGCCATCCCCCCCAGACCCCCCGTCATCATTTAGACGAGGGCTAACTGATGACGGGGGGTCTGGGGGGGATGGCACATCTCCCCCAGTTCTTTTTTCTCTACACTAGCAAAGGCACCTGCTCGAACGGATAATCCGTAGGCGCGAAAAACCAGCTTTCGATCGCCCACCGATCCTTCGTCATCCCCGGCTTTACGCTCGTGCGATGCAGCATCATGTGGTCGAACAGCAGCGCATCCCCCGGACCAAACTCCGGCGTCTCCACAGGCGCGCCGCCCTCGGCCAATATGTCCACCAGCCCATTTCCCACCGACCAGTCGAACCACGCGCCATGCGAATGCGTCTGCAAAACATAAGGCAGCCGCTTGCCAACAACATCCATGCCAGGCGCACGAAGGCCGCATTCCGACAACGCCAGCCACACATTGACCGAGCGCACATTGCGCCCAAGGAACGCGCCGTCCTGATGCCAATCGTGCTGCGCCGTCGGCGAGACGCGCCGCAACGTGGATTTGGCAACCGAGAGCGCCGGCCGCTCGCCCATCAGGTCCGCAATGTGACCGATCACGCCGCATTGGCTGAGCGCGGCAATCACTTCGCGCAGCATGGGCGGGCTGTCGGCGGTCCACACCGCGCCACACCCCTGCGACCATTGCCGCGCCTTGGTCAGAGAAGGCACGTCCAGCGGCAGGTACCAGCCGAGATCGGTTTCGGGCTGCTGGTTGTTAAACGCCACCTGCGCGGCCAGCGCGCGGTCCACACCCTCGCGCAGCGCCTGCACGGCCTCAGGCGCAACCAGGCCGTTCACCCGCAGGGACCCGTGATGCAGGATGGCGCCGCCGAGGATTTCGGCAGTCAGTTCAACCGCGGGAATGGCGGGGATCCCGACGAAGCCGGGAAAGGGGTCGGGCAGGATGGGTGGCCAGTTCGGCGGGCCGGGCGGGTGCGTGATCTGGGTGAAAACGTCGCGGCGCCAGCGCGCCATCGCCGCCAGGAGATCGAGATCGGGCGCGGCTTGCATGCCCCGCGCGATTGCGCCCGGCAGGTCGCCTTGTTCGGCAAGTGCCCAGGCTTGCGCCGCATCGGCGACGCGCTCGGTAACGCCTGCATCCATGTGATCGCTATCCCTTCGGGCCGGTGAACCGCCCGCGATATAAGAGCCGCGTTCGCCTTGCACAAGAAATCGGCCGCCGAGCGCCGCGAAAGCCGGCGATGACACGAAAGCCGCCGCTTCGGGGTGCATCCGCGCGAAATGCGGTGCAGCGGCGCGCGCCGCGATGGCTTGGATGACCCGCTTTGGCACCTGCGCCGCACTCGGCAGAAACGGCCGTTCGGATGCCTCGCTCGCATCGTCGGGTTGCAAGCCGGTCCCGGTGTGCATGCGCAGTGCGCCAAGATCGGCGTTATACATATCAGCAAGCGCACTAGCCTGCGTTCGAGTAGGATATTGCGCTGCCGCACCGGTCAGACCGCATGACGCCACCGCTTCGTCCGCCAATTCGTGCAGCGCCTCGGCAATGGCCAGGCCGGTAAAATCCCAGCCCCGCGCCTCCTCGCGCCCCACCACCATGCGCAACAATTCGCTCGCCATCCAATTCGGCGCGGCGTTGCTGCGGCGGCGCTCGATCGGGCCGGGCGGCGAGACGCCGATCGCCGCCAGGCAATCCTCGACCAGATCGCCGCCGATGAGATCGCGTGGATCGGTCGAGCGCACCCGCACGCGGTCCCAACCCAGCAGCCCGCCCCAAATCTGCAGTGCCGGCCAACAACTGACACGCGGCATCATGTGCGCGACATAGGCGTCGAAATCGCGTCCGTTCAAACCGCTGCGCACGTCATAGGCGTAGGAGGAGACGAGCCAGGTCCTGTACGGCCGCACATAGAAAATCACCCGCGCACCCACCGCCGCAAGGTCGGCCGCCATCCGCGTGCTGTACTCGGGAGGAAAACCGGCGATGATCTCGTTGGATACCACGATGGACCGGTCCGGCCTCGCGGCAAACGCCTCGATCAGCTCGTGATGGCTGCGAAACGACGGCAAGCCCTCGATGGTGCCGGCCAAATGGCCGAATAGCCCGTACTGCACGCCGCTTTCGCCCAGCCAATCCGCATGCGCGGCGAAGTAATCCTGCAACGTCGTCGAGCCGGCCTTGTTGCGCCCGATATGCAGGATGATCGCCGGCGGTCCGGCGGCTTGCCTAGTTCCGGACATAGGCGTTGATGCTGTGCTCATAATGGTAGAGCCGCTCGAGGTCGGGGTTATTCCACATGTCGATCACCACCGGCAGCGAGAGGAACGGCGTCCCGCGTTTCGGCAGCTCGATGATATCCGGCCGGCGCGACAGCACATAGACCGAATCCGTGCGCGAATGTCCCGGTGCAATGACCGTGCCCGCAACCAGTTTGCCGCTTCGTGCGATGTGCCGGTCGGTCAGTCCGACCATGTCCAGGATGGTGAACTCCGGCCCCCAGTAACCCAATTTGCCGATGCCGATCAGCGCCAGCAAATGCGGCGGCGGCTGCATGGCACGCAGGCGGGCGAGCTGCGCGTGTTTCAGCGCGTCCTCGTCCGGCGTGAATATCCAGTGGAGTCGCGCGGCAGCGCGCTTGGCCGAATGCGGAAAGGATGCCGCCTGCTGGCGCGGAAAATCGTAATCTGGCGGGCCCCAATGCGGCGGCCAGGTGCCATACAGGCCCCAGGCCATGCACGTGGGCACCAAGGCCAGCAGCACGCCGCCGCCCACACGGCTGTGGCGGAGCGCATATGCGCCGCCCGCAACCGCGCCGGCCAGCAACATGGGCAGTGCGGGCAGCATGAAACGTCCGACGGGAAACACGTCGCCGCCGATCGCCACGACATAGGCGGCGTCAAGCACGATGAAGACGAACGCCGCCCGAAAGCGCGGCAGCCTGATTGCGGCTACGATGGCACCCGGGATCAGCAATCCTGGGCCATCAACCAGGAAGTTCCGTAAATAAAGCCACCCGCGCGATAGCGGAATACCGCCGACTTTGGCGTAGAACGTGTTCGGCAGCACATCGCCGTAATACCAGAGACGAAAGCCGGTCAGCAGCCCCAGCCCGGCCGCGAACAGCAAACAAGGCCCCGCAGCAACGGCCAGCCGCCGCGGCCAGGCTCCGGCCCGCGCCGCCATCAGCCGCTCCAGCCCGTCCGTCCCGAGCAGGCAAGCGGCCAGCAGCGCGCCCTCGGGGCGCGTCATCGTGGCCAGCATGCAAACGACGGCAGCGGCCATCCGGCGTCCCCGCGCCAGCGCGAGTGCGGCCGAGACGCAAAGCCAGACGAACAGCGGTGTCTCCAGCCCCGCCGTGGTCCAGCAGACGAAGGAATTAGCGGCCAGCAGCCCGAGCGGCGCCAGCAAGGCCAGGCGCGAGGCAGGCGGCAGCAGCCGTGCCCCATAGAAATAGGTGGTGACAAGGCTGACCGCGGCAAAGAACACGCTCAGCCAATGGCCGAGCGCCGCCGCCTCGCCGCCCAGCGCCAAGCCGCCCGCCACCAGCAGCGTCCAGAGCAGGTTGGTGTAGCCCTCGACGTATTCGCCCGGATTGAAAACCAGGCCATGGCCGGCCGCCAAATTATGCGCATACCGATACGAGATATAAGCGTCGTCGAGCTGCGTGACCGGCGTGCGGAACGTCCAGACGTAAAACGCCACGATCAGCACCAGGCCCACCGCGTCCGCCGCCATGCGCCAGGTCCGCGTGCCCGAGGGTGGCATGGGCGAGTGAGATGCTGTGGCGGCGGCGGTCATTCGTGGTCCTGCGTCGGTAGCGTTGCCGCAAGAGGCGGTCAATTGAAAGGCCCAGGTAAGGCCTGGAAAAAGGCTGGGGGAGATGTGCCATCCCCCCCAGACCCCCCGTCGATTTTTAGGGCCTCGCCTTAAATAAATGACGGGGGGTCTGGGGGGGCTGACGTATACGTCAGCCACATCTCCCCCAGTCTTCCACTTCCCCTGCCTTGACAATCCCCGGAACCCCCGCGCAAGCCAAGCCCCGATAGCACGAGCGGAGGCGGTTTGTCGGAGTCCAGGCAGGTGATCGCGGGACAAGTGTGCCGCCTGCTCGGCGCACGGCATATCCTCCTCGCCGGCGGCCGGGACGTGGCATTGGCCGAAATCCTGGCCCAGGCCGCCGCAACGGCGGGCGCAACCCTGCACATCGCGGCCCCCCATCCGCCCGACCGCCTGCGCACCCTGCAGCGAGAGGCCGGTGACCGCTGCGTGCTGCACCAGGCCAAGCCGGCCGATGCCATCGGCCTCCTGCCTGTGCCCGAGCTGTGCTGGATCGATGCCGATCCAAACTACCACACGGTACACGCCATCCTGCAATCCTTGGCGCTCCAGGCCGGCCGCCTAGGCAAGCCGTTCCCGGCAACAATCGTGCAAGGCGCCGGCTGGCCCAATGGAAGACGCGACAGCTACGACGACCCCGCCTCCATTCCCGAGCAATGGCGCCACCCGCACGAGCGCGCCGGCTTGCTGCCGGGCCAGTCCGCGCCCGCAGGCGCCGCCGGGCTCTACGGCGATCGCTACAATGCCTCTGCCGAGAACGAGCCCAATAACGGCGTGCTGACCGCGGTCGAAGATTTCATGGACAGCCGCACCGGCGCGCTGCGTTTCCTCGTGCTGCCGGGATTCGGCGGCCTGGCGGTCATCCACCCCAATGCCGGCCCAGGCGCCGAGGCATTCGCCCCCCCCGCCCGCGCGCAATACGCGCTCGCCATCGCCGCCGCGCTGGAGGCCACCCGGCTGGACCAGGCCTGCGCCTTGCAGCGGCTTGAGGCGGACGTTCAACGCGCCGAAAGCCTGGCGAACACGTGGCGCGCCGCAGCCCAGCAAGCCGATGAGGCCCGGCAACGCGCCGAGGCAGCCATCGCGGAGTTGCGCGCCATGCTTCGGGTCCGTGAGACAGCCCTGCAACGTGCGCGCGCCCTCGGGCAAACCTTGCAGGCTGCCGCGCCGCCGCAGGTCGCCGCCCGCGCGCGGGTGCCGGTCTGGCTGCGCCCCGCCGCGCACGGCGTCAAACAATTAATGCAAGGACGCCGCCCGAGCGGCGCCGAAATCGTAGCACCGCCGCCCACCGAAGACGGCGCGGCACTTCTGCGATCAAGCCCGCTGTTTGATGCAGACTGGTATCTGACCGCCTATCCCGATGTCGCGGCGGGCGGGCTTGATCCTGTCCTGCATTACCTCGAACACGGCGCGGCCGAACTGCGCGATCCCGGCCCGCAATTCTCGACGGCCTATTACCTCTCGGCCTACCAGGACCTCGCCGAATCCGGGCTCAACCCGCTCGTGCACTATCTGGCCTACGGTGCCGCCGAGGGCCGAAATACCCGCCCCGCCCCGCAAGCGGCACCCTCGCCCAAATTCGGCTCAGCGTAGTGCCGGGCTTGGCGCCAGGCGCCGAGGCCGCCGGTGCAAAGCGCACGTCATCGGCGGCCACGCTCATCCTGCTGGGCGCAATCGCGCTCTCGCTCACCGTCATGGCCGTGGCGGTTCCCGCGGTCATCCGGTTCCGCGACGTCTTCCCGTTCGGCGACATGGTGGACGTGGTCTGGCGCTACTTCACGGGTCCGACGCGCGCATTCTGGATCTACCACGACAACGAACATCTGCCGATCTTCGCCATGCCGCTCTACTGGATCGATTTCCGCCTCTTCAAGGCGCAAGGCAGTTTCCTGATCGGCTGCAATCTGCTGCTCTCGGTGGCAATCGCTTGCGCGCCCGCCCCGGCGATACGCCGTGCCACGCGCGGTCAGCCATTGGCAGCTTCGGCTGCAATCGCTGCCATCCTGGCCATGAACCTTTGGCTCGGGAACTACATCAACCTGATCTGGACGAAACAGGTGCACATGTACCTGTCGCTGTTTGCCGTGACGATGGCAATCGGGGCTGCAGCTCTGCCGCGCGGCCTGCGGTGGCGGCATGTGGCCGTCATTGCGACCTGGCTAATGATTGCAACGTTCAGCTTCGGCTACGGCGTAATCGGATTTCCGGTTCTCTTGGCCATCGGCGTGCTGCGCCGCTGGCGGTGGCGCCAACTTGTCGTTATCGCCGCCGTCCTGGTCGCCTGCCTGGCTTTCTACCTCGCGATCATGGGGCCAACGTTGGCGGCCAACCGCCACACGGCGCGGCCGTATTTCAATGAGCGGGAAGCGGCCCTGTATGCGCTCACCTTCTTGGCCTCGCCGCCATTCAACATCCTGCGGTATTTCGTGCCGCAGAAAACCGCTTTTGCCATAGCCTGGTGTCTCACCGGTTTGGGGCTGATCGTGTTCGCCGGTCAGGCTATGCGATGCCGCCGGCAGCCGCCAGGCGAGCTCGCCACCTGGGCCATTGGCCTCGCGCTGTTCACTGCGCTTGCCGGCGTGGAAACCGCCTACGCACGCTCGATATTCGGTTACGCCCAAGCGGCCGACGGACGATATGTCATTGGCCAATTGCCGTTCTGGGTTGGTCTCGTCTTGATCGGCGTTCAAAAACTGCACGACGTCCCCTGGCGGAGTGCCGCGATGGGCGCGGCACTTGCGCTCTTCTGCGTCGGCCTGCTGGCCAGTCAGCAGAAGATGCTGCCCAATCTTCGCCTGCATGCTTACGAACGGTGGTGTTCGGCGATGTCGGCGATCGACGACGTGGCCGATCCTGCGGTCTATGTCCGGGATGAAATGATCTTTACCGCCCGCGTTCCGGCGATGATCGATGCGTTGCGCGCGCAAAAATGGTCGGCCTATGCCTGGCCGCAACGCGCCTGGATAGGCCGCAGCCTGGCATCGTTCGGCGCCACCCAAAGCGGCTGCGTCGGCACGATCGATACAATCGTCACGGTCGGCGAGACAGCCGGGCGGCGGCTCCAGGGCTGGGCCGCGGATAGCCGCCTCGGTGATCGTTCGCAATGGATCGTGCTGGCCGATGAATCCGGAACGATCCGCGGGCTGGCGCATGCCGGCGGCCCCCGGCCGGACGCCGCCGGCGCATTCCACAGTCCGGGCCTGCTCTACGCCGGATGGACCGGCTATGTCCCCTATCGGTTCGCCGCTCCCGAAATCACCGCCTATCTGCTCGTGAAGGATAAACACCCCTGCCGCATAGGCGGCCCGCCGCCTGCCGCTTCATGAGGATGAACGCGGCCGCACCCGCGCCGCCGCGAACCTGGCCAAACGCCGCCGCGCTCCTCTTCGCGGTGGCAATCACCCTGGCGCTGGCGACCATTGCAACCACCATTCCCGCCATCATCCGCTTCCGCGATATCGTCCCGTTCGGCGACATGATCGACGTCGCCTATCGCTACTTTACAGGCCCGGCCAGGGATTTCTGGATCTATCACGACAACGAGCACCTGCCGCTGATCGCGATGCCGTTCTACTGGATCGATCTGAATCTCTTCCGCGCACAGGGCATTTTCCTGACCGCCTGCAACCTGCTGCTCGCGGCCGCGATCGGCCTGGCACCGGCGCGCGCGCTCTTCCGCGCCACCCCGGGGCGCGTACTACTGCCCGCTGCGGTCACCGCAACCCTCCTGGCCAGCAGCCTGTGGCTCGGCAATTCCGTCAACCTGGTCTGGACCAAGCAGGTGCACATGTACCTGTCGCTATTCGCGGTCATGGCGGCCATCGGCATCACCTCGCGCGAACGCCCGCGAACCGCACGCCATATCTGCGCGATCACCTTCTGGCTCGCCATCGCCACGTTCAGCTTCGGCTACGGCATCGTGGGCTTCCCCGCCATCCTGGCGATCGGCTTGCTGCGCGGCTGGAACCGGCGCGCGCTCGCCGCCATCGCACTGGCGGGGCTGGTCTGCCTGGCCGTCTATGCCGCCATCGCCTTGCCGCTGCGCAACGCCCAGCTCGCCGCCTTTTTCATGAGCCTGGGGCAGCACTCCAGCCGCCCCGTCTTCGCGCTGACCTTCATCGCCTCGCCGCCGTTCAATATCCTGCGCCATTTCATGCCCCGCAAGCTGGCCTTCGGCATCGGCTGGCTGCTCGCCATCCTGGGCCTCGCCGCGTTCTGCCGCCACGCGTTCGCCCAGCGCCTGAACCGGGCCTCCGAATTGCGCTGCTGGGCGACCGCCTTGACCGTGTTCACCGTGCTGGTCGCCGCCGAGACGGCCTACGCGCGCGCGCCGATGTTCAACTACGAGGCGGCGGCGGATGGCCGCTACATCATCGCCCAATTGCCCTTCTGGGCCGGCCTGCTGCTGCTGGCGACGGAAGCAACGGCTTCCGGCTCGCCTGGCGCACGATCCGCCCTGGGCGCAGTGCTTGCCGTGGTCTGCGCCGGCTTGCTGGCCAGCGGAAGCCGCACCATGCCAGAGCTCCGGGCGCACAATGACGAGCGCTGGTCATCGGCAATGGCCGCAATCGATCACGTCGCCGACCCGCGCGCGCAATTTCGTGACGATCTGTTCTATCCTGGCCGCGTGGCCGTGATGACCGACGCCTTCCGAGCGCGCCGCTGGTCGGTCTTCGACTGGCCGCAAGCCGCCTGGATCGGCCGGCCTCTCGCCTCCTTCGGCGCCACGCAGGGCGGCTGCGCCGGCCACCTCGACAACGTTCAGTTGGTCGGCCCGGACCGCGGCTGGCGCCTCACCGGCTGGGCTGCCGACCGGCTCGGCTCCACATGGATCCTGCTCGTCGATCCGGCGGGCACCGTGCGCGGGCTGGCCCACGGCGGCGGCGGCCGCCCCGATCTGGCCGCCGGCCTGCACAACCCGCATCTGCTCTACGCCGGCTGGACCGGCTACGTCCCCTTCTCCGTAGGCGGCCGCAGTGTTGCCGCCTACCTGCTCGTCAAGGACAAGCACCCCTGCCGCATCGCCGCGCCGCCATGACCGAGACGCCAGGCCTGATCATCGTCATCCCCGTTCACAACGATTGGGAATGCCTGGCGATTTTGACCGAACGTCTCGGCGCGGTGCTTGGAGCGGTAGGCATCTGCTTTTCCATCGTCGCTGTGGATGACGCCTCGCACGTGCCCGAATCCGCGCCCGTCGCGGCGATTATCCGGCTCACCCGCAATATCGGCCATCAGCGCGCCATTGCCGTTGGCGTGGCCTACGCGCTGGTCAACACCGAAGCCGAAACGATCGCGATCATGGACGCAGACGGCGAAGATCGCCCGGAAGATTTGCCGGCGTTGCTGGCAGCCCTTGAAGAGTCCGGCAGCCAGGTCGTTGTCGCGCGCCGCCGCCGCCGCAGCGAAGGGCCCCGCTTTCGCCTGTTCTATATCGCCTATAAGATCGCCTTCCGCATCCTCACCGGCGAGCAGCTCGATTTCGGCAATTTCTGCGTCCTGCGGCGCGATGCGGCCCAACGCCTCGTCGGCATGCACGAGCTATGGCTGAACCTGCCCGCCACCATCATGCGCTCCAGGCTGCAAACCGTGCGCCTGCCGACTGATCGCGGCCGCCGCTATGTCGGCCGGTCACGCATGAACCTGGTCTCGCTGGTCACGCACGGGCTGAGCGCCATCGGCGTTTTCAGCGAGCGCGCGTTCACCCGCGTGTTGCTGGCCATCGGCGGCATTGCGGCGTTCATGATGCTCAGTTTCACCCTTGCCATGGCGCTGAAAGCCGCCGGCCTCGCCACGCCGGGCTGGCTGACGACGATTGCCGTCGCCGCGCTGATTGTTTTGATCCAATCGGCCACCGTGGCGCTTTGCGGCTTGTTCGTCGTGTTCGGCCAGGCTGCCAATCTGGTGCAGGCGCCGTCGGCAACCGCGTCCACGCTGATTGCGCGGGTTGATTCCGCGAGACGGGCCGGGGAAGAGTGATGGCAAAGGTATTCAAGGGAAGCGAAAAAGCTGGGGGAGATGTGCCATCCCCCCCAGACCCCCCGTCATTTATCAGGCTGAGTGCTCGGAATTCCGTTTGATGACCTTCATCCAGCGTGCTCTGCGGGCGCTAGCCGCCTTCGCCGCATGCCGGCCAATCGCCATTCTCGCGGGAATCGGCGTTCTGCACAGAGTGCTTGTGCTGTCTGCGTTCCGCCACGTCCTGATCGATTTCGCCGCGTCGCGCGATCGAATATTGGTGATGCAGCTCTTCCCGCTCGACGTTTTCAGGCAGCATTTCTGGACCGCGATGTTGCTGCTGCAGCAATCGCCGCCACTGCCGCAGATTATTACGAAAATCATCTTGATGATCGGATCCTGGCCGTCCGGCCTTGTCCAGATGCTCTGTGCTCTGAACGGCATAATTTCCATTGTCACCGCCTGCCTGCTGTATCGTATCCTCTGCCGCGTCACAGCAAGCGGCGCCGTGGCATTCCTTCTGACGCTGTGGTTCTTGCTGTCGAGCGACCTTCTTGTTCTGGAATACGATCTCTTTGGCGAATCGTTCCACGAAAACCTCGCCATGTTGTGCGTCACGGCAAGCGGCGCCGTGCTGCTCGGCATGGACAAGCTGAATGGCGGCATGCGGCGCGCGGCGGCCTTGGGTGTGCTGGTCTCCCTGGCGGCACTGAGCCGATCGTCACTGAGTTATTTCGCGCTTGTTCCCATTGTAGTCGGGTTCGGGCGCTGGCGCTGGCGCTGGATGGCAGCCTATCTTGCGCCGGTTTTGCTGCTGCAAGGTGGCTGGTCGTTGAAGAATGCGACGATCTACGGCGGGTTCAGTTGGGAAACATCGAGCTGGAGCGGCTACAACCTGGCCATCGGCCTGGCCAACGACAGGCAATTGCCCCTGCTGTGCGCCGACATCGCGGCTAGTCCGACCGGCACCTACCCGGATTGGTTTCTAAGGGTTTGTCAGGAAATAGCTGAATCGGGTTGCGCTTGCGGGTAAGTGGGGGGATTCCCCGGTCACGGAGCGCTTTCGTAGCGTGCGTACATGATTGATACCAGCGCCATTCGTGATCGTTTTGTTTCTCTTGCCCCGCATCTTGATGAACGAGGCCGTCGCTCCTTCGCTGCGGCCGAGGCGCGTTCGGCCGGGTATGGCGGGATCGCCGCTGTTGCCCGGGCGACCGGTATTGCACCGAGCACGATCGGCCGGGGCTTGGACGAGCTTGCTGGCGTCGCCGAGGTGCCAACTGACCGCAATCGCCGTCCCGGAGGCGGCCGCAAAGCGTTGACCGCGACAGACCCGGCACTGCTGGACGATTTGTTGGCGCTGGTCAGCCCGAGTGAACGCGGCGACCCGATGTCGCCCCTGCGCTGGACCTGCAAAGGCCTACGCCGCCTGGCTGCTGAATTGCGCGCCATGGGGCATAAAATCAGCCACACCGTGGTTGGCGAATTGCTCCGCGGCCAGAAATTCAGCCTCCAGGCCAACAGCAAGACCCGCGAAGGTGACAGCCACCCGGATCGCGATGCGCAATTCGCCCACATCAATACGAGCATCAGCCGCGCCCTGGCCGAGCAGCAGCCGGTGATATCCGTCGACACGAAGAAGAAGGAGCTTGTCGGCGACTTCAAGAATGCTGGCCGGGAATGGCGGCCACAGGGTGATCCCGAGGAGGTCCGCGTGCACGACTTCCTGATCAAGGAGATTGGTCGGGCGGTGCCATATGGAATCTACGATCTGGCCGCCAATGCCGGCTGGGTCAGCGTCGGCATCGATCACGACACTGCGCAATTCGCCGTGCAGACAATCCGCAACTGGTGGCACGGGGTCGGGTGCAAGCGCTATCCGGGCGCGCGCCACCTGACGATCACCGCCGATGGTGGCGGCAGCAACGGCTCGCGCGTGCGCTTATGGAAGCGTGAACTGCAAAAGCTGTCCAATGAACTCGGCATCAAGATCCGCGTCCACCACCTGCCGCCGGGCACCAGCAAATGGAACAAGATTGAGCATCGGCTGTTCTCATTCATCAGCATGAACTGGCGCGCCAAGCCGCTTGTCAGCTATCGCGTCATGGTGGACCTGATCAGCGCGACCACGACCAAGACCGGCCTGACCGTGCAGTGTGAACTCGACACCAGCACCTACCCAAAAGGGATTGTGGTGAACGATCAGGAAATGTCCGAACTCAACATCCTACGCGACGAGTTCCACGGCGAATGGAACTACACGCTCCAACCTTGCAACAAAACAGGTCGCGCGGTTAATTCCTGACAGACCCTAAGCATGAACCGCGTTTGCCCGCCGCCGGTGTTCGTCATGGGCGAGTACGGCATGCCGGCTTATGTCGTGGCGCAAGACGCGGCGGCGCGCGCGCGGCTGGGCGGTATCGACCTCGGTCTCAACTCGCTCGCTGTACGAATGAAGGCGGTCCAATACAAGCGAGCGTTCACACGCTACGTGCTGCATCATCCAGCCAGCTTTGCTCGTCGATTTGCCGACGGTTATCACGTCCTTTGGCAACGTATTGGAGACTATGGTGTCATATTCGTCGACCCCTTGTTTGTGGTCCCGGCCGATCGTGGCCTCTTCGACCTGTTCTCGCGCGGCTTCGGTGAACATCAGCGCGCGATGCTGTCGCGCGCCGACATAGCGTTCGTCACAACCCGGCCGGTCAGCCGCAAAGCCCGCTTCGGCACAATCAGCCTGGCGCCTCTGGATGCCGCATCGATTGCAGTACTGCACGGTGTTTTTCCGCTCCTCGCCCTGGCGGATTTATGGCGCCGCCTGCGAGGTCGCGTACCGTTACTCGGGCACGAAATCTGGCTGCTGGCCGCGATCTGCTTCTACGGCCTGCTGGTGTTCACAATTGGAGACATGGGCGAGAACATGCGGTTTCGCCTGGCGATCGAGCCGCTCATCATTGCATTGACCGCGGCCTGCCTCGCAGCGCTTCCCGGCTTGCCGCGATACCGGCGGCCTGGCGTGCCTCAACCCGTTGGCTCCGCGGGAGGCGCCCCCTCTCTGCCGAGCCCTTATACAGCCCAAGCAAAGATTGGGTGGAGATGTGGCTGACGTATACGTCAGCCACATCTCTAGGCAGCCTGGCATTAGACCAGGTTCCTCCCGCCCCACGGTGCCAGCAGCCGGCGTCCGGGCTGCTCGATCGCCGTGTAGCAAAGCGCTGCCAGCAATAAAGCCGGCACCAGCAAAAGCAGTTGTGGCAGGCCAAGGCGGTCAAGCCACGAATGCATCGCCTGCCAAAGCAGCAGGTGGGTGAGATAGAGCGAGTAGGACACCTTGCCCAGCCAATGCACCGGCGCGCTGGCCAGCCAGCGCGCCGGACCCGCACGGGCCGGATTGGGGCTCGACCCAAGGCAGAGCAACAGCCATGCAAAGCACGGCACCACCACGAAATCTGCCCACGGCGCCCACAATACGGCAATGCAGGCCAGCGAAACCCCTCCGACCGCGCCCGGCGTGCCGAAGGCCGCGGCGACTCTGGGTGAACACGAACCGCGCCAGGCGAGCATTCCCAGGCAGAAACCGGCAAGGCAGCGCAGCAACGGGTAGGGTGTCGCGGTATCGACATGGCCAAGGCTCTGGTGCAGCAAACCACGATAATGCAAGCCGTGCAGCCAAGTATCAGGGACCTCGCACAGCGCCCACAGCACCGCCAGGCACACGGCAGCCATCGACCACGCCGCGCGGGTTGCGCCATGCAGGGCTGCGCGGGCCAGCAGCGGAAATGCCAGATAAGCGATCCATTCGGTGCTGAGCGACCAGGAAACCGGCAGCAGCGAAGGCCCGGCGCCAAGGCATTGCAGCAGGAGCAGATCAATGCCAAGCCGCGCCACGGAATTCGCAGACGCGCTCAACGGTTGCAGCACGCCGCTGCCGACAAGCACGAAGGTGGCCAGGACGCAGACCGCATAAAGCGGGTAGATGCGTTGCAGACGCCGGCGCAGAAAACTGCGGTAAGGGCCGGTGCCGGTCTCGAACAAGTGGCCGTAGGTGAGCGCCATGACGTAGCCGGAAAGTGCGAAGAACAGATCGACGCCAAGATATCCATGTCGCACCAATGGGGCGATCAGAACCGGCGCCGTCAGGCCAAAGCCGGTGTAATGGTAACTCGCGACGAGAATTGCCGCGACACCTCTAAGCCCGGTAAGCGCGCGTATCTCGGTGCGGTGCATGGCCTTGGCCAAGACTGGGGGAGATGTGGCTGACGTATACGTCAGCCCCCCCCAGACCCCCCGTCTTTAGTTAGCACTAGGTCTAAATGAATGACGGGGGGTTTGGGGGGGGCTGACGTATACGTCAGCCACATCTCCCCCAACCTTTCTCGCCTGGACCAGCCTCGCCTCCGGCACAACCTGTCGCATGCGACGCCCAAAGCTCTTGAGGGCGACTTCATTCTCCCCAAGCGGGCCCACCGTATAGCTGCGCGACTGCATGCCGTGCTGCACGCGCTCGATCAACGCGCAATCCTCCAGACTGACCTGCCGGTTGATACGCCAGTTCAAGTACCGCGCGGCACGCATTTCGCGGCGCGCATCCGGCAGCACGTAAGCGATTTCACGTATCAGCGTTTGCGTGGGCGAAATGGGTATGCTCTGCATGAAATCGACTTGGTCGGGATAGATGTCGAACGCCAGGTTCGGCCATAGCCGGTAATAGGTCCACAAACGCTGGCGGTTGGGCGGCAAATGCGGCACAGGCGGCAAAACTGCCTGATACATGCGCTCGGACCAGCACGATGACGGCGCGTCACCGAGTTCGCCCCACATCTTGTCCACCCATTCACGCGCCTCGATGCCGTAGCTCTTGCCAAACAGGCGCGTCAGGCCGGGATGGGCAATCGTGATGTGCAACGCGTCGGCGTAATTGTCACCGACGTTCTTCCAGTTGACCGCGCGCGGCCGCAACGTGACACGGCCGAGCGGGACCAGATCCTCGAACCGGTAATGGGCAATTTCGTGTTCGTAGGGCGCCATCATTTCGGCAACGCTGGGGCCACCGGGCACAAGGCGCACGAAGACAAAACCACGCCATATTTCAAGTTCGACCGATACCAGGCCGTGTCGGGTGCGGTCTATATGCGCAAAAGCATCCCGGCCCGGCAGCCCGATCAGCTCGCCCGTCAGCGCGTAGGTCCAGGCGTGATAGGGGCAGATTATGCGGCTGCCGCAATCGCCGGAGCTGCCGTCCAGCAGGCGCGCGGCACGGTGACGGCACACATTGTAATAGGCGCGCACTTGCCCACCTGCATCGCGTACAACCAGGATAGTCTCGCCCAGAAACTCCAACGTGTGGTAGCGGCCTGGCTCGGGAATATCGCTGATATGGCAGACGATCTGCCAGGAGGGCGCAAAGACCCGCGTGCGTTCCAGATCAAGGAATGCCGGGTCGATATAGGTCCAGGCGGGCAGGCTGAGGCGATCTTCGTCCGCCTGGCTGACGTATGCGTCAGCACCCCCCAGACCCAAATCATTCATTTGGGCAACACGCTTGCCAGAATTTCCTTGGCGCTGTTTTTCAGCACGCTGCCAAGCTCGGGCTCGGAGAACATCATGGCCGCAAAGTTCTTTGCGTCCTTCAGCGAAATATGCGGCGGCAGCGGCGGCACGTTCGGGTCGGTATACATATTCAGAACAACCGGCCGATCCGCGGCGAGCGCTTCTTCCCACGCAGCCCCCACCTGCTCGGGATCACGGCAGACAATGCCCTTCAATCCAAGCAATTCCGCATAGCTGTGGTAGGCCATGTCCGGTATGGCCTGCGTGGACTCCGTCTTGCCCGCGCCAAGCTGCACCCGCTCCTCCCACGTCACCTGGTTCAGATCCCGATTGTTCAGCACCATGACGATCAGATGCGGATTAGCCCATTCCCGCCAATACTTCGATATGGTGATGATTTCGTTCAGGCCGTTCATCTGCATCGCGCCATCGCCGATAAAGGCAATGACCGTGCGATCGGGAAACGCCATCTTCGCGGCAATGGCATAAGGTGTCGCCGAACCCAGTGACGCCAGACTGCCGGAGAGCGAGCCCATCATGCCACGGCGCATCCTGATGTCGCGCCCATACCAGTTGGCAACCGTGCCGGCATCACCCGTCATGATGCAATTCTCCGGCAAACGCTTCGACAATTCCCAGAACACGCGCTGCGGATTAATCGGATCGGCCGATTGCATCGCTCTGTCCTCAAGCGTCTTCCACCAGGCCGACACACCCTTCTCGACACCTTGCCGCCAGCCATCCTCCGTCTTCTGCTCCAGCAGCGGCAGCAATGCGCGCAGGCTAACCGCGCTGTCACCAACCATATTGATTTCCATGGGATAGCGCAGGCTCAGCATGGCACCGTCGATATCGATCTGCGCGCCGCGGGCATGCCCGGGCTTTGGCAGGAATTCGCTGTATGGAAACGCGGAGCCCACCATCAGCAAGGTATCGCATTCCTGCATCATGTCCCAGGAGGGTTTGGTGCCAAGCAGGCCGATACAGCCTGTGACGAAGGGCAGATCGTCAGGCACCGCCGCCTTGCCGAGCAGCGCCTTGGCCACGCCCGCCTGCAATTTCTCCGCGGTTGCAATCACCTCATCGGTGGCACCCAGCGCGCCTGCGCCCACGAGCATCGCTACCTTTTTTCCCGCGTTCAAAACCGCGGCCGCCCGGCGCAAAAGATCGTCGCTGGGAAGCTGCGCCGGCCCTGCATAGCCCACGCCTGTATGGGTCGCGCCATGCGCCATTGGCGGGTCCTCGTAGGCCAAGAGCTGAAGATCGTTCGGCAGGATCACGCAAGTCACCGTTCGCCGCGCACTGGCTATGCGCACGGCGCGGTCGATCAGATGACGC
This sequence comes from Acetobacteraceae bacterium, assembly GCA_965276755.1. GTDB lineage: Bacteria > Pseudomonadota > Alphaproteobacteria > Acetobacterales > Acetobacteraceae > CAJCIS01. The sequence continues at coordinate 1,187,445 of OZ255625.1, forward strand.
ACCTGCGCGGGCACACTGGCCATCGCCACGAAATCCGCGGCGACATCCTTGAACAACGACTGAAGATCGACTTCCTGCTGGTAATGCGCGCCGATGGCTGTGCGCGCCTGCTGTCCGATTATGGCCACCACCGGAACGTGGTCCATCTTGGCGTCGTAAAGCCCATTCAGCAAATGGATCGCGCCTGGGCCGGAGGTTGCATAGCAGAGTCCGACCTCGCCCGTGAACTTGGCATGCGCGCAGGCCATGAAGGCCGCCATTTCCTCGTGGCGCACCTGCACAAACTGCATCGTGTCACGGGTGCGCTCCAGCGCCACATCCAGGCCGCCGACACCATCGCCGGGGTAGCCGAAAACCCGCTTGATACCCCATTCATGCAAACGGTGCCACACGAACTCACTGACGTTCATTGCCATTTTGTCCTCCGCGTCACCAATTCAGACCGTGTAGCCAAGCTCGTGCATGGCCGGTTCCAGGATCGGGATCACCGGCGCCAATTGCTCAAGGTAATGCCGATACCGATAGCGCGAGCGATCATAGAGCTTTTCGGAAACTTGCGCATAGCTCGCCGTGCGCGCATAGCGCGTGTTCTCGTGAAAAGCCAGGCATCGCGCATCGAAATCCTCGCCGATAAAACCCAGCACGCGGGCAACGCTGGCATGCTGGTCATCGACGATATCCTCGTAGCGCACGGCCATGTAGCGCATGTCGAGTTCCCGGCGATAATGCGCCACCAGGTCCATGACGAGTGCGTAATGCCTTGCAATACTCTCCAGCGCATACGCACAGTAATGTCCATGCGTCAAAAGATTTGAAAATACAGATACCACCACATCAAGCGGGTGGCGTGTCAGATGCAGGATAGGCGATTGCGGAAACAACAGGCTGATCAGGCCGAGTTCCACCTCATTGAGCGGCATCTTGTCGGTGAACCACGCAGCATCGCCAACCACGATGCCAAGTTGGGCCACGCGGCGCAGATAATGGTCGCGCAGATTGTCCAAGTCGTCGCGATGGTCAGCCATCCACAATTCCGCCAGCGCCTCGGGATAGCTCAGCGGGCTGTCCAGCATGCGCGGCATCAGGTTCGTCAATTCGGCCACGAAGGGCAACTCGTCGCCTGCATCTATGCGCGGATGCGCAGTTAACGTTTGCTCCAGCAACGTGGTGCCGGAGCGTGGAAAGCCCACGACGAAGATCGGCTGGGCGACATCGCTGCGAACGCGCGCGCGCGGCAGCGTGCGTAAGCGCGCGCGCACGAAAAAGCCTCTCAGCCTGGCCGCATGATGCTGCGCATACGCCTCGGCATACGCGTGGCCCGATACGTCGCGCAGCCGGCGCTTGCCCTCGTCGAAGGCGGAAAATGCCTCATCGTAACGGCCCATCTGATCGAGCAATCGGCCTTTTTCCAGATACTCGCTCGGCCCCAATTCCGCCTGCTCGCCGCCCATGCCGTCCAGCACATCCAAGGCGGCCTTTGCCGAACGCATGCGCCCCAGAACCACCGCGCGCAACAAATTCACGCTCTGATTGCCCGGAAATAGCGCCTCCGCGCGATCGAGCAGCGCCAGTGATGCGGCAAGGTTGCGATCGGCTTCCTCCAGCCGCGCAAAGCCGAGCAGCGTGTGCAGCTTGTCAGGTGCTGCGGCAAGAGATTCCTCATACAAGGCGCGCGATGCCGCCATCTTGCCTTGGTTTTTCAGGCACAAAGCATAATTGGCCAGCAGCACCGGATCACGCGCGCCGGAAAGCCGGGCCGCCATGTCGAAATGATATTCACCCCAGGCCGGCCGATGCCCCTCGGTCAGCGCCATACCCAGAAGATAATGCGACTGCGCATTCTCCGGCGCAATGCGCACAGCGTTGCGCGCGTGGCGCTCGGCCTCGATCAGATCGCCCTTGCCGAGCAACAGCAATGTCAATTCATTGACCGCCCAGAAATTATTCGGCGCCAGCGCGACAATGCGCCTAACCAGCGCCTCGACCGCTTCCTGCTGGCCCTGTTGCTTGCGCAATTGATACAGCACCGACAATGCGCCGATGCGCCCCGGGGCCAATTCGAGCACGTCAACGGCAAGCCGCCCGGCTGTCTCGGCCTCCCCGCGCAGGTGGGCCTGTTGCGCCTCCTCCTCCAGGGGCACAAGGTGGCGATGGGCGCCGGACTCGCCAAGGCTGGTGAGATCCAGCTCGCAACAGCGCGCGCGGGTCAGGCCGCTGCCGCACGAACACATCTGGCTGGACCGGTTCATTCGCGCCGCTCGTTGAAGGTCGGCAGAGATACCCTCCTATCCATGGCAGCTGCACCAATATTGTCGCCATGCCATCGCCCTGGGTCCCACGTTTCGTCCTGGCCACTCCATCCGCGCTGCAATGGGCGCAAGGCGCGGCCATTATCGATCGCGCGGCGGCACTGGGTGCGGAGGTGGTGCGGCTGCGCGCTGATCGGCTGAGCGGGCTGCCCGATACCTATCGCGACGCCAAACGCACGCTGGCAGTCGTTACCGCCAGCCCCAGCCGTCGCCGGCTGCAGCCGATCCCGCCCTCGGCCGACTGGCGGTTCGACCTGGCGGAAGGCTGCCCCGCGCATTGCGCCTATTGCTACCTGGCCGGCTCGCTCGCGGGGCCGCCGATTATTCGCGCCTACGCCAATCTGCCGGAAATCCTGGCGGAGTTGCCGGGTGCGGTGGGGCATGGCGCGGTCACCTCGGCCTCGCCCGCCCGAGCGAACGAAGGCACGACGTTTGAGTGCTCCTGCTACACCGATCCGTTGGCGATCGAGCACCTGACCGGGCACCTAGCTGCCTGCATCAGCGCATTCGGTGCGTGGGAGGCGCCGGTGCAACTGCGCTTCACGACCAAGTTCGACGCCGTGGGGCCTTTGCTCGGTTTGGCGCATCACGGCCGCACGCGGGCGCGCTTTTCGGTCAATGCACGTGAGGCGGAGCGGCACGAGGGCGGGGCGCCCCGCATGAAGCAGCGCCTGGCGGCCCTGCGCGCCATGGCGCTGGCCGGCTATCCCGTGGGCCTGACCGTGGCGCCCATCCTGCGCCTGCCTGGCTGGGCGGCTGCGTATGACCGGCTGTTTGCCGATGTTGCCGAGGCGCTCGACGGCGTGCCCGACGTGGATTTGAGCGCGGAGCTGATCACGCATCGTTTCAGTCCAAAATCGAAGGATATATTGAAGCAGTGGTATCCCGGCAGTGCGCTGGAGATGGACGAAGCGCAGCGAAGCCGCAAGACCACGAAGTTCGGGTCCGTCAAATACGTGTTCCCTCGCGAGGAAATGGGGATTATGCGCGCGGCGATCGAAGCTTCGATTGCGCGATGGCTGCCAAGCGCGGAGGTGCTCTACTGGACCTGAATAATGACGGGGGGTTTTGGGGGCGGCTGACGTATACGTCAGCCACATCTCCCCCAATCTTACGTCTTCTGTCACGATCTAACCGAACACCAAAATGCGCCCATCATACGAAGGCACCAGAAGCCGATCGCAAAACGGCGTCGGCACATTGAATTTGGCGTGCATGTAGTTGATGCCCCAATCCGCGCTGTCCCATATCTTGATCAGGTGCGGCCCGGCTTCATTCACCCAATTTGCTCCGTAGGCCACCAGGCGCCCCGCTGTTATGGTGGAGTTGGCATTGCCGTACCAGGGCATCAGCGACCAGAGAATTGCGGTGTTGTCGCCCTCGGCCTGGCAGGTCAGGGCCAGCATTCCGCCCGGCATTCCTCCGGGCGGCGGCATGCCTTGGGAGGCGACCTCTTGGCCGGCTGCAATCCAGGTCAGGCTGAAATCCGCGTTGAGGGAGGCCGCCTGCGCGGTGCCGTTCTCGCCTTGCACGAACAGCATGATGCCGTGATCGGGGCTTTTGTAGCCGACCGGGCTGCCGTGGATGTGGCGTGTGTAGCCGCCGAATGCGGAGGGCAGGCTATCGAGTGCCACCGGCGCGAGATCGATGCCGAGACCGCAATAGGTCACGGCCCATGGCGGCGAGAGCAATTTAGCCCAGTTGCCGGCAATTGCGTCAGGCGCGAAATCCGTGCGCTGGGTCTGCCCGAGCTTTGCGCTGTCGAGCACGTAGTAGATGCCATCCTTGCCGCCGCCGATGATGACATCCTTGGAAAAACCGGTTAGTGCGCGGGATAGAGGTAGCGCACCGCCTGAACCGAGATCCTCATCACCCACGATGTGGGCGTTGCTGGTGTTGTTGCTCGCATTCGTCGGTAGCGCGTTCATGTCATCGGGCGGATTTGTGTTAGGCGCTGGCAAGGTTGGATCATCGCCGGCGCGGCCTGCGTCCGAATAGGGCGACCACCAGTCGATGCAGTGCAGGCTGGCGGCGGCGGCGATGGTGGAAGGCGTGTAGGCTAGTTTGAAAAAGCAATTGCCGAAATCGCCGCTTAGGGGGTCGAACGCGCCGTTGCCAGTCATGCCGTGCAGATTGTTATCAGCATCGACAGAGAGGCCTTGGCCTGCCTGCCAGATCCCCGCGCCGGGGTATTGGCCGGAACCGGTTGTCCAGGTTGCGGTTATTGCCGGCCGGCTTGGCTGTGAGACGTCGACCGCGATCACCCAGCCGAGATTTGTCGAGGCGGATTCGAGGAAGGAGCCAAACGGGATGAAGATTGTTGTGGCGCCGTTTGCGCTGAGCAGTGTCAGGGCCGGGCGCTGCTTGCGCGGCACCGCCCCGAGCGTTTGTGGTGGGGCATTGCCAGGCGGCTGATAGGTGGCCGCGTTCAATACCAAAGGCGGCGCCAGATCGGAACCGTCCGACAACGAGAGGGAATGCAGGGTGTATATTGCGTTGGCCATTGTGCCGTCGACGCTCGATGTCGAGACGCAGTACAATGTGTGTGTGGCAAAGTTTATCACCGGGGTCGAGAGGATGCCCCAATAGGGGTTTATCATCCACATGTCCCACTGCCTGGTGATCGTGACTGGCGTGCCGGTGTTTCTTTTCCACAACTGAGCGTAGGTGAGAACATCAAAGGCATAGACGTTGTTGGACATGTCGCAGACGAAGGCGACATTGTGCGCATGGCCGTCGCTCATGGTCAGATCGGCCACTGCGAGTACCTGGCCTTCGGCGCCGCGGGGATCGTCGAGCTTGAATTGACCGAGCACGCGCACGCCGGTTTTCTGTACCTGTTCGGAGGTCAGGGACCAGGATGGGTCGACCAGGCAGCCCATGCGGGTGTTGCCGAAGCTGCGGGTAAGGACGTTGGCCGTCATTGTGCTGCCCGGCGCAGAAGAAGGTCGTTGGCGGTGACTGCCGCCAGGGCGATGAGGCTCGGCAGGAACAGCTTCTTGATATCGAAGATTTGGTCCAGTGCTGCGGCGGTGGCGAAACCCCATACAATTGGCAGGAGTGCCGCATTCCTCGGAAGAGGCATCAGAATTGCTCCGGCAAAAGGGTTTGTGGGGCGGTGTACTCGATCGTGAAGGTGAAGGGCACGCCGATGGCGGGCAGAGTGTTTGCGCTCAGGGTGATTGTATGCCAGCCGGTTGTTGCGGCGGTGCCGGATGCCTGCGCGCTTGTGTTGGTGGCCGTTACGGTGCCGCCGGCATGCGTGTTGCCGGCGGTGTCGATAATCTGTGCTGTTATGCTGCCTGCGCCTGCCGCATAGGCGGTGAAATCGGATTTGAAGACCGCAAACGCTTCGATCCACACGCGGCCGATCTGGGTGCTGCCGTTCCTGGCTGGGCCGATGTCCAGATCGTCTGCGCCGAAGAAGCTTTGTATGACTGGCAATTTGGCGAAAGTGATGGGGCTGTCCAGGCCGGCTGGCGCCCAGAAACCATAGCCCTGTCCATTGGCTGCGGGCGGAATGCCGAAAATCATGTTGCCATTCGCGTCAACCCTGCTGTCCTCGCGGTTCCGTCCGGTATAGTCGTGCATCACGGTGCCTGGCGCGTGGCCGGTGCGGCAGGTGAGCGTGGTCCAGTTCGGATTCCATATATTGTTGTTGAGCGCGATCAGTGCGCCGGGCGGGCCGGTGCGCAGAAGGACGTAGGTGTGTGCATCGCTGTAGGCGATTTGTGCGTCACCATTGGCGAGGTTGCGCGAGCACCAGACCAGGTTGGCGATCTCCTGGTCCAAGGCATAGCCGTTGAGCGATTTTGGCAGCCAGTCCTTGATGTAGACCATTGGCAGGCCGGTCATGCCGAGCATCAGCGCGAGGGCCAGCGTTTTGTTGTTGACGATAGTGGCCCAGCCATCGGTTTCGCTGTCCATGCTGGACACGAAGGTCACCGCCTTCATAGAATTTTGAAAGGCCAGCGCATTGGTGCCCATCCAGGACATCTGCCAGCCATCGGCGCCGCCTGCCTTCATGCACATGGGATAGGCCATGTTTTCCTGAAAGGCGAAATCGAGTGCGGAGGCGCGTCCTGCTACCTGGTCGATCCACCAGTTTTCGCTGCCGGGATTGCCGTCATCGTATTCGCCGAAGAATTCCAGGGCTGACATGGGTTCGGTGGTCATCCAGGTGTGGACGAAGCCGGGGTTCATGCCTTTCATGTCATCGAGGCGCGCGCCTTGTGTGCCGGTGGTGAGGAACAGCCATTTGGCGGCGGCGATCAGTCCGTCCCAGACGGCGTTTTTCGGGGTTGCGTTGATCGGGCATAATTCGTCGCCGAAGGCGAAATCGTCCGATGGTGCGGGGACGGGGTCTTCTGGCACGCGTGGCGGGTCACCGCGGAAATAGGAGGGTTGCTTGGCGAAGCGGCCGTTCGTGGCGCCGCTTTCGGATTTGTATTGGTAGGTGCCGTTATTGCCACCCATGCGCTGGTGGTTGACGACATCCAGCCAGACGTCGATGCCGTTGGCGCGGCAGATTGCTATCGCGCGGCGGAGTTTTTCTGCGCTGCCGAAGCGGGTGGGGGTGCCTTTGGAGCCGATGTCGTAATCGTCGTAGGGGTTGTAGCCGTCATCGCCTGGTCCGTTTCCACCTTGGCAGATCAGCGGGTTTGGGAAGAGGATGTCGGTGAAGCCAAGGTTTGCCCAGAGGTTTGCTTGTTGTGCGATGGTGTCATACCACCAGGGGGCGTTTGGCGTGTTTGCATCGACGGGTGCGGGGACGGAGAGGGTTGGTTGGCCGTTGGCATTCTGGCGGTAATTTGCCCACAGCATCACGCGCGAATTTGGGACCATGGGGCGTCCTTTCGATTGATTGGCTCTCATAGAAAGGTTGGGGGAGCAGTGCCTGCCCCCCCAAACCCCCCGTCTTCATGTGAGACGAGGTCTAAACAAATGACGGGGGGTTTGGGGGGGATGGCACATCTCCCCCAACTCTTTCGCTTTGACTTGCTTATATTGCGTCATGAGAACGACAATATTCCTAGATTCAGGCAGCCTCGATGGGGATGCGCGGCGGTGGCTGGGCGGCGAGCCAGGGGAAGTGGGGTGGCGGCTGCGCAAGCGGGGTGCTGGGGCGAGCGGCGTTCGGCGCGATTGGCGGGGGAGTGTGTGGCGGGCGGGCGGCTGGGGTGTCGGCGGCCTGGCCGGCCTCGGGCGTCGCGGTTTGAGGCTGGGCGTGGCTTGCGCTCGCTGCGAGCATCGCCTCGATCTGGGCTTCGTCCAGATGGTGGGTGTCGAGCAGGAGAAGGGCGGTTTCCCATGCCTCGCCGGCGAGCAGGAAGCCCAGGGTGCGGCGAGCGAGTTCGAGCGATTCGAGCTGGTCTTCGGGCAGGGTGAAGCGCTCGCGCATCCACAGGAAGTGGAGCGGCGTGGGGATATTGCAGATGCCGCGGGTGACGCGGAAATATTCGGCGCGGCGGCGGGCGAAGAGGTCCGGGTGGTGGCGGGGGACGGCGCTGACCGCTTGGATGATTTCGTCCATGTATTTGGCGAGCGTGAGGGAGAAGAGGTGGTCAAGATCGGCGAACTGGTGGCGGATGGAGATCTGGGTGAGGCCCGTGGCTATGGCGAGGTCGCGCAGCGTGACGCGGGTTCGGCCGTGGGCGATGAAGATGGCGCGGGCGGATTCCAGGATGTAGGCGCGGCGGGCGCGCTCTCGGGGGGTTTGGGCGGGGCGGCTTTTGCAGGCTTCGGCCTGGGCGCGCATGAGGCGGGCGGGGATGGGTTCCATGGGGCGGAGGGTAGGTTTTTTTTCCGCGATCGGGCAAGGGGGTTTTGGTGGGGGTGTGGTTGTGGGGGTACGGGCAAGTGGAATTTGTGGGGAGGTGGCCACCCTAAAGATGCGCGGCCGGTCAGGCCATCGTTTGCGAGCCCGACGGATACCCATCGTTCTTGCTTAACTTGGCTAACTACAATATGGTTAAGAGCTGGGCTTGATTACACGAAGCGAATCGGCTACGAAGGTCATGCCTTGGGATGGAGAAATCAGACCTGGGGGGACTTGGTTAAGGATTGCAAGCGACGAGTTGACCAGCAGATCAACGACGAGCTTGGCCACTGATTGCCATAACGGCATGACGTTCTCTCCGGCGCCGGCGTCACGACTATACGCCTGACTGTTAAAGCCGTGGCCAATGTAAATTGGAACATCAGTGTAACTGCTGCCGGGGGAATCAAGGGGTTGAACGGCACCCTCCCCCGGCGCGTAACGCAGAAGCCTCTCAAGGAAAGAAGCTACGCTCATTTTGACGATCGTATTTGTGCGGCGGAGCTAGCGAGCTTTTCGGTTACCGAGGTGCAAGTCGCTAAGCATTCGTTTTGGCCTCTACTTGGCTATCAGAAAGTAGCGAGAAAGATAGACTTCAGCGTCTTTCCTCCAATGCCGGCCGATAAGGTCCGAGAGATTCGATATGCGTCTCACATGGACTCTGCTATTTATTCTATATATGCCCGAAAGCTAAATCGTTTGTATGAAATTAAATTGCAGGAACGCGGGTTGGAAAGCGTTGTCTTAGCTTACCGTAGCGGTATCGGGTACAATGTGCCATTTGCTCGTGCTTTAATCCAGGAGATTCGTGACCGTGGCGATTGCCGAGTAATCTGCCTAGACCTGTCGAAGTTTTTTGACTCAATAGGCCACAAAACTCTTAAAGCAAAACTCGAAGAAATATTGGGTTGCACCCGACTTAGCGCAGACTGGCACAGTGTATATTCACGCTTGACGAAATACGAGTTTGTTTTCCGCGAGGTTTTAGAGGCAAAGTTGGGAGACATAAAGAAAAGTCGTATTTGCAACGTCGACACCTTCCGACGTGTAGTTCGGCCCCTAATAGAAGTTAACTCAACTCGATCTGGGATACCGCAAGGCACTCCATTGTCGGGCCTGTTTGCCAACGTTTCGATGATGGACATCGACCTAGCGCTATGCGACAAAGTTTCCTTCTTCGGAGGGTCCTATCGCCGCTATAGTGACGATATAGCGATTATCTTGCCTGACACGTTGGGGGAAGCAGAAATTATGACTTTCGCCGAGGACTTGCTCACCGCGAATGGATTGTCCTTCAACAGCAAGAAAACCTGCAAAACAACTTTCTCGCGGACCTCGATTGGTCAGACTTATGACTGTGATCCTCTTCAATATCTGGGGTTCACTTACGACGGTTCGAAAATATTGATCAGAGCCGAAAGCATGAAGGCGTTTTATGCTAAGATGAAGACAAACATCAGCAGATATGTCCGATCTGGTTCAAAAAAGGGTATTCCGCTGGACCATCTGCGCAAGCGCGTACTTGTAGGGCGATTTACTCATTGGGGTGACAACAAGAATTTTGTTCAATATGCATATAAGGCGTCAGACGAGATGCGAGCGCCAGAGATACGCTATCAACTACGAAACCACGTGAAGGTGTTCAATCGCCATTGGAGCAAGGCGGCAGCAAAGTACTACTGAGCGATCGTGCCGTTCCCTCATCTCACAATTTTTTTGTCGCCTCGCCTGCATTCCAGCCGCTCATTGGCAAAAGCGTGCCTGGATTGCTTCACCCAATTCTGGGTCGCAATGACGGGTGGTGACGCGGCTAAACTAAAGACGGGGGCGGGTGTGGGAGGATGACGCGCCATCCCTTTTCGTGTCTTGTGTTGCCTTCCGGTGTCTCAACGCCCCGGCCTAAGCGCCAGCACAATTTCCACCACAATCAGCAGCACCACCGCCGCCTCCATCAACCCCGCCCGCACACTCGCTGCCTCATCGTACAGCGCCGCGTACGTATCCCGAATAATCGCCAGCTTGCGATCCACCGCCGCACTCACCAGCTTGACGCGAAACAAGTCAAGCGCAGACGCATAAACCCGCGCCAGATACACATCCTCGGTCACCTGCAACGCGTTATCGACCTTCTCGGTCAGCTCGGTCACTTCGGCCACCAGCCCGTACAACCGCCGGGCCAGGCGCGCAAAACGCCGCGGCGCGAAGCTCAGCCGGCGCGTTTCTTCGACAAGATCGTACATGCGCGGCAATTCGTCATCGAGCAATTCATCATAATAACGCATTTCCAGCAATTGCGCGTTGGCCACTTCGATCACGTCGGCCACATCGGTGTCGCGCCGCGGCTCGTAGATGAAGGCGCGGTCCCAGGTCAGCACCACCAGATCGTCGGTGTAATAGGAGAAACGCCGGCTCAGCAGATCGGCGCGCGCACCATCGGCGAGGCGGCGGGCCTCGCCAGAGAGCAGGGGCACCAGGTCGATCTCTGCGCCCAACGAAGCGGCGGCCACCGGCTGCGCGAAGGCGTGCACGGTGGCGACCAGGTAATCCTCCTCCAGCAGGGTGGCCATGGGCTGGTCCAATGCCGGGCGGATGGTGGCGCGCAGGCGGTCAAGCGTTTCGGCCCACAGCGGGGTGGCGGAGAGTGGGCCGATTGCCGCATCCACCTCATTGGCCAGGGCGGCGTAGGCTTCCCAGCCCAGATCGTCGGCGGGCACGCGCACGGCCAGCGTCATGACGCCGAAGACGTAGAGCCGCGCGGTCACGGCCGCGAGGGTGGCGCGCCCGGCCAGCGTCAGCGTGACGGGCGCCAGCACCAGGCCCAGGGGCGGATCGCCGAAGGAGACGGCCTTGGGCGGCGTTCCGGTCAGCCGTGCCCGTGCGCCCTGGCGCGAGAGCGTCTCGGCTTTGATGAGGTCGATGGAATTGGCGATATCGAACAGCCGCAAAGCCGTAATGGCTCCGCTAGCCACAAGCGGCAAATTGTTCGTCATGCGCAAAGCCCAACTGGAAAAAGTTTTTTGGTTCTTTTTTTCAAAAAAGAACAACCTTTCTTTCTTGGCTTGTAAGCAGTAATCCCTCACTCATGCCGCAAGCCATAGAAGTCGTCTCACTAGTCAAACGATACCGTGAAACGCTGGCCGTCAACGATATCACCTTCAGCGCCGCCCCGGGTGAAACAATCGGCCTGCTGGGCGGCAACGGTGCGGGCAAGACCACGACCATTGCCATGCTGCTCGGTCTGCTGGTCCCCACGGCCGGCACCATCCACATCATGGGCCACGACATGGCCACCGACCGCTTTACCGCGCTGGCCAGGATGAATTTTTCCTCGCCGTACGTCGCCCTGCCCCATCGCCTGACGGTGGCGCAGAATTTGCGCGTCTATGGCCACCTCTACAACGTGGGCCACCTTTCGCGCCGCATCGCAGAACTGGCCGAGGAGCTGGATCTTGGCGACCTGCTGGACCGCCCTGCCGGCAAGCTCTCGGCCGGGCAGAAGACGCGCGTGGCCTTGGCCAAATCGCTGATCAACCGCCCCGACGTACTGCTGCTGGACGAGCCCACTGCCAGCCTAGACCCCGACACGGGCGACCTGGTGCGCACCTGGCTGGAACGCTACCGCGCCGAGAGCGGCTGCACCGTGCTGCTGGCCAGCCACAACATGGCCGAGGTCGAGCGCCTGTGCGACACGGTGCTGATGATGAAGCAGGGCCGCATCGTCGATCGCGGCACGCCGGCCGATTTGCGCGCCCGCTACAACCGGCACGATTTGGAGGAGGTGTTCCTCGACATCGCCCGTGACCGGCAGAGCGAGGCGGCGGCATGATTCCGCTGCGCCGCATCTGGGGGCTGATGTATCGCCACCTTTCGCTCTATCGCGGCTCCTGGCCGCGGCTGCTGGACCTGGCCTACTGGCCGATCCTGCAGATGACGATTTGGGGTTTTACCAGCCGCTTCTTCGCCTCGCGGCTAGGCAACCACGGCGCGGTGACAATCGGTATGCTGCTGGGCGGCGTGCTGCTGTGGGAGACGGCGTTGCGCAGCCATCTGGGTTTTGCGGTGACGTTCATGGAGGAGGTGTGGTCGCGCAATCTGGGCCACGTCTTCATCAGCCCGCTGCGGCCTTGGGAAATGCTGGCCGCCCTGATGGGCATGTCCATCCTGCGCACGCTTGCGGGCATCCTGCCGGCGGCGATCCTGGCGGCACTGCTCTATCACTTCAACCTGCTCAGCGTGGGTCCGGTGCTGGTGCTCTTCACCCTCAATTTGATGGTGATGGGCTGGTGGGTGGCGCTGGCCTGCGTCTCGTTGATCCTGAGCCATGGCGGAGGGGCGGAGTCGCTGGTGTGGTCCATCCTGGCGGGGCTGGCGCCGTTCGCGGCGGTCTATTACCCCGTTGCCAGCATGCCGGGATGGTTGCAGCCGCTGGTGCTGGCGCTGCCGGCGGCGCACGTGTTCGAGGGACTGCGGGATATGCTGGCGCGCGGGGTCATCGACTGGGGGCACCTGGCTTGGGCGGCGGGGCTGAACGTGGCTTGGATGACGGCGGCGGCAGGCGTTTTCTGGACGCAGTTTCAGGCGGCTCGGACGAATGGGTCGCTTATGACTATTGGGGAGTAGAACAAGAAAGACCTAGGGGGAATGTGCCATTCCCCCTAGACCCCCCATCATATTTTAGCTGGGACGACGGCCTTGCTTGACCATACGCATGATCCGCTTGCCACAAGCTGGGTACATACTGACGACATCGATTTCCCTATTCAGAACCTTCCTCACGGCATCTTTCGCCGCGCAGGCACCGGCGAGCCGTTCCGTGGCGGCGTGGCTATCGGCAACCAAGTACTGGACCTCGCCGCGGTACAAACCCTCACCCCAAACGCCGCAGAGGCCCTGACCGCCGCCAGCGCCCCTACCCTGAATGCGCTGATGGCGCTCGGCCCCGCCCACTGGACCGCCCTGCGCCACGCCCTCTTCGCCGCGCTGAAGACCGGCTCGCCGGACGAGCCGCGCCTGCGTGCCTGCCTGGTCCCTCAGGCCGAGGCCGAATTCGCCCTACCCGCCACCATCGGCGACTTCACGGATTTCTACGCCTCCATCCATCACGCCACGATCCTGGGCACCATGCTGCGGCCGACCAGCCCGCTGATGCCCAACTACAAATGGCTGCCTGTGGCCTATCACGGCCGCAGCTCCTCGGTCGGCATCAGCGGGCAGCAGATCCACAGGCCGCGCGGCCAGTCGCGCGTCAGCGAGGCCGACACGCCCACATTCGGTCCAAGCGCGCGCCTGGATTACGAACTGGAACTGGGCTTCTTCGTAGGTCCGGGCAATACTTTGGGGCACCCCATCCGCATGCCGGACGCCGAAGCCCACGTCTTTGGCGCGACCATCCTGAACGACTGGTCCGCGCGCGACATTCAGACCTGGGAATACCAGCCGCTCGGCCCGTTCCTGGGCAAAAATTTTGCGAGCACCATCTCGCCATGGGTGGTGACGATGGCGGCGCTGGCACCCTTCCGCGTGCCCTTTGTGCGGCCCGATGGCGACCCGGCGCCGCTGCCCCACCTTGCCCAGGACCCAGCCGAGGCCGCCATTGACATCAAGCTGGACGTGGCCCTGCAAAGTGCGGCGATGCGCGCGCAGGGTGTGGCGCCGCAACTGCTCAGCCATAGCAACTACCGGCACGCCTATTGGACAGTGGCGCAGATGGTGGCCCACCACACGTCCAACGGCTGCAATTTGCGCGCCGGCGACCTGCTGGGCACCGGGACGCTTTCCGGCCCCGAACCAGGCGAACGCGGCTCGATTTTGGAAGTCACCATGGGCGGGCGGGAGCCGATCACCTTGCCCACGGGCGAGACCCGCCGCTTCATCGAGGATGGGGATGCCATCATCATGCGCGCCTGGTGCACCCGCCCGGGTGCGGCACGCATCGGCTTCGGCAGTTGCACCGGCACTATTCTGGCGCCAATCGCCTGATGCCGACTCGTTTCTGGTTGATCCGCCACGCGATTGTGGCGAGCGAGGCGCGCGCCTTTCTCTACGGCCGCATGGATGTCGGGCTGTGTGCGCCGAGCCTGCTGGCGCAGGCGCCGGCCTACCGTGCGCTCGCGCAACGTTTGCCCCAGCCGGCGACGTGGCTGGTGACGCCCCTCTCGCGCACGCGCGCCACGGCCGAGGCGATCCAGGCCGCCGGCTACCCGGCCACGCCCCTGGCGGTGGAACCCGACCTGATCGAACAGGATCTCGGCGAGTGGCAGGGCCTGGGGCACGCCGACCTGCCGGCGCGCCTGCGCGAACGGGCACACGCCTTCTGGCCTCTCGGCGCTACGGAGACGCCGCCCGGCGGGGAGAGCATGGATGACGTAGTGGGTCGAGTCGGTGCCGCCCTGGAGCGGCTGGCCGGCGCGCACGGGGGCGATGTGGTCGCGGTCAGTCATGGCGGCGCCATTCGCGCGGCGTTGGCCCATGCCTCGGCCACCAGCGCGCGGGCGGTGCTTCACTTCGCCATCCAGAACCTCTCGTTGAGTGTGCTGGAGCGGCACGCCGAGGGCTGGCGGATTGTCTGTGTCAACGAAGGCTGGGTGGGTGAGAACGGCGCTCACATGGGCCCAATGTAATATCTCAGCTTGCGCCGGCAACGCGATGATGTGTCATAGTTATGGGAAACCGTTCTAGAGGGGATGTTCCCAGATGGCTGCAAGATTTCGCTATGCCACTTTGTGCGCCCTGGCCTTTGCCGCCGCCGCACCGCAGGGCGCGCGTGCGGCCGATGCCGCGGACCAGCAGGAGCTGGTCGATCGCGCCACGCTGGCCGTGGGCGAGGTGCTCTCGGACCGCGAGGGTGCCGAGGCGCGCGACCTGCTGCCGCAATCCCGCGCGGTGATGGTCTGCCCGCGCGTGTTCCGCGCCGGCTTCCTGTTTGGCGGCGAGGGCGGCGGCTGCGTGCTGGTGGCGCGCGGGGGGCAGGGGTCCTGGTCCAGCCCGGCGTTTTATCGCATGGGCGGCGGCAGCTTTGGCTTGCAGGTCGGCATACAGGACGCAGAGATCGTCATGATGATCCGTACCGATCAGGGGCTGCGAGCCGTCATGGACAGCCAGTTCCGCATCGGCGCGAATGCCTCGGTGGCGCTGGTGACGATCGGCGGCGGTGTGGAGGGTGCGACCAGCGTGGCGCTGAACGCTGACATCGTGGCTTTTGCGCGCACGCGCGGGCTGTTCGCGGGTGTGTCGCTGCAGGGCAGCGTGATGAGCAGCGACAGCGAGGGTGATGAGGTCTATTACGGCCAGCCGGTCGGGCCGATCGATATCGTGCGTGCGATGCGGGTCAATAATCCGGGTGCGGATCCGCTGCGGGCTGCGCTGATGCGCGCGGGTGCGCCGCCGGTGCAGGCGTACGCGGCGGCACCCGGGTACGGGCCCGAGGCGAATTACGCGCCGCCGCCGCCGGTGTATTCGCCTGGAGGACCGGCGCCGGTGCAGTCGCAGAGTTTGCCGCCGCCGAGATAGAGGCTTGGGCTTAATCGTAATACGCTGCTTGGGAAGATACCGAATTTTGGCATCCCTGTAATAGCAGGACTCGGATAAAAACAGCAGTTCTTTTTCAACGAGGGACTGCCTCCTTCTTGTCCTAGAGTACGAACTTATATACCGCCCCGAAATTATATGTGCCACCATTGAAGGTGGTGCCGTAAAGGGCGCCCGCAGCGTCCCGGATCACCGGGGCGTAAGGCGTTTGCCCGTCATCCGGATTTCCGCCAAAGGTATGCAAGACCGTTTGCGTCCAGGCGGTCTGGCCCGCGGCCGGCGGTGTCATTTCGAATATCGTGCCGTTGTTGCTGTTGAGGCCGCCGGCGCTCGTGGTGCTGTAAAGATTGCCGCTGGCGTCAGCGACCAGGCCCGCATAGCCAGGGTAGGCTCCGTCCTGGCCCGTGAAATGATGCAGCAGGCTATATTGGTCATTCGCGGAGACGCTGAATACGGACTCGTTTGACGTTCCATACAGTGTGCCGACATTATCCATCAGCAAAGTGCACTGCGGCGCAACGCCCGCGCCGGCCGGAAAGAACAGCAGCACGGATTCGGTCCATGCACCCTGGCCGCCTGGCGGCGGCGTAAGGCTGAATACCGTGCCGAAATCGAACGGGCCGCCATATTGGGTGGTTCCGAACAGCGTGAAGCCGCCATTGGCGATCAGGCCGGCGCGGGGAACCGCCGCATCGTTGGCACCGCCGACGAAGCTGTAGAGGATCGTTTCTGCCCACGCCGCCTTGCCATGGGCGGGTGGCGACAGCCGGAACACGGTGCCGCAATAGACCGGTGCGCCGCCGACCACGCACGTCGTGGCGCCGCCACCGCCGCCCTCGCTGGTGGTGCCGTAAAGATTGCCTGCCGCATCCAGCAGCAGCGAGCCGTCCGGCATGCTGCCGTCCTGGCCGCCGTTGAAGACGTAGAGCAGCTTCGCCTTCCACGCGGATTTTCCAGGCGCTGGCTTGATCAGCTCGAATGCGGTGCCGAAACCGGCGCCCCCGCTCACCGTGGTGCCGTAGAGGTTGCCGGAAGCATCGGCGATCAAGCCACCTTGCGGGTCGGCACCATCCTTAGGGCCGCCCGCAAAGCTGTGGAGCAGTTTCTTGGTCCATGGCTTGCGGGCTTTGGCAGGCGGTGTGAGTTTGAACACGGCGCCGTTCCCGGCGCTACCGCCCTCGGTAAGGGTGCCGTAAAGATTGCCCGCCGTGTCGGCGAGCAGCCCGGCAAAAGGCAACCCACCGTCTTTGGAGCCCTTGAAACTGTAGAGAATGGTTTGGGAGGCCGCAGCCGCCGCGCCCGCTTGCAGAGCAGCGAACATAACGGTGGCGGTGCAGAGACAAAAGCGCAGCATTTTCGTGTCCCCTCTGAAAATTCGTTCCTATACACTAACGCCTGACGGGTTGCGCCTATTCCGTAAAATCGTCCGGGGGTCTGGGAGCCCAATGAAAAAGCTGGGGGAGATGTGCCATCCCCCCCAGACCCCCCGTCGATTTTTGGCGCCTCGTCTAAATGATGACGGGGGGTTTGGGGGGACCGGCACGGTCCCCCCAAGTCTTCAGCACTTCACTTGATAACCCGATCCGCGTGGGCCTGCCGGTCGTTCAACACCAAGCCGCCTGCGCATGGTCACCGCGTGTTGTCCGCTACCGCAATAGCAGCCGGATCCTGGGACCGACTACGTGGGCCGTCCAGCCACTTGTTTTATCTTTGCGACCCAGCAACGTGGGGTTGTGATCTACCGCCCCCTAGGCGCTTTCCGATTCGGCCTGTCCTTGCTGGTTGTGCTCCAGCACAGCCAGCACTTGCTTGCACCCGCCAACCGCGCTGTGTTCGACCGAACCGGCCTGGGAATGATCGCCGTCGCCATCTTCTTCGTGCTCAGCGGCTTTGTGGTGACCGAGGCAAACGCTGTCTTCTACGCCGGCCGTCCTTGGGCCTTTTTCGTCAACCGCCTGATCCGGCTTGCACCGCCCTATTTCGCGGCGCTGGCGCTCTCGGTGGCCGTGCACGCCGTGCTGTGGCGCACGGGGTGGCTGGCATTGTGGGATTTTCCGGGCGGCGGGCCGCCGGTCACGCTGCCGCATGTGGCCGTGGGCGTGCTGGGACTGGTGCCCGGCGCGGTGACGCTGCGGTCTCGCGACGCCTTCGAGTTCATCCCCTTCGCCTGGTCGCTGCGCATGGAGATGGCTTTTTATGGCGCCGCCCTGGGTGCAATCCTGGCCGGGCTTTGGCTGGGCGGGCGATCAAGGCCGATCGTGGCCGCCAGCCTGGCCGCGGGGCTGGTGGCGAGCCTGTGGTTCCTGCGGCTGCAGCGTCCCGGCCTGCTGAGCTGCGCGCCGATGTTCCTGACAGGTGTGGCCGTGTGCTTGGCGCTGCGCCGCGGCGGGTTGCTGCGCTGGGCCTTTGTGGCCGCGGCGCTGCCCGTGGCTGGGCTGGGGTTTACCTCGTGGGGCCAGCACGGGCATCCGTCATTGCTGCGTCAGGCCGTATTGCTGGTGGGGCTGCTGGCCGTGTTCGCCATTTTGGCAGAACGGCCAGCGGGACCTTGGCGGGCCTGGGACAAGCGCCTGGGCGATTTGTCCTACCCGCTCTACCTCAATCATTACGTGGTGGGGATTGTGCTGACCGATGTGTTTATGGCGCGGGGCGTGGCGATCTATGCCGCCGGCGTGGGGCTTTCCGTGGCGTTGGCGGCGTTGATGGGGGGAATGGTGGATCGGCCGTTGATTGCTTTGCGGGCTCGCGTTCGCCGGGCGGACGTGTAGAGGGAAGAAAGAAGACTGGGGGAGATGAGCCATCCCCCCCAAACCCCCCGTCATTCTTTAAGGCGACTTTATGGGCAGGCTTGCCGCCGTTTTTAGCGGCCATATTCGCACTTTTTCGGCCGTTTTGCTTGGCGTGCTCGGCTTTTGGGCGCTGCCGCGCGCCTGGCCGGGCGAGGAGCGCGCCACCTTGGCCTGGGACATGGGCGCGGCCTTCTTCCTGCTGCTCTGCGCGATCATGTTTCTGACCACGCCCAAGGATGGCATGGAAGCCAATGCCTGCGCGCAGGAGGAGGGTGAGTGGACGCTGTTCTGGCTGGTCATGGCCGGCACGCTGGCGAGCCTGGGCACCATTCTGCACGAGTTTTCCACGATGAAGACTGCGGCGCCGGCAGTGCGCAATGAGCGCGTGGCAGTGGTTGCGGCCACGCTGACGCTGTCCTGGCTGCTGACGCATGCGGTTTTCGCGCTGCGCTACGCGCATGAATATTATCAGAGAAGCGAGGGACAATCGGACATCGATGGCGGTCTGGAATTCCCGTCCACCAAGCGGCCGGATTACTGGGACTTTGTTTATTTTGCGGCCGTGCTGGGGATGACGTTTCAGGTGTCGGACGTGCAGATCACGTCGGGCAAATTGCGTCGGCTGGCGACGGTGCATGGGATGTTGGGGTTTTTGTTCAATACGGTGATTGTAGCGCTGACGGTGAATTTGGCGAGCGGGTTGTTGAGCTAATCCTTGAAAAATGACGGGGGGTCTGGGGGGGATGGCACATCTCCCCAAGCCTTTTTAGTAAAAGCAGTCCTTTTTTGAAAAAAAGGACCAAAAAACTTTTGTCTTTTAGAATGTCTGCGTGAACGTCAGCCGCGCGGAAATCGGCTCCAGCGGATGGACCTGCAAATCGCGCCTCTCATCCGTAATGCCTCCCAGCGGTTCGCCAGGCAGGCGCGTGACGTAGTCGTAGTCGAAAGCGTCGGCCTTTTGGTCAAATAAATTGTAAATGCTCAACTGAAGCCTGGTTCGGGCATTCATCTTGTAGCCGACATCGACGTTGACTTCGTCATAGCCTTTGCCCCGCACGACGTTATCGGGGTTGAGCGGGTAGGAGCCGAGGATACGCAATTGCAGGCCGCCGTACCAGGGGCCGGCATTGTCCACCAGCACGCCGAAGGATCCGATGAAGTTGGGCGCCTCGGCGATATAGAGTCCGTTCAACCCGTATGACGCCGGATCGCCGGTGCGGAAGCGGGCCTTGGTCGCGGCCAGATCGGTATTGAATTCGATCCAGGAATAGGGGCGGTATTGAGCGGAGATTTCCACGCCGCGCCGCTTGCTCGGCGCGTTGGCCTGGTCCATGCCCATGTCCTGGTCATAGACCAGTTCCGACGAGAACTCGATCTCGAACAAGGCCGCCTGGATATGCAGGTTTGGCAGCGGCGTAGTGCGCAGGCCGATTTCCTCGCCGTCTGCCTTGGCCAGCAGTGGCGTGCGGTGCGACACGCCGGGGATGCCTTCCAGCGGCAGGGTCTGGAACACGCCGCGCGCGTCATCGGAATGAAAACCCCGCCCGGCACTGAGGTAGAATTCCGTGTCCTGCCACGGCCCGAGGATCAGGCTGCCTTTCGGCTGGAACAGGCTTTGCGAGCCGACACCTTTGAAGCCAGTGATCAGGCTGCGATCGGTGGCGCTGTAGAATTCCTCGCGCACGCCCAGCACGGTGCGCAGCCATTTTGTCCAGTGGGTGGTGTCTTCGGCAAAGACGCCGGTGTCGCCGAGCTGAACGGAATCCGCATTGCAGGCGAAATTGCCGACGGAATAGAGGCCGGTGCCGTTCTGGCAATAGTCCAGAACCTGGCGCTGCACGGTGTGGCGCTTGTCGGTGAAAACATCATCATGTCGGCCTTGGACGCCCACCACGACATCGTTTTCGATGCCGGCCAATTCGGCGTGGTAAGTGAATGTCGCCGCGCCGCCGATTGTGGTGCGGTCCTCGTCCTGCTGTTCCTGGTCGCCGTTGACGGGATCGAACAGGTCATGGGTGAAATTGTTCCAGAGCACCTGCAGGCTGTGAATGCCGTAGCCGCTGACGTTGAGCTGCCAGTCATCGCCCGATTTATAGTAGTGGCCGGACAGGCTTTCCCGTTCCGAGAAATTGCCATCCGTGGATCGAGCGTGCCGAAGCGGTTGATCAGGCCCTCGTCAATCGCACGCTGGGGCTGATCGGTCGTGAAGCGGCCCTGGCCCTTGTAGTACATGCCGGTGACATCGAAGCCATCCGTGACCGTGCCATGCGCGTAGCGGATCAAGCCGTCCACCTTGCGGAAATTGTTCGGCGGATCCCAAGGCCCGTCGAGGTGGCTGACATCGGCCGCGGCTGAGAGCCTGTCACCGTCTCGCAAATGCAGCGTGCCGGTTGCGGCGAGCCGTTCGTCCCCCACGGTTCCGGCGCTTGCGACGATCTGATTAGGGAATTCGTCTGCCAGCCTCAGGCGTTCGGAAATGACGGCGCCGAAATCGCCGATCGCGGCGTAGTAGGGGCCCTTGGTGTAGTCCAGGCCATCAAACGTTTCGGGAATCAGGAAATTGAGGTCGCTATAGCCTTGGCCGTGCGTGTTGGTCGGGCGGTTGATGGGCATGTCGTCGACGAAATTGGCGAGGTCTGTGCCGTGGTCGAGGTTGAAGCCTCGGGCGAGGAATTGCGGCGCCTTGCCCTCGCCGGAATGGATGGAGACGACCAGGCCTGGCACCGTTTCCAGCAATTGTCCCACGCGATAGACAGGGCGCAGTTGCAGCTCCTTCTTGGTGACGCTGCCTTGGCTGGCTGTGGTGGCGCGGCCGGTGAGGTCGATGCGCGAGGCGATGACGACGATCTGTTCGATGACCTGCTTTGGTGCGGATGGGGCTGCCCCGGGCGGGGGCTGGGCGGCGGCCTGACCGCATGGCGCGGCACAAGCCAGGCCAAGGCTTGTCGCCATGACGGTTTGCCGCACCCATTGGCCCACGACCGCCTCCCCGTTGCCGAGCGATACAGGATCTTGGGCTTCTTCGGATGCGGCCGGATGCTCTAAATATGAGGTCTTGGTGAAAAGGTCATACTCTTGGGCGATTTCTCCAGGGGCGCCGCCATGCAGCGGGTGACGATTACGATCGATGACGACCTGATGGCCGAGCTTGATCGGCTGATTGCCGCGCGGGGGTACAAAGGCCGCTCCGAGGCCATGCGCGACGTGGCGCGGGCCGGCATTCAGCAGGCGCTGCTGGAGGCCGATGAGGCGGCGGAATGCGTGGCAGTCGCTGTCTACGTCTATGAGCACGCCGCGCGCGACCTTGCCCGGAGGCTGGTGTCGCTGTTCCATGACCACCATGACCTGAGCGTTGCCAACATGCACGTGCCGCTAAACCATGAGAGCGGGATGGAGGTGGCCCTCCTCAAGGGTGCTACGGACCGGGTGCGCCACCTGGCATCATCGGTACTGGCGGAGCGGGGTGTGCGTAATGGCAGGCTGATTATTGTACCGGCTGTGATGGACGCCGGCGCGCACAGCCATGACGACGCGGCGCATGAGGGTATTCACACGCATATTCGCACGCGTTGACGGAGGGTGACCGAGCATTCTGTGCTTTCCATGCGGCAGATTCTCCATGCGGTGATCGTTGCGCTGGTGCAGAATTTGTGCTACGGATTGTTGAGTCAATGTCTTGCGATATTGGTGGAAATATTACGTAACACAGATTGTTGTTATTGTGGACATCCGAATTGCTCGCACTCAAGGTGGAAGCCAGTCAAATGAAGGTGAAATGGCTAGTTGCCCATTACGGCTTTAATCTAGATCATGGCCATATTGCCGTTCCAAAAACGCCCAAGACAAGCTCCAAAAATTAGCACAGGAGTTGGAAGGCACAAACGACCTGGTCGGCGTCTATATCCCCGAGGGAACGGAGGACGTATACGGTGCGGGAGCGAAAAGGGGGCGCATAGCGGGGGCAGTCCGGCTATTGCCGATGCCGCCAGAGAAGAAACCGACGGACTATTTCTATCAAGATGTATTCCAATCCGATACCGAAACGCCTCGGTGGCCGTATGGATGGCCTTCTCGCGTTGTACTTGTAACTGATCCTACAAAGATTATAACGCTGCGAACAATGGTGGAAATGGCCCACCCTAAAGCCTCCTTCGGAGATTACACGGCACAGTTCCAGCAAGGGCCAATCAAGCTAGGTTTCGAGATGAAGACTCAAGTCAACAATCTGATGACAGAAATATTCGGGAACCCACCTTGGGCAGATGAAACGATGCAATAAGCGATCTTTGTTTTGTCGTCCGCGATCATTCCCTTTGCCCGACCTTGTGCTACTAAACCGCCGCACCCAGGGAGCCCGCCCGTGAAAGCCGCCATCGTCGTCTTCCCCGGCACCAACCGCGAGCGCGACATGGCCATCGCCCTGAAGGGTGCGACAGGCCACCGACCCGCCATGCTCTGGCACGGCGAGACCACCCTGCCCGCCTGCGACCTGATCGTGCTCCCCGGCGGCTTCAGCCATGGCGACTACCTGCGCTGCGGCGCCATGGCGGCACTCTCGCCCATCATGGGCGCCATCCGCGCCTTTGCCGAACGCGGCGGCTACGTCCTGGGCGTGTGCAACGGCTTTCAGATCCTGACCGAGGCCGGCCTGCTCCCGGGCACGCTGCTGCGCAACGCGGATTTGCGCTTCATTTCGCGCGACTGCCATTTGCGTGTCGAGCGGGCCGATACCTCCTACACGCGCCACTACCAGCGCGGCCAGGTCTTCCGCGCGCCGATGGCGCATGGCGACGGCAATTACTTCGCCGATGCCGACACGCTCAAGCTGCTGGAGGATGAGGGCCGCGTGGCGTTCCGCTACGCCCGCCCGGACGGATCGCTGGGCGCGGAGAGCAATCCGAACGGCAGCCTGGACGCGATTGCCGGCGTCTACAGCGCCAATCTGCGGGTCATGGGGCTGATGCCGCACCCCGAGGATCTGGTCGATCCGCTGATGGGCGGCACGGATGGCAAACCGCTGTTCGATGGACTGACCGAGGCACTGGCGGCTTGAGTTCACGACGGGGGCCGGTGATGACGAACTTTGCCGGCAAGCTGCCTGCTTTTGCCATGTTGCTTGTGTTTGGCGGTCAGTCCATGGGGATTGGCGCTAACCTGCCCCGTCCAGCTGCCAGCTATGACGGCCGCACTCAATCCGGCCTGCCGGCAAGGCTGGACTATTACCCGCCTGAAACGGGTCCGTTCCTCGCCTTCCGTATCGGCGAGGCGCCATCCCCATCAAAGCCCGCGCCCACGCTTGGGGAGGAAGGCCAAATGCTTGACCGGCTGCTTGGCCGGCTCGTCGCAGATCACGCCGACCTGCCCCGATCAATCAAGTTCGCGCCCGATACGCAGGCGCTGGTCGCGGCACTTGACCGGCGCCTGCTGGAAGCGGGTGCCAATTGGGACCCCAAGCACGGCACACCCCAGCACGGCAGATCGGTGGACGTGTTGACCGCAGAGCTTGGCCAGGTACTTGGGGCCTCGCCAATTGCGTCCGCTTTCGAAGCGCACGGGTATCGTCTGGTGCTGAACGGGATTGGCCGCATCGAAATGGCTGCGGCCGGGCATGGCGGCAATCGCGTGCCTGTCTTCATCTCGGAGATGGACATTCTCGCCATAAGGAAGGAGGCTGACCATGGCGCAATCGGAAAGTAAACGGCCGTCGTTTGACCAGCTCGTGGCGAGCTATCCCTCGCCGCTGCAGTACTCGGGAGCCGAAATCAAACGCCTGATCGGCGGCGGCATCGATGACACCGCGGCGCCGGCTGCGCAACAATGGCTGGGGGGCTCGCAGGGAGACACGTGCACGATACGCATGAGCCGTGCGCTCAACTACGCGAGCTTTCCGATCCCGCATCATCCCGCTGGCTTTCGGACCGCCAAAGGTCGTGATGGGTTCAACTACGGCTTCGCTGTCCAGGAGCTGCACAAATGGCTGATCTCGCGCTTGGGCCGGCCGGACGTGCTGGTCCGTGGCAAGCCGGTCAAGCGGGATGCCTTTGCCGGCAAAAAGGGTATTATCGTCTTCGATATCGTGTTCGACCTGAATGCCGATAACCGAACGCGGGCGCTCGGGCACGCCGACCTTTGGGACGGGTCGACCTTCTACGATGAGATTGACGGGACCAGCAACGCGCAGCGAGATTTCTTCACCGTCGCCAATGCGGTTTCGCTTTGGATATGCACCGGCGATGCCACTTTACCGACGGTGTAATGCCAAGGTCTCAAAACTTCAGCGGGTCTGGGGGGTCACCCCCCAGCGGGTCCAGGGCAGAGCCCTGGCCTTCTCTTGCAGGTGTCCATGCGCGACCTAGCCCAAAGCTATGGCCTCAACGCCGATGAATACGACCGCATCCTCGCCATCATGGCGCGCGCGCCCACGCGCACCGAGCTCGGCATCTTCTCGGTCATGTGGTCCGAGCATTGCTCCTACAAATCCAGCCGCGTGTGGCTGCGCGAGTTGCCCACTACCGCGCCGTGGGTCATCCACGGCCCGGGCGAGAACGCGGGCGTGGTCGATATCGGCCACGGGCTGGCGGCGATTTTCAAGATGGAGAGCCACAACCACCCGAGCTTCATCGAGCCCTACCAGGGGGCGGCCACAGGTGTCGGCGGCATATTGCGGGACGTGTTCACCATGGGCGCGCGGCCGATTGCCAATCTGAACGCGCTGCGCTTCGGCAATCCGGACAATCCCGTGACGCGCCGCGTGCTGGACGGCGTGGTGCGCGGCATTGGCGGTTACGGCAATTGCGTGGGCGTGCCCACGGTCGGCGGCGAGGTCAATTTCCACCCGGCCTATGACGGTAATCCGCTGGTCAATGCCATGACGGTGGGGATTGCGCGCAAGGACGCGATCTTCCTCTCCGCCGCGGCCGGCATCGGCAATCCTGTGGTCTATGTCGGCTCCAAGACCGGGCGGGACGGCATCCATGGGGCGACCATGGCCAGCGCGGAGTTCGGCCAGGATGCCGAGGCCAAGCGGCCGACCGTGCAGGTGGGCGATCCGTTCACCGAGAAGCTGCTGATCGAGGCTTGCCTGGAGCTGATGGCGACGGATGCCATCGTGGCGATCCAGGACATGGGGGCGGCGGGGTTGACGAGTTCGTCCGTGGAGATGGCGGGCAAGGGCGGCGTGGGCATCGCACTCGATCTGGACCACGTGCCGCAGCGCGAGACGGCCATGACCGCCTACGAGATGATGCTGAGCGAGAGCCAGGAGCGCATGCTGATGGTGCTGCGCCCTGACCGGCAGGATGTGGCGCGCGCGATCTTTGAGAAGTGGGAGCTGGATTTCGCGGTCATCGGCCATTTGACCGATAGCGGGCGCATCGTCATCCGCCATCGCGGCGCCGTGGAGGCGGACATTCCGCTGGCGCCGCTGGCTGACCAGGCGCCGCTCTACCGGCGGCCGTTCATCGAGGCTGCACCGCCCGCGACTTTGGGCGAGGTCGATGATCCCGTGGGGATCGCGGCGGCTTTGATGACGCTGATCGGGTCGGCGGATTTGTGCTCGCGGGCCTGGATTTGGGACCAGTATGACAGCACCGTCGGCGGGCAGACCGTCCGCCGGCCAGGCGCTGCGGATGCGGCGATCGTGCGCGTCGAAGGGCAGGCCATGGCGCTGGCGCTGACGACCGATTGCACGCCGCGCTATTGCCTGGCCGATGCGCGCGAAGGCGGGGCGCAGGCTGTGGCCGAAGCGTGGCGCAATATTACAGCCACCGGTGCGCGGCCGCTGGCCATTACCGACAACATGAATTTCGGCAATCCCGAAAAGCCGGAAATCATGGGCCAGTTTGTCGGCGCCATACGCGGGATAATGGCCGCTTGCCTGGCGCTGGATTTCCCGGTCGTGAGCGGCAATGTCAGCCTCTATAATGAAACGCAGGGCGTGGCGATCCTGCCCACGCCGGCCATAGGTGGGCTGGGCGTGATCGAGGATGCGGCGCGTGCGGTCGGTCTGGGCATCGCGGCGGGCCAGGAATTGGTCTTGATCGGCAAAACGGGCGGCCACCTTGGCCAGTCGCTGTGGCTGAGGGAGATTGCCGGGCGGGAAGAGGGTGCGCCGCCGCCGGTGGATCTGAGCGACGAACGCCGGCATGGCGATTTTGTGCGCGGGGCTATCGCAAACGGGCTGATCGAGGCGTGCCATGACGTCTCCGATGGCGGGATCCTTGTCGCGGTGGCGGAGATGGCCATGGAAGGCGGCTGCGGCGTGGCGCTGGTGGGGCCGCCGGACTCGGGTGCGCCGCATGCATTCTGGTTCGGCGAGGACCAGGGCCGATATATTGCGGCCACGCGCAGCGCCCCTGCCCTGCTGGAAGCGGCCGCCGCGCAGGCCATCCCGGCTATGCGCCTGGGTCGCGCGCATGGGGCTGATTTGACACTGCCCGGGATGGCACCCATATCGCTAAGGGCACTGACCGAGGCGCACCGGCGCTTCTTTCCGGCTTTGATGGACAGCTAGGGGCACGCGCAAATGGCCATGGCCGCCAGCGAGATCGAGGGGTTGATCCTGGCCGCTCTGCCGGACGCGCAGATCGTGATCGAGGACCTGGCGGGCGATGGTGACCATTACGCTGCCTCGGTCGTGAGCTCCGCCTTTTGCGGGCTATCCCGTATCAAGCAACATCAACTGGTATTCCAGGCGCTGGGCGGCCGCATGGGGGGCGCCCTGCACGCGCTGGCCCTGCAGACCGCCCCACCTGCTCAGGAGACGACATGAGCCAGACCGATACCGCCACGCGCATTCAGCAGGAGATCACGGGCAACCCGGTGATGCTCTACATGAAGGGCACGCCGCAATTTCCGCAATGCGGGTTTTCGTCTCGCGTGGTGCAGATATTGAATCACATGGGGGTGAAATACGGCACCGCGAACGTGCTGGAGGACGCGGAGCTGCGAGAGGGGGTCAAGCAGTTTTCCAACTGGCCTACCGTGCCGCAGCTTTATGTGGGTGGGGAGTTCATCGGCGGCTGCGATATCGTGACCGAGATGTTCCAGTCGGGCGAGTTGCAGGAGCTGATACAGGAGAAGGCCGCGCTATGACTGTCGGCTAGGTTCTTCCTAGTTCAATTCATGATTCTACCGATGGATGCTCGAGGAGCATAGCGCAACAGACAGCTAAGCTCGGGTGCCTGCAATCGACCGGGATTCGATTAATGTATGAACGAATACTACCGTTGCCCGACGGCTTTGCGGACGCTGAGGCAACGTCGGTCGGAAACCTGCGAGATGCGTGGGTTGACCAGCGAGGCAGCCTTGCAGAGGGGGGTGCATTAAGCACCTTCAATGAACGTCTCTTAAGGCGCTGGTCAATTGAAACCGGCATAATTGAGCGACTGTACACGCTCGATCGCGGCACAACAGAGCTACTTGTTAATCAAGGCCTTGACGCCGCTCTAGTAGAACACGGTTCAAGCGATCTGCCGTCAACTGAGCTAGTCGCGATCCTGAAGGACCACCGCGAAGCGGCAGAGTACGTAGTAGATCACGTGAGGCAG
This sequence comes from Acetobacteraceae bacterium, assembly GCA_965276755.1. Classification (GTDB taxonomy): domain Bacteria; phylum Pseudomonadota; class Alphaproteobacteria; order Acetobacterales; family Acetobacteraceae; genus CAJCIS01. Next base: position 1,215,436 of record OZ255625.1, read on the forward strand.
CAACGTGGGCTGACAACGCACCTCATTAGGTCCATACACGCTCTGCTAACACGCAGCCAAGATTTCGTTGAGGCCGAAGATCAATTTGGACGTATGATTCGTACTCCGCTTAGGCGAGGTGAGTGGAAGCAAGTACCTAATAATCCACGACGGCAGGATGGCACGTTGCATGAGTACTGCCCCCCACAAATTGTCTCTGAAGAAATAGACCGTCTACTCGAAAATTTCAAGGTAATTTCTAGCGTCAATACACCAGCGGTTATTAAGGCAGCTTGGCTGCATCATCGCTTTACCCAGATTCATCCATTTCAAGACGGCAATGGAAGGACCGCACGCGCCCTCACGGCGCTCGTTTTCGTAACAGACAATTGTTTTCCCATCGTTGTTGATCGGGACTTACGTGATCAATATATCAATGCCCTTGAAGAAGCTGACGGAGGCGAACTGAAATCGCTCGTCAGGCTTTTTGCGATGTTGGAGAAGCGTGAATTAGAGCAGGCTTTAAGCATTTCCGAGGACGTACTTACGGAAACTCCTCAACCTGGAGGAGTATTGCGTGCTAAACTTCTGCTCGCCTTAAGAGAGCGAGCGAGAGCCAATCGGCTCTCGGTAACTGAGCGTCGGCGACAGGTCATAGCCGTAGGCCAGGCAATGTTTGCTAAGGTTGTGCGGCCCTTGGTTCAAGATTTATCATCTGAACTGCAGCACATTCTGGACGAAGAACTTCCAGGCAGCAACGTTCGAGTAGAAATCAGCGACGCGGAGAAACGCCACTGGTTCAAGACTCAGATCGTCCACATTGCACAACAGGAAGGCTATTATGGTGATTTTGAGACTGCACATGAATGGGTAAGGCTCAGGCTAGAGCGTCCTGGCGATGCGGGCACCGCAGTCAATGAAGTTGTTATATCGATGCATAGTCTCGGCCGGCATTTTACCGGCGTGCTAGTGCTTTCTGCATATTTTGCGACGCGTTTTATAGATGAGGACGGTAGGAGCGTCACGCTGGACCCCCAAAAGCTCGCTGAGAGATCTCTCACCTTCTCCTACATGGAAGATGAAACCAATATATTTTATCGAGCGTCAGAATGGAGTAATTCGGTTCTGAATATTGGGATAGCACAACTTCAGAAAGTGATGTAACTCAACCGGCGTTGCGCTCGTCTTGGTCCCGCTATCTTGCGATTATCGTCCTCATGTAACATCATCCCGCATGACATTCGGCTCCAACCGCCAGCGCGAGGGCTACCACCACGGCAACCTCCGTGAGGCCATGGTGGCCGCTGCACTGGATATGATCCGCGAGCGAGGCCCGGGCGGCTTCAGCTTTGCCGAGGTCGCACGCGCGGTCGGCGTGTCCGGCGCCGCACCCTATCGGCACTTCCGGGACCGCAACGCATTGGTGGCCGAAATCGCACGGCAGGGCTTTCTGCGGCTGGAAGCCGACCTGCTGCGCGCGTGGAATGACGGCAAGCCCTCGGCCGGTGCGTCTATCGAGAAATGCGGCCGCGCCTATCTGGGCTTTGCCCGGCGCGAGCCGGCCGCCTATGCTGCGATGTTCCACCCTGGCTTTGCCATCGAGGACGACCTGGAACTGGCCGGCGCCTATGACCGCGCTTTTGCGGTGATCCGCCGCGCCGCGGAGCGGGTGAGCGCTGCGGTGCCAGGCGCGCGCAAGCCGCCGGCGCTGATGGTGGGGCTGCATATCTGGTCGCTCGCCCATGGCATTGCTTCGCTTTATATCGGCGATCCCAACGGCACGCGGCGCCGTCTGCCGATGACGCCCGAGGAGCTGCTGGAAGCGGGGCTGCTGATCTATCTTCAATCACTCGGCGTGCCAGCCCCTTGACGGCGCCTCGGCGCGCGCCCATCAATGTAAATGTGTTTCACATTCACACCGCACGGGAAGGTCGCCATGGCGATAGTTGATAAGGTCGACGAATACGGCAAGGGCGCCTGGATTGCGCTGACGATACTAGGTTTCTGGATGTTCTGGCCGCTTGGACTGGCCACGCTGATCTTCCTGATGTGCACCGGGCGAACCCGCGCGTGGAAGATGGAGGCGCGTGGGCGCTGGCACAACATGGAGCGTAGCGGCGGCGGTTGCGGCTGGGGCCGCGGTTCGCGTCCACAATCGAGCGGCAATCATGCCTTCGATGAATACAAGGCAGAGACGCTAAAGCGCCTTGAAGAAGAGCAAAAAGACTTCGTCGAATACCTGGAGAAATTGCGCGCGGCCAAGGACAAGGCCGAGTTCGACCAGTTCATGGCCGATCGCCGCGACCGTTCCGCTGCGGCTGCCTAACTGAAGACGGGGGGTCTGGGGGGACCGGCACGGTCCCCCCAGTTCTTTGCTTTTGTCCTGCCAATCGGCCCTGCTAGCCTCCTGCCCATGCGCGTAGCCCTTCTTCTTTGTCTTGTTTCTCTGCCCGCCCTGGCCCAGGTCACGACCAATAACCAGGCGCTGGACGCACTAAAGCCGGCGCCGGCCCCGAAGGCCGCAACCGCGCCTTTGCACAAACCGGTGCCCCTTCGACGGCCGGTGATCAAGCGCGTGGCGCGCCCCTCGCCGCCGATCAAGGCGCCGCCGCAGGTGCCGTTGGCGCCACCGGCCAACCCGGTCATTGCACCACCGGTCTTTGTCATGCCGGCCCATCCTCGCACCCCGCCGCCGCCGGTGCCGATCCGCGCCGATGCGCCTGGCACGACAACGGCGATACAGGATGGCAGCCGCATCACCTTTGGGCCTGGTGTGGCCAGCCTGAACCAGGCGACGCATGACGCCATCATGGCCTTTGTTCCCAAGGCGCGGGCCAACCCTGCCCTGACGATTTCTGTCACGGCCTGGGCGCCTGGCACGGCTGATGATCCATCCCCGCCTCGCACACTGGCGCTGGAACGGGCACTGGCCGCGCGTGCGGTGCTGATCAATGCCGGCGTGCCGTCCGAGCGCATCCTGGCTGTTTCTCGGGGGATAGAGGGGATTGGTGCGGGGCCGGCCGACCGGTTGGATATTACCGCGGCGGCGGCGCCACGCGCTACGCCGGTGGGCAAACCCGGTCTGGCTGCCCAATCTCCGGACGCGCATGCTGCGTTGAAAAAGTAGCGCTGCTGGTCACCTAATCTGCTGCCAAGGTTTATTCCTGGCAATCGTGGACGGCGTTAGGCTGCTGCGCTTCAACAAGTTGGTGCTTGCGTTTGGGAGTTTTGCCGGTGCTAATTGCGCTTGTGCTTTGCCGCGGCATCATCTGGAACCTGCGGCGGTGCGGCGGCTTGCGGCGGAGGTGGTCTGCTCGAAATGTCTCGCCCCATAGCGGAATGTGCGGCCGCGACACCCCATTTGTCCTTCTAGCTAGCAGCTCTGATACGGCCACGGGCAGATTCGTGAAACGGTGCACTACTCTGGCAAACGGTCGTTTGATATTGTCCTACACGATCCTTCACATCGGCTCTCCGGGCCGGTATCCCTGCTCGATTAACTTCCTTGTATAATAGCTATTATAAGAGAATGCCCAAGCTACCGAGGCGATGAGCCCGAAGCATTCGTTTGTTACAGCAACGATAATGCCTATTACGATAAAATATCCAACGAAAGTAATGAAATCTAACCTGAACAGAGATGGAAACGGCCCGAAGAACAGCGTGGTCCATGAAAATCCGTCAAAGCCCCATTTAAGTAGACCAGAGTCTCTATGAATTAATTGCATAACTCTCGCCATAGCCTGACTTTGTCTCATAACTTGCAAAAAAAGAGTTGACTGATTGGACTTCTAACGTTTAAGCTTAGATAAACATTCTTCCGCAGCACCGCTTGATTGTGTCTTGATCTCCTTTAAGGTTGGTGTGTTAGCGAGATCCGTACTAGTGACAGCCTCAATAATGGCACGTTTCGCCTGCTCTACGGTTATCGTTGCAACCGTTTTCTCGGAAGCGCAGCTACAAAATGCATCGAGACGACTCGACGCCTCACTGGTCAATTGACGATTGTCTTCTGTTGCTAAGCCGAGAAACTTGGATTTGCATGATTGGATGTAAGATACCCTGAATTGTCTTATATAACCCATCAATTCTGGATCAGAAGAAACCTGGGCTAAGTCGCTCGCAGATTGAGAGCCTAGGAACTGGACATAAATCATAGTCTGTCCTGCGGTGTTCGGCGTATACCAATACTGCACTGGATAGCCACCGCGCTGGGTCTGCACCATTCCAGTGCAGGTGCGGCGCGCAGACTCGAACGAAATCTGGCGTACGTTGTCGAGCCGTGTTCCTTGCGCACCTATCGCGCGAATGTCGTTCAACTGGTTGAATGTTTTCAGCACATCGCTTTCATTATCATTGGCGGAGCAGGCTGGCAGCACCGAGGTTGCAGATGATACTTCAGGCGACGGGTTGCGCGTGGCCAGCACGTTCACGCCAGTCCCAAGCAGGAGCGAGGCAACCCAAATCCATGCCAGGTTCATCTTGCGTCCCAGAACGCGGGCGCGAACAATTAGGTAGGGAACGGTGAGAAGCGCCCAGGCTGGATTAGGCGCCTTGGCGTAGCCCGCCGTGCGAATCGCCTTCCCGTCGGCATAGGCCAAGCCGACTCCAAAACAGATCCAGATGATGCTAAAGATGAGGCCGCCCGCGGTGCCGGTCACCCACTTTAGATTCACTTCCAATGCGGTGCCCCAAAGCGGTAGCGTCGCGAAGGCGAGCGCCCAGCGTTCGTCGAGCAATTTCTTGGGTCCCACGCTCTTCAACGCAAAGTAGCCGAGTGTGGAGGTAAGGGGTTTTTTGGCGGCTGACCCAAACGGCACAGCCGGCGGAACTGCTACCGATGGAACAGGCGGCGGCGTCTGCGCCGCATGTGACAATGGCGGCGGCTCGGGCGCACCAGGAACGGGCGGCTGTACGGAGCCTAAAACCACTACGGGCTCGCCAGCCGATAGGTCGCCGGCAAGTTGTGTGTTCGCAATCGTCTTCCACTCGCCATCGAAAGCGGCGGTCCAGCACAGCGCAGCCGGACCGACCTCGCCCGCTCGGATCAAAGCGCGAAGTTGTGATTCCGAGAGGGGACCATGGCGCGGTCCTGCGTCGGACGAATAGTACCAATCTGCCATGGTTGCCTATAGAGTGTTTGTAGGGCGTTAATGATCGTGGTTTGCCGCAGCCTGTCAACTGATGATCGAATGCTCCGCTCCGTATTCCAGTTTTGGCCGTTAACGGCATCTTGTCCCCATCCCGCCCGAAACGCTCAGCCGTCAGTCGAAAGTCACGCCGATTGAAGGTGGCGATTGCGTCTGCGCGTCCGGTCACCGACGTTTGCAAGACTAATTTGTCGACCGGATCGCGCAGCTGCGAGCTTCAGCGGAACCAGACATACACGTGCGCCGCCAAATCAATCAGAACGTCAAGAAACACAGCGCGTTAAGCCGATCTGAATTTGGCCGCATTCGTGTGTCCGAGGCGGCTACAAACATACTTAGATTATATCTGAGGCGCAACGGCGCCTGCGCCTGCATGTGACACGGCCTGCTCGCGCCGCGCGCAGTAGCGCGGCGGAAGCAACGGCCGCGCTGCGCATCGCTACGACAGTCGTGTCCGTGTTCATGACCAACGTCACCACACACAGTATCAAAACGCAGGTGACGCCTGTGACTTAACCTTCCCAGCTCCAGCCCAAGCCTCTGCCGGCCGAGCGAACCTCTGCGTCCAAGTCGAGGGCCTGCTTGACGTTGAACCAGTCCGACTAGCCGCCGCGTAGTAACAAGCATCTGCGCGTGCCAGTTGCCGGTTTTCTCTCACGCGCGAGCCAAGGCGAGGTGGTGATCATGGTCTTCGACACGTGCGGAGAACCTACTGCGTATCCTTATTTGACTTGACATGCCGCTCCCAGGCCAAGCGCTTCCGCTTTACGAAGGAGTCCTCCTCCATTTGAGGTCGTTTCACAGCGTCGTTGTTATTACAACGTTGTTCCAGCGATAACTCATACAATTCAGCCATATCGGCTGGAGTCTTTCCTTCGCTCTGCATACGCGACATCCAATTTGCAAGATTCGAATCGGTCGAGGACAGCTTCCGAAGCTCGTTCCAACGTTTCTCCAATCGGTCTTGTCGACTCATGACCCACGTAGGGCTGCGTGGGCCGAAGTACATTCTCATTGCCGTGTCCTTCCATTAGCGCCGGCCACTATCGACCCTGCCCCGTCCCCGCCGCGCGACAGCGGCGCGCCGAGTGGGACTTCCTCGCTCCCTCAGGGGCTTTGAGCGCCTACCTCGGTAGAATGGTCCGCACGGCAGCGTGCCCTCGCTGGGGCTGGCTAGGCCTGACTATAGACCAGTTCGATTCCATGCCCTAGCGTCGCCATCTCGCCCCGCAGCTCTGCGAACGCCCGCGGCGCGTCGTCCTCCTCTTTTCACCCATGGCCCGGCTTCACTATGTCTATGCGCTACATTCCCAAGTTTGAGCCGCAAGGCTCCGCCACATGCGCGACGACGTGCGGGTACCCATACTGCGTAGTCTAAAGCTGCAACAAAAAATGTCCGTTTTGTAATCTAAAAGTGACTTTTTAATTGAATTCTGATCTTCGAACGAAGCTCTCTAATAGTATTCGCATTGTGCTTGCAGACATTTTGATATTGAAATTGGGGGCTTAGAAGGACCGGCACGTGCCCCAAGATTTGTCTCAATCAACCAATTCCACTTCCCGTTCATGCCCGGGTTCGCGTTGACCGCGCGCGGCGGCCATGTGCAGGGGCAGCATTCGGGCTTGGGCGTCTTGCAGGGCGCGTTGGCTTGGCTGGTCGGCGAATGCGATGGCCCATAGGCAGAAGGCAGTGGGCGCGCGCTGCACTACGGAGAAGCCGAAGCCGGCGCGGGAGAGCGCGGCCAGCAGGCTGGCGCCGGTGAAACCGCCGCGGTGGGCCATGAAGAGGTTGCCACGCGCCATCGCCGGGCCGTAGCCGTAAAGCATGTCCAGCGGCGTGATGGGGCCGAGGCCGGAGAGATAGGCGGGCTCGGTCAGGCCGCGGACGGCGATGAATTCGGCGACGGCCTGCAGGTCCGGCATGGTCAGCAGCGCGTAGCCATCGGCGCGGAGCACGCGGCGGAATTCGGCGAGTGCTGCGGGGACTTCGTGGGGGTAGAGATGTTCGAGATTGTGCGAGGAGAAGACCGCATCGACGGAATGGTCGGAGACCGGGTGCATGTCGGTGATGCTGGCGACGATGTCGGGCTCGGCGGCGGGATCGATGTCGAGGCGGAGTTCGTGCCAGCCGGGTTCACGGAAGGCATCGTGCAGCTTGTCGGGGGCGTAGCCGCCGCAGCCGACGTGCAGGACTGTTCTGGTCGTTGGATGGCGCGCGGCGGGCAATGGGGGGATCCTTGGCGGGGAGAGGCAGGGTTCCATGAAAAGGGTTAATGTTGCCTGAAGGCTGTTCGTTACAGTTGAGCATAGCAACCTGTAAATCAACCGCAAGAGGCTGCCCTGCTCGCTCCACCTAAACTGAAGACGGGGGGTCTGGGGGGACCGGCACGGTCCCCCCAGCTCTTAACTTCACGCGCACTCCCCCCCCGCACCCTGCTCGAACACGGCCTGACCCGCGCCGCGCTAGGCCAGGACGATGCCGCCATCGAGGCTCTCCGCCTGGCAGTTGCCGCCAGGCCGGGCATGGCCGAGGCGTGGCGGGCGCTGGCCGGCTTGCTGGAGCGCCGGGGCGATGCTGGCGCGCACGAGGCATTGGAAGCGGCACATGGCGCAATAGAGGATGCGGGGCGCGCCAAATCCGCCCCTGCTGCGGGCAAGCTGGAGGCCGGCGAGCGGGGATTGCGCGAGCGCCTGCGCGGCCAGGGCGGGGCGGCGGCGGAGGCGGAGTTGATCGCCCGGCTGCAGGAAAACCCCATTGATGCCCCTGCCCTGCGCCTGTTGGCCGAAAGCGCGGCCGGTCGGGGCGACATAGTGCGTGCGGAGAAGCTGCTGCGGCGGGCGCTGGAGCTGGCGCCCGCTTATGGCGGGGCGCGTCACCGGCTGGCGCTGCTGCTGTTCCATTCGGCGCAGGAGGCGCGCGCCATTCCGCTGATCGAGCGGCTGGTAGCCGATGAGCCGCGCAATGTAGGGTATCGGGTGCTGCTTGCCTCCAGCTTTTCGCAAGTGGGCATTTATGGACGCGCTATTGCGCTGTACGAGGCGGTGTTGAAGGACGCACCGGGGGAAGCGGATGTGTGGGTCGCTTACGCCCAGGCGTGCAAGCACGCAGGGCGGCGGGCCGAGTGCGTGCGCGCGTTGCGCCAGGCTTTGCGTCTCGCACCCGGCCATGGCGAGGCGTGGTGGAATCTGGCCAATCTGAAGAACGAGGTTTTTTCGGATCGCGACGTGGCGGCGATGCGCGGGCAGATCGAGACCGGGGCGCTGAGTGCGAACTCGTGCATTCAATTGCAGTACGCGCTGGGCCGCGCGTTGGAACAGGCGGGCGAATACGGAGAAAGTTTTGCACAGTATAGCGAAGGTGCCAGGCGCAAGCAGGCAGTGACCAAATACAGCGCGGCTGCGACACGCCTGCATGTGGAGCGCTCGATGGCCATCTTTTCGACGCAGCTTGTGGCGGATGGCGGGGGGTGTGAGGATGACGCGCCGATTTTCATCCTGGGCCTGCCACGTGCGGGATCGACGCTGATCGAGCAGATCCTGGCCAGCCACAGCGCGATCGAGGGCACGATGGAATTGCCGGAAATCCACCATATCGCGCGTGACCTGGCCGGAGGCGGCGACGCCTATCCCGAGTGCGTGGCAACCTTGAGCACGGCTGCGCGCGCGGCGTTGGGCGCGCGCTTCATCGAGCGCACGCGGATTTATCGCAAGACGGACCGGCCGTTCTTCATCGACAAGATGCCCAGCAACTGGGCCTATGCCGGCTTAATCATGGCCATATTGCCGCGGGCGAAAATCATCGATGCGCGGCGCGCGCCGATGGCGAGCTGCTGGTCGGCCTTCAAGCAATATCTGCCGGGCGGATCGGGCTTTCCCTGCAATCTGGCCGATCTGGGCCGCTACTGGCGCGACTACGAAGCGATGATGGCCCATTTCGATGCGGTGGCGCCCGGGCGTATTCATCGCGTGCAGTATGAAGCCATGGTGGAGGACACCGAGGCGGAAACGCGCCGCCTGCTGGCCTATTGCGGCATGACTTTCGAGCCGGCCTGCTTGCGTTTTTGGGAGACGCAGCGCGCGGTTTCGACGGCGAGTTCCGAACAGGTGCGCCAGCCGATCTTTCGCGAGGGGCTGGATCAGTGGCGCCATTACGCGCCGTGGCTGGGCCCGCTCGCGGATGCTTTGGGCATGCGGGATGTGCTTGAGGCGGATGCGGCGTAATGGCGGACCAGGCGAGCGCCGCGCCGATCGGGCGGAGTGCGGCCTTTCTGGTCGAATTGGGGCTCAGCCTTGCGGCGATGGGCGAGCGGGCGGAGGCCATTGTCGCGCTGCGCGAGGCCACCCTGGCCAAGCCGGGGCTGGGTAAAGCCTGGCAGGCGTTGGCGGAACTGCTCGACGGAGCGGAGGCAGCGCAGGCGCGGGCGATGGCCGCTCGATGGGGCGGCGGGCAGGCGGCGCGGCCGGGCAGGACGCCTTCGGCGGGCAAAATTGCGGGTGCGGAACGGTCGTTGCACGAGGCGATCCTGCGCGGACCGCCTCAGGCAGCGGGCGGAACGCTGCGCGCGCATCTGCGCCAGGCGCCGGGCGATGTGGCCGCCTTGCGCATCCTAGCCGAGATTGGCGTGCGCGGCGGCCATGTTGCGGCGGCCGAAACGTTGCTGGCGCGCGCGCTGGAGCTGGCGCCGGACTACATTGCCGCGCGGCACAATTACGCGGTTGTGCTGATGATGCAGGGCAAGTTCGTCGCCGCGCTAAAGCAGGCCGAGCGGCTGGTGGCCGAGGAGCCCAGAAACGTCGAGTACCATACGCTTCGCGCGCAGGCGCTTGCGGCCATTGGCCGGCACGAGGCGGCCATTGCGGTGTTCGAAGCTCTGGTAGGCGATGGCGCGTCCAAGACGGCGAATGTCTGGCTGGGTTTTGCCAATTCGCTGAAATACGCCGGGCGGCGCGCGGACAGCGTGGCGGCGTATCGGCGGGCCATTGCGCTGGCACCTGGTCTTGGTGAAGCCTATTGGGGGCTCGCCAACCTCAAGAACGAGACGTTCAGCGCGGGAGATTTGGCTGCCATACAGGTAGCGCTTGCAGGGCGCGGCGCGGCGGCGAAGGACCGGGTGCATTTGCATTACGCGTTGGGCCGCGCGCTGGAGCAGGCGGGCGAGTATGCCGAGAGTTTCCGACATTACGCCGACGGCGCCAGATTGGCGCGGGCGGAGAATGGCTATAGCGCCGAGGATTGGCGGGCGGAAATGCGCCGCTCGATGCGCTTTTTCACGGGCGCGTTCTTTGCAGCGCATGCGGGCATGGGATGGGGCGATGCTGCACCGATTTTTATCGTCGGTTTGCCGAGGGCCGGAACGACACTGATCGAGCAGATCCTGGCCAGCCATAGTGCCGTGGAGGGCACGCAGGAATTGCCCGAGATCGGCACCATCGTGCGCGCTGTCGGGGGCAGTTTCAATCTGGGGGCGGGCTCGCGCTTTCCGGAGGCGCTGGGCGAGATGAGTGCTGAGGAGATTGCGGCGCTGGGCGCGCGTTACATTGGCAATACGCGCGTTTTTCGCAGTACGGGGCGGCCGTTCTTCATCGACAAGATGCCGGCCAATTGGGCGTATGTGGGGCTGATCCGCACGATTTTGCCGAATGCCAGGATCATTGACGCCAGGCGCCACCCGATGGCGAGCTGTTTTTCCGCGTTCAAGCAATTGTTCGGGTCCGGCGCCACCTATTCCTACGATCTGCGTGACCTGGGCATGTATTACAACGATTACCTGGACATGATGGCGCACATGGATGCCGTGCAGCCCGGGCGCATTCATCGGGTGATTTATGAGAACATGGTCGAGGACACCGAGCAGGAAATTCGCGCGTTGCTGGCGTATTGCGGATTGGCGTTCGAGCCGGCTTGCCTGCGGTTTTGGGAGAGCACGCGCGCGGTTTCCACGCCGAGTGCCGAGCAGGTACGCCAGCCCATTTTTCGAGAAGGCCTGACCCAATGGCAGAATTACGCCCCCTGGCTAAGTGAATTGGTTGAAGCCCTGAAAATTGACGGGGGGTCTGGGGGGGGGCTGACGTATACGTCAGCCACATCTCCCCCAGCCTTTATCCCGCAGGAGTGACCGTGCAACCGACCGAGCTGTTGACCCAGGGCAGATACGCCGAGGCGCTGCCGATCCTGGAGGCGCGCGTGGCTGCCGCGCCCGATGATGCAGCGGATCGCATGTATCTGGCCTATTGCGCCGGCGAGATCGGCCATGTCGATCGCGCCATTTCGATCTACGGCGATATCATCGACGAGATTGCCGAAGTGCCGCGCTTTCTGCTGCATTTCGCCACGCTGCTGACATACGCCGGCCGGCGGCAGGAGAGTGTGGCGATCTATCGCGCGTGTGCCGGGTATATGCCACAAATGGGCGAGGTCTGGTGGGGCCTGGCCAATGTCAAAACCGAGCCGTTTTCGGCTGCCGACATCGCCACCATGCGCACGCAGTTGCAGGCGCCCGGCGTGGCCGCGCGTGACCGCTTTCACCTGCATTACGCCCTGGGCCACGCCTTCGAGCAGGTGGGCGAGGACGCGCTGAGTTTTTCGCATTACGCCCAGGGCGCTGCGGCCAAGCGCGGCACGATCGGCTATGACGGCGCGGTGCTTGGACCGATCATGCAGGCATCACGCGCCTTTTTTACGCCGGCGCGCCTTGCCGCGACCGCGGGCGGCGGGTGCACGGACGGCTCGCCCATTTTCATTGTCGGGCTGCCGCGGGCGGGATCGACGCTGATCGAGCAGATACTGGCGAGCCACAGTCAGGTGGAGGGCACGCGCGAGTTGCCCGAGATTTCCAACATCGTGCGCGATGTGGGGCACGGCGGGGACCCTTCGGCGCCGTTTCGCTATCCGGCTTGCTTGGCCGGGCTGGGGCCGGCGGAATTGGCCGCACTCGGCGCGCGCTACATCGAACGCACGCGCATTTATCGGCGCACGAACAAGCCGCGGTTTATTGACAAGATGCCGGCCAATTGGCAGCACGCGGGGCTGATCCGCATGATTCTACCGAATGCCACCATCATCGATGCGCGGCGCGGCGCAATGGCGACGTGCTTTTCGGCTTTCAAGCATTTATTCGGCCATGGCGTGCATTACAGCTACGATCAGGTTGAGCTGGCGCAGTATTATCGCGCCTACGCCGAGCGCATGGCCGATTATGACGCGGCGATGCCTGGGCATATTCATCGTGTGGTTTACGAGGAACTGGTGGAGGACGCGCAGGCACAGACGCGCGCATTGCTGGACCATTGCGGGCTGGCTTTCGAGCCGGCTTGCCTGCGATATTGGGAAAGCGGGCGCGCGGTGGCAACGCCCAGTGCCGAGCAGGTGCGCCAGCCGATTTATCGCGAGGCGCTGGGGCAGTGGCGGCGGTTTGAGCGGTGGTTGGGGCCCATGGCCGGTGCACTTGAAGAAGCTGGAGGAGCAGTGCCTGCCCCCCCAGACCTCCCGTCATTATTTCACAGGAAGCCCAAATGATGAGGGGGGGGTTGGGGGGGATGGCACATCCCCCCCAACCTTCCATCCGTGCGCCTTCATGACCCCATCCACCTTGTTTTCAATTTCAGGCTTGAGCGTCTTCAGCAATTGCGCGATTGCAACTTCATTCATTTTCAAAAGCGGCGCGTGCATGCGCAGCAGGGCCAGGCCGGCGGGGCTGTCGTAGAAGGCGTTGACGGCCTTGAGATCATCCAGGCTCATGTCAGCGGCGTAGGTCTGGGCTTCGATTTCGGCGAAGTCAGCGGCGTGCTTCTGCAGCACCGGGAGCAGCGCTTCACGAAAGATGATGCGGCCGTGTTCGTGCGGGCTTATGTGCAAGTGCTGCATGAAGGCGCCCATGGGCATGCCGAGCCAGGGCAGCGTGGTGACATCGGCCTGTTCGGTCTTGCCGACCAGCGCGCGCGCCAGGCCCAATGCCTGCGCGCTGGGTGGTGGAGGCTGCGTGACGTTGCCGGGCGACTGCGCGCGCGCTTGCGCCAGGCCCATGGCAATGGCGCAGATTGCTGCCGCGCGCCCAAATCGATGCTTTGCCATGTCTGCGGCGCGCCTAGCCGGGCGGCCAGCCATGCGCGCGCGCGGCCGCCTGGGCCTGCGCCTCGATCTCGGGACGCAGCTTGTTAATCAGCGCGACGGCGGCGGCCATGTTGGTGGCGATGTGCTGGTATCTGGTCTGCACGAAAGTCTCGCCCGCGGAGCTGTCATAGAAGGCGATGGCGGCCTTCATCTCGGCCACACTGAGCAGGTTGGCGTAGGAGCGGATCTGGATTTCCGTCAGTTCGGCCTGGTGATCACCGAGCGTGGGCATGATGGCCTCGCGCGCGACGGCCTGGGCCTGCTGGGGGGCGGTAACGCCGAGTTCGGCGATATAGGCGGGCGGGGGCATGACGAGCCCCGACATGGCCGCCTGGCCGCCGGCATCGCTCTTGGCCACGAGGGCGCGCGCCAGGCTGAGCGCTTCCGGGCCAGGGGCTGCGGCGGTCTGCGCGCGTGTCGCCGGCGCGCATGCGCCCAGTATGGCCAGGGCCAGGCGCGCGGTATGCATCACCTGCCTGACTGGACCACGATGTTTGCTCATGGGGCGAGTATAGCCGGGCTGGCGGGCGCTGCAATCGCGAGAGTGGCTTGGAAAAACATCTGCGCGCGCGCCGGATGTTCGGCGCGACCTGGCGTGGGTTGCGTGTCAAGAATGCAGCCCGCTTGCGCGGACTGCATTGCCGAGAGGCCAAGCCGCGCGAACGCGGCCTGCCGCCTTATTTCTTGAGGGCGGCCATGGATTCGCGAATGACCGAGCCGAGGCGCTTCTGGCCGGGCTTGACCATGGCGTATGGCGGCCCCTGCACCAGCATGCCGGAATTCAGATACGTGAACGCGATGTTGTAGTCGGTGCTCTCGTAATATAGAGACCATACCAGATTCTGCGGGTTGATGTAGAAGGTGAAGACAATGTATTCTTCACCCGAGCTTGCAGCATTGGACACCGGAAAGGTGAAATACTTGTCCGGGCCGAGCGCTCTTACGTGGCCCTTAAAGCCGCCGAGCACGGCGTTCGTGTAGGGACAATTCGTCTGGTCATAGACGTGATAGCCGGTTGCCGGCGTACCGGCACTTTCGGAGTAGCCGGAGTACATCACGCCGTCACAATAGGGGCTGCCGGACGCGGTGTAGAAGCCGTATTCGTGGGCGGATGCGGCGGTGGCTGCGGCGGAGGCGACCAGTGCCATTGCGCCGAGCATAAGGGATTTCTTCATGAGAACTCCAGATTTGTTGTTTGGCGGAAACGCTCTCCGGGGGCACCGGAGACATACCCAGCCACGTCACATGGCCGGGCAGACGCACATTACTCGATCGTTAATCATTTCGCCAGAATGAATGAGCCATGCTGGCGATTTCGTTGCAAAGGATATTGGTGATACCACGATAATGTCTCATTTCATTGATATCGGTGCCGGAACATCTGACTAGACATTACCGGCGATTGCCAATGGCGCGCGATGGACTACTCTGGGTTGCATATGCGACAAGTTGTCCGGTGCGTTTTATGACACGCTTGTTGGTGCCAGGATGCAAATTGCCGCAAAAGACCATGATGGCGTGCAACGGCATGACGGACGGTCCGCGCGGGATGGAGGACAGGGGGGCGTCACGCCTACGACGCACGACGGGGCAGGCGCTGCTCGGCCAGGCGTTGGGTAAAAAAAAGCCGGGGCAGTGCGCCCCGGCTTTGTCGTCAGTCGATCGGCTAAGAACTAGGAGCCGTTCTGGCAAACCCGCAACTGGCCGCTGGCCAGCGTGGACATATTGCCGAGCGTCACGCCGTTCGGTCCGCCGAAGTATGGCAGCAGCGCTTCGTCCTGCAGATGGTAGGTCACGCCGTTGAGCGTGTAGGGGAAGTCGCCGTAGTTGGCGTTGCGCTCGATCGGGTCACCCACTTCGTAGATGCCGCAAGGTGAGTTGTTGCTGGTGTACGGATCGTCGATCCATTCGGCCAGTTCGTGGCTGAGTGCCGAGACGTCATCGGAGAACGGTATCGAACCCTTGCCCGTGAAGCTGATGAACGTGAACTGCGAGTAGGGCTGGCCGGCGAAGACGCTGTGGTAGCCGCCGATGCAGCATGAGCCGCTGCCTGTCAGGTAGGTCTGCGTCGTCACGAAGATCGGCAGCGCGTTCTGCGGAATCTTGAGCGAGGTGATGAGCTTGTGGATCTCGCCGTCGATGTAGTTGATGTCCACGGTCAGCGCGGTAATGCCGAAAGCGTTGATCGTGCCGCCGCCATCGGCGGCCGTGATCTTCAGCCTGACGGTCTTGGTCACCGTCGGAGTGCCCAGCAGCACATGGTAGCCGGAGGCCGAACCGCCGATCTGCCACACGTTCGCCTTGGCAAACGCATCTTCATACTGCGTGCTGCCGATGTCCGTGCCGCCGAAGCTGAAGTCATAGTTCGAGAAAATCGGCGACGCTTCAACGTCCGGGATGATCTTGGCCGCATTCTCGACGATCTTCTTGCCGCCGGCGGGCTTGTACGACAGCTGGAGAGGGATCAGGTAGATGGGGACCGTCTCGGAGCTAGCCGTGGACGGGTTGGTGCCGATCCAGGTCTCTGTGTACTTCTTGCTCTGATAGGTGTAGCTGTAAGTCCAGGTGCCGGGGAAGCTGTTGGGCACGTGGGCGTTCGGCGCCAGATGCGGGATGACGGCGAACATTGGGCGCGGCGTCTTTGTGGCCGCCTGGGCGGCGCCTGCCGCAAAGGCGAGCGCTGTAGTTGCCAGCAAAGCGGCAACGCGAGAGGAACGGGTCAAACCAGTCTCCATGCTGTTTTCGGATGGCCGTAAGAGCCACGACACGGGTTTGTGAGTCAAGAGAAATTCACCCTTTGGTAAGAACTTCCGGCGAGGCTGGCGGGTGAATGTTAGGGGTTTGTGAACGGCTTGCGGGGATTGGCTGGCCGCTAGGCGAGAGCCGGCTTACGGCCGTCGCTGCGATGCAGCATTGCAAAAGATATGCAATGATTGCGGGCCTTGGGGTTTATGGAAGTTGCCGGCTTGATGAGAACAATCTTCGATTGTGCTGTTCGTTTTCATGGCGGCGCGTTAGGCAGGCAAGCAGTCCTTTTTTGAAAAAAAAGACCAAAAAACTTTTGTCTTTTAGACAGCGGCCATGGGCCTGGTGGGCGCAGTAGGATTCGAACCTACGACCCGCTGATTAAGAGTCAGCTGCTCTACCAACTGAGCTATGCGCCCCGTAGCCGGGGGGCGCCCTATAACAAGCCTGCTCGCCTTTGCAAAGCGCCCAAACCCCTGCGATGATTTGCGCCCGCCTGCCGATGTCCAAAGACGGCGGCAAGAGATTACCCCAGGGAGCCCTCTGCCATGCGCGACTACTTGAACTTCTATATCGATGGCGCCTGGGTGCCCCCTGCCGCACCCCGCACGCTCGATGTCATCAATCCCGCCAATGAGAACGTGGCCGGGCGCATCAGCCTGGGCGGCCAGGAAGACGTCAGCCGCGCCGTCTCCGCTGCCAAACGGGCCTTCGCCACCTTCGGCCGCACATCCCGCGCCGAGCGGCTGGACCTGCTGACACGCGTCATTGCAGCCTATGAGAGGCGCATGGGCGAGATGGCCGACGCCATCACCGAGGAGATGGGCGCGCCGACCTGGCTGTCCAAATCCGCGCAGGCCATGATCGGGCTGGTGCATCTCAAGACCGCGGCCGGCGTGCTAACCGATTACAGCTTCGAGCATGACCGTGGCAGCACGCGCATCGTGCACGAGCCGATCGGGGTGTGCGGCTTTATCACGCCGTGGAACTGGCCGATGAACCAGATCACCTGCAAGGTGGCCCCTGCCCTGGCGGTGGGCTGCACGATGGTGCTCAAGCCCAGCGAGATTGCGCCGTTCTCGGCTTATCTGTTCGCCGAGATCATGCATGAGGCCGGCGTGCCGGCGGGCGTGTTCAACATGGTCAACGGCGATGGGCCGACGGTGGGTGCGGCGATCGCCAGCCATCCTGATGTGGAAATGGTCAGCTTCACGGGCAGCACGCGCGCGGGCATCGAGGTGGCGCGCAATGCCGCCCCAACGGTCAAGCGCGTGCATCAGGAGCTGGGCGGCAAGTCGCCGAACATCGTGCTGGAGGACGCCGACCTTTCGCGTGCCATCCCGGCCAGCGTGGCCAACATGATGTCCAATAGCGGGCAGTCCTGCAATGCGCCGAGCCGCATGCTGGTGCCGCGCGGGCGCCAGGCTGAGGTGGTGGCGTTGGCGCGCGCTGCGGCAGAGGCCATGACGGTGGGTGATCCGACGGGCAATGCCAACCTGGGGCCTGTTGTCTCGCAAGTTCAGTGGGACAAGATACAGGGGCTTATTCGTAAGGGCATCGAGGAAGGGGCGAGCCTGGTCACGGGCGGACCCGGGCGGCCGGAAGGGCTGGAGCGCGGCTATTACGTCAAGCCGACGATCTTTGCCGATGTCACCAATGACATGGTCATTGCGCGCGAGGAGATATTCGGGCCGGTGATGGCGATCCTGCCTTATGACAGCGTGGAGCAGGCGGTCGAAATCGGCAATGACACGCCTTATGGGCTGGCGGCGTATGTGCAGGGCACCGATCCGGCCGCGTTGAGCGATGTGGCGGGGCGGCTGCGCGCGGGGCAGGTGATTGTCAATGGCGCGGGGATGGATCCTATGGCGCCGTTTGGCGGGTTCAAGCAGTCGGGCAATGGGCGCGAATGGGGCGACCATGCGTTTGGGGAGTTTTTGGAAACCAAGGCGGTGATGGGAATTGCGGCTTGATGGGAGCAAGGTGGACAAATGGCTGGAGTAGCATACGGGATCGTGCTCACCCGACTGTCCGAAGCTAATGGCGGCGGTTTTGCTGCCTTTGTCCCCGACCTGCCCAATTGCATTTCAGACGGCGAGACCGCCGAACAAGCTACAGCCAACGTGGCTGATGCGGTGCGTTGTTGGATTGCAGAGGCAGTAGAACTAGGGCGCTCGATTCAGCAGCCGTCGTTTGCAGACGGCGTGGCCCAAGTCATGGCTATTGCCTGACCCGGCTGTTGACCCTGAGCCGGGATAAAGTCACTGCCGTCGGCCTGTTTGATCGACAGTCTAGGACGCCTTTTGCGAGCAGATGGTATCAACAAGAGCATTAAAATGACCCATCTGCACTTCCATTCCGAACGTGATGTCAGCCGGGCATGCCAAACCTGCGTCGCATTGCTTGGCGATCTCGCGATCGATTGCCTTGCGCTGAGCGGCGGTGAGTTTACCGCCTATTGCATCCCATGGTCCGATTTCCGCATGGGAGAGAGAGTGTTCGTCCCAACCCTGTTGAGGGCACCGGGATTGTACGGCCGCAAATAGCCGGTTTGCGTTGGCGAGTGGCGGGTAGTCCCGATCAGGCCAAGCCTGCACGTGGGAGGATTGGGCTGTAGCGGCTACTCCTGCTGCGTTTTCAACGAAATCGATATTGGGCACGATGAACGTGCGATTGCCCCGGCCGTCATGGGCGTCATAGGTCACAATGCTGGTGTTTTTCCTGGCGGTGATGACCTCGACCTCCGCGCCGGGCGGTATGTCGATGCACCCGCCCGCCTGTTTTGCCGCCAGATATACAGGCCGGGCGGCAGGCATTGCGGCGCGACTGCTTCCGTCGGGCGATGTCAACTTGGATAAAGCTTCGGCGGACTCGCACATCACGCCCGGGTGGTTGGCTATCATCGTATTGGCGTAAGCCGGCGCGGCCGACGTCAAGGCAACCAGGTAATACAAGAGATGCGCGCGCATTTGCTCCGCCAAACCTTTTCTACCAATCAGAAATGGAGCGTAACCTATAAGGTCTTTGCTATAGTGGGTGCGCATTGAACGGGTTGAGTCGTTCGCAATCATCCTCTTGTTGAGACGGCGCTTTCGATCGCCTGTTTAACGTCAAAAAGCAACCTGGTATCTCGCGATGACAGCGCCTGCTGGTTTCCTGCGGCGGTACGAAGAATTAGCGCATGCGGGCGAGTGTAACCAAGCCAAACTAATGCTGCACCCAGCATAATCCAGAATATCCCGAATGCACCGGTTCTTGAAACTGCCAACCCAATTAGACCGACGGCAGCCAAAATGCCGCCGAAAACATAGAACTTCATGTTTTCTGGCTTCTTAACAAACACTGTTACGATACCGTTTACCGGGTAAGACATGCCTCCGATTTGAACAAGCGTTCTTGTAACACTCACCGTCCCCGACGAGTAGATGACTTCGCCAGACATTCGTTATCCTCTCGTCAGATGCGACCTTACCTGACCATAACGACAGTCGGCATTCACGCAAGGGACAGAAGTGAGCAATGCTCACGTAGTTTCACTGCGGCGAACGTGAGTTCTGCCTTCTCAACTTCCTGTTTCCTCCCGGCGACCGCTTGCCAGAAGGCAGACTCGCCCAATCAGATGACGGGGGGTTTGGGGGGGATGGCACATCTCCCCCAACTTTTCGTCTGTTCGTGGTAAGATGGCGCGCCCGGAAAGACTCGAACTTCCAACCCCCAGATTCGTAGTCTGGTGCTCTATCCAATTGAGCTACGGGCGCCGCGGAGGCGGCCCTCTACCGCAACCCCATTCCTGGGGCAAGCCCCGCCGCCTTAACCCGGTGCCTTGTCGAGCTCGCGCAGCACCGCCTCGCCCATGACGCCCGTGCCCACCCGCGCCGAGCCCACCTCCATAATATCGGCCGTGCGCAAACCGTTGGCCAGAACGCGCACCACAGCCTGTTCGATCAGCAGCGCCTCGGGTTCCAACGCCAGGCTGTGGCGCAGCAGCATGGCCAGGCTAAGCATCTGCGCCAGCGGATTGGCCACGCCGCGGCCGGCGATATCGGGCGCGCTGCCGTGGATGGGTTCGTAGAGCGCGTGCTGGCGCCCGTCTTCCTGGCGCGCGCCCAGGGTGGCCGAGGGCAGCATGCCGAGGCTGCCGGTCAGCATGGCGGCCAGATCGCTCAGGATGTCGCCGAACAGATTGGTGGTGACGATTACGTCGAATTGGCGCGGGTTGCGCACGAGCTGCATGGCGCAATTATCGGCCAGCACGTGGGTCAGTGCCACGTCCGGGTATTCCGCCTCGCCAAGTGCTGCCATGACATCACGCCAGAGCCGCCCGCTTTCCATGACGTTGGATTTTTCCACGCTGGCCACGCGGCGGCCGCGCTGGCGGGCGAGATCGAAAGCCACACGCCCGACGCGCTGGATTTCGGATGTGGTATAGACTTCGGTATTGACGCCGCGCTGCTGGCCATCGGGCAGGCGCGTCACGCCGCGCGGCTCGCCGAAATAAACCCCGCCCGTGCTCTCGCGCACGATCATCAGGTCCAGCCCGCGCACGAGTTCAGGTTTGAGCGAACTGGTCGCGACCAGCGGCTCATAGACAATGGCTGGGCGCAGATTGGCGAACAGGCCAAGCTCGCGACGCAGGCCCAGAATAGCAATTTCGGGCCGTTTGTCGAAGCCCACGCCGTCCCACGCGGGTCCGCCGACCGCACCGAAGAGCACGGCATCGGCCGCGCGCGCGAGATCGAGCGTGCTGGTGTCAAGGGGCGTGCCTCGCGCGTCGATGGCCGCGCCGCCCACCAGATCCTCCTCGATTTCGAAGGCCACGCCGCGGCGGCGTTCCAGCCAATCGATCACGCGGCGGGCTTCGCGCATGATTTCGGGGCCGATGCCGTCGCCGGACAGGATCAGGAGTTTGTGCGTGGTGGACATTGAAGCGCTTCCAAGGAAGAAGGCCGGGGGAGCAGTGCCTGCCCCCCCAGACCCCCCGTCGATTTTATTCCACTCTGATTTGCGGCACCCAGGCCGCCTGCTTTGACTCGAACGCATCAATTGCGCCAGCATGGCCTAGCGTCTGGCCGATTTCATCGATGCCTTCCAGCAACAAATGCCGCCGCGTGGCATCGACTTCAAAGCCGACTTCCTCGCCGCCTGGCCGAACGACCACCTGGCGCCGCAAATCAACCGTCAGCCGCGCATTGCCGCCGAGCCGCGCATCCTCCATCAAGGCGTCGCACACCGCGCGCGGAAGCCGGATGGGCAGGATGCCGTTCTTGAAGCAATTGTTGTAGAAGATGTCGGCGAAATCAGGCGCGATCACGCAGCGTATGCCAAAATCCAGCAGCGCCCATGGGGCATGCTCGCGTGACGATCCGCAGCCGAAATTCTCATGGGCAATCAGTATCTCCGCCTGCCGGAACGCAGGCTGGTTCAGCACGAAGTCCGGACGCTCCTGGCCTTCGTCATCAAAGCGCAACGGATCGAAAAGATGCACGCCCAGGCCGGTTCGCGCAATGGTTTTGAGGAACCGCGCCGGAATGATCTTGTCAGTGTCGACGTTGGCCAGCGGCAGCGGTGCCGCAATCCCGGTCAGCGTGGTGAAGGGGTCCATCAGGCCAAATCCCGCACATCGACCAGGTGACCGCTAATTGCCGCCGCTGCGGCCATTGCGGGCGAGACCAGGTGCGTGCGCCCGCCTGGACCCTGCCGGCCCTCGAAATTGCGGTTGGATGTGCTGGCGCAGCGCTGGCCCGGCGTGAGCTTGTCCGGGTTCATGCCCAGGCACATGGAGCAGCCGGCCTCTCGCCATTCAAAGCCGGCATCCAGCAACACGCGGTCCAGGCCCTCGGCCTCCGCCTGCATCTTGACCTCTCCGGAACCCGGCACCACCAAGGCGCGCAGGCCCGCGGCCACGTGGCGCCCTACCGCGACGGCGGCGGCGGCGCGAATGTCCTCGATCCGGCCATTGGTGCAACTGCCGATGAAGACGACGTCCACGCGCAGGCCGGCGAGTTTCTGCCCTGGCTGCAGGTCCATGTAGGACAGCATGCGGCGCGCCTGCGTGCGCGCTGCCTCATCGGGCGCGAGGTCAGGGTCGGGAACGGTGCCGGTGATGGGGGCGACTGCCTCGGGGCTCGTGCCCCAGGTGACCATGGGGGCGATCGCCGCCGCATCCAGCACCACCATCTTGTCGTAGACGGCGCCTGGATCGGACGGCAGGGTGCGCCAATAGGCGACGGCGTGGTCGAATGCCTCTCCGTGCGGGGCGTAGGGGCGGCCGCGCACGTAGTTGAACGTGACGTCATCGGGCGCGATCAGGCCGGCGCGCGCGCCGGCTTCGATCGACATGTTACACACCGTCAGCCGGCCGGCCATGTCCAGCGCGCGGATCGCCTCGCCCGCGTATTCGATGACGTGGCCGGTGCCGCCGGCCGTGCCGATGCGGCCGATGACGGCGAGCACCAGGTCTTTGGCGGTGACGCCCGCGCTCAGCTTGCCATCGATCTGCACGAGCATATTTTTTGCGGGCAACTGCCGCAGCGTCTGTGTGGCCAGCACGTGCTCGACTTCGGACGTGCCGATACCAAAGGCAAGCGCGCCGAGGGCGCCGTGCGTGCTGGTGTGGCTGTCCCCGCAGACAATCGTCATGCCTGGCAGGGAAATCCCCTGCTCCGGCCCCACGATATGCACGATGCCCTGGCGCGTATCGAGCAGCGGAAAATAGGGCACGCCGAATTGCGCGACATTGCGTTCCAGCGTTTCGATCTGCAGCCGGCTTTCCGGCTCGGCAATGCCGGCGCGGCGGTCTGTGGTGGGGACGTTGTGATCGACGACGGCGATTGTGGCATCGGGTCGGCGCACGCGGCGGCCTGCGGTGCGCAGGCCTTCGAAGGCTTGCGGGGAGGTGACTTCATGGACGAGGTGACGATCGATGTAGAGCAGGCAGGTGCCGTCGGGCTCGGCCTCTATGATGTGGGCGTTCCAGATTTTGTCGAAGAGCGTGCTAGGCATCGTGGGTTTCCTAGATTTGCGAGGGCTCTGCCCTCGCGCTCCCGCTGGGGCCTGAGGCCCCAGACCCCCATCTGTTTGCGGCTACTACAAAATGGGGTCTGGGGCCTCAGGCCCCAGCGGGGTCCAGGGGCAGAGCCCCTAGCCTTCCTTCAAGCCGCAGGCGTCTCCCTAGCCTTCTCCGCAATACGCGCCGACTTGCCACGCCGCCCACGCAAATAATACAACTTTGCCCGCCGCACATCACCGCGCCGCACCACCTCGATCTGCGCAATCGCCGGCGAATACAGCGGAAAGATACGTTCCACGCCCTCGCCGTAGCTGATCTTGCGCACAGTGAAATTACTGTTCAGCCCACGATTGCTGCGCGCAATGCACACGCCCTCATAGGCCTGCACCCGCGCCCGCTCGCCCTCAACCACCTTGACCGATACGCGCAGCGTATCGCCGGGCGAAAATTCCGGCACGGCGCGCGCGGCACTCAGGCGCGCGATCTCCTCCGCCTCGTAGCTCTGAATGATGTTCATGATTGCGTCCTTTCATGGCTCTGTAACGCGCCCCACAAATCGGGCCGGCGCGCACGGGTGATGGTTTCGGCTTCGCGCTTGCGCCACGCGGCGATGCGGGAATGATCGCCCGACAGCAGCACATCGGGCACAGCGCGCCCCTGCCATTCGGCCGGGCGCGTGTAGTGGGGATATTCCAGCAGGCCGTCGGAGAAACTCTCCTCCTCCGCGCTATGCGCGGCACCCATGACGCCGGGCAGCAGGCGCACACAGGCATCCAGCACAATCATCGCCGCCAATTCGCCACCGGAAAGTACGTAGTCGCCAACGCTGATTTCGCGAAGTGCGCGGGCATCGATCACGCGCTGGTCGATGCCTTCATAGCGCCCGCACAGCACGATAACGCCTTGGCCGGCGGCGAGCGCGCGCACGTCCTGCTGCGCCAGCGGCAGCCCACGCGGCGTCACGTACAACAATGGCCGATCGTCCGCTGCGGCGGCAATCGCTGTATCGACCACATCCGCGCGCAGCACCATGCCCGCGCCGCCGCCGAATGGCGTGTCATCGACGCGCCGGTCTGCCCGGCCCGCGAAATCGCGAATATCCAGCGTCTCCAATTGCCAAATTCCCGCCTCCAGCGCCCGGCCGGCCAGCGACTGGCCGAGCGGTCCCGGGAACATGGCCGGAAACAGCGTCAGCACCGTGGCGCGCCAACTCATGCCACGCGCTCGCTCACATCGCCGGCGATCTCGACCTCATCAGGCGGGGTCACCACGATGCGTCCGGCGGCCACATCCACGCTCGGCACCGCCTCGCGTGTAAAGGGCACGAAAAGGCTTTCGGCGCCGGCGACGATTTCCAGGCTGGAACCGGCGCCGTAATCGTGCACCGCGATGACGCGTCCCATTTCGGCACCCGCGGCATCAACCGCGGCCAGCCCGATCAGATCGGCCAAATAGAACTCGTCCTCATCCGCGGTTGGCGGCAGCCGATCGCGCGGCGCGAAGAGGCGCAGATTGACGAGCTTTTCGGCCTCCGAACGATCGGCGATCGCGCGCCCCGATGCGTCACGCAGTTCGGCCAACCCCTCGCCGCGCCAGGCCAGCGACCACACTCGCCCGCGCTCATCGCTGAGTGGCGCATAACGCGGCAGGTCGGCCGCGACGGTCGTGTAGCTGTGCACGTGCACCAGCCCACGCACGCCATGCGGCCTGCCCACCACGCCCATCAGGATTTGGCCTTCAACCACTGCTTACGCTGCGGCCGCAGCGTCCGCCGCGGCCTTGGCGCGTTCCTGTGCGCGCTTCTTCGGCGCGGACTGGATCGGCTGTTCGCGATGTTCGTGCTTGAGCATCAGCCCTGCATTGCCCAGGAAGCGCGCCACGCGATCGGTTGCCAGCGCACCCTCGGCCAGCCAGTAGGTAATGCGATCATGCGTCAGTTTGATGCGCTCTTCGTGCTCGGCCGGCAGCATCGGATTGTAGCTGCCAACCTTTTCGATGAAGCGCCCATCGCGCGGACTGCGGCTGTCTGCGACCACGATGTGATAATACGGCCGCTTCTTGGCGCCGGCGCGGGCGAGGCGAATCTTGAGACCCATGTTAGTGCTGCTTCCTTGTGTAAATTCGTGAATTCAGAAGGGTCGTCGCGGACCGGCGCGACCGGCTTGCGGCGCGGCGCCACCCGGCATCAGCCCCGCCAGCCCGTGACGCATCAGCCCTTTGGCGCCGAGCTTTTTCATGCGCTTCATCATGTCGGCCATGTCGTCGAACTGCTTGAGCAATTTGTTGACGTCGGCAACCGCCACGCCCGAGCCTGCGGCGATGCGCTTCTTGCGGCTCGCCTTGATGATTTCCGGCGCCTGGCGTTCCTTCACGGTCATGCTGCTGATCATCGCCTGATGGCGCTTGAAGATCGTCTGATCGATATTGGCATTCTCGATCTGCTGCTTCATCTGGCCCATGCCGGGCAGCATGCCCAAGATCGAGCTGATCGAACCCATCTTGCTCATCTGCTTGAGCTGGCTTGAATAGTCCTCGAGCGTGAAACGCCCGGCCATCATCTTGCGGGCGAGCTTCTCCGCCTCGTCCTGATCGATCGTCTCGGCCGCGCGCTCGACCAGGCCGACGATATCGCCCAGGCCAAGAATGCGCCCGGCGACACGCTCGGGGTGAAATTCCTCGAGCGCATCGATCTTCTCGCCGGAGCCGGAGAACTTGATCGGCGCGCCGGTGACATGGCGCATCGACAGCGCCGCGCCGCCGCGCGCATCGCCATCCATGCGCGTCAGGATCACGCCGGTGACGCCCAGACTGTCGTTAAAGGCCTGCGCGGTGCGGACGGCGTCCTGGCCGGTCATGGCGTCCACCACCAGCAGCGTCTCGACCGGGCTGGTCGCCTCGCGAATGGCGCGCACCTCATCCATCAGCGCCTGGTCGATGGACAGGCGACCGGCGGTGTCGAGGATGACGATGTCAAAGCCCTCGCGACGGCCGGCATCCATGGCGCGGCGGGCAATCTGCACCGGCGTCTCGCCGGCGACGATGGGCAGGGACGGCACGCCGGCGCGCTCGGCCAGTTGGGCGAGCTGGAGCTGGGCGGCCGGGCGCTGCGTGTCGAGGCTTGCCAGCAGAACGCGCTTCTTTTCGCGCGTGCGCAGGCGCAAAGCGAGCTTGCCGGATGTGGTGGTCTTGCCCGAGCCCTGCAGGCCCACCATCAGGAACGGGATCGGCGCGGGGGCAGCCAGGTTGAGCGGCACAGCGCCGACGCCGCCGAGGGCTTCGACCAGCGCGTCGTTGACGATCTTGGCCACCGTCTGGCCGGGCGAGACGCTGTCGAGCACCTCGGCGCCGATGGCGCGCGCCCTTACCTTGGCGACGAAATCCTTGACGACCGGCAGGGCGACGTCGGAATCCAGCATGGCCAGGCGCACTTCGCGCAGAGCCTCGGTAACATCGGCCTCGCTCAGGGCGCCGCGGCGGCGCAGGCCCTCGAAGATGCCGTTGAACTTGTCCGACAGGGTGTCGAACATGGCTGGGGTCGCTCCAATGCGCTTCGCGCCGCTGCGCGAGCCTTCGCGGAGCGGCGGAGCCCCCGCGTCAGGCGGGAGCCGGGAAAGCAGGTTTTCCCGATAAGGACGGCGTTAAAGCGCGTGCCCGCGACCGCGTCAAGGCGCGGGGCGTGGGCCGATTACTTCGTGCCAGCCGTAGGCGTGTAGCTCAGCTGCTCGACGGGCGTTTGGTCGCTGGCGTCGAAGAAGGCGATGTAATCGCTGGCCGAGGCCTGGAGCACCGGCCCGCGAAGTGGCTGTCCGAACTTGGGCGCGGACTTGAACAACGTGGCGAATTGGAGCCCGGGCAAGCCATCACCAAAGCCGCTGAAGGCATCGGCATCTATGGTCAACTGATTGGCACCTTGGGTGGGGAAGAAGATCGCGCCCTGATAGGTCGGCGAATACACCACCCTCTGGCCATTGATGGTGATGGTGACGAGCAGCGAGCCTTGCGTGTCCGCCATCTTGAACGATTCGTTGTAGGTACACGCGTTGTTGCGGCAGGTCTGGCTGGCACCGAAAAGCTTGGGCACATATTGCAGGTAGATCGCCACTGTGGCGCCTGAAAGGTTGGTGCCGGCCTTGCCGAAATAGCCTTTTGTGTCGATGGTTTGAGAGCCGCTGATGGTGCCTGTCAGATTTTCGGTGATGACGGGCGGCGCTGCGTGGGACGCTGTGGCGATGATCGAAAGGGCAGCGGCGGTCAGAAGGTAACGCATTTCGGGTTCCTTTTGCAGTCAGGCCGGGCGGCTTTTTGCTGCGCCCGCCTGTGTTCGCCAACAGAACCCGTAAAACCGCGCGAAGTTCGCGGCAGCAAAAGAAGTGGGGGAAATGTGCCTTGGGCGGGCCGGCGCGTGCGCCGGCTGAGTCCGCCCAAGACCCCGATTCAAGTCGTTATTTTAGTACGGCTGCCGGGACGGCGTAGGCTGTGCCCGCGGGCGGGGCGTGGAAGGTCGCGCCGCCGATGGTGGCGGTGAAGGTCTGCTTCATCGTCTTGGCGGCACACGCCATCTTGGGTGGCTCCTTGGTCTTGTTGAACAACGGCACCGCAAATTGGATCTTGCCATGCAGGCCACCGCCGCCAAACTTCAGATCACTGTGAAAATACAGGCTCGTTACAAGAAGATCGATCGTCGCCCTCCTTTTCACGATCGGCTGACCGGCCAAACCCACGCCAACGCCATAGGTCGCGGCCTGCAGGCCGTCACAATAAACTGCACCTTCATCGGAAATCCCCGTCACCGCCAAGCCGCCATTGACGGAGGCGACGACGACTTGAACCGGGTAGCCTTCATTGTTCGTGCCCGTATACGTGCCCGCCATCGTCGCGAAGGCCGATTGTGCCGTCATTGCCACAGCGAGTGGCAACACCGCGCACGCCGCAGCCAATTTCAAACGCGTCACTGATCCATGCATTGCAATCGCTCCATTCAAAAAAAGAGTGTGCCCAAGCGCATTGAGCTTCTGGCGGGCGAAGCGTGCTGCCGCAATAGTTGGCGAGTCAAGATGATTTCAGAGCGGCTAACGATCTGCTGAAAGAATGCCGCGCCGCAATGGGCCAGATTGCGCCACGCCCTGTCCCCATGGCTGCATGCCGGGTGGCCGCCGTGCCGTCACACCGACGCGCCGGCAAGATCAAGCGCCACGATCTGGACCCATCACGCGTCCAGACCACTCAACCATAAGTAGTATGACAGTTCTCCGCCCCGTCTTTCTGGTAGAAGCGATGCCGAATGACGCGGCGTTCGCCGACGCCGAGGGTGGAAGCGCCGCTGACCCGGAAATGACGCCGCGCCTTCGGTCATGACATGATTGCGGCCCGCCTGCGCGCATCCTCGGCGATGCGGGCGTCCACCACTTGGGTGCCGATCGGCCACAGGCTGATCATTGCGAGCTTGATATGCTGCCAGGCAAAAGGCAGCCCGATGATCGTTACCGCGCAGGCCAGCGCGGCCGCGACGTGCCCCAAAGCCAGCGGCACGCCCAGGGTCATCAGCCAGATGATGTTGCCGACAACGCCCAGCGGGCCCGTGCCGAAATCCTCGCGTCCCGTCATCAGGCGGCGATCGATTGCCTCGCGCCTGAATGGCCACAGCGTAAAGCCGCCGATGCGAAAGCACGCGGCCGCCCAGGGCAGCCCGACGATAGTGATCGCCACCAGGCAGCCCGCCACCGCCCAGGCCAGGGCCATGACGAGCCCGCCGAAAATCACCCAGATCACGTTCAGAAGCAAGGTCATGCGCCATTATCCTCCGGCATCACGCGCGCCTCAAGGGAGAATGCGTCCCGCGGCGAAAACACTTTCTGATCGTTGTCGAAATAGAAGAACACGTCCCGCGGGGAGGCGACGGCGTGCTCCGCCACGCACTCCAGATCGTCGGGCGTGCCGCCTGCCGCCCAGACTTTTCCGCGCGCCGCCCACGCGTCTATGGCGGCATCATCGTAACCGCTGGCGTAGAGTTGCTCTGACCCGTGCAGCCGGGCGTAGATGAAATCGGCGCATACATCGCCCAGGCGCGGCCACTCCGGCGTGTCGGCACAAACCAATGCCACGCCGTAGCGGCGCAGCAAGGTCACGAAGGCCGGCGCGCGAAAACTGTCGTGCCGCACTTCCATGGCATGACGCAACGGCCGTGGCGCGTCGGTCTGCGCCCAGTCGCGGCCATTAAGACGCGCATCGTGGCGGGCGGCCATCTCGGCCGCCGCTTGCGTGTCGTGCGGAAGCAAAGACAGGAAAGCTTCGATGAGTTCAGCGTCGAAGGCCAGATTTGGCGGAATTTGCCACAGGATCGGCCCCAGGCGCGCACCCAGGCGCAGCACGCCGGAGGCCAGGAAGTTGGCGATCGGCGTGGCAACGCCGCGCAACCTGCTCATATGCGTAATGAAGCGCGGCGCCTTGACGGAGAAGACGAAATTTTCTGGCACCTGCGCGGCCCAGGCCGCAAAAGTTTCCGGCCGCTGCAAGCCATAGAACGTGCCGTTGATTTCAATCGTGCGGAATTGGCTCGCAGCATAAATCAGCTCATCCTTCTGCCGCAAGCCTTTTGGATAGAACTTGCCGCGCCATGGCGGGTAGGTCCAACCCGAAATGCCCACGCGAATGGTCATGCCTCATGGTCCGGTTCGGTCACTTGGAACTGGCGATAATCCATAGCGCGCGTACCATCCGGCAGATAGCCGAAAATGTCGGCAAAGCGCCGCCCGAACAGGATTTCACCGCTGTCGTAGGACGCGCGTGCATGCACGTTCTGCATCATGGTTTCGTCCAGGCCCGCAACCAACGCAATCACTTCCACCCAATCGGTCTCCATGCGCTCGCGCGTATAGCCGTGCAGCGGGCTCGTTTCGTCGATCTTGTGCATGACCTGGAACGTCATGGCGAAAACGGGTGTATGATCGCGCACCAGCGTCAGATCGTGCAGGCGGCGGATATACTGTCCCTCCCGGGTCACTTCGTCGCGCAGCATCGTCAGGCTGGCCCGCGCCTCCAGGATCTGGTTGTCGCGCACATTGGCCAGGCGCAGCATCAGCGTGGGAACGCTGTCGTACGACGTTACCACCATATTGTGGCTGAAGACGATCTGCGCGGTCGGCCGAGCAAAGCGCGCGAAAGCAAGGGCGGTGAGCACCGCGATTGACGACACGCCGATCAAGGTTTCCAGCGTGACGATGATGTTGGCGTAGGTGGATACCGGCGCCCAGTGGCCATAGCCGATCGTGGCCAATGTCTGCACCGAAAAGAAGAACGCCTGGCTCAGCGAGCCGCGCTTCAAATCGGTGATGCCACCCGGCTGCAAGCTGTAGAGGACCGCGAAGGCAACGTTCAACAGCAGAAAGAATGCTGTGCCTATAAGCAGGAAACGCGTCCAGCTCAGCTTGAGTGCCTGGTGATAGACGTCTCGCCAGGCGCCTTTGGGCCGCCCGATCACGTGCAGGCGATCGGCCGCACTGCGCTCGATGAAGCGCGGCCGGTCGACCGGGCCTCCGGGCGGCTTTTGCGATAAGCGTGGCGCGTCGACCATGGAACGCCAAGCCTAAATAATGACGGGGGGTTTGGGGGGGATGGCACATCTCCCCCAATTCTTGACCTTCACGACTTCTTCTCCCAGCCCTTTGCACCTTGCTGCCAATAGGACAGTTTGTGGCCTTCGGCTTTCGCGTTGCGCCAGCGCGTGCGGGCGGCCGCAACCGCCTCGTCATTCTTGCCGTCGAACAAGTCAAATACCCGCTCATAGCGGGTCAGCGTAGCCGACACGCCGTCCAGCAAAAACAGAAAACTGCCGCCATTCGGCGCATCATCGGTAGCGGTGATCCAGATCGGCTGCACGCTGGCGTCGCCGGACGCGGCGTGCGGCAGCCAATCGGGGTTCGTGCACAGCCACAATGCGCTATCGAGCGCGGACACGCGCTCGGGCGCGCACTGCACCACGGCGCGCTTGCCCGCCGCCAGCGTGCGCCCCAGCAAGGCCGGCAATGCCTCGGCCGGCCGCGTGCGGGTCAAATGGTAAAAGCCGATATCCACGCTCATTCGAACGCGTCCGCCACAAGCCGGTCCAGCAGCCGCACGCCAAATCCGGTCGCACCCGCAGCGTGCTCAGGGGCGGCCTCCGCGCGGCTTTCCACGCCGGCGATATCCAGATGCACCCACGGCGTGACACCCACGAAATGGCGCAGGAACGCTGCGGCCTGGCACGCATCCGGCTGACCTCGCTCGGGCGAGCAATGGCGCAGATCGGCGATATCGCTGTCCAGCGCCGCGCGATGGCTGTCATCGATCGGCAGGCGCCACACGCGCTCGCCCACCGCCTCGCCGGCAGCGTGCACTTGCGCTGCCAGCGCGTCGTCATTGGAAAACACCCCCGCCCGTTCATGCCCGAGTGCGACCACAACGCTGCCCGTCAGCGTCGCCAGATCAATCACCGCGCGCGCACCATTCCGTACAGCCCAGCCCAGCGCATCGGCCAGCATTAGGCGGCCTTCCGCATCCGTGTCGATAATTTCGATCGTCGTGCCATCGGCGTGGGTCAGCACGTCGGATGGGCGGTAGGACGCACCGGAGGTTGCATTTTCCGCCAGGGCCAGCACCGCAATGACGCTGGCCGCCGAGCCTCGCCGTGCCAGCGCCAGCATCGCGCCCGCGCACGCCGCCGCACCCGCCATGTCCGCGCGCATTTCCCACATCTCGTCCGCCGGTTTGATGCAGATACCGCCCGTGTCGAACGTAATGCCCTTGCCCACGAAAGCCAGCGGTGCGCCGCCCGCACCCGTCCAGCGCAGGACCGCCAGCAGCGGGGGGTGGCTCGATCCGCCGCCCACGGCCAGCAACCCGCTCAGTCCCGCTTCATGCAACGCCGCGCCACGCAGCACCGTCAATTCCACGCCCGCGTTCACCAGCGTCGACAGGCGTGCGACGAACCCCTCCGGCGTCAGTGTATTTGATGGCTCGCTCACCAGATCGCGCGCGAACAGCGCACTTTCCACGGAAGCGGCGCGGCGCCCCCATGCCTCGACCAATCCCGTCGCCCCGCCGAATGCTCTCAGCGCACCCAATCGCGGCGCGTCTTGCCCGCCCCGCGTGCGCCACCGCTCATCCCGCCACGCGCGCAGGCACGCGCCTTCTATGAACGCCGCGCCGTCTGCCGCCGCAACGCCGTTCAGGTCCAGCGCCAGGCTCGGCTCCCGGAGCGCAGCGGCAATTGCACGCGCCCCGGCCCGCCGCCAATCTCCTGTTACCCGCGCGAACAGAACGCGCCGCAATCCGCCGCGAACATCGCAGACGGCATCGAGCTCTTCCAGAAAGTCGCGCATCGATGCAAATGGCGGGGGCAATTCACCGGCGACGGGCACGACGAGCGCGGTGCCGGGGTCTTGCGGGGCTAGGTTGACGCAAATCAAAGGGTAAGGCTGGGGGGGATGTGCCATCCCCCCCAGACCCCCCGTCGTTCGTTAGGACAATACGGCGTCACCCTTCGAAATACTGCGCGACCATCCGATCCAGCAGGCGCACGCCATAGCCAGTGGCACCCTTCGGGATCGTCGCATGGTCCTTCGTCGCCCACGCCATGCCCGCAATATCCAAATGCGCCCACGGCTTGCCGTTGACGAACCTTGCCAGGAACTGCGCCGCGGTAATCGACCCACCTGGCCGACCCGTAATATTCTTCATGTCCGCAATGTCGGACTTCAACAGCTTGTCATACTCCGGCCCCATCGGCAGCCGCCACAATTTCTCAGACGACGCAATGCCCGCGGCCAGCAGCTTGCCCGCCAGATCGTCATCGTTGCTGAATAGGCCGCCATGTTCGTGTCCCAGCGCCACGATCATGGCGCCTGTCAGCGTTGCCAGATCCACCATGAACTTCGGATCGAATTTCTCCTGCGCGTACCAAAGCACGTCCGCCAGAACCAGACGGCCCTCTGCATCGGTGTTGAGCACCTCGATCGTCTGCCCCGAATAGCTGCGCACCACATCGCCGGGCCGTTGCGCGTTATCGCCGGGCATGTTCTCGACCAGCCCTACCAGGCCCACGGCGTTCACCGCTGCACGGCGCCCCGCCAGGGCCGCCATCAGCCCGACCACGGCGCCGGCGCCGGCCATGTCCCACTTCATGTCCTCCATGCCGGCCGCGGGCTTGATGCTGATGCCGCCTGTATCGAACGTGACACCCTTGCCGATGAAGGCGACCGGCTTTTCGCCCGCCGTGCCGCCATCCCAGCGCATCACCACCATGCGCGGCTTCTGCGCGCTGCCCTGCGCCACGCCCATCAGGGCGCCCATGCCCCATTCCAGCATCTGCTCGGGCCCGAAAACCTCGATCTTAAGCCCCAGTTCGGACAGCTTTTCGATACGATTGGCGAACTCGATCGGCGTCAGGATATTCGGCGGCTCGGTCGCCAGATCGCGCGCCACGAACACGCCGCGCGCTACGGCCGCGAGCTTTTTCCATTCCGCCTCCGCCGCGTCGCCCTGCGCGGTCAGCACTGTCACCGCGGCAAGCTTCGGCTTGTCCTCGGGTTTCATCTTGGTGCGGTAAAGATCGAAGCGATACGCCCGCAGCACGGCGCCGAATGCCGCACGCGCCGATTGCGCCCCGTCCAGCGCACCGGCGGCTACGGTCACCGACGCCTCGCGTGCAAGCAGCGGCACCAGCGCGCCGCCGGCATCCTCGGCCTTGTGGTCCGTGAGATCGCCCAGCTTGCCCAGGCCCACGGCGACGATCCGACTCAGACCGCCGGCGGGTGCGAGGATCGTGACGCTCTGCCCCTCTTTGCCCGTGAACTCGGCCGAGGCGAAGGCACGCGTGACGGCGCCGCCGCTCGCTTCATCGGCCGCGCGCCACAGGCCCGCGGGTTCGGTCCCCTCGGGCACCAGCAGCGCCAGCGCGCCCTGGGTCGGCAGGGCAGGAGGGGTGAAACGAACATCGAGCATGAAGGTAATCCGATCGGGAAGCGCAGGAAGGCAAGGTAGGAAGATTGGGTGGAGTGTGCCACTCCCCCCAAACCCCCCCGTCTTCATTGAGCCGTTCATAATGCCCGCTTCACTGGACGATGCTGCAATGCTTGAATTGGCGGCCAACCTAGCCTGGCAAGCCGCCGAACTCATCCTGGGCATACGCGCCCGCGGCTTTGTCACGCTGGCCAAGCCCGACCGCTCCCCCGTGACCGACGCAGACCACGCCGCCGAGGCCCTGATCACCGCCGGCCTGCGCGCCGCCACACCGCTGATCCCGATCGTTGCCGAGGAGGAAATCTCCGCCGGGCACACCCCCCGCCCAAGCCGCACCACGTGGTTTGTGGACCCGCTGGATGGCACGCGCGATTTTGCCGCCGGGCGGGACAGCTTCTGCGTCAACATAGGCTTGGTGCGAGACGCCACGCCCGTGCTCGGCGCGGTCGCCCTGCCCGCCACGGCCGAGCTTTTTGGCGGCATCGTTGGCGTGGGCGCCTGGAAGCAGGATCACGGGCCTCGCCGCCACATCGCGGTGCGCCAAGCGCCGGCCGCCGGCCTGGCCGTGCTCTCCTCGGCCGCGCGCGGGGACGACCCGCGCCTGCGTGACTTCCTGCGCGGCCGGACCGTTGCCTCCGTCACCGCGATGGGTTCGGCGATCAAGGTGTGCCGCATCGCCGAGGGTTTGGCTGACCTCTACGCCCGCTTCGGCCGCACGATGGAGTGGGACACCGCCGCACCCCAAGCCGTGCTTGAGGCTGCCGGCGGGTGCCTGACCGCGCTGGACGGCACGGCATTGCGCTACAACAAGCCGGGCTGGGCCAATCCCGGCTTCTGCGTCCGCGGCGCATGACCCGGCTGCTGGCGGTTGATGCGGCTGGCATTGCCGAGGCCGCCGCCTTGTTACGCGCCGGCCAACTGGTCGCCTTTGGCACTGAGACCGTTTATGGCCTAGGCGGGGATGCGACCAGCGCGCGCGCGACGGCGGCGATATTCGCGGCCAAGGGGCGCCCGCACTTCAACCCCCTGATATGCCATTTCGCCACTGCTGAGGCTGCATTCGTCCACGTGGCCCGCTCCGCCATGGCCGAGAGCCTTGCGGCCGCTTTCTGGCCAGGCCCGCTCACCATGGTGCTGCCGCGCCGTCCCACGACCTGCATCGACCTGCTCGCCGGCGCCGGGCTGGACACGCTGGCCGTGCGTGTGCCGGCATCCCTGCCCGCCCGGGCGCTGCTGCAAGCGGCGGGCGTGCCGATCGCGGCACCTTCGGCCAACCGCTCGGGCGCGGTCAGCCCGACCACAGCCGCGCACGTCATGGCCGACCTTGCAGGGCTTATCGCGGCAATCCTGGATTGCGGTCCCGCTACCGGCGGCCTGGAAAGCACGGTGCTGGACCTGACCGGCCCACGCCCCTTCCTGCTCCGCCCGGGCGGCATTCCGGCCGAGGCCATCGAAGCCTTCTGCGGCGAGATCGGCCGCGGCATCACGCCCGCAGAGGCCGGCGCCGCGCGTGGCCTGCGCTCCCCCGGCCTGCTCGTCTCCCACTATGCGCCGCGCACGACGCTGCGCCTGAATGCCGAGACGGTTGGTCCGGCAGAAGCGCTGCTCGCTTTCGGCCCTACACTCGCGACCGCGGGGCCTGTGTGGCAATTGAGCCTTGATGGCAACGTAGCGGAGGCTGCCAGCCGCCTTTTCGCCGGCCTGCGGTGGCTCGACGCTCAGGCCGCCACCGCGATTGCCGTGATGCCGATACCCTCGCGGGGTTTGGGTGCGGCGATCAATGACCGCCTGCAACGGGCCGCAGCCCCTCGGTAAGTCCTTGCCCCTTTTCGCGGTTGCGACCATCTTCGACAGAATAAACGCCGGATTGACCAGCCGCCCCGAAGGAAACCCCGCCCCCCATGGTCCATCTCGCCGCTGCAACCACCGACGGGCCGCCAGGCCACGCCGGCGCGTTCGCGGCGCTGGATTTGGGCACCAATAATTGCCGCCTGCTGGTCGGCACCCCCGCCTTGGACGGATTTCGTGTCATCGACAGCTTCTCGCGCATTGTGCGCCTGGGCGAGGGTTTGCACCACAGCGGGGCGCTGAGCGCCGATGCGATGGACCGCGCCCTGAGCGCGCTGCACGCGTGCGCCGCCCGCCTGCGACGCCGGCCGGTGCGCGCGGTGCGCGCCATCGCGACCGAAGCCTGCCGCCGCGCCGCCAACGGCGCCGCCTTCCTGGACCGCGTGCACGCCGAAACCGGCATCGATTTCGACATCATCTCAACGCGCGAGGAAGCTGAATTGGCGCTGGAAAGCTGCGCGCCGCTGTTGGAAGGACCGGGACGGCGGGCACTGCTTTTTGATATCGGCGGCGGCTCGACGGAGCTCGCCTGGGTGCGGCTGGATGCCGGCCACGGGCCTGCGCTGATCGGCTATGACAGCCTGCCTGTGGGCGTGGTGACACTTGCTGAACGCTTTGGCCATCAGGGTTTTTTGGAGCAGGGCTACCGCGCCATGGTAGACCATGTCACCGGCCTGCTTGCGCCATTCGAGGCCATTCACTGCATCGGCCATGAGGTGCGTCTGTCTGGCGTGCGCCTGCTCGGCACCAGCGGCACGGTGACCACGCTGGCTGGTGTGGCACTTGGGCTGGCGCGCTACCGGCGGCCTGCGGTGGACGGCCAGGTGTTGACCGCCGAGGCGGCCGATGCGGCGGTGGCGGTGCTGCGCGGGCTGGGGCGCGAGGGCTTGATGCGCCACCCCTGCGTGGGGCACGAACGCGCGGCCTTCGTGCTGCCGGGCTGCGCCATCTTCGAGGCCATCCGCAATACCTGGCGCATGCCCGCGGTGACTGTCGCCGATCGCGGCCTGCGCGAGGGGATGCTGTTGCGCATGATCCGTGCGAGTGCGGCGCGCCCGGTAAGTGCTTTGCGGCGCGGGAGTGAAGTCAGGCCAGGGGCTCTGCCCGTCGCCACCGGCGCTCAGACCGGTGGCGCTCTGGTGGCGACCCCAGCTGGGGCGGGCGGCCCCAGACCTCAATTGTTTTGAACTACGCCTTGTCATACAATCCGGCGTTGAAACTGACACATTATCAGGGGGAGAAAGATGGGGGAGAAGTGGCTGACGTATACGTCAGCCCCCCTCAAACCCCCCGTCATTCATTTAGACCTTTTCCTAACTAAAGACGGGGGGTCTGGGGGGGATGGCACATCTCCCCCAGCCTTACTCTGAGAGTCAATCTTTCTGCTGACTGGTATAATACGTGTCATGGTTACCCGGAAATCCGATAGCACAGGCCCGGCAAGCGGCGCGCGCAGTGTCGCGGTCAAGCTCAAGAAATCTCAAGGCCGCAGCACGTCCCAACAGGCCTGGCTGCGCCGGCAACTCAACGACCCGTATGTCGTGGCCGCGCGCGCGCAGGGCTTGCGATCTCGTGCCGCATTCAAGCTGATGGAGCTCGACGACAAGTATGCGCTGATCAAGAAGGGTGCGCGCGTGATCGATCTCGGCGCGGCACCTGGCGGGTGGAGCCAGGTCGCGCTGCGGCGCGGTGCGGCGCGCGTTGTTGGCGTCGATCTTTTGCCGATCGACGAACTTCCGGGCGCGAGCTTGATCGAGGGCGATTTCAATGATCCCGCGATGCCCGCGCGCCTGATCGAGATGCTGGGCGGCTGCGCGGACTTGGTGCTGTCTGACATGGCACCAAATACGACCGGCCACGCACCTACGGACCATTTGCGCATCATGGCGTTGGCAGAACTGGCGCTGGACTTTGCGTTGCAGACGCTGACGCCCGGCGGCGCATTCGTGACGAAGATGTTCCAGGGCGGGACGGAAAAGCAGATGCTGGCACCGATGAAGCAGCATTTCGCCAGCGTGAGGCACGCCAAGCCACCGGCAAGCCGCAAGGATAGCAGCGAGCTTTACGTCGTGGCGACCGGATTTCGCGCGCGCGACCGCGATGGAACAAAGACGTAACGCGAAAGAATCGCGTAGCGGGCGAGATGAGGGTTGACATCCAGGAGGATGGCACCCAACATCTTGCATGTTGAGGCAGAGAGCGAGGCGTTGCTATGGGCCACACTCAGGACGAGAAGGCCAGGACCCGCGAGCGGATACTGGACGTGGCGTCCCGCCGCTTTCGCGAGGCTGGATTGGACGGACTTTCCATTGCCGAGCTGATGAACGAGGCCGGGCTGACGCATGGCGGTTTCTACAAGCATTTCCGATCACGCGAGGACCTGGTTGCCAATGCCGTGGAACGTGCGGCCGCGGACAAGGTTGAACAGCCCTTCGCCAGTCTGGAAACGTTTATCGACAGCTATTTGTCCAGCACGCACCGCGACGCGCGAGCCAATGGCTGCGCCTTTAGCGCGCTTGCCGCCGATATTGCGCGCGCGGATGATCGCGCGCGCGATGTTTTCACCGAGCAGCTCCGGCGCGCGTTGCGCCGCATGGCGAGTCTGGCCAGAGCTGCGAAAGAGGATGACAGCGCGGGGACGGCGATGTTTCGGCTGAGCGCCATGCTGGGTGCGCTGACGCTGGCGCGCGCCGTCAATGATCCCGATCTTTCGGACGCGCTGATGGCCGCGACGAGAAACACCCTGAAAGCAGAACGCCGGCGCGCGGCCCCGGCGCGCACCAAACGCGCTCCGCCGGCACTTTACGCAGCACGATGATCCTTGATGTCGCGAAACGCCAGGCCGGCATTCATCTCGGCCGTGCGCTTCATCATGAACGCTGACGTGGCCAGAAATACCGGATCGCCATCCACGTCATCGGCCATTGCAGTGCGCTGATCGGCGATGAATTTTTCTACGGTTGCGCGTTCGCCGGAAATCCAGCGCGCCAGGTTGTAGGGCGTGGCTTCAAAGCCGATGCCCACGCCGTATTCGCCGGCCATGCGCGCGATCAGTACGTCGAGCTGCAAGGTGCCGACGACGCCCACGATTGGCGGGCTGCCATCCTGCGGGCGGAAGAGCTGCACCACCCCTTCCTCGGCCAGTTCCTGCAATGCCTGCTTAAGTTTTTTGGCTTTCATCGCATCGTCCAGCCGCACACGGCGCAGGATTTCCGGTGCGAAGGACGGCACGCCGAGGAATTGTAAGTCTTCATCTTCGGTCAGCGTGTCGCCGATGCGCAGGGTGCCGTGATTGGGGATGCCGACGACGTCTCCGGCGTAGGCTTCCTCGGCGAGCACACGGTCACGCGCGAAGAAGAATTGCGGCGCGTGCAGCGGGATCAGCTTGCCTGTGCGCACCTGTTTGAGGCGCATGCCGCGTTCCAGCCGGCCGGAGCAGACGCGGGCGAAGGCGATGCGGTCTCGGTGTTGGGGGTCCATGTTGGCTTGAATCTTGAAGACCAGGGCTGTGAGTTTCTCCTCATCGGCTTGGACGATGCGCGTGTCGGCGGTTTGTGCCCGCGGCTTGGGGCCGTAGCCGGCGAGCGCGTCGAGCAGGTCGGCGACGCCGATTTCGCGGATGGCGCTGCCGAAATAGACGGGGGTGAGGTGTCCAGCGTTGAAGCTTTCGGCGTCGAATTCTGGCAGGGCGGCGCGGACGAGGTCCATTTCCTCGCCGAGCGCTTGCATGCGCGGGTCGGATTGGGCGAGTGTTTCGGACACGTGCAGGTCGCGCGCGCGGACATCGTAGGTGCCGACGAAGGTGGCGGCGCGGCCGACGGGCCAGGTTGCGGGCGAGCAGTCCAGTGCGAGCGTGCTGGAGA
Source organism: Acetobacteraceae bacterium (assembly GCA_965276755.1). Classification (GTDB taxonomy): domain Bacteria; phylum Pseudomonadota; class Alphaproteobacteria; order Acetobacterales; family Acetobacteraceae; genus CAJCIS01. The sequence goes on from OZ255625.1 coordinate 1,255,135, forward strand.
CTTCGTCGAGCAATTCAAATGGGTCGCGTGCTTCGCGGTCCATCTTGTTGACAAAGGTGATGATGGGGATGTCGCGCAGCCGGCAGATTTCGAAGAGTTTTCGCGTGCGGGCTTCTATGCCTTTGGCGGCGTCGATTACCATGACGGCGGAGTCGACGGCGGTGAGTGTGCGGTAGGTGTCTTCGGAAAAGTCTTCGTGGCCGGGCGTGTCGAGAAGGTTGAAGACGCAGCCTGCGTATTCGAAGGTCATGACGGAGGTGACGACGGAGATGCCGCGGTCCCGTTCGATGCCCATCCAGTCCGAGCGCGTGCGGCGGCGTTCGCCTTTGGCCCGCACGTTGCCGGCGAGCTGGATGGCGCCGCCGGCGCGCAGCAGGCGCTCGGTGAGGGTTGTTTTGCCCGCGTCCGGATGTGAGATAATAGCGAAAGTCCGCCTGCGGGCAATTTCGGAAGCAATACTCATTGAGGCTCTTCTAAATAACGACGGGGGGTCTGGGGGGGATGGCACATCTCCCCCAGTTCTTTGATGTTCGGATTATTGTACCGATCATCGTGCAGCTCATGCACCCACCGATGGCGCATCCAATGCGCGCCTTTTTCGTGCGCGGGGGGTGCCGTCGTATAACGTAGCCGAGCCTGCGGCGCCCAGACCGTACGCAGGCCCAGCGTCGCCAGCTTGAGGCAGAGATCGATGGCGGCGAAATCCTCGGCTTGCCGCGTAAAGCCACCAGCGGCTTCGAATGTGGCACGGTGAATGGCGAGGCAATCTGCGCTGACCGCCGAGACGGTGCGCGCCAGGTGGTACGCGCCGCGATAGCCTGGGTCCTGATCGTCCGCGCGGCCGACAGGCGAGATGGCAATGCGACGGGGATCGAGATTATAGCCGGCATGGTGCACTCGCCCATACGGCCCGTCCAGACGCGCGCCGGCCGCACCGACACCCGGGCGCATCGCGTGGGCGGCAAGCGTGTCCAGCCAGTCCGCGGACACTGCGCGCAGTTGGGGCGAGAGGAAGACGAGCATTTCGGCGTCCTCCGGAGGATTCGTGTGTACGCCTTCGACAATTGCTATGCGCACATCCGGTTTGGCGAACCGCACGCGTGGCCATTGCGGCAGATCGGGGTCGGGTTCGACCGTGCCGGCGGGGCCGAGCGCGTCGGCAATTGCGCGCCGCGCTGCGTTCTTGCAGGCGTCCGTTGCGATGACGGAATGGGAGTTTGAAGATTGGCGCCAATGATAGAGCACATCCGGCACGTGGCGGATGCGCGTGGTGGCAGCTGTTGCGCGAAGGGCGAGGTCGTAGTCCTGGCTGCCGTCAAAGGCTGGGCGCAGACCGCCGAGTCCGGCCACCAGGCTGCGGCGATAGAGTGCCAGGTGGCAGACCAGATTTTGGGCCGTCATCAGGTCCGGGTTCCAGCCGGGTTTGAAGTATGGGGCGGCGCGGAGGCCGCCGATGATCTGGTCCTCGTCCGAAAAGGCCAAATCGGTTTGCGGGTGCTCAGCCAGCTCGAACGCCATGGCCGCGAGCGCGTGCGGCGCCAGGCGGTCGTCATGGTCCAGGAAGGTCACGAAAGGCTGCGTGGCCCGGGCCAGCGCCGCGTTGCTGGCAGCGCTGATACCCCCGCGCACGGCCAGGCGTTGGACGCGGATGCGGGAGTCCCCGGCGGTGGCGCGGGTCAGGATCGCATCGATGTCCGGCGAGGCGGAGGCATCATCGGCGATCAGCAACTCCCAGCGCGGATAGGTCTGGGCGCGCACGGAGGCAATCGCCTCCGCGAGCCACGCCGGGCGGGTGCGGTAGACGGGCATAATGACGCTGATGCCGGGTGCGTCCGCCGGCACGCGCGCATCGCGTGCGCCGTGGCGGGCGAGCCAGCCGGGATAGGCCCGATTGATCCGCGCTTCGAGGCGGTTGCGGCGGCGCCAACGGTCCAGGATGGCCGGGAGCACGCGCACCCGGCCCTTTCGCTCTCAGCGCGAGTAGAACTCGACGACCAGGTTCGGCTCCATCGTCACCGGGTAGGGCACGTCGCTCAGCTTGGGCGAGCGAGCGAAGCGGCCCTTCATGGCGCGGTGATCGACTTCGAGGTACTCGGGCACGTCGCGCTCCGCGCTTTGGGCCGCATCAAGCACGACGGCGAGCTGCTTGGACTTGTCCTTGACCTCGATTGTGTCCCCATCCCGCACCAGGAAGCTGGGGATGTTGACCTTGCGGCCATTGACCGTGACATGGCCGTGGTTGACGAACTGGCGCGCGGCGAAGGGCGTGATGGCGAACTTCATGCGGTAGATCACCGCATCCAGCCGGCGCTCCAGCAATTCGACGAGGTTTTCGGAGGTATCGCCGCGGCGGCGCACAGCTTCCTCGTAGTACTTTCGGAACTGCTTTTCGCCGATGTTGCCGTAGTAGCCTTTGAGCTTCTGCTTGGCCATCAGCTGGATGTTGAAGTCGGAGGGCTTGGATTTGCGGCGCTGGCCGTGCTGGCCGGGACCGTAATCGCGCTTGTTGATCGGCGATTTCGGCCGGCCCCAGAGGTTGACGCCCAGCCGGCGATTGATCTTGTACTTGCTTTCGGCGCGCTTGGTCATGCGCTGCCCTTTCGTGGTCTGGTGCCCGTTTGGGCTTGTTGCACCGGTAGGCCACGCATACGCGGCGGGACCGGACCCCGAAGGCCCGTCCACGTTCCCGGCAAGAGGGCGGGCTTCTAGGAGGAGAAATCCAGGCTGTCAAGGGAAGAAGGAAGCAGTCCTTTTTTGAAAAAAAAGGACCAAAAAACTTTTGTCAGTTAGACGCCGCCTTTCGTGAATACTCGGCTGGTCAAAATATCCTCGGCCTCGATTGTACTTAGCTGCGCTGCAGTTACTGGGCCGTCGATCGCCAGCAGTCGGTTGGCCTGGCGCAGGCGCGCGCGGTCCAGCGCGTTGCGAATGCTGCGCGCATTGGCGAAATGCGATTGGCCGCGGCGTGCAGGAATGTATTTCGCCAAAGCTTCGCGCGCCGGCTCGCTGAATTCGTAGTGCAGCGCGTGCAATATGCTCTCGCCAATGGAGAGCAGCTCGTCATTGCCGTAATCGGGGAAATCGATGTGATGGGCAATGCGCGAGCGGAACCCCGGGTTGGTGGAGAAGAAACGGTCCATCCGATCGGCATAGCCCGCCAGAATGACGACCAGGTCCTCCCGCTGGCTCTCCATGACCTGGAGCAGGATTTCGATGGCCTCCTGCCCGTAATCCCGCTCGTTCTCCGGCCGGTAGAGGTAATACGCCTCATCGATGAACAGCACACCGCCCAGTGCTTTTTTCAGGATCTCCTTGGTCTTGGGCGCCGTGTGGCCGATATACTGGCCAACCAGGTCATCACGCGTCACCGAAATCAGGTGCCCGCGCCGCACGAACCCCAACGCGTGCAAAATGCCCGCCATGCGAAGCGCAACCGTCGTCTTGCCAGTGCCGGGATTGCCGGTGAAGGACATGTGCAGCGTCGGCGGCTCGGCCGCCAGGCCCAGTTTGCGGCGTGCGCGTTCCACCAGCAACAGCGCGGCGATTTCGCGTATGCGCAATTTCACCGGACGCAGCCCGACCAATTCTCGGTCGAGCTGCGCCAGCACATCGTTCACGCCGGCGGTCGCCATTTCGTGGCGGAGATTGATCTCCGCCGGCACCTCTTCCTCGTGCGGGCTTTGCGCGTCCATCAGCGATCAGCCCTGGCCGTAACGCGTGCCGCTGGGCTTGTCGGTCACATAGGCCCGCGTGGTGTAGTGCAACTGACGGCCCGAGCCTTCCTGGCGGCTCAGCGTAAAGCCGGGCTCCTCTGCCGGACGGTTGACGATGAAGCTCAGCCGCAACGACTCCCAGCCCGCCGTGCTGTCGAATGCGTTGATGCGGATATACAGTTCGCCATACATCCGCCGGCATTCGGCCAGTTCGCCCATGATCGCCTTGGCGTCACGAATGTCGAACATGGGATGGCCCCACATCTCCCAATACGTGTTCCGCGGATGCGGGTCATCGGTGTATTCGAGGCTCACCGCCCAGCCCTTATCCAGGCAGTACTGGATCTGCGTGCTGATCTGCGCGTCCGTCAGATCGGGCAGAAACGAAAAAGTCCCTTGTGTGATACGCATGATGTGTGACCCTCCTTAGGAGACGCTAGCGCTGGCGACGAAGTCGGGCGCATCCGTCGAGGTGTAGTTGAACGTGACATCGCCCCACGTATCCAGCGCCTGCTTGAGCGGCAGGCAACCATTGCCCGCCGTCTTGAGGATTTCCTCACCCTCGGCCATGATATCGCGCCCCTCATTGCGCGCCAAGATCATCGCTTCCAGTGCCACGCGGTTGGCCGTCGCACCCGCGGCAATGCCAAGTGGATGGCCGATCGTGCCACCGCCGAATTGCAGCACCACATCCTCGCCCAGATAGTGGATGAGCTGGTGCATCTGGCCCGCATGGATACCGCCCGAGGCAACCGGCATCACCTTGCGCGTGCTCGCCCAATCCTGTTCGAAGAAGACGCCGTGTTCAAGTGCGACTGGATTATGCCCCTCGCGCAGGATGTCGTAGAAGCCGCGCGTGGTCAGCGGATCGCCTTCCAGCTTGCCCACGACGGTGCCGGCATGGATGTGATCCACGCCTGCCAGGCGCATCCATTTGGCGATGACGCGGAAAGATACGCCGTGCGATTTCTGCCGCGTATACGTGCCGTGGCCGGCGCGGTGCAGATGCAGGATCATGTCGTGCTTGCGCGCCCATTTGGACATGGACTGGATCGCCGTGTAGCCGATCACCAGATCGATCATGATGATGACCGAGCCGATCGAGGCGGCGAATTCCGCGCGCTCGTACATTTCCTCCATGGTGCCGGCGGTCACGTTCAAATACGTGCCCTTGACTTCGCCGGTCATGGCCTGGGCGCGGTTGACGCCTTCCATGCAATAGAGAAACCGGTCCCGCCAATGCATGAAGGGCTGCGAGTTGATGTTCTCGTCATCCTTGCAAAAATCCAGGCCGCCCTTGAGCGCTTCATAGACCACGCGGCCGTAGTTGCGACCCGACAGACCGAGCTTCGGCTTGACAGTGGCGCCAAGCACCGGGCGGCCAAATTTATCGAGCCGCTCGCGCTCGACGACGATGCCGGTGGACGGCCCGTCGAACGTTTTCACGTAGGCCACGGGCAGGCGCATATCCTCCAGGCGCAGCGCCTTGAGCGGCTTGAAGCCGAACACGTTGCCGATGATGGACGCGGTCAAATTGGCGATTGAGCCAGGCTCAAACAAATCCAAATCATAAGCAATGTAGGCGAAAAAGCTGCCGGGCGTATTCGGCACGGGATCGACGCGGTAGGCCTTGGCGCGGTATTTCTCCGCCGCCGTCAACCGGTCCGTCCAAACCACCGTCCAAGTCGCGGTCGAGCTTTCGCCAGCCACCGCCGCCGCGGCCTCGATCGCGTCCACGCCGTCCTGCGGCGTGATGCGGAACAGCGCGATCACGTCCGTGTCCTTAGGTGTGTAGTCGGGCTCCCAGTAGCCCATCTTGCGGTATTCCATGACACCCGAGCGATAGCGGTCCTTGCCGCGAACCGTTTTGGCGTCCTTGTCCATTTTGATGTTGCTGTCGAGGTTTGTGTCCATGTCTGTCTTCTCCTGTGTTCAGTGTCAGGCTGCTTGACGGATGGTGCCCTGCGCGGGCTTGAGGCTGCCGCTGGCATAGCGACGGGCCATTTCGGCCAGCGGTAATGGCGTGATGCGCGAGGCCTGGCCGGCGGTGCCGAACGCTTCGAAACGTTCACGGCACAGCTTGGCCAGCGCGTCCATCGCGGGCTTGAGGAATTTGCGCGGATCGAACTCATCGGCGCGTTCGCTCGCCACGCGGCGGAATTCCGCGGCCATGGCAAGCCGGCAATCCGTGTCGATGTTCACCTTGCGCACGCCGTAACGGATGCCCTCCTGGATTTCGCTCAGTGGCACGCCCCAGGTTTGTGGCATGCGGCCGCCGAACCTGTTGAAAACTTCTTGCAGTTCCTGCGGCACAGAGGAACTGCCATGCATCACCAGATGCGTTTGCGGCAGCCGCGCGTGTATCTCGCGCACCACATCAAGCGCCAGTATGTCGCCATCCGGCTGGCGCGAGAATTTATACGCCCCGTGCGAGGTGCCCATGGCAATGGCCAGCGCGTCCACGCCTGTCTGGCCGACGAAATCCATCGCCTGGTCAGGATCGGTCAGCAACTGGTCACGATCGAGCTTGCCTTCCGCACCATGCCCATCCTCGGCCTCGCCCTGGCCGGTTTCCAGGCTGCCCAGCACGCCGAGTTCGCCTTCGACGGACACGCCAACCTTGTGCGCCATGTCGGTGACGCGCTTGGTAATGCCGACATTGTAGTCGTAATCGGCCGGCGTTTTCATGTCCGCGAGCAGTGACCCATCCATCATCACGCTCGTAAAGCCGTGCTGGATGGCCGAGAGGCAAGTGGCGTCATCATTGCCGTGATCCTGATGCAGACAGATCGGAATGGCTGGGTACATCGCCTCCGCTGCTTCGACCATCTTTTCCAGCATGATATCGCCGGCATAGGACCGTGCCCCGCGCGAAGCCTGCAGGATCACCGGCGCATCGGATGCCTGCGCCGCAGTCATAATGCCAAGCAGTTGTTCCATATTATTGATGTTAAACGCCGGCACCCCATAGCCATGTTCCGCTGCATGATCAAGCAATTGTCGTAACGTAATGCGGGCCACAAACGCCTCCTAAACTGACAAAAGTTTTTTGGTTCTTTTTTTCAAAAAAGAACTACTTCTTAGCCTTGTGCTTACGATCGATCATCTGCTCAATAATAGGCGTCAAGATCAACTGCATGGCCAAATCCTGCTTGTTTCCAGGAATACAGATGGAATTGGCGCGCGAGGCAAAGCTCCCCCCGATCATGGACAGCAGATAGGGAAAATCCACGCCCCGCGGATTGCGAAACCGGATCACCACAATAGACTCATCAGGCGTAGGAATCCACCGCGCAATGAACGGATTGGACGTATCCACGGTCGGCACGCGCTGGAAGTTGATGTCCGTGCGCGTGAATTGTGGGCAGATGTGGCTGATGTAGTCTGGCATGCGGCGCAGGATCGTGTCCATCACCGCTTCGGTCGAGTAATTGCGCGTCGAGCGATCACGGTGGATTTTCTGGATCCATTCCAGATTGATCACGGGCACGACGCCGATGCGTATATCGGCATGGCGTGTCAGGTCGATCTCGCCATGCACCATCGCGCCGTGCAGGCCCTCGTAGAAAAGCACATCCGTGCCCTCGGCAATCGGCTCCCATGCCGTGAATGTGCCGGGTGGCGTGCCAAGCTTTTCTGCTTCAATCGCATCGTGCACGTAATGTCGGGTCTTGCCGGTGCCGTGTTCGGCGTATTCCTCGAACAACGCCGCAAGTTCAGCCAGCAGGTTCGCCTCGGGCCCGAAATGGCTGAAATGGTGATTGCCGCGCGCGCCTTCCTCGGTCGTGCGCTGCTTCATGCCGGCGCGGTCATAGCGATGGAAGGCATCGCCCTCGATGAAGGCGGCGTTGACGTGCTCGCGGCGGAAAATGTGGGCAAACGTGTCGCGCAGGGATGTCGTGCCCGCGCCGGATGACCCCGTGATCGAAATGATCGGGTGCTTCACCGACATGCAGGCACAGCCATGTGCGACGTTGAACGCATCGTCTCTCCCCAGGGCCCGCCCTGCTCTGCGGCAGGTCGGGGCGCGGCGCACCATCCGCCCCCCCACACGATTAAGGAATTTAAATCTTCTGCTGGTGGGTGTAAGCTGACCTTAATCATGCGCAATGCCACCCTTCGCCAACTCCGCGCCCTGACCGCCCTGGCACGCACCGGCTCGGTCACCCGCGCGGCCGAGGCGCTGCACCTGACCCCGCCCGCGGTCACCCTGCAGCTCCAGGCGCTCCAGCACGAAGCGGGCGTGCCTCTGATCGATCGCGGCCCGGCCGGCATGGTCCTGACCGATGCCGGCCGGGAGGTTGCCGCCGCCGCGCGCCGCATCGATGTGGTGCTGGGCGAATGCGAGGCCTTGCTCGGCGATCTGGCCGGCGCGCGCCGCGGCACCGTGGGCGCTGGCATTACCAGCACGGCCAAATATTTCGCCCCACGCGCCCTGGGCGCCTTTTCCCGCCGGCACCCTGGCCTTGAACTGCGCTTGGCCGTTGGCAACCGGGCCGAGACCATTGCCGGCCTGCGCGACCATTCACTCGACCTCGTGGTCATGGGCCAGCCGCCCGAGGACCTGCCCGTGCAGGCGACCATCATCGGCCCGCACCCGCACGTCGTTGTCACCGCCGCCGATCACCCCCTGGTCGCCCAGCGCGCCATCCAGCCGAAGGCTCTCGCAGGCGAAACCTTCCTCGTGCGTGAGGAGGGCAGCGGCACGCGCAACCTGATGCAGCGCTTCTTTGCCGACGCTGGCGTGGCGCCGCGCATCGGCATGGAGCTAGGCAGCAACGAGACGATCAAGCAGGCCGTTCTCGCCGGCCTGGGTATCGCCTTTCTCTCCGCCCATACGATCGAGCTGGAGGTGCAGACTCATCGGCTGGTCATTCTGGACGTGATGGGGCTGCCGGCGATGCGCCAATGGTATGCCGTGCATTTATCCGATCGCCGCCTGAGCTTGGCCGCGCGTGCGCTGCATATTTTTTTGATCAATGAGGGGGCAAGTTACTTGCCCGATCTGTGCGGTGCTTTGCACGCGCCTTCCACGGCCGTGTAAATCCTTGACTGCTTTACTCAGCCTCGCCTGCAACGTTGCTTGCGCCCCAGGCTTCTGACGCATACGCCACTCGGACGCGGCAGGAGGATGAGGACCATGGGTTTTGATTTTGTGATCGGACGCCCCGCGCCGATTCCGCACCGCATTCCGATGCCGCCGCGTGACCCCCAGCCGAAACCGGCTCCGGTCGTGTCGCCGCGCTAACAAGGCTAGCTATGCGCTGAGCCGCAAGCTAGAAGGCCATACCGGGCGGGTGGCCGGGTTAGCACAGTGGTAGTGCAGCGGTTTTGTAAACCGAAGGTCGGGGGTTCAAATCCCTCACCCGGCACCGGGCGACAAGAAAACAATTTTTGGCTGTTTTCCTCGAAAAGTGAACGTCCTGTCCTCCCTTACTGCCCTTGATCGCCGCGCCCGCGCGCGGTATCGCGCCATGATAGTCAGGTGAGTGCGCGTATGATCAGGGGCGCCATAGAAGTTGCCAACCGGACAGTCATTTCAGGCTGGCTCTACTCTCAGGCGGTGGGCCTACAGGGGCAGCTGGTTCTGGCCTTCATCGGCACGCGTCATGTGGGCACCGGCAAGGTTGAAATCTTCCGCAAGGACCTCAAGGATGCCGGCTTGGGTGACGGGTTCAGCGGGTTCTACTTCCCTCTGACCTTGCTGCCGACGGACCAGCCCGAGGCTGTGATCGTGCGCCTGGATGCATCCGATCTTTGCCTGCTTCAACAAGGCAGCCTGGTATCCCAGCCGCCGAAGCGGCCTGTGGGCCCCTCTGCCGCGGCGCAGGTTCCTGCCAGGCCAGCTTCTGATCTGGCCAAAGCGTCGGCGCCAGTCGGGCGCTGACCTCAAGCCTGAAGCGACCAGACCGGATCCTTCAGCCGCGCCACGAAGGCGGCATGCGCCGCCAGCGCCTGAGCACTGACAGCTATGGCGCGCGGCACCCGCACGCCGCTGAATCGATAGGTGGCATGCATCTCCGCCTGCCCCGCGCCAGCCAGCACAAGCCCGTGCTGACGGCCGCCGGTCAGTTCGATGTAAACCTCGGCCAGCAGCTTGCAGTCCAGCAAAGCGTTATGCGTGCTGCGCGCGGACAGATCGATATCAAAGCGGCGGCACAGCGCATCCAGGCTGTTCGGCAAGCCGGGGAATTTGGCCCGCGCGATTGCCAGCGTGTCGATCATCCTGTCCGGATGCAGCGCCGGTAGCCGCAGCCGCGCCAGCTCCATATTCAGGAAGCCGAAATCGAAACTCGCATTATGGGCAACCAGCTTGCAATCGCCGGCAAAGGCCAGAAAGCCGTCGACGATTTCGGCGAATTTCGGCTTGCCCATGACGTCGGCGCGCGTAAAGCCGTGCACACGCGTGGCCTCCTCTGGCACATCGCGCTCGGGGTCGATGACGCAGTGGAATACCCGGCCCGTCGGCAGGTCGCGCAGCAATTCCAGGGCGGCAATTTCGATGATCCGGTCGCCTTGGAGCGGGTCCACGCCTGTGGTTTCGGTGTCAAAAAGGATGGAGCGCTGCATGGGGCCAAGTTAGCGAAGACGCCGAGTCGCGATAATCAAGGCTGGGGGAGATGTGCCATCCCCCCCAGAGCCCCCGTCGATTGTAGAGCATCGCCTTGCATAATGACGGAGGGCCTGGGGGGGGATGGCAGATCTCCCCAGCTTTTTCTCCACTTTAATTCGGCTCTTTCACTTCACTCGATTTCCCTGCCATCCCCGTCGTGCGAAGCACGCTGTCGCATGACGACCGCCCGTCCATAATAGGCGCCTGACCGCTTGCACGGCGTGGAAACGCGACAAACCGGTACGCACAACGCTGTCTGCGCGCGCGCGCTTGGCGGCGTCGGGCATCTGCAACGCCACCATCCGGTCGACCTCCGGCTCACTCATCCGCCGCCGCGCGCGCACCCGCGCCCGCTGCACATCCGCCGGCGCGCTGACCACGACCACATGGTCCACGCTCGCATCCCCGCCCGTTTCGAACAGCAGCGGCACGTCCAGCACCACCAGGCAATGCCCGGCCGCGCGGGCGCGGGCCACAAACCGAAGCTGCGCCGCCCGCACCAGGGGGTGGACGATTGCCTCAAGCTGCCGCCGCGCCGCCGGATCAGCCAGCACGATCGCTCGCAAGGCGGCACGGTCCAGCACGCCGCCTGCGACCACGCCCGGGAACGCGCGCGCAATCGCCGGCAACGCCGCGCCCCCGCGCGCCTGCAGATGATGCACGGTGGCATCGGCATCGAAGACGGGCACGCCCTGCCGCCGAAATACGCCGGCGACGAAGGATTTGCCCATCCCGATCCCGCCCGTTAGCCCCACCAATTTCATGCGTGCGGAATATCTGCCGAAACCAGCGCGACGATTTCCGCATCGACCACGGGCGTGACGCCGAACCATGCGGCAAACCCAGGCACCGCCTGGTGCAGCAGCATCCCCAGGCCTCCCACGCAACGCAGCCCGCGCGCTGCGGCATCGGCAAGCAAAGCGGTGCGCTGCGGCACATAGACGATGTCGGCCACCACCAGCGCCGGGTCCGCAGCGGCCAGATCAATGTCGAGCGCGGCCCCGCCCGCCATTCCCGCCGCACTTGCATTGATCAATAGCGCGCACGCGCCGATTGCAGCGTTCCGTTTGTTCCAATTGACCACCGTCAGTCCAGGCAGTGCATGGGCCAAGAACTCCGCCCGCTCGGCCGATCGGTTCGAGATAAAAACGGACACGCCGAGCTGCATCAGCGCGGACGCAATCGCACGCGCAGCCCCGCCGGCGCCAAGCACCAGCACCCGCCCGACTGTCGGGTCCACCCCATGCGCGCGCAGATTTGCGATAAATCCTGCGCCGTCCGTGTTGCTGCCGCGCACGCCATTTGCGCCGAAAACGAGCGTGTTCACCGCGCCTGCGCCGCGCGCACTCTCATCGATGATGGTGCAAACGGAAAACGCGCGCTCCTTGTGCGGGATGGTGACATTCGCGCCGGCAAAACCTGCCGCGCGCAAGCCGCTGACGGCCTCAGCAAAGCGCTCGGGCGCCACCGCCAGCGGCACATACGCCCCGTCGATGCCATGGCGCGCCAGCCACGCATTATGCAACAGCGGCGAACGCGAATGGCTTACCGGCCACCCGATGACGCCGGCCAGAATTGCGCGGCCCGAAATCACGCGCCACCTGTCACGAAGGTTCGGCCACGCGCACCATCAGCTTGCCCATCTTGTCGCCATCGAACAGGCGATTGAGCGCCTCGGGCGCGTTTTTCAAACCATCGACAACCGTCTCCTGGTGCAACAATTTGCCCGCCATTAGCCATTGCATGAGTTGGCCAACACCCTCGCCGAAACGCTGTGCGTAATCGAGGATGATGAAACCCTGCACGCGCAGGCGCTTCATCAGCAGTATCGTGTAATCGCCCAAGGACTTGTCGCCCTTATTATAGCCCGAGATCATCCCGCATAGCACCACGCGGCCAAACAAATTCATGCGGTGGAGCACCGCATCCATGATCTCCCCGCCCACGTTTTCGAAATTCACATCCACCCCATCCGGGGTTGCCGCCTCCAGCCGTGCGCGGAAATCGGGGGCGCGATAATCCACCGCCGCATCAAAGCCCAGTGTGCCGGTCAAGTAGCGGCATTTTTCTTCGCCGCCCGTCACGCCCACCACCCTCATGCCCAGGATCTTGCCGATTTGCCCGACGATGGAGCCCACGGCACCACTGGCAGCAGAGACCAGCAGCGTCTCACCCGCCTTTGGTGCGCCTAGGTCGGTCAGCCCGAAATAGGCGGTCAGCCCGGTGGCGCCGCAGACGCTCAGCAATGCTGGAATGGAGATGGGCAGGCCGCCAGGCAGCTTGGTCATCGGGTTGGCAGGGCCAGCCAGCGTGTATTCCTGCCAGCCCAGCATGCCCTGCACCAGATCGCCAGGCGCTAGGTCAGGCGCGCGGCTTTCCACAACTTCGCCGATGCCGTAGCCGCGCATGACCTCGCCGATCTGCACGGGGGGCATGTATTGCTCCATGTCGGTGATCCAGATGCGGTTGGTGGGATCCAGGGAGAGGTAGAGGGAGCGCACCAGCGCTTCGCCTGGTCCGGGGTTGGGAGCCGGCTCGATGGTCCATGCGAATGTTTGGCTATCCACAATTCCTGTGGGGCGTTGAGCCAGGCGGTATTGACCGTTGTTTGGCATTTTGGCCTCGAAAGATAAGCAAGCAGTTCTTTTTTGAAAAAAAGAACCAAAAAACTTTTGCTTAGTTTAGGGCGCGGCGCAAGGGTCTGTATAACGCAAAGAGTGCCAGTGTTGCGGCAGACATCAGCCCTGCTTGCAGCAGCCAGAAGGCGCTGTGTGCCATGTCCGCGTAGCGCGCGCCGATTGCGCCCACCATCAGGTTGGTGCCGAAGAACAGCGTGTAGAAAAGCCCCAGCATCGTCGCGTTCAGTCTGGGGGGCGCGGTGCGCGAAAACAGCGACAATCCCACCGGCAGCAGATGTACGAACGCAATGCTGTTGACGACATGAAAACCTAGCAGCAGCGCAAGCGGCACCTTCTGCCCCGTGCGCGCCGACCATGCCGCCCCCGCGGCCAGCATCAGACTGGCCAGCACCGCACAAGCCGCACCACCGGTGATCTTGGTCAGTTCATGGGCAAAAATCCCGCGCCGCCCAAGCGTCCGCCAGACGCCGACGGCAATCGGCAACATCGCCGTGCTGATCGCCGCATCGTAGGACACGAGCCAGGTCACCGGCAGTCCGTGCAATTGGGCATTATCGCGCGCCCAGACGAGGTAGATGTTATAAACCTGGTTATTGCCGATGAAACACATCGCCAGCAGCGGCAGCAAAGTGAGCTGCGCCACCACCACGCGCGCTCCGCCCCCGGCCGAAACCGGGGGCGCCACCCGCACCGCATCGCGCGGCAACGTGCCGCGTCCCGCCACATAGACCGCGGCTGCAATCAACATGCCGACCCCCGCCGCGCCAAATCCAAAATGCCAGCCGAAAAAATCGGCCAGTGACCCGCACACCAGCGGCGCTGCAATCACGCCTATCGCGATGGCCATGGAAAAGATTTGGAACGCATCGGTGCGCCGCACATCGCCAGCCGCATACAACCCGCCCACCTGCGAGGCGATGTTGCCCTTCAGCAGCCCGCAACCGCAAATCAGCAGCACCAGCGCCGGCAGGAACGCGGCATCAAAAGCCATGGCGAAATGCCCCGCCGCCATCAGCGCACAACCGATCATCACCGCCGCCGTGCGGCCCAGCACACGGTCCGCGAGCAGGCTGCCCAGCACTGGCGTGACATAAACCGCGGCCGTGTACATGCCGAAGATTTCAGAGGCAAAGGCGCCGGCGCTGAGCGGGCCGGTAAAAATTTCCACGGTGCGGCGCAGTCCCGCAAGCCCGGGAACGGCGCCCGCACGAGCGGGCAGCAGCAGATGATCGATCATGTAGAGCGTCAGTAACGCCTGCATGCCGTAGAAGGAAAAGCGCTCCCAAGCCTCCGTGCCTGCCAGGACCCACAGGCCGGCCGGGTGGCCGAAGATCGGGTCGGTGGAAAGAAGCAGTCCTTTTTTGAAAAAAAGGACCAAAAAACTTTTATTCATTTGGCCTTTGCATCACGAGTTCACGCCAAGCCTGCGCATGATATTGGCAATGTCGGGCTCATCGCGCGTTGCCGCGGCGATATCGGCGCTGCCCCCGGCGATATCGCCTTTCGCGCGCCTCGCAACGCCGCGCCCGTATAAGGAAATCGTCAGATTGGGACGATCCTCGATCGCCTTGTTGTAATCTCCAATAGCCTTGTCCCACTGCTTCATGCGCAAATGCACGTAGCCCAGGCTGTCATACTGGCCGGTATCGTGGGCGTTCTGCTCAATCGATTCCTGGCACGTCAGCTCGGCAGATTCCAGCAGCCCCGCGACCGCGGCCATATAGCAATAGCTCGCCAGGATATGCTCGGGATGCACCGACTCCACCTTCAGCATGGCCTGCATGTCGGCAAGCGAGGCGTCCTCGTGATGCAGCAGCTGATTGGCAATGCTGCTGTATTCCTCCGCGCGCGATTCCATGTGACCGGTGACGTGATACTGCACGCCGCTACCGGCCTCATAGGTGCCGCGCTCCTCCGGCTGGTGCCAGGACGAATAGAGCGGCAGGGCGAGGGCGATTTTCAACGCGCTGAGCGCCCCTGCGCCGTCGCCCTCGCGCAGCGCCAGCTCCACGCGGTCCATGCCGAGCGCCATGTCATCGGGGTGCATGGCAAAGACGCGGTCGAGATCGGCACGCGCCTCTGCGTAGCGGCCGCTGTCCATCTCGTTGCGTTCGCGGTTGAGAAACGCTTCGCCGTAAGCCGGAGATATGGTCAGCGCGCGGTTGTCATCGGCAATCGCCTCGCTGTAGCGGCCATGATAGGCGGCGCGGTGGGCCGAGGCGACGTAGCGCGCCGCCGTTCCGGTCCCGCCGCTGTCATAGGCCGGCGCCGCCCAGGCCATCTGCCCCGCGCACGCCGCGCATGACACCATCGGCGCCAGAAACAAGCTCCGCTTGATCAGCGCCAGATACAAGCTCTGCTTGCGCATCGTCCGTGTTCCCCCAAAAGCCCCAAGGCCGGCTTATCCCAATGCCCCCGCGCCGCGCAACGCGTCTTGCATCCGGCCGCGCACCCCGCCCTAATCGCCGCAAAACACGGAGACGCCCGCCATGCCATCGACGCCGCTTGCGCAGCGCGAGCCCGCCGCCAGCTTGGCCACCGCGCTGGTCTGGGGCGGCACGGCAATCCTGGGCGCGGTCAGCCTTGCCATCGTGGCGATCAATCGTGGCGAACACGTGAACGCGCTCTGGCTGGTGACCGCGGCGCTGTGCACCTACGCGCTGGCCTACCGCTTCTACGGCCTCTTCATCGCCACGCGCGTGGCGGGCCTGGACGCAACGCGCGCCACCCCGGCCCATCGCCGCAATGACGGGCTGGACTACGTGCCAACCAATAAGATCGTGCTGTTCGGCCACCATTTCGCGGCCATTGCCGGTGCCGGCCCGCTGGTCGGCCCGGTCCTGGCCGCACAGATGGGCTACCTGCCCGGCACGCTGTGGATCCTGGCGGGCGTCGTCTTCGCCGGCGCGGTACAGGATTTCCTGGTCCTGATCTTCTCCGTGCGGCGGGAGGGAAGATCGCTGGGCGAGATGATCCGCGCCGAGATGGGCCAGTTTGCGGGCACGGTGGCAAGCGTGGGCGTGCTGCTGATCATGATCATCCTGCTCGCGGTGCTGGCGCTGATCGTGGTCAAGGCGCTGGCCAACTCGCCGTGGGGGCTGTTCACGGTGGCGGCGACGATCCCGATTGCGCTGGCAATGGGGCTCTATGCGCGTTTTGTGCGTCCGCACCGCATCCTGGAGATGTCGGCGGCCGGCGTTCTGCTTTTGCTCGGTGCGATCTGGCTCGGCGGCGTGGTGGCGGGCACACCTACATGGGCTGCGGCGTTCACTTTCTCCGGCACGTCGCTCGCGCTGATGCTGATGGCATACGGGTTTTTGGCCTCCGTGCTGCCGGTCTGGCTCGTGCTTGCGCCGCGCGATTATCTGTCCACGTTTTTGAAGGTCGGCACGATCTGCGCTTTGGCGCTGGGCATCCTCATCACGATGCCGGAACTGCGCATGCCGGCGCTGACGCGTTTCATCGACGGCACTGGTCCGGTGTTTGCCGGCTCGCTATTTCCGTTCCTGTTTATTACGATCG
This sequence comes from Acetobacteraceae bacterium, assembly GCA_965276755.1. Lineage (GTDB taxonomy): Bacteria > Pseudomonadota > Alphaproteobacteria > Acetobacterales > Acetobacteraceae > CAJCIS01. Next base: position 1,271,622 of record OZ255625.1, read on the forward strand.
CCTGCGGTTCGGTCAGCGGCTTTCACGCACTCGTCTCTTCGGGCACCACGCCGAAAATGCTGGAGAATGAAAGTCAGGCGCGCCTGATCGGCTATGGCGCGATGCTGACCGAAAGCCTGGTGGCCATCATGGCATTAATTGCCGCCAGCGTGATCGAGCCCGGCGCCTACTTCGCTATGAACGCGCCGGCCGCCGCCGTGGGGGCCACGGTGCAATCGGCCGCCGCGGTTATTTCCGGCTGGGGCTTTGCCATAACGCCTGACGCGCTGACCGCAATGGCGCACCAGGTCGGCGAGACGACGATCCTGGCGCGCTCGGGTGGCGCACCGACGCTGGCCGTCGGCATGGCGCGCATCTTTTCGGGCGTGATCGGCGGGCCGGCGCTGATGGCGTTCTGGTATCATTTCGCCATCCTGTTCGAGGCGCTGTTCATCCTGACCACGATCGATGCCGGCACACGCGTGGCGCGCTTCATGATCCAGGATTTTGCCGGCCTGCTGGTGCCCGCCTGGCGGCGCACCGAAAGCTGGGCTGCCAATGTGGCGGCAACCGCCGCGGCCGTGGGCGGCTGGGGGTTTTTCCTCTATCAGGGCGTCACCGATCCGCTGGGCGGGATCAACACGCTTTGGCCGCTGTTTGGTATTGCCAACCAGATGCTGGCGGCCATTGCGCTGAGTTTCTGCACGGTCGTGCTGTTCAAGATGAAGCGGCAGGCGTTCGCGTGGGTCGCGGCGATGCCGACCACTTGGCTGGCTGTCTGCACGTTAACCGCGGGATGGGAAAAGATTTTCTCGCCAGTGCCCGCCATCGGCTTTCTGGCGCATGCGGCGCGTTACGCGGATGCTGCGGCGGCGGGACGCTTGCTGGCGCCGGCAAAGACGCCTGTTGCCATGCATCAGATCGTGTTCAATGATACGGTCGATGTCTCTCTGACAGCCGCGTTCATGTTGGTTGTGATCACCATGCTCGGCGTCGGCGCTCTGGCATGCTGGCGCGCCTATGCCGCGCCTCGCGCGACCATTAGGGAGGATGCGCATGATCTGCCGCTGCTTCGGCAAAACGCTTGATCTGCGCCTGGTGCGCCAGACCGCGCAGGCGATGCTGGGCGTGCCCGATTACGACGCTTACGTGGCTCATCTGGCGCGCGCGCATCCAGAGAGTCCGGCGCCCGACCGCGCGGAGTTCTTTCGGCTGCGGCAGGCGGCACGGTTTGGATCGGTCTTGCGGTGCTGCTAGTGAGGAAGAATGTTCTTTTCTGAAGAAAAGAACCAAAAGACTTTTGTCAGTTTTGCGGGTGGGCTGAATGAGTGCGGAGTTTCAGCGGGGCTGGGAGGCAGCGATGACCGCGGTGCGTCAGTGGCATGAGTCGCAAGCCAAGAAGACACTGATCGAGGCGCGGCGCAGCCGCTTTCCGAAAAATTTGGAACGCGAGGCGGAGGTGCATCAGCGCTCGGCGGAACTGATCGTCACGCTCAGCCCGGACGATGTATAAGCGGCAAACAGACAAAAGTTTTTTGCTTCTTTTTTTCAAAAAAGAAGAACTTCCTTCCTATCCGCCCCGAGCCACCCCCAACTGCCGCATCTTGCGATGCATGGTAGCCCGGCTGACACCCAAGGCACGCGCCGCAGCAGAAACGTTGCCCGAAGCGCGGGAAAGCGCGCGCGCCAGAACCAGACGCTCGGCATGGGCCAGATCCGCGCCCTCCTCGGCCGCGCGGTCGAGCAACGTGTCGGCGTGCAGGGGCGCTGCCAGCCTTACATCGGTGATGTTGCAAGCCAAGCGTGCCGCGCGCGTCGCACCAATCACCAGATCGTCACGCGACAGCGCCAGCAACGCGCCGGCACTCCAATCGGTCTCGGGCACCACCACAATGCGCGCACCTGGAAAAGCCGCGCGGAAATGGCGCGCCTCGATGCGGCGGGCGGCATCGGCGACCGCGCTCGCGATCAGCCCGGCATAGCCGCGCGTCAGATCGGCGCGGCAGGTCGAGACGTCGATCGCACCCGCGAGCCGGCCGCAATGGTCGTAGATGGGGGCGGTGGTGCAGCTGAGGATGATGTTGCGGGTGTGGAAATGCTCCTCGCGATGGATGATGACGCAGCTTTCGTCGGCCAGGCACGTGCCGATGCCGTTGGTGCCCTCGCTCTCCTCGCTCCAGAACGTGCCTGGCCACAGGCCCCAGCTTTCAAAAACCCCGTCATCGCCGGCCATGCCGCGGCGGTCGAGCAGCAATCCGTCCGCCGCGGCGATCAGCACGCAACTGCCTGTATCGCCGACGGCGGAGAACAGCCGGTCGAGCGTGGGGGCAGCGCTGGCGAGCAGCGCCTCGCTGGGCGTGCGGGCGGCGCTAAATTCGGTCTGGCTGAGGCGGTGGCGGGGCGCCGGGCAAGCGGGGTCCAGGCCGTGCAGCGTCAGCGACCGGACCCAGGAGGCCGAGATGGCCGAGCGCGCGGCGGCAGAGGGGTCGCGCGTGACCGCTATGATCTGGGAGGCGTGGTCCATGGCGCGCAGTATGCCAAGCCCGGCATGTGTCGCAAAGGTGTTACAGATGCTGCGCCGCAACATGTTTTTGGCAGTAGCGCGGGGCGGCCTGGGGCGTATAATGAGCAAGAAAGAAAGTTCTTCTTTTTGAAAAAAGAATCAAAAACTTTTATCTGTTAAGGAGGACCAAAATGGTCAGCAAGGTTTTGCGGGATGTGGCGCAGCATGTCGCCATTCGGCCGAAATATGACAATTTTATTGGCGGCAAGTTTGTCGCACCTGTCGAGGGGCGGTATTTCGACAATATCTCGCCCATCGATGGCGGCGTGGTGTGCCAGGTCGCGCGCTCGGGCGAGGCGGATATCGAGCTGGCACTGGACGCAGCGCACGCGGCGCGTGCGGCCTGGGGTGCCACATCGACCACCGAACGCTCGCGCGTGTTGCTGCGCATCGCCGATAGGATGGAGGAAAAGCTCGACCTGCTGGCGATGGTGGAAACCATCGACAACGGCAAGCCGATCCGCGAGACCACGGCCGCCGATCTGCCTCTGGCGATCGACCATTTCCGCTATTTCGCCGGCGTGCTGCGCGCGCAGGAAGGCGGCATCAGCGAAATCGATGCCGACACGATCGCGTACCATTTTCACGAGCCGTTGGGCGTTGTCGGGCAGATCATTCCGTGGAACTTTCCGCTGCTGATGGCGGTGTGGAAACTCGCCCCCGCTTTGGCCGCAGGCAATTGCGTGGTGCTCAAACCGGCCGAACAGACGCCCATGAGCATCATGGTGCTGATGGACATGATCGCCGACCTGCTGCCGGCAGGCGTGATCAACGTGGTCAACGGCTTCGGGCTGGAAGCGGGCAAGCCGCTCGCGCAAAGCAAGCGCATTGCCAAGATCGCCTTTACCGGCGAGACCAGTACCGGGCGGCTGATCATGCAATACGCGTCGCAGAACATCATCCCGGTCACGCTGGAACTCGGCGGCAAGTCGCCCAACATCTTCTTCGCCGATGTCGCGGCAGAAGACGATGATTTCTTCGACAAGGCGCTCGAGGGCTTTACCATGTTCGCGCTGAACCAGGGCGAGGTGTGCACCTGCCCCTCCCGCGCGCTGGTCCATGCGAGCATCTACGACCGCTTCATGGAACGCGCGGTGGCGCGCGTGCAGAAGATCAAATTGGGCAACCCGCTCGACAGCGCCACGATGGTTGGTGCGCAGGCCTCGCGCGAGCAGCTCGACAAGATCCTGTCCTACATGAAGATCGGTTCGGATGAGGGCGCGCGCGTACTGACAGGTGGCGGCCAGGCCGATCTCGGCGCCGATCTGGAGGGCGGCTATTACATGACGCCCACAGTGTTCGAGGGGCGCAATTCCATGCGCGTGTTCCAGGAGGAGATTTTCGGGCCAGTTCTGTCGGTGACAAAGTTCTCGTCGGACGAGGAAGCGCTGTCGATTGCCAATGACTCGGTGTATGGCTTGGGTGCGGGGGTTTGGACGCGCGATGCCAACCGCGCCTATCGCATGGGCCGCGGCATACAGGCGGGCCGCGTGTGGACCAATTGCTATCACCTCTATCCGGCGCACGCGGCCTTCGGCGGCTACAAGCAATCGGGCATCGGGCGGGAAAACCACAAGATGATGCTGGATCATTATCAGCAGACGAAGAACATGCTGGTGAGCTATAGCCCGAAGGCCATGGGGTTTTTCTAAGCAATTAGAAAAGACAAGGAAGAACCACGAAGCACACGAAGATCACGTAGAAAACACGGCCTGGATAGCACGCGTGCACCTCGTCTTCGTATCCTTCGTGATCTTTGTGGTTAGACTTTCTTTTTGGCATGGTTTTGGCGGTCAACTCTCATGCTACCCGCGCTGAAACAACCGCTCGATATCCGCGCGCGTCAGTTTGAGGAACGTCGGCCGCCCATGGCTGCACGTGGCTGCGCGCGGTGTTGCCTCCATCGCCCGCAGCAGCGCGTCCATTTCAGCCAATGACAGACGCCGCCCGGCGCGGATGCTGCCGTGGCACGCCATGCGGGCAATGACCGCGTCCAGGCGAACATCGAGTGCCGTCGATTCGCCTGACTCGGCGAGTTCGTCGGCAATATCGCGCAACAGCGGCGCGGGGTCGGGCGCACCCAGGGCGGCAGGCAAGGCGCGAACCAGCACGGCACCCGGGCCGAAGCCTTCCAGATCCAGGCCCAGACGCGCCAAGGCCGCAGCGGCGGCAACCAGGCGGTGCGCGTCTGCCTGAGGCAGGTCGACCACGGCGGGCAGCAGCAAGGGCTGCGCGCGCACGCCTTCGGCCGCGTCGAGATACTGCGTGCGCAGCGCCTCGTGGGTCAGGCGCTCATGGGCGGCGTGCTGATCGATCAGGATCAAGCCGGAATCGGCAGTGGTGGCAATGACATAGGTGTCCAGCACCTGGGCCACGGGCGCGCCGAGCGGGTGGTCGGCCGTGGCGGGTGAGGCCTCATGCGCACGCGCGGCGGGGGCGAACGCATAAGGGAGCTGGGCTTCAGCGAAACCCTCGTGGTGCGGCGCCGAGGGCGGGCGCAGCGACAATGTTGGGCGAAAGCCGGCAAGCGCCGGGCGCGGCGCCGCGTCCCCTGCCCCACCGGCAAGCGCGCGCTGAACCGTGCCGATGACCAGGCCGCGAATGGCGTCCGGCTGGCGAAAGCGCAGCTCGGATTTGGCCGGGTGGACGTTCACGTCCAGCTCGTCGGGCGGCAGATCGAGCCACAGCGCGGCCACGGGATAGCGGCCGGCGGCAATCACGTCCCGATAGGCGACGCGCAGCGCCGTGCGCAGCGTCGGGTCGGTGACGGGGCGGTTATTGACGACGAGGGACTGACCGGCCGCCGTGGCGCGGGTGATCGAGGGCGCGCAGATGAAGCCGGACAGATGCGCGCCGTCACGTTGCGCATCGATGGCCCACGCCGTCTGCGCTGCATCGGCGCCGAGCAGGGCGGCCACACGCGCGAAGCGGTCCTGCGCCGGCAGGTCGAACACCGCACGGCCATCGATGGTCAGGCAAAAGGCGATGGCGGGTGCAGACAGAGCCAGGCGGCGCAGGCTTGCCTCGCAGGCATCGGATTCCGCGCGGGGCGATTTGAGGAATTTGCGCCGCGCCGGGGTGGCGTAGAACAAATCCGTGACCACCACGCGGGTGCCGGCGGGGCCGGGTGCCGGCGTGAGCGACGAGGCGATGCCGCCGGCAACCTCAATGCGGTGGGCGCATGCCGCGCCTTGGGGCCTGGAGGTGATGGCCAGGCGCGCGGCGGCGCCGATGCTGGGCAAGGCTTCGCCGCGAAAGCCCAGCGTGCGGATGCGCACCAAATCGCCATCGGCCAGCTTGCTGGTGCAATGCCGCTGCACGGCGAGCGCCAGATCCTCAGGCGCCATGCCGGCGCCGTCATCGGTGACATCGATGCGCTCGATCCCGCCGCCGCAAATGGCGACGGTGATGCGCGCGGCGCCGGCATCCAGCGCGTTCTCGACCAATTCCTTGACCGCGGCAGCCGGGCGCTCGATCACCTCGCCCGCCGCAATGCGGTTGACGAGGGCCGTCGGCAGCAGCCGGATCGCTCCGGGATGGCTGTGACTCGGGGCGGTCATGGCCAGCGATCTAGCAGGAATATGTCGACGAAGCGTGGCTGGTGGTGCAGCCGCAGACTGCCCGAGCGTTCGCTGCGGCTCGATCGGCTGGCGTTCTCGGCGAGAACCGGAGCGGACCTTGATGGTCCGTGAGCCTCGGCGCGCGCAGCTGAGGACGTCAGACGGCCGCCGCAGGTGAACTGGCGGGTGTCTGCTAGAAGATGCCCAGGAAGCTGCCTTGCTTCTTCGGCTGGATGATCGGCGTGTCGCCCACCGTGGCGGGCTGGCCCAGGGCCGCGTTCTCGCGCAGGCGCTGGCTCTCGCGCGAGGGGTCGAGCAGCGTGCCGGGATGGGGCGCGTCGTGCCAGAACATCAGCTTCTCGGTCAGGCCCTGGCGCGGCACATCGAGCTGCTGTTCGGCGTTGATGCGGTCGCGTATGTCGGATGGTGCGGCCGGACCTGCGCCGGCGACCAGCGCCTGCTGGCCGGCGCTGTCCCCGCCTGCCGGCGTGCTCAGCGCGGTGTCTGGCGCGAGGGCGGCTTCGGCCGATTGCTGGGCGGTCAGTTCCTGCGGGCGGGTCGCACCTGGCCGTGGCGGGGTCAAGGTATAGTCGGGCGGCTGGCTCAGCGGCGCGCGCGTGGTGACGGTGAATTCGTCGGGCGCATCGCGGGTCAGGCCGAACGTGCGCTCGACATCGCTGCTGCATGCCGTGAGTGCGGCCAGTGACAGGAGGGCGAAGATCGGCAGGGGGCGAGGCATGATCTGGCCTTTTAGGCGCTGGGCGGTGGCGGCTGCAAGCGCCGGCGTGCGGGCAGCAGACCTTCGAGCAGCAGGGCGGTTACGCCCAGCACGATGGCGCTGTCCCCGACATTGAAGACGAAGGGGAAGGGGTCCCAGTCGCCGGCGTGCAGATGGATGAAATCGACCACGCGCCCGGCGCGGAAGCGGTCGGCGACGTTGCCCAGCGCGCCGCCGGCAATCGCGCCGAGGCAGAGGGCGATGAGCGTGCTCTCGGCCCGTCGCAGCCAGACCAGCAGGCCGGCGGTGACTGCGACGGCCACGGCAGCGAGGATCATCTGGCCGGCGCGATTGCCGGCGCGCAGCAGGCCGAACGTGACGCCCTGGTTGTAGACCATGGCGAAATCGAAGAAGCCGGGGATGATGGCGACCTGGCCGCGTTCCGGCAGGTCCAGACCGTGCAGGATCCAATATTTGCTGAGCTGGTCGGCGAGGAGGATGAGGGCGGCCATGGCGAGGCCGAGTGCGATACGGCGCGTCATGCGCAAGCGCTACGGAAAGCTGGGGGGTTTGGGGGGAATGGCTCCATTCCCCTCAACCTTGCTTGTCTTGCACGGCGTCCGTGCAACGCAGACATAATCCGCTTTCGTCGACTTCGGGCAACACACGCCAGCAACGCAAGCATTTTGCTCCCTGCGCCTTGGAGGACGTCCAAACACCGAGGTCCGTTGCCTCATCGGACATCGTGACCTGCGAGGTGATGGTGACTTCGGCCCACGATTCTATGGAAAGCAAAGTGTTTGCCTCGTGGCCGCGGTCCAGGTCGAGCACAACCTCCAGCGATGAGCCGACGCGCTTTGCAGCTCGGTCTCTCTCTATAGATTTCATGATCCAGTCACGGTTTTCCCGAATGCGCCGCCATTTCTCGGCAAGCGCGTCGTCCCGCCATTCCGCTGGAATAGCCGGAAATTGCTGCAAATGCACGCTGTTGTCCTCGCCAAAACGCGACGTCCATGCCTCCTCTGCGGTAAAGACCAGCGTGGGCGCGAGCCAGATGCACAAGCAGCGATGCAGATGGTCAAGCACGGTGCGCGCGGCGCGGCGGCGCGGCGCGGCGGGCCGGTCGCAATAGAGCGAGTCCTTGCGGATGTCGAAATAGAATGCGGAAAGGTCGCTCGCGCAGAAGCCATGTAATTGCGGGATCAGGCCGGCCCAGTCGTAGCTTGACGCGGCATGGCGCACGCGCTCGTCCAATTCCGACAAACGGTGCAGCATCAGGCGTTCGAGTTCGGGCATGTCGGCGTAAGGAACGGCTTCGGCTTGCGTGAAACCGGCCAGGCTACCGAGCAGCCAGCGCAGCGTATTGCGCAAGCGGCGGTAGAGCTCGGCCTGCTGTTTGAGTATTTCCTTACCCACACGTTGGTCTTCGGTGATGTCGGTGTTCATCACCCAGAGCCGGAGGATGTCGGCGCCGTATTCGTCCCAGATTTTGGCAGGTGCGAGCGTGTTGAAGAGCGATTTGCTCATCTTGCGGCCCTGCTCGTCGAGCGTGAAGCCGTGGGTGAGAAGCGCCTTATACGGTGCGGCACCGCGCGTGCCGATGGCTTCGAGCAGGCTGGATTGGAACCAGCCGCGATGCTGGTCCGAACCCTCGACGGCGAGGTCTGCGGGCCAGGGCAGGCCGCGTTGTTCCAATGTGAAGACGTGGGTGCAGCCGCTTTCGAACCAGACGTCGACGATATCGCGCACCTGGTCGTAGTCGGCGGCGTCACGTTGATTGCCGAGGAAGCGGGAGGGCGGAGAACTGAACCAGGCATCGGCGCCTTCTTCGGTGAAGACCTCGGCGACGCGCGCGGCGACATCGGGGTCGCGCAGGACTTCGCCGGTCGCGCGGTGGACGAAGACTGGGATGGGCACGCCCCAGGCGCGCTGGCGGCTGATGCACCAATCGGGCCGCGCGCTCACCATGCTGCCGATGCGGCGGCGCGCCGGTTCGGGAACGAATTTCGTTTCATCGAGGGCAGTTGAAGCTTTTTCGCGAATGTGCTCGGGCCCGTCCATGCGGATGAACCATTGCGGGGTGGCGCGCCAGATCAGCGGCGCGCGCGAGCGCCAGGAATGCGGATAGCTGTGCACGAGCTTGCCGCGCGCCACGAGGGCGCCGGCCTCGGTCAGCGCGGCGCAGACCGGGTCTGCTGCGCGAAAGACGTGGATGCCGGCAAAAAGCGGCACGTGCGGCAAATAGGTGCCGTCATCGGCCACGGTTTCCGGCACGGCGATGCCGTGCGCACGGCACAGCGCGAAATCGTCCTCGCCATGCGCGGGGGCCATGTGAACGATGCCCGTGCCCGCCTCGGTGGTGACGAAATCGCCTTCCATCATCGGCACGTCGAAATCGTAACCGGACCCGCGCCACGGATGGGCGCAGATGATGCCGTCGAGTTCCGTGCCTGCATGCACCGAAAGCACGTGGTGCAGCGTGATGCCCGCGTCGTGCAGATAATTGGGCAGCAATTTGAGCGCGACGATCACATTTTCGCCCACGCGCGAGAGGCTGCCCTCGGCCACGCCATCGACACGCAGCAGCGCGTATTCACTCTCGGCACCATAGGCGAGCCCACGATTGCCCGGCATGGTCCAGGGCGTCGTGGTCCAGATCACCGCCGCGGCACCTTCGAAGACACCTGGTGTCAGCACGGGAAAACGCACCCAGATCGTCGTGCTGGTGTGGTCGGCGTATTCGATTTCCGCTTCGGCCAGCGCGGTCTTTTCCACCGTGCTCCACATGACGGGGCGCAGGCCGCGGTAGAGCGCGCCGTTCAGCACGAAGCGGTTGATCTCGGTGGCGATCGTCGCTTCGGCGGTAAAATCCATCGTCGCATAGCGGTTCGTCCAATCGCCGTAGATACCTAGGCGCTGGAATTCGCCCGATTGCACGTCCAGCCAATGCTGCGCGTAGGCGCGGCATTCCGCGCGGAAATCCAGTAACGGAACCTCGTCCTTGTCGCGGCCGGATTTGCGATACTCTTCCTCGATGCGCCATTCGATCGGCAGGCCGTGGCAATCCCAGCCGGGGATGTAGAGCGCGTCATAGCCGCTCATCTGGCGGCCGCGATTGACCACGTCCTTGAGGATCTTATTCAGCGCATGGCCGATATGGATGTTGCCGTTGGCGTAAGGCGGCCCGTCATGGAGGATGAATTTGGGGCGGCCTGCCGATTGCGCACGCAGGCGCTCCCACAAGCCCATCGCCTGCCAGCGCGCCAGGATGGCGGGTTCGCGTTTCGGCAAATCCCCGCGCATGGGAAAATCGGTGGTGGGCAGAAAGACGGTGTCGCGATAATCGCGCGTGGCGGGTGCGTCTGTCATGGGCTGATCCGGCTGGCGTGGATGTCGCGCGCGGCAAGCGCGTCCTGTTCGATCTGCGTGCGCAATGCCGCAAAATCGGCAAATTTTTCCTCGCCGCGGATGAAGGCGAGCAGGGTGACGGCGATGTCCTGGCCGTAGAGATCGCCCGTGTAATCGAACAGATGCGCCTCCAGCCGCGATTGCGCGCCATCGGCCACCGTCGGGCGGCGGCCGATATTGGCGACACCCGCCTGCATGCTGCCGTCGGCCAGGCGCGCGGTGACGGCATAGACGCCGCGCGCGGGCTCGAGGTGTTCGCCAAGTGCGACATTGGCGGTCGGAAAGCCGATCGTGCGGCCGCGCGCATCGCCGTGAATGACCGTGCCGCGTATGGTCCAGGGGCGGCCGAGATCAACCGCGGCCCATTCGGGGTAGCCATCCTGCAAGGCGCGGCGGATGCGCGTGGAGGAGATGGGCCCGCGCGCATCGGCGTAGGGGGTGACGATGGTCAGGCCCATGCCCGCCGCCTCGGCCCCGGCGGCGAGCTTGACGACGTCGCCGCCGCGGCGGTGGCCGAAGGCGAAATCGGGTCCGCAGGCGAGGTGGGCCGCACCCAGGCCGTGGTGCAGGACCTCGCTGGTGAAAACGGTTGCCGACATGTGGCTGAAGGCGGTGTTGAAGGGGATTTCGTAGAGGATCTGCACGCCCAGGGCAGCCAGAGCTTCGCGCCGCTCGGCGGCGAGCGTCAGGCGGAAGGGCGGGTCTTCGGGGCGGAAAAATTGGCGCGGGTGTGGCTCGAAAGTCAGGACGGCGCGGGGGGCGTTTGGGCGGGCGGCGTGGGCGGCGCGCAGCAGATGGGCGTGGCCGAGATGCACGCCGTCGAAATTGCCTAGCGCCACCGTGGCGCCGCGCGCGTGCGCCGGCAGGGCGCGCCAATCGGGGAAGATGTGCATTGGGCGGGGTTGTCGGGCAGAAGGCGGGGCAAGGCAAGGTTGGAACAAACGCCGTCTAAACTGATGACGGGGGGTCTGGGGGGACCGGCACGGTCCCCCCAGTTCTTCCTTGTCTGGAGAAAACGATGAACGCTGCGGAATTCCTCCTGTCAGCACGCCGGACAGCAACCTACGGCGCCATGCCCCACGCATTACGGCCCCGAACCGAGGCGGAGGCCTACGCCATCCAGGCCAATTGCATGGCCGCACTAGGCCCGATCGGCGGATGGAAGGTGGGCGCATCCTATCCAAACTCAGCGTGCACTTGCGCGCCGCTGCCAATGGGCGGGTTGCTGGCTTCGCCGGCGGTGCTGCAAGGGGACGCGTTCACCAGCCGCGAAATCGAAAGCGAGATCGCCTTTGTGCTCGGCGCCGATCTGCCGGCGCGTGCGGCGCCTTACACGCGCGAAGAAGTGGCCGCGGCGCTGGCGAGCTGTCACGCCGGCATAGAAGTGCTGCAGAGCCGCTTTGCCGACCCCGATAACACCGATGCGCTGAGCAATCTGGCCGATCTGATCCGGCACGGCGCCTATGTGCTAGGCCCGCCGATCGGGCCTTGGCGAGACATCGATTTCGCTGCCTTGCAGGTGCGCCAGGTCATTGCGGGCGAGGCGATCCTGCGCATTGGCAATCCGGCGGGCGACATGATGCGGCTGGTTGTGTGGCTGGCCAATGAGGGCGCGCGTTGGGCGGGCGGCCTCCGCGCCGGGCAGATCGTGACCTGCGGGTCTTGGACAGGCAAGTTGGCCGCCCCGCAAGGTGCTGCGGTTTGCACGCAATTTGGTGATCTGCCGGGCGTGGAATTGCGTTTTAGGGAAATCGGGTGAAGGGCTGAAGGCTGGGGGAGATGTGCCATCCCCCCCAGACCCCCCGTCATTATTTAGAACGAGGCCCTACAATCGACGGGGGGTCTGGGGGGGATGGCACATCTCCCCCAGCCTTCCTTAAAAAGCACCCCAGTCAGGCGGTGCGCGTCTCCTGCAGCAACAGCCTGACCTGCCTGGATAATTGCTCGGCCTGGCGCGAGAGGTCGGCCGCCGAAGTCAGCACATGGCCCGACGCCAAGCCCGTTTCTCCGGCCATTTGCGTCACCCCCGCAATATCGGCCGTGACCGTCCTTGTCGCCAGCGCGGTCTTGTGCACGTTGCGCGCAATTTCCTGCGTGGCCGAACCTTGCTGGTCCACGGCGGCGGCAATTGTGGTGGCAATAATGCTGACCTGTTCGATGGTGCTGGCAATGGCATTGATCGCGCGCACCGCCTCACCCGTGGAGCCCTGGATGTCGGCGATGCGGCGCGAAATCTCCTCTGTGGCGCGCGCGGTCTGGCGGGCCAGCTCCTTGACCTCGGAGGCGACCACAGCAAAGCCGCGACCGGCATCGCCGGCGCGCGCGGCCTCGATCGTGGCATTCAGCGCCAGCAGGTTCGTCTGGCCGGCAATTGTGGTGATCAGTTCGACCACCTGGCCGATCCTGCTGGCGCCGTCGGCCAAGGCGCGCACGATCGTGTCGGTGTGGCGCGCCGTCTGTACCGCGTTCTGGCTGCGCCTGGCCGCCTGCGCGACCTGGCGCGTGATTTCGCTGATGCTGACGGAGAGTTGCTCGGCCGCGGCCGCGGTCGTCTGCATCGCGTCACTGGCCTCGCTTGCGGCGCGTCCGGCACTGCCCGCCTTCTGGTCGGTCTGGCTGGCGTTGTTGGCCAAAGCTTGTGACGTGGCCTCAAGCTCGGTCGCGGCCGCGGCGATCTGGCCCGCGAGCGATCCCGCATCGCGTTCGAAATTCCGCATCAGCTGATCCAGGCGCGCCACGTGCCGCTCCCTGACCAGCCGCTCGGTATGCTGTTTGACGGCCAGACAATCCGCGGCGTCGAGGCTTTCCTTGAAGACGATCAGCGCGCCGGCCATGGCACCGATTTCGTCGCCGCGCGCCGTGCCCTCGACCACCACGGTGCGATCGCCCCCGGCAATTCGGCGTGTGGTCTGCGCCAGGCGCTGCAGCGGGATGGACACTGTTGTGGCGACCAGTGCGCACAACAGGAGGCAGGTGATGACGCCCGCGGCCAGACATGCGAGGACCATCACGCGCCAGCGGGTCAATGAAACGGCGCCTTGCGCCAGTGCGTCTTGCCCCGCTGCCTCGGTCACCGCCAGGTCCTGGCGCAGGGCCGAGGTCAGTTGCAGGAAAGGCGTGGTGTTCCGCTCCGCCAGCAGCCATGCGGCGCCGGCCGGCGTTTGAACGGCAGCTTGGATGGCGGCCTTGTGCTGCGGCCAAATCGCCGCGAACAGGCCCGGGCTTTTGCCGCCACCCTCCTGGGCGCGTACGCGATCATAGCTGGCGGCCCATTCCTCGACCGCGGCCACCTCGTTGTGCAGCGCCTGCGCTGCCGTGCCGCGGTCCGTACCGGAACCAGCCAGCGCCAGGCGCGCCTCATCGATGCGGCAGGCCCCCAGCGCGGTCAGCAGATTGGCGAGGCGCGTGACGCGTGGCAGCCAGAGAGTGCGGGTGTTGCCGTGCACCGCATTGAGCTGGGTCAAGGCAGTGGCGCCCAGCGCCAGAATCACGGCAAGAAGAACGGCAAAGGCGACGTTCATCTTGGTGCCGATCGACTGGCGATTAAACATGGCCGAGACACATCTCTTAGGGCGAGCGACTTGCTTATACGCGGGCGCGGGTTGATGCGCCGCTAACCCCTAAGGAGCAAAAGTTTTTTGGTCCTTTTTTTCAAAAAAGAACTGCTTCCTTCCCTAACCTTCCTTCCCTAACTACGAATCAAAGTAATCCGTCGCCCACTAACCCCCAAAGCCAGCCTCCCGGCCTTGAGCGCCAGCGCGTCCTCGCCAAAAACCCGGTGGCGCCAGCCGGAGAGCGCGGGAATATCCGGCTGATCCTCGGTCGCCAGCCGATCCAGGTCCTCAGCGCCGGCGAGCAGCTTGGGGGCGACGTCATGCGCCTCTGCCTTTTCGGCAAGAAGCACGCGCAGCAATGCGATCAGCGCGGGGGATGGTTTGGGACCTTCGCGCTGGGTGCGGCCGTCCGGCAGCGCCTCTTCGGACAGGGCAGCGGCCGCGGCCAGGGCGGCGAGCAGGCCTTGGCCCGATGCGCCCTCGGCAAAGCCGCGGGTGACGCCGCGGATGCGGCCCAGCGCGTCCGCGGTGGCAGGCGAGGTGGCGGCGAGTTCGAGCAGGCTTTCGTCGCGGATCAGGCGCTGGCGGGGGATGTTGATGCGCTGTGCCTCGCGTTCCCGCCACGCCGCCGCGGCGCGCAGGGCGGCGAGCATGCGCCGGTTGGACGTGCGCGGGCGCATGCGTTCCCACATCGTCTCCGGGTCCGGGCGGTAGGTGGCGGGGCTGGTGAGGATGGCCATTTCCTCGGCGACCCACTGCGTGCGGCCTTCTTCGGCGAGGCGGGCGGTCAGGCGTTCATAGACCTGGCGGAGATAGGTGACGTCCGCCGCGGCGTAGGTGACCTGCGCGGGCGAGAGGGGGCGGGCTGACCAGTCTGAGAAGCGATGGGCCTTGTCGATGTGGCCGCCGGTAAGCGCGCCGACGAGGCTGTCATACCCGACCTGGTCGCCGAAGCCGGCGACCATGGCGGCGATCTGCGTGTCGAAGAGGGGTTTGGGAATGGCGCCGAAGAGCTGGAGGAAGATTTCCACGTCCTGGCGGGCGGCGTGAAAGACTTTGGTGGTGTTTTCGTGGGCCATCAGGGCGCCGAGGGGGGCGAGATCGATGCCCTGTGCCTGGGCGTCTATGACGGCGACGTCGGTTGTGCCGGCGAGTTGGACGACGCAGAGCTCTGGCCAGTAGGTGCGTTCGCGCATGAATTCGGTGTCGACGGTGACGAAGGGTTCGGTGGCGAGGCGTTCGCAGAGGGCGGCGAGGTCGGCGGTTTTTGTGATCAGGGCTGTCGGCGGGAAGGGCATGCTGTCGGTATGCCATAGTGTGGCCTAAGTCGCGACGGGGGGTTGGGGCGCGGGCCTTGGGCGCATCGGCACATGCGCCCACTTTACCGCCCAAGCCCTCAGCCTTGCCTTTGCTTTGCGTGCGGGGCATTTCGGGCGGCGTTTTCCGGGGATTTTGCATGCACGCCTATCGCACTCATCGGGCAGGCTCGCTGCGCGCGAGCGATGAGGGGGCGGAGGTGCGCCTGTCGGGGTGGGTGCACAGCAAGCGCGACCATGGCGGGCTGCTGTTCATCGACCTGCGCGACCATGAGGGGATGACGCAGCTGGTGTTTGCCGCTGGCTCGGCGGCGTTTGCCGTGGCCGAGGGGGTGCGGCCGGAGAGCGTGGTCACCGCGACAGGGCGGGTGGTGCGGCGGCAGGGGGCGACGGTAAATCCGAAGCTGCCGACCGGGGAAATCGAGGTTTCGGCCGAGACGCTTGTCGTTCAGAGCGAGGCGGCGGTGCTTCCGATGCAGGTGGCGGGTGGGGAGAATTATCCTGACGAGTTGCGGCTGCGCTACCGGTATCTGGATTTGCGGCGCGATCGGGTGCACCGGAACATGGTGCTGCGCGCGCAGGTGATTGCATCCATTCGGGCGCGGATGATCGGCGCGGGGTTCATGGAGTTTCAGACACCGATTTTGACCGCGAGCAGTCCGGAGGGCGCGCGGGATTTTCTGGTGCCGGCGCGCATGCATCCGGGCAAGTTCTACGCGTTGCCGCAGGCGCCTCAGCAATTCAAGCAGTTGCTGATGGTGGCGGGGTTCGACCGGTATTTCCAGATCGCACCATGTTTTCGCGATGAGGCGAGCCGGGCGGATCGCTCGCCTGGGGAGTTCTATCAGCTGGATTTCGAGATGAGTTTCGTGACGCAGGAGGATGTGTTCGAGACGATTGAACCTGTGATTGCGGGCGTGTTCGAGGAGTTTGCGGCGGGGCGCGTGGTGGATGGGGCGCCGTTCGTGCGCATTCCTTATGACAGGGCGCTGCTGGAATTTGGCTCCGACAAGCCGGATTTGCGCAATCCGTTGCGCGTTGTCGATGTGACGGCGCAGTTTGCCGGCGGCGGGTTCGGGTTGTTTGCCAAGATTGCCGGGAGTGGCGGCGTGGTGCGGGCGGTGCGCGCGCCTGGGGCGGCGGGGCGGCCGCGGGGGTTTTATGACAAGCTGAACCAGTGGACGCGCGACGAGGGCGCGGGCGGGCTGGGCTACATTATTTTCGAGGCGGACGGCGCACGCGGACCGATTGCCAAAAATTTGGAGCCGGATCGGTGTGAGGCCGTGCGGGTGGCGTGTGGCGCCGGGGCAGGTGACGCGGTATTTTTCGCGGCGGGGAAGCGCGAGGCGGCGCAGAAGTTTTCAGGCTTGGTGCGCACGCGGTTGGGGGTGGAACTGGGACTGGTGGAGAATGGGGCTTTCCGGTTCTGCTGGATTACCGATTTCCCGATGTATGAATTGAATGAGGAGACGGGGTTGATCGATTTCAGCCACAACCCGTTCAGCATGCCGCAGGGGGGGATGGCGGCACTGGAGGGGCAAGATCCGCTGACGATCAAGGCGTTTCAGTATGATATCGTGTGCAACGGGATCGAGCTGTCTTCCGGCGCCATCCGCAATCATTTGCCGGACATCATGATCCGCGCTTTTGCCATTGCAGGCTATCCCGAGAGCGAGGTTGAGGCGCGGTTTGGCGGCATGCTGAACGCATTTCGCTATGGCGCGCCACCACACGGCGGGTCGGCGCCGGGGATCGATCGGATTGTCATGTTGTTGGCCGATGAGCCGAATATTCGCGAGGTGATTCTGTTTCCGCTCAACCAGCAGGGGGAGGATTTGCTGATGGGGGCGCCGGCGCCGGTGGGGGCGGCGCGGTTGAAGGAGCTGTCGATTGCGTTGGATTTAGGAAAGAAGGTTGGGGGGGATGTGCCATCCCCCCCAATTTAGGCAAGGCCATACATTCGACGGGGGGTCTTGGGGGGGATGGCACATCCCCCCCAGTCCTTCTCCTAAAAATGATAGGCCAGCGTCATGCCAAACTGACGCGGGCGCAGGATTGCGCTGGAGTGATACCCTGTGTCGTAATTCACCGCCTGGACCGTGGGCAGCAAATAGCCTGAATCATATTGCTCACCGAAAAGATTGGTCGAGCCTACGACACCGAAGAGGTTTTTGACGAAGAAGTCTGCCTGCCAGCGCCCGCCCGGCGGATGTGCGCCGATGTAGAGATTGGCAATCGCGCGCGGGTCTTCGCCCAGGTTGAGCAGGCCGAGATGCGTGGCGGGCGTAAAGCTGTAGAGCGCGCGCACAAAGCCTTCCAAATGTTCGGTGACCGCCAGATCGTATTCCGTGTTGACGCTGACGAACCAGGTGGGCGCACCGAGCGTGGTGTTCGTCGTGCACAGACTGGATATGGCGCCGGCTGGGAAGACGTGCGGCGGCCCGTTCGTGTTCGGCTGGCCGGTGCCGGCGAAATCGTTGCACGGCAATCGCGCATTGTCGTAATGGGAATTGTCATACGTAGTGTTCAGATGCAGACGCCATGAATCCGTCACATAGGCGTCGGCGGCAAATTCGGCGCCCTGGGCGATAGCGTTGCCGTTGGTTGTGACGTTGGCGTAGCCCAGGTACGTGAAGACATTATTTTGCCGGCCGATATAGTTCTGATAGGCTTGATGAAAGATGTCTGCGTTCATGCGTACGCGGCCGCCGAAGAGCTGCGCCTTGGTGCCGATTTCGAAGTCAAATGATTCTTCGGGCTGGAAGATGAGGAAGCTTTCGGGTAACGGCAGACTTTCGCCGACGACGATGCCGCCCGGGCGGAAGGACTGACCGAAGCTGGAATACACCATGATGTCGGGCGTGAAATGGTGCGTGTAGCTGGCAAGGCCCGTCCAGGCGCGATACTCCTGGTGCTGGTTGCCGGGTGAAATCAGGATCTGATTGATGCTGCCGCCACCGAAGATTTGCGGGATGTAGGCGGTGTACGGACTGGCGCGGTATTGCTGTTCGAATTGCCAGCGCAGGCCGCCTTCCAGTGTGTCGCGGTCGCTGAGCTTGAAGGTTTCGTCGGTGAAGATGGCGTAATCGGTGGCGAGCTGTTCGATGCCGACATCGGCATTGACCACAGCGAGCGGCTTGGCACCTGGTGCAAAGATGATTTCAGACGGCGTGAAAACGTCCACGTTGGCGTCCTGGTGCGCGAAATAGAGGCCGAGCATATAGCCCAGCCGTTGATCGCCGGTCGATTGGAAGCGGACTTCCTGCGTGAGCTGTTCGAGGCCTTCGTGCATGCGCTGCGTTCCCGCATCAAAATGCGGCAGCAGATCGCCGCGGTCCTCGTATGTGGCGAATTCGTCGCCCACGGCCTGGTAGCCGCCAATATAGGTGAGTTCGTTGGCGCCGAGCGCGTAGGTGGCCTGCAATGTGGTGAGTTCTGTGCGGTCATAGAAGGTATAGGGACCGGGATGCACGGCTTGATTGTCGGCAGTCGAGATCGGGCCGAGCATGCCGTCGCCCGATACCGCGAAAAGCTGGCGGGAGCGGTCATTGGCGACCTGGCTTGTGAGCGAAATGCTCAGCGCGTCGTTTGGCTGTACGTCGACGGTGATGCGGCCGGAATGCTGAAGGTTATAGTCCTTCTGGCCTGTTGCAATGTCGCGGGTGACATATAGGTCGTTTTGGTCGAATAGCCCGGCCAGGCGCACGGCAAGCTTGCCGGGAATGATCGGACCGCCGGCAGCGAACTGCGTCTGGATCTGGTCGTCGGTTGCAAATATCTGCTGGATGTAGCCGTCCCATTTGTCCATGGCAGGGCGTTGCGTGTCAATGATGATGGCGCCGGCGGGCGAGGTGCGGCCGCGCAGCGTGCCTTGCGGACCACGAATGATTTCGACATGATCGACATCGTAGAGATCCTGGAACGCGCTGGAGGTTTGCGAGAGGGGGACTTCGTTGACGTAGACGTCCACCGCCGGATTGGCGGTGGTATCGGGGTCATAGGTAATGCCGCGCAGCGAGATGTTCTGGCCCTGCCCGCCATTGTCGCTGAGCGTCAGGCCGGAGACCAGAAGCTGCACATCCTGGAATTGCTCCAGGCTGAGGCGGCGCAGCGTGGCGCCGCCTACCACGTCCACGTTCTGCGGGACATTTTGGACGTTCTGACTGCGCTTTTTCGCGTGAACTATGACCTGTTCTAGTTGGCTCGGCGGCGGCTCGGCTTGCGCCAGCACAGGGGTAAAAAACAACAAAAGGGCAAGGGGCTTTGCCCCCTGCACCCCCACCAAGGACAAGTCCTTGGAATCTTTTCTATATCTCATCCACCCTCTCCACACCGGGCAGCGCCTTGAGCGCCTGCCGCAGTCGCGGAGTCACAGAATAGAACCCTGGCAAGGTAATTTCCACCTCCTGCTCACCCACCATCGGCACCAGGAAAATGCGGCCTCGGCCCCGGCCCTCGCGCGACAGCACCGCGCGGATGGGATCGACCGCACGCGCCTGGTTCAACCAGATGCGCATGTTCGCACCGGCGTCCGCCGCGGCACGGTCTAGGCTGATCACTTCCTGCGCCGTGATGCGCAGCGACTCTCCCTCCATGCCAATCTCCGCGGTCACAAGCAGAGGTGTTCCCGGCTGCAAGAGATCGCGACAACGTGACAGCGTTTCGCTGAACAGCGTCACCTCGCACCCCCCGCCCACGTCAGAAAGTGTCAGCCACGCCATGCGGCTGCCGCTCTTGGTCGGCCGCTCCTTAATGCTGACCATGCAGCCTGCGAGCTTGACGCGCGCCCGGCCCGCACCCGCACGCGCGCCCACCTGGTTCAGCGGCACGGCCCCTAGCCGGGCCAGCAAGGCGGCAAAGCCGTCCAAGGGATGTGCCGTCATGTGAAAGCCGATGGCCTCCGCCTCATAGCCAAGCCGCTCAATGTCAGGCCAGTCGGGGATATCGAGCAAACGCAGCTTCTCGGGCGCACCGCCACCGAACAGGCCGATCTGGCCCGATCCCGCTTCTTCGGTCTGCGCCTGCGCGCGACGCAGGATGGTCTCCGCGCCCGCAAATGACCGCGCCCGGTTGGCGTTGAGCTCGTCAAAAGCGCCGGCGCGCGCAAGGTTTTCGATCTGCAATTTATTGAGTTGCCGCGGGTCCACGCGCGCGGCGAAATCGGCCAGGTCGGCAAACGGGCGAGCCCCGCGCGCGGCCACCACCGCCTCCATGGCGGACGCGCCAATTTTTTTGACTGCGGCTAGTGCGTAGCGGATGGCAAGCTGCCCGTCAGGCAGTGCCTCGACGGAGAAATCCGCCTGGCTTCGGTTGATCGAGGGCGGCAGAACACGAAAGCCCATTCGTTCGGCTTCCTGGCGAAGTGCGGCGAGCTTGTCGGTATTGCCGACAGCCAGGGACATGCAGGCGGCCAGGAACGGAACCGGATGGTTCGCCTTCATCCACGCGGTCTGGTAGGAAATCAGCGCGTAGGGGGCGGAGTGACATTTGTTGAAGCCATAATCGGCGAACTTGGCCATAAGGTCGAAGACTTCAACAGCCTTTTCCTCAGTGACGCCGCGCGATATGGCGCCCTGGGTGAAAATTTGGCGCTGGCTGTCCATTTCGGACCGGATCTTTTTGCCCATGGCGCGGCGCAGCAAATCGGCGGCGCCCAGACTGTAGCCGCCCATGTGCTGGGCGATCTTCATGACCTGTTCCTGATAGACCATGATGCCGTAGGTGTCGCCGAGAATCGCCCGCAGATCCTCGTGGACCGGCTCCCAGGGTTCGCCGTGCTTGCGCTGGCAATAGGCGGGGATATTGGCCATCGGGCCGGGGCGATAGAGTGCCACGGCGACGATCAGATCCTCCAGACGATCGGGGCGCATTTGGCGCAGCACGTCCCGCATGCCCTGGCTTTCGAATTGGAACACGCCACCCGCATCGCCGCGCGCGAGCATGGCGAAGGTGGGCGCGTCATCGAGCGGTATGCGCGCCAGATCGAGCGTACCGCCGACGCCGCGAATGAACCCGACTGCTCGATCAAGGATGGTGAGTGTCGTCAGGCCGAGGAAATCGAACTTGACCAGGCCGGCTTGTTCGACGCATTTCATGTTGTATTGCGTGACCAGCGTGCCTTCGCGCGGATCACGATAGAGCGGCACCAATTCGATCAACGGTCTGTCGCCGATGACCAGGCCGGCGGCGTGCGTGCTGGCGTGGCGGTACAGCCCCTCGACCTGCATGGCAATTTCCAGCAGGCGTTTAATGGCGTCATCGCTATCGCGCAGTTCCCGCAACCGCGCCTCGCCTTGGACGGCCTCCTTCAGCGTGCACGGCTTGGCCGGGTTGTTCGGGATCAGCTCGGCCACCCGATTGACATGGCCGTAGGTCATGCCAAGCACGCGCCCGACATCGCGCACCGCGGCGCGGGCTTGCAGCTTGCCGAAGGTGATGATCTGCGCCACGCGCTCGGCGCCGTATTCGCGGCGAACGTAGGCGATGACTTCGTCGCGCCGGTTCTGGCAGAAATCGATGTCGAAATCCGGCATCGAGACACGTTCGGGGTTGAGGAATCTCTCGAACAGCAGGTTGAATTCTAGCGGATCGAGATCGGTAATCGTCAGCGCCCAGGCAACCACAGATCCGGCGCCCGAGCCGCGGCCGGGGCCCACGGGAATGCCCTGCCCTTTCGCCCACTGGATAAAATCGGCAACGATCAGGAAGTAGCCGGCAAAGCCCATGCCGACGATAACGCCGAGTTCATACGCCATGCGCTCGGTGTAGCGCGCGCGGGCGGACTCATCGGCACCGATCTGGATCATGCGCACGGCCAAGCCCTCGCATGCCATGGCGCGCAAGGTTTCTTCCTCCGTGCTGCCTGCACGCACCTTCGGGCATGCCGGCAGCAGCGGCTTGCGCGTCTCGGCCATGACCGCGCAGCTACGCGCAATAGCCAGCGTGTTGTCGCACGCATCGGGCAAGTCGGCGAAGAGCGCGCGCATCGCATCCGCCGACTTGAACCAGTGTTGCTCGGTCACGCGCCGGCGTTCCGCATCGGCGAGCAACCGGCCTTGAGCAATGCAGAGCAGCGCATCGTGCGCCTGATGCATATGCGGGGCTGCGAAAAAACATTCGTTTGTGGCGACCACAGGCAGATCCAGACGGTCGGCCAGGCCCAGCAGGCCAGGCTCGATTGCCGCCTCGACAGCCAAACCGTGGCGGTGCAACTCGACCCCCACGCGTTGCGGAAAGGCTTCGCGCATGCGTGCAAGCAACGCGGCGGCATCCGCCTCGCGCCCTTCGGCCAGCAGGCGCGCAAGTGGACCACGCGTGCCGCCGGTCAGCAGGAAAAGCCCCTCCGCGCGCGCAGCCAGCACGTCGAAATCCAGTTGCGGCTCCGCGCTCTCGTTGTTCAGAAAGCCGGTGGAGGAGAGGAATTGCAGATTGGCCAGGCCGGCTGCGTTCTGCGCCAGCAGCACGATCGGGTCAGGCGGCAGCCCGGCCTTTTCGCTCCGCGCAATGGAAATCTGGCAACCGATAATCGGCTGCACCCCGCGGGCGACGCAGTATTGTGAAAATTCCAGCGCCCCGAAAAGATTGGCGGTATCGGTAATCGCTACCGCAGGCATGCCCGCCTCGCGCGCCAGCGCTGCAATGGCCGAAACCGCAATGGCGCCCTCGCTCAGCGAATAGGCCGAATGCACGCGCAGATGAACGAAGTCGGCGTGGCTCATGGCCGCGTCACAACCGGTACATCGCACAGGGTGAAATCCGCACCCTCAAGCCGCCGCAACGCATCGATGCTGTCGTGAAATGCCGCCGAGCGCGTGTCGATCACCGCCAGGCGCGGCCGCTCGCCCGCTTGCATATCCCCCATCACGCGCACCGACACCATACGATCAGGCCGTGCCGGCGGCTCACCCACCGCAACGGCGCGCACGACGTCAAGGCCCGAGACAACGCGCGCCCACACCGTGTAATCATGATCTAGCCGTCGTGCGGCATCGCGCATGAAAAATATCTCGCTATTGGCCGTACCGATTTCCGCCTGCCGCCCCATGCCGGCGACACCCGCGCAATAAATTCCCCAAGCGCGCCATGTGCCGGGATGGCCCGCCACCGGCATGGCAGCGATTGGCTGCACGCCCACAAAGCCGGTGATGCCGTCGCTGGATCTGGTCGCCACGGCATCGATCTGCGCGTCCGTCAGCTTGGCGAAGAACTCGGGCGCCAGATCAGGGTGCGCCGAAACGTCGCCGTCATGGTTGTTCGGATTGCCGGTCTGATCGACAAAATGATCGATCACGCGGTGAAACAGCAGGCCGTCATAGACGTGCTCGCGCGCGAGCAGCTTGATGCGTGCGACCGCCAACGGCGCTAGATCGGGACGCATTTCCAGCACAAGGCGGCCTTTGCTGGTGTCGA
The DNA here is from genome assembly GCA_965276755.1 of Acetobacteraceae bacterium. Classification (GTDB taxonomy): domain Bacteria; phylum Pseudomonadota; class Alphaproteobacteria; order Acetobacterales; family Acetobacteraceae; genus CAJCIS01. The sequence goes on from OZ255625.1 coordinate 1,295,129, forward strand.
TCACCAGCGTGCGTGCGGGGTCGAGCGAGTACCACGGGGCGGCGTTCACGCATAACACACAAAGAAGAAGCAAGTATTGTTCTTTTTTGAAAAAAAGAACCAAAAAACTTTTGATCATGAAGGGCGCTCGGCGATGGCGAATACGGTTAGGCCGGCCACACGATTGCGCTGGAACAGGCCCATTTCCAGGCGGCAGATCCAGTAGAGTGCCGTGTTCATCAATGGCGAGTGCTGCTGCAAATCGGATTTCGCCACCAGCGGACCCGACTGGCCCAGGCGTCGCACGGCACGCCTGCCGGCGGCAAGCGGCAGCGTCAGCCCGTAGAAGTAGCAGCCCTGCACAGGCACAAGCCCGGCGCGGCGGACAACGCCCTCCAGCATCGGCAGCGTATAACGCCGCCGATGCTCCAAAAACACGTCGTGCCCGCTCCACATCCACGCAAACGCGGGAACGGTAATCAGCAAGCGCGCACCAGGTGCCGCCTTGGCGGCGTATTCCGCGAGCAGGCCCACATCGTCATCGACATGCTCCAGAACGTCCATCAACAACACCACGTCCGCATCCGTCTGCCCAACGCCATGCACGAAACGGATGGGCCGGCCGGCCTGCCTCTCCTCGTGCTCTGCGGGATAGGCCGGATCGACGCACGTCGCCTGCTCGGCACCCTGGTCCAGCAGCATGCGCGAGAAAATGCCCGAGCCCGCACCGACATCAAGCACGTGGTGAATCGGGCGCGACCCAAGCAGGCGCCGCATCGCCTCGCCTTTGGCGCGATAATACCAGTGCCGGCCGATCCCATCGCCAAGCACATCCTGTTCCTTGACGTCCATCAGCCACCCTCATTCGTGTGCGCGGAAGGCGCGCCGCCATAGACGCCCTCCACGATATAGATCGGCCGTCCTTTGACCTCCACAAACAGCCGGCCGACATATTCGCCGATCATGCCGAGAGAAATCAGGTTGAGCGCCAGGCCGAGCAGCAGCACCAGGATCATCGACGCGTAACCCGGCACATCTACGCCTACGAACAGCACGCGTATCAGCACCAGCAGCGCGTAGAGCACCGCCCCGCACGCAATCAGACCGCCGACATAGGTCCAGATCTTCAGCGGTGCGGTGGAAAAGCCGACGAACCCCTCCAGCGCGAAATTCCACAGCCGCCAGTAATTCCAACTGCTGGTGCCCACGGCGCGCGGCGGCCTCTCAAAGGCGATGCCGATCGAAGGAAAGCCCACCCAGGCGAACAGGCCCTTCATAAAGCGGCCGCGTTCGGGCAAGGCGCGCAACGCCTGCACCACGCGGCGGTCCAGCAGGCGAAAATCGCCCACGTTGGGCGGAATGGCCGTGTCGGCAATGCGATTGAACCAAGCATAGAACACGCCGGCGGTCGCGGCCTTGAAGTGGCTGTCACCCGCGCGGCTGGTGCGCAGGCCGTAGGCGATGTCGTAGCCCGAGCGCCACTGCGCCAGGAACTCGGCAATCAAGTGCGGCGGGTCCTGCAAATCGACATCGATCAGCACCACGCAATCGCCCTGCGCCTGGTCCAGCCCCGCGGTCATTGCCGCTTCCTTGCCGAAATTGCGCGAAAGGTTGACCAGCCGCACGTCGGGCCGCGCCGCTGCAATATCCAGCAACAGAGGCAGGGTAGCATCCGTAGAGCCATCGTTGACGAAGATCACCTCGATCCGCGCGTCGGGCAGATGCACATCGCTGGCCAGGCGAGAGAGGAAGACGGGCACCGCCTCCTGCTCGTTGAACACGGGCACCACCAGGCTGACCAGCGGGTTGGCGGGGCGTGGCCGGATCTGCGCGGGGTGCAGGGGCGTCATGGGGGCTTCTAGCACGCCCCGAGGGTTAACCAACGCGGCGTGGCCGTGTCCATCTGGCCAGCGCCGATGCGCGCCGCTAAGGGGTGGGCCATGCCGCCCTCCCGCCATCTGCTCGCGATCGAAGGCATGCACAAGCCCGATATCACGGCAATCCTGGACCTCGCCGAGAGCTACGCCCTGCTCTCCCGTTCGGGCAAGACGCCGCGCGACCTGTTGCGCGGCAAGACGCTGATCAACCTGTTCTTCGAGGACAGCACCCGCACCCGCACCAGCTTCGAGCTCGCCGGCAAGCGCCTGGGAGCGGATGTGCTGAACATGGCCGTCTCCACAAGCTCGGTCAGCAAGGGCGAGACGCTCGTCGATACGGCGGCCACGCTGAATGCCATGCAGTGCGACCTGCTGGTAGTGCGCCACGACCAATCCGGCGCGCCGGCGCTGCTCGCGCGCAAGGTGGGGGCGGCGGTGATCAACGCCGGCGATGGCACGCATGAACACCCGACGCAGGCGCTGCTCGATGCACTGACGATCAGGCGGCACAAGGGCGGGCTGGAGGGGCTGACGGTCACCATTTGCGGCGACATCACCCACAGCCGGGTGGCACGGTCGAATATTTTTCTACTGCTGACGCTTGGCGCTTATGTGCGGCTGGTTGGGCCGCCGACCTTGATACCGGCTGGCATTTCGGAGCTGGGGGTGGAGGTTTTTCACACGATGCGGGAGGGGCTGGCGGGCGCGGATATCGTGATGATGCTGCGGCTGCAGAAGGAGCGGATGACGCGCGGGCTTGTGCCCTCGGCGCGGGAGTATTTTCGGCTGTATGGGTTGGACGCGGAGCGGCTGGCTTATGCGAAACCCGATGCGTTGGTATTACATCCGGGGCCGATGAATCGCGGGGTGGAGATTGACAGTGCGGTGGCTGACGATCCTGTGCGGAGCGTCATTCGCGAGCAGGTGGAGATGGGGGTGGCGGTGCGGATGGCAGTGCTGGATGTGCTGGCGAGGCGGCAGACGCGGAATGTGTGAAGGAAGGAAGCAGTCCTTTTTTGAAAAAAAGGACCAAAAAACTTTTGTTCTTCAAAAATGGTTTCCAAAGGCCGCCGGCCTTTGGTGGGGTCTGGGGCAAAGCCCCAGGTGCTGACTTTCTGCATAGGCAACGTCAGGCTGATGGACCCCGCCTCCGGCTTGGACCGCACAGGCTCCTTGCTTGTCAGTGACGGTATCATTGCCGAACTAGACGCCCCGATGACAATCGACGGTGAAGGCGCAATTCTATGTCCCGGCCTGGTCGACATGCGCGCCTCGCTCGGCGAGCCAGGCTACGAATATCGCGAAACGATCGCTTCCGCCGCCGCCGCTGCGGCCGCAGGCGGAATCACGACGCTGGCCGCACTGCCCGACAGCAAACCCGCAATCGATGATCCCGCACTCGTCTATCTGCTGCGCGCGCGCGGCGAGGAAACCGGCAGCCTGACCATTCTGCCCTACGGCGCCATCACGCGCGGCTGCCGCGGCGAGGAAATGGCGGAGCTAGGCCTGCTCCGCGAGGCAGGCGCCGTTGCGTTCAGCGATGGGCGACGGGCGCTGGGCTCGGCGCGCCTGATGCGCCTCGCGCTGAGTTATGCGCGCGCCTTCGGCGGGCGGATCGTGCAGCACCCCGAGGACCCATCGCTGGCGGAGGGCGGGTGCGCCACGGAGGGCGCATTGGCAACACGTCTTGGGCTACCCGGCATTCCGCGAGCAGCCGAGGCCATGATGGTGGCGCGCGATATTCGCCTGGCGGAATTAACAGGGGGTGCTGTGCATTTCTCGTGCGTCTCGACCGCTGAGGCGTTGGAGTTGATCCGCACGGCGCGGGCGGCCGGCGTGGATGTCACGTGCGACACGGCACCCCCCTATTTCGATCTGAATGAGACGGCAATTGGAGATTACCGGACATACGTAAAACTGTCACCGCCTTTGCGGACGGAGGAAGATCGGCGCGCTACCGCGGCCGCATTGGCAGACGGATCGATCGATGCCGTGGTGTCCGACCACATGCCACTGGACGCTGACGACAAAAGCTTGCCGTTTGCGCAGGCCTCGGCGGGGGGAACCGGCCTGGCGACATTGCTGGCGGTGACCTTGGCGCAGGTGCATGGAGCCGGGCTGCCGCTCATGGACGCGCTGGCGCTGCTGACATGCCGGCCGGCGCGCATCCTGGGCGTGCGTGCGGGAACGCTGGCCATCGGCGCACCAGCCGATCTGTGCCTGTTTCATCCCGAGCGCGTCTGGCAGGTGCAGTCAGGCAAGATGGTGGGCAAGGCGCAGAATACGCCTTTCGATGGGCGCGCGTTGGAAGGGCGTGTGGCGGGCACGTGGAAGGTTGGGCGGCGGGTGTTCGGATGAACCCGCTGCATTCGCGTGAGGCGATGAGTTTTGCGGTAGCAGCACTGGGATTTCTGTGCGGATCTATCCCGTTTGGCTTGTTGTTGACGCGCGCGGCAGGCTTGGGCGATATCCGGGCGATCGGCAGCGGCAACATCGGCGCGACAAACGTGTTGCGCACAGGTCGGCGCGGGTTGGCGGCGGCCACGTTGCTGCTGGATGCAGCCAAAGGTGCGGCTGCGGTGGCGGCGGCCTTCGTGCTGTTCGGTGCGCAATGGATGCCGCTGGCTGCGATTGCCGCGGTGGTGGGGCATTGTTTTACGCCGTGGTTGGGGTTTCGCGGCGGCAAGGGCGTGGCGACCGGACTGGGCGTGCTGATTGGGCTGGATTGGCGGCTTGGAGCGGCGTGTTGCGCGACTTGGCTGGCGGTGGCGCTGGGCACGCGCATTTCCTCGGCGGGCGCGTTGGCCGCGTTCCTGGTCAGCCCGGCCGCTGGCTGGGTGCTGCTGCCCGCGTGGTGGTGGGTGGCGCCGGCATACATAGCGGCGTTGGTGCTGGTGCGGCATCGCGCAAATATCGCGCGGCTGCTGAATGGGACGGAGCCGCGGATGGGGCGGGCGAAAACAGGAAGTGGAAGGCAAGGTCAGGGGCCTGCCTGAATCCGCCTAATACCAATCAGTAGAAAAATTGACCCTCAGAGTAAGGCTGGGCGAGATATGCCATCCCTCCCAGCCTTACTCTCCTTGATCATGTGTCAGTTTCAACGCTGGTTGGTATAAGGTCTTTGCAAATCTCCTCGCCAGGCAGGCTCGACATCGGTGCGCGAAAAGTCATCGCCTTTGAACAGCAGCGGGACCATACGGGTTTGTGCATGCGCGTAGGTCGCCCAATCTCCCATGTTGAGCGCAGCCGGGTGGCGCCCTTTGCCATAGCGCAGAAAGGCCTCGCGCGCGGCGGCGGCAAGACGACGATCATGCGGCACGATGTCTATAGCGGCGTCGGCGATCAGTTCATCGAGTTCGGTCCAGTCTTCCGTGGTGCCCGTGCGGCCGGCCATCACCATGCTGGTCTCCAGCAGGCTCACTGCCGATACCAGGCAGACACCCACTTGCCCGATGATGCGCGTGAATTCGGCCGCTTCAGGCTCGACGCGGAGGATCGCGACGAAAGCCGAGCTGTCGATGACAATCAATGCGGAAGGCCGTTCTCATCGTAGAGATCGTCATCGGTCAACAACTCCCGACCGTTGATCCGTACTGCACTTCGCAGGCTGATCGCACGCAGTCTTTGGTATCGCTCTTCGGCGTCCGCGCGCACCGGCGGGCGCTTGCGCACACCATCCGTGATGAACTCGGCGCCGGCCTCTTCCAGGGCACGGCGCACGTCCTGCAACGTATCGGGGCTTACCTGCTGCAAGGAGGAGGCATCTTCAAGCCGGCCGATGGTAACGACCGAGACGTGGGCGCGCTCGGCCAGGTCGGTCTGTTCGAGGCGCAGGAGGGCGCACGCGGCGCGGATTTGCTAGGGCGTTATCTCCATACGGGAATAGCTACCATATAGGCTCGTCGCCATCAACGATCATCGACACACTAACCCGAACCCGCCACGTGAAATCCAAAATCCAACAGTCTTTCCAAACCGGGATCGAGGCAAACGCATGTCACAGGAAAGAATCGGCCTGATCGGCGGCCTGGCACTTCGTGCCGGTCTTTTCTACTATGAGCAGCTGTATCGGCGCCACGAATCACTCGGCAAGCCGCTGGACCTGGTGCTGGTGCATGCCGATATCCGCATCGTGCTCGCGCATGTGGGTGCGGGGGACGAAGTTGCATTGGGGCAGTATCTGGGCGCGCTCGCCAACGATCTGTTCGGCGTGGGCGCTCGCCTCGTCGCCATCTCCGCCGTGGCGCCGCATCTTGCCATTGACCATATCTCCCGCATCGCGCGTGGCCCCGTCATCAACATGCTGGACGCGATCTCTCACAAGGTGGCGGGTGATGATGTCGGCCCATTGGCGATCTTCGGCAATCGCGCGGTGGTGGAAAGCAACGCTTTCGGCGCCGTTCCTGCGACAAAAATCGTGCGGATGAGCGCACCATTGATGAACGAGGTCCACGAGATCTATACCGACATCGCATTGAACGCCAAGCGCGGCACGCAGGCCGAAACAGCGCGGCTGGAAGCGATTGCCCGGACGTTGATCGAGCGAAGCGGCGCCGAAATCATCCTTCTGGCCGGCACCGATCTGTCCTCGTTCTACGCCGACCGGCCCGCCGATTACCCGGTGCTTGATGCAGCGCAACTGCATCTCGACGAGATCATGAAGCGACTGGCCATCCCGGTGGACGCAAGGTAGAAATGAAGGCGGTCAGCTCCCCAAGCAGCCCTTGACACCCACCCCCAACCCGCTCTTCAACCACCCCGCCCAAGGGGTGTAGCTCAATTGGCTAGAGCGCCGGTCTCCAAAACCGGAGGCTGGGGGTTCGAGACCCTCCACCCCTGCACCCCGCCAGGCACGCGCCCCGCCCTTGCGCCCGCGCGCCCCAAGCCCTAACCCCCCGTTTCAATCAACACACAAGGACCCTGCCCCCGTGGCGTTCGCCCCAGCCAAGTTCGTGCGCGATGTGCGCGCCGAAGCCGCCCGCGTCACCTGGCCCAGCCGGCGCGAAACCGGCATGACCACGCTCCTGGTCGTCGTCATGGCGGTGCTGACCGCGCTCTTCTTCCTGGCCGTGGATTACGTGATCGGCTTCGGCGTGCGCGCCCTCTTCGCCGGCACGGTCTGAGGAAAGCACAGAGATCATGGCCAAGCGCTGGTATGTCGTTCACGTCTATTCGGGCTTCGAGAAGAAGATCGCCTCTGCCATCAAGGAACAGGCGGCGCAAAAAGGCCTAGCCGACCATTTCGAAGAAGTCCTCGTCCCCGCCGAGGAAGTGGTCGAAGTCCGCCGCGGCCAGAAGGTCAGTTCCGAACGGAAATTCTTCCCCGGCTACGTGCTGGTGAAGATGGAGCTGACCGACGACGCTTGGCACCTTGTCAAGAACACCCCCAAGGTCACGGGCTTTCTCGGCACCAAGATGCGCCCCAGCCCCATTACGGAGGCCGAGGCCGAGCGCATCATGAAGCAGAGCCTGGAGGGTGCCGAGAACCCGCGCCCCTCCATCATCTTCGAAATCGGTGAGCAGGTGCGCGTGGCCGACGGCCCCTTCACCAGCTTCAACGGCACGGTCGAGGAAGTCGATGAGGAAAAAGGCCGGGTCAAGGTGTCGGTCTCCATCTTCGGCCGCTCCACGCCCGTTGAATTGGAATACAGCCAGGTGGAAAAGGCGTGAGACTGTCCGCGTGTGCCACCTTGGTGTATGCAGCGCCATGAGCAAGCGACTCGCCCGCCCTGCCCTGTTGCTGGCCGGCTGCCTGGCAATGGCCGGCTGCCAGACGTTCAAATCCTTGCTGCCCTGGGACACGACGGACGACGAGGAACCCACCCTGCACCTGGAGCAGGAAAGCCCTGCCCTGCTCTACAGCAACGGTATCGATGCCCTGCGCAAGCAGAGCTACACCACCGCCGTGCGCCATTTCGACGCCATCCAGCAGAACTACCCCTACAGTCCCTGGGCGACCAACGCCCAGTTGATGGACGGTTACACGGAGTACCGCCGCAACCAGTACACCGAGGCCGTCGCCCAGCTCGACCGCTTCATCCAGCTCCATCCGTCCAACAAGGACGTGGCCTACGCCTATTACCTGCGCGCGCTATGCTATTACGAACAGATCGCCGACATCTCGCGCGACCAGAAAGGCACAGAGGAGGCCGAGACCGCGCTGCAGGAAGTGGTCAACCGCTTTCCAGACAGCGCCTATGCCCGCGATGCGCGCCTGAAGATCGACCTCTGCCGTGACCATCTGGCCGGCAAGGAAATGGAGATCGGCCGCTATTACGAAAAGCAGCATCTCTACGCCGCGGCGATCGGGCGCTATCAGCGCGTGGTTGACGATTTCCAGACCACCAACCACACGCCCGAAGCGCTGGCGCGGCTGACTGAAATTTACCTCAAGATGGGTTTGGTGGATGAAGCCAAGCGCACTGCCTCCGTGCTTTCCTATAATTATCCCGGCAGCCCCTGGTATCAGAATAGCTGGAACCAGCTTGTCAGCGTGAATGCGGTGCAGGGGCAGGCTTCGCTGGGCAATTCGCCGGGGCACCCGGGATTCTTTTCTCGCGCCTGGGGCTGGGTATTTTAGGGAAGAAAGAACTTCTTTTTTGAAAAAAAGAAGCAAAAAACTTTTGCGACTTGGCGTACGCGTTGTGGTGAGTCGCGCGCCAACATTCAAAAGTTTTTTGGTCCTTTTTTTCAAAAAAGGACTGCTTCCTTGCTAACCGGCCTCTCCATCCGAGATGTCGTCCTGATCGACAAGCTGGACCTGGCCTTCGGCCCCGGCCTGACGGTCCTGACTGGCGAAACCGGCGCCGGCAAATCCATCCTCCTGGACAGCTTGGGCCTTGCGCTGGGCGCCCGCGCAGACGCCGGCCTGGTCCGCCAGGGCACCACCCAGGCTGCCGTCGCCGCCCGCTTCCTGCCCCCACCCGGCCACGCCGTGCACGCGCTCCTCGATGAGCTCGGCCTTCCCCGCGAAGAAGAAATCGTGCTCCGCCGCGCCGTGGAAAAGACCGGCCGAAGCCGCGCCTGGGTCAATGACGCGCCCGTCGGCGCCGCAGCCCTGCGCCAGCTCGGCCTGCTCCTGGTCGAGGTGCAGGGCCAGCACGACCAGATGGGCCTCGCCGATCCCGCCGGTCACCTCCGCCTGCTGGACACCTATGGCACCTCGCCCGACCTGCTGGGCACGCTCGCCGGCACGCATCGCGCCTGGCGCGCCGCCGAGGAAAGGCTGACCAGCGCGCGCGCCGCCATCGCTGCGGCCAGGCGGGAGGAGGAGTTCCTGCGCCACGCCACCGCGGAGCTGGACGCGCTCGCCCCCGAGGAGGGCGAGGAAACGCGCCTGGCCGGGACGCGCCTGCGCCTGCAACAGGGCGAAAAACGCGCCGAGGCGATCGAGGCCGCGCTGCACGAACTCGCTCCGCGCGAGAGGCGCAGCCATCCACCGGCCGCGGCCCTGCGTGCCACGTGCCGGGTGCTGGAGCGGCTGAAACCCACGGGAGCCGAGGCCGACGAGTCCGTGCTGGCGCCCATTATGGCAGCCATCGAACGCGCCGAGGAGGCCATTGCCGAGGCCGAGACGCTGCTCTCGCGCCTGGCCGCCGAGGCAGACGCCGATCCGCGCCTGCTGGAACATACCGAGGAGCGCCTCTTCGCCCTGCGTGCGGCCTCACGCAAGCACGGCGTGCCCGTCTCGGCACTCACCACCTTGCTGGCCGATCTGCGGGTGCGGCTGGCAGCCCTGGATCATGGCGAGGCGGAAATCGATGCCATGGTGCGTGCCCTGGCAGCGGCCCGCATGCGCTACGTGGCCGCGGCCGAGCAGGTCTCAGCCGCACGGCGTGGCGCGTCCGGCCGGCTGGAACAGGCGGTGGCCACCGAACTGCCGCCGCTGCGGCTGGAAAAGGCGCGTTTCTACGCCCGCGTGGAGACGCTGCCAGAGGCGGAGTGGGGCGCCCATGGCGCCGATTCCGTGCGCTTCCTGATTTCGACCAACCCCGGGCAGACGCCCGGCGCGCTCGGCCGTGTGGCCTCCGGCGGCGAGCTCTCGCGCCTGATGCTGGCGCTGAAGGTGGCCTTTTCCGCCGGCGGCGCGGTGCCGACGCTGGTGTTTGACGAGGTCGATAGCGGCATTGGCGGCGCCACCGCGGCCGCGGTAGGCGATCGCCTGGCGCGCGTGGCCGAAGGCGTGCAGGTGTTGGTCGTCACCCACAGCCCGCAGGTCGCCGCACGCGGGGCGGCACACATGGTGGTGTCCAAAAGCGACCGCGCGGGGCGAACGGAGACCTATGTCGCCGCACTGAACGCCGCGGCCCGGCGCGAGGAGATCGCGCGCATGCTGGCCGGCGAGACCGTGACCGAAGCCGCGCGGGCGGCCGCGGCGAGCCTGCTGCGTGCCGGATGATGCGCTGCTCCAGGAATTAAAGGAGGCCGCTGCCGAACTGGCACGGCTAGCCGAGGAGATTGCGCGCCACGACCAGGCCTATCACGGCCAGGACGCGCCACTGATCAGCGATGCGGAATACGACGCCCTGCGCGCGCGATTTAGCGAATTGGAGGCTCGGTTTCCCGGGGCGGCGCGCGCGGATTCGCCGGCGCGGCGCGTGGGTGCGGTGCCGGCCGATGCGTTCGGCAAGGTCATGCACGGCGTGCCGATGCTTTCGCTGGACAATGTGTTTTCAGCCGAAGGATTTACCGCCTTCGTTGCACGTGCGCGGCGGTTTCTCGGGCTTGGCGAGGACGCGGCCATGGCCTTCGTCGGCGAGCCGAAGATCGACGGATTATCTATTTCGCTGACCTACGAGGACGGCATCTTCGTGCGCGGCGCCACGCGCGGCGATGGCGCGGTCGGCGAGGACGTGACCGCCAATTTGCGCACGATAGCCGCCTTGCCCAAGCGGCTGCGTGGCAGCGCACCCGCGCTGATCGAAATTCGCGGCGAAGTCTTTATGACAAAAGCCGACTTTTTGGCGATGAATGAGGCACAGGCCGCAGCCGGTGCGCGCGTGTTCGCCAACCCGCGCAATGCCGCGGCAGGCAGCCTGCGCCAGCTCGATGTCAGCATTACTGCCGGTCGGCCGCTTTCGCTCTTTGCCTACGCCATGGGCGAGAGCAGCGAGCCGGTAGCTGCCACCCACGCCGAATACTTGCAGCGCCTGGCCGCGTGGGGTCTGACCGTCAATCCACTCTCTCGCGTGCTGGCCGACGCCGGCGCAGCTGCGGCGTTATATGACGAAATCGGCTTAGCGCGCTCGGGGCTGGCCTACGACATCGATGGCGTCGTCTACAAGATAAACGATCTGGCCTATCAGCGCAGGCTTGGCTTTGCCGGGCGCGAACCGCGCTGGGCTACGGCCTGGAAATTCGCCGCCGAGCGCGCGGTGACGCGGCTGGAAGACATCCGCATCCAGGTCGGCCGCACCGGTGCGCTGACTCCTGTTGCCGTGCTGGAGCCGGTGAACGTGGGCGGCGTGATCGTTACGCGCGCCACGTTGCACAACGAAGACGAGATCGCACGCAAGGATATCCGCGTGGGTGATACGGTGGTGCTGCAACGCGCGGGCGACGTCATTCCGCAGATCGTCTCGATCGTGCTCGAACGGCGCCCGGCCGATGCGGCGGCCTTCGCACCCTTATTGGTGTGCCCGGTCTGCGGCAGCCACGCCGTGCGCCCGCCCGGCGAGGTGGTGCGCCGCTGCACTGGCGGGCTGATCTGTGCCGCGCAAACGGCAGAGCGGCTGATCCATTTCTGTTCGCGCCGGGCCTTTGATATCGATGGCATGGGCGAGAAGACCGTTACGACCTTCTTCGAGTTGGGCTGGCTGCATGGACCGGCCGACGTTTTCAGCCTACCGGGGCGCGAAGCAGAGATTGCCGCACTCGAGGGCTGGGGCGCGCTGTCGGCTGCCAATCTCGTGCGCGGGATCGAGGCACGCCGGATAATTGGGCTGGCGCGTTTCATCTTCGCACTCGGCATACGCCGCATCGGCGAGAACAACGCCAAATTGCTTGCGCGCCACTACGGCGATTTCGCCCATTGGCGGGCGCAAATGATCGACGCCACCATCGTAGGATCGGAGGCGCGGTCCGCACTCGGCAGCATCATCGGGGTTGGCGAGGCGATTGCCGAGGAACTCACCGAATTTTTCGGCGAGCCACGCAACGTGGCGGTGCTGGACGAGCTGGCAGCGCTCCTGACGATTAAGCCTGCGCCGGCCCAAGCCGGCGGCCATGCAGCGCTGGCCGGAAAGGTCGTTGTCTTTACCGGCACGTTGCAGACCATGACCCGTCCAGAGGCCAAGGCGCGTGCCGAGTCACTGGGTGCCAAAGTGACGGACAGCGTGTCTAAGAAGACGGATCTGGTGATCGTTGGAGCGGAGGCGGGGAGCAAAGCGCGCCGCGCAGCCGAGCTTGGGGTGGCGACGATTACGGAAGCGGAGTGGATAGAAAAAGCTGGGTGGAACGTGCCTTGAGCGGATCGGCGCATGCGCCGATTGTTTCCGCTCAAGCCCCCAGACCCCCCGTCATCTATTTAATACCAACCCGCAGAAAGATTGACTCTCAGAGTAAGGCTGGGGGAGATGTGCCATCCCCCCCAGACCCCCCGTCTTTAGCTAGGACGGGGTCTAAATGAATGACGGGGGGGTTTGGGGGGGGGATGGCACATCTCTCCCAATCTTTCTCTCCTATATTATGTGTCAGTTTCAACGCCGGTTGGCATAAGAATCCAGCAACCCGTTCAAGATCCCCCTGAATTCCTCCGGTAGCGCCGTTGACCGGCGGGTTTCCCGATCGATCAGCACCAGCGTGGTGCGCCCCGTCGCAAAGCATTTCTCACCGATAAAAATCCCCTGCCCCATTGCATAGGACGTGCGCCCGATTGCCACGATCCGGGTGCCGACGTCGACCGAGCCGGGCCAATGCAGCTCACGCCGGTAGTCGATCTCCACACGCACCATCACCGCCAGCACGCCGCGTGGTATGTGCGGGAACAGATTGGCGTAGGCAAAGGCGCTGCGGCCGCCTTCGAGAAGCGCTGCAAAGGCCACGTTATTCACGTGGCCGATCATGTCCGTGTCACTGAAGCGCAGCTTCTCGGCTTCGAATACCGAAAAGCTCTCGCGCCTGGTCAGGTCGTGCACCCCTGCCATTCAGCCATGCTCCAGCGGCGCACAAGCCGCGGCCAGCCAGGCGGCTACCTCCGGCGGCACGTGCAGACCGACCTGGCGCAGCACACGCGCATGGTAGGCATCGATCCACGCGCGTTCATCATCGCGCAGCAATGCCGTGTCGATCAGCACGCGATCGTACGGCGCCAGGGTCAGGTCCTCGAACCGCAGGAACGGCTTGCCACCGGGCGGAAAGTCGGCGGGCCGGACCAGCAACAGGTTTTCTATGCGCATGCCGTGCGAGCCGGGCAGGTAAAAGCCAGGTTCGTTGGAGACGATCATGCCTTCGATCAACACCGCGGGACGCAAATGCGGGGAGATCGATATGGGGCCTTCGTGAACCGAAAGGTAGCTGCCAACGCCATGGCCGGTATTGTGGTCATAATCCAGTCCCACCTGCCACAGCGCGGCGCGCGCAAAGGCGTCCAGCCGCACGCCGGCCACATCCTGTGGGAAGATCGCGGTGGCAATGGCGATATGGCCGCGCAACACGCGCGTGTATTGATCCCGCAATGCCGAGGGCGGCGCATCAGGCCCTGTCCAGATCGTGCGCGTTACGTCCGTTGTGCCATCCAGGTACTGAGCGCCGCTGTCGATCAGGTAGATTTCGCGGGGATTGATCGCGCGATTGCTCTCGGGCGTGGCGCGGTAATGCATGATTGCGCCGTGCTCGCCGGCGCCGGAGATGGAAGGGAAGCTAAGGCCGCGAAACAATGCGCCTTCGGCACGGAAAGCCGCCAGCGCGTCGCTCGCGGAGATCTCGGTTTGTCGGCCGCCGGCGCCGACAAGCCAATGCAGAAACTTGCAGACCGCAATCCCATCGCGCGCATGCGCGTTACGCGCGCCATCTTGTTCAATGGCGTTCTTGCGTGCCTTGGGCACCAAACAGGGATCGGCACCGTGCACCACGATGGCCCCGGCTGCGCGCAGCGTGTCGGCAAACCACGCCGCCGTATTGGTCGCATCCACGCGCACGCGGCGGCCAGCCAGCTTGGCCAAAGCCGCCGGCAAGGCGGCGCGCTCGGCAAGGCTCACCTGATTGCCAAGCCAGGCGCGTGTCTCGCCCGGCAGTTTGCCGCCATCCATGAACAGATCAACGTGCGCATCCGCGTGCAGCAACCCAAAGCCCAGCGCCATGGGCGTGGACTCCACGTCGCTCCCTCGAATATTCAGCAGCCACGCCAAGGACGCCGGATCGCTGATCACTGCCGCATCCTGCTTCTGAGCGGACAGCGTGGCGGCAAGCGCCTCACGCTTTGCCGCACTGCTCTGCCCTGCATATTCCAGTGCATGCGGCACGGCGGGCCCTTCCGGCGGCGCAGGCCGGTCGTGCCAGTTGGGATCGACGGGATTGGCACAAGCGCGCAGCGAAATGCCCGCGTCACGGAAGGGGCGTAGCGCTTCTTCGCTGGTCAGCCATGGATCGTAGCCGAGCACACCGGTTCCGATGTGCTCAGCAATCCAGGGTGCAGGCGGCGTTTCCGTCAGATGCAGGCGCTCCCACAGCGCGCCGTCGGTTTGGGCTGCAAGCTGCAGCACGTAACGCCCATCGCTCCAGATCGCGGCCTGATCGGCAAGCACGCACGCCATGCCCGCGCTGCCGGTAAAGCCGGTGAGCCAGGCCAGGCGCTCTGCGCTGGCGGGCAGATATTCGGCAAGGTGCTCGTCGGCATGCGGGATCAGGAAGCCCGCCAAGTCCTGCGTGGCGATAGTGGCGCGTACGGCGGCCAACCGTTCGGAGAAATTCATCGTAAAATCCTCAGGAAGGAAGATTCTTCTTTTTCTGAAGAAAAAGAAGCAAAAAGACTTCTATCTTTGTGGTGCTAAACTGACAGAAGTTTTTTGCTTCTTTTTTTCAAAAAAGAAGAATCCTTCGTTCATTTCCGCAGCACCAGAATCCGCCAGTTCTCCTCAGCCAGCACCCGCTCCAGCCGCAATCCCTGCCGCCTATGCGCCGCCAGCACCGCACGCACCTGCGTATCCAGCAGCCCCGCCAGAATGGCCGTGCCGCCCGGTGCCAGATGCGCCGCAAGATCA
The DNA here is from genome assembly GCA_965276755.1 of Acetobacteraceae bacterium. Taxonomy (GTDB): domain Bacteria; phylum Pseudomonadota; class Alphaproteobacteria; order Acetobacterales; family Acetobacteraceae; genus CAJCIS01. The sequence goes on from OZ255625.1 coordinate 1,310,184, forward strand.
CCCGCCATCAAGCACAAAGGCCGCGCCAGAATATTGACGAACACCAGATCGAAAACCGCGCCGCGCCGAACCGCCTGCCAGCCATTGCCCAGCGTGCACACCACGCGCGAGGTGATGCCGTTCAGCCGCGCATTCTGCCGCGCCACGGCAACCGACCACGGATCGATATCGACCGCCATCACGCGCCGGTGCAGCAACGCAGCCGTTGCCATGGCCAGTATGCCGCTGCCGCAACCCATATCCAGTATTCGCCGCGGCCGCCGATACGCCACGCCCTCCAAGGCGCGCAAACACCCGCGCGTGGAACCATGCTCGCCCGAACCGAAAGCCAGCCCCGCATCCAGCATCAACGTCACACGCCCGCGCGCGCGCGCCTGGGCTACATGCGTGCCGCGCACCGCAAAGCGCCGGCCAATCAGCTGTTCGGGAAAGCCGTCATACACGCGCGCCAGCCAGCCATCCCTGTGCGTTTCCTGCCTGTGCAGCACAGGCGCAATTCCGGTCGCAAATTCGGCGATCGCCAGCCCCGCCGTCAGCCTGGCGTGCTCATCCTGCGGTTTGACACCTTCTACGCGCCACGTTCCGGCCCTCTCGTCGGCGATGAAGATGCCAATTGCGTGGCAGGCATCGGTCATCGCGGTCTCAAAGGCAGCCACCGCGCCGGCCGGCACTACGACGGAAACGGTCTCCAAAGGAACGGCCTGCCGCCTCATGCTTTTTCCACAAAGCGGTCCATGACGCGCTTCTGGCCGGCATGTTCGAATTCGATATCCAGCTTGTCCTCGTCAACGGCGGTCACATGCCCGTAGCCGAATTTCTGGTGAAACACGCGCTGACCCACGTCCAGGCTGTCCTGGCGCGCGGGACGGCCCGGTTGCTCCCACGCCGGTGGTGCCAGGCCGCGACGCGCCATCAACGGTCCGCCATTGAACATCGATGGCGCCATCACCCGCCGCTCGCGCTGCAATGCGGCCGAGCCCGCGCGCTCCACATGCGCCTCAGGCAATTCCTCGATGAACCGGCTCGGAATGCTGCTCTGCCAATTGGCGTAAATGCGCCGGTTCGCCGCGAAACTGACAATTGCGCGCCGGCGCGCCCGCGTCAGCCCGACATAGGCCAGCCGCCGCTCCTCTTCCAGCGACTTGTTGCCGCCCTCATCGAGCGCGCGCTGATTGGGAAACAGCCCCTCCTCCCAACCAGGCAAAAACACGGTGTCGAATTCCAATCCCTTTGCGGCATGCAAGGTCATCATGAACACGCGGTCATCGCCCGCCTGTTCGTCATTTTCCATGACCAGGCTGACGTGTTCCAGAAACCCCTGCAGCGTTTCGTAATCCGCCAGCGCACGCACAAACTCCTTGAGGTTGTCCAGCCGCCCAGGCGCCTCCGGCGATTTGTCGGCCTTCCACATGCCCGTATAGCCGCTCTCATCGAGCATGGTCGCCAACGTCACGACATGCCCCTCTCGCCCCAGCATCTCGCGCCAGGTCTCAAAGCCGCGCATCAATTCGAGCAAAGCGTCGCGCACGCGCCCCTTCAGCGCACCCGCCTGCGCAAGTCCGGACGCGGCCACGCTCAACGGCACACCCTGCGCGCGCGCGGCTTCATGCATCGTGCGCAGTGCGCCATCGCCAATGCCGCGCCGGGGCACGTTGACGATCCGCTCGAACGCCAGATCATCCGCCGGCTGGGCCAGCACGCGCGCATAGGCGATCGCGTCGCGAATTTCCGCACGCTCATAAAAACGCAGACCGCCGACCACGCGATACGGAATGCCCAGCGTGATCATGCGCTCTTCGAAGGATCGCGTCTGGTGGCCCGCACGAACCAGGATCGCCATCTCGGCCAATTTATGGCCGTCGAGGCGATGGGCCTCGATGCGCTCGCCCACCATGCGAGCCTCCTCATCGGAATCCCACAGGCTGACGATGGCCACAGGCTCGCCTGCCGAATCATTGCGCCCCGAGCGCAGCGTCTTGCCCAGCCGCCCCTCATTATGCGCGATCAGCCCGGCCGCCGCGCCCAGGATCGGTGCTGTGCTGCGATAATTACTCTCCAGCTTGACGATTTTCGCCCCCGGAAAGTCCCGCTCGAAGCGCAGGATGTTTTCCACTTCCGCCCCGCGCCAGGAATAGATGCTCTGGTCGTCGTCGCCGACGCAGCAAATATTTTTGGATTGCTGAGCCAGCAGACGCAGCCAGAGATACTGCACCACGTTGGTGTCCTGGTATTCGTCCACCAGCACATAGCGGAACATGCGGTGATAGGCCGCCAGCACCTCGGGCTGCGCGCGAAAGATCTCCACCATGTGCAGTAGTAAATCTCCGAAATCGCACGCATTCAGCGCCCGCAGCCGATCCTGGTAGGCGGCGTAAAGGGTGCCCGCGCCCCCGCCCGCAAAATCGCCCGCCTCGGCCGGTGTCACACGCGCCGGCGTCACGCCGCGATCCTTCCAGCGCTGGATCATGCCCATCAACGCCTGCGGCACCCAACGCTTGGTGTCGATACGCGCCGCCTCCATCACCTGCTTGAGCAAACGAAGCTGATCATCCGTGTCCAAAATCGAAAAACTCGACGTCAGCCCGACATGCGAAGCGTTGCGCCTCAGCATCCGCGCGCACAACGCATGGAACGTGCCCAGCCACAAACCCTCGACCTCACGGCCCAGGATTGCGCCAACGCGCTCGCGCATTTCGCGCGCGGCCTTGTTGGTGAAGGTCACCGCCAGCACTTGCCCAGGTGCCGCACGCCCGGACAATAAAATATGCGCAAAGCGCGTGGTCAACACCCGCGTCTTGCCGGTGCCCGCGCCGGCCAGGACCAGCAGGGGGCCGTCGACCGCCTGCACGGCATCGCGTTGCTCGGGGTTGAGGCGTTCTAAATAAGTAGGAGACACAAAAAACCTATAAGGAAGGTTGGGGGAGATGTGGCTGACGTATACGTCAGCCCCCCCCAAACCCCCCGTCTTTACCAAGGGATATTCGCACCGCTGTAGTCGACATATGCCAGGCCTACCCGGGCGCGGGCAATCACATCGGCCATGCCTGTCACGCTCGTCTCAACGTCAAGCGGCGCGCTCGGGCCGCCCATGTCCGTCTTCACCCAGCCGGGATGCATTAGCACCACGCGCAACGCGGGATGCCGCTTGGCAAACCCGATCGCCAGCATGTTCAGCGCCGCCTTGGTCGAACTGTAAAGCTCCGCCGTGCCGTTCGCATTGGCCAGGCTGCCCAGGATCGAGGTCATGAACACCACCGTCCCGCCAGGCTTCAGCCGGCCCAACAACGCCTCCGCCACAGCTGGTGGGGCAAAGCTGTTGACCAGGAACTCCTGCGTCGCAACCTCGGGCGCCACCTGACACGCCGCACCCCACCCACCCACATTCTGCCCGGCAACCACGAAAATCACGTCCAGCGCGGTGTCCGCCAGCGCCTCCTCCAAGCGTGCACCCGCGCTCGGTGCGGCCACATCAGCCGCCTCGATACGCAACTGCGCGCCGTGCTTGCCGGCAAGCTCGGTCAGGCCGGCTGAGCCCTTGGGGTCACGCGCAGTCGCAATCACCTGCCACTCGCGCGCCAGGTATTCCGCTGCCAAGCCGAGCCCCAACCCGCGCGACGCGCCGATCAGGAGGATGGTGCCGTGAGAATTGGTCATGAAGCCGCCTATTGCCGAAACCGCGAAGATGGGCGCGCGACAAGCCGGCCGCTAGGTGGGCGCCGCAAGCCCGGCCAGCATCCACGCATTGGCGAGCACGCTGAGCCAGGATTCGTCGCTGCCCTGATCCCATGGCGCGCAATCATCGACAAAGCCGCGCAACAGCCAAAACCGTGCCGCTGGTAAGAGGGGCCAAGGCGAGTTCGATGAAGAGGAGGCCCTCGCCCGCGCGATGTGGGATTTCCAGCACGGCCTGCGCCGCCATCGACCAGACGAAATCCGCCTCGGGCGGTGCCCAGCCCTGGCGAAGCAGGGTGGAAAGCTCAGGCGCCTGGCCGAGCTTGTAGCCGGATACGAGTTCCAAGGTCGCGCGTCAGATCCGCTGCACGACATAGACCTGCGCGAGTGCCGCCTCGATCTCGGCGGCATGGGCGGGGTCGCGCGCCTCGACCATGATTTCAAGTTGGGCGGCCTGCACGCTGGGCGAGGCGAACAGCCGCTGGTGGTTGACCTCGATGATGTTGCCGCCTGATGCGCCGATGCGCGCCGCAATGTCGGCCAGCACGCCGGGGCGGTCGGGGATGTCCATGCGCAGGCGCAGCAGACGCCCATCACGCAGCAGGCCGCGCAGCAGCACGTTGGCCAGGATGCGCGCATCGATGTTGCCGCCGCAGATCACCAGGCCGACGCGCTTGCCGGCAAAGCGGCCCGGGTGGGCAAGCAGGCCGGCCAGGCCCACCGCACCCGCGCCCTCGGCCACGACCTTGGCCGCAGAGGCCAACATGGCAATGGCGTCCTCGACCGCAGATTCGGGTGCTACCAGCACGGTGTGCACCAAGGCGGCGATGACCTGGCCGGTCAGCGCACCGACATCGCGCACGGCGATGCCCTCGGCGATCGTGGCCCCGCCCAGTGGCTCGGCGCCAGCGCCCAGGCGCTGCGCGAGTGCCGAATAGGGTGCGACTTGCACGCCGACGATTTCGGTTTTCGGGCTGAGGGCGGCCGCAGCCACGGCGCAGCCGGCGATCAGGCCGCCGCCGCCGATCGGCACCAGCAGCGCGTCAAGCGGCGGCGCGTCGGCGAGCATTTCCAGCGCCAGCGTACCCTGGCCGGCCATGATGGCGGGGTCATCGTAGGGGTGGATGAAGACCAGGCCCTCGGCCGCGGCGAGGTGGCGGGCGTGGGCGGCGGCTTCCTCCACGGTGGTGCCGTGCAGGATGACGCGCGCGCCCCAAGCCGCGGTGCCGGAGACTTTGGCCAGCGGCGTGTGCAGGGGCATGACGATGGTGGCGGCCACGCCCTGGCGGGCAGCGTGGCGAGCGACACCCTGGGCGTGGTTGCCGGCGGACATGGCGACGACGCCGCGGGCGCGCTCGGCCTGCGTGAGAAGAGCGAGGCGGTTGGCGGCGCCGCGTTCCTTGAAGGAGCCGACGGCCTGGAGGTGGTCGAGCTTGAGGAAGATATCGGCGCCGGTGAGGCGGGAGAGGACGGCGCTGGGGAGGGTGGGCGTGCGGAGGATGTGGCCTTCGATGCGCGCGGCGGCGGCTTCGATGTCCGCGAGTGTGAGTACATCCTGTTTGGCGAAGCCGAGGTCCATCGAAGCCTCAAGAAAAAGCTGGGGGGAATGTGCCATTCCCCCCAGACCCCCCGTCATCAGTTAGACGAGGCCTAGATAATGACGGGGGGTCTGGGGGGGATGGCACATCCCCCCCAGGTCTTCTCCTAAGCGTACTTTACCCCCAAAATCTCATAGCTCCGATCCCCGCCCGGCGCCGGCACCGCCACGGTATCCCCAATCTTCTTGCCGATCAGCGCCTTGGCTAGTGGCGAGGACACGCTCAGCAGCCCCTGCTTGATGTCGGCCTCATAGACGCCAACGATCTGGTAGCTGCTCTTCCGGTCCGTCTCCTCATCGACCAGATTGACGTGAGCGCCAAACTTCACGCTGTCGCCGGACAATGATTTGGGGTCGATGACTTCGACGGCGCCGATCACGCCCTCCAGCTCCTCGATGCGGCCTTCAATGAAGGACTGGCGCTCGCGCGCGGCGTGGTATTCGGCGTTTTCGGATAGATCGCCATGGCTGCGGGCCTCGGCGATGGCGACAATGATGGCGGGACGTTCGACGCTGCGCAGGTTCCGCAGTTCGTCTTCAAGACGCTGCAGACCAGGGCCTGTCATCGGAAATTTCTGCAAGGTGGTCGGTCCTTCAGGCGGATCGGCCGGCGCGAGGCCGGTGTTTGGGGTTGCAGTGGCAAGGCGAAGTGGGGCGAGGGCGTGTCGTCAATCGTGGTCTGGCGAGTCAGCTGGCGCGTGTTTGCGAGCACCGGCGCGGAGCGGCCTGTTCGGCCGTGAGCACCGGAGCGCAGGAAACGCGCGCCAGATGGCCGCCAGAGCGCGAGTGACGACACGCCCTAGAACGATCGGTGGAAATACGACTGAAGGGGCGCGACTTCAAGCGTGCCCCCCTTCAGCGCCGCAATGGCGTGCACGGCCGCCCTTGCGCCGGCCACCGTGGTGTAGTGCGGCACACCGTGGGTCAGTGCGCTGCGGCGGATGTCGAAGCTGTCGGCGGTGGATTGCGCGCCGTGGCTGGTGTTGATGACCATCTGCACCGCACCGTTGCGAATGGCGTCCACGCAATGCGGCCGGCCTTCCAGCACTTTGTTGACGATGGAGACGGCCAGGCCGGCGTCCGCAATGCGCGAAGCGGTGCCGCGGGTGGCCAGGATGGAGAAGCCCATTTCGGTCAGACGGCGGGCGAGCGGGATCAGGGCACCCTTGTCGCTTTCGCGCACAGAGAGAAACACGGTGCCAGAGGAGGGCAAATGCACGCCGGCGCCGAGCTGGGATTTGGCAAAGGCGCGCTCGAAGCTGTGGTCCAGGCCCATGACCTCGCCCGTGGATTTCATCTCGGGCCCCAGGATCGTGTCCACGCCGGCGAAGCGCGCGAAGGGGAAGACGGCCTCCTTGACCGCGACGTGCGGGGCAATGGCCGTGTCGTCCAGCTTGAAGTCGCTGAGTTTGGCACCGGCCATGACGCGCGCCCCGATCTTGGCGACGGCTACGCCCGTGGCCTTGGCGACGAAGGGCACGGTGCGCGAGGCACGGGGATTGACTTCGAGCACGTAAACCTCGCCGTCCTTGATGGCGTATTGCACGTTCATCAAGCCGATCACGCCGAGCGCGCGGGCGAGTGCATCGGTTTCGTGGCGCAATTCGGTGATCATGGAAGGCGAGAGGCTGTAGGGTGGGATCGAACACGCACTGTCACCGGAATGAATGCCCGCTTCCTCGATATGTTCCATGACGCCGGCGACATAGACCGTCTGGCCGTCGCAGATGCAGTCCACGTCCACTTCGGTGGCGTCGTTGAGGTAGCGGTCGATGAGCACGGGGCTGTCGCCGGAGACGCGTACGGCCTCACGCATGTAGCGGTGCAGTTGCGCGCGATCGAAGACGATTTCCATCGCGCGTCCGCCGAGGACGTAGCTGGGGCGGATGACAACGGGGTAGCCGATACGTTCGGTGATCGCCTCGGCTTCTTCGGCGGAGCGGGCTATGCCGTTTTCAGGTTGGCGCAGGCCGAGTTTGCGGAGCAGGATTTGGAAGCGTTCGCGGTCTTCAGCACTATCGATGGCATCCGCCGACGTGCCGAGCACGGGGATGCCGGCGGCGGGCAGCGCCTGGGACAGTTTTAGTGGGGTTTGGCCACCATATTGCACGATGCAGCCCAGCACGCGTCCGTTGCTTTGTTCGCGGCGGACGAGCGCGATCACGTCCTCGGCGGTGAGTGGTTCGAAATAGAGGCGATCGGACGTGTCGTAATCGGTGCTGACGGTTTCGGGGTTGCAATTGACCATGATGGTCTCGAAGCCGGCCTCGCGCAGGGCGTAAGCGGCGTGGACGCAGCAATAGTCGAATTCGATGCCCTGGCCGATGCGGTTGGGTCCGCCGCCGAGGATGACGATCTTGTCGCGGTCTGTGGGATTGGATTCGCAATGTGGCGTGCCGTAGCCGCCCTCGTAGGTGGAATACATGTAGGCGGTGGCGGAGGCAAATTCTGCCGCGCACGTGTCGATGCGGCGATAGACGGGCTGTATGCCGAGTGATTCGCGTGCGGCGGCGACGGCAGTTTCTTTTTGGTGCGTGAGTTGGGCCAGGCGCTTGTCGGAAAAACCCAGGGCTTTCAGACGGCGCAGCGCGCCGGCTTCGCGCGGCAGGCCGGTCGTTCGTACCATGGCCTCGGCAGCGACAATCCTTTCCAATTCGCGCAGAAACCAGGGGTCGAATTTGGTGGCGGCGTGGATGTCGCTGACGGAGAGGCCGGCGCGCATGGCTTGGGCGGCCATCAGCAGGCGGTCCGGGCGCGGCGCGGACAGAGCGGCGCGGAAGGCGTCCAGGCCGCCATCGCCCGGCGGTTCTATTTCATCCAGGCCGGAGAGGCCGGTTTCCATGCTGCGCAAGCCTTTCTGCAGGGCCTCGGCGAAGCTGCGGCCGATGGCCATGGCCTCGCCCACGGACTTCATGCTGGTGGTGAGCAGCGCCGGCGTGCCGGGGAATTTCTCGAAGGTGAAGCGGGGGATCTTGATGACGACGTAATCGATTGTGGGCTCGAAACTGGCGGCGGTGGTGCCGGTGATGTCGTTTGTCAGTTCGTCCAGCGTGTAGCCGACGGCGAGTTTCGCCGCAATCTTTGCAATAGGAAAACCGGTCGCCTTGGACGCAAGTGCGGAGCTGCGCGAAACACGCGGATTCATCTCGATCACGACCAGGCGGCCATCTTCCGGATTGACCGCAAACTGCACGTTGCTGCCGCCGGTATCGACGCCGATCTTTCGCAGGCACGCGATCGAGGCATTACGCATGATCTGATACTCTTTATCGGTCAGCGTCAGCGCCGGTGCGACGGTCACGCTGTCGCCCGTGTGGATGCCCATCGGGTCCACGTTCTCGATGCTGCAGACGATGATGCAATTATCGGCGCTGTCGCGCACGACCTCCATCTCGTACTCCTTCCAGCCCAGCACGCTCTCTTCGATCAGCACCTCGGTCGTTGGGCTGGCATCCAGGCCGGTGCCGACGATCGTGTCGAATTCTTCCCGGTTGTAGGCGATGCCGCCGCCCGTGCCTCCAAGCGTGAAGCTGGGGCGAATGACCGCGGGCAGCCCGATCGTGGCAAGTGCTGCGCGCGCTTCGGCCAGCGAATGCGCAATCAGGCTGCGTGGGGATGCGATGCCGATCTCGGCCATGGCATCACGGAATTTCAGCCGATCCTCGGCGCGGTCGATGACCTCGGCGCGCGCGCCGATCAGTTCGACATTGTATTTGGCCAGCGTGCCGGCCGCATCGAGCTGCATGGCCGTGTTCAGCGCGGTCTGCCCGCCCATCGTCGGCAAAATCGCGTCCGGGCGCTCGCGCGCTATGATCTTTTCCACCATGGCGGGCGTGATCGGTTCGACATAGGTGGCGTCCGCCAGGCCGGGGTCGGTCATGATGGTCGCGGGATTTGAATTGACGAGGATGACGCGGTAGCCCTCCTCACGCAGTGCCTTGCAGGCCTGTGCGCCGGAATAGTCGAATTCGCAGGCCTGGCCTATGACGATCGGGCCGGCGCCGATGATGAGGATGGAGGCGATGTCGGTGCGTTTGGGCATGGGGGCTTTCAGGGCAAGGCAAGGAGAAGACTGGGGGGGGCGCGCCGCACAGCAGACCTCCGTCGTTCTTTTTGGTGCGGCGTTAGGCGAGCTCTAGCCGGCGCTCGATCCGGTCGATGCGGTCGTCTGTCCTGTCAGCTCTGGAAGCGAGGCTGGAATAGTGGTTTGCCTCTGTCGCGGCCAAGTTTGCCACAGCAATTTCCAGCGCTGTCACCCGATGCTTCACATCGCGAATATTAAGCTTTATTTCTGCGATGTCGGACCGTATCGCACAAAGATGTTCGAGAACAAGGCTCTCACTCATTGCCTCAGATCCCATGTTTGTCCGTCAGGACCCCAGCAGCCGTGCATCTTATCACCAGTGGCCTCTCCAGAGGAAGAAATCCGCTCACTCCAGGATTCGCACCACGTTCATGCTCCAAGGCGTCAGCGTAATCGTCACCGGCAAGGCCTGCGCCCCCAGCCTCGTCCGTGCCGGTCCCGCCCAGACGCTGTTCTGCGACTGGTCATAGATCGCCTTGTCATAGGTGTGCACAGTCACTTTGGACGCCCGCGACATCCCCGCGACCGCAATGCTCACCGGCAGCGCGGCCGTCTGGTTCACGTTGAACAGCACCAGCGCCACGCCGGCCTTTTGCGTCAGCGCATAGACCCGCAGATCGCCGGCGTTACCGCCTACAACCGGCTTCAACGCGTGCTGCCCCGTCCGGGCCACGCGCGAGAACAACTCAAACGCGCGCGATGTCGGCAGCATCGTGCCCAGCGGCGTCGGCGTGGCATTCGGGCAACCATATTTCGGCGTGCCATCCGAAAAACTCATGAAGCCGCCGAAATTCTGCCAGCCATACAGCGCGCCGGAAAAATTGCCGCTACTCGCGTCCGAGCAGCTCCCATACGCCAGCCACCAGGTCGCGCGCGCCACACCCGCATTCATCATCTCGCCCAACGCCTGGCCGGCGAAAAGCGCCTGCGTGATAGACATCGTCTGCTTGCCCGGCCTGGCGTAGACGGAGCCCAACTCGCCCACTTCGATAGGCGTGCCGGCACGCCCGGCCGCATTCAGCTCCGCCTTGACTGCGGCCAGCGCCGCGCCGAAATCTTGTGCCGCCTGGCCCACGAGATAGGCATCGCTCTCCTTCCCCGGCGATTGCGCATAGTAGTGGTATTGCACGAAGTCGTACTTCGCTTGCGCCAGCACGATGTTATCCCACGCTGGTGTCCAGCCCGGCTGCACGATCACGCCAACCAGCGCGCTGTTATCGGCCGCCTTTATGGCAGGATAGTAGCCGTTTGCCACAGCATTGGCGTATGTCGCAGCGTCATGCGGCAGGGTGTGCAGATCGTATTCCCAATCGCCATAGACTTCATTGCCCACGATCCACTCGCGGACATGTTCGCCGTGTGATTTGGCGTAGGCGACCCAACCCGCCGCTTCGGCCGGATCGCCACCCGCGTTGCATGCGGCGTTGCTGCCGTAATTGACCGAGACCGCGGCTTGCAGCCGGTCGGGCTTAACGATAGTGGCGAACAGATTGTCGAAGGTGGCGGCGGGATCGACGTGGCTGCCATCGCACGTTCTGTTCGTGGCCCAGTGGAAGGTATCGGCGGTGGCGCCGCCTGGCCAGCGGATGGCGCGGATGCCCGCTTGCTTGAGCGGGGCGGCAGCACCTGGCTGGGTTGGATCGAACCAATTGGCCATGTTCATGCCCAAGATTTGGTCAGTGACCACCGCGCCGGCTTGGCTGGGGTCAATGGTAACGGTCGCCACCTGCGCAAAGGCGGGCGCGCCCGCCAACAGCATCACGGTCGTTACAAAAGCGCGCATGGTGAAGCTCCGATTGAAGACGGGGGGTCCGGGAGGGATGGCACATCTCCCCCGGCTTTTTTCAACCCTACGCTTCATTACGCTCCATCATCTTCACAAATTTGTGGAAGAGATGATGGCTGTCCGCCGGCCCCGGGCTAGCCTCCGGATGATACTGTACCGAAAAGACCCGCCTGCTCGCGCAAGCAATCCCCTCATTGCTGCCATCGAACAGGCTGCGATGCGTCACCACCACCCCCTCAGGCAGGGAGGCGTCATCGACGGCAAAGCCGTGGTTCTGGCTGGTGATTTCCACGCGGCCTGTGGCCAGGTCGGCGACCGGCTGGTTGGCGCCGCGATGGCCGCGATCGAGCTTGTAGGTGCGCCCGCCCAAGGCGAGTGCCAGCAATTGATGGCCCAGGCAGATGCCGAAGATGGGCGTGCCCGCCGCCATTACGCCCGCAATGGCCGGCACCGCGTATTGCGCCGTTGCGGCCGGGTCGCCTGGCCCATTGGAGAGAAAGACCCCGTCCGGCTCGTGGCGCAGGATGTCCTCTGCCGTGGCGGTGGCGGGCACCACGGTGACGCGGCAGCCCGCCGAGGCCAGGCAGCGCAGGATGTTACGCTTGGCGCCGTAATCGACCGCGACCACATGATGGCGCGGCGCGGTCTGGGTTCCGTATCCGTCAGGCCAGGCATACTCGGTCTGATCCCAACCATAGCTCTGCGCGCAGGTGACCTCGCGCGCCAGATCCATGCCGGCCAGGCCGGGCCAGGCGGAAGCTGCCGCTTGCAGGGCGGGCAGGTCGAACTTGCCGTGTGCGGGGTAGGACAGGATGCCGTGCGGCGGCCCGCCGTCGCGGATGCGGATGGTCAGTGCGCGGGTGTCCACGCCGGCCAGGCCGGGGATGCCGCGCGCGCGCAGCCAGGCGTTGAGGCCGGCGGTGGCGCGCCAGTTGCTGGGCTCGGTCACGTCGGCTTTGACGATCAGGCCGCGCGCGGCGACGTTGACCGCTTCCATGTCCAGCGCATTGGTGCCGGTGTTGCCGATGTGGGGGAAGGTGAAGCAGATCAGCTGGCCAGCGTAGGATGGGTCGGTCAGGGTCTCCTGGTAGCCGGTCATGCCTGTGTTGAAACAGATCTCGCCAACGCCCGCCCCTGCTTCGGTGTGCGCGCCAAAGCCGCGGCCCCAGAAGACCTGACCGTTCGCCAGCACGAGCGCAGCATCTGCGCCCGCAGGTGCGGGGCTTGGGTCCGCGGCCTGAAGCTCTGTCATCGACAGTCCAGTCGCGGCCATGATGGCTGGCCAGTGCCGGCTCGGGATCACGCCAGCCTGACGCCATTTGCGGATGGCATCCGGCGAGATGGCGGTGAGACGCGCGGCTTGGTCCGGACCGCCCAGGCGGGCAATGACGTCTTCTGTCGTGACCATGCCGGGAACGTAGAGGAGGTGAGTTCCGCTCACAACAAGTAAACACGATTTTGTGGAAAATACTTCCGTTGGCTATGTGTGCCTAAGCCATTCCGACAACGGAAGCAGCGATCGTTCTCGTGTATCCGCACGCGGGCCGTCGTTTAGGAACCGCCTTCCACCGTACGGGTTGGTGCTGCAACACCGCGCGGACGGACACTACATGCTCGCTTCCTTCCTGATGGGCCTGGTCGGCGGCCAGCGCGCCATGACGCCCCTGGCCGTGGTTTCCATCGCTGCCGCGCGTGGCCAACTGCCCGCCAACACCGGCGCGCCCCTGCTTATCGGCTACCCGCCTGTTGCGGCCGCCACATTCGTCATGGCGGCGGCCGAGCTAGCTGGCGACAAGATGAAGAGCGCGCCTGATCGCACAGTCGCGTTCGGACTGGCCGCGCGTTTCGTGACGTCGGCCATCGCGGGGGCAGCGCTTTCGACAGCGCGGAATCGCTGGTTCGGCGCGGCCGTCGGGGGATCGACCGCCGTGCTCGCGTCCTATCCCGGCTGGCGTGCCCGCACCGCCGCCATCCCGCGCTACGGCCGGACCAGAACCGGCCTGATCGAGGATGCCATGGTCGTAGCAGCCGCCATGACGATCATGCAGACACTTGGCATGCGACGAAGCTGACACGTGTTCTCAGCGGTCTTCCTTCCCTGCAAGCTCTCCGAACCACACCGCGTATGGCGTAGCAGCCGCCATTTTCCTGTTGGCATCCGGTCCGCCCTTTAGGTCCCGCACGGCGGGACGCGCACTCATGAGCTCGTGCACAAACGCGCGGCGGATGTCTGGCGAAAGCGCCGGGTTCGCCAAGCGGTACAATCGGCCGCGCACGACGAAGGTGCGCCCGTCCGGCGTGCGCGGATGACCTTTAGGCAAGTTCAGCCGGGACGAGAACCAGCCTTGCCGAAAGGCGCCGGGCCGGCCACATGCCCAGCCTGATGTCCATCCGCGTCGAAATAGACCACAGCCGCGTCCGCCACCCCGAAAAGGTGCGGCGCACCCCCTCGCCCATCCAGCGCAAACCGGACTGGATACGCGTGCGCGCGCCCACTTCGCCCATTTATCACGAAACGCGCGCGCTGATGCGCGCGAACGGCCTGTCCACCGTCTGCGAGGAAGCCGCCTGCCCCAATATCGGCGAGTGCTGGTCCCAGCGCCATGCGACCATGATGATCATGGGCGAGATCTGCACCCGCGCCTGCGCCTTCTGCAACGTTACCACCGGACTGCCCGGCCCGCTCGATGCCACCGAGCCCGCCCGCGTGGCGGACGCGGTCGCCAAGCTGGCTTTGCGCCATGTCGTTATCACCAGCGTGGATCGCGATGACCTGGCCGATGGCGGCGCCGCCCACTTCGCCGCGGTGATAGCCGCACTACGCGTGGCGGCGCCGGCCACCACGATCGAGGTGCTGACGCCCGATTTCCTACGCCGCCCAGGTGGGGCAGAGACACTGGCCGCCGCGGCACCCGACGTCTTCAACCATAATCTGGAGACGATCCCCCGCCTCTACCCCACGATCCGGCCGGGTGCGCGCTATTACCAGTCGCTGCGCCTTCTCGATCAGGTCAAGCGCATCGCACCTTCCGTGTTCACCAAATCCGGCATGATGTTGGGCCTGGGCGAAACGCGGCCCGAAATTGGCCAGGTGATGGACGATCTGCGCGTGGCCGACGTTGATTTCATCACGCTCGGCCAGTACCTGCAGCCCACGCCGCGCCATGCCGCCATCGAGCGCTTCGTCAGCCCGGACGAATTTGCCGAGTATGGCGTGCTGGCACGCGCGAAAGGCTTCCTCCAGGTCGCCTCCTCGCCGCTGACGCGCAGCTCCTACCACGCGGACGCCGATTTCGCCGAGCTGGTTAAAACCCGCGCCGCCCGGCTGGCGTCCTAGCACCCATGCCGACTTACTCCGACCGTGTGGCGATCCCCTACAGTCCCGAGCAACTCTTCGACCTGGTCGCCGATGTGGCCAAATACCCCGAATTCCTGCCCTGGTGCACAGGCGCGCGCGTGCGCAGCCGCACCGAAACAGACCTGGTGGCCGATCTGACCATTGGCTTCGGACCCTTCCGCGAGAGTTTCGGCTCGCGCGTCAGCCTCGAGCGGCCAGAGCGCATCCGCGTGGTCTATGAGAACGGACCCTTCCGCTACCTCAACAACCAGTGGACCTTCAGCGCCGTGCCGACAGGCACGCAGGTGCATTTTTGGGTCGATTTCGAGTTCCGCAACCGGCTGCTGCAGAAGGCGATCGGCGTGGTTTTCGGCGAGGCGGTGAAACGAATGGTAAGCGCCTTTACCAAACGCGCTCGAGACACTTACGGTCCCCCCCAGGCGATCCCCATGTCCAACCAACAAGTCTCCCAGGCCGCCGCGCGGTCCTGATGCAAAGGAGTATGCCAATGCGAAGCTGTGCGCTGATCGTGGCACTTTATCTGACGAGCACGCTGTGCGCCTGCGCCCAGCCGGGAGGCCCACCGCCCGGCTATGGCCAGGCGGGGGGCCAGGCGGGGGGCCAGGCGGGGGGCCAGCCGGGGGGCCAGCCGGGCTATGGCCAGGATAGCGGCCCGCCGCCCGCTATTGGCGGTCAAGGCGCGCCGCCGGCTTACGCGCAGCAGGGCTGGGCGGGCGGGATGCAAACCGCACCCGGACAGGTGCAGCCGAACGCGCCTCCGCCTGTCGCGCAGGGTGGGCCGCCGCCCATGGCGCAGGGTGCGCCGCCTGGGAAGGAGCATGGCATGGCTGCCAAATTCCGGCGCGCCAATACCACGGGTGATGGGCGCCTGACGCAGCAGCAGGCGCAGGCCGGCGGAATGGGTGGAGTCGCCAGGAATTTCGCTCAGGTGGATCGTGAACAGAAAGGCTACGTGACGCTGCAGGATGTGCGCGTCTGGCACCAGGCCAAGCACGCCCGGAAAATGCAGCAGCGGCAGGCCCAAGGTCAGAGTGCTGGCGCACCATCGGGCGCCTACCCGCCGCCTGCGCAGAATGGCCAGCAATATTAGGCCAGGCGGACGCGGCACGCTCAGGCGCGCAGCAGCGCCTGCGTGTGCCGGGCGATCATGGCTTCCTCATCGGTCGGAATGACCCAGATTTGCAACGGGGCGGCTCGGTCACTGATCAGGCGCTCGCCGCGCGTATCACCAGCTGGCTTGATCGTGGCGCCGAGCCAGGAAAGTCGCTCGCAGATGGCAGCGCGCAGGGGCGCATCGTGCTCGCCGATGCCGCCGGTGAAGACCAGGCCATCCAGCCCCCCCAGCGCCGAGGTCAGGCGCCCTGCCTCGCCGGCCAGGCGATAGGCGAAGAGGTCGATGGCCTCGCGCGCTTCGGGCGTATGGCTCGACGCAAGGTCGCGCATGTCGGCGCTGATGCCCGAGACGCCGAGCAGGCCGGATTGGTGGTAGAGCAGATCGGTGAGCGAAGCGGGCGACATGCCGCGTGATTGCAGCAAATAGAGCAACACGCCGGGATCGATCGTGCCGGGGCGCGTGGCCATGACCAGGCCGTCCAGGACGGAGAAGCCCATCGTCGTCTCGATACTGCTTCCATTGCGCGTGGCGCACAGGCTGGCGCCGCTGCCCAGATGGGCCAAAATGATTCGCCCGCGCGCCAGATCAGGCGCCAGGGCGCGCAGGCGGCCGGAGACGTATTCGTAGGAAAGGCCGTGAAAGCCGTAGCGGCGCAGGCCCGCGGCGCGGGGCAGCGCGATGCGGGTTGCCAGCGCGGGCATGCTGCGGTGAAAGGCCGTGTCGAAACAGCCGACCTGCACCAGATCTGGCTGAGTGCGGGCAACCAGGTGGATCGGCGCCAGATTGTGTGGCTGGTGCAAGGGCGCGAGCGGCACCAGCGCGTCCAGTCTCGACAGGACGGCCGCATCGATGCGGATCGGCTCCGCGAATTCCTCGCCGCCATGGACGATGCGGTGGCCGATGGCGGCCAAGCTTTTGCCGTGGAGCTGGGTTTGCAGCCAGGCAAGTAGCGGGGGCAGGATGTCCTCCTGCGTCTTGCCCGCGAGCTCGGGCACATCGAGGCGACGATGATGGGCATCGGTCGCGGACATGCGCGGGACCTTGCCGATACCCTCTACCTCGCCGCGCAGGATGGGCTGCACGCCATCGGCGAAGAGGGCGAATTTCAGGCTGCTCGAGCCCGCGTTCAGGGTGAGGATGGGGTGCGATCGGGCCATGGCGTCTTTCATGCCACCAATACCGCAGCCCGTCGCAACGCGCTTCCCCGGCGGTGCACCGGGCAGCCAGAGTGGCGGCGTCACCACCTGAAGGATACGCCACCATGACAACCCTGTCGGCCACCAACCTGTCCTTGCCCGCACCGGTTTCACGCGCCGCCGCGTCCGACGTCCCGCTATGGCGCCTTTATGTGCTGAGGGCGCTCTACCTTCTGTTCGCGGCCGGGCTGGGGCTGACCGTATGGCCGGGGATCATCCATCACACCCAACCATGGGCGCTGAACGAGGGCGTCGTGAAATGCGTGCTCGGCGCCTTCGGCCTGCTGTCACTGCTGGGCCTGCGCTATCCATTGCAGATGCTGCCGTTGGTTTTCTGGGAACTGACGTGGAAATCGCTCTGGGTCATCACCGTGGCCGTGCCGTTGTGGTCGGCTGGGACGATGGATAAGGCCACCAGCGACATGGCCTTCGCGATATGCATGGCCGTGATCATCCCCTTTGCCATTCCCTGGAAGTACGTGTTTGCCCATTACGTGATGAAGGGTGGTGCGCGGTGGGTTTGAAGCGGGCATTTGGCGGGACCAGACTATTCTCCTGGCCCCGCTTGCGGCTGATCGCGGGCTTTTCGTTTTTGGCCGGGCTGGTGCCCGATCTTTTATTCAACGGCGGCGAGCCGCTGATGCTGGTGCGCACGACCGCACTTGGCGTGGCGGCACTGCTCGCCTTCGGCGCGTTGGAAATATGGCCGCGGCACCTGCCGCGCTGGCTTGCCCGCTGGGTGCTGCAGGTGCTGGGTGTGGCCTTCGCCATGCCGGTCGTGACCGCGGCGCTGTGGGTGGTTTCCACCGCGCGCGGTGCGCCGGTTTTCTGGCGGGACAATGACCGGCTCGTCAGCTTCGGTTTCATGGCCGCATTGGCGCTGTTGCTGGCGCCGTGGACCGCACTGGCCGCATTGCTGCGGCAGAAAGAGGCGTTCGCCCGCAGCCAGGCGCTGGCCTTCGATCTGGAACGCAGCGAACTCGAGCGTCAGGCGAGCGATGCGCGGCTGCACTTGCTGGCAGCGCAGGTCGCGCCGCATTTCCTGTTCAATACGCTGGCCAACGTGCAGGCTCTGGTCGATGCGCAGTCGCCGCGCGCGGCGGATGTGCTGCGCAGTCTGACCGCCTATCTGCGCGCTGCGGTGCCGCGCCTGCACGAGAGTGCCACCACGCTTGGGCAGGAGGTGGAATTGGTGCAGGCGTATCTGGAGCTGATGCACATGCGCATGCCCGACCGTCTGACCTTCGCACTGCACGTCGATGACGCGGCACGGCCCCTGCCCTGCCCGCCGATGACGTTGCTGACCCTGGTGGAAAACGCCGTGCGCCATGGCATCGATCCGCACGAGGATGGCGGGCGCATCGAAATTGACGTGCAGCGACGCGGCGGCCGGTGCTTCGTGCGGGTGGCCGATACCGGCGCGGGATTTCAGGCGGGCACGGGCGGCCTTGGCACGGGTCTGTCCACGTTGCGCGAGCGTCTGCAACTGAGTTTCGCCGGCGCGGCCCGGCTGCACCTAAGCGAGCAGGCGCCGCACGGGGTCTGCGCCGAGCTGGATTTTCCCGCCTGAGGGCAACAGCGCTGATTGCCGATGACGAGCCGCTGCTGCGCGACGCGCTTGCCCGCCAATTGGCGCTGGCGTGGCCGGCGCTGGAGATCGTGGCGCAGGCGCGTAATGGGCGCGAGGCGATCGAACACTTCGAAGCACTGCGACCGGATATTTGTTTTCTTGACGTGCAGATGCCGGGCGTTTCGGGCGTGGAGGCGGCGCGGCAGATCGGCCGCGCGGCGCATCTGGTCTTTGTGACCGCATTCGACCATTACGCAATGGAGGCTTTCGCGCAGGGCGTGCTGGATTATCTGGTCAAGCCGGTCGACCCTGCGCGTCTGGCGGAGACGGTTTGCCGGCTTCAGGCGCGGATGCGGTCCGACGCGCCGGCGAGCAATACCGATGCCTTGCTGCGGCAGCTTGCCGCGCAATTGCAACGCGTGCCGGCGCCGCTGCGCTGGATACGCGCGCAGGTCGGTCAGGCGCTGCGCCTGATTGCTGCTGATGATATCGATTATCTGCGATCGGACGCAAAATATACGCTGGTGGCCTGGCGCGGCGATGGCGGCATGCCTGCCGAGGCGCTGGTGCGCACGCCGTTGCGCGAGTTGCTGGCGCAGTTGGACCCGGCGCAGTTCACGCAGACCCATCGTGCGTGCGTGGTGAATTTGCGCGCGGTCAGCCACGTGGTGCGGGGTGAGAACGAAACCGCGGTGGTGCATCTGAAAGGGAGGCGCGAAGTGCTGCCGGTGAGTCGAAATTATGCGCAGCAATTCAGGCAAATGTGATACCAAGCCGCGTTGAGACTGACACACGATCAAGGCGAGAAAGATTGGGGGAGATGTGCCATCCCCCCCAAACCCCCAGTCTTCATCTAAGGCGATTTCAAATAAATGACGGGGGGTTTGGGGGGGATGGCACATCTCCCCCAATCTTGCCCTCCCAAATCCAATCCCTGATCTCCGGCATATCCACCCCATGCGCGCGCACATAGCGCGCATGCGCCACCAACTTATCCCGTATCTCCTGCTGCGCATACGCTGCCAGATGCGCCAGGCGCGGCACGCGGGAAATGGCGTCCGACATCAGATGAAAACGATCGAGCTGGTTGAGCACGACCATGTCGAACGGCGTTGTCGTGGTACCTTCGTCCATGAAGCCGTGCACGTGGAAGCGTGCGTGATTGCTGCGGTTGTAGATCAGTCGATGCACCAGGGCGGGATAGCCGTGAAACGCAAAGATCACCGGTTTGTCCGACGTAAACAGCGCGTCAAAGGCTTCGTCCGACAGGCCATGCGGGTGGGCTGATTTCGGTTGCAGAGTCATCAGATCAACAACATTAACGACCCGCACGCGCAGCTCCGGTATCTGCCGGCGCAGCAGATCGACGGCGGCAAGGCATTCCAGTGTCGGCACATCGCCTGCGCAAGCCATGATCACATCAGGCTCGCCGCCCTGATCGTTGCTCGCCCACGGCCAGATGCCCAACCCCGCATCGCAATGCGCAATGGCCTGGTCCATGGTCAGCCATTGCGGCTCTGCCTGCTTGCCGGCGACAATTACGTTGATGCGGTCCCAACTGCGCAGGCAATGATCTGTCACCCAAAGAAGCGTGTTGGCATCGGGCGGGAGGTAAATGCGCGCCAGATCGGCGCGCTTGTTGGCGACGTGATCCATAAAGCCTGGATCCTGGTGGCTGGCGCCATTGTGGTCCTGCCGCCAGACATGGGACGTCAGCAGATAATTCAGCGAGGCGATCGGCCGGCGCCACGCCAGCGCGCGCGAGCCCTTGAGCCATTTGGCGTGCTGGTTGACCATTGAATCGACGATGTGGATGAAGGCCTCGTAGCACGAGAACAGGCCGTGCCGGCCGGTCAGCAGATAGCCTTCGAGCCAGCCTTGGCAATTATGCTCGCTGAGGATTTCGGCCACGCGGCCTGTTGTGCTGAGGTGTTCGTCGTCGCCCGGGATCGTCTGCGCATCCCAGGTACGGCCGGTGGCATCGAACAGATCCTGCAGGTGATTGGATGCGGTCTCGTCCGGGCCGAAGACGCGGAAATTACGCGTGGCGGCATTCTCGCGCATGATATCGCGCAGGAACTGGCCCATGATTTCGGTGGATTGCGCGTTGGTGGCACCGGGTTTGGTGACGGGCAACGCATAGGCGGTGAAATCGGGCATGCGCAGCGGCCGCCGCAACGCACCGCCATTTGCGTGCGGATTGGCACTCATGCGCCGCGCACCGCATGGTGCGAGTGCGGCGATTTCGGCGCGCGGCTGCCCCGCCTCATCGAAAAGTTCGTCTGGCCGGTAACCGCGCATCCAGTCTTCGAGCAGAGAAATATGCGCGGGCGTGTCCATATCAGGGATCGGCACCTGATGCGCACGCCACGAGCCCTCGGTCTTCTTGCCATCGACGAATTTCGGGCCAGTCCAGCCCTTGGGGCTGCGCAGCACGATCATCGGCCAGCGCGGGCGCGTGCTATCGCCGGCGCGCGCTACGGCTTGTATCGCGGCAATGGCATCGGCGGCGCGATCCATGGCCGCGGCCATGGCCTGGTGCATGCGCGCCGGCTCATCACCCTCGACAAAGATGGGCTCATGGCCGTAGCCGGTCAGCAGGGCGGTCAGTTCGGCCGGCGGAATGCGCGCGAGCACGGTGGGATTGGCAATCTTGTAGCCATTGAGGTGCAGGATCGGCAGCACCGCGCCGTCCTGCGCCGGATTGATGAATTTGTTGCCGTGCCAGGCGGCCGCCAGCGGGCCGGTCTCCGCCTCGCCATCGCCGATCACGCAGGCGGCGATCAGGTCGGGATTGTCCAGCACGGCGCCATACGCGTGGGCAAGCGAGTAGCCGAGCTCGCCGCCTTCGTGGATCGAGCCTGGCGTTTCGGGTGCTGCGTGGCTGGGTATGCCGCCCGGGAAGGAGAATTGGCGGAATAGCCGCACCAGGCCGGTTTCGTCACGCGACACATCCGGGTAGGTTTCCGAATAGGTCCCGTCCAGCCATGCGCTGGCCACCACGGCAGGCGCGCCGTGGCCAGGACCGGCGATGAACAGCACGTTCAGGTCCCGCGCCGCGATGATGCGGTTGAGGTGGGCGTAGATGAAGTTCAGCCCCGGCACGGTGCCGAAATGGCCAAGCAGGCGGGGCTTGACGTGTTCTGCGGTGAGCTTCTCGCGCAGCAGCGGATTGGCCAGCAGATAGACCTGACCCACGGACAGGTAGTTGGCCGCGCGCCACCACGCGTCGATGGCGGAAAGCTCGGCCTCGGCAAGCGGGCCGGCGCGATCGATACGGGCGGAAACGTTCATGGCGCGATCCTGGCAGGGCAAGGCAGATAAGGGGCGCGGAATGGCCCAATGCACGGCATGGCGCGTTCATTTCTTGCGAAGCTTTGATGACCGGCCAGGCTGCTGACAGGACGCGACGTTCCATGGCAGAGTGCCGAGCCGTGGCAGCGGAGTGAGTGGATGAGAAGTGCAGTATTGCAGCACCTGATTGTGGTGCTTGCCACGGCCGCGGCCGGGCTGGCCGTCCACAGCGCAGCCGCGGACGTGCCCAGCACGATCGAATTGGCCGGCGTCCCGGCGGCGCTGACTCGCGTGTTTCAGACATCCCCCGCAAAGCCGGAGTGGTTCACGCCGGCATTCCTAGACCAGGTGCCGATCGAGCAGGTCAACGCGGTGATTGGCAGCGTTACGCAACAATTCGGCGCATTCAAGAGCGTGGATGGCAGCGGCTTGGACTACAGCGTCCATCTTGCGCGCGGCACGGTGCACGCGCGCATCGTCCTTGATCATGGGGGCTTGATTGCAGGATTATTGATCAAGCCTTGACATGAAGACATAATAGACGGGGGGTCTGGGGGGGATGGCACATCTCCCCCAGCTCTTTCTGGCCTCTACCTAGGCCTTGCTCACGTCACGCATCCAAGACCGAACGCAATTTCACCGCCAACTCCTCGACCGAAAACGGCTTCGGCAAAAACGCCACGCCCTCATCCAGCACGCCGTTATGCACCACCGCATTGCGCGTGTAGCCTGTCGTATAAAGCACCTTCACCTCGGGCCGGCGCACGCGCAGCGCGTCTGCCAATTGCCGCCCCGACATGCCGGCCATCACCACGTCGGTAAAGACCAGATCGACACGCGCCAATTGGGCAAAAAGGCCCAGCGCTTCCTCACCGCTCGAGGCTTCGAAAACGGTATAGCCGAGCTCGCGCAAGGCCGCGGTGCTCATTGCGCGCACCCGAGCCTCGTCCTCGACGACGAGCACGATTTCCGCGTCCGCCGCCGCTGTCGGCAGCGACTGTGTCCTCGTGCCACGCGCTGCATCCGCAGTCGACCCAAAATGGCGGGGCAGATAGATCTTCACGGTCGTGCCCTGCCCGGGCTCCGAATAGATGCGTATGTGGCCGCCCGATTGCTTGGCAAAGCCATAGACCATCGACAGGCCAAGCCCCGTTCCCTTGCCCACGGGCTTGGTGGTGAAGAAGGGATCGAAGACGCGCTTGAGCGTCTCTGCATCCATCCCCGCGCCAACATCGCTGACGGCGACCAGTACGTATTGGCCGGCGAGCAGGCCGGGCTCGCCCGCGGCGTA
This sequence comes from Acetobacteraceae bacterium, assembly GCA_965276755.1. Taxonomy (GTDB): domain Bacteria; phylum Pseudomonadota; class Alphaproteobacteria; order Acetobacterales; family Acetobacteraceae; genus CAJCIS01. The sequence continues at coordinate 1,333,146 of OZ255625.1, forward strand.
GCGATCGTCCAGATGCGCATTCGCCGTCTCGATCGTCAGCTTGCCGCCCTCGGGCATGGCATCGCGCGCATTGACCGCGAGATTGAGGATGGCGTTCTCCAACTGGTTCGGATCGGCATGCGTGGACCACAGCCCGCCGGCGAGCACGGTTTCAAGTAGGATCGGCTCACCCAGCGTGCGGTGCAGCAACTCGCTCATGCTCGCGACCAGGCTGTTGAGGTTGAGCACGCGCGGTTCGAGCGGCGACTGGCGGGAAAAGGCGAGCAGGCGTTGCGTCAGCGTGGCCGCACGCTGCGCACCGTCATGGGCATTCTGGATGTATTTCTCCACGCCCGTATCGCCGCGGCGCAGCCGGCGCGCGGCGATATCGAGGCTGCCGATGACAATGGAAAGCATGTTGTTGAAGTCATGCGCAATCCCGCCCGTAAGCTGGCCGACGGCTTCCATCTTCTGCGATTGGCGCAACGCTTCCTGGCTGGTGGCGAGCGCCTGCGCCTGTTCGCGTTCGATGGTGGTGTGCCTGCCATTGGCATAGACGCGCCCGCCTTCGAAGGCACCTGTCCAGCCGAACCATTTATACGTGCCGTCGCGCGCGCGCAGCCGGAATTCATAGGATTGGGTCAGCGGCGTTTGCAGCATCCCGGCAAAAGCGACCATCGTGTCTGCAACATCATCAGGATGAGTGAATTCCACAAAGACGATGCCCAGCAGGTCGGCAGGACCCCAGCCGAGATGGGCTGTCCAGGCGTCATTGACCGACAGGATCGTGCCGTTTTCATCGGTCACCGCCATCAGATCCTGCGCGTTGCGCCAGACGCGATCGCGCTCGGCCGTGCGTTCGGCCACGCGCTGTTCAAGCGTCTCGTTCTGATTGGCCAGCGCCTGTGCCGCAGCTTTCTGGTCTTCGATATCGGTGTTGGTGCCAATCCAGCGCGTGATGGCACCGGTTGGGGCGCGCACGGGCACGGCGCGCGCGATATGCCAGCGATAGGCGCCGTCATACCGGCGCAGCCTGAATTCGGTTTCGTAGGTTTGGCCGCCGGTCACGCAAGCCGTCCAGCGCGCGGCAGCATCGGCGATGTCATCGGGGTGGACGATCTTGATCCAATTTTGCCCGGTGAGTTCGCTTTGATTTAGGCCGCTGTAATCGAAGACGCGGCTGTTGAACCAGTCGAGCATGCCGCTGGGCTGCGCCGTCCAGACGTGATTGGGCATGGCTTTCGCCACCGTCTGCAGCAGAGCTTCGCTTTGCCGCAACGCGTCCTCGGCAGCGCGGCGATCGGTAATGTCCACGAAGGTGCAGATCGCACCTTGCAGGATGCCGTCGCGGATGACCGGCTCGGCGCGGTAATCGACCGGGAAGGCGGTGCCGTCCAGGCGGAAGAAAACCTCGTCGCTGATGCGCGCGGGCGTGCCTGTGGCAGCGGCCCGATAGATCGGGCACTCGGCGCGCGGGTAGGGCGAGCCGTCGGGATGGGAGTGGTGGATGATGTCGTGCAGTGTGCGCCCGATGACTTCCTCGGCGTTCCTGAAGCCGAGCATTGTGACAAAGGCATGGTTGCACAGTGTTGTGGTGCCGGCCGTATCGACGGAATAGAACGCCTCGGACGTTGAATTGAGCAGCAGGCGGATGAAGGCCTCGCTGTCGTGCAGGGCGGTTTGGGGGTCTTGGGGCAAAGCCACTCCGAATAGTGAATGAAAAGACCTGGGGGGGATGTGCCATCCCCCCCAGACCCCCCGTCATCAGTTAAGAACAAATCCAAACTGAAGACGGGGGGTCTGGGGGGAATGGCACATTCCCCCCAGCCTTTTTTCAAGCCCTTGCCTGCCGCAACTTCGAATGGCGCATGCCGTAGGCGGCATACACCGCACCACCAATGGCCAACCAAAGTGCCAATCGCCACCAGGTTCCCGACGAAAGCGACCACATCAGCCACACGCAGGAGCCTACGGCCAGCAGCGGCGTCCACGGCATGAAAGGCGTGCGGAACGGGCGATGCGCATCGGGCATCGTGCGGCGCAGGATCAGCACGCCGATCGAAACCACGCCGAAGGCCAGCAACGTGCCGATGGACACCAGATCGCCCAGCAGGTCGAGCGGGAACAGCCCGGCAAATATCGCCGCCCCCACGCCGGTGACGATGCTGCCGACATGGGGCGTGTGGTATTTTGGATGGATGCGCGCAAACGCCGGCGGCAGCAGGCCGTCCCGCCCCATGGCGTAGAAGATGCGCACCTGTCCCAGCAGCGTGACCAGCAGCACGCTGACCAGGCCGAAGATCGCCACGATGGACACGCACCACCTGGCCCAGGCTAAGTGAGGCGCATTAGCCCTAAGAGCCTCAGCAATTGGATCAGCGACGTCCAACGTCTTGTATGAGGTAAGGCCAGTCATAACCATTGAGACGCTAACGTACAAAACGACACATATCGCCAACGATATTAATAGCGCTAGCGGAATCGTTTTCTGTGGGTTCTTTGTTTCCTGCCCAAGCGTCGAGATCGAGTCGAAGCCAACATACGCGAAGAAAAGAACCGCAGCCGAGCGAAACACACCCGACCAGCCAAAGTGGCCGACTTGACACTGGTTCTTCGGTATAAATGGGACCCAATTGTGGGGATGAACATACGCGATAGCGCCGACAACAATCGCCAGGATTGCAGCGATCTTTAGCCCAACCACGATGTCGTTAACGCGGGCGGACAGCGACGTTCCGCGCATAATCAACCAAGCAGTGAACAGAGTTATGCACACGGCAGGGAGATCCAGAATCTTGCCGCTCAACACGATCTTGTCAGCTTGTTGAACCGCATTTACGGCACACGCCTGAGCCTCGTCCGAGTGGATGACTAAAATGGGCGCGCCCGTGAGTGCGAATGGGATATGCACACCAATGTCATTCAGCGTCTGCGTAAAATACCCGCTCCAGCCGATCGCCACCAGCGAGCCGCTCATGAGATATTCCAGCAGCAGGCACCAGCCGATCATCCAGGCGACACCTTCGCCCATCGTGGCATAGGCGTAGGAATAGGCGCTGCCGGCGACGGGCACGAGGCCGGCGAATTCCGCGTAGCACAACGCGGCGAACAGGCAGGCCAGGCTGGCGAGCACGAAGGACAGCGCGACCGCAGGCCCGGCGTGGATCGCCGCTTCCGGCCCGGTCTGCACGAACAGCGAAACCCCGACAGCCGAGCCCACGCCGAAAGCGACCAGGTTGCGCAAACCCAGCGTGCGATCGAGCTTGTGGCCGTGCGCGTCCGGTTCGGCGCTGGCGAGCAAATTGGCGACGGGCTTGCAGCGGAAGACGGCGGAATTGCCCCCAGGCGCGCGCGAAGGGGCGGGGCGCTTCAGAGGAGGCAGGCCCACCGCCTCGCTCACCCGAACGCGCCCACGTGGTGGGTAATGGCCGTGCCGATTTCGCGCACATGCTCGAACAGGCGGGCGATGGGCTGCAGGATCAGGGCGTGTTCGCGCTGGTAGGTGGCACGCGCCAGGGCGTCCGCCGGCTCGGCATAGTCGCGATCGGCGGAAAGGTCGGGCGAAGCGGGGAACACCTCGCCCAGGATGCCCAGGCAGGCGGGCACGTCAAGCCGCAGAATGCGCCGGAACAGCGCCTCGCGCGTCAGGCCATGGCGCGGCGAGAACTCGGGCACGCCTGTCGCCAGCAGCCAGATGCGGCCGATCAGCGCGATGCGCAGCGCATGCAGCAGCATCTCGGGCGTTTCCATGCGCGCGGCACCCGGCCAGGCCTGGCGCAGCTTGACATGATCGGCCTGGATGCGGCGGAACATGACCTGCGCGGGCGCCCACAAATCGAGGCTTTCCAGGGCGGCCGCGATATCGGCGAGCGCCTGCGCCCGGCCCGGGCGCCCTGCCACAGCCGCGCGGTCTAACCACGAACCAGGGTCGATCAGGCTGATCACCGCGCGCAAGACGTCCAGGTTCGAATGGCGCAGGGCGTGTTCGGCGAAATCCATGCTGCGCCGAAAGCGCGGGCTGCTCTCGCGCATTTCGGCGAATTGTTCGGGCATGCGCGCGGCCGCGGTGCCCACGCCTTGCAGCGTATTGGCGCACCAGCCGAGCTGCTGGAGAATGGCGTTATTGGGGATTGCGCGCAATTCGCGCGGGTGGCGGATGATGGCCGGCCCGCCCGTGTCGCTCTGGCGCGCGCTTGGGCGGCTACCCGACGGGTCCAGCAGGGCCGGCCCGAAGGCGCCGAGCAGGGCGGCATAGCCCCGATCCTCCACCAGGCCCTGCATGGCCGCACCCGTGCTGGTGAAGAAATCGGCGGCGAAATCGGGCTCGGCGTATATGGGATCGATGCTGGTGGGCACGGAGGCAAAGGCGTGACGCGCAATGGCGGCAATCGTGGCGCCGGCCAGCGCAGGCGTGCCGAAGAGCAGGTAGCCATCGCCGCCCTGGAAGGCGCTTTCCTCGCGCACGGTGATTTTTGCCTCCGCGAAACGCTGACGGGCGACGGCGGGCGAGAGGTAGCGCAGGCGGTCGAGCAGCGAGGTCGGGTGGGCGCCGCGGCCGATGCTCTCGCCATGGGTGTCGAACAGCACGAGTTCCACGTCCGTCAGGCCGTGGCGGGCCATGAGGTCGGCCACCTTGAGGCGCAGGCGCTCGATCAGGTAGCTGGCGGCGGGCTGGCCGACGTAGCGGCCGGAGTCGCTGTAGCCGAATTGCAGGGCGAGCCGGCCGAGGCGGCGCAGATAGGCTTGGTAGTGCGGGCTGCGCAGCGCCTCGTCGAGGATGCGCGCGCCGTGCTCCAGGGCTTCCGCGGTTTCGAAGAGTGGGCTGATTTCGAGGCGATCGGCAATGCCGAAGCGCTGCGCGAGCCAGAGGGCGGCGAGGAGCGTAGCGCCTGACTCGGTCTCGGCGATCAGGAAGCGGATGTTGGCGGCGGCATCTATGTGTTTCATGATCTGCGCGACCACCATGACCAGGCGCGTGGCCGATGCCTGCTCGGCAAGCAGGGCGCCGAAATTGATTGCGATGGGCTGCACGTCGGCGAGTGCCGCGTTGAGGTTGGCCAGCAGCGTGCGGCGGTGAGCGCGATCGGCCGGCGGGTCTTCCAGGCCGAGCATCAGGCGGATGGCGTTGTGGATCTGGCTGGCGTTGAGGCGGACATGGGTGTGGGCCAGCGACATGGCGTGGCCGAACAGGCCGGCGCGGGCGGTGGCCAGTGCGAGCTTTTCTTCGGGGTCCGCGGCGGCTTTCAAGGCGGCGGCGAAGAGGGGGGCGAGGACGTTGGGGGCGAGAATGGCCTCGGTGCGGCCGCCGATCAGGGTGGCGGCAAAGGCTTCGGTGGCGGCGGGGTCCGCGCTGGTGGGGCAGGCCTCGATCTGGGCCGTAACGGCGGCTGCGGCGCGGGCGAGACGTTCGATCAGGGCGGCCGCGTTGGGGAGTGGGGCGAGTTGGGCGGACAGGCGCGCGAACTGGAGGGATTTCATGGTCAGGCGCAGGCGCAGCGTGTCCCACCAGCCGATATCGGTGCGCCCGTCCGTGTCGTAGCCGACCCAGCTTGCCAGCGTGATGGGGCGGGGCAGGAGATCTGCCCATTTGTCGGGCCAGGCGGCGCGGGCCTGGGTCAGCAGGGCGCGGTTAAGCGCGTCCAGCGCGTCCCGGCCATTGGTGATGGCGGCCACGGCGGCGTCGAATTCCTGGGCGAGCGTGGGGCGGGTGGGGCGGTGGGAGGCGAAACGTTCGGGTGACGCGCCACTGGCGGCTTGGGCGAGGGCGGCAAAGATTTGCGGCGGGTTGGCGAAGGTCGGGTGGGCGGTGAAGATTGCGGCGAAATGGGTGCGTTCTATTCGGGCTCGGAATTTGGCGAGAGGGACGGGGCTGTCATCCGGGTCGGGGCGGATCAGGCGGGCGGCCAGCGTTGCGAAGATGGCGGCAGGGTCGGCTGCGAGGTTGACGTAGGCGGCGAGGCGGCGGGCGCGGGCATCGAAAGCCTGGTCACGCAGGGTGGCGATAAGGGTGGCGATTTGGGGCTCGTCGAGGTCGCCTTCGTCCATGAGGCGATTGATGGCCAGCGCGACGGCGAGCACGGGGTTGCCAAAGGGGTCACGTGCCGCCTGGATGCGGGCGTGTTCGGTCTGGTCCAGGAGGGTGCTGGCCAGGGTTTCGATTGGGTTGGTTTCAGGGACGGCGTCGGGGGACATGGGTGTGGGTGTAGCATTTGGCGTGCCATAGATGGAGACCCGCGGCGGTTGGAGGCGATCGACGCTCGCTTGTTTTGGGTGTGAGGCACAGGAGCGGGCACTCGTCAGCTTCGTTCGATTTGCACCGCCAAAAAACCGTGTTTACCAGTAGGGTCCGCGGTCGCCGGCGGCGATCAACACGGGCGGCAAGGGCATAGGCGCCTGTGGAGTACAACAATGTCTGTTCAACGGCATAGCGTGGTTGTTCCGCTCGATGATGGTGGTGTCCAAGTTCATCCCCTTAAGGAATGGCTGCGGCAGCATCCGAGTGAAGTGCCTGCCGGTCTCGATCCGACAACAAGTACTTCTCACCAATTACGTAGTGGTTTGCGGCGTCTGGGCTGGACTATGCAGGAAACGCCAACAGAGGTTCGACTGATCGCGCCAGGGAGCAATCAGCAGTCAAGGATCGTCGACGAGGTTCTTGGATCCGCGGACGAGGAGGAGGACAATACCAATGGCGAGCTCAGTCCTAGATTCTCGCTTGAGCATCAACTACGCGACTTCCTCGCCTCTAATTTAAGTTCAATCGCCTTCGGCGGAAGAAAGCTGCGGCTATTTGTTGACGCGACCGGACGGGAGGGTATCGAATTTCCATCTTCTGTTGGCAGGATCGACATCCTCGCAATCGACAGTGGCGGCAGTTTCTTTGTATTTGAGCTGAAGCGCGCAAGCAGTTCAGACAAGACAGTGGGCCAGCTTACGAGATATATGGGCTGGGTCCAACATACTCTTGCGCGAGGGCAAAAGGTGTTTGGTATCATTGTTGCCCAGTCCGTTAGCTCAAACCTGCGATACGCGGCTTCAATCATCCCCAATGTGGAACTGTTCGAATACAAGGTTTCATTTGATTTGAAGCGGGCCCAGGATATCGTTTCGAGCTAGTGTAACACTTGACTGGCGAGCAACATTGCAGTAATGCCCACCAAGCTAAGCCCTGGTCCTTTCGCGGTATCAGGCGACCGTGATCAGTCCGTTCTTCGCAACCAGTGACAAAAGCTTCAGCGAGGCCCCTTGCGGATGCTTCTCGCCGCGTTCCCATTGACTGATAAGCCCTGTTGTCACGTTGAGGTAGCGGGCGAACACCGCTTGGCTGGCCCCTTCCCTCTCCCTCAAGGCACGAATTTGCTCGGCGGTCAGCGGTTGCACCGGCGTGAGGCAGCGTTCATCGAATTTCCGCATGGTCTGCTTGTCCATCAGCCCTGCGGCATGAAGGCCCTCGGCCGTTTCATGGACCGATGCCAGCGCCTGGCTACGGTATCGCTTAGTCATTAGCATTCACCTCCGTCCACACACCGGCCTTGATCGCTGCCTCAAGCGACTTTTCCTCGTAGACGAGCACAGACGCTGCAAGCTCCTTAAACGCCGCAAGCTCGTTCGCATCAATATTGTCCTGAGCGCTTTTCTGAAAGCCATAAACGAAGAACGCCCGCGCGCCGGCCCGAAACAGGATGATGGCCCGAAAGCCGCCCGACTTGCCTCCTCCCGGCCGGGCGATCCGCTGCTTGATAACGCCGCCGCCTAGATCGGCATTGATAAGGCCGTTCGCGGCGTCCTCGACCGCCTTGCTCAACATCTTGTCCGTTAGTCGATTTTTGCCAGCAAACCTTGTAAACCACTTGTTCTTGCATACGCGCATCGGCCGCATCCAGGCCGTTGAGGCTTCTGCCTATAACACTGCGTGTGACACTTTGCAACAGCATTCCTGGACACGGTTGTATATCTTAATACGTGCCGAATTGCCGCCATTCTAGTAGCCACAGCCAATGCTAAGTCGTGCCGTTCTTCGTGTCCTTTGTAGTCGGTCTTGCTTCTGATGTGCGAGACAGAGAGATCTTAACACGAAGAACCCAGGAAGAATAGCCGCGAAGAACACCAAGGCCCGGGCTACGAATAGCTGGGCGCTCGCAACATCATCAACGCGATGCCAACAGTAGCGATACGAATCGCGCCGCGATTACCTGGAAATACGTGTCTTATTGTCCGCGTAAGCCCCTCGCCGTCCGCACAACCAAACCACACAAGACCGACCGGCTTATCCGCACTTCCGCCCCCCGGCCCCGCAATGCCCGTCACCGCAATCGCAATCTGCGCATGCGAGCGCGCCAGCGCCCCCTCCGCCATCGCACGCGCCACCTGCTCGCTCACCGCCCCATGTGCCGCGATCATTTCCGCCGGCACGCCCAGCATCTCAGTTTTCGCCGCGTTCGAGTAAGTAACAAACCCGCGATCCAATACGTCCGAAGAGCCCGCAATCTCTGTCAGCGCACCCGCAATCAACCCACCGGTGCAGCTTTCGGCTGTCACCACCATCCAGCCGCGCGCGCGCAGCGCCGCAAGCGTGGCCTCGGCCGCGCTATACAAATCCGGGCCAGCGAACATGCGCACCCCCTACCAGCAAACACGCAATAAAACCCGCAATCAGATCGTCGGCCATGATCCCCCACGCGCCGCCCTGGCGATCCGCCCAGCCGATCGGCCCGGGCTTGGCAATATCCAGCACGCGGAACAGCACGAATGCCAACGCAGCACCGCCCCAGCTCGGGCGCGGCAAGGCGAGCAGTGCCAGGCACTGGCCGGCGACCTCATCGATCACCACCCAGCCGGGATCGGCATGATCCCCCTGGCTGGCCGGACGGATTGGAACGCTCGCAGCGCGCGAAACGATCGGCATTGCGCCAAAGGCAAGCCCCAATGTGGCGGCCGCCAGCACGTACGGCGAGACCCAAAGCAACCCTGCACCCAGCCCCAGCCCAAGCAACGAGCCCACCGTTCCCGGCGCCCAAGGCGAAAACCCCGCACCCAGCCCGGCCGCGATCAGCCGCGACGGAGTCACGGCGCGCGCGCGGCGTAAATCGCCGCGGTTTCCAGAACGCGCTGCACGTAGTTGCGCGTTTCGGCAAACGGGATCTGCTCGATCCAGTCGATCATGGCGGACGGGTTGGTGCTGCCCGGATCACCGTTGGCGTCAATCCAGGCGCGGGCGCGATGCGGGCCGGCGTTATAGGCGGCAATTGCATACGGGCGCACGTTGCCGAATTGGTTCAGCAGGCTTTCGAGATAAAGCGTGCCAAGGCGCATGTTCTCGGCCGGGTCCTTCAAATCCTGCGGTGAAACGCCGCCGCCGCCGATCTGGCGCGCGGTGGCGGGCATCAATTGCATCAGCCCCATCGCGCCGGCGCCGCTGGTGATACCGGGATCGAAACTGCTTTCCTGGCGCATCAGGCCGAGCGCGAGCGGCCCGTCCGCACCGGCGGGCGGATCGAAGGGCGCAGGCCAGCCGTTGCGCGGAAGTGCCACGCCCTGCCGACCGCCCAGGCGAGCCGTTTGCACGGCGATTTCGGGCAGCCCCAGATGCTGCGCCGCGCGCGCGACCAGCGCGAAGCTGGCCGGATCGTCTGCTCCCTGGGCCTGGCGCAGCAGGAATTGGCGCGCCCAATGCGGATCGTCCCACGCCACAAGCAGGGTGGCAGCGCGCACCATGTCGGTGTCGGCAAAAGCGCTGGCCTGATCAACAGGAATGGCGGGGTCGGTGGCGGCGCGGATAGCGGGTGCCACGCTTGCCGCGCCCTGGATCTGCGTGATGGCGAGCTGACCGTAATAGGTCGTGGGGTACGCGCTTGCGTGCAGATAAGCGGCGCGGGCGGCCTCGGCCGCGGACGCACGGGCGATCCAGTACCAGGCGCGGGACTGCGTGATGAGCGAATGCGACAATGCTTGCAGCGCCTCGAACTTTGCCAGCGCACGCGCGGGATCGTGCAGCCGTTGCAAGGCGATCCAGCCGGCGAGAAAGAGCGAGTCCGGCGCCTGATCCCCGGCCGCGTTGAGATCATCGGCCAGGAAATAGGCGCCCGACGCATCGCCCGCGTCCAGGATTGCGCGGGCGAGGCGGTCGCGCTCCAACCAGTAGGCAGCGCGGCGGTCGGCACCGGCGCGCGCCTCAGCCAAGGAGACGGCGGCGCGCCAGGTGGCCAGTGCCGCGGCCTGCGCGTTGGTCGCGCGCAGCCAACGCGCCTGTTCGAGCAGAAGCGTGGGGTCGGCGCGTAGCGCTTCGGGCACGCCGGCGAGTGCATCCAGCGCGGCGGGATCGCCATGCGCAAAGGCGAGGCGCGCCGTAGCCGCGGCCGCGTGGGCGGGATCGAGATGGGCGACCTGACGCGCGGCGCCGGAATCGTGCGCCCAGGCCATGGCATCGAAACGGCGCCAGTTCGCGTCCGGCGTGGCCGCTTCGGGCCAGTCGCGCAGAAAGGCGGCTTCTGCCGTGCCATCGCGCAAACCGCCGACCCAGGCGCGTTGCGCGAGGGTTACCGCGCGATCGGCATGATCTGCATTGCGTTCCGCGGTTGCACAGACCAGCTGCGCCGTGTCCTGTGCCGGATCGTAGGCGCGGCAATCGTGTAGCGGCTCGGGCTCGGCGGCGATGGCGTCAGCCAGGCGGTGGCGCAGGAGGGCGGCGTCCGGCCAGATCGGGTTTGCGGCGAGGAAGGTGGCAATTTCCGGGGCGGTGGCGGCGCCGGGCGTGAGCAGGCGGGCGAAGGTGACGAGTTTCTGCGAGATGGCGTCTGGTTCGAGGGAGGCCAGGGCTTGGGCGCGCGGCCAGTCGTGGTCGTGCATGGCTTGGATGATGGGAGTGGCGGCGTGGGCGGCAGAAGGAAAAAAGAAGAAAGGAAGCAGTCCTTTTTTGAAAAAAAGGACCGAAAAACTTTTGTTTATTCGCTGCTTTAACATCGTGTACCTAACTGATAAAAGTTCTTTGCTTCTTTCTTTCAAGAAAGAAGACCTTCCTTCCTTCTAAGCCTATCCACCACTTTCCTGGCCGGCCCGGTCAGCTTCCAAAACCGCGAGTTCTTCATGATCTGAAGGGCATGCGCGAGTGCCACATTCTGTTCCCGCAGTTGCCGCAATTCGTCCGCCGCCTTGGCCTGCAAGGCAGCTTTCGCCTGCTCGATAGATTGCCGCGTTTGCTCCGCGTAATCGCCCTCGGCGCGGCGCAGCACGGCGTAGAATTCGTAGCTGTTCAACTCGGTCGCGTGGAAAGCGTGCAGCGTGTAGGGGAACAGATCCATCCGCGCCGCCTGGCCGATCAGCTCCAGGAACGAGGCGGGTGTAAAAACCCAGCAATGCGCGTCGTTATACGCGCCGTTTTCGTGCAGCCGGGCGACCAGCTCCAGCGCGGGCTTGAGGCGCATGACGCGGTGCTCGGGCCCGGCGCGTTCTGGAATGTCGTTGCGCCACGCCTGGTCCACGCTGATTTCGACCGCCTGCCAGGCGGAGTCGAAGACCTGGCGCAGAGATGGGCGGGTGTATTTCTGCAAGTAGGCCTCGGCCGCTTCGGCAATCGTGCTTTCGGCGCGGAAGCGGTCAAAGGTGAAACGCCGATCGGGGATCGCCAGGCCCAGCGTGCCGTTTGGCGCAAGCACACCGTGCAGATCGGCAAGCCAGCCGAGCAGGTCGGGCACGTGCTCGGCGACGTGGCTGGCGACCGCGTAATCGACCCGGTGCGGCATGAGCGGGGCCAAGGGGCCGCCGCCTGTGACGATGTCGATATCCAGCACCGTTGCGGGATCGACGTCGGTGCCATGCAAATTGGCGCGTACCGTTTCGGTGTCAGCATAATCTGCGTAAAGCACCGGGCCCGTGGATTTGTGGATCAGCGGCGCATCGCGCGGGCCGATTTCCAGGCCGCGCGAATGGCGCAGATCGGCGCCCGCGGTCAGCAGCGCCACTTTTGCCGCGTGGTCCATCGCAGCCTAGCCGGGCAGCGAGGCAAAGAAGGCCAGCGGATCGGCGATGTCGCGCAGATTGACCGTGGCAAGCGGTGGCTCGCGGCTAAGTTCGAAGGGAATGGCCCAGAAGCGCTTGACCTTGATGGTGCCGTCCCACCGCGTTTCAAACTCGTAGCGGCCGGGCAGGACGACGCCGGCCTTGGGCGCTTCAGGCTGCGGGGCCGGCGCTTCGGCGGAAGGGTTGCGGATGACCTGCACCTTGTGCGCGGGATGGTGTGCGACTTGCTGGGCGAGCCAGTCCCAGTCTGCGTCGTCCACGAATTCAGCATCGCGGAAATCCTGTGGAATCCAGGGTACATCGAAGGTAAAGCGCAACTGGATTTCATCGGCGCGGCGTGCGGTCAGCAGGTGATCGACCAGCGCAGGAATTTCGCGCAAATTGGAGCGATAGACGAGCACGATATAGCGCAGGAACGGCGGCGCGCGGCCGTATTCTAACGCCGCGGTCAGCGCGTCCCAATTCTCCATGAAAATGCGGTGGCGGGCGCCCTTGCGCATGCGTTCGTAGATGGCGGGATCAAGCGATTCTATGGAGATGTTGACGTTGGCAAAGCCGCCATCGGCAAGGAAGCGGAAATACTCCGGCTTCATGCGCTTGGCGAGGTTTGTGGTGAAGAACACCTTGCGGCGCAGATCGTGCGGCACGCGATCCAGGAAATCGGTAAATTGCGGGTGCAGCGTTGGTTCATGCAGGCAGGAAAACCAGAAATTCGAATCCAGCGTGTAGGGCAGGAAGCGCAGGGCGGCTTCCAGGGTGGCGTCATCCATCATGTTGGTGGCGAAGGTGCGGCTATAATCATAGACGCAGAAGGGGCAACGCAGATTGCAATTATCCACGATGTCCATGGCGTTCAGCATGACGGGGCGGTATTCGCCCAGCACATTTTCCGCACGCGGAATGGTGGTGCCGTCATCGGCGCGGACCAGGAGTGCCGCGCGTTCGGCGTCATTGATCGTGCGTGTCAGGCGGGCGAAGAAGCCGTGATGGCCGTGGCCGGCATGGCTGGGGCCGAACTTGAACTGGTCGGCCGGGCCATGGGCCAGAATTTCGCCCGTGCGCAGCGCGGCTGAAAAGCGCGGCGCGCCGGGGCCTGTGAGCCATCCGGCGACGTGGTGGGGGCTGATTTCGTCCACGTAGCCATCGTAGGGCGAGGGCGACGCCTCGGTATGGGCGCCCCGCCAGGTGCGTATGCGGCCGATGATGCTCATGGAGCCAGCCTAGCCGCGGGCGCGATAGGGCGGAACCCCCTGGTCGGGGACCCAGACGCCCACTGGTGGGTTGGCAGTCTGCCAGAAAACGTCGATCGGCATGCCGCCGCGGGGGGCGAAATAGGCGCCGATGCGCAGCCAGACGGGGGTTAGCAGCTCGGTCAGCGCGCCGGCGATTTGCATCGTGCACGCCTCGTGAAAGGCGCCGTGGTTGCGGAAGCTTCCCAGATAGAGCTTGAGCGACTTGCTTTCGACCAACCATTCGGCGGGGATGTAGTCGATGACGATGTGCGCGAAGTCGGGCTGGGCGGTGATGGGGCAGAGGGAGGTGAATTCGGGGGCGGTGAAGCGGACGAGGGTGCGGTGGGCTTGGGCGGGGGCTGGGACACGTTCGAGCAGGGCTTGCTCGGGGCTGGCGGGGAGCGGGGTGGGGTGGCCGAGTTGGGTCAGGGGCATGGGCGGGGGTGTAGCACACCTAGAGATGGAGCCGGTGTTGCTCGAAATGGACCTGCCGTTAACCCGAGAAGCCGCCTGCCATTTCGATGAAGGCGCCGAGAGGACGAGGAACTTGCCGATGTCCGGGATAGAAGAGAAAGAATTGTGCCCGCGTTTGGCACCACTCTTCAAGGATGCGCACCAGCGCGCCGCTGGCGAGGTGCTCAATGACCAGGCTCTCGAACATGAAAGCGAGCCCAACGCCATCGATTGCAGCGCGCAGCATCAGCGCGGTGTCATCGACTACGAGCGAGCCGGACACTTCAATTTCGAATGCCTCGCCATCGCGGCTGAACTCCCACGCGTAGCGCGTTCCACTTGGCAAGCGCCGCTCGATGCACCGGTGCCATCTCAATGCCTGGGGATGAGCGGGTGGCGAGCAGGTCTTCAAGTATGACGGCGACCCGACAACGGCAAAGCGCTGCGCAGCGCCGATGGGCATTGCGACCATTCCAGGCGCCAACCGGCGGTCACGGCGGATGCCCGCATCGAAACCCTGGGCGACGATGTCGACAAGGCCGTCGGAACTGGCAATCTCCAGCCTGATCTCCGGGTAGGCGGACAGGAAGCGGGCCGCGAGCGGTTCGATGATCAGTGCGGTTGTGATCCTGGGCACGTTGAGCCGCAATAACCCCGACGGCCGCTCGCTGAATTGGCCGACGCCTTCAAGCGCGGCGACAACGTCGCGCAAGGCGGGTCCTGCGGATGCGAGCAGGTGCCGGCCCGCCTCCGTCATGTTGACGCTTCGGCTCGTCCTGTTGAACAAACGAACGCCGAGTGACTCCTCAAGGCCGCGGATGACGTGGCTCAAGGCGGAGGCGCCGATCCCGCGGGAGATCGCGGCCCGCCGGAAGCTGCCCGTCTGTGCCACGGCCAAAAACGCCTCCAATGCGGCAATGCTCGGGCGCAGGGTGCTTGATGTTTCCTTCATCGATCCGGTGAGGAGGTTGACATTCTTGTCACCCTACGCGGTCCCCGCCAACTCGACCATCACCGTGATGCGATCGGCCGGAGCGGCCAACGGCGGGAAGGGAGGAAGCGATGGCCAAAATTCTACGCGTGGGGATTATTGGTGCGAATGCCGAGCGCGGTTGGGCAAGGGAGTCCCACGTTCCGGCCGTGCTGCATCTGGCTGGTCTTGAACTCACAAGCGTCGCCAATAAGGGGCAGGACACCGCTGATGCCGCCGCCCGCGCATTCGGCGTTGCAAAGGCCTATGGCGATGCCGCCGATCTGTTGCGCGACCCCGAGATCGACCTCGTTACCATAGCGGTGACGCTGCGCGGCCATCGCGACCTCATTCTCGGCGCGTTGGCCGCGGGCAAGCACGTCTATTGTGAATACCCCCTGGGCCTGAACGTCGAGGAAAGTCAGGAACTGGCGGAAGCCGCCAGGCAGAGCGGCTTGCACACGGCCATTGGGCTGCAGACCAGGATGAACCCCACAGTCCGCCATGCCCGGGCGATGATCGAGTCCGGCGCCATCGGCCGCGTGCTCACCGCACGCCTGTATTCTCCCACGGCCGGGTTCGGCCCAAAGACGGCGAGCGCCGAGGCCTACACCGAAAAGCCCGAGAACGGCGTGACCGTGGTCAGCATCCAAGGCGCGCACACGATCGACCTGGTGTCAGCCCTGTTGGGTCCGTTGCAGGATGTGGCGGCGCTGGCCAGCACGCAGTATCCGCACATCCGCATTGGGGATGGACCCTCTCAGGCCCGGAATGTTTTTGACCACCTTCTTGTCCAGGCGCGCCTGACCGGGGGCGCCGTGGCCTCCGTCGAGGTCGCAGGTGGCCGCCCGGCGCAAACCCCTTTCAGCCTTGAAGTCGTGGGTGAGAAGGGCACGCTCGCGTTGACCGGTGGCGCGCCGCGCGGCTTTCAGTCGGGCCGCCTGAAGCTGGCCGTCGATGGCCGGCCCCAGGCGGTTGACGAAGGCGAACTTGCGGGACTTGTAGATGCGGCGGCCAATGTCGGCGGGCTCTATGCCGCCCTGCGCAATGATATTGCGAACGGAACGTCCAGCGTGCCCGACTTCGACCATGCCGTGCAGGTGGCCCGCCTGACCGCGGCCGCCGAGAAATCGTCCCGCACCGGCATGCGGCAGCCCGTTGCCTGAAGCAGGCAGGCGCGGAGTTGATCAGCACGGCCAAATTGATGAGGGTGGGTCTGGAGGGATAGTCACTATCCCCCCAGTTCTTGCTTCCACCCTTGCCTGACCTCTGCTGTGAACTCCCCAAGACTTCCACCCGCGATCGCCGCCCGCATCCCGCGCATCAGCACCTGATAGTACGTCAAATTATGCCAGGTCAGCAGCATCGGCCCCAACATCTCGCCCGCGCGAAACAGATGGTGCAAATACCCGCGGGCGTGCCGCGCACACGCCGGACACGCACACGCCGGATCGATCGGCCCCGCGTCCGCCGCGTGACACGCATTGCGCATATTCAGCACCCCGCGCGAGGTGTAAGCGCGCCCCGTCCGCCCGGCCCGCGTGGGCATGACGCAATCGAACATGTCCACACCGCGCGCCACACCGCCCAACAGATCGTCCGGCGTGCCAACCCCCATTAGGTAGCGCGGGCGATCCTCAGGCAGCAGCCTCACGGTCGCGTCCAGCGTGGCGAACATGCTCGCCTGCCCCTCGCCCACCGCAAGGCCGCCGATGGCGTAGCCGTCAAACCCGATGGCCCGCAGCGCCTCGGCCGAACGCGCGCGCAAATCGGCATACGTGCCACCCTGAACGATGCCGAACAGCGCATAACCCTCCCGCTGCACAAACGCGTCCAGGCAAAGTCCCGCCCAGCGCATCGATAATTCCATGCTGGCGCGCGCCTGCTCGTGCGTGGCCGGAAACGGCGTGCACTCGTCCAGCACCATGGTGATCGTGGCGTCCAGCAAATGCTGGATCTGCACGGCCGAGGCCGGCGTCAGCCGGTGCCTGGACCCATCCAGGTGCGAGCGGAACGTCACCCCGTCCTCATCCAGCGTCCGCAGCGCGCCCAGCGACATGACCTGAAAGCCGCCCGAATCCGTCAGGATCGGTCCAGGCCAGTCCATCAGCCGGTGCAGCCCGCCCAAGGCCGCGACTCGTTCGGCGCCTGGCCGCAGCATCAGGTGATAGGTGTTGCCTAGCACGATGTCGGCGCCGGTCTCGCGCACCGCATCGGCAGTCATGGCCTTGACCGTGGCCGCGGTTCCGACGGGCATGAAGGTGGGCGTAGCCACAGCCCCGTGCGCGGTGTGCAGCACGCCCGCGCGCGCAGCGCCGTCGGCGGCCACCTGCGCCCAGCGGAAGTTCATGCCGCGCGCGCCAGCAGGCAGGCGTCCCCGTAGGAATAGAACCGGTAGCCATCGGTAATGGCGTGCGCGTAGGCGGCCTTCATGCGCGCAGTGCCGGCAAAGGCGCAGACCAGCATGAAGAGCGTGGAGCGCGGCAGATGAAAATTGGTCAGCAGCAGGTCCGCCCCCCGGATTGGCCGGCCGGGCAGAATGAAGATGTCGGTGTCACCGGCAAAGGGCGCGACGGTGCCCCGCGCGTCCACCGCCGTTTCCAGCAGGCGCAGGCTGGTGGTGCCGACGGCCACGATCCGCCCGCCCGCCGCGCGCGCCTGGTTGATGCACGCCGCCGCGGCAGGCGAGAGCGTGCCGGCCTCGGCATGGATGCGGTGCTGGGCCACGTCTTCATGGCGCATGGGCAGGAAGGTGCCCGCACCCACGTGCAGCGTCAGGCTGACCCGGCCCACGCCGCGCGCGGCCAGGGCCGCCAGCAGCGCCGGCGTGAAATGCAGGCCGGCGGTGGGTGCCGCAACCGCTCCCTCGGCCTGAGCGAAAATGGTCTGGTAGTCGGCGGCGTCCTGGTCAGTGGGGCCGTGCGGGCGGGCGATGTAGGGCGGTAGCGCCAGCGCACCGGCCTGGCGCAGGCGGTCCGCGAATGCGCGGCCTTCGGCGTTGAAGCGCAGGGTGACGGCGCCGCCCTCGTGTGTTGCCATCACAGTGGCGGAGAAATCGGGCGCGCCGTCGATGTGCAGTGTGTCGCTGGGGCGCAGGCGCCGCGCGTTGCGGGCGAGCGCGCGCCACGTGCCGTCTGCCAGCGGGCGATCGAGCGTGATGCCGATGGCCGCAGCGCCGCGCCGGGCGGAGAGCTGGGCTGGGATCACGCGCGTGTCGTTGACCACCAGCAGATCGCCTGCGCGAAGCAGCCTGGGCAGATCGGCGACCTGGTGATCGGCTAGGGTCTCAGTCACGCTCAACAGGCGCGCAGCGTCACGTGGGCTGGCCGGTTTCTGGGCGATGCGGTCTGGCGGCAGGGTGAAGTCGAAATCGGTGGCGCGGAGGCTCAAAAAGCAAGATTGGGGGAGACGTGCCGTCCCCCCCAAACCCCCCGTCGATTTCTAGACATCGGGCTCACGTCAGGTAGGAGGCAATTTCCACCAGATTGCCGTCGGGGTCACGGCAGTAAACCGAGTTCATCTCACCCAGCGCGCCCAGCTTCTTGACCGGGCCGGCCTCTATGGTCACGCCATGGGAATGGAGGTGGCCGACCACGTCCTCGGGCCCGACCGCGGTGATGAAACACAGATCGGCCGCACCCGCGGTGCCGTTGCGCGCGGTGGCCCAATGCACGGCATCAATCGGCCGCACGTTGATCTTCTGGCCGCCGAATTTGAGCGCGCAGCGGCGGTCGGGGCCGAAATCCTCCCGCTCCATGCCGAGCACGCGCTGATACCAGGCGGCGATGAGTTCCACGTCCGAGCAGTTCAGGACGATGTGGTCCAGGCGATCGACGGTAAAGCGCATGGCCTGCTTCTAGGGTGATGGGCGCGGTGGGAGCAAGTCCGGGCGACACACAGGCTTCATCATCCGGTAACCAAACCGTCCGCAAACCGTCTCGGTCCGGTGTCTAGAAGGCCGCTCTGCCGCCACCTGCTTGGCGCAGCATCCAACCAGATACGAGGAAATCCCCAATGTCGCTCAAAAAGACGGCACTTACCCTGCTGGCCGGCTCGGCCCTGTGCGCGGCTGGCGCGCAGGCCGCCGGCGTCAAGCACCTGGACCATGTGTTCGTGATCATGATGGAAAATCACGGCTATGCCCAGATCATCAACAACCCTTACGCCCCCTTCATCAATCAGGAAGCGCTCTCGGCCAACCTGGCGAGCAACTACTTTGCCGTGGCCCACCCCAGCCTGACCAACTACCTCGAAGTGAACGGCGGCTCCAATTTCGGCGTGCTGGATGATAACTCGCCTGATTGGCACAACGCCACTTGCCAGCCCAACATCGTCAGCGGCATCACGAATTTCGAGGACGTGTCCACGCCGATCTGCCCGATCGCCGGCACCGGCCTGGATGCGGCAACCCCGGTGATCGACTACCACAACGAGACGAACGGGCCGCCCGGCGTGATCAATATCGACGGCCGCCGCGGCTATGCGCCCGCGCAGACCGTCGGCATGACGATTGCTGACCAGCTGGTGGCCGCCGGCAAGTCCTGGAAGAGCTACCAGGAAAGCCTGCCGCTGGCCGGTGCCGACAACGTCGATTACAGCGACGGCAACTTCACCAACCTGACCACATTCACCCCGGACGAAATCGCGCTGAACGAGACAAATGCCAACATCGTCCAGCTCTACGCAGTCAAGCACGACCCGTTCGCCTATTTCGCCAGCGTGCAGAGCGGGACTGTGGCGGGCAACACGCTCGCCAACATCGTGGCTTTCGATGGCGCCGGCGGCCTCTATGCCGACCTGGCCTCAGGCAAGGTGCCGACCTATTCCTTCATCGCGCCCAATCAGTGCAATGACCAGCATGGCCGCGGCAACAGCACGGTATTCTGCGGCTACGATCCCGCCGATAACGGCACGCAGAACGGGCTGAACCCCGCGCTGATCACGCTTGGCGACCAGACGGTGCAGAAGCTCGTAAACTCGATCAAGGCCTCGCCCATGTGGATGCGCGGACAGAACGCCATCGTCATTCTGTGGGACGAGAGCGATTACAGCATCAAGCCGATTACCAACCAGGTCGTGGCGATCGTGGACACCAACAAGGGTGCGCACGGCATTCAAAGCGGGCGCTTCTACACGCATTTCAGCTTGTTGCGCACGATCGAGGAATCGCTTGGGCTGCCGTGTCTGAACCATGCGTGCGATGCGAGCTCGCATGTCATGGATGATGTGTTTCGTTGAAGGTAAAGAGCTGGGGGGAGAGTGCCTCTCCCCCCAGACCCCCCGTCATCTGTTTAGCCGAAGCTAGATAATCGACGGGGAGTTTGGGGGGGATGGCACATCTCCCCCAATCTTACGTCCCATCACTGCATTTAATCTTACCATTAACGCCGGATCACGAAAAGCCGGCTGCGTAATCACCGCGTTCTCCAGCGCGTGATCGCACCCAACCGCACACCCCCCGCCCACCAGCGGCACCGCATGGCGCACCAGCGCGCGCGCGTGATCGGCGTTCTGCTGCATCACGCGCACGACCGCATCCACGGTCACATGCGCATGCTCGGTGTGCCAGCAATCGTAATCGGTCACCATCGCCACGGTCGCGTAATGCATCTCCGCCTCGCGCGCCAGCTTGGCCTCGGGCATGTTGGTCATGCCGATCACTGAACAGCCCCAGCTTCGATACAGCTCGCTCTCCGCGCGCGTGGAGAATTGCGGACCTTCCATGACCATGTACGTGCCGCCGCGTGTCACCGGCACACCGATCGCGCGCGCGCTGGTTTCCAGCACGTCGCCCAGCGCCGGGCAGACCGGGTGCGCCATCGACACATGCGCCACGCAGCCCTGGCCGAAAAAACTCTTCTCGCGCGCGAAGCTGCGGTCGATGAATTGGTCCACGATCACGAAATGCCCAGGCGGCATTTCCTCCTTCAGGCTGCCGACTGCGGAGAGCGAGAGCACATGGCTGACGCCGCAGCGCTTCAGCACGTCGATATTGGCGCGGTAATTCAGATGCGAGGGCGAGAGCGCATGCCCGCGCCCATGCCGCGGCAGAAACACGCATGTCACGCCATCCAGCGTGCCGGTCAGCACATCATCAGACGGCTCGCCCCACGGCGAGGCCACGCGCTTCCACGCGCGGTTCTCGAGACCCTCGATGTCGTAGAGGCCGGAGCCGCCGATGATGCCGATAATTGCCATGGTGGGCTCCGCTGTGGGCGTGCAAGGCCAGGGGCTCTGCCCCTGGACCCCGCTAAGGACAAGTCCTTAGAACCTATTTGTTAGGTTCAGCAGGGGCGAACAGATGGGGGTCTGGGGCCTCAGGCCCCGTCGTGCGCAGCACGCTCTCGCGTGACGGGCAGGGCAGCGCCCTGGCTTTGCCTTGCTAATGCACGTCGCGCCAAAGCTTCCGCTTGGCGCCATACGTCACGCACCCCAGAAGCGCGATAAAGCCCACGATGCGTATGCCCAGATGCTTGCGCTGGTCCAACTCGGGATTGGACGCGAACATCAGGAACGTTGCGACATCGCGCGCTTCCTGATCCACCGTCGCCTTGGTGCCGTCTGCATACGTCACCGATCCCTCAGACAGCGGCGGCGGCATGTGGATATTACGGCCGGAAAAATAGATGTTGTAATACAGCCCGTCCGGCACTTTCACGCCCTTCGGCGGGTCGACATAGCCGTGGCCGACCAGCGCATAGACATAGCTTGGCCCGCCCTCCCGCGCCTTGACGATCAGCGACTGATCGGGCGGCAACGCACCGTTATTGGCCGAGCGCGCCGCCTTGTCGTTGGCAAAAGGTGCCACGAAGCGGTCAGATGGCAGGCCCGGACGCGTCGTCGGCTTGCCGTCATCATCAGGCGGCCCGGCCACCGTCTTGGATGCGGCTATTGCCTTGATCTGCGCCTTTTCCAGGCCGATTGCTTCGAGGTTGCGATAGCTCATCAGCCGCATCGAATGGCAGGCCGAGCAGACCTCGTTATAGACCTGAAACCCTCGCTGGGCCGCCGCCTTGTCGTAGGTACCGAAGGGACCATCGAACGACCATTTGACGCTCGGCAGCTTCGTCTCCGCCTCCTCCGCGCGCGCGGCGCCGCACGCCAATGCCAGCACGGCCGTGCCGGTCAGAACGAGCGCGCGCATCAATTCTTCTCCATCGGCTTCGCCGCCGCACCCGCGGGCAGCGGACCGCCGCCTCCACCGGAGGACCGCCGTGGCAACACCGGCCGGCTGATGCTCTCCGGCAGCGGCAACGGCTTTTCCAGGAAGCCCAGAATGGGCAACGAGAGGAAATGCAGAAAGTACCAGATCGTCGCCAGCCGCCCGATCAATATCCACGGCGGCTCGGGATGGTGATGACCGACGATGCCCAGGATGACCATGTCGACAGGAAGCAGCATCATCATCACGCGATAGATCGGCCGGAAGCGCGCGCTGCGCACGGGCGATGTATCCAGCCACGGCAGCACGAACCAGATCAGGATGGACCCGAACATCGCCAGCACACCTGCCAGCTTGTCGGGCACCGAGCGCAGGATCGCGTAGAACGGCAGAAAGTACCATTCCGGCACAATGGCATTGGGCGTCTGCAGCGGATTGGCCTGCACGTAATTGTCCACCTCGCCGAAGATGTTCGGCGCAAAGAATACGATCAGCGCAAAGATCAGCAGATAGACGCACATGCCCACGCTATCTTTCAGCGTGTAGTATGGGTGGAACGGCACCGTGTCCTGTTCGCTTTTGACATCGATGCCCAGCGGGTTGTTGCTGCCCGTGATGTGCAGCGCGACCACATGCAGAAAGATCACGCCCGTCAGGATGAACGGCATCAAGTAATGCAGCGCGAAGAAGCGGTTCAGCGTGGGATTGTCCACAGAAAACCCGCCCCAAAGCAGCGTCACGATCCAGTTGCCGACCACGGGGAATGCAGAAAACAGGTTGGTGATGACCGTCGCACCCCAATACGACATCTGGCCCCACGGCAGCACGTAGCCCATGAAAGCGGTCGCCATGAGAATAAGAAACAGGGTTACACCGGTCATCCACAGCAATTCGCGCGGCGCCTTGTAGCTGCCGTAATACATGCCGCGGAAAATGTGGATGTAGATGATAAAGAAGAACATAGACGCGCCGTTCATGTGAACGTAGCGGATCAGCCAGCCGTAATTGACGTCCCGCATGATGCGCTCGACGCTGTCGAAAGCGCCGGCCGTGCTGGGATCATAGTTCATCGCCAGGAACACGCCTGTGGCGATCATGATCACCAGGTTGATCGTCGCCAGCGCGCCGAAATTCCAGAAATAGTTGAAGTTCTTGGGCGTCGGAAAGGCGCCGTATTCCTTCTGCATCAAACTGATCAAGGGCAGCCGGCTGTCCACCCAGTTCAGAACCGGGTTCTTCAGCGTGCTCTTTTGCAGCCCAGCCATGGGGGGTCCTTCTGCGATGCTCGTTTGGCAGCGTATTAGGGGCGGGATGAAGAAGGCGCAACCGTAGGGCAAGAGAAGGTCAGGGGGGATGAGCCATCCCCCCTGAAACCCCCGTCTTCTTTATGGCCATGCACTGAGATAGACAGCCGACCCATGGATCACACAGCACTCAAGCCCACCGCACGGGCCTGGTTCGAAAGCTTGCGCGACGCCATTTGCGCCAGCTTCGAAGCCATCGAGGACGAACAGACATCCGGCCGCCTGGCCGACCGCCCCCCAGGACGCTTCGAGCGCCGCCCGTGGTCCCGCCCGACCGAGGACGCAACCGAAGGCGGCGGCGGCGTCATCAGCCTGATGCACGGCCGCGTCTTCGAAAAAGTCGGCGTGAACGTCTCCACGGTCGCCGGCACCTTCTCGCCCGAGTTCCGCGCCCAGATCCCAGGGGCGGAGCAGGACCCGCGCTTCTGGGCCAGCGGCATCAGCCTGGTCGCCCACCTGCAAAGCCCCCTGGTGCCGGCCGCTCACTTCAACACGCGCATGCTGGTGACCACCAAAGGCTGGTTCGGTGGCGGGGGGGACCTCACGCCCATGCGCCTGGACACCCCCCAGGCGCAGGAGGACGCGGCCACCTTCCACGCCGCCTTCCGTGCCGCCTGCGACGCGCACGACCCCACCTACTACCCGCGCTTCAAGGCGTGGTGCGACACCTACTTCTTCCTGCCCCACCGCAACGAACCGCGGGGCGCCGGCGGCATCTTCTATGACCACCTGGCCTCGGGTGAGGCCGCCGCCGACCTGGCCTTCACCCAGGATGTCGGGCGTGCCTTTCTGGCCGGCTACAGTCAGATCGTGCGCCGCCGCGTGGGCCAGGATTGGACCCAGGCCGAGCGCGACCACCAGCTGATCCGACGCGGCCGCTATGTCGAATTCAACCTCCTGCACGACCGCGGCACCACCTTCGGCCTCAAGACAGGCGGCAATGTGGAAGCCATCCTGATGAGCCTGCCGCCCGAAGTGCGCTGGCCTTGAGCACCGCGGGCGCTGAACTGGCTGACTGCGACGCAACCGGTGCGCCTGGATGCCACGCGCCGCCCCCGCTGCCTGGCGTGGCTCGGCAAAGCAAGGCCGGATCAACAGTTTGGTAATACTTAGCGCGTATTGTGGGACACAGGCGGAAAATGCGTCCGGCCTTTATCCTGGAAAGGATTTCCCGTGTCCTCTGACGTCGCACTTCCCCCCGTTTCCCAGCGCACTGCAGCGCCGCCTGCGCAGACAGCACAAGGCGCTACTTCGGCCGCCGAGGTGCCGCCTTCTTCAACCGGCGCGGCTGCCGCGCCTCAGCGGCCATTGCTCAATCCGAGCTTGCATCTGGACCTCGCCTTGAACCTGGTCGTGCTGCAATTCACTGACAACAAGGGCGATGTCACGAATTCCATTCCCTCAGCCAAACAACTGAAGGCGTATGCCGCGCATCAGTCCCAGCCTGGCAAGCTCGCGTTCAATGGAACTTGATTCCAACTCGCCTTGAGACGCCCACATCAAAACACAGGTAAGTGAAGATTGGGGGGAGATGTGGCTGACCTATACGTCAGCCTCCCCAACCCCCCCCCTCACTTATTTAGCCGAGGCTGTCTTGCAGACCTCGTCGGTTTTCCAGCTTTTCTGCGACAGCGAACCTTTGGCGTATCTGATCGGCTGGGCGGCGCTTGCGCTCAGGTCTGGGATCAAACCGTAGCTGGGCTGGCGAGCGGGGCGGTCTGAGCCAATGCGGCCTGCAGAGTCAGCCCTTCTGCGATGTTGCGATTAATCTCCACCAATGGCTCAACCGGCAATTTCTGCAAGATCGCCAAGGTTGAATAGCGCATGGACCACAGGCCAAGCGAAAGCAGGTTGCCCTTGATCGCGTCCGGCAATCTGTTGGTGTCCAACGCCAGATCCTTGACCAGCATCGACCACAGATCGTGATTGCGGCCAAGCGCACGGATGCGATCGGGCTCGTCCTGCGCTGAGTCAAGCATGCGGTTGATTGCGCCGAAGGCGGCAATTTCCGTGTCGCGCGCCGGTACGGCCTCGCGGCTGGCCTGGCGATAGCGTGCGGCACCTGGATGAATGGTCGCCTCCCTGGACGCAGCCACGCCCGCCACCATCGGGTGGCGGATGTGTGCGCCGATTGCGTGGGCTGCGGCCGGCTTGCGGCCGGCCGCGGCCTTCTTGCGTAACTTACTTGAACAGCGACAACAGCGACTGCGGCTGCTGGTTGGCAATCGAGAGTGACTGCGTGGCCAGCTGCTGCTTGGTTTGCAACGACGTCAACTTCGCACTTTCGGCCGCCAGGTCAGCGTCCGTCAGCGCACCCACCCCCGCGGTCAGCGCCGAGGACAGCGAGGTGGTGAAGTTCTGGATGCCAGCGATCTGCTGTGTGGACGCACCCAGGCTGGCCCCGATCTGGTTCAGCTTGGTCACCGCGGACTGCACAGCGGTCACCGCCGACTGGTTGGTCGTCAGCGCGGTCACGGTGACGCCGGCGCTCGCCGTGGGCGTCCCCTGCGTCGTGTTGCTGCCAGTGGTGAACGTGCCTGCAGACACGGTGCCGAAATCGGCCTGCGACAGGCCACGGCCCACAATGTTGAGTGAACCGTCCTGCTGCTGGACAACGCCGAAGCCGTTCTCCGAAAGAGCCGTCTGCAAATGCGCCACGATCTGGTTGGTCGAGTCCGTGGCACTGTTGAAATGCACCGCGATCACGGTGTTATCCGTGCTCGGTGCCGATTGCAGCCGGGTGCCGGCGGTGGCGTCGTCGACGAACTCGAAAGAGTAGGTCTTCGTCACAGGGCTGCCGCTCGACGTATCGATGGCCGACAGCTGCAGATCAGCGTTTGTGTTGGCAACCGGGCTGGTGTTGGTGCCACCGGCAACGCTGGGGTCGAACGTGGCAAATACGTCCGTGCCGGTGCCGAAAGCCACGTTCGTGCCGATATTGCCAGACGCCCCGCCCAGCACGCTCAGGCCGGACAGGTTGAGCGCATCGGTCAAACTCTGGTTGGCCGAGCTACCCGGCGCGTTGATCTGGTTGGCTACGTTATAGACGCCGCCATCGACGCTCTGCACCACGTTGAGCGTGTTGGACGTGACGCCGCCGCCGGTGGACGCAGCCAGAAGGTTGACGCCGTTGAAGACCGCGTCGGCAGCGAACTTGTTGATGCTACCAACCAGGTTGGACACCTGCGACTGAAGCGTGTTGAGGTCGATCCCGGACGAGTTGGCCGAGGTCACGGTTGCCTGCAGGCTCTGCAGCACCGAGTTCACGTTCGTCACCGCAGAACTTGCCAGCCCGACAACCTGCGAGCCGAAATTCAACGAATCCGACACCGCGGACAGGCCCGCAATGTTGGAGTTGATGGTGTTGGCAATCGAATAGATCGCCGGATTGTCAGACGCGCTGCTGACCTTCTGGCCGGTTGAAATCTCGTTCTGCGTTTGGCTCAGCGCCTCCTTGGTCTGCGTGAGGGAAGCAAGCGCCGCAAGGGCACCAAGATTGGTGTTGATGGAAAAGAGCGACATGGGGGGTTTTCTCCCGATCAGGTTTTCGAAGGCCCCAGAATGACCTGCAAACCTTAAGGAAAGGCTTAACCCGACGCACGCATCCTACGACGCAACACCAAATTCCATCCAAGCCCACGTCACACCGACGTGACATAGGCCAAGGAGTACAAGGGTCATGAGCGGTGCGCTCGGAATTTCCCCCATCCAGCAATATGTCAGCTTCAGCGCCAATGAAGCCAAGCAGGCGACGAGCTATGCCCTGAGCAGCCCGCAGGAAACTGCGCTGACCGCCTACTTTCAAAAGCATGCAGCCAGCATTACCACGCCCGCTAAGTTGCAGGGCGACTACAAGGCGCTCAGCGTCGTCCTCGGCGCCTTCGGGATCGGCGACCTGATCGCCTCGCCCGCGCTGGTCAAGCAGTTGCTGACGCAGGATCCCTCCAGCAAGAGCTCCACGGCCTACCGCATAGGCAACCCCAAATATCTCGCTTTCGCCAAGGCGCTGCACAATTGGTCGCCGCCGCCTTTCGCCACGGCAGCCGGCGTGGCCGCCATCGTCAAATCCTACCAGCTCTATGGCTTTGAAGGCAGCCTTGGTCCAAGCAGCACGGGAGGCCAGGACACTGGCCTGCCGGCCGCGCTTTATTTCACTCGCACGGCCGGATCAATCACCTCCTACACCCAGCTTCAATCCGATCAGCAGCTCCTCAACGTTGCTGTTACCGCCATTGGATTGCCGCTGACTGCCTATGACAATCTGACATTCGAGCAGCAGAGCGCGGTGCTCAAGCAGAAGCTGCCGATTGCTGATCTGAAAAAGCCCAGCTACGTGCAGCATCTCGCCGAGGAATACATCGTGCAGAAGCAGATCGCCAACGGGCCGATCGATACCACGCCCCAGGCCGGCAGCCTGCTCAACATCTTTAGCAATAGCGACACCACCGCGAACAGCCTGCTGACGATCCTGGGCCAAAGCGAGAGCTCGAGCACGCCGTTCTCGAGCACGGGGACTTCGGCGTCCAATTCGCTCCTGTCGCTTTTTGCGTAGAGCATGTTCGAACCACAATGTAGAATACCAACCGGCAGAAAGATTGACTCTCAAGAAAGCAGGGGGAGCAGTGCCTGCCCCCCCAGACCCACCGTCATCATTTAGGGCGCGTCCTCATAAATGACGGGGGGTTTAGGGGGGATGGCACATCTCCCCCAACCTTTCTCGCCTTGATCATGTGTCAGTCTCAACGCGGATTGCGTAGAACATGCTTGAAAACAAGAAGCTATGGCACCTTGGGCGCTTCTATCAGCGCCGAACGGGCTCCAATGCGTCATGCTGAGGCGCACGCGGCTTTGGCGCGCGGCCGAGAACGGCATCCTCGTGTTGCACGACGCGGCGCGCCAGGCGCAGCGCCTGGTAGCATTTGCCCGTCTCGGCAAAGGCAATCGCCTGGTCCAGCAACGCCGTGGCCTGAGCTGAGGTCGTCGCTTCCTTGAATTCGCCGGCGCGCAGGCGCGCTTCGGCCATGCCGCAGCGGCGTTCATCATCGTCACCGATATAGGCGGTCTGCAGCGCGTAGTAGATGCGGCGGGCGGGGGTATCGGCGTCTGCAGGCGGCATGATCTGGCGGCCGAACAAGAAACGCGCATGCGCGGTCAGTTCGATGCGCGTCTTGCCGCGAAAGCGGATGGCGGCGCCATTGACCACCATCATGTCACCAGAACGCATTTCGAGTACGAGGTTGGACATGTTGTCCGCTCCGATCCTTTTGCCGGCGGATGGACCCGGCGGGGTTGCGCCATTGCATTTTGCGGCGCGATCAGGATGACGGGTTGTGGTTGAGAATTCGTTAGGAAAAGGCTCGGGGAGATGTGCCATCCTTCCCAGACCCCCCGTCATTATTTAAGACGAGGCTAAACAATCGACGGGGGGTCTGGGGGGGGGGGGCGGCACGCCCCACCCAGCTCTTCTCATGCCAGCAGCGGCGCCCGCTCCATCGTCGCCCGTATCCAAGCCTCAGCCGCATCCTCATCAAACAGCTCGGACAATTTCTTCATCATCGTCCCGCCCAATTCTTCGGCATCCACGATTGTCACCGCGCGCCGGTAGTAGCGCGTCACATCATGCCCGATGCCAATAGCAATCAGCTCGACCACATCGCGGCTCTCGATCTCGCGTATCACCTCGCGCAAATGCCGCTCGAGAAAATTGCCGGGGTTGACCGACAACGTGCTGTCATCGACCGGCGCGCCGTCGCTGATCACCATCAGGATGCGCCGGTGTTCGGGGCGGTTCATCAGGCGCCGGCACGCCCAGACCAGCGCCTCGCCATCGATGTTCTCCTTGAGCAAGCCTTCCCGCAGCATCAGGCCAAGATTGCGGCGCGACCGGCGCCACGGCGCATCGGCCGATTTGTAGATGATGTGGCGCAGATCGTTCAGCCGCCCGGGCAGGCGCGGCTTGCCGTCATGCACCCAACGCTCGCGGCTCTGCCCACCCTTCCAGGCGCGCGTGGTAAAACCAAGTATCTCGACCTTGACCGCGCAACGTTCCAACGTGCGCGCCAGAATATCGCCGCACATGGCGGCAACGGTTATCGGCCGGCCGCGCATGCTGCCGGAATTGTCGATCAGCAGCGTCACCACCGTGTCGCGAAAATCGGTATCGCGTTCGCGTTTATACGACAGCGACTGCATCGGATTGACGATGACGCGCGCCAGGCGCCCGGCGTCCAGCATACCCTCCTCGAGATCAAATTCCCACGCGCGCGTCTGCTGGGCCATCAGCCGCCGCTGCAGCCGGTTGGCCAGGCGCGAGACCACGCCCTGCAAATGCTGGAGTTGCTGGTCGAGCTGCTGGCGCAGGCGCGCGAGCTCGTCGGGATCGCACAGATCCTCAGCGGCGATCTCCTCGTCGAATTGTCGCGCATAGGCGCGGTAATGGCTCGGCGGCTCATCCTCGGGGCGCTCGCGCCGGGGCTGGGGGCCGGCGGGCGCCTCGTCGCCCTGGGCTTCGGCGGTCGCGTCCTGGTCGTCTTGAGCGGTCTGATCCTCGGCCGCCTCGCCCTGCATTTCCTGCGGGCTCGCGGCGAGCATCTGGTCCTGCTCGCTTTGAGTCTGGCCTTCGGCGTCAGTGGCGTTGTCCTGCGCGCCGCTCTGTTCGCCGGGATCCTCGGATGGCTCCTCCTGCGGCTCGGGTTCGGCCTCGGCCTCCGCTTCCGCCATGGACAGCGCTGCGAGCAGGCGGCGCGCGGCATGGGCGTAGGCCGATTGGTCGCCCTGCGCCCGGGCGAGTTGGCCCAGGGCCGCGTCCGCCTGCTCGCCAAGCCCATGGCGCCAGAGATCGAGGATGGCACGCGCAGCCTCAGGGCTGGCCTGCCCGGTCATGCGTTCGCGCGCGAGCATGGCCAGGGCCTGGGACGGCGGCAGTTGGTCCCGCCGGGTCATGCGGTCATAGCCCTCGGCACGGCACGTCTCGTCCAGCCTGGCGGCCAGGTTGGCGGCGACCCCCAGCATGTGGCGCGCACCGAAAACCTCGACGCGCGCCTGTTCGAGCGCGTCATAGACCACGCGCGCGTCCCGCTCGGCGGGCAGTGAGCGGGCGTGCACGGCGTCATCGTGATGGCGCAGGCGCAGCGCCACGCTGTCTGCGGCCCCGCGCAGTTTCTGCATCTCGGCCTCGGGCAGCGCGCGGGAGGGCACGGGCAGACGGGCACGCCGCCCGGCCAGTCCCGCGGGGCCGGGCTGGAAGGCAATCTGGATGTCGGCGGCGCCTGCCATGGCGCGCACGGCGCCGGTGGTGGCGCGCTTGAAGTCCTCGGCGCGGCTCGTGTCCTTGGTCATCCCGATCTTCCTCGGCGCAGTGCTAACGCGACGGCGCTCAATTCAGCGGTGCGAGCTGCCAGGAAATGTTCAGACCGACGGAATATCCTGCTTCTCGTCCTTCAGACGAGCCTGCAGCGCGTCCAGCGTGTCCTTGTCGAACGTCACCACGGTGGGCTTTCTGGCGGCCAGGTCCTGATTGCTGTTGCCGGTTGAGCCGTAGGCTTGGCCCATGATGTCGAGCACCTCCTGCGAGTCGCGCGTCCACTTTGCGGCCATTTCAACCACCCTTGAAAAGCTCAGACAAAGCTGAGCGAAAGCAGAATACTTTGCTTGACGATGAAGCTTACAATGCCCGGGTCGCCGAATTCAACCGAAAGGTCCTCGTCGCTATCCAGCGAAAGAACCCCGCAGGGCGTTGGCCGGGCAGCCAGATCGGTGCTTTGCCACGCCTCCGCCGCCGCAAATATGGGTACACAGAGCGCGGTATGCAAACTTGGCCGCAACAGGGCACGCTCGTACTTGGTCATGAAATCCGAAGACGAAGCGGGGCCGAAGCGGTGCAGTTCGAGGTCGCGCGTACGAAACGCTTCGGCCGCACCTTGGCGTGAGCGGCAATCGAGCGGCAGCCGGTCATCGGCATCGGCCGCCATGTTGTAGCCGTGGGAGACACGCAGCGATTCGGCACCCGATGGTTCGATGCGGCAGGCGCGCAGATGGGACAGCGCCGCCTGGCCGGTTCCGCGCCTCATGTCGTCAATGCGCCGGGCCACACCCTCGGCCGTGGCACGCAGCGTCGCCGCGATGCGCGCCGGCTGCGCCTCCAGGCGCTCCTTGACATGCAGCACGGCGTTTTGGCGTCCGAGGGTATAATCTCCTCGTATCTTCGGCCAGGGCGCGTCGAACTCCAATAATCCAAGCCTGGTCGGCAATTCGACGACGGTCAGGTCACGCAGCAAATCGCGCGATATGCTTTGACCGCCAAAGACGGCCGATCGGCCCACCTTGGCAAAATAGCCGGCGAAATCATCGGCTGCGGGTGCGCGCGTCACGGGCGTGGCCTTGGCGTCCGTCAAGGCGAAAGCCACGATCGGCACGGGCACGTTGTTGGCAAGTGTCCGCTCGAGCGCAAGTTTCTCGTCCATGAACACCCAGGATGGAAGATTGGACACCAATCCGCCATCGGCAAACCGGCCTGGCAGGCTGGCGAGCACGCCGCCCTGACCGCTGTCCCGGCGGCGGACACGCATCGGACGAAACACCAGTGGGATGGAAATGGAGGCGGCCACCGCATCGCCGATCACCACATCGGGCGTGTGCACACGGTCGAACAGCACAGCCTTGCCGGCATCGACGTCGGTGGCGACGATCTTGAGGGACCGCAATTCCGGAAACCGGGCGTAATCCAGTTCGGCAAAACAGACAGGATCCGGAAGGCAGGCGGGATCCTGCCCGGCAAGAGCCCACAGATCGGCCAGCCGCTCGCGGATGCACGTATTGACGAAATCGCTGACGCCGGCGGCGGTGAAATGCCCGCGATCACGCCGCAGACGGTAGAGCGTGCCAATCTGCCCGGGAGCAGCCAGAACCGCGCCAGGCAGGCCGGCTAGTATTGCGCCAACTTTGAGGCGGCCCAGGGCGCGCCTGAGCCGGGTCATGCGAGACCATGAGTCGATGCCCAGCAAGTCGGTCGGCTTCAAACCCTGAGCTGCCAGCAGGTTCGTTGTCGGCGATGCGATATCGAGCAATTCGTCGCTGCTATAACCGGCGGCAACCAATGCAGCAACAAAGGCGCCGGCCGAGGCGCCCGCAACCCCTGCAAAACTGTAGCCCAAATCCTCCATTGCACGCAGTGCGCCGAGATGGGCAATGCCCTTGGCGCCGCCGCCCTCGAAGATCAGGAATGCGAATTTGGGAGAAGGCGCTGCACTTCCGCCCGTTCCGCTCATTGGCTCCCTCCACCTGGTGGAAGACGCCGCGCGTTCGGCGCTTCCATCAGCGCCAAACAAGCTCTAGCCCGCGCGCCGCACCAGCCCATTGACAGGCAGTTCCGCGTTAAAACACCGCTGATAGTACTCGGCCACCGTCGTGCGTTCCGCCTCATCGCACTTGTTCAGAAACGTCAGCCGAAACGCAAACGCAACATCCTTGAAAATGCGCGCATTCTCCGCCCACGTAATCACCGTGCGCGGCGACATCACCGTGCTCAAATCCCCATTGATGAACCCCGCCCGGGTCAAATCCGCCAACGCCACCATATTCTCGATCAGCTTCTTGCCGGGCGCATCCTTCGCATCCACCCCCAGCTTGGCCATGACGATCGCCGTCTCCTGCGCGTGCGGCAAATAGTTCAGCGTCGCAACGATCGACCACCGGTCCATCTGCCCCTGATTGATCTGCTGCGTGCCGTGATAAAGCCCCGTCGTATCGCCAAGTCCCACCGTATTGGCCGTGGCGAACAGACGGAACGACGGATGCGGGCGGATCACCCGGTTCTGGTCCAGCAGCGTCAGCCGCCCCTCGACCTCCAGCACCCGCTGGATGACGAACATCACGTCCGGCCGGCCGGCGTCGTATTCGTCGAACACCAGAGCGCAGGGATGCTGCAGCGCCCAGGGCAGGATGCCCTCGCGGAACTGCGTGATCTGCTTGCCGTCCTGCAGGACGATGGCATCCTTGCCGATCAGGTCGATGCGGCTGATGTGGCTATCGAGGTTCACCCGAAGGCAGGGCCAATTCAGGCGAGCCGCCACTTGCTCGATATGGGTGGATTTGCCGGTGCCGTGATAGCCCTGGATCATGACGCGCCGGTTATGGGCAAAGCCGGCCAGGATCGCGACCGTGGTTTCGCGGTCGAAGCGGTAGGTGTCATCGATCTCGGGCACGTGGTCCATGCGCGAGCCGAAAGCAGGCACAGCCATGTCGACATCGATGCCGAAAGTGGCGCGGGCATCGACCTGCGCGTCAGGCGCAAACAACGCGCTCTCGGCAAAGGCGGGCATCTTGTTCATCTAGCGTGGCGGTCCTGTCTTAGTGCGGGCAAGGGTAGTGCAGGCATCCGGGCGCATCAAACGCCACCATACCACGAGCGGGTTCAGTCCAGCCGCTTGACGAAGAAGATGCGGTCATGCCCTGGCGGATAGTTGGGGCTGCGTCCGCATTCGGCAAAGCCAAGCTTTCGGTAGAAGCCGGGTGCCTGGAACGTCCAGGTATCCAGCCCTCCAAGCGCCGCGTCACACAACCGGCTCTGCCACCAGGTGCGTGCGCACGGCGGCATACGCCAGATTGATAGTCTTGAGCCGCTCCTCTGCGCCGCGGTCGCCGCCATTGGCGTCCGGATGATGGCGTTTGGCCAAGGATTTGTAGCGCGTCTTGAGGTCACCCAGGGAAACCGGCCAGTGCAGGCCCAGCGCATCCAGCGGCTGGCGCAACTCCGGCGGCACTGGCGGGGCAGGCGGTGCGCGGCGCCGCCCCCCTGCCCCATGCAGGATATCGAGGCTGGCATGGATCAGCTCGTCCTCCACGCCTCCCCCGCCCAGGCGGCCGAGCGGCCAGGTCGGGCGCTGCCAGCCGGTGTCATTGCGCATATGCGCCTCGATCTGCGCCGCAGACATGCCTTTGTAGTAGTCCCAGGACGCGTTGTAGGCGCGCACGTGATCGAGGCAGAACCAGTGGTATTCGCGCAGATTGGTGCGCGATTTGGGCGCGCGGTACGCGCCGTCCAGCCCGCAGCCGGGAATGTCGCAGAGGCGGCCCGGTGCCTCCGGGTCGGGGGCGTAGGCCCTCGCTCGGTTTGTGCGTCGGGTCATGCGACCTTATGTGCGAACACCCCGGGCAACGACAAGGCCGCCCGCCGAGCACGCCCCCGCCCCAGGTCCTACAAACCGAAAGATGCCAGCCCGCATGCCCGATCCCGCCCAGCCGAGCCGCGCTGAACGCATCCGCGCAACCCTGCAGGAGGCCTTCTCACCTGCCGAACTGGACATCACCGATGACAGTGCGCGCCACGCCGGCCACGCCGGCGCTGCACCGGGCGGGCAGACCCACTTTACGGTGCGCCTGACTGCGGACGCATTCGCGGGCATGAGCCGCGTGGCGCGCTCGCGCGCCGTGCACCTGGTGCTGGCGGAGGAGTTCGCCTCTGGCTTACATGCACTCTCGCTAACTTTGCGAGAGCCTCACGAAAAAGTTGCCAATTAGGCCAAAACGCCTTCACAAGACCGTGTCAAGTGGACTACATGGGCGGTCTGGCAGGTAGAGCTGGAGCGCTCGTGGTCGGCAGCAGGCTCGTCAATCGCAACGTCAATGCGTTATCCGGACGAACCAGCATGCGGCTGGAGCCCGAGGTCTGGGAGGCTTTGCGCGAAATCTGCCTGCGCGAGGGCATCGACCTGGGCCAGCTGATCCAGCGCGTGGAGGGTGCGGGCGATGACGGCGGCCGTACGAGCGCCGTGCGCGTGCACGTGCTGCAGTATTTCCGCGCCGCCGCGACCGACGCGGGCCATCGCGAGGCCGGGCACGGCCACCACCAGGAGATGATCGGCATTACGCGCGATGGCTTGGAGCGGCCTCTGCGCATTATGCGGTAGGAAAAGGATTGGGGGAGATGTGCCATCCCCCCCAAACCCCCCGTCATCATTTGCGGCGAAGCCCTACAATCGACGGGGGGTCTGGGGGGGATGGCACATCTCCCCCAGTCTTTGAGTCTAATGCCTATTGCATCAGGTATTAACTCTCGCGCTTTACCGTCGCGGCCGAATCGCGGAGGTTGCTCGCTATGGACACACACGTAATCTCCGAGCCACGGAACACAGAGGACGCACTGGCTGCCGGCAAGAACGCCAGGCGCCATGCCTGCCAAAAATGTCAGGAAAACGTGGCGCTATTCCCCTTCAGCATGGCTTTCCAGCCCATCGTGGACGTGCAACTGGCGCGCATCGACGGCTATGAGGCGCTGGCGCGCGGCCCCAACGGAGAGGGTGCCATGCACGTGCTCTCCCAGCTCACGCCCGATACGCTCTATGCCTTCGACCAGGCGAGCCGGGTGCTCGCCATCGAACTCGCGGCCAAGAACGGCCTGGATAGACGGCTGAACATCAACTTCCAGCCCAATGCCGTCTATTCGCCCGCCGCCTGCATCCAGTTGACGCTCAAGGCCGCGCGGCGCGTCGGCTTTCCGCTCGAATTGCTGACTTTCGAAATCGTCGAGGGCGAGTTCCTGTCCGAACCCGCACATTTGCGCAACATCATTGCCGAGTACCAGAAGCACGGCTTCAAAGTGTCACTGGATGATTTCGCCACCGGCTATTCCGGCCTCGCGCGTCTGGTCGAACTCAAGCCGGACATCATCAAGATCGATCGCGTGCTGGTGCAGGATTGCGACCAGGATCGCGCGCGCATGGCCATCATCGCCGGCATCATCCGCATTGCCGAAGAAATCGGCATCAAGCTTGTCGTCGAAGGTGTAGAGCGTAGTGGCGAAGTTATGGCGCTACGCGAAGCTGGCGCGCGCTACATGCAGGGTTTTTATTTTGCCCGTCCAGCTTTTCAGGCTTTCGTGCGGGAAGCGCAGATCGATTTCAAGATTGGGGGAGATGTGCCATCCCCCCCAAACCCCCCGTCATTATTTTGAACGAGGCTCTACAATCGACGGGGGGTTTGGGGGGGATGGCACATCTCCCCCAATCTTTAGGCCGGGGCCGGCGCCCTGTGCCAGGCAGGATAGCGCTCCGCCACCATCTCACCCTCCTCCGCCCAAGCGTAACAGCTGTTCAGCAATGGCGGCGGCCCGTCCCCGCCGCGGCGCGGCTTATCGGAGACTTTGCCGATAGAATAAAGCGTCTGCACGAACACCGTGCCGACCTGCTGCAGCAATTCGCGCAAATGCGTGCAGCCTTGCGCGCCGCCAACGCGCTCCAGCGCGCGCTTCAAAAACCCGCCTTCGATGCGCAGCCCAACCAACCGCGAGAAATTCGGCGCCACGCCCGGACAGACAGTGTAAGGCGTGGCTTCCATCACCGCTTCGCAGCCGACGATGTCGCGCGCGGGGTTGATCGCCACGCGCAGCCACATGTCGTGCAACGGCGCACCCGCCTCGCGCACGCCCCCATCGCTCCGCACGTGGGCGTAGCTGCGCGTATCGGTCAGATGCGCCTCCACATCGACGCAGCCATCGTCGCGCAAATAGCCGCAAATCTCGATCTGCCTGGTGTGGAGATGACGGCGCGGCGCAGGCGGTGGCAGTGGCATGGCGGGTCCTGACGCAGACGATGTTGTGCGGCGCAGCATGCCACAGCCCGGCGCTTATGGGGAGGCGCGCGCTCAGATCGGCACGTGGCAGTCCACGAAGCGCGCAAGCCGCACGGCGGTGTGGCCGCGGCTCGGGCGCAGGCTCGGCATCACCAACAGGCAATCGTCATGCGGGGTACGTATTTCCACGCCGCCGTCGATGGCAATCAGCGTGTGCCGCCGCCGCACCACCTCACCGCCCTGGAACGCCTGGGTAAAGGCAAACGCGCCCGATGCGGCGGTCACGACCTGCGTCACCTCGGCGCAACGCGAGCGTTCGCGCGCGGCGCGGGGCGGGCCCAGCCCGGTCGCGGCCAACAGGCCAGCGACGCTGTCCTGCATGGTCTGCACCGTGGCGGCCTCCCAATGCTGGCCAGCCTCGACCAGGATCGCCACCGCCCTCTCGTCGGGCTCGACGAAGCGCGCGTAGTCGATCAGCCGTCGCCCGGCGAGGTGGCCGTGGTCTGCCACGACCAGAGGCGGCGTGGAAACGTCGACGGCGAGCGCGCGGCCCTTGGCCGTGGGGCCGCACAACATCAGCGGCTCGCTGGGCCAGAGCATGGAGTGCAGGTCGAGCACGATGTCGGCTGCATCGATCACCGGGCGCAGCGCGCGGGCGCGCGCCAGTTCCTGCGACTGGCGCGGCCCGTCCAGCGCCGCACTCTCCCAGACGCGGTTCATGTCTTCTTCGGCAAAGCGGGAGGCGGTAGGATTGGCCGGATCGAAGCGCGCAAACGCGTCCAGATTGGCAAAGACCAGGCTGAGCGTGCCCGCGCGGGGAATGATACCGCCGCGCAACAGGGCGTCCAGCACGATGGCGCCGGCGATCTCATTGCCATGCATCAGGCACACGATGGCGATGTGCGGGCCCGGCGCGCCATCCGGTGCGCTCAGCCGCCATACGCCGGGAATGCCGCAATTGCCTGGCCGCCAGAGCGAGAGGTCGGGCACGGGCAGATAGACGGGAAAATCAGGCAATTTCTGGGAAGCGGCTGACCAGTCCGGATCGTGGCTCATGCATCGTCCCGCCTGCGGTGCGCGCAAACTACAAGGCGCTGTTGGCAAAGCAACCGGGCCGGGAAGAAGACTGGGGGAAATGTGCTATTCCCCCCAGACCCTGCGTCATCAGTTTAGAGCAATGGGAACAAATCGACGGTGGGTTTGGTGGGGATGGCACATCTCCCCCAACTTTTTCTCCGACCCTTGCCCAGGTGCCCACCGCGCGGCAGGGTCGCCCGACATGGCCGCGCCCCTTTCCCTGCCGCACCGACTTTGGCGCACGCTGCCAACGACCTGGCGGAGGGCGGCCCTCGTCCGCACCACCGCCGGCCTGGCGCCGCGGCCGGATGCCGCACCGCCGCCGCCCACAGGCGGCATCGCGATCTGCGGCGAGCTGCAACGCGCTTCCGGCCTTGGCGAGGGTGCGCGCCTGATGGCCGCAGCCGCCCGCGCGCTCGGCGTAGAGGTGTGGGAGATCGATGCCGGCGATCTGACCGGCCCCGCGCCCCAAGCCGCGGTCCTGCCGCCAGAGGGCGTGCCGCTGGTGCTGCACATCAATGCGCCCTCCCTCCCCGCCGCCCTGCTGCGCCTGCCGCGGGCCTTGCTCCGCAATCGACTGGTGATCGGCTACTGGGCGTGGGAGCTGCCCGTGCCCTCGCCCGCATGGCACCAGGCTGGCCGCTTCGTGCACGAAATCTGGGCGCCTTCGCATTTCACCGCGGCTGCGCTTCAGAGCCTGGCACCGGGGCGCGTCCGGGTGGTGGGGCACCCGCTGGCTTGCCGGCCGCCTGCGCCCTCTGCGCGCCGACGGCCCGATTTCGGCTTGCCGGAACAGGCGGTGGTCGTGCTCACCTCCTTCAGCCTGGCGTCGAGCTTCGCCCGCAAGAACCCTCTGGCCGCCATTGCCGCCTTCAAGGGTGCGTTCGGCGCGCGCGCGGACCGGATCATGGTGCTCAAGGCCAGCCACGGCGCGCACTGGCCGCAGGATATCGCCCGGCTGCGCGAAGCGATCGGCGACGCGCCGAATATCCGTCTGGAACTTGAAACCTTGTCTGCGCCGGACAGCTACGCCCTGACCGCGTGCGCCGATATCGTGCTGTCACTGCATCGCAGCGAGGGGTTCGGACTGGTTCCGGCCGAAGCGATGTTGCTGGGCAAGCCGGTGATCGCCACCAATTGGTCAGCCACCGCCGAATTCATCGATGCAAGCAACGGCATGCCGATTGCCTACCGCCTGATTCCCGCCGCCGATCCCCGCTGCGTCTTCGAGGCGCCGGGTGCATCATGGGCGGAAGCAGACGTGCCCGCGGCAAGCGCCGCCCTCGTGGCGTTGGCGGAGGACGGGCCGCGGCGGCGGGCACTCGGGCGCGCGGCGCAGGAGACAGGCCAGCGCCTCTTTACCGCGCGCGCGCTGCAGGACGCGCTAACCAATATTGGCCTAGACTGGACCGCATGCGGGACGGCATGAGGATTCTGGTCTGGCAATGGGGCCGCTTTGGCGCAGGGCCACGCATTGCGATCGATTTTGCCGCGGCCTTCAACAGGGTGCCAGGCGTGGAGGCTCGGCTTTCGCTGTCCCGTCAATCGGAGATCATGCAGACCGGTGCTGCACCTTCCTGCGACCTGCCGATTGACACCTACCAGGGCGTGCGCGGCTATCTGCGCCGGATCATCGAGGGCCCGGCGCTTGTCGCCAATCTTCGGGCAGAGCTGAAGCACCTGGCGCCCGATATTGCGCTCTGCGCCATGCCAGGTCCGCTTGATCTGGCCATGCAGCAGGCGTTGCGCCAGGCCGGCATTGCCATGGCGGTTGTGGTGCATGACGCCGATCCGCATCCCGGCGATGGCTACCCGCTGCAGATGACGCTTCAGCGTATGCTGGTCCGGCGCGCGGACGCGGTGGTGGCGCTGAGCGAGCACGT
The DNA here is from genome assembly GCA_965276755.1 of Acetobacteraceae bacterium. GTDB lineage: Bacteria > Pseudomonadota > Alphaproteobacteria > Acetobacterales > Acetobacteraceae > CAJCIS01. The sequence continues at coordinate 1,372,787 of OZ255625.1, forward strand.
GGCAGGCCGGCTGCGCGGCCAAGGTCTGGTAGGGGGGCGCCCGCTGATCCGCGGCGTGTTGCCGCAACCGCCGATCGTGGGATTGGCACCGGTGCGCGGCCATGGCGGGCCGTTCCGTCTGCTCAGCTTCGGCCGGCTGCTGGCTTACAAGGGGCTCGATCTGCTGGCCGAGGCCCTGAGCGAGGTGTTGCCGGAGACAGACATGGTCGTGCGCGTCGTGGGCCAGGGGCCGCCGAGCGTTGCATTGTCCGCCCTTTCACGCCTGCCCCGGGTGCAGGTGGAAAACCGCTGGGTGCCTGAGGCGGAGATCCCCGCCCTGCTGGGCTGGGCCGACGGCGTGGTGCTGTCGCACCGCGAGGCGAGCCAGAGCGGGGTGGCCGCGGCGGCACTGGCGGCGCGGCGCTTCCTGGTGGCCACGCGCGTGGGCGGACTGGTGGAACAGGCCGGAGACGATCCGGCGGCGATGCTGTGCGAAGTTTCGGCGGCAGGATTGGCCGCAGGGCTGCGGCGAATGCTGGTGGCGCCGATGCCTCAGGCGGTGCCCTTGGGCGTGGATGTCGGCGTCATGGTCGAGGCGTTGAGGATGGTGCGGCCGCGGTCTCTGGCGATCACGACTGATGCGACGAGTGGTGGCGCTTTGACCTATGGCAGGCAAGTGAAGATTGGGGGAGATGTGCCATCCCCCCCCAACCCACCGTCTTTTATTTAGAGGGAGTTAGAACCGCGAGCACGGTGCCTTCCTGCACCATCTCGCCCACGTTATGGGGGAGTTCGCGCACCACGCCTGCAAAGGGCGCCGTAATACTGATCTCCATCTTCATGGCCTCAAGCGTCAGCAGGGTGGCGCCCTTCTCCACGCACTGATCCACGGCAACAAGGATGCGCGTGACGCGCGCGGGAATGGGTGCGGCGAGCGAGCCGGCCGAGCCCGACTGCGCGGCGGGTGGCGCAAGCGTATCCACCAGCTCGACCACATGGTTGGCGCCGTGCAGAATGACGGTGCGCGCCCCGCCATCAATGACGATTCGTGCGTGATGGACGCTGCCGCCAACGCGCAGCGCGCCGCCCTCCATGCGTTCTGCGGTCAATGCTGCATCACCGATCCTGATGGTCGCACCCAGGTGCGTCGGGAGCACGGTGAGCGTGTGCCGCTCGCCATCCAGATCAAGCACGATGTCCTGATAGAACTCACCGTTCAGCCGCCAGGAATCGAGGTCATCCCAAGGTGAATAAGGATCGGCAGGGTCGGCCGCGACTGTGCCGGGTGCAAGGATGTCCAGCACCGCCGCGGCCATGATCACCTGCGCGCGGCCAGGCGTCAGATCTGGCGCGTGCAGCAGGCCGGGGTTGCGCGCGAGCAAACCCGTATCGACGTGACCGGCAGCGTAATCGGCGTTTGCGCAGACGGCGCGCAACAGGCCCAGATTGGTCTGCACGCCGACGATCTCGCACGAATCCAGCGCATGTGCGAGCTTGCGCACGGCCTGGCCGCGGTCATCGGCGTGCACGATCAGCTTGGCGATCATGGCGTCGTAATAGGGCGTGATCTCGCCGCCCTCGGCCACGCCGCTGTCGATGCGTACGCCGTTTTCTGCGTGTGGAAAACGCAGATGCGTCACGCGGCCGGTCGAGGGGAGGAAATCGCGGGCGGGGTCTTCGGCGTAGATGCGTGCCTCGATCGCGTGGCCCTGCGGTGCTGCGGGCGATTGCGGGAGGGGCTCGCCGCAGGCCACGCGGAGCTGCCACTCGACCAGATCCAGCCCGGTCACCATTTCGGTTACAGGATGTTCGACCTGCAGGCGCGTGTTCATTTCCATGAAATAGAACTGCTCGCCCTCGGCGATGAATTCGACCGTGCCGGCGCCGACGTAATCGACTGCGCGTGCAGCCGCGACCGCTGCCTGCCCCATTTCCGCGCGGCGCTGTTCGCTCATGAAGGGTGCGGGCGATTCTTCGAGCACCTTCTGGTGGCGGCGCTGAATGGAGCAATCGCGCTCAAAGAGCGAGATGCAGTGGCCGTGTGTATCGGCAAACACCTGGATTTCGATGTGGCGCGGTCGTGCCAGGTATTTCTCCACCAGCAGCCGGCCGTCACCGAAGGACGCTGCCGCCTCGCGCGCCGCACCTTCCAGCGCATCAGGCAGTGCCGCGGCATCGGCTACCACGCGCATGCCGCGCCCGCCGCCGCCGGACGACGCCTTGATTAAAACCGGATAACCGATCTCCGCCGCCGCTTGCGCGAACACGGCCGCGCCCTGCGGCTCGCCATGATAGCCGGGCACGAGCGGCACGCCCGCGCGCGCCATCAGCGCCTTTGCCGCCGCCTTGGAGCCCATCGCGCGCATCGATGAGGCCGGCGGGCCGATGAAGACAACGCCCGCGGTTGCGCAGGCATCAGCGAAATCCGCGTTCTCGGACAGGAAGCCATAACCGGGATGGATTGCCTGCGCGCCCGTTGCGTGCGCCGCTTGCAGAATTGCCGCGACATTGAGGTAGCTTTCGCGCGCCGCAGCACCACCGACGCAATGGGCCTGCCCTGCCATCAATACGTGCGGCGCACTGGCATCGGCCGCGGAATAGATGGCAACCGTGGCCACACCCATGCGGTGCGCGGTGCGGATGATGCGGCAGGCGATCTCGCCGCGATTGGCAATCAGGATCTTGGCGAACATCACATCCTGAACAGTCCGAAGCGGGTCGGCTCGATCGGCGCATTCAGGCTTGCCGATAGCGCGAGTGCCAGCGTGCGGCGCGTCTGCGCGGGATCGATCACGCCGTCATCCCACAGGCGCGCGCTGGCGTAGTAGGGGTGGCCCTGCGTTTCATATTGCGCGCGTATGGGCGCCTTGAACGCGGCTTCGTCCTCTTGCGGCCACTCCTGTCCGCGCGCCTCCATGTTGTCGCGCCTGACCTGTGCGAGCACTGATGCGGCCTGCTCGCCGCCCATGACGCCGATGCGCGCATTCGGCCACATCCACAGGAAACGCGGCGAGTAGGCGCGACCGCACATGCCGTAATTGCCGGCGCCGAAGCTGCCGCCGATGATGACCGTGAATTTGGGCACATTGGCCGTGGCAACCGCGGTCACCAGCTTGGCCCCGTCCTTGGCAATGCCGCCGGCTTCGTACTTGCGCCCGACCATGAAGCCGGTGATGTTCTGGAGGAACACCAGCGGTATGCCGCGTTGCGCGCATAGCTCGATGAAATGCGCGCCCTTCTGCGCGCTTTCGGAAAACAGGATGCCGTTATTGGCGATGATGCCGACCGGGTAGCCGTGGATGTGCGCAAATCCTGTAACCAGCGTGGCGCCGTAAAGCTGCTTGAATTCGTCAAGCACGCTGCCATCGACGATGCGTGCAATGACCTCCCGCACATCGTAAGGGTGGCGCGCATCGGCGTTGACGATGCCGTATATTTCCTCGGCCGGGTAGGCGGGCGGCACCGGTGCGCGCAGCGCCAGGCTGTGCTGCTTTACCGTGTTCAGATTGGCGATAATGCGCCGTGCAATCCCCAGCGCGTGGGCATCATTCTCTGCGTAATGATCCGTGACGCCGGAGATGCGGCTATGCACATCGGCACCACCCAGTTCCTCGGCACTGACGATCTCACCTGTCGCCGCGCGCACCAGTGGCGGTCCCGCCAGAAAGATCGTGCCCTGATTACGCACGATGACCGTCTCATCCGACATGGCCGGCACATACGCGCCACCCGCGGTGCAGGAGCCCATCACCACCGCAATCTGGGCCACGCCGGCCGCCGACATGCGTGCCTGGTTATAAAAAATGCGGCCGAAATGGTCGCGGTCGGGGAAAACTTCGTCCTGGTTTGGCAGATTGGCGCCGCCGGAATCGACCAGATACACGCAAGGCAGCCGGTTCTGAGACGCAATTTCCTGGGCCCGCAAATGCTTCTTCACGGTCACCGGAAAATACGTGCCACCCTTCACGGTCGCATCGTTGGCCACCACCATGCATTCGCGACCGGATATACGCCCCACGCCGCAAATCAGCCCGGCCGAAGCAACCTCGCCGCCATACAAGCCATGCGCGGCAAGCTGCCCCACTTCCAAAAACGCTGAGCCAGGATCGATCAACGCCCTTACCCGCGCCCTCGGCAGCATCTTGCCGCGCCCCGTGTGCTTGTCGCGCGCCGCCTGCCCGCCACCCAGCCGCACCCTATCCACCTGCGCGCGCAGATCCTCCACCAGCGCGCGCATCGCCACGGCGTTGGCGGCATAATTGGACGAGCGCGTGTCGGTGGCGGTGTCTAGGCGCGGCAACTGGGTGGCCTTGGGGTCTGTAGATAAGGAAGGCCAGGGGCTCTGCCCCTGGACCCCGCTAAGGACAAGTCCTTAGAACCTATTTGTTTGGAAGAGGAGGGGGGCCGACTCGCGTGTTGCAACGGCGCGTGTAGCCCCCCTCCACTTCCAAACAAATGGGGGTCTGGGGCCTCAGGCCCCAGCGGGTCCAGGGCAGAGCCCTGGCCTTCCTTCTACAACCCCAAAGGCGGCACCAGCGCCGCCGCAGGCGCGCTGCTCGCCAATATGTCCGCCAGCGAGTGGTGTTCTAGCACGGCGGCGGCGGCATCGCGCGCCTGGCGCATGATGTGGCGCAGGCGGCAGGACTGCACATCCAGGCAGTCATCGCAGGCGCGAAAAGCGGTTTCGCTCGCGCAAGGCGTCATGGCCAGCGGTCCATCGATGCTGCGAATGATTTCGGCGACACTGGTCGCGGCCGGCGCGGCGATCAGGCGATGGCCTCCGGCGGGGCCGCGGCGGCTTTCGACCAGGCCCTGCTCGCGCAATTGGGTCAGGATGGCTTCGAGGAACTTGCGCGGCACATCGGCCGCTTCGGCAATGTCGGCGGCCGAGGTCCAGGCGGCGGAGGGGTGAAGCTCGGCCATGGTGAGGCAGGCACGAAGGGCGTATTTGGCACGGCTGGTCAGCATGTGGTGGCAATAGCGCCACGGGGCGAGAAGGCAAAGCGCGCGTATTCTATCTTGTGAGTAGGAAATACCCACAGGCTTTGCTAATCTGCACGTGAGAGAGCCGTCTGGCGGCTCGCGCAAGGAGACAGACTTCGATGGCGGATGCAGTTAGCGCGGTGCCTGAGCAGGCTGGAACGTCCCCTGCCCTGCCGCTGTTCGAGGACCGGTCCGAACCTGGGGCGCCGCCTGCGGGCAAGCGGCCGATTGCCGTCATTGGCGCGGGCTTTTCCGGCACGATTGCCGTGCTGCATCTGCTGCGCCGCCTGCCGGCCGACCAGCCCGTGTTGCTGTGCGAACGCGCGCCAGAATTCGCGCGCGGCGTTGCGTATGCGACCGGTGAGAACGAGCATCTGCTGAACGTGCGTGCGACGAACATGAGCGCGCTGGCCGACGAGCCGCAACATTTCGCCGATTGGCTGAAGCGGCGCCCGACGCAGGATGGATTGCATGAGACGGAGGCGGGGGTTTTCGCCTCGCGCGGGTTGTATGGGCAGTATCTTCGCAGCATTTTGGATTATGCCATGCGCGAATCGGCGGGCCACGCGCAGTTGCGGCTGATGCCCGACGATGTGGTCGACGTTATTTCCGCGCCCGATGGCGGGTTCGAGCTGGTGTGTGCCAGCGGCAAGAAGCTAGATGTCGCTGGCGTGGTGCTGGCGGTGGGCAATCTGCCGCCCGAGGAAAATCCCGATCCGCGCATTTGCGCAAATCCCTGGGGCGAGAAGAATTTCGGTGCGCGCGCATGGGCCAATCTGACCGGCGAGCTGCCTGTGCTGATCGTGGGCACGGGGCTGACGATGGTTGATATGGTTGTCGCCATTCGCAGGCGCGGTTTTGCTGGGCGCATTGTGGCCATGTCTCGCGGCGGGTTGCTGCCGAGCCGGCATGCGCCATCGTCCACCTGGCCGACGCCGCATTTCACTTTGGCGGAGGAGCAGTCACTGTCCCTGCTGATGGCGCGGCTGCGGGACGAAGTTTATGCCGCCGAGGAACAGGGTATTGGCTGGCGTGCGGTGATCGACAGCATGCGTCCGGTGACGGCGAGTTTGTGGAACCGGCTGCCGAGCGCGGAACGCCAGCGCTTTCTGCGTCACGCGCGGCGGTACTGGGACGTGCATCGCCACCGCATGGCGCCGCCGCATGCCGACATGCTGGAGCAGATGCAGGCGGATGACAGCCTGACGGTGCTGGGGGGGCGCATCCGGCGCATGGAGAGCGATGCGAAATCCGTGCGCGTGCATTATACGCCGCGCGGTGCCGCGGGCGAGGAGACGCTGGATGTGCAGCGCGTGATCATGGCGAGCGGGATTGAGCATATTTCGCGCTCGCGCGATCCGTTGATGCAGCGGCTGCTGGACCGGGGGCTGGTCCGCGTCGATAGCCAGGGACTGGGGCTGGATGTGACGGAGGGGCTGAATGTGGTGCGCGGTGACGGCACGCCTGCGGAACGTATTTGGGCGCTCGGCCCGATCGTGCGTGGCGTGTTCTGGGAATGCGTGGCTGTACCCGATATTCGCGTGCAGGCCAGCCACGTCGCAGCGTGTGTTGTCGCGCGCCTGCGCGAAGACGCTCCGCGTTGGAGTTTTATCATTTGAAAAAGTTTTTTGGTCCTTTTTTTCAAAAAAGGACTGCTTTCTTCTGTTAAAAATGTATGGCTTTTCCGTAAGCGCCCAACACCGCCTCATGCATGGTCTCACTCACCGTTGGGTGCGGAAACACCGTGTGCATCAGCTCAACTTCCGTCGTCTCCAGCGTGCGTGCGATCGCATAACCCTGGATCATTTCTGTCACCTCCGCGCCGATCATATGCGCGCCAAGCAGCGCGCCGGTCTTGGCGTCGAAGATAACTTTGACCATGCCCTCGGGTTCGCCCATGGCAATGGCTTTGCCGTTGCCGATGAAGGGGAAGCGGCCGATTTTCAGCTCGTGGCCTAACGCCAGCGCGCGCGCTTCGGTCAGTCCGACGCTGGCGATTTGCGGGCGGCAATAGGTGCAGCCGGGGATGTTGGTCCAGTCGATCGGGTGCACGTCTGCCACGCCGGCGATTTTTTCGACGCAGACAACGCCTTCGTGGCTAGCCTTGTGCGCGAGCCAGGGCGCGCCCGCCAGATCGCCAATAGCGTAAATGCCCGGCTCGCCGGTGCGGCAGAACTCGTCGATGACGACGTGGGTTTTCTCTACAGTGACTTTCGTGCTTTCAAGGCCGAGATCCTCGGTGTTGCCAACGATGCCGACGGCGGAGATTACTCGGTCGACGCTCAGCGTCTCGGTCTTGCCGCCGATTTCGATCGGCACTGTTACGCTGTCGGCTTGTTTGGTAAGCGTACCAAGCTTGGCGCCGGTCAGGATGCGTATGCCCTGCTTTTCGAACGCTTTTCGCGCGAAGGCGGAGATTTCCTCGTCGTCGGCCGGCAGGATGCGATCGATCACTTCAACGACGGTCACCTCCGAGCCCATGTTGGCGAAGAAGCTGGCAAATTCTATACCTATGGCGCCGGAGCCCACAACGACGAGTTTCTTCGGCATGACGGTCGGTACCATCGCGTCCTTGTAGGACCAGATCAGCTTGCCGTCCGTTTCCAGTCCGGGCAATTGGCGCGCGCGTGCACCAGTGGCCAGGATGACGTGCGGCGCTTGCATCGTGGCGTTGGAATTTCCGCTGACCTGCACGCGGCCGGCGCCGCCGAGCTTGCCGGCACCGTCGAACACGGCAACCTTGTTCTTCTTCAGCAGATGGCCGACGCCGGACGCCAATTGCTTGGCAACCGCGCGTGAGCGTTTGACAACGCGTGCAAGGTCGAAGCGGATATTTTCGGCGGCAAAGCCAAAATCGTCCAGATGGTGCAGCAGGTGGTTGATTTCCGAGCTGCGCAGCAGTGCCTTGGTGGGAATGCAGCCCCAATTCAGGCAGATGCCGCCGAGATGCTCGCGCTCGATGACCGCGGCCTTCATGCCGAGCTGTGCCGCGCGAATGGCGGCGACATAGCCGCCGGGACCGCCGCCGATGACGATCAGGTCAAAGGATTGCGGCGCATCAGCCATGACCATGCTCCTGCGCCAGGGTGTGCAGCGCATTGCCGGACAGGCGTTGCACGGTCCACTCGCTCATCGGCTCGGCGCCGAGCGCGCGATAGAAAGAAATTGCGGCATCGTTCCAATCCAGTACGGACCACTCCATGCGGCCGCAGCCTTCGGCGAGCGCGCGGGCGGCCATGGCGCGAAAGAAGGCGCGGCCGATGCCTGCGCCGCGGTGGGCGGGGTCGACAAATACGTCCTCCACATACAATCCCGCGCGACCTTGGAAGGTCGAGAAATTATAGAACCACAAAGCCAGGCCGACGGTTGTGCCATTGACCACAGCCACGGCTGCCTGGGCGCGTGCGGGCTGGCCGAACAGGGCGCGTCGGAAATCGGCGTCCGTCGCGCGGGCTTCATCGGCAAGCTTCTCGAAGTCGGCAAGCGCACGGACCAGGCGCGCGATGTCGGCGCAGTCGGCAGGCGCGGCGTCGCGAATGACAAAGGCAGCGCTCATAGCATCAGGCTGAGCGGATCCTCGATGACGCGCTTGAACACGGACACCCATTCCGCCGCAAGCGCGCCATCTATCACGCGGTGATCGACCGAGAGCGTCACCGTCATGACGTGGGCAATGGCAACGGCGCCGGCGCGAACTATGGCGCGCGCCTCGCCCGCGGCCACAGCCAGGATCGCAGCCTGGGGCGGGTTGATGATGGCGGCGAATTCGCGCACGCCATACATGCCCATGTTGGAAATCGAGAAGCTGCCGCCCTGGAATTCGGCAGGCTTGAGTTTGCCCGCACGCGCGCGCTCGATCAGGGATTTGGATTCATGGCTTATGGCGGCAAGGCCCTTGCGATCAGCTTGGCGTATGATGGGCGTGATCAGCCCGTCCGGAATGGAGACGGCGACCGATATATCGACGTCCTCATATAGCACAAGCGCGTCATCGGTGTAGCTGGCGTTTACGCCTGGCACACGGCGCAGGGTGACCGCAGCAGCCTTGATCAACAGATCGTTGATGGAAAGCTTGAATGCGCCGGCGCCCTCCTTGGGGGACTTCGCATTCAGGTCCATGCGCAATTTCATCAGCGCATCGAGTTCGACATCCATGCCGACGTAGAAATGCGGGATAGTTTGCTTGGCCTCACTCAGACGACGCGCCGTAATCTTGCGGACGTTGTTGAAGGGCACAAGCGTGTGCGGTGCGGTAATCGGCGCGGGTGCACGGGCGGCAATTGGCGCGGGTGCCGCAATTGTCGCGGGTGCAGACTCGCTCTTTTGGATGTCGGCGCGCACGATGCGTCCGTTCGGCCCGCTGCCTTTTATGCCCTGAAGATCAATCCCCGCCTGCTTGGCCATCCGGCGCGCCAACGGCGACGCAAACACCCTGTCTCCACTATCATGGCCGTTGGCGACTGGTGCGGTGATCGGCTCAGGCGCTGGAGCCGTTTTGGACTGCACGGATGCGGCGGTTTCTCCCGCTTCCTGGCGCACGGGCTCCTGCTTGGGCGTCGCGGCGGCTTCGCCTTCCTGGCTGAGTACGCCGATAGGATCGTTCACCTTGACGCCTTGCGTGCCGTCCACGACCAGGATCTTGCTGAGCACACCTTCATCGGTCGCTTCGACCTCCATCGTCGCCTTGTCGGTTTCGATCTCGGCAATAACGTCGCCGGCGCGAATGGCGTCGCCTTCGTGCTTGAGCCAGCGCGCGAGCGTGCCTTCTGTCATGGTGGGTGAGAGGGCGGGCATCAGGATATTGGTCATTTCACTTCCCCAAGAAAGGCCAGGGGCTCTGCCCCTGGACCCCGCTGGGGACAAGTCCCCAGACCCCAATATGGGGGTTTGGGGCCTCGGGCCCCAACGGGGTCAAGGGGCGGAGCCCCTGGCCTTCAAATTATCTTTCTAACTGCATCCACCACCCAACTCACCTGCGGCAACGCCAGCTTCTCCAAATTCGCCGCATACGGCAACGGCACATCCAACCCATGCACACGCACCGGCGGGCCGTCCAGCCAATCGAACGCCTGCTCGATCACCTGCATCGCCACCTCCGCGCCAATGCCCGCATAAGGCCAGCCCTCCTCCACCGTCACCAAACGCGACGTCTTCTTCACGCTCTCAACAACCGTGCCGATATCCAGCGGCCGCAACGTGCGCAGATTGATCACCTCAGCCTGCACACCCTGCCCCGCCAGCGCCTCGGCCGCCGCAAGTGCCACACCCACCATGATCGAGTACGCCACAATGGTGACATCCCCACCCACGCGCTCGATCTTCGCCCGCCCGATCGGCAAGACAAAATCCGCATCCTCCGGGCAATCGAAACTGTGTCCGTAAAGAATTTCGTTCTCCAGAAAAATCACCGGGTTCGGATCGCGAATCGCCGCACGCAGCAACCCCTTGGCATCCGCCGAAGAGTACGGCGCCACCACCTTCAACCCCGGGCAATGCGCATACCAGCTCGCGTAATCCTGGCTATGCTGTGCCGCCACGCGGGAGGCCGCCCCATTCGGCCCGCGAAACACGATCGGGCAGCCCATCTGCCCCCCCGACATATACAGCGTCTTCGCCGCCGAATTGATAATCTGGTCGATCGCCTGCATGGCGAAATTGAACGTCATGAATTCCACGATCGGCCGCAACCCGTTCATCGCAGCACCCACGGCCATGCCGGTAAAGCCGTGCTCGGTAATCGGCATATCGATGATGCGCTTGGGCCCGAAACGATCGAGCAGCCCCTGGCTGATCTTGTAAGCACCCTGATATTGCGCGACCTCCTCGCCCATCAGAAACACGCGGTCATCCGCTTCCAACTCGGCGGCCATGGCATCGCGCAACGCCTCACGCACGCTGGTCGGGCGGCCGGGCCCCCAATCGCGCTCGGCCGCAGGCGCCGCGACGGCCACACGCGCCATCTGCGATGCGACCGCCGCCGCCGCGGGCACCTCGGCCAACAAAGCTGCCGGCGCCGCGCCGTCCACGCCATTAGCCAAGGTTGCAATCGGCGTATTCACAGCCACGCCCTCAGTCCCCTCGGCAATCAGGATCCTGTCCAGCCGCCCTTCATCGACGGCCTCAACCTCCATCGTCGCCTTGTCGGTTTCGATTTCGGCAATGACGTCACCGGCGCGTATGTCGTCGCCCGGCGCCTTGAGCCAGCGGGACAGCTTGCCCTCGGTCATCGTCGGCGAGAGTGCCGGCATCAGCACATCGACCATGACACCTCAGGCCTCCAGCAACACGTCTGTCCACAACTCGCGCTCATCAGGCTCGGGTGCCGATTGCGCGAAATCGGCCGCGTCCTGCGCCACAGCGCGGATTTCCCCTTCCGCCGCCTTCAGCACGTCCTCGGCCACGCCAAAAGCCAGCAATTTCGCCCGCGCATGATCGATAGGATCATACTGCTCGCGCATCGCCTGCACCTCCTCGCGCGTGCGATACTTGGCAGGGTCGGACATGGAATGGCCGCGATAGCGGTAGGTCGTCATCTCCATCAGATAAGGCCCGTTGCCCGCCCGGCAATGCGCCACGGCCTGCAACGCTGCCGCATGCACCGCCGCCACATCCATCCCGTCCACCTGCACGCCCGGAATATTCCAAGGCGCCCCGTTGCGCGACAGATCGCGGGACGCCGAGGCACGCTCCACCGAAGTCCCCATCCCATACCGATTATTCTCGATGACATAAATGCAGGGCAATTTAAGCAAAGCGGCCAGATTGAAACTCTCGAACACCTGCCCCTGGTTGGACGCGCCCTCGCCCAGATACGTTACCGCCACGCGGTCATTGCCGCGATACATGTTGGAAAACGCCAGCCCCGTCCCAAGGCTGACCTGCGCGCCCACGATGCCGTGCCCGCCGAAGAAATTCTTCTCCCGGCTGAACATGTGCATCGAGCCACCCTTGCCGCGCGAATAGCCCGCAGCGCGCCCGGTCAGCTCGGCCATGACGCCGCGCGGCGCCATGCCTGTCGCCAGCATGTGCCCATGGTCGCGATAGGACGTGATCACCTCATCGCCCTGGCTCAGCGCCATCTGCACGCCGACCACGACCGCTTCCTGGCCGATATAGAGGTGGCAAAACCCGCCGATCAGTCCCATGCCATACAGCTGGCCGGCCTTTTCCTCGAACCGGCGGATCAGCAGCATGAGCCGCCAGGCGCGCTCGAGGTCCTCGCGGGGCAAGCTGGTCTTGGGCGCGGCGTCGGCCATGTCGGGCTCCTGTCAGCTCAACGTAGCGCGCCGGCGCACACAGTGAAAGACAACCGGCACGGGTGCCGGCCATGTTGCGCGCAACCGTTCACACAGTGCTAATGGTGGTGTGCCCGATCGCATCAAGCCTTCGCCGCTGCGTGCCGCGTTCGCCGCCTTTACGGTGGCAGAATCCGGCCGCTTCATCTTGTTCCTGCCGGTGTTCATGGCCGGTGGCGTCATCGCCTACTTTGCCTGGCCCCATGAGCCGCGCGTCTGGCCGGCGGCACTGCTGGCCGCACTCCTGCTGCCGGCCGCCATTCGAACACGCACCGCCTCGATCCAGGCCGGCTGCCTGTGTGCGGTCCTGTTTGCCGCGGGCTTTGCCAGCGCCGGGCGCGCCACGTGGTCCGCGCCACCCTGGGTGGAGCTGCCCCGCAGGGCCGCGCTCGTCACGGGCGAGATCGCGGCATTGGACATACTGCCGGAAGGCCGGCGCGTCAGCCTAGCCGCCCCGCGCCTGGATGGCGGCGCCCCCCTGCCGCGGGGCTTGCGCATCCGGCTGCGCGATAGCGACCAGACCAGCCTGCAGCCAGGCGATGCCATCCAAATCCGCGCCCTGCTGCGCGCGCCATCTCCGCCATCCTATCCAGGCGGATGGGACACGCAGAGGGAGGCCTTCTTCACCGGCCTCGGCGGCTACGGCTTTGCTTTGGGGCCAGCTACGCGGCTGGCCAAAGCGGCGCCGTCCCGCTGGCAGGCTGTCCGGGGCGCAATCGCCGCGCGCATCACGGCCGGCTTGCCCGGCCCGCGCGGGGCGATTGCGGCCACGCTGCTGACAGGCATGGGCAGCGCGATCCCGGCCGAGGACAGACGCGCTTTCCAGGCAAGCGGCCTGGCGCACCTGCTCGCCGTCGCGGGCCTGCACATCGGCATCGTCATGGGCCTGGCCTACACGGCCTGCCGGCGTGGCCTCAGCCTCTCAGAGCACGTCGCCCTTTTCTGGCCAACCAAGCAGATCGCCTGCCTGATCTCGCTTGCGGTCGGGTTCGCCTATCTGGCGCTGACGGGCGCACACGTGCCCATCCTGCGCAGCTTCGCCATGGCGTGCCTTGTTGCGCTGGCCGTGCTGACCGGCCGGCGCGCTCTGTCCTGGCGCGCGCTGGGCCTGGCCGCGGTGCTGCTCATGCTCGCCTCGCCCGAGCAGGTGATGGGCGTCAGCTTCCAGATGAGCTTTGCCGCCGTCATGGCCTTGATCGCGGGGTGGGAGGTGCTCTCGCCGCGCCTGGCACGCCTGCAGGAAGGGCGCGCGCGCACCCTGGCACGCCACGGCATCGCCCTGCTGGCGACAAGCGCGCTGGCGGGCACGGCCTCCCTGCCCGTGGCGGCCTATCATTTCGGCACGGCGACGCCGTATTACGTGCCGGCCAACCTGGTGGCAGTGCCGCTAACCGCACTGTGGGTCATGCCGTGGGGCATGGTGGCGCTGCTGCTGATGCCGCTGGGCCTGCAAGCGTTGGCGCTGGCGCCGATGGGCTGGGGCATCGGCGCGCTGCTGTGGATTGCGCGCGCGGTGGCCGCGTGGCCGGCGGCGGAAATCGCCGTGCCGCAAATGCCTCCCGCCGCACTGCTGTGCATAATGGGCGGGCTGATCTGGCTATGCTTATGGCGCACCCGCCTGCGCCTGGCTGGGCTTGGGGGTTTCGCCGCAGGCCTGGCGATCTGCACATTCGCAGCCCGGCCCGATATCGTGGTCAGCCCGGATGCCAGGCTGATTGCGGCCCGCTACGGCGGGCAGGTCCACGTCTCGGCCGCTTCCGGGCTTGCGCGTTTTGATCGGGAAACGCCGGAGCGGATCTGGGGCGTGGCCGATGGGCAGATCAGGCCGTTCGCCTGCGATGCGGCGGCATGCCGGCTGGACATTGCTGGGCGAACGGCCGTTCTGATGCAGGATGTGCAGGCGCCGTGCGACGGTGCGCAGGTCGCTGTCTCGCATTTGCGGGCGTCCTGCGCCTCCGCGCCGATCGTGGATGCGCTGACCACCGAGGCGGCTGGGGCCACGACGATCAGGCTGACGCGGGCCGGACCCGTGCTGCGCACCGATGCGGACGAGCGCGGCGACCGACCTTGGGTGCTGCGTGCGCCGGTGGTGGCTGTGACGTCTCGTCTTCCGCCGGCGCTGACGGAGTAAGGAAAGGCTGGGGGGGATGGCACATCTCCCCCAGCTTTTACTTACTTCGGCGTCATGAAAGCACTTTCACCGCAACGTCAGTGCAAGGACGGGCTTTGCAGCCCTTTATACAACAGCAACCCACCACCCAACCCTTTTTGTGGAGCCTGTACCCCATGAGTCGCCAATCCTTGCGGACCCTGCTTGCCGCCACCCTGCTCGCCGGCACCGCCCTTGGCGGCGTGACCGCCACCGCGCAGGAAAGCACGCGCGGCGCCATCCAGCCGCCCCAGCTCAGCCACCCGCTGCCCGACTTCGTCGACCTGGTGAAGCAGGTCAAACCGGCGGTCGTCAGCATCACGGTCAAGATGACAGACGATGGCGAGGACGGCGAAGGCGGCTTTCCTGGCCACGGTGGCCAGGGCGCCAACCCCTTCGGCGGCATGCCGTTCCCGATGCCCTTCCCCTTCGGCCAGCAGCAAGCCCACCCGCGCACGATAGAGGCGCGCGGCTCCGGCTTCCTGATCGATGCCGACGGCACGATCGTGACCAACAACCACGTGGTCAAGAACGCAAAATCCGTCAGCGTGACGCTGGATGACGGCACGACGCTGCCCGCCCGCATCATCGGCCGCGACAGCCGCAGCGATCTGGCCGTGGTGCGCGTGCATGCCGGCCATAAGCTGCCCTTCATAGCACTCGGCAATTCCGATAATGCCGAGCCAGGCGCATGGGTTGTCGCTGTCGGCAATCCGTTCGGCCTGGGCGGCACGGTTACCGCAGGCATCGTCAGTGCGCGCGGGCGTGATATCGGCGCCGGCCCCTATGACAGCTTCATCCAGACCGACGCGCCCATCAACATGGGCAATTCCGGTGGCCCGTTGTTCATGCAGAACGGACAGGTCGTGGGTGTCAACACGATGATCTTCTCGACCGGCGGCGGATCGGTCGGCATCGGCTTTGCCATTCCGTCCAACACGGTCAAAAGCGTCGTTGCGCAATTGGAAAAGACGGGCCACGTCACGCGCGGCTTCATCGGCGTGCAGGCCCAGGCGGTGACTGCATCTATGGCAACAGCGCTGCATCTGCCTGCGGCCGCCGGCGATGAACGCGGCGCGCTGGTGGCCAGCGTGGAGCCGGACAGCCCCGCGCAGAATGCCGGCATCCAGCCGGGCGATGTCATCACCACGGTCAATGACCACGCCATCGGCAACCAGCGCGATTTGGCGATTACCGTCAGCCAGATCCCGCCTGGTGATGAGGCGCGCGTGGCCGTGCTGCGCAATGGCAGCACCAAGAACCTATCGATCAAGGTGGCGACGCTGACGACCGATCAGGCGAGCGGGCGCGTGGGCGCCAGTCCGCAGGGTTCGCCCTCGCTGGGCGTGGGCTTGCAGGCGCTGACGCCGAATTTGCGCCAGCAGCTCTCGCTGCCGGACGGGATGAAGGGGGCAGTGATTGCCGAGGTCAAGCCGGGCTCGGTGGCGGAGGGGGCCGGGTTGCAGGCGGGCGATGTGATCGTGGGCGTGGGCGATACAACGGTCAGCACGCCCAATGAGGCGACGCGCGCGATACGTGAGTCGTTGAAGAACAGCCAGGCGGTGGCGCTGCGGATTATTCGTGACGGGCAGCCGGCTTTTGTGGCGGTCTCTCCCGGCCAGTCGGGCGGGGATCAGCCGGCGCCTGGCGGG
Organism: Acetobacteraceae bacterium; assembly: GCA_965276755.1. Classification (GTDB taxonomy): domain Bacteria; phylum Pseudomonadota; class Alphaproteobacteria; order Acetobacterales; family Acetobacteraceae; genus CAJCIS01. The sequence continues at coordinate 1,388,845 of OZ255625.1, forward strand.
GATGATGATAATCAGTAAGGCACGGTAAAGGCTGGGGGGAATGTGCCATTCCCCCCGGACCCCCCGTCATTTGTTTTGGCGGGTGTTTAAATACGTGACGGGGGGTCGTCACGCGCAGCGTACTCCGCACGACGAGGGATGGCACATCTCCCCCAGCTTTTTTCTTCTTGGAGAACTGTCTTGGAATATCGGTACCTAGGCGCCTCCGGCTTCAAAGTCCCCGAACTCAGCTTCGGCACCGGCACCTTCGGCGGTAAGGGTGAATTCTTCGCCGCCTGGGGCAGCACGGACGTGACCGAAGCGCGCCGCCTGCTCGACATCTGCATGGATGCGGGCGTGACGATGTTCGACAGCGCTGACATCTATTCCGCAGGCGCTGCCGAGGAAGTGCTCGGCCAGGCCATCGCCGGCCGTCCGCGTGACAGCCTGATCATTTCCACCAAGGCCACCTTCCGCGCCAGCCGCGCGCCCAACGATGTCGGCTCATCGCGCGCGCATCTGACGACCGGTATCGAGCGCGCGCTCAAGCGGCTGGGCACCGATTACATCGACCTGTTTCAGTTACACGGCTTTGATGCGCGCACGCCGATCGAGGAGACGGTGTCCACGCTTGATACGCTCGTCCGCGCGGGCAAAATCCGGTATCTGGGTGTTTCAAACTTCTCCGGCTGGCACTTGATGAAATCGCTTGCGGTGGCCGACCGGCTGGGTGCGGCGCGTTACGTTGCCAACCAGACTTACTACTCGCTGATCGGCCGTGATTATGAATGGGAGCTGATGCCGCTCGCACTCGACCAAGGCCTTGGCGCGGTGGTCTGGAGTCCGCTTGGCTGGGGGCGCCTGACCGGCAAAATCCGCCGCGGCGCGCCGTTTCCTGCGGAAAGCCGGTTGCACAAGACGGCCGAAATGGGCCCACCCGTGGATGACGAGCACGTCTATCGCGTGGTCGATGCGCTGGACGCAGTTGCGGCCGAGACCGGCAAGACCGTGCCGCAGATTGCGCTGAATTGGCTGCTGCGCCGGCCGAGCGTGTCGAGTGTCGTTATCGGTGCGCGCAACGAGGAGCAATTACGGCAGAATCTGGGTGCGATTGGGTGGGCGTTGACGGGCGAGCAGGTGGCGCGGCTGGATGAGGCTAGCCGTATTACGCTGCCTTACCCTTATTGGCACCAGGCTGGGTTCAAGGAGCGTAATCCGGTGCCCGTTTAGCAAGGAAGGGAGCAGTCCTTTTTTGAAAAAAAGGACCAAAAAACTTTTACTTGAAGTGCCACGCGGGCAGTGCACCGGCAAATACAATCTCGGTCCCGTGCCCTTCCGGCCGCAACGCGAAATCCGCCTTGCCGTATTTGCCAGCAAATTGCAGCGTCTCCACCATCGCGCCGCCAGCACCAAACAAGCTCAACGTGCCGTGGCCATAGCTGAACGACGTGGCCTGCACCTGCGCCAGATCGATCACATCGCCCGCGCCGAAACCCGAGAACACACTAACGATCGTCCCCGTGGTATCCAGGCGCAAATTCTCCCCACCCGCGACAAACACGATCGAGGCAATGCCCACCGCCCCATCAATCGCCAGGCGCGCGCCCGCGTCCAGCAGCAGCGAGCCCGATCCGGAAACGCTCCCGTCCAACAGCCAATGCGCATGCGCGTCCACCACGATATCGTTCAGACCCACGACCGTGGTGCCCAACCCCGACAATGTACCGGCTGCATGGCCCGCCAGCACCAGCGTATCGGCCACGGCCGCATTGCCGGCAATTGCGCCGCCGAATACGGCTCGCGGATCGATCACGAGCGTGCCCGCCGCGCTGCCGAACTGCACCGCAGCGCCGGCCGCACCGCTGCCGTAACTGCCATAGCCGCCGGCCCCGCCCACGATTGTACCGGAGGTGACGACGGTGCCCCCATCGATGTACACGCCCGCGCCACCCGCCCCGCCATGGCCGAAGTTGCTGGTCCCGCCTGCGCCGCCCATGATCGTTCCGCTATTTGTCAGCATGCCGCCGTTTGCAAGATCGACGCCAATTCCGCCCGCGCTGCTCGTGGCATACGTTGCATCGCCGCCAGCCCCGGCCAGAATAAGGCCGCTATTTGTCACGTTGCCGCCGGCGCGCAAATCTATGCCGTCACCAGCGCTGCCCGCGTTGTAAAAACCCCCGCCGGCCGCGCCACCGGTAATTGTTCCGGTATTGGCTATCGTGCCGCCATTCTGCACCGACAGGCCCGCGCCTCCTGCACCACCGGCGCCGTAATAAAATCCGTCATTGCCGAACGGGGCGTATTGCCCGCCCGCGGCGCCATGGATAGCGCCATCATTGTGCAGCTCGGCCACACCCGTCAGCACAACGCCAATGCCGCCATTGCCGCCCCCGCCTGCCGGGCCGCCCTCCTGGTTGTCACAGCCCGCCCCCGCGCCGCCATAGATCGTGCCGCTGTTCTGCGCGTGCACACCGGCGCCAAGCTGCACGCCCAGGCCGCCGCCGCCGCCCGTGCCGTAGCCGGAATAGACGTAATGACCCACGCCGCCACCGATTGTACCGGAATTGCTCAAATGGCCAGCGGTGTCGAACACGATGCCGGCGCCGCCGGTGCCGCCATTAGTATAGCCGTATCCGCCCGCGCCGCCGGCAATGACGTTCTGGTTGTCGACGTCAGCGGCACTCTGCAGATCGATGCCAACCCCGCCGGTGCCGCCATCGGTGCCGCCCGCACCGTAGCCGCCCAGCACCACGCCCTGGTTGACGATCCTGGCGTGATCCAATCCGGCCGGCGCCACAATGGCGTCCGCGCCGAATGTGTTGGGCGCGACCGCGCCGGTGCTGGTTATGGTGATGGATTTGGCGTAGCCCCCCGCGCCCAGCGTTACCGTGTTGCTGACCGTGCCGGTGATGGTTTTGATGCGCACGGCCATACCTCCGTCAAACTGAGAGGTCGGGTTAAGGCCAGACTATACGAGTGTCAAACCGAAGCCACCGTTGAATACAGCGGTGTTTTCGCGTGCGTTGCAGCATGGAAAAGGAAGGTTGGTTGAATTTAAACAACGTAGGCGTTAGCCAACGGATTGACAGTTTGTCCCCTTCAACCACACGAACAGCCCTCCGCGGGCGGAGGCGGGCCATGCGAGTGCCCTCTGTGCCAACCCGCTCCTCCCCCTTAGCAGGCTGCGTACGAATGCCAATTGGCGGCAATGGCGAGCTCAGCCGCGTCATCCCTAGGCATGCTGGCGAAGTGGCTTCTCACCGCATGTCCCGCGTGTTCGTCGGCCGCAGCGATCCCATATGGCATAAAATCGGCCATTGCGCCCGCGTAGGGAATGTCCGTCCCGTTACCATCCGATTGCAATGAAAAGTCCTCGTTACTGTAGTACCCGCGAAACTAAGCGCATCTACGATCGTACCGTGGTTGTACAGGCTCAGCGTGTCTTGGCTGTAATCCACTGACGTAGCATTTACGCCTTGGAGGTCAATGACATCACCCGTTCCAAAACCAGAAAAGACGCTGCCAAACTGGGCCGGGTCAGCCAGCCGCAATGTCTCGCCACCACTCCCATAAAACAGCACGGACGCGATGTTGACGGTGCCCACGACAGTCAGGCTGGCTCCCGGACTAAGCTTCAGCGCGCCTGTGCCGGATACAGTACCGTCAATTTGCCAGTTGGCGCCGACGCGAATGGATATATCGTTCAGAACAACTACGGTTGTCCCAAGGCCCGAGAACGTCCCCAAGCTATAGCCCGCGAGCACTAACGTGTCCGCCACTACCTGATTACCCACGATATCGCCACCGAACACTGCCCCCGGGTTCACGATGAGCGTGCCCGCCACGCTACCAAACTGCACCGCGTCACCTGCGTTTTCAGCACCTCGATCCGCACGGCCAGCTTGATCAGGCGCAATCGCAGCGTATCGAATTGCACGGTGCGCCAAAACGAACGCCACGGCATCGCAGCGCGCAGGCGCCACATGAGCCAGTACGCACCGACATGCAAAAACAGGAGCATCCGGGTGGCCGTGGCCCGTGTGCACGACGTGCGATCGGCGGCAAAATGGGTCTTCCACGACTTGATGTGGTTTTCCGCCTGGCCGCGCGCGCAGTAGATTTTCTCATAGACGATGCGGCCGCGTATGCCGTGCAGGCTGGTGGCAATGAAGCGCGTATCCGTGCCCTCGGGCCCGGCCTCGACGCGGGCGATGATGCGCTCCTCACAATCCCAGCTCTCGGCACCATCGTAGAATGCGCTGAAGCCGTTTTGGGACTGGCGGCGGCGACGCCACCTGACTGTCGGGCGAGGTGGTCTGCGGCGCGTGCGGCGGACCATACAATCCCACCGGGGAGCGACTACCTGGGCTTTCAAGCTGCCAAGCACGGAGCCTGCTCAAACGGGCGGACGTTTCGGCGCGCCGCGGTCGAGACACATATTCTGGACCTTCTCACAAGACAGCTGATGCAGCCAGACCTGCTCGGCGACTTCATGCAGTCGTTCGATGGCGAGTGGGAGCGTCTGGACGGCGAACTCAGGGTAGATGCCGTGGTGCACCAGCGGGAGCGGCAGGCGACTGAGCGGAAGTTGGCAACCTGGTGGATGCCGGCAGCGACGGCAGCGGCAGCCCGGCCATTCTCGCCAGGCTCAAAGAGATGGAAGCCGCGCAACAGGCCCAAGGCAATTCGTGCGCACCGGCACTCCCGTCAGTCGCTAAACCTCCGCTAGCCTCCGGCGCCGATATGGCCGCACTTATACCAATCCGCGTTGAGATTGACACATGGTCAAGGCGAGAAAGATTGGGGGAGATGTGCCATCCCCCCCCAGACCCCCGTCGATTTTTGGGCTCCGTCCTAAATAATGACGGGGGGTCTGGGGGGGATGGCACATCTCCCCCAGCTTCCTTGAGAGTCAATCTTTCTGCGGGTTGGTATTACACCAGGCAGATCAAGGAACTCACAGCCCTCCTGTCACGAGGTGACGACCCGGAGGCGCTAAAGATTGCGTGGCAGCTGACCGATTTGTCATTGTTAATCCGCTGACAGACGGCGACCCACACGGCGTCACACTCATCGGCAACCTCATCGACCTTCTGAAAGCGGCTGGAACTTATGAAGAGCCAGGACGGACATTCTCTCGGCTGCCCGACCCCGTGCTTGAGCTATTCGTCCGTTCGGTAAGAGAGGGTCCAGGGGCAGAGCCCCTGGCCTTCCCATCAAATGCAACAGCCCCGCGCGGCGGCCGCGTGTTTTCAGCGGGCGTGGGCCACCCCATCTAGGCCCGATGGTTGAAACCCCCGCCTTCCTGGACGGCGCGCGCCCGGACGTGCCCGATATTGTCGTGCCGCGTGGTGTGACGCCGTTTTCGCTGCCGCGCCGGTCGGTGCGCGGGCGCCTGGTGCGGCTGGGGCCATTGGCAGACGCCCTGCTCTCGCGCCACGAAAACCCCGATCTGGTCACGGCCCTGTCGGGCCAGGCGCTGGCGCTGGTGGCGGCCCTGGCGTCTGCGCTGAAATTCCGCGGCTCCTTCAGCCTGCAGGCCAAGGGCGATGGGCCGGTCGGCATGCTGCTGGCTGATTGCACGGAGGCCGGCGCCTTGCGCGGCTATGCGCGGGCGGATGCGGACAAGCTCGCGGCATTGCTGGCCGCCGAACCGGCCCCCAATGCCGCGGCTCTGCTGGGCGAGGGCTACCTGGCCTTCACCGTCGATCAGGGCAATGACGCTGAACGCTACCAGGGTATCGTGCAGATCGAGGGCGAGAGTCTGGCCGACATAGCGCTGCACTATTTCGACGCCAGCGAGCAGACCGCCTGTCATGTGCAACTGGCCAGTGCCAAGACCGACGAGGGCTGGCGCGCCGGCGCGCTGATCATTGAACGGGTGGCGGGTGCGGGCGGCATCGATCCCGCGTCATCCACGGGGGACATGGCCGAACAGGATGAGAGCTGGCGCACGGCGCTGGCCTTGGCGGGCACGCTCAGCGACGCTGAATTGCTCGATGAGGCGCTACCGCCGGAGAAGCTGATCTGGCGGCTGTTTCATGGCGAGGGGGTGGCCATAGAGCGGCCCCGGGCGCTGGCGTTCGGTTGCCGGTGCAGCCGACAGCGGCTGGCAGGGATATTGGAGAAGTTTCCGACTGACGATCTGGACCACATGGCGGTGTCGGGGGACATCGTCATGACGTGCGAGTTCTGTAATCTGGATTTTCGGTTTGCGCGCGATGGGGTGCATAGCGGGGGGGCAAGTTAGGAAGGCAAGGGAAGAATTGGGGGGCCCGTGCCGGTCCCCCCAAACCCCCCGTCTTCTTTTAGACTAGCCTCTAACGACCGCTTGCCTTTGCGCGCGCGTCTCGCCGCCCTACATACATGTCATGACCCGCTTTGCCGTCTCCCCCCGCGCCGCCACCCGCATTGCCGAAATCGTCGCCGCAAGTGGCCAGCCCTCCGCCCTGCGGGTGGCAGTCCTCGCTGGCGGCTGTTCCGGCTTTCAATACAAGTTCGACCTGGACGACACCCGCGCGCCCGACGACCTGGTGATCGAGCGCGAAGGCGCCACCGTCCTGGTCGACCCGGCGAGCCTCGACTTGCTGGCCGGTGCGGAGCTCGACTATGTGGACAAGCTGATGGGCAGCTATTTCGCTGTAGTCAACCCCAACGCCACAAGTGCCTGCGGCTGTGGCACCAGCTTTTCCGTGGACTGAGCGCGCGTTGCGCATCGCCACGTGGAACGTCAATGGCGTGCGTGCGCGCGAGCGAAACGTCAGCCGCTGGCTGGAGCGCGAGAAGCCGGATTTTCTGCTGATGCAGGAAATCAAATGCGAGGAAGCAGCCTTCCCGAACTGCTTCAGAGAATCCGGCTATAAGGCGGAAATCGTCGGGCAGAAGGGCTTCAATGGCGTGGCGATCCTCAGCCGCGCCGCTGTTCAGGTCACGCAGCGTGCCGTGCCTGGCCTGCCGGCTGACGACGCGCAAGCCCGCTATTTAGAGGTCCAGACCGAAAGCGGCCTGCGCATCGGCAATCTTTATCTGCCGAACGGCAATAGCGGCGGCGAGGCCGGCTACGCTTACAAGCTCGCCTGGATGGACCATTTGGCCGCGCATGCCGCCGCCCTGCTGGCTGAGGACGTGCCGCTTGTTCTAGCGGGCGACTACAATGTGTGCCCCGAGGATGTTGATTACGCGCAGGGCGTGCTTGGCGCTGATGACGCGCTGGTGCGCCCTGCCACGCGCGCGCGCTACTGGCAAATGATCTGGGCCGGCATGACCGATGCGCTGCGCGCGGTCGTGCCGTCCGGGCCGCTCTACACGTTCTGGGACTATCAGGCCGGCTGCTGGCAGAGGGACCGTGGTCTGCGCATCGATCATGCGCTGCTTTCGCCCACGGTGGCGGAGAGGTTGCGCACGGCACAGCCCGAACGTGCGGAGCGCGGGGAGGAGACGCCGTCAGATCATGTGCCTGTGGTGATCGAACTGGTGGAGTAAGGGAAGATTCTTCTTTTTCTGAAGAAAAAGAAACAAAAAGACTTTTGAAAGTTAGAGCGCGGGTAACTTGCAAAAGTTTTTTGCTTTCTTTTTTTCAAAAAAAGAAGTGCTTTCTTTCTAAACTACCCGCGCCCGCTGCACCCCGTCATCACCCAAGATCTGCACCAGTTCCCCGCGCCCAAGCATGTAATTCACATGCGCCACCACCTCATGAAACGCAAAACTCATCTGCTGCGGATCGAGCGCACGATCAAACAGCACAGGCAGCAGATCCGCAGCACTGCATGGTGCCGTCGCGCAAGCTTTCGCAATCAGCGCGCAGCGGCCGGCGTGATGGGCGATCAGCTCGTCGATACGCACGTGCAGCCCTGTGAACGGCAGGTGATGACCGGGCAGGACCAGCACGTCTGCGGGAATTGTTTGCCTCAGCCGGCGCAGCGAGGCGAGGAATTCGCCGAGCGGGTCGGAGGCGGGCTCGTAGGATTCGGTGCTGATATTGGGGCTGATCCTGGTCAGCACCTGATCTGCGCTCAGGAAAAGCCCATCCCGCGCGCAATGGAGCATCGCCTGCTCGGGCGCGTGGCCGCCTCCGGTCAATATGTCGAAAACCCGATCACCGATTTTCAGGCATCCGCCATCGACCAGACGGTGGAAATGATTCGGCAGCCCTGTCGTCATGCGCAGATAGCCGTGCCCCTTGCCGATGACGCGCAGCACGGCATCCGCTGAAAGCCCGTTGCATTCGTAAAAATCCGGGTTCCTGCCGAGCGCACCATGCGTGATTGCAGCACTGAACAGAAATTCGGTCCGCGGCATGTGCAGGGCGATGCCAAGCCGCGCGGTCAGCCAGCCAGCCAGGCCCACGTGGTCGGGATGAAAATGCGTGACGACCAGCGCCTTGAGACCCTCGCCGCGCAAAGGGCCGGACAGCAGCGCATCCCACGCCGCACGTGTGGCGTCATCGGCGATGCCGGTATCGATCGCGACCCAGCCCGCGCCGTCACGGATCAGGTAGATGTTGACGTGATTGAGCCTGAAGGGCAACGCCAGACGCGCCCACAGCACCCCAGGCGCGAGCTCGATGACCTGGCCCGGCGCCGGCGGGTCAGGACGTGGAAACGCAATGGCGGGTGCGGATGTCTGCATGGGTGCGCAGGCTAAATGCGGGTTTGGCCCGGCACAAGCTGGCGGTGCCGCGCAGACCTGCTAGCATGGCAGCGATCAATGCCGGGAACCTTCGATGCACCTTGCCCTACGCGCCACCTCCGCGGTTCTGCTCTGCCTTGCCTCGACCGCCGCCGCCCGTGCCGTGGTGCCGCAATACGATGATATAGTGCGCGCCTATTTCGCCGCCGAGTTTGCCGCCCATCCGGTCAATGCCACCGCACTCGGCCTGCACGATGGCGATGCGCGCATGGATGCGGTTTCAGCGGATTTCCACGCGGGCGAAGTGGTGCGCCTGCACGCCACGCTCACACAATTGGGCGCGGTGGACGTATCCAGGCTGACACAATCCCAGCGCAACGACCGCGACGTTCTGGCGGGCGAAATCGGCGGCGAGTTGCTGGAGGAGGAGCACGTCCAGCAGTGGCGGCATAACCCTGACATTTATGTCAGCCTCGCCACCAACGGACCCTACACGCTCATCGCACGCGATTTTGCGCCCGCGGCCACGCGCCTGCGCGCGGCCATTGCGCGCGAGCAGGCCATTCCCGCGATCCTGGCCGCGGCGCGTCAGAACCTGACCGACATGCCGCCAGTCTTCATCGAGATCGGGCTGGAGGACGCACGCGGTGCGGCCGATTTCCTCGCCCATGACCTGCCGGCGGCATTCGCGCAGGTGCACGACAAAGTACTACAAAGCGAGCTTGCGCGCAGCACACGCGCCGCCGTTGCCGCGTGCAACGATTTCACCAAATGGCTGACAGCGCAGAAGAAGACCGCCCATGGCAGCTTCGTGCTCGGCGCGGACAATTACCGACGCCTGCTGGATGCGGATTTGATCGACCTGACACCGGATCAGGTGCTGGCCGCGGGGCGCGCGCAGCTCAAGCGGGATCGTGACGATTTCCTGGCTGTTTCGCACGTGGTCGATCCCGCCCATCCGGCCGACGCCTTGAAGGTGATCGGCGCGGATCACCCTGACGCGGCCCATCTGATCGGCACGGCGGCAAGCCAGCTTGCGATGCTGCACGAATTCATCGCCGCGAAACACATCATAGACTTGCCCGGACAGGATTTGCCCAAGGTTGCCGAAACCCCGCCCTTCCAGCGCGCGATCGTCTTCGGCGAAATGGATCCGCCCGGACCTTTCGAGACGCATGCCACCCAAGCCTATTACTACATCACGCCGCCGGACGTGACGAAATCGGCCGCGCAACAGGATGACTACCTGCAGTACTTCAACAAGGCGCTGCTGCTGAATCTGGGCGTTCACGAGGCGCTGCCCGGCCATTTCGTTCAGTACCTGTTCATGCGCGCCAACCCTGCCTGGTCGATCGTGCGCAAGACAGGACATTCCTACACGGCGATCGAAGGCTGGGCGCATTACACCGAGCAGATGATGCAGCAGGAGGGCCTGCTCGATAACAGCCCCAAGCTGCATCTGGCGCAATTGCAGGATGCGCTGCTGCGTGACTGCCGGCTTGTTGCCTCCGTGCAGATGCACACGCAGGGCATGTCGCTGGCAGACGCTGCGAAGATGATGGCCGATGTGTGCTTCCAGCCACCCTCGGTCGCCTACAAGGAGGCACGGCGCGGCACGTCCGACCCCGGCTATTTCAGCTACACGCTGGGCAAGCTGATGATCCTGAAGTTGCGTGCGGACGCGCAGGCCCGCGACGGCAAGTCCTTCATCCTGGCGCATTTCCATGACCGGTTCCTGGGCGCCGGCCTGGTGCCGCTGAAAATCATCAGGCGCGAGATCATGGACGTGGACGGTCCGTTGCTGTAGCGATCGCCTCCATGAACATCGCTCATCTTTGCGTGCTGATCGCCGCCGCCCTGCCCTACATCACTGTGGGTAGCGCAAAGGCGCAGCCTGCTTACGACAACGCAGCGCCGCGCGATTTCCTCGCCCGATTGGAGGGCTGGCGGGCCCGCGCCAACTGGGCGCACCAGAACCATTTCGAGGCGTTTGCGCCTTTTGCCGCTGCGGTGATCATGGCGGAGATGGCCCATGCCGCGCAGGCGCGTATCGATACGCTGGCGGTCATCTTCATCCTGCTGCGTATTGCCTACACCTTTATCTATATCGGCGGGGTGGCGACGGTGCGTACCCTGGTGTGGTTCGGCGGTGTGATCTGCGTGGGGTGGTTGTTTTTGCTGGGGCTATAATCAGGGCGGCGCGGTCGGGCGCTCGGCCGCGATTGCCAGGTAGCCCACATTCAATTTCACGCTGGTGGCCGCGGCATTCTCCAGTGATGCGGCAATGGCAATTATTCCCGCGTTGGCGCGGCCGTGCAGGCGGAAGCACCAACGCGACAGATCGATCGGAAACCTGCCCGGCTGATTGAATTTTGCCGATTGGGCAGGATCGGGCCCGGCTACTACGCGGACGCCTTTGCCTCCGACCTGATCACGTTCTTTCGCCTGGGCACGCCGCGCAATTTCGCGCCCATCCCCGCCAAATAGGGGGCCGCCTATTTCCTGCATCAGACGTCGTCCGCGAAAGGCCTTGATAACAACTGAAGATTTCGGGAAACATCAAGGCTCTCCCGGCTGCCGCAAATACCCGGGCGGCGGTGACATCTGCATAGGCGGCGCATCGCTGCTCGGCGGCACCTCGGGCGGCAACGCGTTTTGCGCCGGCGGCCCTATCGGCGGCGGCGGCAAGGGCGCAGACACGCTGGCCGGCGGCAAAGCCGACGGCGCACCCGCCGGCTCAAGAGGTGTCGCCGTCACGGCTGACGGCACCACATCGGCCGCGGCCAGGAAGTCACCCATGGACCGCTTGATCTGGTATTCGAGCTCGACATTCATGGCATCGCCCATCTGGCGCGTCATGTCGTAGAGCACGCTGGACGGGTTTTCGGAATCAGAGCCAGGCAGGTGGGTGCGGGAAACCCGCGCCTCCGCGTAGCCCGCGCGCGCGCCGCTTTGCGTTGTCACCTCCAGATGCACGGCCATGTTGCCGTAGAGCGCACCCTGCGCGCCGCGCACGATGGAGGCCTGGTCGATGACGAATTGCGCCTGGCCCAGCAGACCCGCCGCGAAAAGCCTATCATGGCCGATTTGGTTCAACGCCTGCGCCGGTGTGACGGGCGACTGGGCGGAGATATCGTCCGGCCCCAATGGCGCGCTGTGGTCCTCTATGTCGATCGTGCCGACATTGAGCCGCAGCTTGGTCAGATAGCCGTATTGCAGCGGCGCGAAGCTGCCGGGCGGGGGTGCGTCGTCGCCGCCGCAGCCGGCCAGGGTCAGCAGCAGGGTCAGTAGCAGGCCGGCCCGTAGGCTCATTTCACAAGACCTAAAGCTGGGGGAGATGTGCCATCCCCCGTCGTGCGAAGCACGCTGTCGCGTGACGACCCCCCGTCATCATTTAAGCGACGCCTAAAATTAAGACGGGGGGTTTGGGGGGGATGGCACATCCCCCCCAATCTTGCCTCACCTTCAGCTTCTAGCAAGCGCCCAACGCTTTGCCCTATGACCGGCGCCATGCCCCAGGCCCCCTACGCCACCCAGGCCGCCACCACCCGCGGCCGCCTGCACCCAGAGCCGGAGGCGCCCACGCGCAGCCCGTGGCAGCGCGACCGCGACCGCATCATCCACAGCAGCGCGTTTCGCAAGCTGCAATACAAAACCCAGGTCTTCGTCAACCACGTCGGCGATTTCTTCCGCACGCGCCTGACGCACAGCATCGAAGTCGCTCAGATCGCGCGCTCGATTGCGCGTGAACTCGGTGTGGACGAGGATCTGGCCGAGGCGCTGGCACTCGCGCACGATCTCGGCCACCCGCCCTTTGGCCACGCCGGTGAGGACGGGCTGAACGCCTGCATGAAACCTTACGGTGGGTTCGACCACAACGCGCAGGCGCTGCGCATTGTCACGCGTCTGGAATCACGTTACGCCGCCTTTGACGGATTGAATTTGACGTGGGAGACGCTGGAGGGCCTGGTCAAGCATAATGGCCCGTGGCCCAAGCCGCCCGCTTATATCGAGGCCTACGCCAAATTGCACGACCTGCAACTCAATACCTACGCCAGTGCGGAAGCGCAAGTCGCCGCGATTTCCGATGACATAGCCTATCACAGCCACGATCTGGATGACGGCATGCGCGCAGGCCTGTTCGGACCCGACGAAATCGCCCATCTGCCCGTGGTGCGCGAAGCCCTGATCGAAGCGCGCCGCTCCGGCCTGGACGTGCCGCCGCCGCGTCTGCGCCACGAGACGATCCGCCGCGTGATCAATGCGCTGGTCAGTGACGTGGTGGACGAAAGCCGCCGCCGCCTGGCCGCACTCGATCCCGACAACGCCGATCGCATCCGCCGCGCAAAAAAACCGGTAATCGGCTTTTCACCGCGCATGTCGGGTGCGAACGATGCGATCAAGGAGTTCCTGCGCGCGCGCATGTACCGGCATTGGCGGGTCAATCGCATGTCCAACAAGGCGCGGCGCCTGACCGGCGAATTGTTCGCGTTGCTTCATTCGGACACGGCGACGTTGCCGGATGGCTGGCGGACGCAGGCGGGCGAGGGGGCCACAGCACAATCGGCGCAAGTGGTTTGCGATTATGTGGCGGGGATGACGGACCGGTTCGCGATCGAGGAGTATAAGCGGCTGACGGACTTGTCGATGCCGGGATGATGAAGCGAGCCAAAGAGCTGGGGAAGTTGTGCCAGGTTCCCGCAATCTTTTTATCACGGAAGCATCAGCCTGTCTTGCCATTCGGCGCGCAAGCCCCATGCAGTAGAAGGCCGTGTTGGGAAAATGGAGGGCGATGATGCCAACGATGCCGAAGAAGGGTGCAAAGGTGCGGTGGAACACGCCGCAGGGCGAGACGACGGGGACCGTGGAAAAGATTGTCACATCCACAACCAAGGTGAAGGGTCACACGGCCAAAGCGACAAAAGCCGCACCCGAAGTGCTGGTCAAGAGCAGCAAGTCTGGCAAGAAGGCGGTGCACAAGCCCGAGCAGTTGAAAGCGGCAAAGTAGAGCGGGCATACGATGGACGGCCTGCAGGATCGTGTGGCTTAATCGCGACATGCTCTTATGGCGAGAGGCACCGCACACCGAAACTGCTTGCCGAACACCCCAGCCTCTTACAAGGTTGGCGGCGCGTCCGCCCTGCTACGGACGCGCATGGGGAAAGTGGCGCGTGCGTATTGAAGCCTTGTGTGTGTCTGGTGCAATCGCCGCCTGCGTGCCGTGGGCAGCCATGGCTCAACCTGTGGCAGGCCCCTATATCAGCTTGGGCGCGGGCGTCAATTTCAAGCAGAACGAGATTGTCACGGCAGCCCCGTTTTTCGGCTACGAAGAGAACGTTCACTACACCTTCAACCCCGGCGTAGCGGGCCAGGTCAGCGCCGGTTGGGGACTCGGACTGGGACTGCGCGCGGAAATCGAGGGTGATGCGCTTAACAACGTAGTCAGCGGCGCCAAGGTCACGCTGCCCGATGGCACCAGCCCACCCCGCACCGCCGGCGGCGTCGAGACGCTATATGGCGGCTTCGTCAACGTCCTGTATGATTTTAATCTGGGGCTATCGATATACCCCTATATCGGCGTTGGCGCCGGCGGCCAGGCCGTTGAGCACTCGCCTTTCCACCAGGCGGTGGACGGGTATGTGGCGCCGCCTTTGGCGCCATCACCCTACCCGCTGCCAACGACGCCGCGGGGTTTTCGTGATCAGACCGTGGGCGGATTTGCCTATCAGGGGATCGCCGGGTTTTCGGTGCCGATACCCTGGGTGGAGGGGCTTTCATTCACCGCCGATTATCGCATGATCGGGCTGCTGGATCCGCTGCCGGCGTTTCAGTTGACGCAGTGGCATAGCGTCCTGATCGTGGACAACGGCCATGGCGGAGGCGGTGGCGTGACACCTTTCTTTGCCTCCTACAAGACAATTTCCGAGACGTTCAATCGCCATTTTACCAACGACTTCAATCATCAGATTACCCTTGGCGTGCGCTATGCTTTCTTCACGCCCCGCGCGCCCATGCCCTCTTCCGTGCCGCCCCCGGCGCCCATGCCGCCGGCCGCTTCCGCCGTACGCACCTATTTAGTGTTCTTCGATTGGAACCGTGCTGATCTGAGCGCACGCGCGCGCCAGATCGTGGCGCAGGCGGCGAGTGCGTCGCAGGGCGGCGGCACCTCGCGTATCGAGGTCGATGGCTACACCGACCTGTCCGGCACACCGGCGTATAACCAGTGGCTTTCGGTGCGCCGGGCGAGCAGTGTGCAAGCGGAATTGGTGCACGATGGGGTGGCGGCTTCGGAGATTGCCATTGCCGGTCACGGCGAAAGCAATCCGCTGGTGCCGACGGCGCGCGGCGTGCGCGAGCCACAGAATCGGCGCGTGGAGATTGTGTTGCGGTAGGAGAGAGATAGGCGGAACGAGCCGTTCCCCCCAGACCCCCCGTCCAAACTCGAACCCGACATAGTCCTGAGCTTGCTCAGCTGAATGGGGAATGCAAAAATCCAGCGACACCGCACGCGCTATGCCTTGTATCCCCTCGCGAAGACCGGCCGACTCTGCGTCGATGCAGACGCAAGGCCGCCCATCATCGCTAGTCCGAGGAGGGCCGGATGCTGCCGCGTGATAAGGAATGTCGGAATCTGCTGCAGGTAATTTGTCAGCCTTCCCTTACTCTCAAAGCTTTTACGGAAGCCTGAGCGAGGTGAATCGAAGAAATTGGCTAACCGCGGGACAATGCCTTCCCCGACGTAGACGCCTCCCGTAGCGCCAAGCGTGAGTGCCAGGTTTCCTGCGAACGTCCCCGTCATTGAGCAAAACGCCTCGATTGTCCTTATAGCTAGGCTGTTGCCCTGAGCCGCAAGAGCGGTCACCTCGTGAGGCTCTCCTATTTCGCATGTCGCGCCCGCAAGCCGATGGACCGCTCGGCGTAAATTCATCAATCCGGGACCCGAGAGGACCCGCTCGGCAGAAACGTGCCCGAGCCAAGTCTCTCCATCACTGCGCGTCGTGTCATCGCGCAGATGGTCAATCAATTGCGCGTCAAACGAGTTGGCCGAATTGATCGTCCCGTGCCCACCCTCCGCGGGCAAAACGAGAGCGCCAGCCGCAGTTGGAACAAGGCTGGCTACTCCCAGGCCGGTTCCGGCGCCGAGCACCGCAATCGGGCCGTCGGGGCGGGCAGTCCCACCGCCGACCTGTCTAAGATCAACGTCCGTGAGGTGCGGCACGGACATTGCCACTGCCACAAATCGTTAACGACGACGATGCGCGACAGCCCCAGATCGCGCTTCAGCGCCTTAGCCGAAAAAGCGCAAGCGCCTCGACCGCGTTCCGAATCGGGATTTCGATTGCGGCGTCAGAGGGGACTGAACTATCAATCGCGAGCGCCACGCGTCCATTCGTTCCACCAAGATCGGCAACGAGTCTTGATGCAGAAGTACGTCCCACGTTCACTCACGGTCTCCGCTCCGTCTCCCACTGCGGAGACGATGCGTCGGTTTCTCATCGCGATGGCTGCGGTGGACGCCAACGCATCAGGCAAATTCCTCTCTTCGGCTCCGAGAGAATGCTGAACTCGGCAATTAACAAACATGGTCCCCATACTTTCGATACAACTTCTCAAGATTACGCCCGCAACAGATGGAACCCCCTCCCGTAATACGAAGCCACCCGTTTTTTCGCGTGAGGCTGGTTATCGTACTGGCCGTGACCGATACGCAGAAGCCTGAATGGGACCCAGTCAATTGGGGGGTCGCGTGGCGTGTTTGGTCCGGGTACTTGAATTTGCCAGCGACACCTACCGCTCCATTGAACGTGCCATCAATTTCCTTCGCGTCTGCATTCCCGCTCTTGGCCACTTGATACTCGTATACCGTGACAAGGTCGGCTGAGAACATGTTCATGGCATAGCCGGCAATCTCCTAGAGCAGGTCAGCTTCGCTCGAGCTATCTGCCAGCGCGTTCGCAATGTGATGCAAATTCTTCAACCCTCTCGCGGAACCCTTGGAGCGAGCAATTGGGTTTGCTAGCTAATTCAGGGCGTCATAACCACCTTGATGCATCCATCTTTCTTGTCCCGAAAAGTCTTGTATAGATCAGGTCCATCCTCCAGTTTCGCCCGGTGGGTAATGACAAAGGAAGGGTCAATATCACCCTTCTCAATCCGCTCCATCAGCATCGGCAGATAATGCTGCACCGGCGTCTGCGCCATGCGGAAGGTAAGCCCACGGTTGATGGCACTTCCCATCGGCACCTTGTCCACGAAGCCGCCATAGACGCCGATGATGGAGACGATGCCGAAATTGCGTGTGTTATTGATGGCCTGGCGCAGCACGTGGGGGCGGTCTGTGCCCATGAAGGCTGCGACCTTGAGGCGATCCAGCATCGAGTCAAAGCTGGCCGACGTGTGGGGCTCGGTGCCGACGGCATCAATGCAAGCGTCCGCGCCGCGGCCATGGGTCAATTCCTGAATGCGGTCGTAGACGTCTTCCTTCATAAAATCGATGGTGATTGCGCCGGCTTTGGCGGCAAGCTCCAGGCGTTCGGGCACGGTGTCCACGGCAACCACGCGTTCGGCGCCGAGCATGAAAGCGCTGCGGATGGAAAATTGCGCAACCGGCCCGCAGCCGAAAACGACGATGGTTTCACCGCCTTTGATGTTGCAGAATTCGGCGCCCATGTAGCCGGTCGGGAAAATGTCGGACAGGAACAGGACTTGTTCGTCACTGAGGCCATGCGGCACCTTGATGGGGCCGACATCGGCAAAGGGCACGCGCAGATATTCTGCCTGTCCGCCGGGGTAGCCGCCGAGAAGGTGGGAGTAGCCGAACAGCCCCGCGGGTGAATGGCCCCACAGCTTGGCGGCCATATCGGCGTTTGGGTTGGAGCGTTCGCAGCCAGAGAAAAAGCCCTTCTTGCAAAAGAAGCATTGACCGCAGGCGATCGTGAAGGGGACCACGACGCGGTCGCCCTTCTTGAGGTTGCTGACCTCGCTGCCCACTTCGACCACCTCGCCCATCGTTTCGTGGCCGAGCACGTCACCGCTTTGCATAGAGGGGATGACGCCGTCGAAGAGGTGGAGGTCCGAGCCGCAAATGGCGCAGGCGGTGACCTTGATAATGGCGTCACGCGGCTGTTCGATTTTCGGGTCCGGCACGCTTTCGCAGCGGATGTCGCCTTTGCCGTGCCAGGTAAGCGCCTTCATGCCTGTCCCTCCGTTTGATCGGCCAGCGAACGATCACCGCGGTATTCTGTTCCCGGCTACTTCAAGCGTGAACGTGGCGGCGCGTGCAACCATCCAATGCTGCACACGTTCTCGCGAGCAAGGCTGACACGGAGATCGTTCTGAAAGATTCCGTGCCCCTTTCCGACGCGCCAAGCGCGGTCAAGCTGCCGCGGCGCCCCAGGCTGAGCGACATCATGGGGCCGGGACTGATCACCGGCGCATCGGACGATGATCCGAGCGGCATTGCCACGTATTCGCAGGCGGGTGCGCAGTTTGGCGTCAGCATGGCCTGGGTGCTGTTGCTGACTTATCCGCTGATGGCGGCCACGCAGGAGATCAGCGCGCAAATCGGCCGGGTGACCGGCCGCGGGTTGGCGGGCAATTTGCGCCGGCATCTGCCGCGCTGGGCCTTGCACGTCATCGTCGCGCTGCTGGTCGTGGCTAACACGATCAATATCGGCGCCGATCTGGGTGCGATGGGCAGCGCGCTGTCTCTGCTGATCGGGGGCTCGGCGCTGGTCTATGTCGGCGGCTTTGCGCTGGCGACCGCGGGCCTGGCGGTGTTCATGCGTTATGCGCGCTACGTGGTTGTTCTGAAGTACCTGACGCTTTCGCTGTTTGCTTATGTGGCCGTGATCTTCGCCGTGCACGTGCCCTGGGGCCAGGTTGCGGTCGGGCTGGTGCTGCCCCGCATCCAATTGAAGGCGAGCTATATCACCGTGGTCGTGGCGGTGCTGGGCACCACGATCAGCCCTTACCTATTCTTCTGGCAGGCCGAGCAGGAGGTTGAAGATGAGCGCGAGCATGTGGGCGCCAAGCCGCTGATCATCGCGCCGCAGCAGGCGCCTGAGGAGCTGGCGCGCATTCATCTGGATACCTATGTCGGCATGGCGTTTTCCAACCTGATTGCGCTGGCGATCATGCTGACCGCTGCTGTTACCCTGCACGTGCATGGGGTGACCACGATCGAGACCTCTGCCCAGGCGGCCGAGGCGCTGCGGCCGATCGCAGGACGTTTTGCCTTCGTGGTGTTTGCGGCGGGTATCGTGGGCACCGGGTTGCTGGCGCTGCCGGTGCTGGCCGGCTCGGCCGCCTACGCACTGGGCGAGGCGTGGGCGTGGCGCGTGGGCCTGGCGCGTCTGCCTGGCAAGGCCCGGCGCTTTTATGGCGCGATGGTGGGCACGATCGGGGTGGGTGCGCTGATGAATGCAAGCCCGATCGATCCGGTGCGCGCGCTGTTCTGGAGTGCGGTGGTCAACGGCGTGGTGGCTGTGCCGGTAATGGCGGCGATGATGGTGCTGGGGAGCCGGGCCAGCGTGATGGGGCGGTTCACGCTCAATCCTTGGCTGCGGTGGGTGGGGTGGATGGCGACTGGGGCGATGGCGGCGGCGGCTGTGGCGATGTTTGCGACCTGGGGTGACTAAAAAGCTGGGGGAGATGTGCCATCCCCCCCAGACCCCCCGTCATTTTTTAAGGTCATGCTTTAAATGAAGACGGGGGTCCGGGGGGACCGGCACCGTCCCCCCAAGGTCTTTCCTTGCAACCGCCGCCTTGTCGTGGTGTTGGCTGCTTTGTTCCTGCCGGGAACACAGTAGCGGGGACGATGGTTGGGCAAGGTCAGGGTCGCGATAGCCGGCGTCGGGAACTGCGCCTCCTCCCTGGTCCAGGGCATCGTCTTCTACGGTCAGGCGAAGGCCGGCCAGATCGTGCCGGGCCTGATGCACGCCGATCTGGGCGGCTATAGGGTGGGCGATATCGAGTTGGTCGCCGCCTTTGATGTGGCGCAGGGCAAGGTTGGACTCGACCTGGCCGAGGCCATCCTGGCGCCGCCGAACAACACCATTGTCTTTGCGCGCGTGCCGCCTGGTGGGGTGGTGGTGCAGCGCGGGCCGACCATGGATGGACTGGGCAAGTATCTCCGCCTGATGATCACAGAGAGCCCGGCCGAGGCCGTTGATGTGGCCGAGGCGCTGCGCGCAGCGCGGGCCGAAGTGCTGGTGTGCTTTCTGCCCGTGGGCTCGGAGCAGGCGGCGCGGTGGTATGCCGAACAGGCGCTGGCTGCGGGCTGCGCGTTGGTCAATTGCATCCCCGTATTCCTGGCCTCCGACCCCGCCTGGGCTGCGCGTTTTGCGCGGGCGAAGCTGCCGATCATTGGCGATGACATCAAGTCCCAGCTTGGTGCGACGATCCTGCACCGGAGCCTGGTCACGCTATTTGCGGAGCGCGGCGTGCGCGTGGACCGGACCTACCAGCTCAATTTCGGCGGCAATGCGGACTTTGCCAACATGCTTGAGCGGGACAGGTTGGAATCGAAGAAGATCTCCAAGACTGCAGCCGTGACGAGCATGCTGGCAGCGGCTTTGCCGGCGGGTGATGTGCATGTGGGACCGAGCGATCATGTGCCTTGGCTGACAGATCGCAAATGGGCGCATATCCGCGTGGAGGGCACGACGTTCGGCGATGTGCCGATCAATTGCGAGGTGAAGCTGGAGGTCTGGGATTCGCCCAATTCGGCCGGCGTGGTGATCGATGCAGTAAGGTGCGCCAAGCTGGCGCTGGATCGCGGCGTGGGCGGTGCGCTCGTAGGGCCGGCGAGCTACTTCATGAAGGCGCCTCCTGTGCAGTTTACCGATCAAGAGGCGCGCGCGCGCACCGAGGCGTTCATTGCGGGTGCGCTGGAGGAGTGACGATCTTCTGCCTGGTGCGGCATGGCGCCTATCCGTTGCTGGATCGCGCATTGGGTGGGCGCGCGGATCATGATCTGGATGCGCGCGGGATTGCCCAGGCTGCGCGCGCTGCGCGGGTCATTGCAACGCGATCCATTTCGCAGGTGGTCAGCAGCCCGGTGAGCCGCGCGGCGCAGACCGCAGCACCGATTGCCGCGGCTGTCGGGCTGACGGTGGAGTTGGAGCCGGATCTTGCCGAGATCGATTTCGGGTCTTGGACGGGGCTGAGTTTCGAGGCGCTTGGCGAGCAGCCTGCATGGCGTGCGTGGAACGATTTTCGGAGCACGGCGCGGGTGCCAGGGGGCGAGAGCATGCTGGCTGTGCAGGCGCGTGCTGTGGCAGCAATCCTGCGGCTGGGGGCTGCGTGGCCAGAGGGCGAGGTGGTGGTCGTGAGCCATGCCGATATCATCAAGGCCGTGCTGGCGCACGTGCTGGGCGCGCCGTTGGATTTGCTGCGGCGGTGGCAGATCGATCCAGGATCGATGAGCCGAATTGCGATAGATGCGGATGATGCACGCGTGCTGGACGTAAACCTGCGCTAAAGTGAAGACGGGGGGTCTGGGGGGGATGGCACATCTCCCCCAGCCTTTTTGGCTGATGTGAGCCGGTCAGCGATATTTTCCACAACGGGTGCCCAAGCACCCGGAGCGGGTTGGCGAAACAGGCGCATAGACGGATACCAAGGCGAGCGGTTGGTCCCGTCCATCCAGCGCCAATCCGCGTCATGCTTGAGCAACAGCCAGGTGGGACGGCCGAGCGCGCCGGCGAGGTGGGCGATCATGCTGTCGACGGTGATGACCAGATCAAGACCTGCGACAATTCGCGCGGTTTTGGCGATATCGTGCGGGCAGCCGGCGGGATTGAGGAAGCCGGGTGGTGCTGCGCGCGGATGCAGGCAGATCAGCGGCCGGCCGGCGGCCAGGACGGGTTTCAGCGCGGCGGTGGGGATGGAGCGCGCCGCGTCCCACTCGCCGGCTTGCCAGCAAAGGCCGATCGCGCCGGCGGGCACATGATGGGGTGCGGCGTGCAGGTAGGGCGGCGGGGCGGCTTGAGGTGTCAGGCGGAGGGCGTGGCAGGCCTCCATGATTTCCAGGTTGCAGGGCGATGGCGGCAGGGGGGAGGCGGCCGCAAAGGCGACGATTTTGTCGGGGCCCGGTATGGTGGCAAACAGGGCCAGCAACTCCGGCTGGACTTCCAGCGTGAGATGCGCTGCGCGCGTGCGCAACGCGGGGAGAAAGCGGGCGAATTGCAGCGTGTCACCCAGGCCGTGATAGCAGCGGACCAGCACGCGCTGGCCGTCGACCGGCGCCCCGTCCCAGACCCGGCGCCGGTGATAGGGTTGCGCGGGATCGTCGCTTGTGGCGGTGTCTGCCGTGCGCAGGACGTGATCGGCGATCGCCCAGGCCGCAGGGTAGTCGCCACGGCGCATCGCCGCCATCCAGGCGTTCTGGAGTCCGTCGTCCGGCGCTGCTTGGAGGGTGGGGGACATGGGCGCCGGGAATGGGTATGGCGGGCGAACGCGAGATGGGGGGCGATGTTGCGTTGAGCATCAAGCGTGGTGAAATGGCCGAGATCACGGCCGGTCCGATAGATCGGCACGCGCAGACCTGGCTGACATTGGAGCAGACGCGGACCGATCAGCGGTTCCTGATGCCCTATCTCAAGACCTATGACTTCGATGGTCCGTTCATCGACGAGACGCACGCGGCACTCGCCCATGCGCCGACGAAAGCAGGCATGATCGATATAGGCATTGCAGGGTGGCTGCTGCCGGCGGATGCCTGCAAGCTGTACGAGATGGCGTATTTCTGCGGCGGCGATTGCCTGGAGCTGGGGACATATAGGGGGCTTTCGGCGTCAGTTATGCTATCTGCCTCTGTGTCGGCGGGTTTGGATAATACTATCGTATCGATCGATCTTGATCCGGGCGCGATGGGCGCGGGACGCGCTGCGATCGCAGGGCGGGCGGGGGCTGAGCGGGTGTTTTTCTTCAACACCGATGGCGATGAGGCGCTGGGCACGTTTACGCGCGCGGCCCGCAGGTTCAATTTCTGCTTCATCGATCATTCGCACCGCTACGCGCATGTGCTGAGCGCATGCCGAGCTTTGCCGCAGGTTATTCTACCGGGCGGTTTTTGTCTGTTCCATGATTTTAACGATCAGCGGAACGCAGATGCCGGCAATGAGGATTACGGCGTCTGGCAGGGGGTGCGGGACGGATTGGATCCGCGCGTATTTGAGTTCTGGGGGATTTTTGGCTGCACGGGACTGTTTCGCCGCGTCTTGTAATTGACGGGGGGACTGACGTGTACGTCAGCCACATCTCCGCTAGGTCTTTCTGGAGCATGTTCGGCGCTGATAGAAACGCCGAACACGCTTCACTCGAAGCATGTCCGGGGTCCCTTGTCTCAGTCGTTACGTTGTGCGGCTGGCGTCCAGCGCCGATTGCAACATGTAGGCGGCAGCCATCTGGTCCACCACGCGGGCGCGGCGGGCACGCGTCATATCGGCCTCTTCGATGAGGAAACGATTAACCGCGGCGCTGGACAGGCGTTCGTCCCATAATGCGGCGGGCAGATCGGTGGCCTCCGACAGGGCGCGGGCCCAGTCACGGGCGGCCTGGGCGGCGGGGCCCAGGCTGCCGTCCATGGACAGTGGCAGGCCGACGATGAGGCCGGCGGCGCCCTGCGCGCGGGCGATTGCGCCTATTTCGGCCGCATTGGCCGTCAATTTGGTGCGTTTGACGGCGGCGTGGGGCGTGGCGAGCATCAGCGTCACGTCCGACAGCGCGATGCCGATGGTCTTGCTGCCAGGATCAAGGCCGAGGAGGCGCTGGCCTTGTGCCAGGCGGCCCCGCAAGTCCGGGACGCTAAGGAGCACTGTGGTTGAACCGGGGCATGGTCGCCGTTATCGTCCGGGCCGCCCCATCAGACCAGGAGGAATTGGTATGTCGCTGGACCATGCGACCGTGCGCCGGATTGCACGGCTGGCCCGCATTCGCCTGGAGGATGAGGCCGTGGGGGTGCTTGCGGGCGAGCTGAACGGCATATTGGGGTGGATTGAGCAATTGAGTGAGGTGGATGTGGAGGGCGTGGCGCCGCTGACGGGCGGGGCGCAGATTGCGTTGCGCATGCGGGCGGATGTGGTGAGCGATGGGGGGTATGCTCAGCAGATTTTGGGCAATGCGCCCGATCGCGAGGGGGAATTTTTTGCCGTGCCGAAAGTGGTGGAATAGAATGATAAAAGTCTTTTGGTTCTGTTCTTCAGGAAGGAACTTCTTTCTTGAAAGAAAGAAGCAAAGAACTTTTGTCAATTTAAGCGGTGCGACCTGATGTTTTTCGATTTGAGCATCGCGCAGGTGATGGCCGGGCTGCGGCGGCGGGATTTTTCGGCGCGCGAACTGGTGGGGGTGCATATCGAGGCGGTGGAAGCGCTCAATCCTCGGCTGAACGCGTTCATTACGGTAACGGCGGATGCCGCGCGCGCCGGCGCGGATGCGGCGGATGCGGCGCTGGCGCGCGGGGATGCGGCGCCGTTGGCGGGTATTCCGATTGCCATGAAGGATCTATTTTGCACGGAGGGCGTGCGCACTACGGCGGGTAGCCGGATTTTAGCCGATTTCGTGCCGCCTTATGAGAGCACGGTGAGTGCCAATCTGCTGCGTGATGGCGCGGTGGTTTTGGGTAAGGCCAATCTGGATGAGTTCGCGATGGGCTCGTCCAATATGACGTCCGCATTCGGAGCGGTGGCCAATCCTTGGACGCGGGCCGGTAGCAATGCCGTATTGGTGCCGGGCGGATCGTCTGGCGGGTCGGCGGCCGCGGTTGCTGCGCGTATGGTGATGGGGGCGACAGGGACGGATACGGGCGGTTCGATCAGGCAGCCGGCCGCGTTCTGCGGTATTGCGGGGATTAAACCGACCTATGGGCGGTGCAGCAGGTGGGGGATTGTGGCGTTTGCTTCCTCGCTGGATCAGGCTGGAGCTTTTGGGAGGTGCGTGGAGGATTGCGCGCTATTGCTGGGGAGCATGGCGGGGTTTGATCCGCGCGACAGCACGAGCGTGGATCGGCCGGTGCCTGATTATGCCGCCGCGTGCAAGCGTGGCGTGCGGGGGCTGCGGATCGGCGTGCCTCGGGAATACCGGATGGACGGCATGAATCCGGATGTGGAACGGCTTTGGCAGGAGGGGTTGGGCTGGCTGCGTGCGGCGGGGGCGGAGATTGTGGACGTGTCCTTGCCACACACGAAATATGGGTTGGCGACGTACTATATCGTGGCGCCGGCGGAGGCGTCTTCTAATTTGGCGCGCTATGATGGGGTGCGGTATGGGGCGCGCGAGGAGGGGGTTGATCTGATCGATCTGTATGAGCGGACGCGGGCGGCGGGGTTTGGCGATGAGGTCAAGCGGCGGATCATGATCGGGACGTATGTGCTCTCGGCGGGGTACTATGACGCGTATTATCTGCGGGCGCAGAAGGTGCGGGCGCTTATTCTGAAGGACTTCACGGATGCGTTTGCCTCGGTGGACGCGTTGGTGACGCCGACGGCGCCGACGGGCGCGTTTGCGCAGGGCGAAAAGATGGATGATCCGATTGCGATGTATTTGAATGACGTGTTTACCGTGCCGGCGAGCATGGCGGGTGTGCCTGGGATGTCGGTGCCCGCGGGGCTGGACGGGCAGGGGCTGCCGCTGGGGTTGCAGGTGATCGGGCGGCCGTTTGATGAGGAGACGGTGTTTGCTGTGGCGGGCGTGATCGAGGCGGCGGCGGGGTTTACGGCAAAGCCCACCGTTCTGGCTTCCTAAATGATGACGGGGGGTCTGGGGGGAATGGCACATTCCCCCAGCTTTTCTTTCTTTGAGGTTTAACGATGGGCTATACGCTAGAAGGTGAGAGCGGACTCTGGGAGGTCGTTGTCGGCCTGGAAGTGCACGCGCAGGTCATCAGCCGATCCAAGCTGTTCTCCGGCTCGGCGACGGATTTCGGCTCGGCACCGAACACGCAGGTGAGCTTTGTGGACGCGGCGTTCCCGGGGATGCTGCCGGTGATCAACGAGGCGTGCGTGGCGCAGGCCGTGCGCACGGGGCTGGGGATGGACGCGCATATCAACCTGGTCAGCCGTTTCGACCGCAAGAACTATTTCTACGCCGATCTGCCGCAGGGCTATCAGATCAGCCAGTTCGAACATCCGATCGTGGGCGCCGGGAATGTCGAGATCGAGCTGTCGGATGGTTCGACCAAGAAGATTGGGGTGACGCGTCTGCATCTGGAACAGGACGCGGGCAAGTCGCTGCATGACCAGGATCCGTCCAAGACGTATATCGATCTGAACCGCTCGGGCGTGGCGTTGATGGAAATTGTCAGCGAGCCCGATCTGCGCAGCCCCGAGGAAGCCGGCGCGTATTTACGCAAGCTGCGTCAGTTGCTGCGTTATCTGGGCACGTGCGACGGGAACATGGAGGAAGGTTCCATGCGCGCGGACGTGAACGTGTCCGTGCGCCACGCGGGCGAGCCGTTCCGTACGCGCTGCGAGGTCAAGAATGTGAATTCCATTCGCTTTGTCATGCAGGCCGTCGAAGCCGAGGCGAAGCGGCAGATCGGCGTATGGGAAGAGGGCGGGACCGTGTTGCAGGAGACGCGTCTTTATGACCCCGGCCGGGGACAGACACGCAGCATGCGCAGCAAGGAGGATGCGCATGATTATCGCTATTTCCCGGACCCGGATTTGCTGCCTCTGGTGCTGGATGAGGCGTGGGTCGAGGGTTTGCGCGCGCAATTGCCGGAGCTGCCTGATGCCAAGCGGGCGCGCTTCATGCGGCAATATGGGCTGCCGTTCGTAGATTCCGGCGTGCTTGTGGCCGAGCAGGTGATTGCGGATTTCTACGAGGAGGTGGCGCGCGGGCGCGATGGCAAGATCGCGGCGAATTGGGTCATCGGCGATTTTTTCGCGGGGCTGAACCGCACCGGGCATACGATTGACAACTCGCCGATCTCGGCTGCGGCGCTGGGCACGCTGCTGGATTTGATTGGCGATGGCACCATCAACGGCAAGATTGCCAAGGAGGTGCTGGAGGCGATGATGGATACAGGCCAGGCGCCGGAGGCCATCATCGAGGCACGTGGGTTGCGCCAGGTGGTCGATACGGGTGCGATCGATGCGGCGGTCAATGCCGTGCTGGCTGCCAACCCGGACAAGATCGCCGAATACAAGGCGGGCAAGGACAAGCTGTTCGGCTTTTTCGTAGGCCAAGTCATGAAGGCCATGGCGGGCAAGGGCAATCCGGCGCTGGTCAATGAGGCCGTGCGGCGCCGCCTGGGATGAGCGTGCCCGCGCTGACGCGCAGCATGAAGCTGTTTGGCGCGCTGCTGATTACGCTTTCCTCGCTGACGCCGGCCTCTTCGGTATTCATTATCGTGCCGGGAATCGTGGCGCAGGCGGGTACGGGCGCGTTGCTGAGTTTTTGTGCGGCGGGCGTGCTCAGCCTGATGATTGCGCTGGTTTATGCCGAGCTGTGTTCCTGCTTTCCGCTGACGGGCGGGGAGTACGCCATCGTGGCGCGCGTGCTGGGGCCGTTTGCTGGTTTTATAGTGCTCGGCGTCAATCTGCTGGTGCTGCTGCTGAATATTTCGGTCATCGCGTTGGGGATAGGGCCGTATTTGGCGCCGGTGTTGCCGGGACTTTCGCCGGCATGGGCGGCGTTGGGATCGGTCGTGTTCACCACGCTGTGCGGTATACTAAATCTGCGCACGAATGCGCTGATTACCGGCGCGTTTCTGGCGCTGGAGCTGGTGGCGCTGTTCGTGCTGACGGCATTGGGCGTGTGGCACCATGCGCGGCCGCTGACGCCTATGCTGACGCATCCGGTTGTGCTGGACGGGACCGCGCTTTTGCCTGCGAGCCTGCGGGCGATCGGGCTGGCGGGGTCGGCCTCGATCTTCGCGTTGTATGGCTTTGGCAATGCGATCTTTCTGGGCGAGGAGACGCATGATGCACCGGCGCAGATTTCGCGCGCGGTGCTGTTCGCACTGGGCGTCGGGTTCATCACGCAGATCATACCGCTGGCAGCGGTGCTGACCGGCGCGCGCGATCTGGCGGGATTGTTCGCGGGCGGTGACGGGATGTTTTCCGCCTTTGTCGCCGATCGGGGCGGGGCGGGGCTGAATGCAGCAATCAGCCTGTGCATTGCGCTGGCGATCGTCAATTGCAACATCGCCTTTGCGGTGCTGGTGGCGCGGCTGCTGTTTAGCACCGGGCGAGACCGGGTTTGGCCGGATGCGTGCAATAGGGCGTTGCTGCTGATCCACCCACGGTTTGGCTCGCCCTGGGTGGCGACGCTGGCGTGCGGGGCGCTGGCTGCGTCCTTCTGCTTCGTGCCGCTAAATTTGCTGGAGGTGCTGACAGGGACCACCATTGTGGTGGTATATGGGTCCTTGTGTGTGGCAGCCCTCGTGGGGCGCAGGACCGGGCGAACGGCGCATGCGTGGTATCGCATGCCATTTCATCCTTGGCCATCGCTGCTGGGGCTTGCAGGGCTGGCGTTTGTGGTGGGTGCCAGCCTATTCGATCCGGTGTTGGGGCAGCCGAGCCTGATTGCGACTATCGTTGTGATTGGCCTGGCCGCAGCCTACTATAAATTCGTGCTTCGGCGGCGCGGAGCTTGGGTGCTGCACGCGCCTGAGTAAGGAAGAAAGCAGTCCTTTTTTGAAAAAAATGACCAAAAAACTTTCAAAAGTTTTTTGCTTCTTTTTTTCAAAAAAGAAGACCTTCCTTCTCTTCCAGCAGCTTCGCCGTATACGGGTGCTGTGGCCCTGCAAACACCTCCTCCGTCGCCCCCATCTGCACAATCTCCCCGCGATAAAGCACCGCGACCTGATCCGACATGTAGCGCACCACGTTCAAATCATGGGAAATGAAGATCGTGGCCACGCGCGTGCGCTGCTGAAGATCCACGAGCAGGTTGAGGATCGCGGCCTGCACGGAGACGTCGAGTGCCGAGGTCGGCTCGTCACAAATGACGATGCGTGGCGCGCCGGCCAGCGCGCGTGCAATGGCCACGCGCTGCTTCTGGCCGCCTGAGAGTGCGCGTGGACCCTGGGCAAGTTGCGCCGTGGTGAGGCGCACGGCATCGGCGAGTGCGGCGATACGCGCAGCGATGCCGGCGCGCGGTATCTGCGCCAGACGAAGGAGCGGGCGGGCCATGATGGTGCGCACGCTCTGTGCGCGGTTGAGTGCGGAGTCCGGATTCTGGAAAACGATTTGCAACGCGCGACGCTGGGTGCGTGTTCGCGCCTTCAAGGTTGGCGGAAGCGCCTGTCCGTCCAGCAGGATGGACGCACCCGCATCGGGAGCAATCAGGCCGAGCAACATGCGCGCCAGCGTGGTCTTGCCGCTGCCGGATTCGCCGATGATGCCGAGTGTTTCGCCCTCGCGTAGCGTGAAGGCAGCGTGGCGGAGGGCGTGCACAGGGCCGGGATAGGTTTTGGCCAGGGCGGTGGCTTGCAGGACGATTTGTGCCTCGGCCGCGGCAGGCGCGATGGATGGGCCGGCCGTTTCACGCGCGCGAAAGGGTGGATTGAAATGGCAGCGCGCGCAGTGCGTGTCTTCGCCACGCCAGGCGGGGGCTTCGTTATGACATATTGGTTCGGCCCTGTGGCAGCGCGGCGCAAAGACGCAGGCGGGGGCGAGGGCGCCCGGTGATGGCAGAGTGCCGGGAATCGTCTGCAAGGTGCGCGTGTATTTGCGCAAACCGCGTGCAGGCAGGCAGCGCCGCAATGCGTCGGTATAGGGGTGGCGTGCGTCGCCTACGACGCGTGCGGATGGCCCAACTTCGACCAGCACACCGGCGTAAAGTACGCCGATGCGCTCGGCAATGCGGCCGACAAGCGCCAGATTATGGCTGATGAGCAGAACGGCGGTGCCAGACTCGCGCCGTCGCGCATCGATCAGCGACATGATCTCGGATTCCACAGTGTGGTCGAGGCCCGTCGTCGGTTCATCCAGCACCAGCAGCGCGGGCTTCCTGGCCAGAGCCATGGCGATGACCACGCGCTGCTGCATGCCGCCTGAGAGCTGGTGGGGGTAGGCGCGCAGCGTGCGTTCGGGATCGGCGATGCGCATGTCGGCAAGTGCGGGCGCCGCGGCGCCAACTTCGCGCAATTGTGCGCCGACGGTCATCGTCGGATTGAGCGCGCGGCTGGGGTCCTGATAGACCATGGCGATGTCGCGCGCCCACATTTGGCGTAGCGCGCGTGGGGAAAGCGCGGCGAGATCGCGGCCGGCGATTTTGATACACCCTCCTGTCACGGCGCCCCCGCGTGGCAGCGCGCGCATGGCGGCAAGGGCTACCGTGGATTTGCCGCATCCCGATTCGCCGACCAGGCCGAGGCATTCGCCAGGTGCCACGTCAAGCGTCACGCCATGCACCACCGGTGTGCCGCCGTAGGCGATGGAGAGATCACGCAGCGCAAGCGTGCTCATTGCCACGCCGTCTGCAAAGATTCGGCAATCAAATTTACCGAGATCACGAGCGATGCGGTGGCACCTGCGGCAAAGGCCACGGTCCACCAATAGCCGCCGACGATCAGGCCGTAATTCTCTGCAATGGACAGCCCCCAATCGGGCGATGGCGGCTGCATGCCGAAACCCAGAAAGCTCAGACTGGCAACCGTGAAAATCGCGTAGCCCAGGCGCACGGTGATTTCGACGATGATCAGCGGCAGCACGTTGGGCAGGATTTCGCCGAACATGATGTAGGCTGCACGCTCGTCGCGGAGTTGTGCCGCGCTGACATAGTCCAGCGCAATTTCCGCGCGCACGGCGCTGCGCACGGTGCGCGCAATCAGCGGCGTGAAGATGATGGCGATCACCGCGGTCACATTGATAAGCGACGGACCGAGGGCGACCAGCACCAGCAGGGCGACCACGATCAGCGGCAATGCGAGGATGACTTCGATGGCGCGATTGATCAGCGTGTCGGCAAGCCCGCCGGCGTAGCCCCCTGCCAGGCCCAGGCCTGTGCCCGCCAGTGTCGCGATAAGGGTTGCGGCCGGTGCAATGGAAAGGATCGGGCGCGCGCCGGCGATGATGCGCGAGAAGATGTCCCGCCCGATCTGGTCGGTACCGAACCAGTGCGCAGGTGATGGGTGCGCGAGCGTGTTCGCCAGGTCGTCGGCATAGGGGCTGTAAGGCACGAGACGGGGCCCGACGAGCGCGCACACAATCCAGAACAGCACAACGGCGGCGCCTAACACAAAGGATGGTTCGTGCAGCAGGCGCTTCACGCGCGCAGCCTTGGATCGAGCACGCCGATCAGCAGGTCGGCGGCAAGCGTTGCCGTGATGAAGACCGCACCCACCGCGAGAATGGCTGCCTCCATCACCGCGTAATCGCGTCCGGCTGCGGCGGTCAGGATCAGGCGGCCGATGCCCTGGTAGCGAAACAGCGTCTCGACCACGACCAGTCCGCCGGTCAGATAGCTGGTCTGCGCGGCAATGACGGTAATTGTCGGCAGCAACGCGTTCGGCAGCACGTGGCGCAGCAGCACACGATGGCGCGGCAGACCTTTAAGCGTTGCCGTGCGTGTGTAGTCCGCGTCCAGCGCCGCGAGCGTGCCGGCGCGCACGATGCGGGCAATGTAGCCGAACAGCACAAGCACCAACGGCAGAGCAGGCAGGATCAGGTGCCAGATTTGCGTGGGCAAAAGCGTGCCAGGCGGCGTCGATGCTTCGATCGGCAACGCGCGCAGCCAGATGCCGAAGATCAGGATCAGCACGATCCCGGTGACGAATTCCGGCAGCGCGGTCAGCGACAAAGCGAGCGCATTGATGGCGCGGTCCTGCCACCTGCCTGCGCGCAGGGCGGCAACGACGCCCGCGGCGACGGCGCTGGGCACCAGCATGGCAAGCACCACGACCGCAAGCAGCAGCGAATGACGCAACGCTGAAAACACCAAGGGTGCAACGGGGCTGCGAAAGGCGGTGGATTGGCCGAAATCGCCGCGCAGGGCGTGTGCTGCCCAGCGAAGATATTGCGCCAGCGCGGGTTGGTCTGCGCCCAGTTGGTGATTGAGCACCGCGACGGCGCGTGCGTCCGCCAGCGGGCCCAATATGCTGCGGCCGACGTCGCCCGGAAGCAATTGGCCGCCGGCGAAGACCACGATGCTGAGCAGCACCAGCGTGACCGCGCTGAGGGCCAGGCGGCGCAGGATCACAAGATTGCCGCGTTCTGCAAAAAGAGCTGCGTGATGGCCGATGCTTCCACGCCGCGCACGCGCGGACCGGTAGCCAGCACGTAATCGCAGAAATAGGCCACGATAATGGGCGTTTCTTCCTGTAGCAGCGTCTGGATTTCGCGTGCGGTGTCGCGCTGCACGGCAAGATCAATGGCTGCCGTATAGGCCGCAACGAGCCGGTCATAGGCGGGGTTGGCAAAGCGCGCGCTGTTCCAGTCGCCGTGCGTGGTCAACGCCGCGGAGAGGATGGCGTCCGGCACGCCGCGATGACCGTATTCGGTAATGCCCATGGTCGCGTCCAGCCAGTCGGACGCGCCGCGCCGGGCGGTGCCGTAATAGGTGGCTGGCGGCTCGATGCGCAGCTCCAGTGTGATGCCGATCTGCGCACACGCATTTTGCAGGACGACTGCGTAATCAGGGATTTCGCCGAAGCGTTCTGTGGTCAGGGTCGCGTGAAAGCCCGCGCCCGCGCCGGCCGCCTGCATGAGCGCGCGCGCCTCGCCGAGGTTTTTTTCACGCGCTGCCCCGTGCGGGGTCGAGGGGTAGATCGGCGCGAAGGGGCTATCGGCGCCGGCTTGCGCGCGGCCGTCGAAAAGACCGTGCACCAGTCCTGGCCGGTCCAGGCTCAGGGCGACGGCGCGGCGGATGCGGGCGTCATTAAAAGGCGGGCGATCGGTGCGCATGTGCACGTGGCGCTGGATTGCGGATGGGAACGCGATCGTGCGGAAACGCGGATCGGCGAGCAGTCCCTGCGCCCCCTGCACGGCCAGGCTGGCAATGACATCGACCTGCCCATCCTCCAGCGCCAGAATCTGCGGCGCCTGGGCGTCGAAGAAGCTGAACACAATTCGAGCGGGCAGCACGGGGCCGCCCCACCAGGCGGGATTGCGGACGAAGCTGGCGCCGGCATGGGCGGCATAGCTCTCCAGCCTGAAGGGGCCGGTGCCCACGAAATCGCGCTCGTAATCACCACGGAAGTGGGCCGGCAGGATGATGGCGTTGTAGTTGTCGCTGGACACGCAGTAGGGAAAATGCCCGTTTGGCGCGTCCAGATGGAATGCCACGGTCAGATCGTCGATGCGCTGCGTGCCGCCGGGCGAGAGCACGCCGCGCAGAACCGACAGCGCATTGGAGCCGTGCCGCGGGTCGGCCAGACGGTCCATGGTGGCAACCACGTCGGCCGCGTTGAAGGGCGCGCCATCGTGGAAGGTCACGCCCGGGCGTAGGGCGAAGGTCCAGATGTTGGCGGTTGCATTCGGCCACCAGCGCAGAGCCAGCATCGGGCGCAGGATGGCGTCGTGACCGCTTGAGGTCAGGAACTCGCCGGTCTGGCAGAGCATCAACGTGCCGCCCGATTCGGAGACGGTCAGCGGATCGATGGCGCCCGCGGGCATCGGCGCGGCGATGCGTACCATGGTGCCAGATGGCAAAGGCGGTGGCGCGCTCGCCCGCGCAGGGGCGAGGGCGGCAAGCAGCGGTGCTGCCATGCCGATGCGCGCGGCATGAGCCAGCAGCGCGCGCCGGGTCAGCCTTCCGGCGAGGAATTCATCGGCGATGTGGTTTTCCAGCGGGCTCGCCGCGCGGCGGTGCGCGCAGGACGGCGCCAGCACCGCTAGGGGCGCGCCTGGGGCACGACAGTCAAATAGCGCGGCCCGGTGAAGCGCGTGGTGCCGACCGAGACGCCCAGGGAAAGGGTGGTATCGCCGGTGCGCAACCAGCCGAGCACGCCGAGTGATCCGCCCTGCCCGTGATTGGATACGCCGGCGGAAGCCACCCCCGACATGCCGTATTCGAAATTGCCGCCCAGTGGGGCGGCCAGGCTAGCTTGGGCGGAGGTGTTCAAATCCGTGCAGGGCGTCGTCAGCCCACAGGGCTGGGGCGCGAGGGCGGTGGTGCTCGCCCTGAGGTCCGGTGTGGCGGGCGTGGCCGGGTCATAGAGCACCAGCGGCGCGGCGCACGCAGCACCTGGCGACAGGATGAGAGCAGCCAAAACGCAGATCGTGCGGGGCGTGCGCATGGGTGAGCCAACTTCGAAGCGGGAGCCGCAGGGCAGCCGAAGCCGCCCCGCCTTGAGTGTTCTAGCTCAGATGCTGGGCGAGATACTTGTTCATTTCGAACATTGTGACCTTGTCACGCCCGAACACCTTCTTCAGCGCGCCGTCCGCCAGGATTTCGCGCTTGTTCTCGGGGTTTTGCAGGTCGTGCTTCTTGATGTATTCCCACACCTTGCTCACGACCTCGCCACGGGGCAGCGGGCCTTCCCCCACGACGGCGGCAAGTTCGGGCGATGGCTTGAGCGGCTTCTGCAGCGCGTTGGGGGCGGCACCTTCCTTGGGCGGCGCCACCTTCTTGCCCCCGGTCACGGCATCGCCTGCCTTGGACTCGCTCTTCTTTGCCGCCGGCTTCTTGTCCGCCGTCTTCGTGTCCGCTGGTGCCTTGGCCATGTACCGCCCTCGCCTGAGTTAAGTCGTTGCTGGACCGGCTTGGGCCCAACTGCCCCGATAGCACCGGTTTGACCCGAACGTGAACCCTGCGCCGCGCCGCGACAAGAGTGCACGTCAGCGCGGCACGTCAGCGGGCGGGGTGGGCAGGGGCGGCGCGACGTCCTACCTGCGGGAGCACCGCTTTCTGGAGAGCCTCAACCCATGAAATACAACCAGCTTGGCCGCACGGGCCTGTTCGTCTCCGAGCTCTGCCTCGGCACCATGACTTTCGGCGGGGCAGGCTTTTGGGGCGCCATCGGCAAGCTGGGCCAGGCCGATGCGGATGGCTTGCTGCGCCAGGCCGTCGATGCCGGGATCAATTTTATCGATACGGCCGACGTCTATTCGGAAGGCGCCTCCGAGCAGATCACCGGGCAGGCGCTGCGCAATCTTGGGCTGGCGCGGCATGACATCGTGCTGGCCACGAAGGTGTTTGGCGAGACGGCACCCGGGCCGAATGCGCGCGGCGCCTCGCGCGGCCATATTGCCGATGGCGTGCGCGCCAGCCTGGGCCGGCTCGGGGTCGATCACATCGATCTTTATCAGATACACGGTTTTGATTCGGTGACGCCGATCGAGGAGACGATGCGCGCACTGGACGATCTCGTTCGAGGGGGGCTTGTGCGCTATGTCGGCGTGTCGAATTGGGCGGCCTGGCAGGTGGCGCGTGCGGTCGGGCTCGCCGAACGCTATGGGCTGGCGCGGCCAGTCAGCCTGCAGGCCTATTACACGATCGCCGGACGAGACCTTGAGCGCGAGATTGTGCCGATGCTGCAGAGCGAGGGCGTGGGGCTGATGGTGTGGTCGCCTCTGGCTGGCGGGTTGCTGAGCGGCAAATACACGCGCGGCACGCCGAGTGCGGAGGAGGATAGGCGCACCAAGTTTGCGTTTCCTCCTGTCGATGAAGCGCGGGGTTGGGATGTGATTGAGGCGATGCGCCCGATTGCCGCGCGACACGGCGTGTCGGTGGCGCAGATTGCGTTGGCCTGGCTGCTGTCACGGCCGGTGGTCAGCAGCGTGATCGTGGGCGCGAAGAAGGCGGAGCAATTGGCCGATAATATTGGCGCCACGCGCGTGGCGCTGAGTGCGGAGGACCTTGCGGTGCTGGACAAGGTTAGCGTGCTACCTGGAGAATATCCGGGTTGGATGCTGGAACGGCAAGGCGCGCGGCGGGTGCCGCAAGCAAGATGAGGCTCTAAAATCGACGGGGGGTCTGGGGGGGATGGCACATCCCACCCAGCTCTTTGCTAAATTTACCTCCAAGCCAGGCAGCGGCCGAGTAGAGCGCAGTCGCGCGCCGCACAACAGGGCGAACGACCGGCGACCTGCCGAAAGATTCGAGGAATATGCCGGCACTGCGCGAACTGTAGCTGTCGAAATCAAACGTGAGGTTTTGCGTCTGGGCAACGGCGATCGCGTCCCAGACCAGAAGAGCATTGGATCCGCTTGCGCGCGGATCTGCGCTGCGGGCTGTAAGCCAATAATAGAGCGTGCTGGCATCCCAGATCAGAATGGCCACCGTCTGATCCCCACCGGGCCCGACCGCGCAGCGCAAAACTGCCTGGCCGCGGGAAGCGGCGGCTTCGAACAGCCGCCGCAAAGTGGGAGTGTCTTGCGTTGATTTTACCTGCCGTTTTTCCTTGTACGACAGGCGAAGGAAGCGGTCGAGATCCAGACTGCCTTGCACCTCGGTATGGGTGCCGGCGCTGCGGAGAATGTTGCGCAGTTTCTTGTCCAAGCCTGCCCACAAGGTATCACGCGCTTCGTGCGGGGCGATGCGAAAGGTATATGCCTGTACGCACTCAAAGCCGGCGAGGTGGAACGCGTGTGCGCACTCGGTGTGTGGATCGAGCGCCTGTTCGAAGAAATCATGGCGCGGCAATCGGCCTGTCAGATGCCTGACGATCCGCCGCAGATTGGCTTGGCGCTGATAGAATTTGGAAGGCGGCGGCTGCAGAGTGGGGCCCAGCGTGCGTGTGTAGGGCGGCATCCGCAACCGCGTCAGGCCAGCACGCCGCGTGAGGTGAAAAGGCAGGGAGCCTACAACGCGACCATCCCATTTGACTTCCACTTTGTCGTACGCGCCACCACAGGCTGCGTCCAGCCACCAGTCGGATTGAAACAGGGTGGATGTATCTTGACCTGATTCGCTCGCAGATCTGGCGATGTGGTCTGCCCACTCGATATTGGCATCCATCTCGCTGTCATAAGCTCCACTGCACAGGCACTCGGGCGCAGGTTCAGCCCTAACCTTGCTGACTTCACCGAGTTTGCAACCGCTGACGAATGACGAAACTGTGTAGCATGGTGTGCGGAGCTTGCGTGACAAATTTGCATTGCAAGACCATGCCATCGTTTAAGGTCAGGCAATGGACGTTTCTGAAATTTCATCGCCTGTATATTGCTCGCCAACAACTCGCGTTCTTGGTGTGCGCGTTGATGACGTGCCGATCCCGCACTTGATCGCTGCCATTGAAAATACAATCGGCGGTGGCACGCGCCTGATGGTTGTAAACGCCAATGCGCACCTCGTCATGTTGGCAAGGCGCAATCTGTGGTTGCGTGAACTGTTCGATCGCGCCGACATTGCTTTCTGCGATGGTGCAGGGGTGCAGTTCGCCGTTCGCATCTTGGCAGGTTGGCTGCCGCATCGTCACACCCCGCCGCAATGGATAGAGCAATTGGCCACGCGTCTGGCGCGTCAGGATGCGACTGTCTTCTGGCTAGGCGGCACATTGCAGGCGGCAGAGGAAGCGGCCAGACGGTTGCAACTGGGAACCGGCTTGCGTGCAGTGGGTGTTGCGCATGGGTATTTCGACTGTGCGCTTGGCAGCGGGGAGAGCGAGGCCATCATCGCGCAGATCAATCGCGCGCGGCCCGATTTGCTACTGCTCAACATGGGCATGCCGAGGCAGGAGGCGTGGCTCGCGCAAAATTGGGATAGGCTCGATGTACGTGTGGCCATCACGGCCGGCGCGCTGGTGGACCATATGGCTGGGCGCGTACGCCGGCCGCCACTCTGGGTTGCAAATATGGGTTTGGAGTGGCTCGTGCGACTCGCCATGGAGCCGCGACGGTTATGGCGCCGCTACGGATTAGGGTTGCCCCAGTTCGCGGCACTTGTGTTCCTCCAGAAGGCGCGCGCCATGGCAGGCGGCGAGCCATAAGTCGACACGACCGCCATCTGTACGGCGTCCACTAAGCCACCATTCGGCGTCGTCGGCTCTATGCTTAGCGGATAGTCGCCCCACCAGGGGCCACCGGCCCAATAGGTAAAGCAGTGCATACCGCCGGCTTGCGCCGCGGCCAGGCCACGTGCGAGTTGGATATTCCAGTTGGGGCTGTCATTGCCCACGCCGATTTCGCCGACCATGCACCCTTTTCCGCGACACCAGGCGATGAAGTCGGCGAGCCGTTCGGCAATCGTGTCGACGGTGACACCCTGGGCTTGCGCATCTGCCCAGGCGTAGTGCGTGCCGCTGCAATCGGCGTCCCCATAGACGTGGGCCTGGTAGGTTACCGCGTGGGCGGGGTCGTTGATGGCGAGCGATCCATTGTTGCCCGACCAGCCGCAGGCAGATGACCAGCCATCGCCCTCCACCATGATGTGGGTATGTGTATCGACCAGGCGAATGGCATCGACGGCGGCCTGTGCGGCCGCGGGCCATACCTGGCTGTCGGGCATGCCATTGGGCTCGTTCATCAGGTCATAGGCTGCAACACCCTTGCTCCTGACAAGAACACCGCCAAGCATCTGCCAGAAGGCCGCGAACTGTACCTGCGTCAACACGCCGCCACCGATCTTGTTACCCCAATAGGCGCCGTAATCGTGCAGGTCGATGATCACGCGCATGTCGCGCGCCGCGGCTTGAGCAATAAAGGTGGTGATCAGGCCGAGATACATCGGGTCGAAGGGGTGGGATGGCTGTCCATCCAGAAGGTCGGGTTGCAGCCGCTCCCACAGGATGGGGAGCCGGATGAGATCAATGCCTTTGGTTTGGTAATACCAGAGTTCCCAGTCGCTGGGGACAGGATAATCTGTGTTCGGCGTGCCGGGCAGTGTGCCTGCATTTTCCTCCAGGCCTGACAGATTGACACCTGCCCCCATGCGCGGCGCGGGGGAAGCGGTAAACGGCGTCACGGCAAGCGGGATCAACACCGACGCCGCCGTCAGTAACCTGCCTGCGTAAACGCCCGTTACGTTCATGTTTCTGCCCTTTATTCAATCGATACGCTTGTTTAGCGGCGAAAGATTTAGGCACAGTGAACCTTCGGTTGCGTAAATTTAGTGTAACAAAACCTCAGCGTGCAGTAAAGTCATAGTGCTGCTGACGGCATTGTGCATCGCAACATGGATATTATCCGGGTATCTCCGAGTACAGGTGCGCGTTGCTCCTGCCGGCGGCGGCGAAAATGAGGATGGACAGGATGGCCAAGGCTGGAGGGCGTGCCGGTGCATAACGCCACCGCGTCAGGCGACTTTCTGATCGATGCCCGTGCAGGGCTTCCGCCCGTGGCCGAACTTGCCAGGACCGTGCGGCGCCATTTGCGCTTGGCCGTCCTGTCCGCAATGGCCGTGGCTGCCCTGGTCGGCGCAGTGGTCTTCAACCTGCCGCGCCTCTACACCGCTGAGGCGACCATCTATGTGAGTCCGCTGGCGCCTGATCCTCTCTCAGCCAACGGCGAAAATCCTGAAGCACTCGGCGAAGATGAGGTGGCAACGCAGGCGGCCCTGTTGCAGGGCGGCGATGTGGCGGCAAGCGTCGTGCAGCAATTGCACATTGGCGAGGCGCCTGTGCCACCAAGCCCGATAGAGCAATGGATGTGCAGCGCGCGCGCGGCCTTCGCCCCCTGCGCCGTGCCGGCACGCCCGACGCTGGAGGCGCGGATCGGCGGCTTCTTGTCCAGGCTGATCGTCACGCCGGCGCAGCATTCACGTGTGCTTTCCGTCGCTTACGCCGACCGTGACCCCATCGTTGCAGCGCGCGCGGTCAACACGCTGGTGTCTGACTTCCAGAGGCAGCAAATCGCAGCGCGGGCAAATGATATGTCACGCACCTCCTCGTGGCTGTCGCGCCGTGCGGAGGAGTTGCGCGCGCACTGGCTGGCCGCCGAGGCGCAGGCTGGTAAGTTTCGCGCAGAACACGGACTGGCCGGGCTTGGCAGCGGCCAGATGGACCAACCGCTAATTGCACAGCAGATCGGACATGCGGCCAGTGATCTTTCCGCGGCACAAGCCGATCTTGCTGCTGCCAGCGCGCGGCATTCCACGATCGCCGCGGCGGGCTCGGGCGAGCGCGCGGGCTTGGATCAGATCACGCAATCGCCATCTTTGGCCGCGCTGAATGGGCAGTTGAGCGAGCTGGAAGTGCGGCAGGCGCAGTTGCGCGCGCAATATGGCGATCGCCACCCGCTGGTGCTGGGCATGGAACGCCAGCTGGGTGCTGCGCGCGCGGCGATTGCGCGCGAGATGTCGAAGGCGGTTCGTGCGGTTGATAGCGGCGTTGCAGAACGGCGCGCATCGGTGGCAACGCTGAGCGCCAATCTGGCCGCAGCACAGGCGGCCGCCGGCGCGCAGAGTGCCAGCCAGGTGTCGCTTTCGACCTTGGAGAACGAGGCGGCGAGTGCGCGCGCGAGTTATGAGGCCTTTCTCAGCCGCGCCAAACAATTGGACGACCGGACGGAGTTGCTGCAGCCACAGGTGCAATTTGCAACCCATGCCACACAGCCCGCGCAGCCGACCTCGCCCAAGACGGGTCGCATGCTGGCGGGCGCAATTGTGCTTGGCTTGCTTGCAGGCCTGTGTGCGGCCTTGGCGCGCGAGCATTTTGCGCGGGGTTTTGCCAATGTCAGCCGCGTGGGCAAAGAGCTGTCACTGCCGCTGCTGAGCGCAATTCCCGCTCTGCCCCGCACCTTTGATGGCGAGGACGTGGCGCGTTTTACCAGCCTTAATCCCTATTCCAGTGCGGCCGAAGCTGTACGCGCGCTGGCTTACCATCTGGAGGCTGCGGCGGCGACTGGCACGCCGCCACGCTCGCTTGTGATTGCGTCAGCCACGGGCTCTGAAGGCAAAACGACGGTGGCGATCTGGCTGGCCCATGCCATGGCCGCGGCCGGTCAGCGCATCCTGTTAATCGATGCCGATCACCGCAGGGGCGCAGTCGGCACGCGTCTGGATGGAGAGGAGCGGTCCGGGTTTGCCGAGGTGCTGACAGGTACTGCCACAATCGCCAGTGCCATCCAGCACGATGCGCGCGGCCGGTTCGATTACATCATGTGCGGCAATCCCGTCGCGCGCGTCTTTGGCGCGCGCGAGTCGGGGCGGCTGCGCACCGCACTTGAGGGCTTCAAGACCGATTATGATCTAGTGATCATCGATACCCCGCCCTTGCTCGCCATGACGGAGGCGCTACTCTACGGCAACCTGGCCGATGCGACGGTGATCGTGTGCCGCTGGAACAGCACCGCGCGAGCGGCCGTGCTTAGCAGCGTGGAGCGCCTGAACAGGGCTGGTGCCAAATTGAGCGGCGTGGTGCTCTCGATGGTGGATCAGACGCGGCTTGCGCTGTTCAGTGATGATGTGCGCAGTTCGGATATGCGCCTGCTGGCGCGCTACTATCGTGGCTGACGGGCTGGATTTTGCGCGGCCGTCGTTCGGCGGACCTGTCTTTCACGTGGTGCGGCAGTTCCGGCCATCCGTGGGCGGGTTGGAGGATGCAGTGCTCAACCTCGCGCGCGCGCAACGCGGCATGGGGATCGATGCGCGGGTTATCACCCTCAATCGCAGGTTTACCGATCCGTCCGTGGTGTTGCCTGGCGAGGATGCTTTTGAAGGCGTGCCGGTCCGGCGGCTGAGATGGTGGGGATCGAGCCGCTATCCGTTCGCGCCTTCGGTGTTGGGCGCGATTGCGGGCGCGCGGCTGGTACACGTGCATGGCGTCGATTTTTTCTTTGATTTTTTGGCGCTCACGCGGATTTTCCACCGCCGGACGATGGTGGCGACCACGCATGGCGGCTTTTTCCATACCGCCTACGCAAGCCGGCTGAAGAAGATCTGGTTTGCCACGGTGACGCGTGCCTCCATTCGCGCCTATGACGCCATCGTTGCGTGTAGCGTTGGGGACGCCGATAGGTTTGCGCCCATCGGCGCAGGGCGCGTGCGTATGATTGAAAATGGTGTCGACTTCGACAAGCTTGCTTCTGGCGGGCCCGCCGCGCGAGACCCGCGCCGGCTTCTCTCCTTCGGCAGGTTCTGCGCGCATAAGCGGATCGATGCGGTGTTTGCCGTGCTCGCTGCATTGCGCGCGCGCGGCGGCGACTGGAATTTGGTTATTGCCGGCAGTCCCGCCGATGTCAGCGAGGAAGATCTCCGATTTGCCGCGGCAGAGGCGGGTGTGGGCGAGCATGTGCGCTTTGTGATTGCGCCCGGTGACGCGGCCTTGGCGGATGAAGCGGCGCGCGCCTCCATTTTCATCTGTGCCTCT
This sequence comes from Acetobacteraceae bacterium, assembly GCA_965276755.1. Lineage (GTDB taxonomy): Bacteria > Pseudomonadota > Alphaproteobacteria > Acetobacterales > Acetobacteraceae > CAJCIS01. The sequence continues at coordinate 1,430,591 of OZ255625.1, forward strand.
GCCCACGAAGGCTTTGGCATCGCCGCGGTGGAGGCCGCCTCTTGCGGATTGGTGCCGGTCCTCAGCCCTATTCCGCCGTTCGAGCGGTTGATCGACAGGCTTGGCGCGGGGCTGTTGATCGACCCAGATGATCCCGAAGCGGCCGCACGCATTATCCATAGCCTGGCGGAAACGGACTTGTCGCAGTCTCGGGCCAGGCTGATGGCGCGCGCGCGCGGTTATGCCTGGCAGGATGCGGCGCGCAGGTATAGCAACATCTATGAGACGGCGCGTGCCAGGGAGCCCGGCGGGCTGGTGGCCACGTGAGATGGCTGGTGGCATTGCTGATGTGCATGATGCCGCCGGTGATTTTTGGCGCCGTGCCTTTGCGCGGCATCAATCTTTCCGGCGCGGAACTGGGCGCCGATAAGCTGCCGGGGCGGTCCGATACGGATTACTTCTATCCCAGCGGAGAGGAAATCCGTCGTTGGGCAGGGTTGGGCATGACCGCATTGCGCGTGCCGGTGCTTTGGGAGCGCTTGCAGCCGGCGTTGAACAGTGCGCTGGACGCGGGCGAACTGGCGCGCCTGCGGGCGGTAATTTCCGCAGCTGGACCACTTGGCGTAACGATCATTGTGGATGTGCATGATTATGGCGCCTATCGCGGACGGCATGTCGGCGAGAATGGCGTGAGCGCCTCCGCCTTCGCAGAATTCTGGTCTCGTCTGGCGCGTAGGCTTGGCCAGGATCGTGTGGCATTTGGGTTGATGAATGAGCCGAACGGCATTGCCGCACCGGATTGGGCCGCAGTTGAACAGGCCGCCGTCAATGCCATTCGCGTTGCTGGCGCTGGCAACCTGATCCTTGTGTCGGGAACAGGCTGGGATGGGGCGCATAATTTCGTCTCCGGCGATGGTTATGGCGCCTCGAATGCCACCGCACTTGCCGGTCTGATCGATCCGCGCCGGAACATGGTCGTGGAAATGCATCAGTATTTCGACCACGACTTTTCGGGTACGCACGCGGATTGTGCGGATCCGGCGCAGGGCGTGGCGCTGCTGGCGCCGGCCACCGCGTGGCTGCGCGCGCACCATCTGCGCGGCATGCTCGGAGAATTTGGCGTGACGCGGGATGGCACGTGCCTGTCGACGCTGCAAGCTGTGCTCTCGTACCTGGATAAAAATGAGGATGCCTGGCTGGGCTGGACGTATTGGGCGGCGGGTAGGTGGTGGGGCAATTACATGTTCTCGGCCGAGCCGAGCGGCGGCCACGAACCGCCGCAACTGGCGGTCCTGCGCGCGCATCTGCGGCCGAGGCTGCCATGACGGCGCCGCGATTTGCCATCGTCTTCAAGACTCATTTCTGGGACGGCTTTGCCCAACGGCAGTTCAACCGCTACGCCCGCAACAAGGGCAGCGGCGAAATCTTCGTCTATATCGACGAGACAAACGGGCGCGTGGAGGTGCCCGATGGTTTGCATGTGGTGCGGTCCACCAACGCCGATCTGATCGCGGACGGATTTGCCGAGCGTTATGAACGCGGGTCGCTGCTATGGTGGAACACGGATTATCCAAACTACTATGTGCAGGCACGACTGCCGGCGTTCGACTATTACTTGTTCGTTGAATACGATTCCTGCCTTTTGGGCTCGATCGAGAGTTTTGTCGGCAGTGCGGCCGAACGCGGTGCCGATGTGGTGGCACTGCCGACCCGCACACCGCTGAACGCATGGATGTGGACGCGCTTTCACGCGCAGACTTATCCTCGCGCGGAGCTGGCCGGTTCGCTGAATTGCATCTCGCTCTACTCGGCGCGGGCACTGACGCTCCTCGGGCGGCGCCGGCGCGAGATGGCAGAGCAATCCGGACGCGGCGAAGTCGCCTTCTGGCCTGGCAATGAGGTGTTCATTGCAACGGAGGCAAAGCGTGCAGGTTTGCGTTTGATTTCACTTGAAGCGTTCGGCAATGCCGATGGCTATGAGTGGCATCCGCCGCATCTGGAGGAGGCGTTACCGGCAGAAAATGATCGGCAAGGTGGGGCCGTGTTCTTGCACCCGGTGCTGGATCGCCCCCGCTATATCGCCAGCCTCTTGCGCTTTGAAAACGATCTGACAGCCTATTTCCGGCCAGGCAGCGCGCTGCGCCGCGAACTGGCGCGCTTTCCCGGGCAAGCGTGGCGGCCGCATTTGGCTGGTGCCTTTGGCAGGCGGCTGCGCATGCGCGCGCGCGAGCGGCTGCAAGGCCTGGCAGCGCGGCTGCGGCGCACGCGGGATGCGGCTGCGTGAGCGAGGCCATTTTGCTGCGAACACACCGCTTCGGCGCGCGCGAAGCGGCATTCTTGGACCAACTGGCACGCCAGACCGGTTGGCAGGCCTATATTCTTGCCGACGAGACGCGGTCCGCCCTGGCCGCGGCGAATCGGCCAAAGATCAGCTTGAACGGGCGCGCTATCCATCAACTTGGCCTTCGCGCCACACGCGACATGGCTTGGCGATGCGGCGATTACGGTTTCTATATCGCGCGTGCAGCCTTGCCTGACATTGACCGGTTCTGGATGATCGAGCCTGATGTGCGCGCAGGCGTAGCCGATTACGGCGCGCTCTTTCACCTTCTGGCCACATTGACGAGCGATTTCATGGCGCCCGGCGTGACCGCTTCTGACCGCAGCCATTTCTGGTATCCGACCATGCGCTGGGCGGTTCCTGCGGTCCACCGATGCCACTTCGCCTTCTGCGCCATGACAGCAACCGCGGCCGATCTCTGTCTGGGGGAACGGCGGCGGCTCGCACGACGCTGGCAAAGCCGCATCATGTGGCCCAATGACGAGACCTTCGTGACCTCCACGCTGATCGCCTTTGGCCGCAAGGTAGAGGATATCAACGCGATCGGACGGACATTATGGACTGAGGCGAGTTTCGGTTTCTTCGATCCCCAGCGCGGCGAAGATTTTGAGGCGCTTGCCCCGGACGGATTGTTGCACCACCCTGTGCTCTGGGGCGCGGCCTATCGGGCTAAGGCCGCGCGCATTCGCCGCGGCATCAACGCTTCCGAATGGCTGCGTCTGAAAGTGCTACGCGGAATGGGCCGACTTTCGGAACACCGGATGCAGCCGGCCCACTAATGCAGATGCGATTGAATGAGCGTGCGAATGCGCGGCACGGCCGAGCGCATGATGCTCGGCACGACCTGGCGCGCCACGCCAAGAGCACCGACATCGGCGCCGGTCTTGCGATATTGCCAGTTGGCGACAAGCTGGCTCATCACCGAGGCGGGATAGGTGTCACGAAAATAGCCGAGCAGATCGAGCGCCTTCAGGCGCGACCAGAGGAACGAGCCCTCCGGCGGTGCCAACTCCTTCCAATACCCAAGACGCACGACAATGTTGTTCCACAAATGCAGCGTGTAGGCGTGTTCGCACGCGCGTTCGCACTCATCCCGGTGTTCCGCGAGAAACGGCTTGGTGAAATCGTCGTAGTGGATCGGGAAGAACTGCGCGGGCTCATGCGCCTGCTCGAGCATGGCGCGTTTGCCGATCACCTGGCCCAGCAGCCGCGGGCCCGTGGCTCCCCAAGCCAATTCGGTGTGCATCAATTGCTCGCTCCTGCGGAGCAACTCCGGCAGGGCGGCACCGGCAGGATCGATGCGCATGATGGCGCCGCACAGGCTGGAGGGTGTCTCGCGCGCAAAGAAATTCGGCGCAGGCGGCAGATCGATGGGTGCAAGCATGAGCATGTCGGTGTCGATCCACGCCTCATCGGTGGCGGCGAAGAGCTTGTAGCGGAAATAATCAGAAAAATGGCTGAGGTCCGGCCGGCCGTTGTGAATGAAGGCGTGCAGTGCCGAGCTGGGAAGAATGGCCGAAGCGTCGCCAACACTGACGCCCTCGGGCGGATTGGCGACAGGCTCGAAGCTATAGAGCGTGATGGCATGACCAAGCCGCACCACGGAGGCCAGGCAAGCCCGATCGAGCGCGGGCAGCGTGGCCCCCGCCCAGAATGTCGCGAACCGCATCTTCGGGCGCTCGCTCAGACCATTGCTTTGCATGCCCAATCCAAGACCCTTGCTCTGGCTGAACTTCGCGCGCGCTTTGAAGTTGCGCCAAGTATGGCCGGGTTTCCACCTCAATGAAAGTCGCCATTGTCAGCGGGTCCTGGCCGCCCTCGCGTTGCGGTGTCGGCGATTACAGCGCCTGCCTGTCTGACGCTTTGCACGCGCGTGGCATGACCGTGTTACGCGCACCCACGCAAGACGTGTGTCCGCCTGCATGGCGTGCGCCTGCAATCCTCAAACGCCTGGAAGCGGATGGCGTAGATCTGGTGCATATCCAATATCCCACGATGGGCTATGGGCGCTCGCTTTTTCCGTCCGCGCTGGCGCTGGCAAGCCGTTTGCCGATCGTGGTCACTCTGCACGAATTCAGCATCTTTCGCTTCTACCGCCTGCCATGGTTCATGCCATTTGCCGCGTGCGCCGACACGGTGATCCTGACCAGCGCCGCCGAGCAGGCGGCATTTCGCAGGCGCCTGCCAATGGCGCGGGCCAGGAGCGTGGTTGTGCCGATCGGAACCAATATCGGCCGCGGACGCGCCAGTGTGCGTGATCCGCGCGCGCTATGCCATTTCGGGCTTCTGCTACCTGGCAAGAATATTGAAGCCTTTCTGGATCTGGCCGAACTCTTGCGCAATGGCGGACAGGCCTGGCGGCTCCACCTGATCGGCGCAATTCCACAGGAGCACCAGGCCTATGGCGAGCAGATCGTAAAGCGCGCGCGCGCGCTCGGCATGGCGGTGCACCTCGGCTTGCCCGAAGCAGATGTCGCCGATCTTCTGAGCAGCATGAGTGCGGCGTATCTGCCATTTCCGGGCGGTGCCACCGAGCGTCGAGGGTCTTTGCTGGCTGCTTTGGCCAATGGCGTGCGGGTTTTAGCGCCCGTAGGCAAGCTGACCGCCGAATGGCTGGCGACCCGGATCATCGATACGCAATCCGCGCAGGATGCCGCGCGGCTTCTTGGCATGAAGCTCCCATGTTCCAAACCTGATAAAACAGGCCCGGAGACGTTCGGCTGGGAGACCATTGCTGAAAGCCATGTTGGAATCTACGAACGCGCAATGCGCAAGAAGCGGGACGGGCACCATGGCTGAGGCCCCGCTTCGCGCCCATGGAGCGCCAGGGTTGTGCGCCGTTGCGGCATTGCTCGTTGTGGCAGCGACGCTGTTCAACACGATCCTCTGTTTTGGCAAAACGGCAGGTGCACCGATCGGCCTGGCGATCATTCAGGCAACTGAACTCGCCATCATCGGCTGCGCGCTTGTGATGACGCTGCAAATTGCCGCGCGCACGCTGCTGCCAGCAACGGTCCTGATCGGGCTCAATATCGTCGCGCTGGCGCTGATCGGCGGAGGCATGGACTTCAAAATCGGCATCGATCTCATGGTCATCGCCGTCTTTGCGCAACTCGGCGCAGCCTATGCCACGCCCGCCAACGCCAATCGCCTGCTCTGGATGCTCGCTGCGCTGACCTTCGCCTTTGGATTATACGAGATGTTCGCGCTGAGCAGCTTTGAACATTATTTCCGCATCTATGACTACTATGTCGGCAAAGGTGCGCTCGAAGCCGAACATGCTGGCGACACCGGCACCACGCTTGCCGAGAACGGCGTGCGGCCGGAGGATCAAGGGCGCCAGCTCGCCGCCGGCCTGCTCGGCCTGCATCGAGTGGGCTCGGTGTTCCTCGAGCCGGTCTCTGCCGGCAATTTTGCGGTGATCTGCATCGTCTGGGTTTTCGCGCGGCGGGACTGGTCCTTGTCGGGCCTTGGACTTGCAGCAACAGGAATAGGCATCGGTGTGCTGGCGGATGCGCGCTTTTCGATCATGTGCGGGGGCGCCATCGCGTTGCTACTGGTCACACCTCTATGGCGCGCGCGCCTGGCCATGGCGCTGATGCCGCTCGCCATGGTGGCAATGCTCTATGTCCTGGGCGCCGTCTCCTCCCACGAGGTCGATAACAGCGTCATCGGGCGCCTGACAGGATCAGGACAATTGCTGATGTCATGGAGCTTCTGGCAGTGGTTTGGTGTGGCCTCGCCACGCTGGATATCGATGGATACCGGCTATTCGTATGTGATCGGCAATTTGGGCATCTGCGCGGCCGTTCTCTCATGGGTGGCGTGCTGCCTTCATGCGCCGCGATCAGGCGCGGCGGGGCGCTTCTTTGCCGGGGCCGCATTTTACGTATCGCTGTCTCTGTGCATCAGTGCCTCGGCACTTTCCATCAAGACCGGTGCAGTCTTGTGGTTCCTGCTGGGTGCGTTACTGGCCGAAAATGATCAGTTTTCAGCGCGCATCACCGTCCACAACGTCATGTCCCAGGCGTTTCGCATGCCCGCAAGAAGAAGCATGCAAAGGGTGACGGCTAGCGCAGTGACGCCCCACGCCTGACGGGTGAAAAGGACGACGCCCGCGCCTGCAACGGCCAAATAGATAAGCGCGGGAACGACGGTGTACCAAAGCCGGTCTTCCCAATCGATCTTCGCCATGAAGTCGCCTTGCACGAATTTGCGCCAGACGATCAGGGCGTAGGCAAAGCCCAGTATGCCTTCGCCGCCGACCAGTGCGCCCGCGCTGGCCCAGTTTGGCACGGGTGCCATCGTAATCAGGCAGCCGGCCAGCACGCTGCTGAAGTGAACGACCGTAGGCGAGAGAAAAACCCGGAGCGCGTTGTCCTTGTCGCGCGAGTAAACGCTGGATCCGACCGAGGCGGCTACGAAAAGCAGCCCCACCAGCGTGGCGGAGGCTGTCCCCAACAGCTCGTAGAAGTTTTGCCACGGCTTTAGGGCCTCGGATAGGACTAGCATTGGCGCATTTAGAAGAACTGGAGGGGATGTGCCATCCCCCCCAGACCCCCGTCACGAGTTGGATCAGGAGCGGCCGTAGGTATCTTCCAGCCGAACAATATCATCCTCGCCCAGGTAGCTGCCTGACTGGACCTCGATCAGCGTCAGCGGTATTCGCCCGGGATTTTCCAGGCGATGCACAGAACCCAAGGGCAGGTAGATGCTTTCATTTTCGCGCACCATCAGCGTTTCGTTGTCACGCGTCACGTTTGCGGTGCCCGCCACGACCACCCAATGTTCCGCGCGGTGAAAATGCTTTTGCAGCGACAGCCTTTCGCCGGGTTTGACCACGATGCGCTTAACCTGAAAGCGATCGCCGGATGCGAGACTCTCGTAATGGCCCCACGGGCGATAGCATCGGCTATGCGTCGCCGCTTCCGGCCGGCCGGTGGCGCGCAGCCGCTCGACAATGCGTTTCACGTCCTGCGCGCGGTCACGATGCATCGCCAGCACCGCATCCTGCGTGGTCACGACAACGACGTCTGACAGGCCGACAATGGCGGTCAGCATGCCGTCACTGCGCGCGTAGCAATTCTGCGCGGACTCCAAAAGCACGTCACCCACGGCCACGTTGCCATGCTCATCCTTCTGCCCAAGCTCCCATAGCGCGCGCCAACTGCCCACATCCGACCAGCCGAGATCAGCAGGCACGACAGCCGCGCGATCGGTGCGCTCAGCCACGGCGTAATCCAGGCTGATGTTCGGCGTCGCGGCGAATGCGTCGGGCTCCAGACGAATAAAATCCAGATCACTTCGGCTCGCCTTGAGCGATTTACGCACGCCGTCCAGCACGGCTGGTGCGTGCGCCTCCATCTCCTCGATCAGCGTGGCCGCGGTGAAGACGAACATGCCGGAATTCCATAGATGCCTGCCCCCTTCCACCAGGCGCGCAGCGGTCGCGGCATCAGGTTTTTCCACGAAACGCTCGACACGGTATGCGCCGGCAATATCGTCCACCTGTTCGCCCTGCGCGATGTAGCCGTAGCCGGTTTCAGCGCGATCGGGCTTCATGCCGAAAGTGACGAACAAGCCGCGTGCAGCGGCCTGGCTGGCGATGGCCAAGGCCTCCTGCAGGCGATCAGGCCGGGTGATGGCCGAGTCCGCGGCCATCATCCACAGGATGGCGGCAGGGTCATGCTCGGCCACCAGAAGTGCCGCGGCGGCAATGGCCGGCGCGCTGTTGCGGCCCACCGGTTCCAGCACGATGCGTGCATCCCCGATTCCGGCCGCGCGCAATTGTTCGGCGATCAGGAAGCGATGTTCCTGGTTGCACACCACGATTGGCGGGGCGAAATCCGCACCCATTGCCCGGCTTGCGGTATCCTGCAAGAGCGACTGTCCGGAGATCAGGGGCCATAATTGCTTGGGAAAGCTCTCCCGCGAGACCGGCCATAGCCGTGTGCCCGAGCCGCCGGACAGGATCACAGGCACAATGCGCGGCTTGGCGGGCGTGCCGTCAGGCGCCGGTCCAATGAGCACGCCAGCTTCCAGAACGCCGGTCGACGGATCGTTGTGCCAATCATTCATGGTGCGAATTCCTGCGTCGTGTTCAGGCGGAGGGTTGCGGCGTGGGGCGAGGCATGCGGAGCCGGACGGATGGCACGGGCAGGGTGCGCCTGCATTCGGTGGACTTCAGGGATGAGTGCAAGCGCTGCAATGAAGGATGTGTAAGCGAGGATCGTTGCGACGGCCAGACTGCCAAGACCAGGCAAGAGAAGGTTGCGAAAGCTCGTCACCATAACGGCGTTCAGAACCACGGCCATGATGAAGGCATGAGCAAGGTCCAGAAATCCTGGCCGCGCAAGGGGCCTTGAGGCGGTGACCAAGTGGGCAAGGTACGATCTGCGAAGGCATAGCCGGCCGCCACGCCCAGCGGTCCCCGATGCAGGCCCACGACAAAGGCGCCCACGAAGGGAAAGGCGGTTGTGGGTGAGGCCGGGGAGATGTGCCATCCCCCCGGACCCCCGTCTTTAGTTAGGACAAGGTCTAAATGAATGACGGGGGCTCGCCCTCGCGGCGTTCAGCACGCGCGGCGGCTTAGCACTTCGCGTGTTGCAGTCAGGAACATGATCTTAAGGTCAAGAAGGACCGAACACTTTTCGATATAGAACAGGTCCAGGCGCACACGCCGGCGCAATTGGTCAGGCGTGCAGAGCGCGCCACGCGATCCATTGATCTGCGCCCAACCGGTGATCCCGGGCAACACACGGTGCCGCAGCGGGTAATAGGGAGAGGCATGTTCAAGCAGCAGGCCATCCACGTTCGTGCCGGGCGCGTGCGGCCGCGGACCAACAAGGGACATCTCACCGCGGATGACATTGAGCAATTGCGGCAGCTCGTCGATACTGAAGCGCCGAATGATGCGGCCGACACGCGTGATCCTAGGATCACCATACGTCGTCTGGCGGACGGCCAATTGATCGCTCATATGGGTGTGCATCGAGCGAAACTTGAACATCTGAAAAAGCACGTTGTTGTAGCCGACCCGCGGCTGGCGAAAGAATATCGGCCCTGCAGAGTCGAGCCGGATGGCCAGCGCCGCCAGCGCCAGAAGCGGGCTGAGCAGAGCCAGCAACACCAGCCCACCCACGCGATCAATGAGCGTCTTGAACAGCATATCGCCATCAGTCATCGCACGACGCTGCAGCGGAATGACGGCAAATCCCGTCAGCGGATGCTCACGCGGCAGCAATGGGCAAAGTGCCATGTCATCATGCATGAAAATGTCGGCAACGGAGGCCCGCAACAAGGTGAAGGCGTGCCGCCGGCGTTCGGCCAGCGCCTCCGGATAGCAAAGGACGATGGCATCGACGCGGCGGCGCTTGGCGTGCGAGAGCAGACGGCCAAGTTCGGGCGCCTGGCTGTCAAAGCCGCCCAGGGCACCATCATATTGACCTACGACCGACAGAAATGGCCCGCGTCGACTGGACCGGCGGCTTAGCCAATCATCGCAGCCGGGCCCGACCACGGCGACACGATAGGCAAGTTGACCGCTCCGTGCGGCCGCGCGGCAGATCCGCGCCCATATCGATCGCGAGACGAAGATATAGAGCAGGCCAGCCAATAGCGCGAGCGCCGCATTGCCGGCCAGAGGCCGCCACGATGCACCGCCGGCAGAAAGCGCCAACACGTCAACGCCAATGCCGACGAACAGGGGAGGCAGTGCCGCGATTATCGCAGCCGAGGGGCGGAGCATACGGGCAAGATCATAGAGCTGCACTTGGCTCGCCCAGACCGTCATTGCTACCAGGCTGGCCAGAACGCGCAGGGACAAACCCTGCGTGACAGCGATGTTGCCGTGACGACCCACGGCCACCGCCAACGCCCACAGGATCGCACCGATCGCCACGAAATCTACGAACTGAATGGCAAACCGCACGACACTGTGCGCCATCAACGCAGGTCTGCCCGCCCCTCGCTGTACATTGGCATGATCGGCAGCAGGCGTAGCTAGCTGGATCGGCGGAACGGCAAGCGTGGACATGCGACGGCACCTTTGCAGCTGACCTGCAGACCACCTGATATGGCTAGTAATAACGCTGTTTTCGCGGTTTGTTAAAACACTTTTTGCGGCGCACCATAGCAGCGTTACCAACACGTTACGCGTGATCGCAGGCTAGGTGACGCGGCCCGGGCTGCCGCTGTCGTCAAAAGCCCAGGTGTACGGACCATTGGATAAGATTTGACTCAAAGCTGCGGTTGTTTACCTGCAAGCTATTCAGCCCAGAGTTGCTAAACCCTGGCTGAAAGCCGCTGCCTTGAGCAAATTGGTAATCCAGGTTCAGCCGCACGCGTCGGTTCAGGAGATACGTCGCGCCCGCGCCGGTGGTGAGTGAGTTCCGGTTGCCGCCAGAATCTTGACCGCCTTGTGTCGCCTGATAATCGACATTGCCGTTCAGAATAATGTTGCGATACAACTCATGGTATAAGACTACCTTGCCTTCACTATAAGCGAGGTTGTTTGTAACGTCGTAACTCGCGTCACTCAGGTGGCGGACGGCCGCAGCATTCAGCGTCGTCAGCAATGTCGGCCGCCACGTGACGGAAACTTCGACGGCGGGCGTTTGCCGTGTCGGATGTGCGCCGCCTGACGAATCGCGCGTCTCATATCCCGCCAGCACGTCATAGTGGAATGCGGCCTGGGTATCGTAATCCAGCCCGGCGAGAAACAAGTCATCGGTGTAGTGGCTGCCTGGCGCCCCAGCGCCACGATGCAGGTAGAAGGCGCCCGTCTCCTGCACAGCCGCGACGATATTGTGGCCGGGCGAAAGCTCGTATGCCGCCGTAACGCCACCCAGAACCTGATTGTTGTCCTGCACGCTGTCATCGACGTAAGCCGCACCGCTTCCCGAGTGTCCAAAGCTGTAGGTTGTGAAATTGACCGCAGGCGTCAGCGTCAACCTGTTGAACCGTGCGACATAGGCGGCGCGGACATCATCGCTGCTGTAAGGGATGGGCGCGCTGAACCCGCGGCTCAGTACGTCGGTCGGACCAAGGTCGGTGCTGACGTGCCCCCCACTGACATCAAGGCTGTCCCGCCCAATGTCCAGCCGGCCGCCTGCAAAGGCGCTGTAGGAGGTCTGATCGGCAATCGGCACCCCTGGATAGCGCAGATCATCGACGTTGACCGATGCGCCGATGCTGTCCCGCGACCAGTCGGAGTTGACTGCTACCGAGCCCGCGCTGCCGATCACCGCACTAGGGCGTGCGTTGGCGAGCCCGAGCGGATTGTCGTTGTAACCGAACGTTTCGTCAATTCCCGGCCTGATTGTAAAGCTGCCAAGGCGCACGCCTGTGCTGGTGTAATCCGGCCCCCCGTTCTGCAGCACGGCGAGTGTTGGGTCGAGCTGATAGCCGGGCACTGACTGCGGAAGATAGCGCATGAGCAATTGGCCCCGCGCGCCATGCTGCGGCAATGCCGCAACGACCAGGAGCAGCACCGCGCGCACGCTATGCCACAAGATGGCGAAGCGGCGGTGCCTCGCCTCCTGCAAGTTCGTGATCACGGCCATACCGAGCGAACTATTTGGCACGGGGCAAGTTTTGCTTGCCTGGCACAATAAGTGGCGAGGCAAGACGTGGCACGATCATGGCCAATCCTGATGGCCGGCGCATTGGCCGTTATTGTGGCAGGCTGCTCGCCAGGCAGCGATTTGCCGCCACTGCCGCAAAATCACCTTCAGGCCTATACGCTGGGCACCGGCGATCAGCTCCGCGTCATTACCTATGGAGAGGAGCAGCTCACCGGCGATTTCGTCGTCAATGATGGCGGAAACATAGAGGTTCCGCTGCTTGGAACCGTGAAGGCTGCCGGCCTGACAGTGACGCAATTGCAGGCTGAAATGACCGATGCACTCACGTCACGCCAGTTGCTCAAGACGCCGAGCGTTGCCGTGGAAGTCAGCCAATATCGCCCGATATTCGTGCTTGGTGAGGTCTCCCGCCCCGGTTCATATGCCTACCAGCCGGACATGACGGTGCTGACCGCCGTTGCACTCGCCGGCGGTTTTACCTACCGCGCGGTCAAGGACACGCAATCGGTGACACGTGCGGCGAGCGATCATGCGGCCGAAAATCGTGCATCCCCGCAAAGCATGTTGCGGCCGGGCGATGTGGTCAACGTCTTTGAACGGCATTTCTAGCGCCCATGCGAATATACGCGCTCACAGCCACAATCATGCTATTGCCGCTTTCGCTTGCGCTGGCAGCATCGGGATTACAAATCATTGGCGCATGCAAAGCCGATCGTGCGCGTTACTGCGCTACCGCTACGGGTGTGTCCGCGGCCACGGCCTGCTTGGCACAGCATCATGTCAGTTTGGCGCTTGGTTGCAGGCGCGCGTTGGCAGCGGCGCGACAGGCACGCGTTCAGCCTTGAGAGAAGGTAATACCAACTGGCGTTGAAATCGACACACGATCAAGGAGAAAAAGGCTGGGGGAGATGTGCCATCCCCCCCCAGACCCCCCGTCTTTAGTTAGGACAAGGCCCTGAATGAATGGCGTGGGGTCTGGGGGGGATGGCACATCTCCCCCAGCCTTACTCTGAGAACCAATCTCTCCGCTGACTAATATAAAGTCCTCTTTCTTGAAAAGAAGCAAAAAACTTTTGTCAGTTGGCGGTGCTGCGGACTGACAGAAAGCCGCCTCCGCCGTAGATCAACGGCGACGCATCGCTGTTGGCGTTTGCGCGGGTGACCTTGCCCACAACAATCGTGTGGGTACCGTAATCCAGCAGCAAATCGACTATACAAAACAACAATGCCGACGCATCCGGCATGAAGGGCACGCCCTCAGTATCATGCTGCCACGTTCCATGTGCGAAACGCAATTCGGGGTCCACCCTGCCGCCGAAAATCATGGACAGGTCAGCGTGCTTTGTTGCAAGCACATTTACGCAGAATGCCTGGCCTTCATGCAACACCGGGTGAATGCTCGCGGACCGGTTGACGCAGACCAGGAGCGCAGGCGGCTCTGCGCACAGGCTCGTCACCGCGGTAGCCGTCATGCCGTGCATTGCCTCGCCGGAGGCCGCGGTGACGATTGTCACTGTCGATGCAAGTTGGCGCATCGCCGCCCGAAATCCCGCCTCAAGCTCCGCGGTCACCGTGCCATCCATCTCTCTGCCTCTTCTGGCGCGCGCTTGCAGAAAGCGCGGTAAATCGGAGGATTGGCGGAGGGGATGAGATTCGAACTCACGATACGCCTTGACAGCGTATAACGGTTTAGCAAACCGCCGCCTTCAGCCACTCGGCCACCCCTCCGCCGGGGTTGCAAACACGGCGTTTGCCCAGCCGTTCTAGTCGGAACGCCCCGCCTGCGTCAAACCGATCGCGGGCGGCAGATCAGGCGGGAACGCCCGCGCGGCAGTGCCCGGCAATTGCGCCGATGATTTCCGGCCACATCGGAATCGGTATGGCATGACCCATGGTTTCGATCACATGGAGCTTGGCGGCGGGGATTGCCGAAGCGGTCGCCCGGCCAGCCGCCAGCGGCACCAGCGGATCGGCCGCACCGTGGATGACCAGCGTTGGTGCGGCCACGCCGCTCAGCCGTGGCGTGCGATCGCCTGACGCAAAGATGGCAAGCAACTGGCGCGCGGCACCTGCGGGATTGATGCCGCGGTCCCACATGCGCGCCGCACGGGCGGGATCGCGCGCCTCGTCATCGGCAAAGGCGCCGCCGCGCAGGACGCGCCAATTGCGGCAGAACGCATCAATATAGGCGGCGCGCCCGTCGGGCGCGGGCGCCATCAGAACCGCAGCGGCCGCGGGCGTTGGACCGGGCAGGCCGCGCGCGCCGGTGCTGGACATGATCGAGGTCAGGCTGAGCACCCGATCAGGCAGATTAATGGCCATCTCCTGCGCGATCATGCCGCCCATCGAGGCGCCGACCACGTGGCCCGCCTTGATGCTCAGGTAGTCCAGCAGCCCGACCGCATCGCCCGCCATGTCGGCCAGCTTGTAGGGCGAGGCGATCGGCTTGCCCTGCATGGCGGCCAGCATAAGGCTGGGCAGGTCGATCCGCACAGGCTCTGCTAGACTGGAGGACCGGCCGATGTCGCGATTGTCAAAGCGGATGACATAGAGGCCATGCGACGCGAGTTGCGCGCAGAAGGCGTCGTCCCAAAGGATCATCTGGGCGCCAAGACCCATGATCAGCAACAGGGCGGGATCCGCCGCGTCGCCAAAAGTCTCGTAGCAGAGCCGCTGCCCGTTAGCCGCCGCGAATTGTTCCATAAAATACTCTAACTGAAGACAGGGGGTCCGGAGGCTTGGGCGGACAGAGTCGGCGCATGCGCCGACCCGCCCTAGGCACATCCCCCGGCGCTTACTTCAGCGTGCCAAGATAAGCGATGACGTTCTTCCGATCCGTCTCGCTTGGAAGTCCGACAAACGTCATCTTCGTACCTGGCACGACCTTCATCGGCGCCGCGAGGTAAGTGAACAAATTCTCCGGCGTCCAGACATGATTATACGCCTTCATCGCCGAGGAGTAGTTATACCCAGCCACGCTAGCGGAAGGCCGGCCCACAACGCCGTACAGGGGTGGCCCGATCTTGACCTTTCCCGGCTCGATATAGTGGCAGAGCGAGCATTTCACAAAAACCTGCTTGCCCGCAGCTGCATCCCCTCCGTCCCAGGGCTTTGCATCATCGGCAAAAGCCGCGGCAGGCATGGCCCCGCAGAACAATCCCACCGCCAGCCACGTCGTCGTCAACCGCATGTAACCTCCCATGTATCGTCGCTTCATCGACATCTGGGGGTTACAGCACGAAGGTGAAGGGCCGAAAAGACCACACTAACTATAGGCGCGGCCCCAGCTCTCCGGCCGCAGACGTGCCAGCAATCGGGTCAGCCAGCTCGACTCCTCCTCTGCCTCGAAATGCGCACGTCCCGGGGCATAGGTCCGTGAAGGCGCGCGCCTGCTCTGCGCCAGCACACCGGCAGGGATTGCGGGCAGGCCGGCATCATCGCCACCGCTGGGCAGGCGCCGCTCCAGCCCGAGCTCGCTCCATATCGTGTCGAGTGCGGCGATCAGCTGGTCGATATCGCCTTGGGAGTGCAGCGGCGAGGGCGTCAGGCGCAACCGCTCGGTGCCTACGGGCACGGTCGGGTAGTTGATGGGCTGGACGTAGATGTCGAACCGGTCGAGCAGAATGTCGCAGACTTTTTTGCAAAGCGCGGCCTCGCCGACCATGACCGGGACGATGTGGCTCGGGTTGTCCAGATGCGGCAGGCCGAGTTCGTCCAGGCGCTCGCGCACGCTGGCGACACGTATTTTCTGGGCGCGGCGTTCGGTGCCGCTGGTCTTGAGGTGGCGGATGCTGGCGACAGCACCTGCGGCCACGGAGGGCGGCAGGGCGGTGGTGAAGATGAAGCCGCTGGCAAAGCTGCGGATGAAGTCGCAAAGTGCCGCGGAGGCGGCGATGTAGCCGCCGATGACGCCGAAGGCCTTGGCCAGCGTGCCCTCGATGACCGTGATGCGGTCAGAGAGGCCTTCGCGCTCGGCGATGCCGCCACCGCGAGGCCCATAAAGGCCAACGGCGTGCACTTCGTCCAGATAGGTCATAGCGCCGAATTCATCGGCAATGTCGCAGATCTCGGCCATGGGGGCCATGTCGCCATCCATGGAATAGACCGATTCGAAGGCGATCAGTTTGGGGCGGCCGGGTTCTATCTCGGCCAATACGCGGCGCAGATCGGCCATGTCGTTATGGCGGAAGATGCGGCACTCGGCGCGGCTGTGGCGGATGCCCTCGATCATGGAGGCGTGGTTGGACGCATCGGAGACCACGACGCATTTGGGCAGGCGCGAGGCCAGCGTTGCCAGCGAGGCCCAGTTCGACACGTAGCCGGAGGTGAACAGCAGGGCGGCTTCCTTGCCGTGCAGGTCGGCCAGTTCGCGCTCCAGCATGACATGGTGATGGTTGGTGCCGGAGATGTTGCGCGTGCCACCGGCGCCGGCGCCGCATTGGTCGATCGCCTCGTGCATGGCGGCGAGCACGGCGGGGTGCTGGCCCATGTTGAGGTAATCGTTGGAGCACCACACAGTGACGCGGCGAGTCTTGCGGCCGCGCATGTGGGTGGCCGAGGGGAAATCACCCACGCGGCGTTGAAGGTCGGCGAACACCCGATAGCGGCCCTCGACGCGGAGCCGGTCCAGTTCGGTGCGGAAGAACGCCTCGTAATCCATGCTCGCCGTCCCCTATGCCGCGCAGGCTTGCAAGGCCGCGCGCAATCCTTCCTCGTCCACATGGCGCCCGATGGCAACCACGCGGGCCGCTTCCTCAGCGTTTGCCGGCGCGAAAGCGGCCATGCTGGACCGTCCCCCCGCCACATCGAAACGTATCCAGCCCGCTCCCGCGCGGGTCACGCCCTTCATGCGCTCGACCTGACCGTAGGCGCCTTGCAGGACGGCGTGTAGCACATTCTGCAGTTCATCGGCATTGCAATCGCCGGTCAAGGTCGCGCTCCAGGATGCCAGGCCCAGCGCGTCGTGATGTGCGTCGTGATCATGGATGTGCTCGTGGCCGGCATGGCTATGACCGGCATCGTGGACCAGGTGCAGCGCGGGGTGGGCAACCCGTAGCGGCACCGGCATGGGCTCGATGGCGTCAGACGTATGGCCGAAGCGCGCAGGCAGGACAGTCGCCCCAGGTGCCAGGCTGCGCACGGTCTCGCCCACCAGGGCCAGCATGGCGGGCGAGACGAGATCCGCCTTGTTGACGATCACCGTGCCGGCGGGGACGATCTGCGCCTGTAAATGGCCTTGCATGCGGCTGAAATCGGCGAGGAAGGCGCCCGCATCCAGCACCGTCGTGACATCGATTGCGGTCACCAGCGCCGAAAGCGCGGGTCCGTTCAGCACGCGCAGAAGCGCGGCAAGATCGGCCACGCCGGAGGGTTCGATCAGCACGCGGTCCGGCGCGAACCGGCCGACGACACCCTGAAGCTGCTTGGC
Source organism: Acetobacteraceae bacterium (assembly GCA_965276755.1). Classification (GTDB taxonomy): domain Bacteria; phylum Pseudomonadota; class Alphaproteobacteria; order Acetobacterales; family Acetobacteraceae; genus CAJCIS01. Next base: position 1,447,923 of record OZ255625.1, read on the forward strand.
GAGATCGGCCTTGAGTGAACAGCAAATGCAGCCATTGGGCAATTCGACGACGTCCGCGCCCTGGCCAGACAGCAGCGCGCCATCAATGCCCACGGCCGCGAAATCGTTGACCAGGACAACGGTCTTGCCCGGCTGCGCGGGACCGGCCAGCAGCCGGCGCATGTACGTCGTCTTGCCCGCGCCCAGGAAGCCGGCGACCACCTGCACGGCGAACGGCCGTTGCTTGGCCTTGGACGCCAGCCCCCAATGCCACAGCGTGGCCGAAGGGAGGGGCAGCACCAGGAACCAATGCTCGATGATGGCCAGCGCCATCATGGTGGCGACAAACGTGCCGCCCGCCTGAGTGAAGTGCGTGGCACCTGGGGCGGTGGCCCGCTCCCACATCACCACGCAGATGACCGTGGAGACCGTGACCGAGACCGGAAAGAGCAGGTTCATCGGCTTCTTGGTCAAGAAGCTGCGCAGGAAGGCCAGATGATCGGGCAGGAACTCCTCATTGAGGTTCCGCACGCCCAGGAAGACGTTCAGCTTCGCACTCTGGTGCATCCACCACAGCACCATGAAGGTCCACAGGCCGACATGGTTGGGCTGACCCCAGGTGATGGCCGTGACCACCAGGGCGGCCGCGATGATGGCCAGTTCGTGCCACAGGCTAGTCTGGATGGCGTGGATGAAGTGCGCGCCTCCGCGGCAGCCTTCCGGGCAGGGAGCGGTGCGCGGGCCGGTGACGAAGCCCATGTAGAAGCTGATTTCCTGCCAGCCCCAGGCGAGCAGCCCGCAGGAGAAGGCGCAATAGGCGCCGGCGAGCGAGGTATCGTGTGCGCTGGCTGCCATGCCCCAGAACGAGGCGAGCAGGACGACCGTGGCACCGACCATGCTGTATTTGAAGGTGCGGCGCGGCAATTGGTCGAGGAAGATAATGGCGCCGGTGCTGAACCACCAGACAAAGAGGGCGAACAGGGCGGGGTAGAGAAAGTGCTGCATAGGCTAGGAAGCCCCGCCTAAACTGATAAAAGTTTTTTGGTTCTTTTTTTCAAAAAAGAACATCTTCTACCACGCCGGACTAAGACGCGGGTTTGCCGGCAGTGCCGCCGCATGCGCCGGAAGCATAAACAGCCGCAGAAACGTAACTCCGCAACGTGCCTGCAGCGCGAGCGCCGTCGCACGTCCGATCATGCCGCCGCGTGCCCGCGCCGCATTGATCCGTGGCGTGAGATTGGCCAGGCGCGTCAGGCCCGCGGCGAAGGCGGGGTGATCGATATCCAGCGTCACCGGAAAGACTTGGCGGCAGATTTCGGTCGTGATCTGGAAAACCTTGAAATCATATTCGGTGGGATCGAGACCGAGTGCCGCGTGAAAGGCCGGCCGCGCATGGTCGCGCACATACATCGTGGCGAAAACGGCGAGCTGAAAGAAACGGATCCACAGGCGGTTGACGCCGCGCAGAAGGTCGGGGTTGGCGCGCATCAGCAGGGCGAAGCCCTCGCCATGGCGGAATTCGTCGTTGCACCATTCGCGAAACCAGCCGAAAATCGGATGGAACTGGTTTTCGGGGTGGCGTTCGAGCTGGCGGTAGATGGTGATGTAGCGGGCGTAACCGATCTTCTCGGACAGATAGGTCGCATAGAAGATGAATTTCGGGCTGAAATAGGCGTATTTCTTGGCCCGTGCCAGGTAGCCCAGATTCACGCCGCGGCCGAAATCGCGCAGCGTGTCGTTGATGAAGCCGGCATGGCGCGCTTCATCGCGGCTCATGTAGGTCATCAGTTCCTTGAGGTCCGGATTCTTGATGCGCTTCTTGATTTCGCTGTAGAGCACGCAGCCGGAGAATTCGGCTGTCACCGAGCTGACCAGAAAATGCAGGAATTCCTCCTGCAGCGGGCGGGGGAGCGCGTCGAAATCGAAATCCTGTACCTGGTTGCGGATGAAGTGGTTGCGGTTGACGTCTTCCCTCAGCTCGGCGAGCAGGGCGTTGAATTCGGCCCGCACGGGCTCGACATCAATATTGTCCAGGGCCGCGAAATCGGTCGTGTAGAAGCGCGGGTTGAGCAGCGTGTCTGTCCTGGCGATCTCGGTCGCTTCATTGACGGTGTGCGCGGACATGGGCCGGTCTCTCCTCAGCTTTCGACGGGCGCGAAGCTGACTTCATACAACTCGGTGATTTGAGCCCACGCTGCCGCCCGCGTAAAGAGGCGTGTGAGCAGGCCGGCGCGCGTGATCGTGGCCGTGCACTGGCGCGTGTAGCAATCGCCGAATTCGATGCGCGCCGGCGCGCCATGCACCAGCACCTGATCGCCGGGATAGAGCGTCACGCCTTCGGGCACGGCGTGCGCATGCACGCTGTGGGGGGTAACCTCGATATCCAGCAGGCAGGGCACGGTCAGGGTGGTCTTCGGCATGATCGTCGTTGCTCAGGGTGCGTTGTGCTCGGGCGTCGTCAGAAGAACAGCATACGCGGCCGAGTTGAGACTGCCAAATGCTTCGAGGTCCAGGCTGCGGTGCGAGGCGTCATCATTGAGCACCAGCCGCCCGTCCGAGAGCGCGCTCAGCCGGAAAGGATGGTTCGCCCTGGCATGCTCCTCATGCCCGCCGGAATGGGCGAGCCCGCGCAGCGAGGCGCGGATAAAGCCGTTCGTGCCAGGTGGCAGCACCGTGACCTGCTTGCCGGTTTCAGCATCGGTCACCAGCACCGCGCCGTTGGCCTGGTCATCAAATCGCAGCAGGCGCGTGGCTTGGACTTTGGAGACCGGCATGACCGTGGGCGAGCCGCCGATTGCGGCAACAATCAATGTGATCACGACCGCCGCACCGGCGGTAACGAGTGCGGCAAAGGGCACGCCGCCGTCTGGTGGCGCGTCGCGGACTGCGCCGCTCATGCCGCAACGCCCACAGGTCCGCGATCCTGTACCGGTGCGGCATCGGTCAGCGTCACGGGCGCTATTCCGGCCGAGGCCGCCAGGGCGCGTGAGAGGATCTGTGCTGCCGCGGGCGCATCATAGAGCGCGCGCAGCATGGGTTCGGCGCGCAGCAGGCTGCCGGGCCGCACATGCGGCCAGACCAGGAGATAGGGAACACGCTGGCCACGTCGCAGGCTCAGCACCAGATCGCCCGCCGCACCACTGGTTTCGCGCATGGCCGCCGCCTCGACGGAGGCAAACGGGATGCTGACCGATTTGGGCAAGGCCAGACCGTATTCGATGACCACGCGCGCCGTGGTGATCGTGTAGGTGGCACTCCACGCCAAACCCCAGGCCAGACCGGCAAACATTGCCAAGGCAATTGCCGACAAGGCGGTAAACCGGAGCGCGGCCATTGCGGCATCGCCCAGATGCCCGCTTTGCGCGCCTGTCACCAGGCACCAGCCAAGCAGCAGACCGACATAGGCAACAATGATCTGCGGATGGAAAATCTGGCGAAGGAACGCGCGCGGTGCAGGCTTGCCCTGCCACAGCATGCGTTCGCCCGTCGGCAGAGGCTCGGAAAGCGCCCTCATACCAGCGGCTCCGCGCGGGTCTGCGTGGCGTAGAGCATGCCGCCGCCGTAATAGGCGCTGATCTTGTCCTCCTCCAGGCAGGTGACTTCATCGGGGCTTTTCAGGCCGGGCACGTCGGCGAATTGCGCGCCCAGAATCAGGTAGCATTTGATGCGGTTGTGTTTTTCCTGGATGTCGATCATCGGCGCCGGCACCAGCACGTGCCTGCCGCCGAGTTCGGCCACGAGTGCGATCTCGATATAGCGCGTCATGCCTTCGGAGCGATCGACCCAAATGTCGGCTACCGTGCCGGCTATGGCATTATCGGCACCGACGACGGCCATCCCGCGCGGATCGACGTCCTCGGGGGCGAGGTAGTGCTTTGTGGCCACGCGCAGAGGTACGATGCGCGGCGCGCCATCGGTAAATTGCGCATCCGGCCGGTCCGAACGAAGGGCGAAGGATGCGGGCCCCATACCCGAGAGCAGCTTGTTGCCGGTGGGCTCCAGCGGCGCGCTGATAAAGGCCGCTGCATTGGAATTATGGAAGACCGTTTCGGGTTCGCGCCGCGGCGTGATGATGGTGTCGCCATGTGGCAGCACGTAGATCTTATCGCGGGGCATGCCGGACATGCCGTGCTTGTCGGTCTTGTGGCCGTAATCATCAACCAGCGGCAGTCCCTCGCGATTATTTTCGCGCTGCAGGTAGATGACGAGCCCCACAAAGAAGATCGCGAAAGCAATCAGAGCCAGCTGCGCGACGTCGATCTGGCTGGTTATTGCGCCGGTGCCCATGGATTATCCTCCCCTGATAAGGCCGAGTTGCTGATTGGCCGGCATGACCCGGCTGACGCTGCGCGCGAGCGGGCCCAAGGCCACCAATGTCGCGAACAGCAGGAAAATTTCGGTGTGATAAACCACGCCATACGATGCGGCCGGGGTGGCATATTCAGCGCCAAGCGTGCCGTGTTCGGCCAAGCTTGCCACACCATCGCGCAACAGCCCGCCCGCGGCGACCGCCGCACCGGCCGCGGATGCCTGCACCGCGCCCCAGGCGCCCAGCATGATGCCGGCATTCTCCGGACCCGCCAGACTCATGATCGATGTCAGCATGCCGGCCGCGAACAACCCGCCGCCGAAGCCGATCAAGCCCACGCCGATGGCAAACAGAACAGGCGATTGCATGGGAGCCGCGAAGACAATTGCGGCGAAGGCGGCCACGCCCGCGATTACGCCAAAGGCCGCCATGCGGAACGGATCCGTGCCGCGGCCGAGCGTGCGTGCCGAGACCAGAAAGCCTGCAATGCCGCCTGCACCGAGTAGCGCGGTCAAGCTGGTCGTTGCCCCCACGGACAAGCCCAGCACCTGCCCGCCATAAGGCTCAAGCAGAATATCCTGCATTGAAAAAGCCGTGGTGCCCAGCCCGACCGCCACCAGCCTGCGTGTCGCGTGCTTGCCTTGCGCGAGCGCGCGCCACGCATCGGCAAAGCGTGGCGGATCGCCCTGGCGTGAAGCGCGCGTGCGATCGCGCGCTTCCTGCTTCCATAAGGCAATACCGTTCATCACGATGCCAACGAGTGCCGAACCTTGCACCACCTGGATCAGCCGAATTTCAGAAAAATGCCGCAGCAGGATGCCAAAGCTGAGCGCACTGGCGACAACGCCAAGCAGCATCATCACGCACAACAATGCCACCACACGCGGCAGCAAGCGCGGGGGTGCCAGATCGGTCGCCAGTGCCAGGCCCGCGGTCTGAACCGTATGCATGCCGGCGCCGACGAGAAGAAACGCAAGTGCCGCACCGGCCCTGCCGAGCCAGAGCGGGCCGTTCATGTCGCCGGACAGATCGATCAGAGCAAACGGCATGATCGCCAGCCCGCCGAATTGCAGCAGCGCGCCGATCCACAAATAGGGAATGCGCCGCCACCCCAGCACGGAGGTGTGCACGTCCGACTTAAACCCGATCAGTGCGCGAAAGGGGGCGGCCAGCAGCGGCAGCGAGACCATGACCGCGACCAGCCAGGCCGGCACGTTCAGCTCCACGATCATCACGCGATTCAGCGTGCCGATCAGCAAGGTGATCGATATGCCGATCGAGACCTGGAACAGCGACAGGCGCAGCAGGCGAGAGAGCGGCAATTCGGCAGAGGCCACATCCGCGAACGGCATGAACGCGGTGCCAAGGATCACCCAGGCACGCGAGGCGCGCGGCAACCTCATGTGCGCACGAGCTCCAGGGCCTGGCTCTGGTAGAAGCGGCTGCGCACGCGCTCGGTCCGCGCGGCTTGCCAGGTCGCCATCGCCGGGGCCTCTTCAATCGCGCGCAGCAAGCTTGATTCGGACACCGGCTCTATCGACGGCGCGCGATCGCCGCGGGGGAATAGGCGGCCGGCCGCGTGCATGGCGGTCAGCATCGGCGTGCGCGGCGCGAAGGTAAAGACGATCGACCGTTCGACGCGAAAGGCGAGTTGCGCGAGGGCGGCGATGGTATCGCTCGCGCGATAATGGATCAGGCTGTCCATGGCGACCACATGATCGAAACGCCCGAAGGCGGGGTCGAGCATGTCGCCCACTTCAAAGCGGATTTCCCCGGCACCCAGGCGCTGCGGCAGACGTTCGCGCGCGAGCTGGACCAGCGTGGGCGAGAGGTCAATCGCAGTAACATGCGCGCCGCGCCGCGCCGCCTCGACCGCAAAGGCGCCGGTGCCGCAGCCCGCATCCAGAATGCGGCGCCCGCGCAGATCGCCCGGCAGATAGCCGAGAAGAATCGCGCGCATGCGATCGCGCCCCGCGCGCACCGTGGCGCGAATGCCCGACACCGGTGCGTCCGAAGTCAGCCGCGCCCAGGCATCCGCGGCCACCCGGTCGAAATAGGTCTCGATCTGGCCGCGGCGATGCGCGTAGGTCTGCGATTGCATCTCAGTCAAAGCCCAACAGGTCGAATATGTCGCGGTCCTTCAGCGGCAAGGTGGCCAGGGGCTTGGTCCCCGCCCAGAGCTGGGCCGCCAGGCGCAGATACTCCGCGCACACGGCGTCCAGCTCCGGCGTGGTCTCCATTTCGAACAGCGTGGATTTCTTCAGGCGTGATCGGCGAATGACATCCAGATCGGGAAAATGGGCCAGCGTCTGCAAGCCGGTGGCCGCATTGTAGCGGTCGATCTGGTCGCTGCCTGCGCTGCGATTGACGATCACCCCGCCCAGCCGCACGTCATAGTTCTTCGACTTGGCCGCAATGGCCGCCACGATCCGGTTCATGGCAAAGATGCTGTCGAAGTCATTGGCCGCCACGATCACCGCGCGCTCGGCGTGCTGGAGGGGTGCTGCAAACCCGCCGCACACGACGTCACCCAGCACGTCGAAGACCACGACGTCGGTGTCTTCCAGCAGATGGTGTTCCTTGAGAAGCTTGACGGTCTGGCCGACGACATAGCCGCCGCAGCCGGTGCCCGCGGGTGGCCCGCCGGCTTCGACGCACATCACGCCGTTATAGCCGGCGAAGACGAAATCCTCGACGCGCAACTCCTCGGAATGAAAGTTCACCGTCTCCAGCACGTCGATCACGGTCGGGATCAGCGATTTGGTCAGCGTGAAGGTGCTATCGTGCTTGGGATCGCAGCCGATCTGCAGCACGCGCTTGCCGAGCTTTGAAAAGGCCACTGAGAGGTTGGACGACGTCGTGCTCTTGCCGATCCCCCCCTTGCCATACACGGCAAACACCTTTGCCGTGCCCGCATCGATCGCCGCATCGATGTGGACCTGGACCGAGCCCTCGCCATCCCGGTGCGAGGCCTGGCCCGCTAGTGCGGCGTGTGGTCGTGTCTGTATCGTCATGCCGCCGCGGCCTCCAAGCCGATACCTTCGAGTTTGTCCTCAAGTTCCTCGCCTGCCAACAGAAGACTTTGCAAAGTGGCAGCGTCGGGCGACCAATATTTGCGGTCATGCGCCTCGATCAGGCGATTGGCGATCTTGGCCGAGGCTTTGGGGTTGAGCTTGGCCAGGCGCGCGCGCATTTCTGCGTCCAGCACGTAGGTTTCGGTCAATTTCTGATACACCCAGGGTGCCACGTCGCCGGTCGTTGCAGACCAGCCCAGCGTGTTGGTCACGGTGGCCTCGATCTGGCGGACACCCTCGTAGCCGTGGGTCAGCAGGGCTTCATACCATTTCGGGTTGAGCGCGCGCGTGCGCGTCTCCAGGCTGACCTGTTCGCCCAGCGAACGCACCGCCCCCGCCCCGCGCGTCTGGTCGCCGACATAGACGCGCGTGCCCTCGCCGCGGGCACGACGGACGGCGCCGGCGATGCCGCCCAAGCTGTCGAAGTAATGGTCGATGCTGGTGACGCCGAGCTCGACGGATTCGAGGTTCTGATAGGTGGCATCAACTGTCTTGAGCACTGCGCCGAGCACGGCATCCTGGCGGTGGGCTCTCCCATCCGTGCCGTAGGCAAAGCCCTTGCGCTTGATGAAGGCCTGGGCAAGCTCGTCCTCGTCGGTCCAGGTGCCGGCGTCGAGCAATTGGTTGACATTGGCGCCGTACGCCCCGTCGCCATTGCTGAAGACGCGCAACGCCGCCTGTTCGATATCTCCACCATTTTGCGCCACGTAGTCCAGCGCATGGGCGCGGATGAAATTAAGCGCGGCCGGCTCATCGGCGCTGGCCGCCAGGAACGCCGCCTCCGCCAGCAGACGCGTCTGCAGCGGCAGCAGATCGCGGAAAATGCCCGAGAGCGTGATCACCACGTCGATGCGCGGGCGGCCGAGCGTCTCCAGCGGGATCAATTGCGCGCCGCACAGGCGCCCGTAATCATCGATGCGCGGCTCGGCTCCCATCAGCCATAGCGCCTGCGCAATCGGCGCGCCCTCATTCTTGAGATTGTCGCTGCCCCACAGCACCATGGCAATCGTCTGCGGCAGCGCGCCGGCGTCAGCCATGTGGCGCGCGAGCAGACGGTCAGCCTGTTCGGCGCCATCCTGCACAGCAAATTTGCTTGGCATGCGGAAGGGGTCAAAGCCATGCAGATTGCGCCCGGTCGGCAGCACATCCTGGTTGCGCAACAGATCTCCGCCAGGCGCCGGGTGAATATAGCCGCCGTCGAGCGCGTGCAGTAGCGCCGGCAACTCAGTGTCGGTTGCCAGCAATATGTCCAGCTCCGCGCGGCGCAGGGGATCGGTGATGGCCGCGGCATTCAGCAATTCCGCCCGTTCATCGGCCGATGGTGGCGTGCCGATGACGTGGAGCCCGTGCGGTATCAGCGTGTATTCAACGTCGAGCAACGTGCTGCTGAGCGCCAGGATCGCCGCACCTGCGGTTTCGTTCCAGACCGGCTCGGCCGGCGCCATGTCAAGAGCTGCAGCCTGCGCCTGGATCATTGCGGCCAGATCGATCGCCTCACACGCGTCAGGCTCCAACGCGCGGAAGCGGTCAATCGAGGATTTCAGCTCGGCGAGCCCGCGATAAAGTCCGGCCTGCGTGATCGACGGCGTCAAATGGCTGATCAGCGTGGCACCGCCGCGGCGCTTGGCGAGCAACCCTTCTGACGGATTGTTGGACGCGTAGAAGTAGAAATTCGGCAAATCGCCGATCAGCCGGTCCGGCCAGCACTTGGCCGACAACCCCGTCTGCTTGCCGGGCATGAATTCCAGCGCGCCATGCGTGCCGAAATGCAGCACGGCGTCGGCCGCAAAATCCTCGCGTATCCAGCGATAGAAGGCGGAAAAGGCGTGGGTCGGCGCAAAGCCGGTCTCAAACAGCAGCCGCATCGGGTCGCCTTCATAGCCAAAGCCCGGCTGCACGCCGATGAACACGTTGCCGAATTGCCGGCCGAGCACGAAAATGCCGCTGCCATCGCTCTGCGCGCGCCCAGGTGCCGGTCCCCATTGCGCCTCGATTTCGCGCAGATGCGTCTCACGCCGCACATGGTCGTTGGCCGGAATGCGCGTGGCGACGTTCGCGTCCGCGCCAAACCGCGAAGCATTGCCCTCCAGGATTGAAATACGCAGCGCATCCACACTCACCGGCAGATCGACGCAATAGCCGCCGGCGGCCAGCGCCTGCAGCGTGTTGAACAGCGATTCGAAGACGGCGAGATAGGCGGCGGTCCCCGTGGCACCCGCATTCGGCGGGAAATTGAACAGCACGATCGCCAGCTTCTTTTCCGCCCGTGCGCGCCGGCGCAGCGTCACCAGCTTGGACACGCGTGCGGCGAGCATGCCCGCGCGCTCGGCATGCACGAGCATGTCGTGCCCGCGCGGGCCGCCGCGCCCGCCGAAAGTGATCGGTCCCGTCGCCCCGTCCAGCTCCGGAAGTGCGACCATCATCGTGGACTCGACCGGCGTCAGCCCGCGCGCATCGCCCTCCCACTGCGCCAGCGTCTGGAACTCGACCGGATGCGCGCCGACATAGGGCACGTCCAGCGAAGCCAGCAGCGCCTCGGCCGCCTGGGAATCGTTGTAAGCGGGGCCGCCAACCAGCGAAAACCCGGTCAGTGACACGACCGCGTCCACGCTCGCCACACCATCCTTCATGAAGAAACGCTGCACCGTCTCGCGCGCATCAAGCCCGCTGGCAAAGGCGGGCAGCACGCGCAGGCCGCGCTTCTCGAAAGCCGCGATCACGCCGTCATAATGGCCCGCATTGGCCGCGAGCACGTAGGACCGCAACACCAGCAATCCGACGGTGCCCACCTCGCCGGACTTGCGCGGCAGGTGCGCCGCATCATCGACCATGCGCGTGCGCGCCTCTGGGTGATACAACCCAATCTCGGGGTATTCCACTGGCGCGGCCACCTGCAACTTCGTGCCCGAGGCGGCGCGCGCGTAACGCCCCACCAGCATGCGCAGCATGTTGGCGAAATTCTCCTCCGAGCCCGACAGCCAGTACTGCATGGCCAGAAAATAGCTGCGCATGTCCTGCGCCGTGCCGGGGATGAAGCGCAACATGCGCGGCAGGCGCTTGAGCATCTTCATCTGGCCGCGCCCGCTGCTGCCCGGCTTTGCACTGCCACGCAACTTTTTCAGCATCGCCAATGGGCCGCCCTGGGCCGCCGCCATGCTGAAACGCCCGAGCTTTGTCAGGCGCACGACCTCGCCTGCCGCCATGCAGCACACCATCGCGTCGCACGCCTCACGCCGCGCTTGTAGAGCGGGCATGACGGCGCGGATGTGATCGTCCAGGAAAAGCATGGTGGCCACAACAATATCGGCGCGCGCAATATCGGCGGTGCAGGCATCCAGGCTTGCACGATCGTCCCAATGATCGGCCGTGTGTACGGAGAGGAGCAGGCCGGGCACTTCGAAGGCCACGCGATCGGCCGCGGCAATCAGCGCGCCGGACATGTGGCTATCCATCGTGACCACGGTCACGCGGATGGCCGGCGCTGCCGGATCAACGGGCGAAATGGGCTTTTGCATCGTAGAGCGTGTCCACCGTAATCGTCGAAAGTCCCATCGAGGACGCAAATTTCTCGGTATTCCGCCGAGCCTTCCCACGCACGAAGAACGGGATCTTGCCGAGTTCCTTCTCGGCATCCGGCGCCCAGCCCAGCCCGGCGGCGGCGGCGATGTCGACCTGCACCGGCGCCGCACCCAGATGGGATGGGGCCGCACCCGCGTGAAACTCGAAATCATCGCGGAACATGTGCAGCAGGTGTTCTTCCAGGCCCATCATCAGCGGCTGCACCCAGGTGTCGAAAATCACGTTCGCACCCTCAAACCCCATCTGCGGCGCACGGCGTGCGGGGAAATCCTGCACGTGCACGGGTGCTGAAATCACCGCGCACGGCACACCCAACCGTTTGGCGATATGGCGTTCCATCTGCGTGCCCAACACCAGATCAGGCTGGGATGCTGCAATCGCCGCTTCCACCTCCAGATAATCGTCGCTGATCAGCGGCTCCACGCCATAGTGCGCCGCAGCCGCCCGCACCTCGCGCGCCTGCTCGCGGCTATAGGTGCCAAGCCCGACCACACAAAACCCCAGTTCGGCCGAGGCAATCGCCGCGGCAGCCACGGCGTGCGTCGCATCGCCAAAGATGAAAACGCGCTTGCCCGTCAGGTAATTCGCGTCAACCGAGCGCGAATACCAGGGCAGCCGGCTATTGGCATCCGCCAGCAGCGCGCGCGGATCGCTCCCCGCAAGGGCCGCCACCTCCTCGATAAAGCGCCGCGTCGCGCCCACGCCGATCGGCACGGTGGACACCGTCTTCTGGCCGAATCTCCGCGCCAGAAACGCCGCCGTCGTGCCGGCGATCTCCGGATAAAGCACGACGTTGAAATCGGCATGCCCCAACCGTCCCAGATCGGCGGGCGAGGCGCCCAGCGGCGCGACCACATTGACCGCGACGCCCAGATCCTCGAGCAGCGCGCAAACCTCGCGCACATCATCGCGGTTGCGAAAACCCAGCGCTGTCGGCCCAAGCACGTTGGCCCGCACCCGCCCGTCAGATTCAGGCCGCGCAGACGCATCGGCCAAGCAAGACCGCGCGATCTGGTAGAAAGTCTCCGCAGCGCCCCAATTTTCCTTCTTCTGATAAGCCGGCAGTTCAACCGCTACCACGCGCACCGGCAAGCCGAGTGCCCGCGTCAACCCACCCGGATCATCCTGGATCAATTCCGCCGTGCAGGACGCCCCAACCAGCAAAAGATCGGGCTTGAAACGCTCATACGCCTCACGCGCGGCATTCTTGAACAATTCCGCCGTATCACCACCAAGATCGCGCGCCTGAAACGTCGTATAGGTCACCGGTGGGCGCGTATCCCGCCGCTCGATCATGGTGAAAAGCAGATCGGCATACGTGTCGCCCTGCGGCGCATGCAGCACGTAATGCACGCCGCGCATGGACGCCGCCACGCGCAATGCACCAACATGGGGCGGCCCCTCGTAGGTCCACAGGGTTAGCTGCATGAGGGGCGTCCGAGGAAAGAAAGGCCAGGGGGCTCTGCCCCCTGGACCCCCGCTAAGGACAAGTCCTTAGAACCTGTTTGTTTGGAAGAGGAGGGGGCCGACTCGCGTGTGGGCACAACACGTGTGGCCCCCTCCTCTTCCAAACAAATGGGGGTCTGGGGCCTCAGGCCCCAGCGGGGTCCAGGGGCAGAGCCCCTGGCCTGTCTTTCCCCGCGCCCCCTCATACCGCCAACCGTGTGCGCCGATCGAGCGGGCGTGCGAACAGGGCGGCCAAATCGGCTGCTTGTTCGTAGCCTTGGATCGGTGTGAACAGCAGCTCGATCGACCATTTCGTGGCCAGCCCCTCCGCTTCCAGCGGATTGGCCAGGCCCAGCCCACAGACGGTCAGATCGGGTGCGGCGGCACGGCAGCGATCGAGCTGGCGGTCGACATCCTGCCCCTCGCTCAGTTGCACGCCGGCCGGTAGAAGCTCCAGCTCGTGGGCCAGATGTTCGCGATGCAGATAGGGCGTGCCCACTTCGATCGGCAGCATGGCCAATTCGCGTGCGGCAAAGCGCGCCAGCGGTATTTCCAGCTGGGAGTCGGGGAAAAAGAAAATCGTCTTCTTGCCCAACAGCGCGCCGGCGCGCGCCACAGCCTGGCGCGCGCGCTGTTCGGGCAGGGCGGTGACCGTCTGGAAATGCGCGCGCGAAATGCCGAACGCATCAGCGGCGGCGCGCAACCACAGCGTGGTGCCTTCCGCGCCCAGCGGAAACACCGACGTCAATATTTTCGCCCCGCGTGCGGCCAGCGCACGCGCCGTCTCGGTCAGGAAAGGCTGTGCCAACAGCACCAGTGTCTCTGGCCCGACTGCCGGTAATTCGCTTGACAGACGCGGCGGCAGAAAATCCACGCGCTCAATGCCCAAAGCTGCAAACAGCCGGCGGAACTGATCCTCTACCGCTTCTGCCAAGGCGCCTGCAACAAGCAGAGATTTCGGCGAACCACCGCCTCCCTGCGGCAAAACCGGCACCAACGATGCCAGGCAAGCATCCTCGCCCTGCGTGAATGTCGTTTCGATGCCACTGCCCGAATAAGACAGCACGCGCACCTCGGGCATCATCCGCGCCGAAAGCCGTTGCGCCGCGCGGCCCAGATCCAGCTTGATCACCTCGGACGGGCACGATCCCACGAGGAAAAGCAGCTTGATCTCAGGCCGGCGCGCAATAAGTTGCGTGACGACTCGGTCGAGCTCCTCATTGGCATCGACCAGCCCGGCCAGGTCGCGCTCTTCCATGATGGCGGTAGCAAAACGCGGCTCGGCAAAGATCATGACGCCCGCTGCCGACTGGATCAAATGTGCGCAGGTGCGCGATCCCACCACCAGAAAGAACGCGTCCTGGATCTTGCGATGCAGCCAGACAATCCCGGTCAGGCCGCAGAAAACCTCGCGCTGGCCTTTTTCGAATAGCACCGGCGCACGCGCAATCGGGACGGCCGCGCACCCCGCCAGGGTAGGGGCTGTCACGTCAGCGTCTCGACGCTGCCACTGCGCGCCCCCTCAAGCCGCGCGGCGCGAAGTTTCAGCACGAATTGCGTGGCGTTCACCACGTAGGCGGTATAGGCGGCCAGTGCGAGCAACATCAGATCGCGCGGCGCCACGGCACCTGAGAACAACGCGGCCAGATATGCGGTGTGCAGCCCCAGCACCAGCATGGAAAACACGTCTTCCCAATAGAACGCCGGCGCAAACAGATAGCGCCCGAACACCTCCCGTTCCCAGATCGCGCCCGTAATCATGATCGTATAGAGCGTCACCGTCTTTACCACGACCGAGGCGGTCGCCGCAGTCAGCCCGTCGCCAGTAATCATGAAGCGCACGACCAGACCCACGCTCATCAGGAAGACGGCAAACTGTACCGGCGCCAACACACCTTGGACCAACGTCCAGGGTGATGCGTCCCGGCGCCGCCGTTCCTCGGGCGTATAGAGAAAATTCCGCGCGCGTTTGATTTCCGGACATTGTTGCGGTGCGGCACGCCCGCTCGCGGCGCCCCAGGGAGACGCATCGATCGTATTTAGCCAGCGCAGCATGGTGGTTTCCGCAAACATGGCTTGACACTGCTCCCTATGCGCGTTCCGCTCTCCGTCCCGTGACGCGAACGGCATCGGGATGGGCGCGGAACAACGTGGCAGGCCTTGTTGGCTTGGCGTTTTCCAGGTTGCCCTGACCGCCATGCCTTGGTCGCCACGGGAAGAACGCTAAGCCCGGGCCGAACGAAGTGTCAAGCAACTCGAACGTCAATCGGGATTGACACAAAGGGGGGTGACAGGGTGAACTTGGAAAGGCAGGGGGGTCTATGTCCGGTTCCGTGCACAGCCTACAGTCGTCTCGGTCGGTCAAACCGCGCGTGGAGCCGCTTCTGGCTGCACGCGCCCGTTCTCGCGACAGACTGAGGCTGCTGGCCGAGGCCATCGAAGCCGAAATCGTGCCCAGACTCGTCGCCGGCCACGAACCGCCATCGGAAGCCGAACGCCGCGAGGCCCGTGCACGCGCCTGGCACGACTGCCACATCTGCCTGCCGGATTCCGATCCTCCGACGTCCGCCCAGGAGGCGGCGCGTGACCTTGCCTTCGGCGCCACACCTCAGACCGCCATCGACCTCGCCGCACTCGTTCTGCGCGAGGACGGCCCGGATGTTTCCGCCCATGTGACCGCAGCGGTCGGCATACAGGGGCTGGAATCCGTCTGCCTCTATCTTCTCGCCCCAGCCGCGCGCCATCTGGGCGATTTGTGGTGCGAGGATCTCTGCAGCTTCACCGATGTCACGATCGGGCTCATGCGCCTGCAAAGCGCCCTGCTTGCGGTCACCGTCCCCGTGCCGGGTCTGGCGTCGGGCGCTGACGGCCGCCGCACCGTGCTCCTCGCCCCCGTCCCAGGCGACCAGCACACGTTCGGCCTGACGATGGTCGCCGGCTTCTTCGAACGCGCGGGCTGGGACGTGACCCAGGCCAGTGACGGCGCGCCCGAGTCGCTGGAAGCGGCCGTGCGCGCGAATTGGTACGGCGTGCTTGGCCTCTCCGCCGGCAGCGCCGCCAGGCTGGGTGGGCTGCAACGCCTGTTGCCCCGCCTGCGCGCCGCCTCACGCAACCCCGATCTGGGCATCATGCTGGGCGGCCCGATCTTTGTTGCAGGACCCGAACTGGCGCGCGAACTCGGCGCGGACACGACCGCGGCCAATGGCGCGCACGCGGTTCAGGTCGCCGAAGAACTGATTGCGCCGCGAAAGAGTGCACGAATGGCAACAGGTTAGCGGCGGGCGCTCGGCAGAGAGAGCCCGCCATGAAGGGATTGTGGTCTTGTGAAGGCTTTCCGTGCCCCGCACGCCTCGCTTGGGACATTGGACGCGCCAACAACGGCGGCATTGATTGCCGCGGTTGCTGACGTTGCACTGATCATCGATTCCGACGGCATCATCATCGATCGCTCCTTCGCCAGCGAGGAACTGGGCGCGGAGCTCGAAGGCGGCAAATCCTGGGTCGGTCTGCCCTGGCTCGACACGGTAACGATCGAGACGCGGCCAAAGGTCAGCGCCCTGTTGCGTGACGCCCTCGCCGGCGCGCCCGCCCGCACCCGCCACGTCAACCATCCCGTGCAGGACGGGGAGGACGTGCCGATCCTCTATTCCGCGCTGCGCATCGGCCGCACCAAGCAGATCCTCGCCTCAGGCCGCGACCTGCGCACGATATCCACGTTGCAGCGACGACTGCTTGACGCGCAGGCCTCCATGGAGCGCGATTACGGTAAGCTGCGCCAGGTCGAAACGCGCTACCGCCTGCTTTTCCAGCTCTCGCCCGAAGCCGTGTTGATCATCGACGCCCTCACCCAGCGCATTGTCGAGGCCAACCCCGCCGCCGCCGCCCTGCTCGATGAGGACCCGGCCGCCCTGGTCAATCGCGGCTTCATGGAGCTTTTCTGCACCGAGGGCCAACTTGTGCTTCAGGCCCTGCTGGCTGGGCGACGCACCGGCTCGCGCGCGGAGGAGGCGCGGGTGCGCCTGTCCGATTCGCGGCGGGAGATCGCCGTCTCGGCTGCCATGTTTCGTCAGGACAATGCCAATTTCTTCCTCGTCCGCCTCTTCGCCGGCGCTGCACAGAGCGCTGTTCCGGCGGAAGGTGGCCCATTCTCTGGACTGGCCGAGCAGGCTGCGGACGCGATGGTCGTGACCACCCCTGACAGTCTCATACTGGCGGCCAACCGCTCCTTCCTCGAACTCGCCGAACTCGGCAATGAGTCAGACGCGCGCGGCCAGGGACTTGATCGCTGGATCGGCCGGCTTGGCGTGGACGTCGACGTGCTCATGGCCAATTTGCGCCAGCGCGGCGCCGTGCGCCTGTTCACCACGATCCTGCGCGGCGAATTTGGCGCGAGTGCTGAGGTAGAGCTTTCCGCCAGCGCCATGGGCGACGAGAAATCGCGCAGCTACGGCTTCATCATCCGCGATATTGGCCGTCGCGTCGTATCCAACACCGCTGCGGGCTTCGGCGTGCCGCGCAGCGTGGAACAACTGACCGAGCTGATCGGCCGCGTTTCGCTCAAGGAGCTGGTGCGCGACTCGACGGACATGATCGAGCGCCTGTGCATCGAAGCCGCGCTCAAGGTCACGCGGGACAACCGTGCGTCTGCGGCCGAAATGCTCGGCCTCAGCCGCCAGAGCCTGTATGTGAAACTGCGCCGCTACGGCCTGGGCGATCTGGATGACGAAACTCCACCAGGGGCAAGCCCATGAGTGCCGCCGCCGCCTTGCACAAGCCGGGCCTGTTCCCCGAGCCGCGCGCCGTGGCCGTGCTGCTCAAGCCGATCACCTGGTTTGCGCCAATGTGGGCGTTCGGCTGCGGCATCGTTTCGGCGGGCGTGCCGGTCGGCCATCGCTGGCCTTATGTGCTGCTGGGCGTGGCGCTGTGCGGCCCGCTGGTCTGCGCCACCAGCCAGGCGTGCAACGACTGGTATGACCGCCACGTCGACGCCATCAACGAGCCGAATCGGCCGATCCCGTCCGGCCGTATTCCCGGCCGCTGGGGCCTCTACATCGCGCTGGTCTGGACGTTGTTTTCGCTTGGAGCGGCCGTGCCGCTCGGGCGGGTTTGCATGGCCGCCACCGTACTGGGTCTGGCCCTGGCGTGGGCCTATAGCGCGCCGCCGCTGCGCCTCAAGCGCAATGGCTGGTGGGGAAATTCCGCTTGCGCGGTCTGCTACGAGGGGCTGCCCTGGGTCACGGGTGCCGCAATCATGTCAGGCAGCGTGCCTAATTGGCGCATCTTTGCCATGGCCGGGCTGTATAGTTTCGGCGCGCACGGCATCATGACGCTGAATGATTTCAAGTCGATCGAAGGGGATGCCGCGGTAGGTATCGATTCGCTGCCGGTGCTGCTGGGCGTCAAGCGTGCGGTCGTTGTCGCTTGCGCCGCAATGGCGCTGCCGCAAGGCGTGGTGATGGTGCTGCTTTCGTTGTGGGGCAAACCGATCGAGGCGGCGCTGATTGCCGTGTTGCTGCTGACGCAACTGGTGCTGATGGGAAAGTTGCTGCGCCAGCCTCGAGAAAAGGCACCTTGGTATAATGGGACGGGGACGACTTTGTATGTTCTGGGGATGATGGTGACGGCGGTGGCACTAAGGTAAGGAAGGAAGGTCTTCTTTTTTGAAAAAAAGAAGCAAAAAACTTTTGTCAGTTGGCGTACGTGTTGGGACAACGCAGCGCCAAAATTTCAAAAGTTTTTTGGTTCTTTTTTTCAAAAAAGAACATACTTAAGGCTTGTCTTCATGACCCAAATCTACGACGCAGCAATAGTCGGCGGCGGCCCCTCAGGCGCCACAGCGGCAGCCGATCTCGCGGCCCTTGGCCTGGACGTCGTCCTGCTAGACCGCGCCGGCCGCATCAAGCCCTGCGGCGGCGCCATCCCGCCCCGCCTGCTGCGCGAATTCGACGTGCCCGAGCACCTGATGGTCGCGCGCGTCAACCGCGCCAAGATCGTCTCGCCGAAAGCGCGCCAGGTGCACATGCCGATCCAGACGGGCGGCTTCGTCGGCATGGTCGATCGTGACGTGTTCGACGAATATCTGCGCGCCCGTGCCGCCGAACGCGGCGCCACCCGCCTGCGCGGCACCTTCAAGCGCATCGAGCGTGACGCGGCCACGCACGCCACGCTGTATTACCTGGACGGCGCCGGACAGAAGCAGACCGTGCGTGCGCGCCAGGTGATCGGCGCGGATGGCGCGGTGTCCGCTGTCGGCAAGCAGAACGTGCCCGGCGTGCCGCATCATGTCTTTGCCTATCATGAGGTCATCCGCGCGCCGGCCAACGATTTCGACGCCGCGTGCTGCGACATCTATTACAACGCCAAGTACTCGCCCGATTTCTACGCCTGGGTTTTCCCGCACGGCGACACGGTCAGCATCGGCACCGGCTCGGCCGTAAAAGGCTTTTCCCTGCGCGGCTCGGTGGGCGAGCTGCGCCGCAAGACTGGGTTGACCGAAGTGCAAACCCTGCGCTGCGAGGGCGCACCCCTGCCGCTGCACCCCCTGAAACGCTGGGACAACGGATCGGACGTGGTGCTGGCCGGCGATGCCGCCGGCTGCGTGGCACCCGCCAGCGGTGAGGGCATCTACTACGCCATGCTCGGCGGCCGCCTGGCCGCGGACGCCGTGGCCGAAACCCTGCGCACGAACGACGTGCGTGCGCTCGGCAATGCGCGCCGCCGCTTCATGAAGGCGCACGGCCAGGTCTTCTGGGTGCTCGGCTTCATGCAGAATTTCTGGTACAAATCAGACTGGCGGCGTGAGCGCTTCGTGGCCATATGCCGCGATACCGACGTGCAGCAATTGACCTGGGATGCCTACATGAACAAGGAACTCGTGCGCGCAAAGCCGATGGCGCACGCGCGCATCTTCGCCAAAAACATCGCCTACCTGACAGGCCTGGCCGCCGCGTGAACCCCACGCCTCCCGGCCTGGTTCACCCAGGCTGGGGGCCGGTCATTTGCGCGGTGCTGGGTGCCATCATCTGCGGTGGCGGCGGCGGCGCACTGACGCGCATCGACGAATGGTACCGCGCCCTGCGCAAACCGAGCTGGCAGCCGCCCGACTGGCTGTTCGGCCCGGTCTGGACGATCATCATCGGCCTCTCGGCGTGGTCCTCGGTCATCGGCTGGCGTCACGCGGCCACGCCGGGCCGCCAGATCCTGGTGGCAGGGCTTTTCGCCATCAACGTCGGCTTCAACGTCGGGTGGAGCTATTGCTTCTTCTTCATCAAGCGGCCTGACATTGCCTTGCGTGAGGTCGCGGGCCTGTGGCTGTCCATCGCAGCCCTGATCGCCTCCATGGCACCGATCTCCCGCCTGGGTGCGGCGCTGCTTGTTCCCTATCTGATTTGGGTCAGCTTTGCCGCCTACCTGAACCTGACCATCGTGCGGCTGAACGGAACGGCATCGTGAGGCGCCTTATCCTGTTGGCCATTCTGTTCGCCGGCGCCCCTGCAGCGGCGGCGTCCCTTTCGGTCAGCGGCATGGTCGCCCATCCCGGCATGCTCGACGCGCGCGCGCTCCTGGCGCTCAAGCAGGTCAGCTACAGCGGCAGCTTCGACTCGATGTCAGGCCGGCAGACCCATCACTGGACCGGCCCGCTTCTGCTCGACGTGCTGAACCAGGCCGGCATGACCGACGAGCCCGGCAAGCGCACGCACATGCGCCACGTCATTCTCGCCCGCGGCTCGGACGGCTACGCGGCCGCTTTGGCGATCGGCGAGATCGATCCCAAGGGCGAGGGCAAGCAGGCGATTGTGGCGCTCACCCAAGACGGCACGAAGCTGCGCGCGCCGCGGCTGGTGGTGCCGGGGGATTCGAGTTTTACGCGGGCAGTGCATGATCTTGAAAAGGTTGAGGTGAAGTAAGCAAGGTTGGGTGGGATGTGCCATCCCCCCCAAACCCCCGTCATTTTGTTTAGACGAGGCTCTAAAATCGACGGGGGGGTCTGGGGGGATGGCACATCTCCCCCAGCCTTCATTCCCCTAAGACCCCCGTCTTCAGTTTAGATCAAGAAACGATTTGATCGTCGCTGAAGAAAAATGCGATTTCGCTCGCCGCATTCTCCGCGCTGTCCGATCCATGCACCGAATTGGCCTCGATATCCTCTGCGAACTCCGCGCGGATCGTGCCCGCTTCGGCGTTCTTCGGGTTGGTCGCCCCCATGATGCGGCGGTTCTCGGCAACCGCATTCTCGCCCTCCAGAACCTGCACCACAACCGGGCCGCTCGTCATGAAGCTGACGAGCCCGCCGAAAAACGGCCGCTCCCGGTGCACGCCATAGAACTCGCCCGCCTGCGCCGATGTCATGCGAATCCGCCGCTGGCCCACTATGCGCAGTCCCGCCTCCTCGAACTTTGCATTGATTTTGCCAGTCAGGTTGCGGCGCGTGGCGTCCGGCTTGATGATGGACAGGGTGCGTTCGACGGCCATGGGCGTGGGGCTCCAGCAGGAATGTGGCCG
The DNA here is from genome assembly GCA_965276755.1 of Acetobacteraceae bacterium. GTDB lineage: Bacteria > Pseudomonadota > Alphaproteobacteria > Acetobacterales > Acetobacteraceae > CAJCIS01. The sequence continues at coordinate 1,468,812 of OZ255625.1, forward strand.
CGCACATGCCGGCCAGCAAAGGTTGGCGGCGCCTTATAGGAGTGCCTGTGCAGCGGCAACCCCGCGCGCCCGGGCCGGGCGGAGGGTGATCCACGCCGGCGCATGGTCGCTCGCACCTTCCTGGCCGCGCATTTCGCGGTCCACACCGCCCTCAGCAAGCCGCGGCGCCAGCGCCGGGCTCAGCAATAGATGGTCCAGCCGCAGGCCCGCATCACGCGCCCAGCGGTCCCGCTTGTAGTCCCAGAAGGTGTAGAGCGGCCCTGCCGGATGGATCGTGCGCAGCCCATCCGTCCAGCCCTGCGCCAACAGGCGCGCGTATGCGGCGCGGCTTTGCGGTTGCAGCAATGCGTCCCGCGCCCAGGATTTGCTGGGATAGATATCGGCATCCGTCGGCACCACGTTGTAGTCGCCCGCCAGCACCACCGGCAGACCGGTTGCGAGCAATTCAGCCGCATGGGTGATCAGCCGGTCGAACCAGGAGAGCTTGTAGGCGAATTTCGGTCCCGGCTGCGGATTGCCATTGGGCAGATAGATCGAGGCGATCAGGACGCCGCTGACGGCCGCCTCGATATAGCGCGCTTGATCGTCTTGCGGGTTACCCGGCAACGCGCGGCGCGTCAGCACCGGCGCGGCACCACGCGCGAGGATTGCCACGCCATTCCAGCTTCGCTGACCCTGCCAGACCGCACCATAACCCGCGGCGTTTAGCGCAGCGGAAGGAAACGCGTTATGCTCAGCCTTGAGTTCCTGCAGACAGACCACGTCCGGCTGTGCCGCGGCAAGCCAGTCCAGGAGATTGCGCAGACGCTTATTGACATTGTTTATATTGAACGTGGCAATCTTCAAGCGTGCGCGCGCCAAACCGACAAAAGTTTTTTGCTTCTTTTTTTCAAAAAAGAAGTGCTTCCTTCTAAACTACGCTTATCACTTCACTAACAGGCGCTCGGCTCGTCCGCAACAAATTAACCGGCGCTCCAGCATCGGGATGCCCAATCGCCATGCCGCAGAACAGCATCATCTCCGCCGGCGCGCCCACGAAATTGGCCACGGTCTCCGGCCAGCGGGACCAAGCCTCCTGCGGGCACGTGCCCAGGCCCGCTTCCTCGAACAACAGCATGGCCGTTTGCAGCAGCATGCCCAGATCCGACCATTGCGGCGGCCCCATGATGCGATCGGTAAAGCAGAATAGTGCGGCCGGCGCGCCGAAGAAGCGGTCGTTGTTTTGCAGCCAGACCAGGCGCGCCAATTTGTCGGCGCGCGGAATGCCAAGCTTGTCATACATCGCCTCTCCGACTGCGAAGCGCCGGCCGCGATAGGGCTCCTTCAGATTGGCAGGATAGACCGCGTAATGCGGCGTCTCGCCCATCGGGTTGTCTGCCAGGCGCGCCTCCATCACGGTGCGGAAACGCGCCATGGCGGGTCCGTTGAGCAGAAAAAGGCGCCACGGCTGTAAATTGCCGCCCGAGGGCGCGCGCGTGGCCCGCGTCAGCACGTCCAGCAACATGTCATTCGTCACGGGTTCATCGGTAAAGGCCCGCACGGATCGCCGCTGTTCGACGGCCTGGGAAACAGTCAATCCAGACAACGCTTGCCCCGCTCGTACGTGCAGCGTCCAGGTTCAGGCAAGCCCAGCCCGTGGTCAACCTGTGCCCCCTGTCAGAACGGGTGCTTGTGGCTGATGCGCGGCTCGGACGTAAGGATTGTGTAATCAAGCTCGCTGAACAGACCCGTGGTCACCTGGTCCGCCGTTAGGCCATAGACCTGCACGCCGGAAAGCGTACCAGCGACGGCGGTGTCATTGACCACGCCGATCGGCACGTGCGCGGTCAGGTCGTTCTCGATCAACGTGTTGGTGACCGCCAGCGATGAGACGGCATAAATGCCGCCTTCCTCGCCATAGGAGATGATGGCGGGATTGTTGCTGTCGGGCCCCTGCTCGATCTGGTCGTTGCTGATGGTTGCTGCACCACCGTTCGGCAGATCGATGCTGTAGCTCGCCGTGCCTGTGAGACCATCGACGATGCGCGTGTTGTTGACGATCGTTGTCAGCGCACGGCTCTTGATTTCGTGGCCGTAATTGGCGTGATGGAAGTAGCTGCTTTCGACATCAAGCAGTGCAACGGCACCGATATAGATGTTGTGGGTATAGCCAAGGCCCGGGCCTTTCACATCGCCGTTGCGCGCGAACTCGCTGGTGGTGATCGTGATCGTCCCGTTGGGATCGGCGTCGGCCAGGATACCGTCCTGATTGTCGTGGAAGAAGCAGTCCGTCACGGCCAGGTGGCCGCCCTGGTAACGGATGCCTGCGCCGTTCTGGCCATCATTCGCAGTGACGTGCGCACCTTCGAACGTGAAGCCCGTGATGGACACATCGGTATCGGTAATCAGGATGCCTTTTTGATTGGGCAGAATGCCCGTCGCCTTCATCGTCACACGCCCGCCGACCGCGGTCAGCGTGATCATCGTCGTTATCTCTGCGAAATCGTTTTTGTAGATGCCTGCCTCGACATCGATCGTGTCACCGTTCTGAGAGGCGGCAATCGCGGCAGCTATCGTCGTGTAGGTCTGTCCTGGCCCGACCATCAGCGTGTTGGCACGGGCTGCGACGGAGGCTGAAAGTGCCACGAGCGTGGCGGCCGTGGCCAATCGATCGTATCGCATAGGAGTCTGCTCTCATATCGTGCAGCTCACGATATATGTGCACGTTAAGGTTGCAGCACGCGAATTGTAAACACAATCGCTTGTGGCGCCTCCAACCCGGCTCGAAGCAGTCCTTTTTTAAACAATAGAGCCAGGAACCTGTGTTTTTTGTCCGCGCGGCTACTCGCAGCCATTGTGGATCGCCGTCGTTGCAATCGCCGCCTGGCCCATGGCCACTACAATCTGATTGAGCCCGGCCACATTGTCGCCCGCGGCATAGAGCCCGGCCACGCTGGTCTGATTATGAGAGTCCACAACCAGTGCGCCGTTGCTGTCGCATTCAGCGCCCAATGCCGCCGCGAGGCCCGATCGCACCGTCAGCCCCAGGGCGGAATAGAGCGTATCGAAGCGATACTCCGCCCCGCCCGCGCGAAGGGCCGTGATCCTGTCGCCATCCACTTCCAAAGCATCCACGGCCGCGGTGATGACGCGAATGCCCATCTCCTGCGCGCGGCGCTGCCCCTCCGGCGAAAGCTGCACGGCCGAACCCGAACTGAGCAGCGTCACGTCATGCGAATAGGTGCGCGCAACGAAAATGGCCTCGCGCAGCCCATGATCGCCGTGGCCGATGACCGCCACCTTCTGCCCCCGCGCCTCATAGCCGTCACAGATCGGGCAATAACGCACCAGGCCGCGCTGCAGGGCATCGGCCAGATTGGGCAGATCTGGCTGCACATCGACCGCCCCCGTTGCCAGCAACACGTGGCGCGCCCGCACGTGGCGTGTGCGTCCGCCGGTTTCTGTAATCTCGGCGGCAAACGAATCCCCCTCGCGCCGCAAATCACCGACGGTGCCGGCGAGCGGGCTGACGCCGTAATGGCTCAGATGCTCGCGCTGCCTGGACAGGATGTCAGGTCCTGCCAGGCCGTTCGAAAACAACGGAAAATTGTGGCTCTTCGGAATCCACGCCGCCCTGCTTGCGCCACCATCGACGATCAGGAAGCTGCGATTAAAGCGCGCCAGATAGAGCGCACCCGTCAGTCCTGCCGGTCCCCCGCCGATGATCAGGCAATCCAGAATATCATTTTCGTCTTCGGCCATGCGCTGCTCCATGGCCTACCAGACGGCCGAAGCGCTAGCGCACGCGGCGGCGGCGCGTTGCGCGCGCACATGCAGGTCATTGCGCCAGCGCCGCGAACGGGTTGCTCGCCATATTCGCCAGTGCGGACCAGGCGGTCGCACCCACATGCGGGCGCCGGTAATAGAAGAAATCGGCGGCCTGCCCCAGGCCCATCGACAGCCCCGTGCTGAGGCGCGGCACCGAGCACGCAAACACCAAACCTGTCCCACTTGTCTGGGCGCGGAGCGTCTGCATCATCCTGCCAGCAAGCAATGCCTCGCCCGCCAGACGCGCCGCGAGCGCCACGTAAGCCGTGCCCTCCAGCCAGATGCCGTCACGATCGTCATTGAAATCCACACCCTCGGGCGCCGCCTGCGGCACGCCGTGCCGCGCCATCACCCACGCTCGCGCGGCCGTCCATGCGCGCGGCGCACCAGGGGCCAGAAGCGGCCAGATATTGGCGTCGACGGCCGAGAACGTGTTGGGCGCACCCGAGGGCGTCAGCCCGGCATAAAAGCGGCCCTCGGCCGCACGCCACATCGCGGCCACGAAGCCGCGTGCATGGGCCGCCTCCGCCCCGCGGCTCGCTGCTGCAAACGCTACCGAACAATCCAGATTGTGCTCCGTGCTGACCCAGCCCAGCGGTGCCGGCGAGGGCTCCCAACCCGCAAACCCGCCCGCATATCCCGCCGGCACCCGCGTGGCCCGCGCGATCCAGTCACAGGCGCGCTCCGCCGCAGCGCGGTAGCTGCCCTGCCCCGTCGCGCGATGCAGCGCCATCCAGAACAACGCCGCCCACGCCACCACACCGGTCGCGGTCGAAACCTGGTAGCTGTCCTCCACCCACCGCCCCAGCTTGGCGTCCCACCAGCCGGGCAGGGGATAGTCGCCGGTGGCAGCCACAACGCCGCTGGCATAGGCGTTGCGCAGACGCCCATCCTTCCAGAAGCGATCCCGCGCCTGAGCCGCCGCGAGCGCATCGCCCAGCCGGCGTGCCGCTTGCACCTGCCCGCCGGCCAGCAGCGCCATGCCCGCCACCGCATTGTCATAGACGTAGGCGCAATTGCCATGCGCGCGATCGAAGTCGCCGCTGCCGGCCACATCGTAGCTGCGCAGCAAGCCTACGCCGCCTAGCGCTTGCACACGCTGGCTCAGCGTTGCTAGCCAGTCCAAACCGGACATCAGCGGGGCGGCTGCGGACAGGAGTAGCTTGCGACGGGAGAAGGCTGGGGGAGACGTGCCATCCCCCGTCAGGCGAAGCACGCTTTCGCGTGACGACCCCCCGTCATCCTTTAGCATTCAACAAAACTGGGTGGTGGCACTTGGCTAGACGATCCTGGCTGCTTTGGACTCTGTCCTGCCTCCTGCTGGTGGGATTGACGGTGCAGCTCGTCGACCGGCCTGTGGCCACCTGGTCGCACGACGTCCTGCATCGCCCGGCAATCGCCGTGTTCGTCACCACGCTTGGAAAATGGTCGGTCTTCTGCGCGGGGGCGCTGGCGGTGCAGGCGGCAGCCCTCGTCGCGCGCCTGTCGGGCCGGCATTTGGGCGGGCTCTGGCGCACGGCCATGGCCGCATCGCTGGCCATCCTGATTGCGATCGCGGCTGAGATCATCCTGAAATATGCCTTCGGCAGGCTATGGCCCGAGACCTGGCTGCACCCGCCAAACCTGTCCTGGATTGGCACGCACAGCTTCGGCTTTCTGCCCTTTCATGGCGGCACGGGCTACGAGAGTTTTCCATCAGGCCACACGGCGCGGGTAAGCGCGCCTTTCGTCGTCCTATGGCAACGCATCCCACGAAGCCGCCTACTTTGGGCCTTGCCGACGCTGATCATGGCCACCGCCCTGATCGCGACCAATTTCCACTTCGTCAGCGACTGCCTGGCCGGCGCCTACGTCGGTGCGGCAAGTGCTGCGCTGGCAATGATGCTGTTCTGAACGCCGGAGGGTTCCGCCTGGGCGGCCAGGGCACGGGCCATCTGGCTCAGGGCTTCCTGATGCTTCTCGTTGTCGATCAGGGCGAAGTTGCGCGCGAGTTCCAGGCCCATGCGCTGTCGCGGCGTCATCTCGATCGAGGCGGGCGCAGCGCTCATGCCCTCGAAGAACCACGAGATGGGTACGCTGAGCACGCGCGCGATGTCATAGAGCCGCCCGGCTGAGATGCGATTGAGCCCACGTTCGTATTTGTGGGCCTGCTGGTAGGTTACGCCGATCATCTGCGCCAGTTGCTGCTGGGACAGGCCGAGCATGACGCGACGTTCCCTGATCCTGTTGCCGACGTGACGATCGGCGCCGCTTGCGCGGGGTATGGCCGCTGTCGCCGGAGCAGCATCCTCAATTTCCGCCTCCTCGCCCGAGGCATCATCGGCGGTGATCTTGCTTTGCTCATCTCGCAATGGAAGGTGCTCCGGCGTCATGGTGCAACAGGTGGACGCAAGGACATCTTAACCAAATCTGCGCAGGAGAGTTACAACGTTCTCGCCTGACGCGCGATTATTTGAAACAGAGTCGTCACAACTTGGAGTTGCAGTGATGCGTCTATATTACTGTGAAAGTTCAATGATCGACGGGGGTTTGGGGCTACCGGATTCACACATCTCAAAAACGTCTTAATCATCAATGACTTGTAGCAGGAAGCAAGGCCAGGAGCTCGGCCCCTGGGACCCCGCTGGAGGCAGGGCCTCCAGACCTCCATCTTCTTGAAAATAAAGAAAAGGTTCTAAGGACTTGTCCTTAGCGGGGTCCAGGGGCAGAGCCCCTGGCCTTGGCTTGTGTCTTTTCAAAGCAAGATGTGTGAATGCGGTAGGAGTCTGGGGGAATGGCACATCTCCCCCAACCTTTTATACTTTCCGAAGCGGCCTGATCTCAGGCCGCGCAGCCAGTTGCGCGCGCAACTCCTCAACCTCGCGGCGGAGGGCCGCGACCTCATCGGCCACCTCTGGCGCCACCGAAGCGGGCGAGCTCTCGGTCTCGGCGGGACGATAAAATGGGGTGAACAGGCTCATCGCCCGCTCCATCATGGCGACGTTCTGGCGGCGCATCTCTTCCAGCCCGGGCGGCAGCAGGCTGCCCACGGCGGTGCTCATTGCCTCGCGCATCTGCTCCTGCTGGCGCGCGATCGTGGACATCGTCTGTTCGAGGTAGCGCGGCACGACCGCGCCCAGGCTGTCGCCATAAAAGCCGATCAGCTGGCGCAGGAAGGTGGTCGGCAGCAGCGCCCGGCCCTTGTTCTCCTCCTCGACGATGATCTGCGTCAGCACGCCGCGGGTGATGTCATCGCCTGATCGGGCGTCATAGACGACAAAGTCGCGACCGGCGCGGACCATGTCGGCGAGATTCTCCAGCGTGATGTAGCTGGAAGTCTCGGTGTTGTAGAGGCGGCGATTGGCGTACTTCTTGACGACGACCGGCGGTTGCGTGGCGGGGGGGCTCGCTGCCTCCAACTGGGTGGGCTCTGTCATGGCGGTCCTTTGCGCATCGGCTTTGTTCGACGTCACGCGGCGATCACCGCGTTCAAACACGCGCCTGTGATTACCACGCCATGCCGCATTGCACCACAGGCCATGTGGCCGCCGCGTTGTGCCTGTTCGTGGAATCAGGGCGGCTCTATGCTTGGTGTCGGTAACGGGGATGGAAATGGGTGATGGCGGAAAACCGCACGCCCGGTGGCGAGGCCGCGGACTGGCTCACGATCTGGCAGAGCGAGCTGTCTGCCATGGCCCAGGATCGCGAACTGGCCGAAGCGTGGGTGCGCTGGGTGACCGCCGCGAGTGCGGCGGCGAGCCGCGTGCTGCAAATGGCCGCACCGGAAATGCCCGTAGCGGCCGGGGGCACTGATGGCCCGTCCGGACGCGCCGGGGCCGCTGCGCCGGCGGGGACCGCGGCCGCTATGGCTGCACCTGGCGGGCGCGACACCGCTTTGGCAGAACTGGCAGGCCGTGTTGCAGCGCTTGAGCGAGAGCGCGAGCTACGAACCGTTGGCAGCAATGGGCCTGCTGACAGGAGCGAGCGCGGGACCTGACGCCGCGCTGCTGGCGGGCATTGCCGCCTATCGCCGACATCCCTGGCACCGCACGCTTGATGATCCGCCGTGCATTTGGCGGGAAGGGGCCACGCGGTTGCTCGATTACGGGCCGCCCGAGGGTCAGAAGCTGCTTGTGGTGCCAAGCCTGGTCAATCGCGCCTACGTGCTGGACCTGTTGCCCGAGCACTCCATGCTGCGTTTCCTGGCCGCCTCCGGCGTGCGGCCCCTGCTGCTGGACTGGGGCTATCCGGAGGAGGTGGAACGCAGCTTTACGCTGTCTGATTACATCGCCGGCCGGCTCGAGCGGGCGATGGAGGCCGTGGGCACGAAGCTGACCCTGGCCGGCTATTGCATGGGCGGGCTGATGGCTGTGGCAGGCGCCCTGAGGCGGCCCGACCTGGTGAGCAGGCTCGTGCTCCTTGCAACGCCTTGGGATTTTTGGGCGGCCGGCCAGCGGCAGGCGCAGGATCTGGCGGCCCTGCTGCCGATGCTGGAGCCCATGCTTGCGGAATCGGACACGCTGAGCGTGGACGGGTTGCAGGTGCTTTTCAGCTTGCTCGATCCTGGCTCCGTTGCGGCCAAGTACCGCGATTTTGGCGGTCAGAACCAGGGCAGTGCGCGGGCCAGGATGTTCGTGGCGATGGAGGATTGGCTGAACGATGGCATTCCGCTGGGGGCACCCGTTGCGCGGGAGACGCTGGGCGGCTGGTATGGCTGCAATTGCCCGCGCGCCGGCGCGTGGCGGGTGCTGGGGCTGCCGGTGCGGCCCGAAGCGCTGGAGGTGCCCTGCTTCGTGGCTGTGCCCGCGAATGACCGCATTGTGCCGCCCGGGAGCGCGCGAGCGCTGGCCGATGCTATTCCGGGTGCGAAGCTGCACGTGGCGCGCGCGGGGCATGTCGGCATGGTGGCAGGCAGCAAGGCAAGGGGCGAATTGTGGGACGTGCTGCTGGAGTGGCTGTGCCGGTGACGTCAAAGACCTGGGGGAGATGTGCCATCCCCCCCAGACCCCCCGTCATTATTTAAGGCGAGGTCTTAAAATCGACGGGAGGTCTGGGGGGGATGGCACATCTCCCCCAGCCTTCCTTTGGCTTGGCTAGGCTCCATGCTATCTGCGCTGCCACGTCGATGAAGGTGTGTCGCATGCAAGCAAAGGCCGAGCCCGTCCGGCTGGTGATCTGGGACCTTGATGACACCTTCTGGTCGGGCACTCTGACCGAGGGCGGCATGACCTATCGCCGCGATTTCCATGACATTGTGCTGGAACTGGCGCGCCGCGGCATTGTGAGTTCGATTTGTTCCAAGAACGACCTGGCGAGCGTGCGCGAAATCCTGATGCGCGAAGGCATCTGGGACAGCTTCGTTTTCGCCAGCGTCAATTGGGAGCCGAAGGGGCCGCGCCTGGCGGCGATGGTCGAGGCCGTGCAGTTGCGGCCGCCAACGATCCTGTTCATCGATGACAACGCCATGAACCGCGCCGAAGCGCAGCATTTCGTGCCCGGCATTCAGGTGGCTGACGAGACGGTCATTCCGAGCCTGTTGGATAACCCGCTGCTGCGCGGCAAGGATGATGGGCAGTTGTCACGCCTGGCACAGTACAAGCTGCTGGAGCGCCGCCAAACCGATGAGCGTGCGGCATCACCAGACGGCGATAATACGGAATTCCTGCGCACGAGCGACATTCGCGTTTCCATCGAACACGATCTGGAGCCGCATATCGATCGCGCCATCGAGCTGATCAACCGCACCAACCAGCTCAATTTCACCAAGACGCGGCTGCCCGAGGACATCGAGAGCGCCCGCCGGGAACTGCGCGCTCTGCTATCGACCTACAGCCTGCAGGCCGGCATCATCCGCGTGCGCGACAATTACGGCGATTACGGCTATTGCGGCCTGTATGTCATCCGCTCGGGTGCAGCCGCGCTGCGCCTGGTGCATTTCTGCTTCTCCTGCCGCATCCTCAACATGGGCGTAGAGAGCTGGCTGTATCAGCATCTCGGCCGGCCGGCCTTGCGCGTGCAGGGTGAGGTGCTGAGCGACGTCGTTCGCGACCGCCGCAGCATCGACTGGATCACGGCCGAGTTGCCGGAGGCCATGGGGGTTGATAGCGGCGGCGCCCAGGTGCTCGACTACGTCTATGCCCGCGGCGGCTGTGACCTCCATGCTGTCACGCATTACTTCAACATGGTCGCGCGCGAGGTGGCCCGCGAATTCAACGTCTCCCGCGCGGGTGCCAACCTGCGCTTCGACCATTCGGTCTTCGCGCGTTACGCCATCGAAGGCGTGCCGGAGCCGGCGCGCGCCGCCTTTGCGCAGCTCGGCTATCATAACGGCGATTATGCCAGCGTGCTGACCGACCTGCCGCGCGGCGAGCGCGCCGTGTGGCTGCTCAGCTTCTGGGCCGATGCCGATTTCGCGCTCTACCGTCATCGCGCAACGGGGCTGAGCGTGCCGCTCTCGCTCGCCACCGTGCAGACCAACCAGCGCGACATGACCGGCGTGGACCTGAACGATCCGGAATTTGCGCAAGCCTTGCCCATCCTGCAGTTGCTGCGCCGCGACTTCGAATTTACCGGCATGATTGGTGAGGCAGCGTTCAAGGATAATGCCCGCCTCATCCTGCGCCGCGCCAGACCCGGCACGCGCATATTCATCCTGATGGCCAACGAACAGGTCCGCAACCGCGGTGGCAAGATCGTGACCCCGCCCAAGAAACGCGCGCTGAACAATTGGGTGCGCGATGTGGCCAAGGAGTTTTCGGCCGTGTCCCTCGTGGATATAAATCAGTTCATCGAAGGTGAGCCGGAGATGATCTCCAACAACCACTTTGACCGGATGGTGTATTTTCGGGTGTTCAAGCATATCATGCGCACGATCCAGGACGAAGCGGCGGCGGCGTAAGGCAAGAATGTTCTTCTTTAAAAAGAAGAACCAAGAAACTTTTGCAAGTGGGGCATTGCGTGTCCGAAACTTTAATCGAGTCATTGCGGCATTCGGCGCTTGCCCATCCGCAGCGTATCGCTTTCACGTTCGAGGGTCGTGCCACCGATTACGCGAAATTTGACACGGCGACGAATCGGGTGGCCAATGCTCTCGCCGCTGCGGGCATCCTGCCCGGCGAGCGCATCGCCTATGTCGGCAAGAACAGCGATTGCTACTTCGAGGCACTCTTCGGCGCGATCAAGGCCGGCGTGGTCATGGTGCCCGTCAACTGGCGCCTCGCCGGGCCTGAAATCTCAGTTATCGTCGATGACGCGCAGGCGCGCGCGGTGCTCGTCGGACCTGAATTCGCAGGCGTCATGGAAAGCGAACGCGCGGCCATGCCCCGCGTGCACCTGCTGATTGCCTCAGAAGGCGGCCATTCGGCCTGGCCCGATTTTGCCTCCTGGCGCGATGCGGCGCCGGCCAGCGCACCCGAACACACGGCAGTGGCGCAGGATGTGGCGGTGCAGCTCTACACCTCCGGCACCACGGGCAAGCCAAAGGGTGTCATGCTGACTCACGCTAATTTCACGGTTGCCATGGCAGCAAATAACGCGGATGCGGCAGCCTGGACGCAATGGAGGGATGGCGAGCAGGCGATACAAGCGATGCCCGTCTCCCACATCAGCGGCACTGGCTGGGGCATCCTGACCGTCCATCACGCCGCTACCTGCCACATCCAGCGACAATTCGATATCGAGCTCACGCTGGACATGATCCTGCGTGACCGCATCAGCAAGATATTCCTCGTGCCCGCGGCGCTGCAATTTCTGATCCGCCATCCGCGTGCGCGAGGTGCCGATTTTTCGGCCATTCGCGAAATGGGCTATGGCGCTAGCCCCATTCCGCTGGCATTGCTGCGCGAAAGCATGGACGTGCTCGGCTGCGGCTTCGTGCAGTTCTACGGCATGACGGAAACCACAGGCACGATCGTTGCTTTGCCGCCGCAAGACCACATGCCGGAAGGCTCGTCACGCATGCGCGCGGCCGGCAAGCCACTGCCCTGGGTGGAAATACGCGTCGTCGGTGCGGACGGCCAGGATGTCGAGACCGGAAAAGTGGGCGAGATCATCACGCGTTCGCCCGCCAACATGCTGGGCTATTGGAACCGTCCCGAGGAAACGGCACGCACCATCCGCAATGGCTGGCTGCATACCGGTGACGCCGGCTACCTTGACGCGGACGGCTACGTCTACATTCACGATCGCGTCAAGGACATGATCATCTCAGGCGGTGAGAACGTCTATCCGGCCGAGGTCGAAAGCGCGCTGAGCGAACATCCGGCCGTGGGTGAAGTCGCGGTCATCGGTGTGCCCGACGAGAAATGGGGCGAGGCCGTCAAGGCCGTCATCGTGCGCAGGCCCGGTGCCGCGCTCTCGGCGGATGAATTGATCGCATGGGCAAGAACGCGCATCGCAGGCTTTAAGACGCCGCGCAGCGTGGATTTTGCAGAGATGCTTCCGCGCAATGCGTCCGGCAAATTGCTGAAGCGGGAATTGCGTGCACCCTATTGGGAAGGGCGATCACGGCAGGTCAGCTAAATGCCTGAAGGTCTCTACAGGGTGAATTTCCACGTGACGTCATACCAATCAGCAGAAGGATTGACTCTCAGAGTAAGGCTGGGGGAGATGTGGCTGACGTATACGTCAGCCCCCCCAGACCCCCCGTCAGTCATTTAGACCTTCCTAATTAAAGACGGGGGCTCTGGGGGGGCAGGCACTGCTCCCCCAGCTTTCCCATGAGAGTCAATCTTTCTGCTGGCTGGTATAACTTCAACGCCGATTTTTTAATAAGTCAAACCCTGTGTGCCTTCCCTCTGCACGCCTTGCAACTGATGGGGATCCAACCCGAGCGCACTCAGGATCGTGGGCGCAATCTGCGTCGTGTAGCTCAACGTCTCCACGATCTGCGGCCTGATGCCCGGGGCCGACAGCAGCAACGCCACGTTGCGGTCGTCATCGGAGAAGCCGCCATGCTCGGCGAGCTTTGTGCCGCCCGTGCAGATGACGCCGTGGTCGGTCACCGCAATGAAATCCGGCACGCGCGTATTGTGGAATGGATCGCCATAGAGTGGCGTCAATGACGTGCGGTCGAGCAATTGCGCAATGTGCAATGTGGACGCATTGGCCTTCAGGTAGGCTTCGGCGGCCTTGTAATTGGATTTCTGCAGATCAGGCTCCAGCCAGATCAGGGCTTCGTCGTCGCAAATCTCGAAGCCATGGGTGCCGTAGCCTGGCGTGCTCTGGAAAGGCGCGTCGCTGATGGCGATGCGGTCGGCCGGATCGATCGGCGACTGGCCGTGCTTGGCGCTGACGATGATGAGGGTCGAGTCCGACAGGCCCTGTGCAGCAAGCGCGTGACGGAACTGGCCGAGTGCGTCATCGACGAATTGCAGTTGGAGCGTGAGCGCGGTACCCGGCACGGCGTTGCTGTTCAGGTACCCGCCAGTCAGGTTGGGCGTCTTGTAGTCGGCATTGCCCGCTTTCGCGAGCTTCTGGCCTACGCTGACGGCTTGGAAGTTCATGCCGAAAATAGCAGGCGCGCCGGCGAGCTTCTTCGTGCCAGTGCTGTTGAATCCATCGATCCAGTTCAGGACTGCATGCACTTTGATGCTGTCATAGGTGCGCACGCCCTTGTAGCTCGTAGTGTAATCGTTACCAGGCTGGGCATGTGCGTCCAGTGTATCCTGTGAATTGATTTCTGGCGCGAATAATTCAACCAGTCCGTGACCGGAAGGGCCGGACAGATCCTCGTAAGCCGGGTGCTTGTCCGACCATGCGGTGTAGAGGCCGGCGGCGCGAATGATTTCGAAGATCGTGTTTGTACGCACGTATTCATGCGGGAACACCGGCTTGCATTTGCCGCCGACGAGCCTGCGCTGCATGTTGTCGGTATCGAGCTGCGTATAGACACGCCCCAGCGTGCCGCCGCCGGTCAGATCAGCCACCAGGCCGGTCGAAAAATTGTAGGATTTATCGAGTTCTTCGAAATTGGTGACTTCGGTGCCGGGAGTCTGCGCAGTACAGCCAGGATCGGGCAGGCCCTGGCTGACGTAGTAATTGACCGAGGGGTATTCGCGGCGGTCGTAGCTGTCATCGTAGAATAGCCCTGCGGTCTTGGGCGAAGCGCCGGTGACCTGCGCCAACATGCCAGGATAGCTGTCTGACGGCGCCGTCGTAAAGGCGTTGGAATAGACCACGCCGGAGTGTGCGAGTGCGGCGAAATTGCTGTGCGGATTGTTCTGGACCCAGTTGGTCAGATCGATTGCGTGCATGCCATCGACGCTGATCAGCAGCACGTGCTGGTAGGTCTTGGGTGCGGCAGGGGCACAGCCCGCGGCAAGCATCATGGCTACCGTGGACAGCAGAGCTGTATGGTGCAATCGCATAGCTTGGGTCCCCCATTGTTGACTTGGACGGACCCTAAGCAGCGCGTGCCAATCTGCCGATGGCAAAACGGTTAAGCTTGAATGACAAACGTGCGTCGGTTGGGCATGATGAAGATTGGCGGAGTGTAGCGCAGGATCAGACTTTGTCGCTGTAGGAGTGCATCCAGCGGCCGACCAGGCCAGCAAGCATTGCACCGGCAATTGGCGCCAGCCAGAACAGCCAGAGCTGGCTGATGTAAGGGCCGCCTGCGAACAGCGCAGGGCCCGTGCTGCGCGCGGGATTGACCGATGTGTTTGTGACCGGAATGGACACCAAATGGATCAAGGTCAGCCCGAGCCCGATTGGAATGCCGGCGAAACCGGTCGCCGCCCCTTTGGACGTTGTGCCGATGATAATAAACAGAAAGAAGAACGTTAGCACGAACTCGGTGGCAAAACACCCGGCCATGCCGAACTTGCCAGGGCTGAGATCGCCATAGCCGTTGGAGGCAAAGCCGCCTGGCACCCAGCCGGTCTTGCTGGACGCGATTACCCAAAGCAGTCCAGCTGCGGCAATGGCGGCAGCGACCTGCACAACGATATAGGGAATGACGTGCTTGTTGGCGCAGCGCCCCGCCGACCACAGGCCGAGCGTCACTGCCGGATTGAAGTGGCCGCCCGAGACATGGCCGACCGCATAGGCCATCGTCAGAACGGTCAACCCGAAGGCAAACGAGACGCCCAGAAAGCCGATGCCTAACGCGGGAAAACCCGCGGCCAGCACGGCCGCGCCGCAGCCGCCGAAGACGAGCCAGAACGTGCCGAAGAACTCCGCGGTCACGCGCCGCGCCATGTCGGATTCCATCGGGCACCTCTTGTCGTCACGAGAGCGTTACAGCGGTGGCTGTTGCGAGTCCAGGGAGAAAGATTGGAGGAGATGGGGCTGACGTATACGTCAACCCCCAAACCCCTACATAAATGACGGAGGGTTTGGGGGGGATGGCACATCTCCCCCAATCTTTTCCAGACTACCCATGTAGCGTCGCAACGCAGCTGGTACCTCAATGCCGCTGTCCTCGCGCTGGTAGTTTTCCATGACCGCAATCAGCGCTCGGCCCAAAGCCACGCCGCTGCCGTTCAGCGTGTTGACGTGGGTAACCGTCTTGCCATCCGCACCGCCGCGCAGCCGCGCATTCATCCGCCGCGCCTGGAACGCGCGCGTGTTGGAGCACGAACTGATTTCCCGCCACATACCCTGACCTGGCAACCAGACTTCAAGATCGTAGGTGCGCGCGGCGCCAAAGCCCGTATCGCTGCTGCACAGGAGCATGCGGCGATAGGGCAATTCGAGGCGTTCGAGCACGGTTTCGGCCGCGCGTGTCATGCGCTCGTGTTCGGCATCGCTGTGCTCGGGTGCCACGATGCTGACGAGCTCGACCTTGCGGAACTGGTGCTGGCGCAACATGCCGCGTGTGTCACGCCCGGCAGAACCCGCCTCGCTGCGAAAGCAGTCGGTGAGCGCGGTCAGGCGCCAGGGCAGGGACTTCTCGGCAATGATTTCCCCCGCTGCCAGATTGGTGAGCGGGACTTCGGCCGTGGGGATCAGCCAGCGTCCGTCCGTCGTGCGAAAGGAATCCTCGGCGAATTTCGGGAGCTGGTTGGTGCCGAAAAAGGCCGCGTCATTGACCAGAGATGGGACGGCACATTCGGTGTAGCCGTGCTCGGTCGTGTGCAGATCGAGCATGAATTGGCCGAGCGCGCGTTCCATGCGCGCCAGCGCGCCGCGCAGCACGGTAAAGCGCGCGCCGGCTATTTTGGCGGCGCCTGCGAAATCCATCAGTCCAAGTGATTCACCCAATTCAAAATGCTGGCGCGGCGTGAAGGTAAATGTGCGCGGGGTGCCCCAGCGTTTCAGTTCTGCGTTATCGGCTTCGCTGCCGCCGTTGGGCACGTCTGCGTCGAGCACGTTGGGCAGGCCGGCAAGGCGCTGCGTGACTTCAGTCTCCAGCCCGGCGGCGCAGGTTTCCAGCGCTTCCATTTCCCCGCGCAGGGTCACGGCCTGGCCTTCCAGTGCGGCAGTGTCCGCGCCGCTTCGTCTGGCCTGACCGATTTCGCGGGACAGCGCGTTGCGGCGGGATTGGCGCTCCTGTAGCGCGGTCAGCGCGGCGCGGCGCTCAGCATCCAGCGCAAGGATTTGTTCGGACGTGGGCGCCATGCCTCGCCGGGCCATGGCTGAGTCGAAGGCGGCAGGGTCCGCGCGCAGGTTGCGAATGTCGTGCAAGGTAAAGAAGTCCAAGAAGTTCTTTTTTGAAAAAAAGACCAAAAAACTTTTGCTCCTTAAGGCGCGGCGCTGCCCTGGCGCCCCGTCTAAACTGATAAAAGTTTTTTGCTTCTTTTTTTCAAAAAAGAAGAACCTTACTCCGCCAGTTTCGGCTCCACCATACGCGCAGCAAGTATCGAAATTTCATACAATCCGATTAGCGGCACCGCCAGCCCCGACATGGTAATCACGTCAGGCGGCGTCAGGATAGCTGCCAAAATAAAGCAGCCGACATAGGCGTAGCGCCGGTATTTGCGCAGCGAAGATGAGCGCACCAGCCCCACGCGCGCGCAGAGGCTGAGGAAGACCGGCAATTCGAAAGCGATGCCAAAGGCCATGATCAGCTTCATCACCAGCGCCAGGTATTCGCTGACCTTGGGCAAGGAGACGATCTGCGGCGCGCCCTTGCCGCCAGGTGTCTCGAAGCTGAGAAAAAAGCTCCAGGCAAATGGGAAGACGAAATAATACGCCAGCGCCGCGCCCATGACGAAGAGCACGGGTGTTGCGATCAGAAAAGGCAGAAAGGCGCGCTTCTCGCTGCGGTAGAGTCCTGGCGCCACGAATTTCCAGATCTGCGTGGAGACGACGGGAAAACTCAGGAACGCGGCCCCAAAGAAGGCGACCTTTATGTTGGTGAAAAAGGCTTCGTAGAGTGCCGTGTAGATCAGGCGCGGCTGCTCGCCCTTGATGCCCTGAATATGCGCCAGGGGCGCTGCGAGGAACAGGAACAGAGGCTTGCTGAAATAGTAGCTGACCGCAAAGCACGTGGCGAAGGCGACCGCGGACCACAACAGGCGGCTCCGCAGTTCGACCAGGTGCTCGAGCAGCGGCATGGGCTTGTCGTCGATGTGGTCGGTCGGCCGGGGCGCCGTCTGGTCGGGCATGGCTTAAGGGTTTTCCGCGTCCGGGCCGGGCGCCGCTTCATGGTGCGGCGGCAGGAAATCGGGGCTTTCCCAGGGCGGCCGTGGCGCGTGGGACGAGGCCGGGGCGCGCGCGCCCGGCGGGAGGAAGTCGGGCGGCGGCCCGGCCGCCACGATCGGGCGCTCGGCGATTGTTTGCTCGACCACGGGGGGCACTGGGCGATCGGCAAACGGGTCGGCAATGTTGCGGCTGATGCTGCCGTCGGGGTCGATGGTGCGTGCGATGACGCCGCGCACGCTCAGGCTGCGCATGTCGCGGATGGTGTCGGAGACTTCGTGCATGTCGGCTTCGCGCAGCATGTCATCGACGTGGGTTTGGAATTCGCCTGCCATACGGCGCATTTTCTTGATGGCGCGCGTGATGGCGCGGATGGCGACAGGCATGTCCTTGGGCCCGATGCAAATCAATGCAACGACGGCAATGACCGCAATCTCCGACCACTCGAACCCGAACAATATGGACTCCTAAAGATTGGGGTCTGGGGCCTCAGGCCCCAGCGGGGTCCAGGGGCAGCGCCCCTGGCCTTTCTTCGCTCGTCAGTTCCTCGCGCCGAGGCAGGTCCCTTAAATCATTCAGCCCAAAATGGCCAAGAAACTGCGGCGTCGTCGCCCACAGCGAAGGCCGTCCCGGAACATCGCGATGCCCCGCGCTGCGCACAAGTCCGGCCTCCAGCAGCGCGTCAAGCGTCGGCTGCCCCAGGGCCGCCCCACGTATCTCCTCGATCTGCGCGCGTGTCACCGGCTGGTGCCAGGCGATAATGGCCAACGTTTCCATGGCCACACGCGAGAGCCGCCGCGGCCGTGAGATGACGCGTGTCAGACGCGGCGCCAGATCGGCTGCCGTGCGGAACTGCCAGCCGCCGGCGATCTGGGCGAGCTCAACCCCGCGGCCGGCGTAGCGCTGGCTGAGTGCACCCAGCACTTCGGCGGCATCCACGTCCTCTGGCAGCAGGCCGGCCAGCGTGCGCGCGGGGACTGGATCGGTGCTGGCGAAGATCAGCGCTTCGGCCAGGCGCAGATGGTCCTCCGTCATGCCTCGTTAGCCGCGCCGCCGCTGATCAAGATGGGGGAGAAGGGGTCGTCCTGGCGCAGGCGCGCGGCACCGCCGCGGGCCAATTCGAGCGAGGCAAGCAAAGTCGATGCGAGTGCCGCGCGGTGCGCCTGGCCGGTCAGGCTAGGTGGCAGAAAGGCTTCCAGGCTGCTCCAGTCCGGCATTCGCCCCAGCGTGGCGGCCAGGCGGCTCATCGCGTCCTGCACGGTCCAGAAGGTCAGGCTGAGCTGGCGGGGCCTATAGACGCGTGCGCGCGCGACGCGGCGGATCGCGTCCAGGTAGCCGCGCAACAGGCTGGGACTATCCACCGACAGCCCTGAGCGGTCGGTCTCGGTCAGGTCTTCGGGCGCGCCGCGGGCGAAAACGTCCTGGCCCAGGGCCGGGCGGGCGGTGAGCCAGGCGGCGCCGGCGCGCATGGTTTCGAGCTCCGCCAGGCGGGCGGCGAGCGCATCGGCGGCATGGACGCCCTCCTCGGCCGCCTCGTCCTGGGCGGGGAGCAGCAGGCGCGATTTCAGCCAGGTGAGCCAGGCCGCCATGACGAGCCAGTCGGCGGCAAGCTCCAGCCTGATCTTCCGCACACCTTCGATGATGGCGAGGTATTGGTCAGCCAGCGCCACGATATTGACGGTGGCCAGATCGATCTTCTGTGCGCGGGCCAGATCCAGCAGCAGGTCGAGCGGGCCCTCGAACCCGTCCAGCGACAGGATCAGCGCATCAGACGGCATCATTGACACCGGCGAGCCAGAGGATGCGGTCGAACACCCAGCCCACGGCGGGGATCAGCGTCTGCCCCAGCGGGTCGAAGGCCACACCGCTCTGGCGCAGCAGCGCGGGTGCGGCAACCAGCAGCATGACGATCAGGATGCCGTAGCGCTCCAGGCCGGCCCAGGCGATCGCGGCGCGCCGCGGCAGGATGCCGACCATGATGCGCCCGCCATCCAGCGGCGGCAGGGGCAACAGGTTGAAGATGCCCAGCACCAGGTTGAAGGTCATGAACTTGATGGTCACGTCCTCACCCCAACGCGGCAGATGCGGCAGCAGAAGCAGGTGGGCGGCGAGAAAGGCGAGCGTCACATTCATGGCCGGGCCGGCCAGCGCCACAAGCGCCATCATCTGCCGTGGAGCGCGGAAACGGCTGGGGTCGATCGGCACGGGCTTGGCCCAGCCGAACATGAAGATGACACGGCCCAGGGTGGCGATCTGGCTCAGCAGCAGCAGGCCAGGCAGCAGCAGAGTGCCGACGCGATCGACATGGCGCAGCGGATTGAGCGAGAGGCGGCCGGCGCGGCGCGCCGTGTCATCGCCCAGCGCCAGGGCCGCAAAGCCGTGGGCAAGCTCGTGCAGGATGATCGCGGTAGCAGCCAGGGCGATGTAGATCGCCAGATTGGGCAGCATGCCGATCATGCCAGCAGGCTTGTGCGCTCGGCGGCCAAGGCGGGGATGTCGAGGTTCATGCGGCTGGAGGTGGCCATCGCGGCCGCGGCGGCAAGGCGTGCGCGCGTGGCCGGTGGCATGGGCGGGATGGTGGCAAGCACGGATTCCGTCTCTGCGAGCACGCCCGAACAATGCAGCGCCACGTCGCAGCCCGCAGCCAGCGCGCGGGCGGCGCGCTCGCCCGGGGTGCCGGTGAGCGCGTTCATGGCGAGATCATCGGTCGTCAGTACGCCGTCGAAACCAAGAGCGCGAATGGCCCGGATCAGGCTGGAGGACTGGGTAGCAGGGTTGTGCATGTCCTGCGCTGTGTAGCGGATATGGGCGGTCATCATCCAGGGCAGCCACGCATTCGCGCGAAACGGGATCAGATCGGCGTCCGACACATTGTTGAGCTCGGGCAATTGGTGGTGGCTGTCGGCGCGGGCGCGGCCATGGCCTGGGGCATGCTTGCCGACTGGCTGGACGCCGGCGGCGAGCAGGCCGCGCGCGGTGGCCCTTCCCAAGGCGGCGACGGCGAGCGGGTCGGGCGAAAAGGCGCGATCGCCGATCACGTTGTGGCCAGCGGGGTCGGCGACGTCCAGCACCGGGGCTGCGGCGACGTCAAGGCCGGCATCTCGGCACTGGGCGCCGATCAGCGCGCCGGTGATCCAGCCGGCCCGCAGGCCAGCCGGGGCGTTGCGCGCATGCAGGTCGCCGATGGTGCGTGCCGGCGGGTGGGCCGCCCAGTGCGGCGGGCGGAGGCGCGCGACGCGGCCGCCTTCCTGGTCCACCATGATGAGAACGCCGGGCAGTAATTCACGAAGGCTTGCAGTCAGTGCAGCGAGTTGCTCGGGATCGGCGATGTTGCGGGCAAATAAGATGATGCCGCAGGGGGCGTAATGCCGAATAAGGTCGTGTTCGGAAGTTCGCAGAAAAAGGCCGGAGATTCCGATGATTGCTGGCGCCCGAAGAAGGGCAAGGGGCGCTGCCCCGTCGCCACCGGCGCTTGAACCGGTGGCGCTTTGGTGGCGACCCCCCGCTAAGGACAAGTCCTTAGAACCTTTGATTTAGAAGGCGGCAATCGAACAATCGGTGCCGTGCTCGTGCATTTTGGTGCAGAAGCTGGTGGCTTCGCCTACCGTGCCGAAGCCGGCGGTGCGTAGGCGCCACATCTTGCGGCCAGCGATCTGCGCGGACGTAATCTCAGGCCGGCGGCCGCCTAGCAGATCGGGCGCGCGCTTCAGCAGGCCATCCCAGTCGTGGCGCGCGGCCGCTTCGTCTGTAAAGGCAGCCAGTTGCACGGCCGGACCCGAGAGCACTGGTTTCAACGCGGGTGGCAACCGCGTGGGTGCCGCCACGGGCACGCTCATCAGCGCGCTGGCGCGCTGCACCGGCGGCGGCGCCGCGATCTTGGTTTCGGCGAGCTTTTCGACATGCGCGGTCTCGGCTGCCTGATGCGCCAGCTCCTTTTTTACCGCGCGCAATTGGGCGCGCAGTGCGTTGATCTGCGGCTGCTCGGCCGCCGGTGCCAGCGCTTGGTTGGCATCACCGCCCGGGTTGAAGTCAGCACCCGTCACCTGCATGCCGCCGGCATCGATCGGCTTGATACGCACGGGGCCGGCTTCTGCCTGCACGATCGGCACGCCGCTGTGGTGGTGGCCCAGCAGCGCGCTGCCGGCCAGCACCAGCACGATCGCGCCGCCAAGTCCGGCCGCAATCATGCCGATGCGCTGGATGTCCGGGCTGATGCGGCGCGCCGTCCTTGCCGGGCGATAGCTGGGGCGGAAGCCCTCTCTGGTCATGTCGATCTGGGCCATGGTTCAGCGCAACTCCTCGACCGGTGTCACCCCTAGAACCGCCAGACCCGAGGCGATTACGCTAGCCGTGGCCTGCACCAAGGCCAGGCGGGCAAGCGTGCCTGCCGGGTCAAGCTCCTGGATGAATCGGAGGGTGGTCTGATCCCGCCCCCGGTTCCACAGCATATGAAAGTCGGCCGCCAAGTCATAGAGAAAAAACGCAATCCTGTGCGGTTCTCTCGCTTGTGCAGCGCCCTCTACGGTGCGCGGCCACTGGATCAGGCGGCGCAGCATGGCGAGTTCGGAGGCATCATCCAGAGCATCCAAGGTGGTGGCGGCGAGCGACTCGGGGGTGAGAGCGTCCGCGCCGAAGGTTTCGGTGGCCAGGCGCAGAACCGAGCGGCAGCGGGCGTGGGCGTACTGGACGTAGAAGACTGGGTTTTCGCGGGTTTGGGCAACGGCGAGATCGAGGTCGAATTCCATCTGCGCGTCGGGCTTGCGCATGAGCATCGTGAAACGGACGGCATCCCGCCCGACTTCTTCGAGCAGGTCGCGCAACGTCACGAAGGTGCCGGCGCGCTTGCTCATGCGCACGGCCTGCCCGGCGCGGATCACGTGCACGATCTGGCAGAGCAGAATTTCGAAGGTCTGGCCGTGATCGGCGAGCGCGCGGACGCCGGATTTGAGGCGGCTGACGTAGCCGCCGTGATCGGCCCCCCAGACGTCGATCAGGATTTGCGCGCCGCGCGCCATCTTGTCGGCGTGATAGGCAAGGTCGTTGGCGAAGTAGGTGTTGCTGCCGTCGCTTTTGCGAAGCGCGCGATCTACGTCATCGCCGAATTGGGTGGCGCGGAAGAGGGTTTGCGCGCGGGGCTCCCAGTCTTCTTGGGTCTTGCCTTTGGGGGGATCTAGCACGCCTTCGTAGATCAGGCCTTTTTGCGTCAGCGTTTCGACGATGGCTTTGGTGGCGCCGCTGGCAAGAAGCGCGGCCTCGCTGAAGAAGGTTTCGTGGGTAACGCCGAGGAGGGCCAGATCCTCGCGGATGCCGGCGAGAAGGGTGGCGATGGCGAAATCGCGCACCGTGTTCAGCCAGTGGTCGGGCGGGGCGATGGTGGCGCCGGGGCCGGCCAGGGTAGGGCCGTGGGCGGCGGCGAGCGCCTCGCCGATCGGGATCAGGTAGTCGCCGCCATATTGGAGGCCGTCTGGGGTGGCTTGGGCGAAGGCTTCCTGGGTGAGCGTGGTGCCTAGCGCCTGGAGGTAGCGCCAATAGGCGGCCCAGGCGAGGGCCACGACCTGGTTGCCGGAATCGTTGACGTAGAACTCGCGTGTGACGGAAAAGCCTGCTTTGGCAAGCAGGTTTGCCAAGGCGTCACCCACGACCGCACCTCGGCAATGGCCGATATGCAGGGGGCCGGTAGGATTGGCGGAGACGTATTCGACGTTGACCGTGATGCCGGCGCCAAACGTGGCGTCGCCGTAGGCGGTGCCGGCGCGCAGGATGTCGGGCAGGGCGGTGCGCAGGGCGCGCGGGTGGAGGCGGATATTGACGAAGCCGGGGCCGGCGGGGGCAACGTGGGCGATTGCGGGGTGGGCCGCAAGCGCGGCGGCGACGATAGCGGCGATATCGGCGGGTTTGACGCGGGCGGCACGCGCGGTGACGAGGGCGGCGTTGGTTGCCATGTCGCCGTGGGCGGGATCACGATTGGGGGTGATTTCGATGCGGTCGGTGGCGTCGGCAGACAGGTCGGGGTAGGCGGCGGCGAGGCTGGCAACGATCGCCGCGCGCAGATCGGCATAGAGGTTGGTCACGGGAGCGGGTCCTGACGGGTCGGATGCGATGCAGCAAAATGGGGCGGGGCGCAACATGGGCGTGGACAGGGCCTACGGCTGCGGCGATCTTCCGATTATTGAGACTTCAGACTGATCTTGCGGCCGCCCGTGCTGCGTAATTTCGCGTCATGGTCCGCGTTCAAGGCTGATTGCGAGGTCAATCGCTTCATCGGCGGCATGCAATCGCCCCAGGCTGCGTGGCAGGGGATGGCCGCCATTGCGGGAAGATCGCTCCCAATCCATTCCTGCATTCGGCGATTAGACCGCAGATGTCGATTGCGATGACGTTCTGGATCTGACTGAAGCGACCGTCCTCCGCCTCCGTGAGATATTTGTATCCACATTGGCGTGTCCTTGGAAGGATCTCGCAACGCTTGGCAAGACGCCGCCCGGCTGGACGTTATGGCGACGCCTTGTCGCGGAGGGTTTCGGAGATCATTGTTCCGGGTTTGCGGCCGGCCGGCATCGGTCAGTCGATCGTCCACATCGAGTGCGTATCGTTGATGAAGAACGCAGGTTGCGAAAAGATGACAAATCATGGCTTCAGTAGTGGCCCGCGCAAACGACCGTGAATGACCGAGGGCCTTGGCGGGTAGACTAAACACCAGGAAAACGAAGGGTCGTTCATGCATAAAGGGTCTTGCTTGTGCGGCGCGGTTACGTTTGAAGTGCAGGGTAATCTTGCCGGACCAGACGCTTGTCACTGCGGCATGTGCCGAAAGCAATCGGGCCATTATTTCGTCTCTACCGACGTCGCGCGATCGGCGGTGACGATCCGCGGTGAGGACAACGTCAGCTGGTATCAGTCATCGGACAAGGCGCGGCGGGGCTTTTGTTCGATCTGCGGCTCGTCTTTGTTCTGGGACCCGCTGTTCGACGACTGGATTGGTCTTGCAATGGGTGCCTTCGATACGCCGACGGAAACGCATCTTGTGGTGCACATCTTTATCGCCGACAAGGGCGACTACTATGAAGTTAGCGACGGTGTAAAACAATTCCAGCAGCTCCGCTGTAGGTGGTCGGATTTCCCTTGCCAAACCCCACATTTACTCGCCAGAAGGGAGCGTTCTTGCCAAATCTTAAAGCTTCGCTCTTGCGAGTGTGTAATAACCAAACTACAGCAGCGATGGGAGTTGGTCAAATCAGCGATCGAATTTGGCTTGACTGCTTTCGGCCGAAATCTAGGCTCGGGTTACCATCTTACGCATTTATCGTTGCAACAACCTCATTTAAGTGGCCGTATCTTGTAGCCGCCACCTGCGTGGCTGCAGTCGGAACGCTGCCAGCGACCGGCGCGTATCGTGCTATTTTCCGAATTCTTTCCTATCCGCTCATCCCAGCCCTGCTGATTGTGGGACTGATGTTGCTTAATTTATGCCTGTATCCAGCGACACGTCTTACCGCGCACCCAAGTACCGGACCGGATGCCATGATTGTTGCCTCTAAGGCGTCTGCTGGAGGGAAACGACCCCTATTCAGGGCAGCTCTGGGACGGCGCTTCTATAAGTCCGGGGCCTGGTTGGTGGCTTCTGAATGCGCCACTGACAGGCTTTTCGTCGATTGCCTTGCTCTGCCCAGTGTGGCTTTGGGTAGCCGCAGTACTGACAGCCCAGCGAAATGTTTTATCCGCCAGCTTCTTCCTTATTACGCTCTTCACCTCACAGGACTTCATTGCACAGAGTGTTTCTGGACACGACATATTCGCGGTGAATATTGCGGCGTGCGTGTTATGTCTGCTGGCTGAAAAAGCTGCTTCCGGACGGGCACCGGTCATACCGGTGTCCATATTGGCTGGCGTTGTAACAACTGCGCGTGCACCCCTCATCGTACTCATCTCGGTTATAGGACTTGGTATCTTGCGCCGTAACCGCCCGGCCGGCTGGCGATTCGTGTGGGTTGCGGCAGGGGTTGCTAGTTCATTTCATCTCCTATTCGCGTGCTGGGCGGCCTTGGACTATTCGTTCTATCAGCCACTACATGTGTTCGGGCGAGCGCACGGGGGAGCGAGGCCACTATCTATCACAATTAGCGCCATTGCGGCCCGCCGCTGCGGGGTGGATTTTTAGGTATGTTCACGAAGATTCTGCTCAGCTCGTGTTTTGTTGCTGGTTGATCGAGTTTTGGCTATTTGCTCCAATTGGTTTCGGCGAGCTTGTAAATGTCAATAAACTGCACATATCAACCTGGGAAGGCAGAAACTATGTTGCCTGGTCTCTACCATTGCTATGCGGCTACTTAGGCTTGCGCTTGGCTGCACGAGCTGAGGGCTTACAGAACAGAGGCTAGCTAGCTAGAAAGGCTGGGGGGAAGGTGCCCTTCCCTCCAGACCCCCCGTCTTCAGTTTGGGTGGTAATAGCGCTGACATTCCTTCTACCGAGGCGCGGGCTTCGTCTGCCGAGAGATCCGCTTGCAGCGTTGCCGTGGCCTGGTCTGAATGGCCGGCCATAACTTCGGCAAACGCGAAATCCGCGCGTACCTTCGGCGGCACCGGGCCTGTCTCGGTGGCATCACGCAGCATGCCCTCCGCCTTAATGGGATCGCCATCAAGCGCCATCGACAACGCCATATCGACGCGCGTCGATGTCAGATCGGCATTGGTCGCCAGCGCCCGCGCATACGCCACCTGCGCCTCCTTGTGCCGCTCCTGCAGATCGAGTGACACGCCAAGATCGGTCAATGCCGCCGCATCATTGGGCGAACGCACGAGAATACCACGAAACAGCGTCTCCGCCCCGCGCGCATCATCGCGCATGGCCATCTTCGCCAGCCCGATCTGTGCCGGCACCCAGCCCGGATCAATCGACAGCGCGCGACGGTAATCCCCCTCCCCCATGCGCCTGTTACCCAGCGCCACGTCTGCATCGCCGGCGGCAACCAGGGCCGCCACGTTGCGCGGCTCTACCGAAAGCACACCGCGCGCAATGCCCGCCGCCGTCGCCGCCTCACCCTCCGCGAGCGCCGCGCGGGCCGTCTTCAGACTGGGCCGATTGGCGTCGCTCTGCGTGTTGCTATGAGCGCCCGCGCAGCCGGCGAGTGCCGCTGCAAGAACCGTCAAAGCGGCGTTACGCGCTATCTGACCCGAATATGTCGTCATGCGTAGGGTTCCTTGTTTGACATTATTTGCCCGGGAACATCCGGCTGACGCGAACGCCCGCCGGCCCACCCACGACAATGAAAATGGTGGGCAGGATGAACAGGATCATCGGCATCGTCAGCAGCACCGGCAGGCGCGCCGCCTTCTCCTCGTATTTCGTCAACATATCCATGCGCATTTCAGACGCGAGCACACGCAAGGCGTGCGTCAGCGGTGTGCCGAACTGCATTGTCTGGACCAGCGTTGAAGCGAAACGCCTCATCGTATCCAGCCCCGTGCGTTCGCCTAGCGCGGTCAAAGCGGCTCGCCTGTCGGTGCCGATGCGCAACTCGCTGGCGCAGACGGCGAGCTCCTCGCTGACCGCCTTGTTGGCCGCGGCGAATTCGAGTGCGACGCGCTCGATCGCATTCTCCAGCGCAAGACCCGCCTGCGCACAGATCACCATCATGTCCAGCGCATCGGGCAGGCCGCGTTCGACCTTCTTCAGATGCGCCGCCCGCATCTGCTTGAGCACGAAATCCGGTCCCAGCAGCCCGATGACAAACGCCAAACCCGTCCCCGCCCAGTGCGTCATGGGCGTGACTTTGCCCGCGAGCGTAAACCACGCCATCACCGGCAGCAGCACGCTGCCCAGCACTTTGCTGCCGACAAAGAGGCCAAGTCCGCGCCCGCCGCGCCAGCCCGCCTGGGCCAGGGTCTGTTCGAATTCCGCACGCGTGGCAGCAGGAAGCAATCCGCTGCGCGCCAGCGCCGAACCTACGCGGGCCACGAGATCGACCGCACTCGTCCGGCCTTCGCCGCGAATTGCCGAATCGGCCGCCACCGGCAGATTGGGATTTGTCACGCCTGTCAGGCGCGTCTTGATTTTCTCCTGGTGCTCCATCGCGCGCATCAGCAGAACCGATCCGCCGATGAAGGTCGCCGCAAGTCCGCACAGCATCAAAGGCGATACGGCAAACCCGTTCATCAGACCAACCCTTCCGCCGCGGCGCGCATCAGCCCAGGCTGCGCTTGATGATTTGTTTCATGACCCACATGCCGCTGAAGAGCATGCCCACCGCAATACCCAGCAACATCTGGCCCGTCGGATCGGTAAACAGCACCTCGATGTAATCTGGATTGACCAGAAACAGCATGCCGCCCACCGCAATCGGTAGCACCGCCAGCACATAGATGCTGGTGCGCGCTTCGGAGGCCAGCGCATGTCCGCGCTTGCGCGCATTCTCGCGCTTGCGGATTGTGTCTGCCAGGGTCTCCAGCGTTTCGGTCAGGCCGCCTCCCGTCTGGGTCTGCAGCGCCAGAGCGGTGGCAAAGAAACGGTATTCCGAGATGTCGTTACGCTCGGCCATATCCAGCAGCGCCGTCTCCAGGTCGACGCCGATTGCCACCTGATCGGCCGCACGGACGAATTCCTCCCGCGTCGGCGTCTGGCCCTCGCGCCCGACGATGCGCACGGCTTCGTTCACCGGCACGCCCACGCGCACGCAGCGTGAGATCATCGAAAGTGCATCGGGAAACTGGCTGAGCAGCGTGCGCGTAACCTTGTTCGATGACGAGCCAAGGAAGGTGCGCACGAGGATGATTTCCACCCCCGGCAGAACGAACCAGCCCGCAACGCCCACCACCTTGGTTGCCAGCAAGGCGCCCAGTGCCGCCGGCCCCAGCATGCAGGCGATGATGGCAGGCAGGCTCATGGGGTAGTGCGCTATACGCTCGTCATGATAATTCACGAGGCCATGAAAGACTGAACGCTTGGAATTGCGCTGCTTGGCGCGCACGGCGAGCACCAGCGCGGGTCCACCATTGGTCTTGGGCTTGAGATATGGCCCGACCGTCTCCTCTCGCCGCGCCGCCCAGGCCTGCTTGCGTTTCTGGTCGGTCAGCACCATCAAACCGGTCGCACCCAGCCCGGCCATGCACGCCACGCCCCCACCCAGAAGAAAGGACAGATGCGCGCTCACCAGTTCGTCTCTTCCATTGCCGCCACCCAGGCGCGATCCATGCCGAAATAGACGAGCCTCTCCCAAAAGCTCGGCCGTCCGCGGCCCAGCTTATAGGTGCCTGTCAACTTCCCGTCCCCGGTTTCGCCGGTGAATTCGAACTGAAACAGATCATTCAAAATAACGACGTCGCCTTCCAGGCCCACGACATCGGTCACCTGCGTCACGCGCCTGCCGCCATCGCGATGCCGCTCGACCTGCAGGATGATGTCGACCGCGCCCACCACCTGCGTTTTGATCGCGCGTGACGGCAGGCCCATATTGCCCATCTGCACCATGTTCTCAATCCGCGTCAGGGCGTCACGCGTATTGTTGGCGTGGATCGTGGACATCGATCCGTCATGGCCCGTGTTCATCGCTTGCAGCATGTCGAAAGCCTCGCCGCCGCGCACCTCGCCGATGATGATGCGCTCAGGCCGCATGCGCAGCGCATTCTTGACCAGGTCGCGCTGATTGACCTCCCCTTTGCCTTCCAGGCTGGCAGGCCGCGTTTCCATGCGCACGACATGCGGCTGCTGGAG
Organism: Acetobacteraceae bacterium; assembly: GCA_965276755.1. Classification (GTDB taxonomy): domain Bacteria; phylum Pseudomonadota; class Alphaproteobacteria; order Acetobacterales; family Acetobacteraceae; genus CAJCIS01. The sequence continues at coordinate 1,497,889 of OZ255625.1, forward strand.
CTGCAGTTCGGCCGCGTCCTCGATCGTAATCACCCGCTCGGCCGGATCGATCATGCGCGAAAGTGCGTTCAGCAGCGTCGTCTTGCCCGAACCCGTGCCGCCGGAGATAATCATGTTCAAGCGCGAACGTCCGGCAATCTCCAGGATGCGCGCCATTTGCGCGGTCAGGCTGCCGTACGCCACAAGGCGGGCGAAATCGATCTTGCGACGGGTGAATTTACGTATGGAAATATAGGGCCCATCAAGCGCCAGCGGCGGAAAGACAATGTTGACGCGGCTGCCATCCATCAGGCGCGCATCCACCATCGGGCTACTCTCATCGATGCGCCGCCCCACGGCGGACGCAATGCGCTGGCAGATATTGGCGACATGCTGCGCATCGCGGAACTTGACGTTGGACAGCGTGACACGGCCGCCCTTTTCGATGAAGACGCGATCGGGTCCATTGACCATGATATCGGCAATGCCGTCATCATCGAGCAGCGGCTGCAGCGGCCCCAGCCCCAGCATGTCGTTGACGAGTTCGGACGCCAGTTGGCGCTGTTCGCGCGCATTGAGCTGAATACGCCGCTCGGTGGCAATCTCGGCCACCAGCTTCTCGATTTCCGGGCCCAGACGCTCCGGCGAGAGGGAAGCTGCCGCCGCCGGATCGAGCTGCTGCAGCGCCAGCGTGCGCAATTCGCTCAGGCTGTCGGAGGTCGATGACGCGACGAGCGGCGCATTCATGCTCACCGATTGCACCGCAGGAACGGCAGGCACGATTTTGTCCGCCACCTCATCACCGGTGCGGCGTCTGCCGAAAAGCGGGTTTGCGCTCATTTGCGTCTTCCCAGCTTTTCGCGCAGCCGCCCCATGCCAAAGGTGAATGTCGCGCGGCTCTTCGCCGACGGGCTGCCCTCGGACACGAAGGCGACCTCGCGCGCCAAATGCAGGATGCCGCTGCGAAAGCCGCCGCCGCTTGCCGCGGCCGGTGTGCCAAGCGTTGCCGAATTGCCCACCAGGCGCGGCTGATAGGGGATCACCACATCGATGCTCATCTCCAGCGCCTCCTCGATCTGCGGGCGCGTCAGTCCGCCCGGCTGACCAAGGCGATTGAGCACCAGAACCGCGCGCCGCACCTGATCGGGACCCACGGGCAATGACAGCAGACGCAGCGCATTGCGCATGGATGACAAAGTCGGATCCATCACCAGAACGCGCTGATGTGCCAGCATAAGCAATTCACGGTAGAGCGGCATGGGCGCCGCCGGCACGTCGGTCACGACAAAATTATATTTTCGACGCAGCGCCACGATCAGTGCGCGCCCCGCGCCCTCGGCGATATCGGCCAGCTCCGCCATTTTCTCATCACCCGCCAATACCGACAGCCGCTCGGATATCGGCTGGGCAGAGCGCTCCACGAACAGCTCATCGATGCGCGACGGCGTCTCCAGCGCAAGCCGCAGACCGGTGCCCGCGCGCCCACCCAGCATCATCGCCGCCGCACCCATATAGATGTCGGGATCGAACAGGATCGTGTGGCGCTTGAGCTCGTGGCCGAGATAGAAGGCGAGGTTCGTGGCAATGGTGGTCGTGCCCACGCCGCCGCACGCACCCGTGACCGCGACGATGCGCCCACCTTGCAAGGTCGAGGCGCTGATTGGCCGCGCGGCGCACGCGGGCCCGAACATGCGCGCCACCATTTCCTTGGCCAGCGGCTTATACAGGTATTCCGCAGCGCCAAGGTCGCGCGTCAGCGATCGGTAGAAGTTCATATCCGCCCGATCGCCCACCACCAGCACGCGCGTGGAGGGTTCGACCACTTCCGACAAATCGTGCAGTGCGGCCAGCGGCGCATCCTCGCCGGAAATATCGATGATCAGCACTTCGGGGCTCGGCATCTTGCGCAGCAGCGCCGTTGCCTGCCGTACCGAGGCGCGGCGCAATACGATCGAAGGTACAAGCTCGGCCAATCCGTCCTGGATCGCGTGTTCGCTGTCTGCATCGGTGATGAAACCGAGCAGCGATGCGCGTTCAGCCGACTTGGCGCCCGCATCGCCCTGCTGCGTAATCGCGCCCGAGGATGCCATGATGCCCGACCCCTATTATTCGCCCTGGCTTTTGGCTGTGACGTCCGACAGCCCCGAATTGGGCAGCTTCTTGACCTTGTCTGCATACATACGATCGATTGCCGCCACATCCAGCCTGGAGTCGCTGCCCGCAACACCATGCCCGCGCACAAGATCGGCCGGATCGGCCACCATCAGCGTCGCATTCGGCCGATTGACGTGCGTCGGATGCCACATGCCTTCCCGATAGAGCGGATCGATGTCGTCGCACCCGCCGAGCGATGCGCACAGCGCACCTGCGCCCGAAAGCAACACGGCAGCACTGGTCAGGCGTTGGCAAAAATCGGGCACGGCTTTTCTCCTCACTCGACCATGAAGCCGGCATCGGCCGGAATGTGGCGCACGGGCGCACTCGTGCCAGAATACCCCGGCGCTGATTGCCGCAGATACAAGATGCGCTCGATATCCGAGGGCGGCCGCCAGCCATCCGTGGGCAGGCGCAGGGCGCTCGGATCGTTCACCGGCTTGACGATGTAGGGTGTGACGATAATGACGAGCTCGCTCTGGTTGCGCTGAAAGCTGTCCGAGCGAAACAGCGCGCCCAGGATCGGCACGTCACCAAGGCCAGGCACCGCATTTCCCGTCAGTGAGGTCTGATCCTGCAACAAACCCGCAATGGCAAAACTCTGCCCCGAGCCAAGCTCAACCGTGGTATCGGCGCGGCGCACATCGATGCCCGGAATGGACAAGCCGGCACCGGCATTATTCGTGCCGAAGAAGAAGGTGACGCCATTCGCGCGGTCGAGCTGACTGACCTCGGGGCGCACATGCAGCATGATGGCCCCGCTGTGCAGCACCGTCGGCACGAAGCTCAGCGATATGCCGTATTGCTTGAATTCGACCGAAATCGTGTTGGCGTTCGTCGCAATCGGCACCGGAAACTCGCCGCCGACCAGAAAGTTGGCCGGCTCGCCGCTCATCGTCGTCAGGTTGGGCTCCGCCAGCAGATGGATCAGCTGATCGTCCGACAGCGCCTGGACAACGGTGTCCAAATTCCAGCCATGGACAAGGCTGAGCGCGGCCGTTGTTGGGTTGAGCGTGCTATCGACCACCTGTGTCATGGTCGAAAGCCCGAATTGCACGTGCTTGCCGAGCTGGGCTGGGTCGCCACCGTTCGGCCCCGTCATCCAGTTCACGCCGAGCTCGCGCGTCAGTGTCCGGTTCATCTCGGCAATGCGCACGTGCAGCGAAACCTGCACCGGCTCGGATACAGCCACCCGGTTATCCACGCGCGCATCGTTGGGCAGTTGGCCGCGCGCCGCACTGACCGCGCGCTCGGCATCCAGCGGGCTGCCCACCCGTCCCGATAGCGCCATGCCGCCAGGTATCTCGCGCGCCCGCAACCCATTTTTGCCGATACCGCCTAGATCGGCCTGTCGTGCATCATAACCCGACGGCATCACATTTATCTGATACTGCGCAATCGCCTCGCCCGTATTGCTTAGTGCGGCAATGGTGGTCGTGCCCGCGGCAACACCCCAGACGAAAAGACTGTCAGGACTCGCCGGGCGTACCTCGGCCACCTTGGGGTCTGCGGTGAAGATATTGCTCGCCGGCGCGCGCAAATGCATCACGCGCCCGCTGCCGGCGGAAATCGTGACGCTGCCATGCGAGTCCGGTTCGGCCGCTGCAATCGGCATAACGGGAAGGCGCGCCGCCGCCAAGCTAACCGCGGCGGCCAACAGCAGAAAGCGAAGGATGGGCATCAGAAATGGTAATCCTTGTCGTTCGTTCCCGAATAAATATGCAGCGTGCTGCCCGGCGACGCCTCTGGGCTCTTGGCCGGCGCATAGGCGTTGGACACGTCACCGGCCCAGGTCACGGGATGGGCACTGCCCCGATCGGACGGCGCCGCATCGACCGGCCGCACAGCCAGCGACAGGCGGCCCAATTTCGTGACGATGGCCACGCGCTCCACATCCTCAGGCGTGACTTCAAGCGTCACCGTGCGCGATCCGCCCTCACCATTCGCGCTCGCGGCACCTTGGACAAGCTGCTGATCGATGGCGATCACGCGCACATCCTTCAGCACGGTCTCGGCCGCCACCTTGTGGCTGCCGGTGCCGCCCGGATCGGTCATTTCCTGCGTCAGAACAACGTCGACATGATCGCCCGGCCAGATTAGCCCGGCCGTGCCCGATACCGCATCCACGCCAATTGATGTCGCCCGCCTGCCAGGTGTCAGCACAGCAGCCAGAAAGCCATGATCACCCGGGCGCATGATGTCGGCCGGCAATATCACTTGATGGGGCAGCAGCGTCTGGCGAACCATGGCGCCGAAGAATTCCGACCGCGCCTGCGGGCTATCGGGCCGCGCCCCAGCCGGCGCCTCGGTCTCGGCCAGCTCGCGCGCCTCGATGTCATCGGGCTTGAGAAGCGAACCCGCGCGCAGCGTGTTGGCCGCCGCCAGCACCACCACCTTGGGAATAACCGGCATCACCGGTGCCGGCGGATGCAGGCCCTGCCAGGCCACAAAGACAAAGACAGCCATGCCGGCCGCCATAAACAAGAAAAGAATAATGCGAAGCATGTTGATCGCCTCAGCGCCGCCTGTGTCCTGCCTCCGGCATGATGCCGGTCACCGACATGTTCGCGCACCCGTACAGTTCATAGCGGCAACATGACGCCTCTTTATTAATTTTAGCCGTGCAACGTGGCGATCACGCCGCCAGCCGCAATCGCGGCGGCGTAGGGCAACGGTCCCCCGCGATGCAGCCGCCATTGTTCGCAACGCAAAATGCGTCCCAGTATCGCCGATGGGCGCGCGGCCGTCGGGCGCACCGCGACCCGCCGCCCGACGATGAAGGCCAAAGCCAGCACGCCACCCGCCAGCGCCGTGCCCGCAACCAGCATCGGCACCATCAAAGGCTGCACGAAAATGGCCGCGGCCGTCAGCAATTTCACGTCACCACCACCCATCCAGCCCAGACGCCAGAACACCACCGTCAGCGCGAAGATGATGGCCGAGGCAAGCAATCCCCATTGCAGCGCATGCACGCCGCCCGCGCTCAGTCGCAGCACGATACCAGCGAGGAAAAGTGCCACCGAATAGACGTTCGGCACGGTCCTGACCGCGAAATCATGCAGCGCGGCCGCAACCAGCACGCTCAATCCGGCAAAGGTCAGAAGCACGATGACAAATGATGCAAGTGATGCCGCGTGGTGCACTGTGCCATTCCTCTTTTCGGCAGGCACCTGGGTGAAAGCCGCACGGGCACGTCACCGGCCAAGAACTGGAGCGATCCTGCCCAAACCAGCATGAACGTTGCGGCAAAATCGGGAAGCCGGAACTCCACCTTGCTCAGCTGAAACCGTCTGATGAAACCGCTTCTCTCCCAGGCAAGCAAAAGGCCTGGCGCCCGCCCGGCACCAGGCCCCGCTTTCAGATCGACGTGCCAATCGTGTTGAACAGTCCGCTCAGCTTGCTGCCGAACGTGGTAAAGATGCCGATCAGCACAAGGCCAAGCACGCCGGCGATAATACCGTATTCCAGCGCTGTCACCGCGCGCTTGTCGGTCTTGAGGCTGACGATCTTCGAAACAACTGCCTTCATGATACTCTCCATCTCTGCTGAGCGCGCCGCGCTCGCCCTTGCGATTGCACAAACGGTCATTCACCCACCGCTCTGACGCCCCCAGATCATGGCGTGATTTCGTAACGTTCTGTCAAACACGCGTCAATCTAAAAACTCGCCTTTCAAGGAGGACCGCGTATAAATATGCGATAATTGTTTATACAGCCTTAAAACTCAAACAAAAAACCTGAGGCTTCTAAAATCGACAGGTTCGTCGCGAACACGCACGCCTGCTTTCCGCCAAACGCCCGCCCTCACGTCGCGTCTCGACGCGCTGGCAACGCGGGACAAGGACCCAACTATCCTGACCACGCGCAACACTGCTAGGCAAACCTTTACAATTTGGACCCAACGTTATTGAAAATCGTGCTCAGCGGGGTGCCAAGGCTGGTGAACGCAGCAATGAGGACAAAGGCCAGCGCACTGGCAATCAAGCCATACTCGAGCGCCGTGATCGCCCGGCGATCGCGCAACAGAGAGGCAAGAGCCGCAAAGCCTGCCAGATATCGCCTCACAACCGCCCTCCCTTCTTCTGCCGCTCATGGCGGCGCCGCAAACCAGCAATGGCGCACGACGCAAAAGCGTCACGCCAAGTAATGTTCTTGGTTTAATTATAGGTGAACGAATGTTGGCGGTTCTAGGAAGGCTGGGGGAGATGTGCCATCCCCCCCAGACCCCCCGTCTTTATTAAAGACCACGTTTAAACGATAAACCCAGCAGCGCCGGCGCCACCAGCGCACCGAAGGGGATGTGCGTGGCCCGCACCACGGGTGGTGCCGCCAGCAGGCAGACCAGCGCCAGCCCGATCAGGGCCGCAGGCTCGCCCCGCCGCCAGCCATCACGCCGCGCCTCCCGCGCAAGCCAGGCTGCCGCCAGGCTGCAAAGCACCAGATCGTAAAATAGCGCGAAGGGCGCGGCCAGGATCGCCCCGGCAGCCAGGCTCACCCCGCGCATATTCCGCCCCCGCTCAAGCACAGGCCTGTGCCAGCCGACCCATACGCACACGACCGCGCAAACCAGGCACACCCCCCAGATCGCGTGGCACGCGGTCAGGCCAAACCCCAGTTGCTGCGCCGCATCAATCGGGTCCACGCGCGCGGCCAGCAGCACGCGACCGCCATTGATCGGACCCGCCAGATCCTGCCCGAACGCCTGCAGATAAGCGGCCCACACGCGCCAGCCAAACAGCGCCACCGTCGATGCCAGCATGACCGCAACGCAAAGCAAGGCCGCCAGCATCGCCACCCACTCCCCGCCCGCAGCCAGTGCCACGGGGATCAGCAGCGCCAGATGTGGCTTGTAGCACAGCAGCCCAAAGGCCAACCCGGCCAGCCATTTGCGCCGAGGCAGGGCGAGCAGGCCGCACGCCATCAGGCCTGCGGTCAGGAATGAATTCTGCCCCAGCCCCAGAACCCACCACAGGCTCGGCACCGCCAGCAGGCAGAGCGTGGCAGTGCTCCCGCCCCCGGCCACGCGGGCGCCCGCCACCAGCCACAACGCCAGCGTGGCACCTTCGAAGGCGACGAAGCTGGCCAGGTACGGCAGCCAGGCCATCGGCGCCATGATCAGCAGGAAGGTCGGCGGGTTGAAGAAATACTCGTACTCGATGCCGGGCGCACTTGCAGCCTCCTCCATGCGCAGATGGGCGGCATGGTCGTACGCCAGCGCCGCCTGCCCTTGATCGGCCAGCCTCCCAGCGGCCCAGAAACTGACGTAATCGGTCGTGTTCGCCCGTACCCCGCTCACGATCCAGCCATGCGTGCCCGCAATCATGAAGGCCAGGACCGTCGCCTGCACCATGGCAGCCAGCCCGGCGCGCCGCCGCACCTGGACCTCGCTCAACATGTTGCCGTGTCCTCCCGCCACGCACGCCGGCAGACCAGCGCCAGCAGGCCCGCCAGGATCAACGGCGCCATCGGCAGGCCCCACGCGCTGGTCGCCGCGCGCGCCACCAGCGGCCACAGAAAGGCCAGACCCGCGCCCAGTTTTTCATAAGGCAGCCAGCCGCCACTCGCCGCGCGGCTGGCAAGCCAGGCCAGCGGCACGCCTGCCACGGCCAAGTCGTAATCCAGGATATGGGGCGTGCACAGCATTGATGCCGCCGCAAGTGCTGACATTTCCGCCCCCGCGCCCGGCCGACGGCGCGCCATCAGCACCACCGCCCCGGCCGCGCCCACGCAAGCCACCGCCTGCACCACGTAGCTGGCGGTCAGGCTGCCGCCGCAGATCCGCGCGCTGGCAAAGACGCTCTGCAACTTTCCCCAATCCTCGCGATGGGCCTCAAGCGCCTCGCGAATGGCCGGCGCGGCGGCAAAGAAGCCTCGCCAGGCCGCGCTGCCCAGCAACAGCCAGGACAGCGCCATCCACCCGGCCGCGGTCGCAGCACAAGCCAGCAGCGCCCGCCACCGCCGCCCCGCCGCAAGCGCCAGCGGCAGCAAAAGCGCCAGATGCGGCTTGATCATCAGCGTCCCCAGGCACGCCCCTGCCAACGCCGGCCGCCGCTCCAGCCACACCAGGCCCCACGCGAAGCACGTCGCGGAGAAAAACCCGTTCTGCCCGGTTGCCGCATTCATCAGCAGCCCGGGAAAGGCCGCGATCGGCAGCACGCCCCAGGCGCGAGGCAGAATGGCGCGCAACCCCGCGCCCAGAATCACGCCCTGACAGGCGATGAAGGCGGCCAATCCCGCCAGATAAGGCAGGGCGGCAAAGGGCAGGCAAAGCAGGAGAAAGGTGGGCGGATAGAAGAAGGCCAAAAGCAGCCCGGGGTCGAGAATGGCGGTGGCATGCTCCAGGGCCGAGAGGCCCGGCAAGTCGTAGGCGGCACCTCCGCCGTGCGCCAGCGCCAGGCGCCCCGCCGCCCAGAAAGCCAGAAAGTCGCTCGCCTGCGGCTTGCCCGCTGGCCCCATGACCTGGCCCCATGGATGATGACCGATCGCCGTGGAAAGCCAGTCAAACCCCAGCGCGGCGCCCATCAGCAGCGCCAGTATCCGCCCATAGGCCAGCGCCCGTCTGCGATCGAGCCAGCGCGCCTCGGCCAATGCGGCGCGCAGGGAGGCCACGTGCCTCACGTCAGAACCGCCCGCCGGGCAATGGCCAGCAGCAGCGCCAGCACCAGCGGCGGCGCAATGGCAAGCCCGAGTTCCAGCCCCGCCGCCCGCGCACCGAGTGGCGCCAGATAGAGCAGCAGCAGCAGCGCCTTCTCGCCCCACAGCCAGGTGGTGCGGCGCGCCTCGCCTGCCAGCCACGCTATCGGCACAACCAGAACAACCAGATCGTAGTCATACAGATAGGGTGTCACCAGCAAGGATGCCGCCGCGAGTGCCGCCATCTCGGCCCCAGCCCCCGGCCGGTTCCGGCAGAGGCGCGCCAGAAGGCCAAGCGCTGCGACCGCGGCCACGATCTGCACGCCATAGGCGGTCGCGCTCGAAAGCCCCGCCAGACGCGCCGCGCCATAGAAGCTCTGCATCATCGGCCATTTGATGGGCAAGGTCTCAATGCTCGCGCGCGCGCCTGCCGCGTTGGCGAGGAAGGCGCGCCAGGTGCCCACCCCCAGCACCCCGGTTGCCGCCAGCGCCAGCCCCGCGGCCGTGAGTGCCGCCGCCACCGCCGCATGCGCGCGCCGCGCGGCGAGCAGCGCCACCGGCACACCCAGCGCCAGTTGCGGTTTGCAGGACAGCAGGCCCAGGCAAGCTCCACCCAGCCAAGGCCGCCGATCAAGGTTCAGCAGTGCCGCGCCCAGGCAGGACGCGGTCAGCCCGCCATTCTGGCCGGAGAACACATTCATCAGAAATCCCGGCGCGCTGAGCACGGCAAGCCAGGACCAGCCAGGCCCGGCAATGCGCTTGCACAGTGGCCAGAGCAGGGCTGCCTGCGCGGCCTCGAAGCCAAACAGCGCGGCCAGGTAGGGCAGCGCTGCCAGCGGCAGGCACAGCAGCAGGAAGCTAGGGGGGTAATAGAAGGTCAGCGTGCCTCGTGCTGGCATGAAGGTATGGGCGCGCTGGTAGGCATCGATGGCCGTTTCGCTATAAGCCGCCGTGGCACCGTGCTGCAGCGCGACCCGTGCCGCGGACCAAAAACTGTCGAAATCCAACGCAAGCGGCAGCGCACCCGCCGGCGCAAAGGCGCCCAACATGGTAGCAACAAAGGCGCCAAGCCCCACCAAACCAAGCAGCGCGAAGCCGAAAAATAGACGGGGGGTCTGGGGGGGATGGCACATCTCCCACAGTTTTTCCTCTACTTCACTTAGCAATTCGCTTCACTCGGCTACCCTGCACCGAATGCCTCCCTCCACCCTCTCCGCCCTGCGCACCTGGCTGCTAGACTGCGCAATCCCCCTATGGCTGCACCACGGCATCGACCGTGCGCGCGGCGGCTTCTACGAGGCGCTAACTCACGGCACCTACGCCTGCCCCGCCCCCTACCGCCGCCTGCGAGTCCTCGCCCGCCAGACGGTGGCCTTCAGCCAAGCCCATCGCCAAGGCGTGCCAGGCACGGCCGATGCCGTCGGCATGGGCATCGACACGCTGGCCCGTCACGCAGCCCTGCCCGATGGCGGTTACGCCTGGCGCTTTGACCTGGCCCATGCACCGATCGACACCACGCGGGACCTCTACGACCACGCCTTCGTCCTGCTGGCGCTGGCCGAGGCCACCGCGGTGCTGCCCGCCGCCGCCCTTCGCCCCCGCGCCCACGCGCTGCTGGCCTTTCTGGACACGCACATGGCCCACCCCGCCGGCGGCTATGCCGAGGCGATTCCGCCCGCCGCGCCGCGCCGGCAGAATCCTCATATGCACCTGCTCGAAGCGCTGCTCGCCGCCCATGCCGCCTTTGCCGACCCCATCTTCCTCGATCGCGCGCGCGCGCTGGTCACCCTGTTGACCGATCGCCTGATCGACCCGGCGACCGGCGCGCTGCCCGAGTTCTATGGGGACGCCTGGCAGCCGCTTTCGCCCGGGGGCGTCTTCCCGTCCGAGCCCGGCCACCACCACGAATGGGCCTGGCTGCTGGGCGAGTACGCCCGCCACGTCTCCCCAGACCCCAGGCGCACGGATATCGCCGCCCGCCTGCTCGCCTTTGCCGACGCGCACGGCACCCATCCGATCACGCACGACCTGATCGACAGCGTGGCCAGCAACGCCACCCCGCTTGCGCGCTCCGCCCGGCTGTGGCCGCAGACCGAGCGGCTGAAGACCGCCCATCTCCGCCCCGATCACACGCCGGCCCATAAGCACATCGGCCTGCAAAGCCTCAGCGCCTACCTGCTTGCCGACGGCCTCTGGCACGAACGCCGCGACGAGCATGGCGCGTTCATCCCGGGCCCCTCGCCGGCCAGCAGCCTCTACCACCTGACCACCGCCATCCTGACCGCAGCCGCGGCACCTGATTGACGCGCACGCGCCCGGTCGCGCACACCCGCCTCATGGCCGACCCCTTCGTCACCTCCCCCTACTTCACGCCCAAGGAGCCAACCGCCGCTGCGGCCATTGCCGCCATTGCCGAGGACCTCGCCGTCTTCGACGATTGGATGGACCGTTACGAATTCATCATCGACCTCGGCCGCCGCCTGCCGCCCTTCCCGGCTGAGTGGATGGACGACGATCACCTCGTGCCCGGCTGCCAGAGCAAGGTCTGGATGGAAGCCGCGCGCGAGGGCGAGCTGCTGATGCTGGCGGGTGCCTCGGACGCGGCGATCGTTTCGGGGCTGGTGGCGCTGCTGCTGCGTGTGTATTCGGGGCGGCCGCCTTCGGAGATACTGGCGACGGATCCTGTGTTCTTGAAGGAGCTTGGATTGATTGAGGCGCTTTCTAGTAATCGAGGGAATGGGATTGTCAGCATGGCGAAGGCGATTCGGGACGCGGCGACGAAATAAATGGTATAAACTATGTCATCGGGGACGACGGCATGCGCGCCAGTTTGGTTGCGGCGGGTTGATGCACTCTTTAGAAAGGCTGGGGGAGATGTGCCATCCCCCCCAGACCCCCCGTCATTATTTAGGTCGCCGCTCTAAACAGATGACGGGGGGTTTGGGGGGGATGGCACATCCCCCCCAATCTTCAGCGACCCGGAAAAACAGCACCATGGTGGACCCGGTCGCAACCGAGCTGATCGCCGTCGTAACCGCCATCACCGCCGGCGAGCCACGCGTGCTGACCATAAGCGGCGGCAGCGCCCTGCCCTCAGGCAGCTTCGAAAGCAGCCACCGCTCCCTCCAAGCCGGCCTGCGTAGCTGGGTCGAACGCCAGACCCACCAGCCGCTGGGCTACGTCGAACAGCTCTACACCTTCGCCGATGGCGACCGCGCCGAGACCGCCGGGCGCGTGCTCTCCATCAGCTACCTCGCCCTCACGCGCGAAACCGAAGTCACCGGCGCAGGGGCTGCCTGGCAAAGCTGGTATCGCTACTTTCCCTGGGAGGATCATCGCGAAGGGCCGCCCGCCTGCCTGGCCGCCACCATCCTGCCGGCACTCGCCGCCTGGGCGCGCGACGAACCCACGCGCCAGCGTATCGCCACCCTCTTTGGCGCCAACGGTCAATCCTGGGATGAGGATTTCTCTCTCCAGCGCTACGAACTTCTCTACGAAGCGGGCCTGGTCACCGAATGGAAGCGACGCCATGAGCCAGGCAGGCTCAGCCCGGTGGCAGGCGAGCCCATGATCCTGGACCATCGCCGCATCCTGGCCACCGGCATGGCGCGCCTGCGTGCGAAAATCAAATACCGCCCGGTTTTCTTCGAGCTCATGCCTGAAAGCTTCACGCTGGGCCAATTGCAGCAGACCGTCGAGGCACTCGCCGGGCGGCGCCTGCACAAGCAGAATTTCCGCCGCCTGATCGATGCGCAAGCCCTGGTCGAGGACACCGGCGCCGTGGCGCAGGATACCGGCGGCCGGCCGGCCAAATTATTCCGCTATCGGCGTGCTGTGCAGACGCAGCGGGCCGTGGGAGCGACGCGCCTGCCCGTGGTGCGGAGTTAGGCGTTCCGGTTCTGAGGCCCTCTCGGCTTGTCATGCCATCGCAATGTGTATGACGGGGGCAACCTCCGGTCCAAAGTCCTGCCCGGTGTGCAATTGTCACGCGCATTGCAATGAACGTCAAGAAACGCTTGTATTCGTCCAGCCACATCGTTTTGAAAGGAGACTTCCCGCCATGAAAAAAGTGACAGCTTTCCTCGCTATAGCGGCCTGCCATCTTGGGGCATGCGGCGCCGCACGCGCGGCGGACCTTTCGCCTGGAACATACGGCGTGTCGTCCTATTTCGTGTCAGCTCAAGGCGCAGGGGGCGGCAATTGCAACTTCTTTCCTAAGGGAACTTCCCTCTTCTCAGAGTACACCTTCCCCGGTTATAGCAAACCAGGTGCAACGGTACGGACCTACATCAATGGATTATCCGTACAATACGTGGTGTTGGATACCTATCCTGTCACGCCGCCCAAGGGAGCGACGACCTGGTCAGGCAACATTACTGAATCGTTCTTGCCTGGGGGAACAAGCTCCACGGGCACCTTTTCCACAAATTTCACGATCGTGGACAGCAAATCCTATGTCGATAACACCACCTACATCTTTCCAAGTAATGGCGGCACATGCACCTCCGTCGTTCAGCATGTCGGCATTTTGACGGGAAAGTAGTTTCTACCGCCTCGCGTTTGGTTTCGCGCCTCGCCGACAGCGCCGGGGCCCATGACGCCATGGTGAGTGGCCTCCCCCGCCTCGCCCCTGTGACGGCGGGGCAAACCCGTGCTAGCGCTGGGTGTAGAAGCCCGGCAGGGCCAGTCTTGCGCAGCACACCCTGAAACACATCTAGTGACCGAACCGGTCGGTCAGCGGTCACTATCGAGCCGGCCGCTTATCCACTGCCCTTGCCCGGGAAGACGCCATGGCCGAAAGCCAGACCAAAGACGACCAGCGCGCGGGCCACGACGACGCCCAGGCCGACCGCGGCGGCGATCCACCCCAAAAGGAGGGCGACGGCAAAAGCGGCGACGACAAGAAGAGCGACGACAAGAAAAAGCCGGACGAAGACGACGCCAAGGCTAAGGAGCAGGAGCGTGCCCAGGAGAAGCGCCGCGCCCGCGCCCGCCCCTTCGTGCGCGCCGGCATGGTGCTCGTCGCCATCCTGCTGATCGCCGGCGGCCTCTATTATTACTTTTCGACCAAAGGCATCGTCTCCACCGATGACGCCTACACCGATGGCCGGGTCATGACGATTGCCTCCCACGTCACCGGCTACGTCACCAGCCTGGACGTGAACGACAACCAGTTCGTCCACAAGGGCGACCCGCTGATCCATATCGACCCGCGCGACTATCAGGCCACGCTGGAACAGGCGCAGGGCCAGTTGAGTACCGCACTCGGCCAGCTCGCCGCCGCCCAGCAGGGCCTGGCCGTGGCGCAGGTCCAGTTTCCCGCCCGGCTGGAACAGGCGCGTGCGCAGTTGCTCGATGCGCAGGCTAATCTGTTCAAGGCACAGACCGATCAGCGGCGCCAGCTCAGCCTGCCGCGCGCGGCCACCACCGGCCAGCAGATCGATTATGCCAACGCCGCCCTGCGCTCTGCCGAGGCGCAGGTCAGCTCGTCGGAAGCGGCGGTGCTACAGGCAACGCCGGTCAAACCCAATATCAGCCAGGTCGGCGCGCAGCTCAAGCAATTGGGCGGCTCGCTCTCCCAGGCGCATGCGGCGATCACGCAAGCGCAACTCAATCTGCAATGGTGCACATTGCGGGCGCCGGCCGATGGCTGGATCACCAAGCGCAATGTCGAGGTCGGCAATTACGTCCAGCCCGGCGCGCAAATCTTTTCCATCGTCTCGCCCGACGTCTGGATCACCGCCAATTTCAAAGAAACCCAGCTCGCGCACATGCGTCCCGGACAATATACGGTGATTGACATAGACAGCTACCCCGACATGAAGCTGACCGGCCACATCGACAGCATTCAGTTAGGATCGGGCAGCAAGTTCACCGCCTTTCCGCCCGAGAATGCGACCGGCAATTTCGTCAAGATCGTGCAGCGTGTGCCGGTCAAAATCATCATCGATGGCGGGCTGGATCCCAACCTGCCGCTGCCGCTGGGTATCTCGGTCGTACCCTCCGTCACGGTTCAATGAGCGAGGCCGAAACCGACGCCGCCTGGCGCCCGAAATCCAACCCGTGGCTGATAGCGGTCGTGGTCACCGTCGCCGCCTTCATGGAGGTGCTGGACACCACGATCGTCAACGTCTCGCTGCCCCATATCGCCGGCAGCCTGTCATCGAGCTACGATGACGCGACATGGGCGCTGACGAGCTACCTGGTCGCCAACGGCATCGTGCTGACGATTTCGGGCTGGCTGTCGGACCTGCTCGGCCGCAAGCGCTATTTCCTGATCTGCATCGGCATGTTCACCGTCTGCAGCCTGCTCTGCGGCACATCGACCAGCCTGCCCGAACTGATCATCTTCAGGCTGGCGCAGGGCTTTTTCGGCGGCGGCCTGCAGCCCAACCAGCAAAGCATCATCCTGGACACGTTCGAGCCATCGCAACGCGGCAAGGCGATGGGCGTGGTGGCCATTGCCACGATCGTCGCCCCGATCATCGGGCCCACGCTGGGCGGCTACATCACCGACAACATCAGCTGGCGCTGGATATTTTTCATCAACATTCCCGTCGGCATCCTCGGCGTCTTCGGCGTGCTGGCGCTGGTCGAAGACCCGCCCTGGGTCAAACGCCGGCGCAGCCGCGGCATCGATTATATCGGCATCAGCCTGATCACCATCGGCTTGGGCTGCCTGCAGGTCATGATGGACCGCGGCGAGGATGATGACTGGTTCGGCTCGCCCTTCATCCGCATCATGGCGCTGTTTGGCGTGCTTGGCATATTGGGCGCGATCGGCTGGCTGCTGACGGCGAAAAAGCCGGTGGTCAACCTGCACGTCATGGGCGATCGCAATTTCGCGCTCGGTGTCGTCATGATCGGCGCAATGGCCTTCATCCTGTATTCGTCCGCGGTGCTGATTCCGCAATTCGCCCAGCAGGTGATCGGCTACACCGCAACACTGGCGGGCTTGATCCTTTCTCCGGGCGGCGTGGTCATCATTCTGCTGATCCCGATCGTCACGCGGATCCTGCCGATCGTGCCCACAAAGTATCTGATCGCCACGGGCTTTACGATCATGGGCTGTGCGCTGATCTTCTCCAGCCGATTGGTCCCGAACATGTCCTTCGAACGCCTCGCCCTGATGCGCGGGGCGCAGACGCTGGGACTGGCTTTCATGTTCGTTCCCATTTCAACGATCGCCTACTCCACTCTGCCGCGCGAGCTGAATGGTGATGCCGCGGCACTCTACACGATGTTTCGCAACGTGTTCGGCTCCATCGGCATATCGACCGCGACCGCGCTGATCACGACGCAGACCCAGACGCGCCAATCTTATCTCTCGCAGTGGCTGACGCCGCTCAATCAGCCTTACAACACTCTATTGCAGCAAACGCAGGCTGCACTCCTGGCCAGCGGTCATGCGGCTTCGACCACGCAGGCAACGGCGACGGGGCTCATCTATCAGACGTTTCGCACGCAGGCTTCGGTGCTGGCGTATTCGGATGTCTTTATGTATTGCGCCGTGGGTGCGTTCTGCGTTGTGCCGCTGACGTTTTTGTTCGGCAATTACAAGCCGGGTAAAGGGCAGAAGGCGCCGGCGGCGCATTAAGAAGCTGGGGGGAATGTGCCATTCCCCCCAGACCCCCCGTCGTTATTTAGGCGAGGCCCTAAAATCGATGGGGGGTCTGGGGGGGATGGCACATCTCCCCTAGTTCTTCCACTTTGGCCTCATGCCCCGCTTCATCCTCGCCCTTCTCCTCATTGCCGCTACGTCCCTCGCGCGCGCCCAGCAAGAACCGCCGCCCAATCCGCTGCTACTGCCGCCTGTCCCCACCCATGAACAGGTCGTGCATCTCTCCGGCGACGCCGATCGCCCCGTCGATCTGATAACCACGCTCTATCTGCCCGAAGGCACAGGCCCTTTTCCGCTGGCCGTCATCAACCACGGCGCCAATGGCACGCGCGAAAAGCCCGCCGACATGAAGCGCCACCGCTTTACCTACCTCGCCTATTATTTCCTCTCGCGCGGCTACGCCGTGGCGCTGCCGATGATGCGCGGCTACGCCGGCTCCGGCGGCAGCCAAAGCTTCCACCATTGCGACCTCGACGAAGTCGCCCTTGCCAACGGGCGGGACATCGCCGGTGCCATTGGCGCACTCGGCTCGGACCCGCGCATCGATGCCACACGCATCGTCGTTGCCGGGCAGAGCTTCGGCGGCTGGAACACGCTCGGATTGGGGGCGACCTTCACGCCTTCGCAGAATGTGCGCGGGCTGGTGAATTTCTCCGGCGGGCTGAATTCCTCGGGCTGCCCGGGCGGCAATGGCGTCGATGCGCTCATCCGCGGCGCGGCGCGAATGGGGGCGGCCAGCACGCTGCCATCCCTGTGGTTCTATGGCGAAAACGACAGCCTGTTCGCCACCGACACCTGGCGCGCGATGTATCAGGCTTACAAGGACCAAGGCGGGCACGCGACCCTGGTCGACACCGGCCCGTTCATGAACGACAGCCACCAATTGCTCAGCCACCCGGAATCCTTCTCGATCTGGGTGCCGCGGCTGGACGCATTCCTCGCGCGCATCGGCCTGCCGTCCGCCGAGGTGCAGCCGGCCTACATGCCAGTGCCCGTACCGCCGCCGACCCATTTTGCCGCAATCGATGACGTCAATGCCGTGCCATGGGTCAGCGATGCCGGGCGCGCGGCCTATCGCACCTACCTCACGCGGCCAACGCCGCGCGCCTTTCTGGTGGCCAGCTCGGGCGGCTTTGCCGCGGCCGTGACCGGGTTCGATCCGCTGGGGCGTGCGCTAGCCGACTGCGCGCGCGCCCACCTGACCTGCCGGCCCTACGCCGTAGATGACGAGGTGGTCTGGGTGCCGCCGCCACAACCGCCGGCGTTGCGCGACACCCATTTTGCCGCCTTGAGCGACGTGACGGCGGTGCCATGGGTCAACGCCACCAGCCGCGCCGCCTACGCGCGGTTTCTGTCGCTGCCTCTGCCACGCGCTTTTGCCGTGGCGCCGGGCGGCCAGAGCGTGAGCACCCAAGGCGGCTACGATCCGGTGCAGCGAGCGCTGGCGCTTTGCGCGCAGCACGGGCTTTCGTGCCGCCCTTACGCCGTGAACGACGCGGTCGTGTGGAGTGCTCGGCCTTGAAAAGCATTTGGGTGAGGCGAAGGGCTAGAATTTAGGGCGAACAAGGCTTGGGGGAGAATGTGCCATTCCCCCCCAGAACCCCCGTCGATTACAAAGCGACTGGCGTTCCACTCGCCCATCCCCCACCCGCCTTGCACGGCGCGACACAACCGGCCCATGCAACGCACCATGCCCGCCCCCGCCCGCGCCATGCTTGCCGACCCCACACTCCTGCGCATGCTAGGCTTCGGCTTCTTCTCCGGCCTGCCCCTCCCGCTGACCATCTTCACCCTGCAGCAATGGTTCACCGTCTCGGGCGTTTCGGTCCAATCGGTCTCGCGCACCGCCTGGCTCGGCCTGCCCTACACCCTGCAATTCGTCTGGGCCCCCCTGTTCGACCGCGCCCCACCGGCCTGGGCCGCGCGCCTCGGCCGCCGCCGGTTCTGGCTGATCGCCACGCAATCGGCCCTCGCACTCGCCTGCGCCGGCCTGGCCCTGACGGACCCCGCTCGCCACGCCGCCCTGACCGCGCTGGCCGCCTTCGCCGTCGCGCTGTGCTCGGCCAGCCAGGACATCGTCATCAACGCCTGGCGCATCGAGACCTTCCCCCAAACCCGCCAGGGCGTCGCACTCGCCGCCTATATCTGGGGCTATCGCACGGCAATGTTCGTCTCGGGCGCCGGCGCAATCGCGCTCTCGGTCGCCCTGGGCTGGCACGCCACCCTGCTCTGCATCGCCGCCCTCCTGGCCTGCGCGCCGCTGCTGAGCCTGGCCACCCCCGAACCCACGCTCGCCACCGCGCCGCCACGCCCACCCGGCATACTGGCCGCCGCGCGAGGGGCGCTGATCACGCCTCTGCTGGAATTTCTGCGCCGCCGCCATGCCGTCGAGATCCTGGCCGTGGTCATCCTCTTCCGACTCGGCAAGGTCTTCGCCGACAACACCGCGGCCTCCTACTACCACCAGGCGCTGGGCTTCTCCTCGCTGGTGGTCGCGCGCGCCAATTTCGTGCCCTCGCTGGCCGGCACCTTTGCGGGTGCGGCCTTCGGCGGCTGGCTGGTGACGCGCCTGGGCACCATGCGCGCGCTGCTCCTGACCGGGTCCTTGCAGGCCGCCTCGCTGGGCCTCTACCTGGCGCTGCTCGCCGTCACCACGCCGTGGATGCTGTATGCCAAGGTAGGCGGCGAGTTCTTCGCCGGCGGCGCGGCGGACACCGTTTTCCTCGCCTTCATCTCCGCCCTTTGCGCGCGGGAATACACCGCAAGTCAGTACGCCCTCCTTTCCTCACTTGCCGCGGTCGCGCTGCACACCATCAGCGGCGTTGCCGGTGACGCCGCCGCCACGCTCGGCTGGCGGCATTTCTACGAGGCCACGATCCTGGGCGGCCTGCCCGCACTGGCTCTGGTCATTCACTTGCGCGGTCATTTAGGACGGCCCAAACGCGCTTCCGCCGGTTGAACGTGGCGCGCAGAACTGCGCGCATTGCGGGATACGGGACGACAGATGAACCATGCTTCATCATCTTCGCACCTCACGAAGCTGTGCAATCATGCCACACCTCCTCGCGGGCCTAACCTCCTCTCGCTCAAGCGTTTTGCACCGCGGCACAGACCAGCAAAGTCTAATTTGACACACATTGACACACAGCAAGTGTCACAGCCCGAATCGGTTTCGCCCCCGCAACCACACCATGTTCAAGAAGCAGTAGAGCAGGTCCGTTTCACGCCTCTACTGACAAATAATAACGCGGCTTACTGCACACGATGAGCAACGCCGCCTGCTGCACTGCACGCTGACTGCGCCGAACGCCCAAAATCGGCCGAGATGAATTTTTTACTTGCCACGATGCACGGTTCTGGGCCTGATGGCGTCACGTCATCACAGCTCCGCGACCAGTGCACCCGCACCAGACATCAAGGACCATGGGGACCGCATGTCAGCCAAAACGGCTTTTCTCCTGATCGGGCTGCTCGCCTGGGGCACCGCATCCCAGGCAGCCACACAGGCTCAGCCCACCACCTCAGAGGCCCTGCTCGATAGCGGTCAGGCCACCTGGTACGGCCCGCGCCACGCCGGCCTGCGCACCTTCAGCGGCGAGCGATTCGACCCCAAGCGCATGACCGCCGCTCACCCCAGCCTGCCTATCGGCACCATCGTGCGGGTCACCGACATGTCCACCGGCCGCTCGGTCATCGTGCGGGTCAATGACCGCGAGCCGCCGCACGGCGTGCGCTGCATCGATCTCTCCGAGGGTGCAGCCCTGGCACTTGGCATGCACAGCCGAGGCGTGGCCGATGTCACTCTGACTGCGGTCGCCCCCCAATCCGCCTCGGCCGAGAACGTGGTCGAAGTGGCCGACGCCCCCGACGACGCTTCAGCTCTGGATGCCTCGCCCCGTCCGGCTAGCGC
The DNA here is from genome assembly GCA_965276755.1 of Acetobacteraceae bacterium. GTDB lineage: Bacteria > Pseudomonadota > Alphaproteobacteria > Acetobacterales > Acetobacteraceae > CAJCIS01. The sequence goes on from OZ255625.1 coordinate 1,518,185, forward strand.
GCGACATGGTCGGCGACATAGGCACCGCGCCGGCCGATAATGCGCTCGGGCTCGCCGGTGCTGTCGCGGACGGTCTGCAACTCGAGTTCGGCGTTCAGTTCAGCGCCCACCAGCACGACAAAGGCGCTGACATAGAACCACATCATCACACCGATTACCGCGCCCAGCGGCCCGTATGTTGCGTCATAGCTGGCGAGATGCCCAACATAGTATGAAAACAGCACCGAGGCGGCGAGCCACAGCAGCGTCGCCACCAACGCCCCAGGCGTGACCCACGACCACGCTGCCGACCGGCGAGACGGCCCGAAGCGGTAGAGCATCGACAGCGCCAGCAGCACGAAAAAGATCAGCATGGCAAAGCTCGCCAGCCGCACGAGCACGACGGCACCTGCCGAAATCCCCACGAAATTCAGCACCGCCGGCAGCAGCACCAGCAACGCAATGCCCACCGCGGCGGCCACCATGCCCCCCAGCGTCATGCCCAACGCAATCAGCTGAAAGCTGATAAAACTGCGCTTCTCCCGCTCCTCGTAAGCCAGGTTCAGCGCGCCCAGGATCGACTTCGTGCCCGTGGCCGAAGACCACAGCGCAATGCCGACCGAGACCAGCAAGCTGAACGTCAGCGCACCAGGCGGCTTGCTGACCAGCACGTGCACGCGGTCCGAAATCAGGTGGTAGGCCGAAGGCGGCAGCAAATCCCGCAACGCCGACAGTTGTGGCTCGACCGTCGTCGGGTCGAATACCAAGCCGTAGATCGAAATGATCATGGTGATCGTCGGGAACAGCGCCAGTGTCGCATAGAAAGCGCAGCCGGCCGCAACCAGCGACACCCGATCGGTGATGATCTCATTGCCCGTGCGCCGCAGCACACGCTTCCAGCCGGCCCACGGGATTTCCTGCGGGCGCATCGCCTGGCGGCCGAGTGCGATGGCGGCGGGCGTCTGCGCCTCCTTGGCCGGCGGGGCAAGGTCGGCGCGCGCGCGGGGCGCTTGCGGGGGGGCGTCGGTCATTGGTTTGTGGCGAACGCAGGGGATTGGGGAAGGTGGCGGGGCGGGGCGAAGAAAAGGGAGCCAAGGGAAAGAGTTGGGGGGGATGGGCCATCCCCCCCAAACCCCCCGTCGATTTTTCGGCCTCGTCTTAAATAATGACGGGGGGTCTGGGGGGGATGGCACATCTCCCCCAGATCTTCAGTCCTTCGCGTGCGGCAATTCGCGCGGTGACCTTATTGCGCGGTTCAGCGGCTCCGAGAAAATTCGGCTAACAATCGCGGCCAGCGCGGCAGAGGACGCAAGAAACACGATCAGCAAAATAAGCTTCTCGTTGCCCGCCGCCCACTCTTCCGGAAACGCCGACCGGATTAGTCCGAGCGCGACCAGGTGAAACAGATAAAGTTCGTAGCTCAACCTGCCAGACCAGGCAAGTGCTGCGACAGCTCGGCTCCGATGGCCTGAATTGCCTTGCGGTCGCTGACAAGCCAGAAGAAGGAGAAGGAACGCGGTGCCAAGCGCAATTAGGCTGACACCATATAAATTTGTGGCCGCAATAGAACGGGCGAGATACAGCGCCGCCATTGCCGAGGCGACGAGCGCGCCGGCAAACGCGGCCCATGTCCCGCGCAGCGCCATGTGCGGCGCCAGCAAAGCCGTGCAGCAGCCGATGGCGATACCATCGAAGCAAGCGAGATAGGCGTAGAGGAATTGCGATTCGTCGTTCGGGTGCAGTCCTCGCCAGATAGGGCCGAGGACAATGAAGAGCGCCCAGAATGCCGCAAGGATGCCCGGGCGTTTCAGCACGATGCAAGCGATCGGGAATGACAAGTAAAACACTTCCTCGACCGACAAGGACCACAGCACGCCCAAGGCGTAATTCACCCATCCGGCCCTGGTAGCCATCAGCACGTTCATCCAGAAAGTCAGAGACGCGATATCCACCAGCCAGAACGACACCGAAGGCCCGGCCTCCGGGTGGTTCTGAAACACCGCAAGGCCCATCGCGGCTAACAAATTCACGACGGTCAGCAGGAGAAGTAGGCACGGCAAAATGCGCGCGATCCGCAGCCGATAAAAGGCGCTGGCCTCAATGCTCGAAAGTCTGCCCCAGCGCGCTCGTGCGTTCGAGGTGATGAGAAAACCAGAAATGACGAAGAACATCGTCACCCCATAATTGCCGTTCCGCAGCACGGCGTGCACGGCCGTCCACCCGAACAGCCGGGACAAGGCGGTGTCATCCAGGCGATAGGGGATGTTGAAGTGGTGCAGCAGCACGAGAACGATGGACACGCCCCGGAGCAGGTCGAGCCGCGTGTTCCGGGCACCGACACTCATCTTCCGCTATTCCGCCCAACGTCGCCATTGCGCAGTGCTTATCCGACGCTCTGAAAGGCGACAAACGACAGGTCTTCCTCCAGGCCTGGCCGTAAGGGGTTGGGCCGCGAACCCGCTTCCTCTATACCGCGCCCATGACGCCAAAGATCGAAGACTTCCTCGCCACCCGCGCGCCGGCGACGCCCTGCCTGGTCGTGGACCTGGATCGCGTCGAGGAAAACTACCGCGCGATGCAGGCCGCCTTCCCGCGCGCCCTCATCTTCTACGCCATTAAGGCCAACCCCGCCCGGCCGGTCCTCGAGCGCCTGCTCTCCCTAGGCGCCCATTTCGACGCCGCCTCCTGGGAGGAAATCAAACTCTGCCTGGACGCCGGCGCCACGCCGGACCGCATCAGCTTCGGCAACACCATCAAGAAGGCCAGCGCCATCCGCGCCGCCCGCGCCATCGGCATCGACCTCTTCGTCTTCGATTGCGAGGCCGAACTGCGCAAGCTCGCCGAACACGCCCCCGGCGCACGCGTCTTCTGCCGCCTGATCGTGGCCACCGAAGGGGCGGCCTTCCCGCTCGCCCGCAAATTCGGCACGCACGCCGACATGGCGGTCGATCTGATGAAACAGGCCGCCGCGTTAGGCCTCAAACCGTACGGCCTGTCCTTCCACCCCGGCAGCCAGCAGGTCGGCCCGGACGCGCATCGCGCCGCCATCGGCCAGGTCGCCATGCTGTTCGACGAGCTCGAGCAGGAGGGTATCAAGCTGCACATGATCAACCTCGGCGGCGGCTTTCCCACCCACTACCAGGACGAAATCACGCCCATCCGCGACTTCGGCACCGGCATCGAAAAGGCCCTGCATTTCCACTTCGGCAACGATCTGCCCGAAGTCCTGCTCGAGCCCGGCCGCTTCCTCGTCGGCGATGCCGGCGTGATCGAGGCCGAAATCGTGCTCGTCAGCCAGCGCTCCAACACCGACCCGCTGCGCTGGGTGTATCTGGACATCGGCCGCTTCGGCGGCCTGGCCGAAACCGAGGACGAAAGCACCCGCTACCACATCACCACGCCGCACGACGGCGGCCCCACCGGGCCTGTCATTATCGCCGGCCCCACCTGCGATAGCGCCGACACGCTCTATGAGCGCAGCAACAACCACATGCCGCTGGCGCTGACCTCGGGCGACCGCGTGCGGCTGCACTCGACCGGCGCCTACGTGAGCACGTACGCGAGCACTGGCTTCAATGGCTTCCCGCCGCTGGATGAGTACTACGTCTAAGCAAAGCCAGAGAAAGGCTGGGGGGAATGTGCCATTCCCCCCAGACCCCCCGTCATTAGTCTACGCGAAGCCTATAAATGGACGGGGGGTCTGGGGGGGATGGCACATCTCCCCCAGCCTTGTTTTGGTTTTCTGCTTGTTTGTACCTGCCGTGATCCTGGCCATGCACCTGGCCATGCTCCCCCAGGGCCAGTGGCACGACGAATTCTACACCTTCAGCTTCCTGCGCGCGCTCGGCGTGCGCGGCGCCCTCCGGCGACTAGTCAACTGGGGCCCGAGACCGTTCTCCGAGGCGCTGATCTTCGCCTATTGGCACCTGGTGCGCGCCACCGGCAGGCCAATGATGACCGGCGTGCTGGCCGCGTCGTGGGCGATGATGTGGAGCCTGCTGCTGGCAGCGCTGCGGCCGTGGCGGGCGCATGGCCAAGGCGCGCGCTGGGCGATGGCGCTCGGCTTGCCGGGGCTGTTCCTGATGGCAGGGCCCGTGGCCGAGCTGTGGTACTGGCCGCTGGGGTCGCTGGCCTACATGCCCGCACTCGGCGCCGCCGCTTACGCAACCATCGTTCTGTCCGGTCCGGGAATGCCAGGCTTGCGCGCCTGGATCTGGCTGGCTGCCGCACTGACATTGGGGGCGTGGAGCGTGGAGCTGGGGATGTTCCTTGCCCTGTTCCTCGCCCCGCTACTGGCTGTCGCGTCTTGGCGCACTGACCGGCGCGCGGCCGCGCTCATGCTCTTGCCGCTGCTTGCCTCACTCCTGGTCGTGGCCGGGCTGGCGCATGGACGCACCGCGCAGGCCAATGAAATGGTCGATGCCGGCACGTTCCATAGCGCCTGGCCCAGCCTGCGCGCAGCGTGGCCGATCTTTGCAGGCGGCCTGCTAGGCCGGGACGAGGATGGCGGCATTCGCGTGCTGGCCGTGCGTTTGCTGCTGCTTGCCGCCTCATGGGCGGCGTTGGGGCGCGCCTGGCCGGCGCCCGTCTCGCGCGTGCGGCTTTGCGCACTGCTCGCCGCCTTGTCCGGCACCGCGCTGCTGTCGATTGCCGGCGCGTTTTATCAATTCGGCGTGCTGTGCTGCGAGCGGCACGAGGCGTATCGCCAAGCGCTATATCTGCTGATGGTCGTGGGCAGTGCCGGGCTTTTTCCGCGACCCACGGCTGGCCATAAGCTGGCCCCTCCTGCGTTGCTGGCCGCCGCCGTGCTGCTGGCCTGCCCGATGCGCATTAGCGATCTGCTGGTGGAATATCGGCTGGCGGGCGTCCAGCAGGCAGCGGAAGCCGCCATGTTTTCAAGCGGCGGCGACGCGTCGGGCGATACGTTGGAAATCGTTCTGGCGCCGGCCGGGCCATTGCTAGAAGGCAGCCCCATCGTCCCAGGCCATTACGCTATGGCCGGCAATCCACCGTGGTATGTAAAAGGACCCATGATGTACTTCGGCAAAGCCCACATGCGCGTCACGTCAATACGCTAAAAAAACGCAGCGACCTTATGGCGGGGCTGACGTTTACGTCAGCCCCATCTCCCCCAGCCATTCTCCGTCAATCTACCGGTGATCGTGCTGAACCGCCTCATCATGGCTATGCGAGGCCGGCTGTCCGCGGCGGCCTTCGGCATGATGCACGCCCGGCGGCGTAGACCGCGACCAATCATGGCTGTGAACCAGGCCGTCATCGTAGAAGTCGAAGCTCGGGGCTGCATGGGTCATGGCGGCGATCTCCAGTGGCATTCGTCTTGCCCATATCTACGCACGAGACCGCCGATCAGACATCCTCGAATTCACGCCATCGCCATGAATGCTGTCAAACGGTTGACCGCGAAGCGTGTGTACCAGCAAACCCTGTAAAGGCGGCTAGCCGAACGCGCTCTTCGCACAGGCCAGCCCCGTGATGATCGAGTCGATCACGGACTCGATCAACGCGTCGCGCGCGCTCTGAACGTGATCGGTCAGGTTCACGAGCGCCGAGGTCAGCCCGTGCATGCACACCCAGATCGTCTCGGCAATCACTACGGTATCGCCGCCGCGGAAGATGCCCTCAGCCACCAGCGTCCCGACCGATTGCTCGAGCACGGCAAAGGACATGTTGGCGACATCGCTCTCCGGGCAGGCCAGTGCTTCGTTGCGCGCACCCCGGCTTTCGAAGGTCAGCCGGTACTCGTCGTAACGCGACACGCCGAAGTTTACGTATTCCCGCAAACCGGCGCGCAGGCGGGCGAGCGAGGGTGCTTCATTGCCTTGCGACTTGGTCAGCACCACCAGTAATTCGGAGAAGTAGTCATCGGCAATCGCCTGAAGGATCGCCTCCTTGTCGGCGAAATGCAGGTAAAGCGCGGTGGGCGAAACACCGACCTCGGCGGCGATGCGCCGCATCGTCGCGTTGGCAAACCCTTCCTCGATGAACAGCCGCTTGGCCGCATCCAGGATTTCGCCCCGGCGAGAGGCGCCCTGACCGCGCGGCTTGCGCACCATGGGGCCGCGCGGGGGCTTGCCTGTACCAAGCGGCTTGGCTTCACTCTCCCCCAGGTTGGCCCCCAGGCCGGGCTTCGCCGCGAATGACGTTTCACTCATCTGATCCATAGGGCATCTCTGTTCACCCAATGACACTAAAATCAACCAGTAACCTTGTGGTTGCCTTCAGCTTGGCAGCCAGCCTCACGCCGGCTGCGGCGGCGGAGTCGTGTTTCCAGGCATTGGCGGCCACGCGCAGCTATTCGCTGGGCAGGCCGCAGGCGGCGATCCCGACTCAGGATGGCCATGCGATCCTCTATCTGCGCAGTGGCCCGCGCGACACGCATCTGGGCCTTTACGCCTACGACCTCACCACCAAGACCGAACGCGCACTCGCCGCGCCGGCGACCGCGCCCGAACACCTCAGCGTCCAGGAAAAAGCCAGGCGCGAGCGCGCCCGCATGACGCTGACCGGCATTACCGACTTCCAGCCCAGCCGCGATGGCCGCACGATCCTGGTGGCGCAAGCAGATCACCTCTCCACGATCGCCTGGCCTTCCGGCGAGACCAAACCGGTTCCGGGCACAGGCTGGATTGCGCCCCGCCTCTCGCCGGACGGCTCGATGCTTGCCGCCGTGCGCGACAACGATCTGCATGTCATCGATCTGGCCAACGGCCACGACAGCCCGCTCACCACCGGCGGCACGGAGACCCACACCCACGGCCTGGCCGAATTTGCCGCTGCCGAGGAGCTCGACCGCAGCGAGGGCGCCTGGTGGTCGCCCGACGGCACCCAGCTCGTCTATGAGGACGCGGACAGCACGGGCGTGGAGCGCCACTTCATCGCCGACCCCGAGCACCCATCCAGCCAGCCCGTGGAGTTCCGCTACCCGCGGGCGGGCACGGCCAACGCGAAGATCAGGCTCGGCATCATCGGCCGCGCCGGCGGGCAGACCGTCTGGATCGACTGGAACCACGACATCTATCCCTATCTGGCGCGCGTGGTCTGGCAAAAGGGCGGCAAGCTCAGCCTGGTGCTGCTGACGCGCGCGCAGACCAAGGAGGTCGTGCTGGCGGTCGATCCCGCCACCGGCAAGACCCAGGAATTGCTGAACGAGACGGACGCCGCCTGGCTGAACCTCGATCCGCAGCACGGCCTTGGCCTGCGCGCCGCCCGCACGCTGCCCTACTGGCTGGCGGACGGATCGGGCTTCCTATGGGCCGCCGAGCGTGCCGGCACCTGGCAGCTCGAGCTGCGCCACGCCGATGGCTCGCTCGATCACGCGATCACCCCGCGCGGGCTGCCGTTCGACGGGCTGAACGATGTGGATGAGGCGACCGCAAGCGTGGTGCTGACCGCCAGCCCCGACCGGCTGGGGACCGCCATCTTCCGCGTCGGGCTGCATGGCGGCGATCCCGCGCCGCTCGCCGACGCCCCCGGCCTGCACGACGCCGCCTTTGCCGAGGACCAGCACGCCGTCTTTACCGACCGGGTCTCCGGCGCCGATGGCACGACCGAGGCTTTCGTGCGTGACGCGGCCGGCAAGACGCTGGCGAGCGTGCCCAGCCACGCGGAGGCCATGCCCAAAATCCCAGGCGTGCAGTTTTTGCGCGTGGGGCCGATGGACATGGATGCCGCAGTGATCCGCCCCGCCGATTTCGACGCTGGCGCGCATTATCCCGTTGTGCTGTCCGTTTACGCCGGCCCTACGGTCAAGGTGGTTATGCGCGCGCCGCGTGCGTATGCGGAAGATCAATGCCTGGCCAATGAAGGGTTCATTGTCGTCTCCGTCGACGGCCGCGGCACGCCCGGCCGCGGGCGCGACTGGGAACGCGCGACGAAGAACAATCTGATCGACCTGCCGCTTGAAGACCAGGTCGCGGGCGTGCAGGCACTGGGCCGCATTGTGCCGCAGATGGACATGGCGCATGTGGGCGTGGAGGGCTGGTCCTTTGGCGGCTATTTCACCGCCATGGCCACGATCCGCCGGCCGGATGTCTTTGCCGCGGGCGTCGCCGGTGCGCCGGTGGTGGACTTTGCCGATTACGACACGGCCTATACCGAGCGCTATCTGGGCACACCCGATTGGGACACGGACGGCTATCGCGCGAGCAACGTGCTGACCTATGCGTCCAATCTGCAGCGTCCGCTGCTGATCATGCACGGCCTGACGGACGACAACGTGTATTTCCAGAACACGGTGAAATTAACACAGGCGCTGATTGCCGCCGGCAAGCCGTATGATTTACTTTTGTTGCCCGGCACGCATCTGTTGCCGGACCCGGTGTTGCGCGCGCGCGTGGATGAGAGCCGGGCACGTTTTCTCAAGGCGCATTTGAAGTGACAGAATTGGGGGAGATGTGCCATCCTCCCAAACCCCCCGTCGACAAGACCGGCTCGGTTCCCCTAGCACTTTATGCAGCCACTTATGTCTGATGTCTGACTTGCGCCCATGGCCGTCATCACTTGGCGCCGAATATCCGCAATAGCAGACATCCAGCCTGTTGCATAAGTTAAGACTTACGCAACGAAGTAAAACGGACGTTATGCCACTCAGCGTGAGTCAGGGCGGCACGGGTGGCCGAAGGAGAGTCGTTGAAGCCGTAGGTTCTCACCCCTATCCTCCCGGCATGACATACAAGACCCCCGGCGTCGCAGCCCACTGGATCGACGCCCCCGGCCAGATGGACCGGCCGCGATGAGCGGCACTTGGTCTCTGCAGTCAATCCCGACTCTCTATCACTTCACAGATTGGGCAAATCTTGCCTCAATTCGGAAGCATGGCGGCCTATGGCCGCTCGCAGCCCTAAGACGTAGCAGCGTCTTGATACCGGCGGCCGGGGGTAATCCGTTGAGCCACTCACTCGACCAGCATCTTGGCATGGACGAGTATGTGCATCTTTGCATGCGGCCGAGTCACCCTATGGCTTATGTTGCACAGAGCGAAGGACGGATCACAAATTGCATATTTTTGGAAATTCACCCTCACATCATGACCTTTTCAAATGTTATGTTCACAAGTGAGGTTGCAAACAAGACTGGCGTCGAGCGGCATACAATCGCCGCCGCCGAGCAGATGATTGATTACGAGGTGCTCTATACCCGGACCGATTGGCACGATCCGGCGATTATGGAACGGCTACGGCGAGCGGAGAAATGCGAGGTTCTTATCCCGCATCAAATCCCGCTCAACTACATAAGGAATCTGCCAAATGGCTGAACGTCCCGTGTTTATCCCCGCACCTGATGCCCCCGGCCTTGTCAGGGAAAAAAGCCTTACCATCACATGGGCGGGCGGGTTCGCGGCCGTTCAAAAGAAAAAGAATGTTAAAGCACTACACAGCGCGGCGGCCGCTATCGGAATTGGCCCAATTTTAGAGGCATCCACGAAATCAGAACGAAAGCTTGGGCAACACCTGAGCGCGTTTCATCTTAAAGTGAAACTTTCCGACACCGAGTTGCCCCTAGAGTGTGCTTATCAAGGAAGCAAGGTCTTTGAAAAGGGCGGGCCATATACCGACCTGTATACGACGGATGCGCGATCCGCGAAGCGTGATCCTCGGTTGCACGAGTCAGGTAAGCTTATTGCCTTTGAATTTGAGGGGCATAAATTTCCGCTTGAGCCAAAAACGGTTTTCTATGACTGGCTGTATATCAATGCCATTTTTCCGCATCGCGATTGGCTCGACTGCCTAGCTCCTTTTGCCGGGTTTTCTGATATAGAATTTAATCCACAAAAATCGATAAATTGCCAGGCGCGTTCAATCGCTCTGTTCGTGTCCTTAAAAAAGACAAGGCTTTTGGATGAAGCGGTAAGCTCTCCCGAGTCGTTCATAAGAATCATGTCGCGGTATGTGATGCGGGGCGTGGACCCTGCGGCGATAAGTCCGGTAGCTTCGGCGCTGGCGGACACGGCGGCAAAAAAAGCACCGGCAACCGGCGTGCACCCGGTGGCACCGATAGAGGCTGCGACAGAGGTTCCAACGGTGCCGGTTGCGGCAGCCCAGGAGCCGCAGCGGGCGGAAGCGAAAGCGTCGCGCGCGTCGAAAATAGCGGCCGAAGCTCAACCCCAGGCCGAGCCGAAGCAGGAAGGGATCAGCGAGCCGTCAGAGCCGCATACTGAGCAGGCGGCAATTGAAGCCGAACCAGGACCGTTTGCAGCGGCCGAGGCTGCCCGCGCACCAGTTGCCCCGGTGCCGCTGGCGGGGGAGAGGCCTACCATGCCGGACCTGTTCCCACTTGATAAGCCGACGAGGAAGCCGAAGCCGTCGAACCGCGCGTCGCCCCGCACTAAGGCAAAACCAAACAGGCATCGCGGCAAGCAGCCTCTCGACGGCGGTGTGGGGTCTGTCTGACGCGGGCAGGGTTGAACTATACGGTATTGGTGCCTAACTAGTTTAGAACATGGCCCGTAATCCATATGGGCGTGGCGGAGACTTTCTCATGAGCGACGCTAAATCAGTTCGTAGGTATTTGAAAACATTAGAAACAAAATCTTCATTAGTCGATGAGCTTCGGGTTTTGGCGAAAACCGAAGGGGGACGCATGACGGAGTTTGGCCGCACTGTGCTCGCGGCAGCCAAGAGCAGCGGCGTGAAGCAGGCTTACGTCGCGAAGCTCTTGCACATCACCCCAGGCGCGGTCTCACAACACTATGGCAAACACGGCTGATACTCCGCGCGGTGGAAATCCGGCTGAAAAAAGGGGCAACTGATTTGGTTGCCCCTTTTTTCGTGGCCCGCTCTCTTTGGGATCGATCTGGTGCAGAACTCAAGACTTATGCAAATGAGCCGCAGCCTGAAACATCATGAGCTTACCCGTTGCAAAAGTCTGCTGCGGAAATCCGCTATCAGGGCGAGTGGCTGCTTCCCGGTGCCGTCCGCCCGAAAGTCACCGTCCCCTTCCGGCCAATCTCGGCTGCCTTTATTCGCCGCGAGCCGCAAGTGACAGCTTCGCGTCTGAAATCAGAAGACCGCAATCGCAGCGCTACCTCCCGTACACCGTGCAGCCACTACTCGATGACCCCGCCCACCTTCGCCGGATCGATGCTCCCCCCCGCTCTGCGCACCTGCGCCAGCCGCGCGCCTTCCTGAGCGAGCGCGTCGAACAACGTATCCGGCCGCGTCGCGCGCAGAGGCGCCGCCGCGGCCTCACCACCCCGCGCAATAAGAATCTCGCGTGTCCCCGCACGCAAACCCCCCAGCACCTGCCGCGCCACTTCGTCGGGGTCCATGCCGTTGTCGATATTGGTGTCCGACACGCCGCGCACCGCGCCATCGCCCAGCAGCGCGTTGGTGGCAATCGCCGTGCGCACCGATCCCGGCAGTATGGTTGTCACCCCAACGCCGTACGCCAGTTCGCATTCGGCGCGCAACGCGTCGCAATAGCCGACCAGCGCGTGCTTGGCCGCGCAATAACCCGACCGCAGCGGTGATCCCACCTTTCCCGCCACCGAACTGACCGCCGCAATATGGCCCGATCCCCGCCCGACCATCCGCGGCACCACCAACTGCGTCAGCGCCAGCGGCGCGAAAAAATCGACTTCCATGATGCGGCGATACACCTCCATGCTCGTGTCGATGGCCAGGCTGCGCTGGCTGATCCCTGCATTGTTGACCAGCAGGTCTATGCCGCCGTGCCAGTCCCATGCGCGCGCGACGATTTCGGGCAATGCGGACATATCGGTGGTTTCGAACGGCAGGATCAGGTGCTCGCCCGCCAGTGGCGCGGCAATTTCGGCCAGCGCGCCCTCGCGCCGGCCTGAAAGGATCGTTCGCGCGCCGGCTTGCGCAAACGCGCGGGCGAGTGCCGCCCCGATGCCCGATGAGGCGCCGGTGATCCAGATTGTTCTGCCTGTGAAATCCATCAACAATCCACTCTTATTTTCTAAAATGAAGACGGGGAGTCTGGGGGCTTGGGTGGAATCAGTCAGCGCATGCGTCGACCCGCCCTAGCACTGCTCCCCCAGCCTTTCTTACGTCTCGCCGAGCCGGCCAACAAGCGATGAAGCCGTCAACACGCGATACGTCACAACCGGGACGGTAACGCCAAATATCCCCGCCCCTGTCGTCACCAGCACGTTGATCGCCGCCGCCCAGATGCCGCCGATCTCCTCCTGCGCAATATGCGTGCACGCCGCTCCCACGGCGCCGGCGACGGCCAGGATCACCGCCAAACCAAAGAGCCGCCATCGCACGCCGCGGGACAAGGCAGCGCTGCGCCTAAGGCTGTCGGTGGGTCCCAATCCCTCCAACACGCAGACGGGTACCACGACGAAATACCAGGTTGCCACGATCAATCCCGGCACGATGAGCAGGACAAGCCCGAGCACCAGCGCCAGACCGGCCAAACTGCACGCCCCCAGCAAGGGCAAAAACCGCCGCACCCCGCATTTGATCGAGGACAAAATGCGTGGCTGTCCACCATTGAGAACATCTTCGGCCACAATCGTCAGCGCGCCGGAGCAGACGATGCCGATGACCAACCCGAACAGCGGTGCCGCCAGTGCGCCCCACACCGCCGCGCCGTGCGGCTGTCCCATCTGGCCCTGCAGCACAGTGGGCAAGACCTGCAGCGCGTAAATCGGGCCGAACGCGAACATCAGGCGCGGCCAGGCCGACAGGCTCGTCCCCAGAATGCCGTCAATATCCAGCGGGCCGTGCATGTGCGGCGCCGATGAAGTCGATGCCATTGATCGCCTCCGCCGCGCCAATTCGGGCGCATCCAAACACGCCCGCTCCTTGCCTACAATGTCATCCCGACTTTCGGTTTGAATGGTGAGAAGCGGACCTAGACAGCGTCCTCTATGTCGAAGCGCGTGACCTTGCCGTCCGTCACGCGAAAGACGTGGACGACCGTTTTGTCGCGCAGGCCGTGCGTCTGATGTGCAAGCGGTTTGCCGTCCAGATCGCGCACGGATTGCCGAACCCTCGCCACGATCGCCTCATCCGGCGCTCGATGAAAGCTCAGCGGCTCCACGTGTGGACTGACGATCGCCCATTGGCCCGTCCAGTACGCGCGCACGGCCTGCCGCCCATGGATGTGTCCGCCCTCCATGCCGTTGGCCCAAGCGACATCTTCGGCGAGCACGGCCAGCACGCCATCGATGTCGCGCGCATTGAAGCGATCGTAGACACGCTTGAGGAGCGCGATATCATCGTCCATCAGCCATTTTCCTCGCTTGGCGCTACCAGGTCGCGTTGACACACGCAGGCGCCAGCCGACACTACGCCCCATGACCGCAGGCACCATCTTCGCCGGCGCCGGTTACGCCGCCGGCGAGTGCGCCATCAAGCTCCGCGGCGCCGGCTACCCCCACCCGATCACCATGATCGGCACCGAGCCCCACCTTCCCTACCAGCGCCCGCCGCTCTCCAAAACCCACCTCGCCGGCACCACCACGGCCGAAGCGCTGCTGCTGCGCCCCGATACCGCCTACGCCCGCGCCAAAATCGCCTTCATCGGCGCCACCACCGTGGAGGCCATCGACCGTGCCGCGCAAACCATCCGCCTGTCGGACGGCGCCACCATGGCCTACGCCCACCTGGTGCTCGCAACAGGCGGCCACGCCCGCCGCCTGACCTGCCCCGGCGCCGATCTGGATGGCGTGCTCGCCCTGCGCACGCTGGATGACGTGGCCGCGATCCGCGCCCACCTGCACCCCGGCCGAACGCTGGTCATCATCGGCGGCGGCTATATCGGCCTGGAAGTCGCGGCCGTTGCGGTCAAGCACGGCCTGTCCGTGACCATCATCGAGGCCGCGCCCCGCGTCCTGGCGCGCGTCGCCGGCGCGGAGATCTCCGCCTTCTACGAGAACGCCCACCGCCAGGCCGGCGTGACCATCATCACCGGCGCCGCATTGACGGAATTGACTCCCGCTGCGGCCGCACCCGGGCACGTCGACGGCGTGGCCCTGGCCGACGGGCGCCACCTGGAAGCCGACTTCGTCCTGGTCGGCATCGGCCTGATCCCCAACGACGACCTGGCGCGGCGGGCCGGCCTGCACGTGCAAAACGGCATCTGGGTGGACGAGTACTGCCGCACGCAAGACCCCGCGATCCTGGCCATAGGCGACTGCGCCAACCACCCCAGTGCCTTCCTCGGCCGCCGCGTGCGCCTGGAATCGATCCCCAACGCGCTCGAACAGGCGCGTGTGGCCGCCGACACCATCATGGGCAAGCTGGTGCCCTACGCCGCCGTGCCGTGGTTCTGGTCGGACCAGTACGACCTCAAGCTGCAAGCGGTGGGTCTGGCGGACGGCCATGACCAGGTCGTGCTGCGCGGCGACATGGCCGCGCGCAGCTTTCTCGTCTTTTATCTGCGCGCTGGCGTGCTGATCGCAGCGGACGCGGTCAACAAGCCAGGCGAGTTCATGCTGGCAAAGCGTTTGGTTGCCGCGGGCACGCGGCTCGATACGGCGGCGCTAACAGACGCTGCACGGCCGCTTAAGGAGTTGCTGTAGAAGATAAGGCCAGGGCTCTGCCCTGGACCCCGTCACGCGACAGCGTGCTGCGCACGACGGGGCCGGCGGCCCCAGACCCCCATTTTTTCAGGCGTGCCCTTGCCCCACCGCGCGCCGCCGCTATGGTCCGCGCCGTTCAACACAGGCGACCACGTGCCCGATATTTTCGACGAAGTCAGTGAAGACCTGCGCGCCGAACGCGCCCGCGCCCTGCTGCGCCGCTACGGCTTCGTGCTCGTCGGCCTGATGCTGCTCACGCTCGCCGCCGTCGGCCTCTATGACTACGAACAGCGCCAGACCGCCAGCGCCAGCAACGCCACCGCCGAGCGCTTCATCGACGCCGCAGACGCCGCCGCGCGCCAGGCCGAGAACGGCCGACCCGCCCCGCTTGCGCTGACCAATTCCCTGGCCGACATCGCAGCCAACGGCCCCGGCCGCTACCCCGTCCTGGCGAGCCTGCAACTGGCGGCGCTGGATTGGGACGCCGGCCGGCATGACGCGGCCATCGCGACCTGGAACCGGCTGGCCAGTGACAGCGCAACGCCGCCCCTGCTGCGCCAGCTCGCCACACTGACCAGCGTGCAGCACCAGGTCGATACCGGCGACGCAAAGACGCTCAAGGCCCACTTGGCGCCGCTGATCACCCCCACCAGCCAATGGCGCCCGCTCGCCGAACAGGTTACCGCCTTGCTCGACATCCGCCTGGGGCGCATGCCGGAGGCCCGCGCCATCATGAAAAGCCTGACCACCGACCCGCAGGCGCCCCAAGGCGTGCGCCAGATGGCCGAGGATCTATTGATGACGATGGATAACCCGCAGGACGCCGGAGCCGCGCCGCACGGATGAACGAGACGATGAAACGACCTGTCCATATCGGCCGCCGCTCCGCCCTGCTGATGCCGCTTGCACTCGGCGGCTGTGGCATGTTCGACTTCCTGACAGATGATGCCAAGCCGCCGATCCATGGCAATCGCGAGCCCATCCTTTCGCCCGCCCGCGGCCTGCAGGTCGATGCGGTGGAACAGGTCGAATCCCCGCCCGTGGTCACCAACGCCGAATGGGCCCAGCCCGACCTCGGCCCAACCCACGCAGGCGGCAATTTCGCCGGCGGCCTGACCCGCGCCTGGCGCCGCAATATCGGCGCCGGCGGCGACTACCGCGCGCGCTTCACCGCCCAGCCCATCATCGCAGCCGGCCGCGTCTATACGATGGACACCGATGGCCGCATTCGCGCTTTCGACCTGGCCCGCGGCACGCCGATATGGGATACGCCCACCAAGCCGAAGAAGAACCGCAGCACCAATCTCGGCGGCGGAATCACCTTCGCAGACGGCCGCCTCTACGCCGCCACCGGCCGCGCTGAGCTCATGGCGCTGAACGCCGACACGGGCGCCATCCTGTGGCGCAAGCCAATCTCCGCACCCGCCCGCAGCGCGCCCACGGTCGTCGGCAACACGCTCTATTTCTGTACGCTGGACCAGAACCTGGTTGCCATGACCACCGCCGGCGCGCCGGTCTGGACCTACGCGGCCGCACGTGCCGATACCGGCGTGCTGGCCCAGGCCTCGCCAGCCTACGCGGACGGACTGGTCGTCGCGGGGTTTGAATCGGGCGACCTGGCCGCCGTGCATGCCGATACCGGCAGCATCGCCTGGTCGGACAATCTCGGCACTTTGAAGGGCAGCGCCAGCTTGCTGGAATTTTCCACCGTGCGCGGCGCGCCGGTGCTGGATGGCGGCATCTGCTACGCCATCGGCCTCGGGGGGTTAATGGCGGCGCTGGATCTGCGCTCCGGCCGGCGCGTGTGGGAACGCGATATCGCCGGCGGCAACACGCCTTGGCTCGCCGGGGCGACGCTGTTCATCGTGACGGCCGATCAGCAGGCCGCCGCCATATCGAAGGAAGACGGCACGGTGCACTGGGTCACCGAACTGCCGCGCTTTACCAACCCCAAACGCACCAAGGGGCTGATTTCGTGGACAGGCACGCCCATGGTCGGCGGCAAGCTGGTGAGCGTGAGCACGAACGCCCACATGGCGATCCTGGATCCGACCGACGGCAAGCTGGTGTCCAATACCGAAATGGACGAAGCGGCAGCGCTGCAGCCGGTTGTCGCGGCCGGGGTCATGCTGGTGCTGTCGGACGATGCGACGTTGACGGCTTATAAGTAAGTTAAGGCCAGGGCTCTGCCCTGGACCCGCTGGGGCCTGAGGCCCCAGACCCCCATTTGTTAGGTGTAGGAGGGGGGGGCCAACACGCGCGTTGTCACATCACGTGCGGCCCCCTCCTACACCTAACAAATAGGTTCTAAGGACTTGTCCTTAGCGGGGTCCAGGGGCAGAGCCCCTGGCCTTCCTTACTTACAGGCCGCCAACATGCACCCGACCGTCGTCATCGCCGGCCGACCGAACGTCGGCAAATCCACGCTGTTCAACCGGCTTGTCGGCAGGCGGCAGGCTATTGTCAGCGATGTGCCCGGCGTCACGCGTGACAGCAAGGACGCGCAGGCGCAGTTGCGCGGCCGCATGGTGCGGCTTGTCGATACGGCGGGGCTGGAGGAGAGCGCGCCCGATACGCTCTATGCCCGCATGCGCGCGAGCAGCGAGGCGGCTGTGGCCGGCGCGGATCTTGTTGTGTTCGTCGTTGATGCGCGCAGCGGGATTACGCCCGCCGACAAGCATTTCGCCGCCTGGCTGCGGCGGCAGAATTGCCCCGTGCTGGTGGTGGCCAACAAGGCCGAGGGCCGCGGCGGGGCGAATGCGGCGATGGAGGCGTTCTCGCTTGGGCTTGGCGAACCGCTGGCGGTTTCGGCTGAGCATGGCGAGGGCATTGCCGATCTGATGACGGAAATTGCCGACCGTATTCCGCCCGAAGGTGGTGACGCTTTGGATGAGGCGGATCGTCCATTGAAATTGGCCATTGTCGGGCGGCCGAATGCGGGCAAATCGACGTTGATCAATCGCCTGTTGGGGCAGGAGCGCATGATCACCGGGCCAGAGCCCGGGCTGACGCGCGATGCCGTGTCGGCGATCTTGCAGGATAGCGCGGGCGCCATTGAATTGGTCGATACCGCGGGCCTGCGCAAGCGCGCGCGGATCGAGGCGGAATTGGAGAAGATGTCTGTCTCCGCCAGCATCGAGGCGTTGAAGATGGCCGAGGTGGTGGCGCTGACCGTGGATGCGACCGAGGGTTTGCACGAACAGGATTTGCAGATCGGCCGGCTGATCGAGCGCGAGGGCCGCGCCTGCGTGCTGGTGCTGAACAAGTGGGATGCGGTGCCTGAGCGCCAGCGCCAGCGCCAGGCGATCTCGGACCGGCTTGAGACGTCACTGACACAGATGCGCGGCATTCCCGTTGTGACGATTTCGGCGCTGACCGGTGCAGGTGTCGACAAATTCCTGCCCGCGGTGCGCGAAGCCTATCGCGTGTGGAACGAACGCGTTTCCACGGGCGCGCTGAACCGCTGGTTCGAGGGTGCGCTGGAACGCCATCAGCCCCCGATGGTGGAAGGCCGGCGCCTGAAATTGCGCTACATGACGCAGGCCAAGGCGCGCCCGCCCACCTTTTTGGTCTTCGGCACACGCGCCGAACAGATGCCGCAGGAATACCAGCGTTATCTGGTCAACGGCTTGCGCGAGCATTTCAAGATGCCCGGCACCCCGATCCGCCTGCAACTACGCGGCACGAAGAACCCGTATGCGGAGGATGGATCATGACGCAGTTCATCGAGGCCAATGGCCTGCGCTTTGCCTACGACGAGGCGGGTAGCGGTCCCGATATTGCGCTCTGCCTGCACGGATTTCCCGAAAGCCGCTTTTCCTGGCGCTACCAGTTGCCTGTGCTGGCCGATGCTGGCTGGCATGCGGTGGCGCCTGACATGCGCGGCTATGGGCAAACGTCTCGTCCCCCCGCGCGCGCCGATTATCGCATGGCGCATCTGATCGAGGATGCGGCCGCCTTGTTCGACGCTTTCGGCGCGCGGCGTCGCCTGCTGGTGGCCCATGATTGGGGCGCGCTGATCGCGTGGAGTTTCGCCATTGCGCACACGCGTCCGCTGGACGGGCTGATCATCATGAACGTGCCGCATCCTGCCGTGTTCCAGCGCGTGCTGCGCACATCGCTGGCACAGCTCGGCCGGTCGTGGTACGTGTTCTTCTTCCAGTTGCCATTTCTGCCCGAAGCGATGCTGCGTGCCCGCGGCGCGCGCGCTGTGGGTGAAGCGTTCCGCGGCATGGCTGTGAACAAGGCCGCGTTTCCGGACGACGTGCTTGCGCATTATCGCGACAACGCCAGCAAGCCCGGGGCGCTCACGGCCATGATCAATTATTATCGCGCCAATTTCCTCACCCTCGCCTCGCCTCCGGACAAGACGCCGATCGAGGTGCCGGTGCTGATGGTCTGGGGTGAGCAGGACACGGCTTTGGGCCTGGAATTGACCGAGGGCTACGAACCCTACGTGCATGACTTCACGCTGCAGCGTTTGCCCGGCGTGTCGCACTGGGTGCAGCAGGAGGCACCGGAGCAGGTCAATGCACGGATAATAGAATGGCTAAACGAGAAAAACCTGCGCTTGTAGAGCATTTTCGCATTCCGATCAGCCGGCCGGTGGCTTGCCGGCGTTAACCGCCAATTGCGCGTCAAAAGCCCGCTTGTAGGCGGGCCGCGCTTCACCGCGGGCGACGTAGGCGGCAAGGTTCGGGTAGTCGTTCAGAATTCCCGATATTTTCAATCTGAGCAGCACCGACACCATCATCAAATCGCCCGCGCTGAACGGACCATCGAGCCAATCGGCCTCACCCAGGCGAGCGGAAAGCTGGCCCAGCCGATCACGCACGCGATCCCGCACGAGCGGCATGCGTTGCGCGGACCACGGCATCTCGCCCTCCACTATCCTGGCGATTGAGAGTTCAAGGATCGGCGGCTCGACCGTGTTGAGTGCCGCAAACATCCACGTGATCGCGCGCGCCCGGGCATTGGCATCGCCCGGCAACAGGCCTGCATGGCGCTCGGCGATATGGAACACGATCGACCCTGTCTCGAACAAAGCGAGATCGCCTTCTTCGTAGGTCGGGATCTGGCCGAATGGATGAAGGGCGAGATGCGCGGGTTGCTTCATCGCAGTAAATGAAACGAGGCGAACCTCGTAGGGTTGACCCACTTCTTCCAGCGCCCAGCGAACCCGCGTATCACGCGCCAGTCCTCGGCCACCATCGGGTGAGCGTGTGAAGGCCGTAATTGTTATAGTCATCGTTGAGCGCCTCTTTGGGTAAAGAAAGGCTGGAGGAGCAGTTGCCTGCCCCCCCAGACCCCCCGTCTTCATTGAGGGCGAGTTCCCGGCGAGCCCGCACTTCCGGTCAACAACCCGCCATCGATCGTCAATTCCGCGCCCGTCATATATCGCGCCTCATCGGATGCCAGCAGCACCGCCAATGCCGCCACTTCCTCCACCCGCCCAAATCGCCGCAGCGGCGTGTCGGCAACAAACTGCGCCATGCGCGCTTCCAGCGCCGCACCCGCGAGCCCCGCCAGCATCGGCTCCCACATGGGCGTCAAGATCGCCGCGGGCGAAATTGCGTTGCAACTGATCGCCAGCCCCTGCTCGGCGCAATAGAGCGCCACGCTCTTGGTGTGATTGCGAATGGCCGCCTTCGACGACGCATACGCCGCAGCACCGGGAATACCCACGACGCCCGAGCGCGAGGCGATATTGATGATCGCCCCGCGCCCGGCCGCCCGCATGGCGCGAATGCCATATTTGCAGCCCAGGAAAATCCCATCGCAATTCGTGCGGTGCACCGCCCGCCAATCCTCCAATGCCGCATGTTCGGGATCATGCGCGCACAGACCGCCCTCAAAACCCGTAATCCCCGCATTGTTCACCAGCACATCGAATGGCCCCAGCGAGCCCGTCACACGCTGCCAATCCGCTTCCTCGCGCACATCGAGCGTCACCAGCCCCTCGCCGGCCACAATATCGGTCGCGCAGACCTGCGCGCCTTCGGCCGCGAAGACCCGCGCAATTGCCGCGCCGATGCCGCGTGCGGCGCCCGTGATCAGCGCGGTGTTCCCCAACAGCCGCGACATGACTTTTACCCTTCTTGCCCGCACCCGCCCGCGTACCGATACTGTGCGCATGAGCACGCCACAAGACGATGGCAGCGCCGGCGACGTAAACTACGGCGCCATCGGCCGCACCTACGCCGCTCACCGGCAGCCCGAGCCGGCCATTGCCGCGCTGATCGAGCGTCATCTCGGCGCCGCGGCCACCGTGCTGAACGTCGGCGCCGGCGCGGGCTCCTACGAACCATCCGGCCGCACACTCACCGCCATCGAACCATCCGCTTCTATGCGCGCCCAGCGCCCGTCCGCGCGGCCACGCGCCATTGCCGCGCGCGCCGAAGCCCTGCCTTTTGCGAACGCCGCTTTCGACGCGGCAATGGCAACATTCACAATCCACCAGTGGCAGGACCTGGCCGCGGGCCTGGCGGAAATGCGCCGCGTTACACGTGGCCCGATCGTTATCCTGACGTGCGACCCGTCGACCGTGCAGGATTTCTGGCTGAACGATTACGCGCCAGCCGTTCTTGCCGCCGAGGCCAGGCGGTACCCACGCTTTGACGATATCGCAGCGGCACTCGGCGGCGCTGTCGTGCACGTGCCGGTTCCCATTCCGCTGCACTGTCGTGACGGCTTCAACGAAGCCTATTACGGCCGCCCCGAACGCCTGCTCGACCCCGATGCACGCCTGGCGTGCTCGGCCTGGAGCTTCGTCGAACCCGCGCTTGCTGACGCTTATGTGGAGAGGCTGCGCACTGACCTGCACAGTGGCGCCTGGGATTTGCGCCATGAGCATTTGCGCAGGCAAGCGTCATATGACGGCTCACTTAGGCTGCTTGTTGCGACGTGATGGAAGGCAAGCAAAAGATTGGGGGAGATGTGCCATCCCCCCCAAACCCCCCGTCTTCATTTAGGACGAGGTTTTAAACAAAAGACGGGGTTTGAGGGCTTGAGCGGATAAAGTCGGCGCATGCGCCGACCCGCCCAAGGCACATCTCCCCAATCTTCAACTTCCCTGCGCCAGCCGATGAAACGCCTCAATCTCCGCTTCGCCAGTACTAAACGCGCACACGAACCGCACCACGGGCAGCGCCACCCCCGGCACATCAATCCACCTGTAGAACCGTGCGCCACCGGCCTGCAACGCCTCGATCAGCGCATGCGGCATGGCCGCGAAAATCTCATTGGCCTGCACATCGCCAATCACGGACACGCCAGCAATCCCCCGCAACACGCCCGCAAGCGACTGCGCCCGCGCGTTCGCCGCCGCGGCATTCCGCAGCCACAAATCTCCCTCAAGATACGCATCCAGTTGCGCTGAGAGAAACCGCATCTTCGACCATAATTGTCCCGCGCGCTTGCGCCGCCGCTCAAAACCCTCGGCCAATGCAGGGTCGAAGAACACCACCGCTTCGGCCGCCAGTGCGCCATTCTTCGTCGCACCAAACGACAGCACATCCACCCCCGCCTGCCAGGTGCATGCAGCCGCCGCGCACCCAAGATGCGCGAGCGCATTTGCGAACCGCGCCCCATCCATGTGCAGTCGCAATCCGTGCCGCTTGCACACCGCCGAAATTGCCGCGATCTGCGCGGGCGAATAAACGCATCCCCATTCGGTTGCCTGCGTAATGCTGGCGGCCTCGGGCATCACATGATGCACGCCGCCATCCGCCGCACGCGCCATCACCCCGTCGATCTGCGCGGGCGTAATGCGCCCATCCGCGCTTGGCAGCGTAATCAGCTTTGCGCCGCCCGTGTAGAATTCCGGCGCGCCGCATTCATCGGTGGAAATATGCGCCTCCTCCGCGCAGATCACCGCGCCGAACGGCCGCACGATCGTCGCCAGCGCCAGGCAATTCGCCGCCGTGCCGGTCGCGACCGGATAGGACGCCACCGGCCGCTCGAACACCGCATCCATGCGCGCACGCACACGCTCGGTAATCGCATCCGCGCCATAGGACGCCACCGTCCCCTCATTGGCCGCAAGCAGCGCGCGCAAAATCTCCTGGCTGGCCGGTGCCGTATTGTCGCTGGCGAAATTCAAGCGCGCGCCTCCGTGGCCAAAACGTCTTGCATGCCATAAAGGCCCGGCGCGCGTCCGGCGCACCACAACGCCGCCCGCACCGCACCGCGCGCAAAACTGCGCCGATCGAAAGCGCGATGGGTCAGCACGATCTGCTCATCGCCCGCGGTCAGCACCAGGCTGTGTTCGCCCACGATCTGCCCGCCCCGCAAGCTGGCAAAGCCGATACCCCCAGCCGGCCGCGCACCCGCGCGCGCCCCAATGCGCACATCCTCCAGCGCCACACCGCGACCGTCCGCCAGCGCGCGCCCAATGGCCAGCGCGGTGCCCGAAGGTGCATCGACCTTGTGCCGATGGTGCATTTCGATGATTTCCGCATCGTACTCGCCACCCGGCAGCGCCGCGCCAAGTTGGGCGGCCAGCGCCAGCACCAGATTGACGCCGGGTGAGAAATTGGCCGCCTGCACCACCACGCAGCCTCGCGCGGCCTCACGCACGGCGTCCTGCTCGGCAGCACCCAGTCCGGTCGTGCCCAGCACCCAGGCGCAACCGGTCGCCGAGGCGGCACGCGCATGCCCGGCCACGGTGCTGACATGGGTAAAATCGATAATGGTCTCACTCCGGCCGGCAAGTGCCGCGAAGGACGGCGAGATCGAAAGGCCAGGGGACGGCGTATCGCACGGCAAGCCTACCCCGCCCGAAAGCTCCGCGCCGGCGGCCAAAATCTCCTCGCTCACCAGCCGCCCCATCCGGCCGGCGTAGCCGGCAACACCAATACGCATGCGGGACGCTATAGACGTTGGCCGACCGGACGCCAAAAACAAAGGCGGCGCAGCCCGAGAGCTACGCCGCCTTGCACCATCATGTCGCCGCGCGGGGGGGGGGATGCGCAGCAACACAGTGCTGTCGAGTAACCTAGCCCCTCGCGCTGCAAATGCAACTGTCAACAACCTTAATCACGCGGGTGTGTTATCTTCAAGCTGTGAAACATAGTTGCAACAGTCGGATCAGCTGCGGCTGTCAAAGAAGTCCTTTACCTTGGCAAAGAAGCCCTCGTGCTCAGGGCTGCCCGTAGCGTGCCCGCGCGCCTCGGCCTCGAACTCCTCCATCAGCTCGCGCTGGCGCCGCGTCATCACCTGCGGCGTCTCCACCTTGGCATGCACCACCATGTCGCCGCGCGCCTGGCTGCGCAGCACCGAAAAACCCTTTCCCCGCAGCTTGATCTGCGCGCCGGTCTGCGTTCCCTGCGGAATCTTCACGCGCTCGCGCGAGCCATCGATCACCGGCACCTCAATCGTGTCGCCGAGTGCTGCCTGGCTCATGCGCAGCGGCACCTCGCAATGCACATGCGCGCCCTCGCGCAGGAACAGCGGGTGCTGGCGGATAGCGACGTGCACGTACAGGTCGCCATTCGGCGCGCCCTGGCCGCCCGCCTCGCCCTCGCCCGAGAGACGGATGCGCGTGCCGTCCTCCACGCCTGGCGGGATCGTGACACCCAGCGCGCGCTCGCGCTGAACCGTACCGGCACCCTGGCAGATGCGGCAAGGGTTGCGGATGACGCGCCCGGCGCCCCCGCAGGTGGGGCAGGTCCGCTCGATGACAAAGAAGCCCTGCTGGGCGCGCACCTTGCCGTGGCCTTGGCACGTGGCGCAGGTCTCTGCCGCCTTTTGGCCGTCCGCGCTGCCTGTGCCGCGGCACGCCTCGCAGGTGACGCGCGTGGGCACGCGCACATCCACCTTGGCGCCAGTGAAAGCCTGGGTCAGCTCGATTTCGACCTGGGCCTGCACATCGGCGCCGCCGCGGGTGCGGGACCGGCCGCCACGGCCGCCCATGAAGTCGCCGAACATCTGATCGAAGATGTCGCCCAAGCCGCCACCACCACCGGTGGCGAAATCAAAACCGCCGCCGCCGCCTTGCTCGAAGGCGGCGTGGCCAAAACGATCATAGGCGCCGCGCTTCTGGTCGTCTTTCAGCACGTCGTAGGCTTCGTTGATTTCCTTGAAGCGCGCTTCGGCCTGCTTGTCACCCGGATTGCGGTCCGGGTGGTATTGCATGGCGAGCTTGCGGAAGGCTTTCTTCAGGTCGTCCGCGGAGGCGTCGCGGGCGACTTCCAAGACAGTGTAGTAGTCGCGTTTGACCGCCATGGTGTGGTCCTAGAGAAGGCCAGGGGCTCTGCCCCTGGACCCCGCTGGGGACAAGTCCCCAGACCCCAATCTTTTACTGGTAAACAGATGGGGGTCTGGGGCCTCAGGCCCCAGTGGGGGTCCAGGGGGCAAAGCCCCCTGGTTCTTATTTCTTGCCGTCGAGATCCTCGAATTCGGCATCCACCACATTCTCGCCCCCAGGCGCCGCACCCGCACCAGGCGAGGCAGCCTCCTGCGCCTTGTACATGTGCTCGCCGATCTTCATCGCCGCCTGACTCAACCGCTCGGTCGCCGTCTTCAGCGCCGCAGCATCGGTGCCCTCCATGGCGCTGCGCGCCGAAGCCACGGCAGCCTCCGCCTCGCCCTTCTCAGCCGCAGGCAGCTTGTCGCCATGCTCGGCCAGGTTCTTCTCAACCTGGTGCACCATGGCCTCGGCGTGGTTCTTGGCCTCCACCATTTCGCGCCGCTTCTTGTCCGCGTCAGCGTTCGCCTCCGCGTCCTTGACCATCCGCTCGATATCGGCATCCGTCAGGCCGCCGCTGGCCTGGATCTTGATCTGCTGCTCCTTGCCCGTCGCCTTGTCCTTGGCGCTGACCGAGACGATGCCGTTCGCATCGATGTCGAACGTGACCTCGATTTGCGGCACGCCGCGCGGTGCGGGCGGAATGCCCATCAGGTCGAATTGGCCAAGGAGTTTGTTATCGGCCGCCATTTCACGTTCGCCCTGGTGCACCTTGATGGTCACCGCACCCTGGTTGTCGTCGGCGGTGGAAAACACCTGGCTCTTCTTGGTCGGGATCGTCGTGTTGCGGTCGATCAGGCGCGTGAACACGCCGCCCAGCGTCTCGATACCCAGAGACAGCGGCGTCACATCGAGCAGCAGCACGTCCTTGACATCACCGCGCAGCACCGCGCCCTGAACCGCCGCACCGATCGCCACCACCTCATCGGGGTTGACGTTGCGCGCCGGCTCGCGGCCGAAAAACTGCTTCACCACCTCGATGACCTTGGGCATGCGCGTCATGCCGCCGACCAGGATCACCTCGCCGATATCTGACGCGGACAGGCCCGCATCCTTCAGCGCCGATTTGCACGGCTCGAGCGTGCGGGCGATTAGATCGTCCACCAGACTTTCGAGCTTGGCGCGGGAAAGCTTCATCACCAGGTGCTTAGGACCCGACGCATCCGCCGTAATGAACGGCAGGTTGATTTCCGTCTCCTTGGCCGAAGACAATTCGATTTTCGCCTTCTCGGCCGCTTCCTTCAGCCGCTGCAACGCCAATTTGTCGGAACGCAGGTCGATGCCCTGTTCGCGTTTGAATTCGGCCGCCAAGTAATCGATGATCCGGGCATCGAAATCCTCGCCGCCCAGGAACGTGTCGCCGTTGGTCGACTTTACCTCGAACACGCCGTCGCCGATTTCCAGCACCGAGACGTCGAACGTGCCGCCGCCCAGATCGAACACGGCGATGACCCCGCCTTCCTTCTTGTCCAGCCCGTAAGCGAGGGCGGCCGCGGTCGGCTCGTTGATGATGCGCAGCACCTCAAGCCCGGCAATGCGGCCGGCATCCTTGGTCGCCTGGCGCTGCGCGTCATTGAAATAGGCGGGAACGGTGATGACGGCCTGGCTGACCTTCTCGCCGAGGTAGCTCTCCGCCGTCTCCTTCATCTTGCCCAGGATGTAGGCGCTGATCTGGCCTGGCGCGTATTTCTCGCCTCGGGCTTCCACCCACGCATCGCCATTCTCACCCTTGACGATGGCATACGGCACCAGGCCCTTGTCCTTGGTGACCGTGGGGTCCTCGTAGCGGCGGCCGATCAGGCGCTTCACCGCATAGAGCGTGTTCGTGGGGTTGGTAACCGCCTGGCGCTTGGCGGCCTGGCCCACCAGGCGCTCGCCGTTATCGGCGAAGGCGACCATGCTGGGGGTGGTGCGGGCGCCCTCGCTGTTCTCGATCACGCGGACATCCTTGCCCTCCATGATCGCGACGCAGGAATTGGTGGTGCCCAGGTCGATACCGATGACCTTGCTCATGATGGGGTACTCTCCTTTGCAGCGGCGCGGCCCGGCCCGTTATGGCACCGGTGCTGCGTCCTTGGGGTTGGTGCCGATGTATGGGGGGACAGGCCCATAGACAAGGCCAAGCTAGAACAAAAGAAGTCTGTTCTTTTTTGGAAAAAAGAACCAAAAAACTTTTGAAAGTTAGGCGGTGGTGTCTAGGGCAACGGCATTGCCTTTTGAGACGACCACCATCGCTGGGCGTAATAGGCGCCCGTTGAGCAGCCAGCCTCGGCTCCAGGCTTGCAGCACCGTGCCGGCAGGGTGCTCATCGCTCGGCTGCTCGGCCATGGCCTGGTGCAAATTCGCATCGAAGGCCTTGCCCACCGGCTCCTCGGAAGTAATGCCGTTGCGCTCCAGCAATGCCACGAAGCTGCGCTCCACGCCCTCGAAACCCTCGCGCACCTTGGTCACGATCTCAGGCTCGCCCTCGCGCGCCTTTGGCAGCGTATCGATCCCTCGGCGCAAATTCTCCGCCGCCTCGACCACGTCGCGGGCGAATTTCTGCACCGCATACTGGCGCGTCTCGTCGACCTCGCGCCTGGTGCGCGTGCGCAGATTGGCCATTTCAGCCTCGCCGCGGACCCAGCGGTCGCGGAAATCGTCCCTCTCGGCTTCCAGCGCGCGGATGCGCTCGGCCGCGTCCAGAAAGGTCGCGTCCACGCTGCCGGGTGAGGGGGTCTGGCCGGCCTGGGCGGGGGCCGGCGGGATGTCGGTGTCGGGGTTGTTCATGCGCGCGGAGGTAGGCGATCGGGGGGGCGTGGACAAGGGCCTTGCTGAGGCAGAGTGAAGATGGCCCTTAAACGAAAGCAAGCGGCAGGCTACAACGGCACGCCTTGTACAAGCATGTATCGAAAGGACGATGCCCTATTCGGTCTTGGTGATACCCGCCCTCTTTGCTTGATCGCATGCAACGCGGATATCTTCGGAATAGCTCAACAACCATGAGTAATCAGCGTGGGTGGAAGCGAGTCGCATTGCCTGAGGGAGGAACCTACAAATTGCTTCGAATAACTTTAACGCTCGTCCACTACGAAAGACAGAGGCGATGCCTTTGCCTGCTTTGACCGTGTATTCGGTAAATGAAATAGAAATGTTTGTTATCGAACGCAGAACTGATATAACACCCACTTTAATGCCTTGCTCACTCTGTCCGTTACTGGCAATGTCAGCATACTCGTTGAGAGCGGAGGGGACATTTGGATCTACGCTATCAGAGTCTTGCGCTAAACCCTGCGCCACTTCCCTAGCAATGGCTGCAACCTCTGGTCCACGATTTACTTCCGCGTCAAACATAGATAGTCGAATATATTCGTGCCACTCTTCAAAGCTGCTAATGAACCTCCTTGAATTGTGAATTGCTGAATCCATTCTTCGCGCAGCGGGATCCATCAATTCTTGCCTCAGAGAAATTGCAGAAGATTCGAGTAGATACAAATGAGCGCCAAAGGCCAAGAGTTTGGAAATGGACCAATTTTGCAGAAGAAATGCCGCCTCCTGAAACGTTTCAATCGTTCTTCTGTCGCTTTGCCCTTGAAGATCAGCGACAACTAGCTTGAATTGATCTGCTAAGTAATCGCTTAATCCAGCAATCGGTGCAGTCTTCTCGATTGCACGACCGGGCATCCTTATGAGTTTATGATCCACGATATCGGTCATTATGGGAGCGTCAACTTGATCCGGTATAAGCCGGGCGCTGGTGCTACTTTCCGAAGGAGGAAACTCCGACTCGTTAGATGGCGTGTCGTCGGCGGGATCAGAGTCGACGCCGAGGTCAGCCGCTGTAAGGCGTCTTAGTGGTCGTGGTGTTCTCGTCATTAAGGGAATCCTTTAAGGCTAAGATGTTTCGGCAAACGGCACACCTTCTAGGTAGGATGCGTCCGTATAGAACAACTCCGAAAAAGAATTGGATTCTCTAGAGGAAGAATAAAATCCAAATTCTCGCTTGAACTCCCCACTAGTACGTCGTGGTTTAAATCTCCTTCAGACAGCGCAAAGCCATAGTCGCGATATAGAAACAGCGCGAGCGCGGTGACAGATAACCTCCGACCGTAAAGAAGGCTTCTAAGCGCCGCCTGAGTGTGGTCGCTTGTAAGCGTGTAGAGCGAGCCGGACTTACTCCCGCGTGCGGATACAACCTGCGCAAAAGGATAGCCAGGCCGGATTGACCGCGGAGCATACGAGCCTGCAGGATTTTGGTTAAAGAAGATTCTCTCTCTACCTTTTGACACAGAAAAAGGGGTGAGATACGGATACCTCCTCGTCGGGTTTCCATAAACAAGGAAATCATCATAAAACTGCCGGAAGCTTACCTGCAGGTCATGAGTAGTTCCCGCAGCAAAAGCAGCGCGTAAGACGCATAGGTATCCCGGAAAATGGGGGTGTATCTTACGACTGCGGAGCTCGCGAACAGAGACTGCTGCCGCTTGAGGTGTGAGTAACATGAGCTTCTCGTCGGAACTCGCCATCTAGTGATTCTCCTTGCCATCCCTCTCGACTTGTTGGCAATACCAAGTCAACACCTACGCAGCTGCGATTGAGAGCATTTGAAACCCTAGCTGTCGTTCCGGTTCCTTGAAACGGGTCAAGGACTATTCCCGGTCGAAACTGACCACCGCATCCGCAGTCACTCCACCCGACTACGCGCTTGCGTGCAAACGTAAACTCCCGGAAATACCCGCCCAAGGCTAACTTGGCTTCCGCGGCCAAACGCTTAACCGCGGCCGAGTTCCGCCCGGTACCGTTCTGCACTTGCAAGGCCTTGCCCGCGTCCGAGATTCCTGTCGCCTGTATTGCCGCAACGTGAGCGGGCGTGAGGCCCTTTTCCACAGCAAGCTGCATTGCTCGCCGAGCTTGTGGACGAGTCGGATTGAGATCAGCGGTCCGCTCGACTAATCGGCGCCGGGGCTTACCGCACTGCACGCACACCGCGTTCGGACACCCAAGAATGACCGCGCGCTCGACGAGCTCGTCCGGAAAAGATGCCAAGTGACGCCCCATATTTCGCTTCAGCGGCACGTTCCACACGTCGCCTGGATTGGCGCCATTACCGAATCGCTCGGCGTAGCCGTAGACGTCAGAGTAATAATTGTGCGTGGAGGCGAGATGGATGATGTACTCGTGTCGATTGGCGAGCCTATTAGACGCCGGCTCCGGCATACCACCATCCTTGGTCCAAATGATTCTATTCCTGACGATCCAACCGTCGTCGCTCGCTGCCGCCTCGACGCGAGCCGGAATCGCCGCAAGAGTTTTGTTCCGGTAAGTGTCACCAATATTGAGGAACACGGAGCCAAAGGAACTAAGCACCCTCCGCCATTCTCTCAAGGCAACTAAGAGGTTCCCGACAAATTCTTGTGGAGTCGCCTCCTGCCCTATTTGCCCATCAACGTGGTAGTTACGCTTTTTCCAATATGGGGGTGAAGTCACTACGAGGTCAATGCAACCATCTGGAAGAGGTATCCTCCTGGCATCCGTATGGATGTCCAGCCGAAACAATTCCACTTTGCTGAGAAAACTAAGGTCTCGCAGCGGCTGCGCCTCGGCGAACGGAGGAAACGCGACCTGCATCTCTGCGGAGACATGCTTCGTCATCAAGACGTCCAAATCAAAAAACCGACACAATATGACACTTGGTCAGTACCTGTGTTGGTTCCTCAGCACCTAGGGAGTCGGTCTCTTTACCTGCAACGGGATGCAGAGAGGCCTCCTTCGTTCTAACCCTCTCCATGAATGACACGCGACTCCTTGGTAGCAGCAATCTTCGTCCACACTTCATTGTATATCAACCTACCCCAGCAACCGCCCAATGATCCGCGCCGTATAATCCACCACCGGGATCACCCGCCCGTAATTAATCCGCGTCGGCCCAATCACCCCGATCGCCCCCACAATCCCGCCGGCCTCATTGCGCGCGGGTGCCACCACCATCGACACCCCCGTGTTCCCAAATAGCCCGCTCTCAGCCCCAATAAAGATCCGCACCCCCTCGCTCTGCTCGGCCAGCTCCAGCAGCCGCAGCATCGTCTCCTGCGTCTCCAGCCGCTCGAACAGCATCTGGATCGCCGCCAAATTCTCGATCTGTGTGACATCGGCCAGCAGCCGCGCCTGGCCGCGCACGATCAGCGCCCCGCCGCGCCCCGCATCGCTCCACGTCGCCAGGCCCGCCTGCACCACCTCGGCCGCCAGCGTATCGAGCT
Source organism: Acetobacteraceae bacterium (assembly GCA_965276755.1). Lineage (GTDB taxonomy): Bacteria > Pseudomonadota > Alphaproteobacteria > Acetobacterales > Acetobacteraceae > CAJCIS01. The sequence continues at coordinate 1,549,161 of OZ255625.1, forward strand.
GCCCGCGATCGGCCGCCATGTCCTCGCCCACGCGCGCGCGCAGCCCCGCCAGCGTGCGCCCGGCCGCGCGCGTGTTCAGGTAATTGGCGGCTTCGGAAAGGGCAGAAGGCGGCATGCCAGGCGGCACCTCGATCACCCGGTTTTCGACCTGACCATCGGCACCCACCAGGATCACCAGCGCGCGTCCCGCCCCCAGCGGCGCGAACTCGATATGCTTGATCGCCCCATCGGATTTCGGCGCAAGCACCATGCCCGCCGCCTGGCTCAGCCCCGAGAGCATGAGCGAGGCGTCCGCCATGGTGTCCTGCAGGCTGCGTCCGCGGCCGGACAGCGCCTGGCCGATCGCCTCGCGTTCCTCGGCGCCCAACTCGCCGAATTGCAGCAGCCCGTCCACGAACAGCCGCAGCCCCCGATCGGTCGGCAGGCGTCCCGCCGAGGTGTGCGGCGCAAACAGCAGGCCAGCGTCGGTGAGGTCCGCCATGACGTTGCGGATGGTCGCGGGCGAGAGCGCCATCGGCAGCCGACGGGCTAGCGTGCGGCTGCCGACGGGCTCGCCATTGGCGACGTACTGCTCGACGATTTCGCGCAGGACCGCGGCCGCCCGCGGATCAAGTCCCGGCGGCAGCGCTTTTGGGGGAAAATCCATCGCCAGGATCATAGGGCCAAACCGTGTTTGCCAAGCAAACAGCTAAAAAGATGACGGGGGGTTTGGGGGCTTGGGCGGAATCAGTCGGCGCATGCGCCGACCCGCCCAAGGCACATTCCCCCCAACTTTACCTTGTTGCTTGCGGGGTGTACCCGCGCCCTTCTCTTCTGGATTTCAGCCCATGCGCCCCTCCGGCCGCGCGCCCGACGCGCTCCGCACCGTCTCCATCGAACCCGGCTTCTCCCACCACGCCGAGGGCTCCTGCCTGATCCGCATGGGCGGCACCGAGGTCCTGTGCACCGCCAGCGTCGAACCCCGCGTGCCCCCCTTCCTGCGCAATCAGGGCCTGGGCTGGGTCACGGCCGAATACGGCATGCTCCCCCGCGCCACGCACACCCGCGGGGACCGCGAGGCCGCCCGCGGCAAGCAATCGGGCCGCACCCAGGAAATCCAGCGCCTGATCGGCCGCTCGCTGCGCGCCATCGTCGACCGCCGCGCCATGGGCGAAATGTCGGTCGCCATTGATTGCGACGTGCTCAATGCCGATGGCGGCACGCGCTGCGCCAGCATTACCGGGGCCTACGTCGCCCTCGCGCTGGCCTTTCGCAAACTGACGGCCAACAACGTGCTGCCGGCAATCCCCCTGATCGGTCCTGTCAGCGCCATTTCCTGCGGCCTGGTCGCGGGCGAAGCGGTGCTCGATCTCGACTACGCCGAGGACAGCACTGCCGAAGCGGACGCCAATTTCATCCTGGCACGCAACGGCATCGTCGAAATCCAGGGCACGGCGGAAAAGGAGCCGTTTTCGGAACAGCAATTTCTTGAACTGCTCAAACTGGCAAAGCTTGGCGCGGCCAAGTTGTTCGAGGCGCAGGAGGCCGCACTTTCCTGAGGAAAGCGAAGGCCTCGCCGCCGATCGACCGTTGATAGCGGTTCACCCGCGCCCTGACCATCTGCTCATGATGCTGGACTTCAACGCAGACGGCCCACATAGTCATGTGGTCCGCAATGTAGGTCCCCCATGGTGCTTGTCGAGCAGTATGCCAAAAACGTCCACGCGATCGGACGCATTGGCGAGGAGGTTCGTGCAGAGGGTCACGCCACCAACACGCCGATTTCCTACACCGAACCGGCGTACGGCGCAGATGTCATTCGCGAGTATCCCGATGGACGTCGGGAGCGCGTTTTGGCTGACGGCTCGGTCCTGATCATCCCCGCGCGCGGGCGCTGAGGACTGGAAAGGCCCGTTTGCACAATTATCGGCGGACCCAACGGCTCGGGCAAGTCCACGATTTTCGAACGCTTTGCGCTGCCGGGCCGCTTCATCAATGCGGATTTGATTGCCCGGCGCATCAATCCCGGCCGGCCAGAAGCTGCCTCAATGGCCGCCGGCCGCCAGACCCTGTCGGAACTGGCGCGCGCGTTGCTCGCGCGCGATAGCTTTGTCTACGAAACGACGTTGTCGAGCAGTCAATCCGTCGAATTGATGCGCGCCGCCAAGATTGCCGAATACGAGGTCGGTCTCGTGTTCGTAGCTCTGAACAGCGCGGCACTCAACGTACAACGTGTCGCCGACAGGGTAGCGCGCGGCGGCCATCACATTCCCCAAGACATCATCCGGCGTCGCTATGAGGCATCTATAAGGCGCCTGCCGCACGCAATCCGCCTTGCGGATGCCAGCATGCTTTTTGACAACAGCGCCGCTTCCGGACCGCATTTGCTGATGGAGCTTCGGGCAACCACCATCGGCGTCAACAATCTTGATGCGGCCAAGGCCTTGCACTGCCGCCTGGCCGAGGCAGTGGGCGCGGCGTTGTCAATGTCCAAAGACGCCATTTTCCGTGCAGGCAAACCAGGGTGATGGCAGCGGATCCCAGCATCTACCTTACACGGACTGGACAAGTTGTGGACGTTGCGACCCGACACCGGATCATTTTAGCAAGCCATAATGACGGGAAGCTCAAGGAACTCACCGAGCTTCTCGAACCCTACAACATCGACCTCATCTCGGCCGCCGACCTCAACCTTCCCGAACCCGAAGAAACCGCGCCAGACTTCGCCGGCAACGCCCGCCTCAAGGCGCTCGCCGCCGCCACCGCCGCCAACCTCCCGGCCCTGGCCGATGACAGCGGCTTCTGCGCAGCCGCCCTGCACGGCGCCCCAGGCGTGCTCTCCGCCCGCTGGGCCGGCCCGGCGCGAGACTTCGCCGCGGCCATGGCCCGCGTGCACGAAGCCACGCAAGACGCACCCGACCGCCGTGCCTGGTTCGTCTGCACGCTCTGCCTCGCCCATCCAGACGGCCACACCGCGACCTTCCTAGGCCGTGTCGAGGGCACCCATATCTGGCCCCCGCGCGGCACACGCGGCTTCGGCTACGACCCCATCTTCGTGCCAGCAGGCGGCCACCTGACTTACGGCGAGATGGACCCCGCGCTGAAGAACGCCACCAGCCACCGCGCCCGCGCCATGGCCGCCTTCACCGCCGCCTGCCTCACCAGGCGGTGAAAATCCTGAGCGTCCAGTCCTGGGTCGCCTCCGGCCACGTGGGCAATGCCGCCGCCATCTTCCCCCTTCAACGCCTGGGCGCCGACGTGCTGGCCATCCACACCGTCCAATTCAGCAACCATCCCGGCCACGGCGCCTACACCGGCCGCGCTCTGGCCGCCGCCGAAGTCAGCGCGCTCATCGCCGGTCTGGCCGCCCATGGCGCGCTTGCCAATTGCGACGCCCTGCTCAGCGGTTATCTCGGCAACGCAACCATCGGCACTGCCGTGCTCGACGCCATCACACAATTGCGCGCCGCCAACCCAGCCGCGCTGTGGTGCTGCGATCCCGTCATGGGCGACGATGGCGCGCTCTACGTCCGCCCGGACATCCCAACGTTTTTCGCGGAGCAGGCGCTGCCACGCGCCAACATCCTCACGCCCAACCAATTCGAGCTCGAACTGCTCGCCGGCGTGCCCTGCACCACCGCCGCGCAGGCACGCCATGCGGCCGAGGCGGTGCGCGCCCGCCTGCGGCCGGACGGCCCGCGCATCGTCCTTGTCACCAGCTTGCGCACCGCCGAAACGCCGCCCGATGCGCTGGATATGCTGCTCTGCTGCCAGGCTGGCGCATTCCGCCTGCGCGCGCCGCTGCTGCCAGGCAAATTCAGCGGTGCGGGTGACACGCTCGCGGCGTTGTTCCTGTTCCATGTCCTGGCCACGCAGGACGCCGTTAAAGCCGCCGAACACGCCGCCTCAAGCATGGCCGGCCTGCTGGCTCGCACGTGGCTCGCCCGCAGCGCCGAATTGCTGACCGTCTCCGCGCAGGATGAATTTATGCAGTCGACGACACGCATTTTAGCCAAGGCAGTGTAAAGAGGAAGTTGGGGGAGATGTGCCATCCCCCCCAAACCCCCCGTCGATTTTTGGACTTCGTTTTAAGTAATGACGAGGGGTCTGGGGGGGGATGGCACATCTCCCCCAGTCTTTCACGGCTTCACCGCGCGGGTTGCGAAAAGCGTGGGGATATAGCGGGATAATCCTGGCTCCGGCATGCCGTCCCACCGGTCCTCGAAAAAATCGGTCAGCACAAACCCTTCGCGAAGTTGTCCACCAATCTGGGCATCGAGCGAGTGGCTGAATTCCACAGTATGGTCCGTCTCCACCAGGCGCCGGAGTTCGTCAGCGCGCAAATCGATGACATCGGCGTAAGGCAAGGGAAAGCGCACGACAAATTCTCCTCGCGCTTGTGCCTCCTTGTCGAAGATGTAAACGTCCGGGTTCATAAATCCGGCCAGCAAAGCGCCGCCCGGCCGCAAAACCCTGAAGCACTCTGCCCAGACCGGCCCAATATCCGGCGCAAAACAATTGGATGCAGGGTGAAAAACCAGGTCAAAGCTCGAATCCGCAAAGCAAGATAGGTCGTGCATGAAACCCAGGCGCGTGGTCAGGAAGAGACCGTCGCGCTCCGCAACAATTTCATCCTGGCCAAGCTGCTTCGGTGAAGCATCGAATACCGTCACTTTGGCACCAGCGGCCGCCAAGATCTGTCCTTGCTGTCCACCACCCGAGGCAAGACACAGGATATTGCGTCCCGAAACCTCGCCCAACCAATGCCGCGGAACAGGCTTGGTGGGCGTCAGAATCAATGTCCATTCTCCGCGCCTGGCGCGATCGATATCTGCCGACGAGACGGGTCGGGTCCAGACATCGTATTCCTCCACGCGGCGGTCCCAGCCCCGCTGATTGAGCGCTGCAACATCATCCATCACGCTGTCCTTGCCCGAAAAAGCGCTGCCGCCGCGTTCATGCTGCACCGCACACCTGCGGGTTGCATCCACCCTTCCGAAGGGCGCAGCCTACCCGCCGCGCCGCCGCAAGGGTGCATCACGCGAGGACACACCATGACCGTTGCCTCCATCCTGCGCCACAAGGGCCACGACGTGGCCGTCATCTCCCCCCTGGCGCTCGTGCCCGAAATCGTCGCCGTGCTGGCCGAGCGCCGCATCGGCGCTCTGCTGGTGCGCGATGCCGCCAACCAGCTTCTGGGCATCGTCAGCGAGCGGGACATCGTGCTCTGTCTGGCGCGTGAGGGCGCGGCCACGCTGGAGATGACCGCCGCACGACTCATGACCAGTTCGCTGCACACCGTCTCGCCGGCCACCACGCTGGATGTAGCCATGTCCCGCATGACATCGAGCCGGGTGCGCCATCTGCCCGTGCTCGAGAGCGATGAACTCGTTGGTTTGATCAGCATAGGCGACGTCGTCGCCACGCTGCTCGCGCGCCAGGCCCAGGAAGTCGACAGCCTGAAGGCCTATGTCGCCGGCAGCGTCTGACTTCAGGCGCGCCTTCTCAGAAGATAAGTACCGCTCTATTTTGATCCAGGCGTGCGCGTTGAAGCTTGGCAGGGCGTCAGTCGACTTATTCAAGCCAGCAGAAAAAAGGCTGAGGGAGATGTGCCATCCCCCCCCAGACCCCCCCGTCTAGTTTAGGACAAGATCCGGCTATCTGAGGTTGTCAAAACCACAATTTCCAGTTGACAAGGCGTGAACGCCTGCTTAGAAAACGAGACTGGTTATCTAAATTGACGCAACCGGACACACCATCTCAGGAGCCTCCCTTGAAGACCACCATCATTGCCAAGTCACCGCTGGCGTGGCTTTCCATCCCCGCCTGTGCCGCCGCCATGTTGTTCGGCAGCGGATTGCAAACCCAGGCCCGCGCAGGCGCGCTCGTCCTGAACGGCTCGTTCGAGCAGACCAGCCTGTCAAACCCCGGCGGCTACCTCTGCAATGACAACGGCGCCGGCGGCTGCGCCTCCAACGTCACGGACTGGACCTCCACCTGCGCCCCCGCCGGCCCCTGCGGCGGCCATGCCACCCCATCCTCGCTGCTCTTTGCCGGCACAAACGGCCGCGCCTGGAATGGCGGCATCGGCCTGGCCGGCACGATTGCCAACAGCCCAGATGGCGGCAATTTCGTCGCCCTTGATGGCGACAGCACCTATCGCTCCTCCATCTTTCAGACCATCGCCGGCCTGACCGCGGGCGACACCTACCAGGTGAGCTTTTTCCAGGCCGCGGCGCAGCAGAACGGCGCCAGCCAGGCAACCACCGAACAATTCGCGGTCAGCCTCGGCAATACCACAGGCAATTCGGCCCTGATGAACGACACGCAGGGCGGCTTTGTGCCTTGGGAGAAGCAGACCCTGTCCTTCGTGGCAACCTCGTCGCAGGAAGTGCTGAACTTCCTCGCACTCGGCACGCCGAGCGGCACGCCGCCTGTCGTGCTCCTCGACGGCGTGTCCATCGCGGTGCCGGAGCCTGGCACGATCGCAATGCTCGGCGCCGGCTTGCTGGGCCTGGTGATCGCACGCAAGCGGATGCGCGCTTCGGTCTAATCTACTCCAAGGAAGGCAGGACGGCTTGCCCTAGATAATGACGGGGGGTTTGGGGGGGATGGCACATCTCCCCCAATCTTTACCTACTCTGCCTGCGTTCTTGCCCGAAGCGCTGCCGTCACCGCCGCATCCAGCGCCACCAGAAACCTCGACCGATCCGCTCGGCTCAGCGGCTGCGGACCGCCTGAGCCCGCGCCAATCTCGCGCAAATGCCGCGCCATCTCCCGCCCGGCCAGCGCATTGCCGATATTGGCCCCCGTCCAAACATGCCCCGTCGGCGAAACCGCACGCCCGCCTCGCGCCAGGCATCGTCCGGCCAGCGGTATATCGGCAGTGATACACACATCGGCCGCGGTGATGCGCTCGGCGATCCAATCGTCGGCCGCATCGGCGCCTTCGGGCACAACGACCATGCGCACGTTGGGCAGCGCGCTGGGCCGCATCGGGCGCGATCCGTTGGACACGACGAACACGGGCAAATTCAGCCGCGTGGCGACGCGATACGCTTCTTCGCGCACGGGGCAGGCGTCGCCGTCGATGTAGAGGGTTGTCAAGCAACATGTCCAAGGCAGCCGGTCTTCAATTTGCCCGCCGCTTGCCGGTCAGGACCACGGCCACGGCGCTCAGCACCAGCATCGTGGCCAGCACCTCACGCAGCGTCAGCGCCTCTCCGGCCAAAGACGCGCCAAGCACCAGCGCCACAATCGGATTGACATAGGTATACGTCGCCAGACGTTGGGGCGGCCACAGCCGCACCAGCCAGGCAAACGCCGAAAATCCCACCATCGAGCCGAACACGATCAAATACCCATATCCCGCCCAGGACCGCGCCGAGACCGCGTGCCAATCAAAACGCGCCAAATCGCCATAGGCGGCACTCGCCACGAGGCACGCCGTCCCTCCTAGCACCATCTGCAACCCGCTCGTCAGAAACACCGAGCCGCTTGGCGGATAGCGCCGAGACACCGCCCCGCCGTACGCCCAGAAGATGTTGGACATAAATACGGTGGCGCCACCCAGCAGGTCCAGCACGCCCGCCCCCGGCCGCATCAGCACGGCCACACCGGCAAAGCCCACCAGCAGCGCCAGCACGGTGCGGCGGGTGGGCGCGACATCCTCGCCCAGGGACCAACTTGCCAGCGGCAGGGTCAGCGCCAGCAGCGCGCCCAGCACCGCCGCCTGTCCGCTGGGCACGCGCAATTCGCCGAAAGCCAGCAACACCTGTCCGCCCAGAAACAGCAGCACGCCCGAGCCCAGCGCGCGCACCAGGCCTCGCCACCCCGGCCAGGCCGCGCCTGAGGCAAGCGCGATGGCGGAGAGGACGACGCCGGCGATTACCGAGCGCGAGCCCACCATCAGCAACGGCGGAATGCCTGCGACCGCCATGCGGATGGCGAGGTATGTTGAGCCCCAGATAAAGCAGAGTGCGAGGTAAGCTGCGACCGCGCCGCGGCGGGCTGTCTTGTCGGAGTGCACGCGGAGAGGCCGTCCCAGGTTGGTAGGTCAGAAGGCTGGGCAAGATGTGCCATCCCCCCAGATCCCGTCGAATTTTCGTCTAAGTGATGACGGGGGGTTTTGGGGGGGCAGGCACTGCTCCCCTAACTTTTCTAAGGTGCGAGCCACGTCGCCGCCAGCGCTCCGCTCAACCACGCAAAGCGCGCGCGCCGATGCTTCCCATGCGCGAGCGAGAGCACCTCGATCGCCTCCACGTGCAGCCGCAACACGCAAAAAACGCCCGGGTCCGGCTCCCTCGCAACAGCATCCGAAACGGCCATGGGCGTCCCCGGCGGCAGCACCCCGGCGTATGTCGCCCGGCTCCCCTCCCCCAGCGCCGCCCAAGCCCCGCGCGTCTCCGCCGCGCCGGCCATTTCGATCACCCCATCCAGCCTGACCTGCACCCGCTGCCCGCTATCCCACCCCAGCAGCGCCGCCCGCGGATCGCACGCAAACGCCGCCACCTTGGGCGATCGCACATCGGTATGCACCACCGCCACCCGCTCCTCCCGCGACACGCCCCGCAGCACCACCGAGCGCACCCCCGGCCCACCTGCCTCGGTCACGTTGGCAAGTGCGAGCACCCGCCACGCGCTGCCGGGATCGGCCGCGCCCTCTTCCAGCAACGCCCACGCCTGCCCCAGCATCGCCGCCAACGCATCCATGCCTCTTCCCTTCCCTGCGCCAGTTCTGCACAACCCCCGCCTCGCCAACGCCCTCGGAGCACCCCCCTTTGATGCAGCGCGTGCCCGCAGGCGGTTTGCAGGTGGCCAAACCCCTGCTCGATTTCGTCAATAGCGAGGCGCTGACCGGCAGCGGCCTTTCCCCCGCCCAATTCTGGACCGGCTACGCAGCCCTGCTGGCAGACCTCGCCCCGCGCAACCGCACGCTGCTCGACGAGCGCGACGCCCTGCAAGCCACCCTCGATGCCTGGCACATCGCCAATCGCGGCCGCGCCCCGGAGGATGCCGGCTACGAGCAGTTCCTGCGTGATAGTGGCTACCTCCTGCCCGAACCCGCACCCTTTTCCATCACCACCACCAATGTGGACGCCGAAATCGCGCAGATTGCCGGCCCTCAGCTCGTCGTGCCCATCTCCAATGCGCGCTATGCGTTAAACGCCGCAAACGCCCGTTGGGGCAGCCTCTACGACGCGCTCTATGGCACAGACGCCCTGCCTCGCCAGCCGGACGAGACCACCGGCCCCGGCTACGATCGCACCCGCGGAGCCCGCGTGATCGCCCGCGCCCGCGCATTCCTGGACGAAGCAACCCCGCTCGCCACCGGCGCGCACGCGCACGCCACGGGCTACCTGATCCGCGACGCAGCCCTTGTTATCACCGGCCCCTGGGGCGAAACGCGCCTGGCCGAGCCTTCGCAATGCGTGGGCTACACCGGCGAGCCGGCAGCACCCACACGCGTCGTGCTGCGCCACAACCGCTTGCATATCGTAATGGTCATCGATCGCGCGCATCAGATCGGCGCCGAAGACCCCGCGGGCCTGGCCGACGTGATCCTGGAATCCGCTGTCTCCACCATCATGGATTGCGAAGACAGCGTGGCCGCGGTGGATTCCGAGGACAAGGTGGGCGTCTATCGCAACTGGCTCGGCCTGACGCACGCCACGCTGACCGCCAGCCTGACCAAAGGAGGCGAAACGATTGAGCGCACGCTCTCGCCCGATCACACCTACGTAGCACTCGATGGCGGCACGCTGAGCCTGCCCGGCCGCAGCCTGATGCTGGTGCGCAATGTCGGCCACCACATGTACACTGACACCGTGCTCGATGGCGCAGGCGCAGAGACGCCGGAAACCTTCCTCGATTGCGTCATCACTTCCCTGATCGCCACGCACGATCTGCGCGGCACGCCACGCCTGCGCAACAGCCGCGCCGGCTCGATCTATATCGTCAAACCGAAAATGCACGGGCCGGACGAAGTCGCGTTCGCCGCCCTACTTTTCGGCCGTGTCGAAGACCTGCTCGCTTTGCCGCGCAACACGATCAAGATGGGCATCATGGATGAGGAGCGGCGCACCAGCGCCAACCTCGCCGCGTGCATATACGCGGCGCGCGAACGCGTGGTCTTCATCAATACCGGCTTCCTCGATCGCACCGGCGATGAAATCCACACCTCCATCGAAGCAGGGCCGATGATCCGCAAGAATGAAATGAAAGGCACGCCGTGGATTGCGGCCTACGAAAACCAGAACGTCGATATCGGCCTGGCCTGCGGTCTTGCGGGACGCGCGCAGATCGGCAAGGGCATGTGGGCCGCACCCGATCGCATGGCCGACATGATCGCGCAAAAGATCGGCCACCCACAGGCCGGCGCCAATACCGCCTGGGTGCCCTCGCCCACCGCGGCCACGCTGCACGCGCTGCATTATCATATGGTTGACGTGCACGCGCGCCAGGCCGAAATCGCCCACCGCCCGCGCGCGACATTGTCTGACCTGCTGAGCATTCCGCTCTCGCCAGGCCGCAATTTCTCGCCCGAGGAAGTGGCAGAGGAAATCGAGAACAACGCGCAAAGCATACTGGGTTATGTCGTGCGCTGGATCGATCAGGGCGTGGGCTGCAGCAAGGTGCCTGATATACACGATGTCGGGCTGATGGAAGATCGCGCCACGCTGCGTATTTCCAGCCAGCATATCGCCAACTGGCTGCATCACGGCGTTGTTTCGCATGATCAGGTGATGGACACGCTGCGGCGCATGGCCGTCGTTGTGGACAAGCAGAATGAGGGCGATCCTGCGTACCGGCCGATGGCGCCCGGGTTTGACGGCGTGGCCTTCGCCGCGGCGTGCGATCTTGTGTTCAAGGGCCGTGCGCAGGCGAACGGCTATACCGAGTTTGCGCTGCATGCGCGGCGGCGGGAGGCGAAAGCGGCAGCTTAAGAACTGGGGGGAATGTGCCATTCCCCCCAGACCCCCCGTCGATTTTTAGGCTTCGTCTAAATGATGACGGGGGGTCTGGGGGGGATGGCACATCCCCCCCAGCCTTCTCTACATCGCGCGCCGCCGTTTGCGCTCCTCGTCATAAGTCCCCCCAATACTCAGCACCTCCACATCAAGCACCGACGCCGCCTGTCCGCTCTCCCCGCCGCGTGTCCCTTGATTCTGCGCCGCACTCTGCGCGGCTCCCGCGGCCGCACCGGCCGCCTCAACCGCACCCAGGCTCGCCACCGACACCGTCGGCGCTCCCTGTGTCGACCCTTTGACCGCGATATTGGCCGCCCCCGTCACCCGCGCCGCCGCCAGCACAAGGTTGCCCGATACACGGATGCCCGCCTCGCCCGCATCGATCGTCCCCTGCGGCGCAATCAGGCTGATATTGCCCGCCGGCACATCAGGCAGCGGCTGCAGCGTGGCGATGCCCGCACCGGTCGTCACCGCCGGCGGCGTGTCCGTGACATCGCCAAGCGCATCATAGACCAGCACAGGCGGATCATAGACCTGCGTGGTCTTGGCCCCGATGCCGGCATTGATATCGCCCAAGGACGACCAGATCAGGATATTGCCGCCCGCTGTCGTGAAGATGCGGCTCTTTCCCAGTAGCACGCTGCCCAGGCTGTAGCTGTCGATCGACCCCGAGCCATACGTCACGATGCCCGAGCTGTTGCCCGGCGCCGGCCCGCCGGGCACACCGAAGATCGCCTCCCCGCCCGGATCGATCACTTGCACGTTGCCCCCGAACAGGGTCGCGATGCCGCCATCGAAAATTGCATTGGCGCCGGTAGGCGTGGTCAGCGGCACGGCGCTCACGGTTGGCGCATTCAGGACGGTCCCGGAATACATCGTTATCGCGCCGGTATAGCCGACAGGTGCGCCGATGCCGTGGTCATTACTAGGCAGCAGCGTGTCGATCGCCAGCCGCCCGCGCGCGTAGCTGCCGAAGAAGGGGCTGGCCGGATTGCTCTCCTGCGCGCCGCTCGCGGCCAGTTCATCGAAATAGACCTGGCGCACGAACACGCCTTGATCAACGGCCGGCAACGCCAGGAACGCGGCCAGCGCGCCATCGGCATTGCCCGTGTAGCCGTAATTGGCCGCCAGCCACGCGGCCAGCGGGGCGGCATAAACCTGCTGGACCTTTTTCGCGTTGGAAGGATCGGTCAGCGGCAGCGCGAGATTGGCCTGATTCAGCGGATTGAAATACAAGTCTGCGAACGCCGTATAATCCGGGCCCGCCGCACCCACGCCGGCCAGCACGGAAATTCCCGCCCCGCCAGACAGGCTGATCGGGCTGCCCGCGATCAAATCGTTGCCCAGGCTCTTGAACGATCCGAAATCCAGAATCTGCCCGCCGGCACTCAGCACGCTGGCTTGATAGAGATTGCGCCCGGCCTGCACCTGCAACAACCCCGGCCCGCCGACATAGGCGTAGGTGCTCAGGATGTCGCGACCGGCCTGGATTAGGGAGATGGCGTCCGCACCCGTGTTAAAGAACAGGTTGCCGCTGGAGAACTCGCTCTCACCGTTCGGGAGCACTCCGTATGCGCTTTGGTTCTCCTGCAAGGCAAAGACGGCGCTGTTCGGATCGGCCTCGGGTCGAGTACCCGAACTGACGATATCCTGCCCGGCGACGATCCACACTGGTTTGGCTGCGATGTACCAGGTGGCGTCTACAATACCACTATTGACGAACGACAGCGTCTCGCCCGTCTGAAAATCTAGGATGTCGCCTGTGGCCGCGTAAAAGCGCGCGGGCGTGAGATCGTGCGCGTGCAGATTAGTCGTCGGCGTATCCGCCTCCAACGCAAACAGCTCTTCCGTCGTCGCATCGATCAGTGGTGTCGTGACGATATTTGTTAACCCACCTGGCTTATTAACGGCCGACGTGAATGCCGGATCGGTAGGTCGCGAGAGTCCCAGGGGGTCTGCACCCGAAATATCAACTATGTAGTAGTTTGCGTTGATGGAACGCGCTGCCAAGAACGATACCTCACCATTCGGCGCGGGCATTGTCTCCAGCGACTCCGCGCCCGAGGTGGTCGTGCCAATGGCGGCATCGCTTGCTGATGAAACGCCGTATTGACCGTATATGATATTGCCAGTCGCAGCGGTGACAAACAGGTTCGGTGGATAGATGGAGCGGTAATCCGTGGGCGCGTCATTCGCGAAGACGAGCGCGTTGGGCTGCGTATTTGGCACGGTGGTCGGCGTCACGCTGCCGCCATTGGAAAAAAGCGCAATGCTCGTGTCCGCCTGCCACAACGTGAAACCTGTATCCCCGCCAGAATCGGCATAGCCTGTCAGGGCGGAGCGGTAGGCGTCCAGCCGCGTAAAACTCTGCTCTACTACGCGCCCCGGATCGGCCGCACCCGCCAGCACCAGGTCGCGCAACGTGGAAATCGCCACCGTGCCGTCGCCGGGTGCGACCTCGATGCCGCCATTCGGCACGCCATCTTCGGACGTAAAGGGGTCGAGCGTGCGCGGGTCGCCCAGGATGACGGTAGACGCACTGTAGATCGGATCGATGCGGCCGATGGCACCCGCAGCCACCACGATATTGCCGCGCACATCGATGATGTCGCCATTCACCGCGGGCGTCTCGAAGCTCGTGCTGCCTGATGTGGCTCCAATCCCATAGGCGGCCGCATCAAGCGGATTGAGCGTGCCGCCAATCGTCACGCTGATATCGCCGCCACCGGTCTCAACCGGCGTGGTCGTGCCAGGCAGCAGGCGCCCCGTGCTGCCAACGGCAATCACCAGCCCCTCGCCGCGTTGCTGGAAGGCGCCCTGCGCGCCGTTGCCGCCCTGGTCGCGATCGGTCATTTGGCCGGCATCGCCGCCGATATCGACGGTTACGTTGCCGCCGCCAAGCGCGCCTATGCCTTGGAAGCCGACCATCTGCACGGGAATGGTTATACCCGAATTAAAGCCGCCTGCCGTGAGCGGATCGGCCAGGGTGCCGAAATTGATCCACCACGCGCTCGGTTGGCCAAGCTGCGTGCTGCCCTGCCGCCACAGCCAGTTGCCGATCGCATCGCTTGCCGGCGTCCCCGAGCCGTTCTGGCTGTTATTGGTGGTGCCATAAAGATCGCCCGTGACGTCGCCACCGGCGGCAAACAGCACGTCACCGCCGCCATTGGGATAATTGGCCTGGTAGCTCTGCTCGATCAGCGTGCTCGCGATCTCCTTGCCCTCGCCAAACAGCAGGTAATGGCCGCCGTTATGCTGGCGCGGCACATTGAATTGCGCATTCTCCCCCTGCGGTAACAGCGACTGCGTGCCCGCCGTATAAATCCCGTAAAGCGAGCTCTGGTCGATGTCCCCGCCCGCCACCAGGCTCAGCGCGCCCGTTCCCGTGCGAATGACGCTGAAGGCGAGTGAGGGAATGCCACCCGCGTTCGAATAATAATGCTGGTCATCCAGCAGAATGCTCCCTCGCGCCTGGTTGGTCATGCCCGTCGCCGGCGCAAACACGCCGCCATCCAGCGCCGCCAGCGGCTGCACCGCGTGCAAATCCGCGCCGCCCAAATTGGCACCCGCCACGAAATCCATGCTCCAGGACTGCGAGCCCGCCGGCAGCAACGGCGCCAGCGGAATGAGATAGCCCTGGACCATCCTGCCCACGATCTTCTGCGTTGGCCGCAGATCGATCCCGCCCACCCCCACCGTATTGCCCGCGGCATTCACGGCGCCGAAATAGGCGTCGGTGTTGGATGGAATAAGCGCGTTCACCGGCAGCACCGCCGTGTCCTGCGCCAGATAGATATTGAGGTCGTTGAACACGCTGAACGGCGTGCCGGCCGGAACCGTTTGCCCGGTCCCGCTCGCATCGACACCCGTCTGCACGCTTACCGGCATGACGCTGCCCGACTGCAGAACGTCGCCCACCTGGAAAACAAATCCCGCGGGGATCAGCTGGCCGCGCGCAAACAGCACCATGCCATTTCGCATGATCGGCGCGGTGGCAACCCAGCCGCCCGTCGGAATGGGTGGTGCGGCCGAGCCCAGCGTCACCGCGAACGGAATGACCACATTGGCATTCAGATATGCCGGCTGGATGACAATGGCATAGTTCAGCGAAATCGGCCGCGTCGTGTCGAAAATGGTCGCATTGCCGCCGCTGCTGCTGCCGACAAGCACGATCTGGCCGGACACCACGCCCTGCTTGCCATCAACAGCCACCGCGCCCGCCGGCAGCAGCACGTCGGCATTGCTGATCTCGCCGCCGACATATTTCTGCTGGCGATACTTCCAGCCATTCTGGTCCGCATCCAGCGGCGGCCCGCCGCTCTCGTCGGGCGGACGCGAAAAGCCGTCCGTCACGCTGCCATTGATCGTCAGATCGTTGGCCGCGCGGAACACGATCGCCCCAGGTTCGCCCGATCCATCCACGCCCATCTTGTGCACCAGGCCGAACTGACCAGGATCGTCGGTGCGCAGGCGGGAAAGATCGATATCGCCCGAAATCGTCAAATTGCCGCCGCTTGCCGCCGAGCTTTCGATCAACACGCCAGGCCGCAAATGCAGCACGCCCGCCGTGCCATTCAGCGCGGCGAACTGAGCCGCAAGTCCCACGCCATTGGCGTCCACGAACGCCATGTAGGTGGCGTTGTCGAGCCCCACCTGATCGATGCCCAACGTGCCCGCCTGCGAGTACGGGCTGTAAGGCTGGCCTTGCGTATTGCCGGTTCCGTTATTCTGCACGATCGTGCCTTCAGCGTCGGTCGGGCTGTAGGCGGCAAAGGCATTGACCGTAATGGTCGCGGCACTGGACACGTTCAGCGGTCCCGCAATCGTCACGGCCACGCTGTTGACCGTGCCACCGGTGCTCGCGCGCGGCGCATTGATGTCGATCTGGCCAAGTGCCACGCCCACATTGCCGACATCGATGACGGCATCGACCAGCGCCACGCTGCCGCTGAGGCTGCTATTGGTATCGTTCAGGCTGGTCAGGCTGACATGGGCGGTATTCTCGGCATCGATCGGATTGCCGTAGCTGTCCACAGCCAAATGCGTGGCATGCGCATCCAGCACCGCCGCCACACCCGGTGCGCCCAGGCTCAGCGTGGTGCCCGCGCTCAGCCCGATGCTGCCAGGATTGCTGCCGGATGCGTTAATCGTGCCGGTCACCGTAATAGCGCCCGCATCCGCGGCAATATCGACCGTATGTGCCGTCACGGTCCGATCGACCGTAATATCGCCCGTCGCCGCCTCGAAATGGCGCGCCATGGTAAAGCCGCCCGCATCCAGGCTGGCATTAAGGCCATCGAAAGCAGGCAGCGACAGGGCGGAGACCGCGAAGCTGCCGCCGTTCTGCCCAGAAGCGGCCGAGCCGCTCAGAGTGCCGTCGAAGTTCACGGCACCGGTCGGCGCCGTCGCACTCACGCTGCCCGCGGCCGCCCCAGGCGAGGACACATCGATGGCCGCACCCACATCCTCGGCGATGCCCGCGGCGCCGGCGGCCATCACCAGCGTGCCGCCGCTCGAATACGCCGTCTGGTCGAACAGCTTCACCGTGCGGCCGGCCAAATCTATGCTGGTTCCTGCGGCCAGATCGATGCCATCGGCCGCATTGATCACCAGCTTGCCGCTGGGCAGAGCGAAGGCGGTGCTGGTGACGATCGTCCCTGCGGTCAGGTCGATCGTGGCGCCCAGCGTGGCGATGCTGCCCGTTGCCGTGCCCGTGCCGCCCCCGGCAGTCAGCGTTCCACCGGCGGTCAGATCCAGCACCGCCCCGCTGGCCGCAGTGATCAACGGCGAGGTGAGCGTCAGATTACCACCCGTCCCCGCCTGGCCGAAGGTTGTCTGCGTGGCAAAGACACTGAGCGCGCTCTGGTTGTTGGCGGTGATCTGCCCGCTGGCCGCCAGGCTCACCGCGCCGAAACCGACCGCCAGCCGGTCCAGCACAACCTGATTGTCCACCTGCACCGACGGCCCGTAGCCCAGCACGATCGTCCCCGCATCAATGGCCAGGCTCGCCGCCCCGGTGAGCGTCTGCGTGCCGGCAACGCCGACGAGCGCACCGCCCGGCGTGGCCGAACCCGTCGTGTTGCTGCCCGTTTGCAGCAAGAAGGGTGCGGCGACCCCGCTCCAGGTGAAGCGCGGCGCGGTGATGCTGACCACGCCCGGGTCGGTCACGCTCGTCGAGCCGGCGCTCGTGACCATGCCAATGCCATAGCCGTAGATGGCAGGCGTGTTTAGCACCAGGCTGGTGCTGCCGCTATTGAGCGCCACGCTGCCGATGATGTTGACCGCCTCATTGGCCGTCAGGCTCAACTCGGCCGAGCCCTGCGCCAGCGTGTTCAGGCTAACAGTATCCAGCGCCAGCCCCTGCGGCAGCAGGCCGGCGAAATCGGCCAGCGCCTTGGTGCTGCCGATATTGATGTCGGCGACCTGCACGCTGATCTCGGCCGCATGAAGGCTCGCCTCCCCGATCTGCACAGAACTGCCCTGCGGCGCATTGAAATTCAGGCTGCCGCTGGCCTCGAGCGTCGCACCTGCATCTATCGTGATCGCCGCGCCGTTGGCAGTCAGGGCATTGGGCGTGAAAACGACGGTCACGTTGGACAGCGACAGCACGGGGCTGCCTCCCTCCTGTTGGGTGACGCCGTCGCTGTTGAAATAAATCCCCTGCGCCAGCCCGTAAGCCGTGGCCGGCTGACCTAACGTACTAAGCACCGCACCGGTGTGCACGGTAATCTGGCCGGACCCACTGGCGGTCAGCATGATGTCGCCCGCGGTCAGATCGGCGTGCGCGGCCACGACCAAGGCCGGCGCCTGGCCACGGACGTCCTCCACATCGGGCGAGACCGCGCTCGCACTCAGCGTGCCGCCGATCACCAGGCGCGCCACGTCCAGCGCGCTCAGCATGCCCGACTCCAGCCCGAAGCCCGGCTCGATCGTGATCGATCCGCGCGCCGAGACGGTGGCCACCGGCACCACCGCATCGCCTGGTCCCACGATCTCCAGCGGATTGAGCGCGGTGATTTCCATCGTGGCGCCATAGCCCCCGGCAGGGGCCGATTGCAGCAGCGAGGCCGCACCGATGCTGACCGGCATGTCGTCCGCCGGCACCATCGCGGGCGTGTTGATGCTGAGCACCAGCGTCTTGGCGTCCTGCGGCAGCAGCGGGCGCGGTGCGTTGAAGGTCGCGGCCTGCGCCACCTCGAAGGCGTTGTAGCTCTCCTCATTATACTGGGAGAGCTGGCGCACGCCCGCGCCCGATGTGATCAGCGCCTCCGTCGGCGTGGCCGCGACAATCCCCGTATTGGCCGTGCCGAGCGTAACCGCGGCTTCGGTGGTGAAATTGCCGAACGGGCCGGACGATCCGCGCGCCATCGGCGCGCCGGTCAGCTCGACGCGATAAGCGCCTGGCAGCAGATCGTAATAGGCCGGCAGCAGCGTGTAGGTGCCCGCAGCCAGGCCGGCCACCTCGCCCGCGCGTATGGTGATCTGCTCTCCCTGCGCGGGCGCGGCGTAGCCCACATCGCCGGGTGAGACCGGCGCATACTGCGCTTGGCTGCCCGGCACGATGGCAAAGACCTGATCGGCCGTATTGGCGGCCAGCGTCCCCGTCCCCGATTGAAGCAGTGGCACGCGGTTGACGTCCGCCGAGCCGCCGCGCCCGGCGATGAAGGCGGCCCCGCTCAGCGTGCCGCCACCGCGCAGGTCGATCGCCGCGCCGCTCTGCACGTCGATGTTTGCCGACGACACCACGACCTGCGGATTGAAGGTCAGCGGCGGCAGTCCGGCAAAGAGGTAATTTACCCCATCGACGGTGCCGCCATAGGGCACCGTCTGGCCGTAGAGGCTGACCGAGGTCACGCTGCCTGGCGCGAGCACCACGGCATCGGTGAAGGGCTGGATCACGCCATCGCCGCGCTGCTCGCCCAGATCGATTGCGCCTTCCGGGGCGCGCAGCACGCCTTCCTGATCGATGGTATCGGCCCACAAGCTTAGCGTGCCCCCAACGCTGAGCGGCGCCTGCGGAGCCGCGCCGGGCTGGTTCAGGATCGTCAGTGTGCCGCCTGCGAGCGGATTGGTGCCGGGCAGCGGATTGGCCTGCTCGCCCGCTGTGACCAGGGCCTTGGCCCCAGTCGCCGGATAGACCTGCTGGCCCTGCAGCGTGATATCGCCCGTGGATGCGATCGAGGTGATGATGCTGGAGGCCGGATCGCTCGTCACGTCGAAGCGGATATCGCCCGCGCTGTCCAGCAACGTAGTGGCAAAGCCGTAGGACTGGGCAGTAAACGTGCCCTGCACAGGGCCGCCCATCATCGCCGAGGGCGAGCCCACCACGCGTATGCCGCCAAGCGTCAGCGCGTTGGTGACATCGATGAAGTCCGCGTCCAGGCTCAGTGTCGATGCTGTGGCAAGGGAGGACAGGCTGCTCGGCCCGTTCAGATCCAGCCCGCCCTGAGCGCCCTGCGAGTAGCCGAACAGGCTTAGATACGGCACGTGCACGGTCACTGCTGACGCCGCGTCATTGTCGCCGATCGTCGTGGTCGAAAGCACGAGGCTGCGGCCGAGGCTCAGGTCAACGCTGTGATCAAAGACGATCTGGTCCTGCGCATAGAGGCTGACCGCATCGAAGCCGCCGGCATCGATCTGCTGCTGGGAGATACGGCCCAGGCGCAGCGTGGCGGCCACCGTCGGATCGCCGGGCGCGATCCCGGTGCCCGGCTGAACGGCCACGCCATCCTGGCTGACCAGGATTTGCGAGGGCGCGTAATAGACCGCAGGCAGGCCGTAAAAGCCGTTCAGCGTCAACGGATCCAGCCGCATGTCCAGCGTGCCGCCGGCCGCACCCGCGCCGGCGCCGCCTGCCAGCATCGTGCCGTCGAGGGCCACGCCGAAATAGGAGCGGGCCTCGATCGTGCCGCCGGCGCCCGAGAGGAGGGTGGCGGGCGTGCTCGCTGTCGGCGTGGGCGCGGTCTCGGTGCCAGGCACCACCTCGACGGCGGCCGAGGCGCCTTGCGCGTCCAGCACGGCGCCGGGCCGCACGATCACCTGGGCGTAGGTGCTTTGCGCCGAGTTGGGATCAAGGCCGCCCTCGCCGCCCAGAAGGATGGTTCCGCCCGCCTGGGACTGGCCGAAGCGGCGGCCGAGCCCATCGGTCATCAATGCGGCCCGTCCGGAGACGTCCAGCACCGCGCCATCGCCGATCCAGACCGAGAGTCCGTCCTGCACATTGCTGGCAATCCCGTGCGATGGGTCTGTCACGGGCTGCTCGAAGCGCGTGTTGAAGACGCCGATGGTCCCGCCATGGGCGCTCAGCGTGCCCAACACGGTCACCTGGCCGTAGCCGGCAAGCGTGATCGACTGGCCGGGATCAACGCCCAGCGACGCCCCCGCGCCGATGCTGACAGGGCCGCCGCCGCCATTGTAGAGCGAGGCGTCGATGCTGGACTGCAGTACCAGGCTGGCGCCCGAACGCTGCGCAAACGCGTCCGCACCCTTCTGCTGGGTATAGAGGGCGGGCAGCAGCAGCGTGTAGGCGCCCGATGCCTCGGCCCCCGTCGGCAGCAGCGCATTGGCCAGCGAATAGACCGGGCGTGTAATGGCAATCTCCGCGCCTGCCGCCACGCTCAACCCGGCATCGCCATTCAGCACGTAATCGCCAAAGCCGCTGGCAAAGAGCGTGTCGGCCACGACCACGGTGCCCGCCTGCGCGGGCGCGCCGCCGCCAAGCAGGAAGACCGGCGCCTGCAGCGACAGCGTGCCGGCATTGCCCGTGGCGTAGCCGCGGAAGTCCGCATCCAGGCTGACCGCACCGGCGCTATCGAGCGTGGCCGATTGCAGCGGCACGATATCGGCCGAGACGGTGATGCTGCCACCGGCCTCGTTTGTCAGCTTGCCCGCGGCCGAGAGCACCCCGCCGGAGGAGACGTCCAGCACGGAGCCCGCAGCCAGATCGACCGGCCCGGTGCCCGCGACCGTGATCGTGCCGCCGGCCGCATAGCCTTGCGCGCCCGCCTCGCCCGGATTGCGCGCCAGGTTGGTCCAGGCGCCGCTGGCATCCAGCGTAGCGCCGGCCGCCAGCGCGATGGTTCCGGGCGTCTGGGCGATCGGCGCGGGCACACTGCCGAGGGAGGGCAGCAGGTTGGTCAGCGCAATGGCGCCCCCATGGGCGGTGATGCTCGCCTCATCCTCGATCACCGGCGCGCCCAGCGTGACGTGGCCGCCATCGGCGACCGTCAGCGGCGCGCCGAGTGCCAGCCCGCCTGCCGTATAGATCGTGATATTGGCCAGCCCGTCGGCGTTCAGCGCATCGGCGGAAATGGAAATCGTGCCCGCCACCGTCTCTGGCAGCGCGCCGAGCACGCCGATCGGCAGAGGCAGCGAGCCCGTGATCAGCACGTTGGAGCTGAACAGGCTGCCTAGCGTGGCGGTGCCATACTGCGCCCCGCCGAGGTACACGCCCTCGCTCAGCGTGCCTGCGATAGGCGCGACGGACTGGCTCAGCAGGAACGGGTCGATGATGCCGGTAGGGCGCATGGCAGTCTGGCCCTCGCCCACGGTCACGCCGGCATCGATGCTGCCATCGATGGCGCCGGAGGCGGAGGCAACGGTGAGCGAGCCCGAATCCCGCCCGATCGTGTAGGCGGGCTGGTAGATCTCGGCGGGCGTCAGAAGCGGATTGGCAAAGGTCTGGGTGATGCTCCAGCGCGGATGGGCTGCGATCTCGCCTTTGTAGAGGCCGGTATAGACCAGATCGCCCGGGGCGTCGTTGATGTTGAAGATTTCGCCGTCGGCGGCCTGCACGTAGCTCTGCGCCAGCAGGCCGGCCTGGTAGGTGACGGTGCCCCCGGTCAGGTTGATCGTGGAGCCCGCAGCCACGGTGATCGTGCCGCCGGTCAGCGTGCCCGCATTGCTGGCGGCACTCTGCAAGGTGACCTGGCCGCCGAGCGCGCTCCATTCCTCGATACCGTGCGGCGTCAGCGCGAGGTTGCCCGAGAGCTCCAGCAGGCCGCCCTGGTTGTAGATATTGCCGGTGTAGCCGCCATTGGCGATCTGGGCGGTGACGGTGCGCAAATCGATCGAGGCGGTGCCAAACTCCAGCGGCCCGGTACGGTTGGCGGCACTATCGCGCAAATAGTACGGCACGATGCCGGTGATCAGCAGGCTGTCCGCACTCGCCGGCAGCACGGCATTCGTGCCCGAGACGTCAATCGTCGCCCCGCTGGCCAGCGCGATCGACTTGCCCGCGCCAACGGCAACCTGGCCGCCCTGCGCCAGCGCCATGGCACCACCGGCGATTGCCACCGAACCGCCCGTGGAGAGTTCAATACGGCTTTCGCCCAGCGTGTCGGCCAGCGTGTTGGCTGTGTTCAGCGGGCCTTTCTGGGTCAGGCGCAACCCGTTATCGATGATCGAGCTCGCCAGATTGGCGGCGCGCTGGCTGTCGAGCGCGGTTGAGCCATCATCCTCGGGCAGGATTTCGGTGATGCTGCTGGCGGCAAGATTGACGGAGGCCGTGGGGTCCGAGGCATCGGTCAGCAAATGCACGGTGCCGCGCGCGTTCACCGTGGTCGTGGCCAGGATCACGCCCGCCTGATCCACGCTGTGGCCGACCATGGTGACGTCGCCCTGATCGGCCAGCACGATGCCGCTGTTGGTCGCCACGCCAAGCGTCGTGCCGGGGACGTTGGTGACCGCGATTTCGCTGCCGATCACCGTTGCGGTCGGATTGCTGACCGAATAGCCGGGCTGGAGCTGAAAGCCGGTGCCAGCGGCCAGGATCGTCTGGCCATGAGGCGTCGCGATCACGCCGCCGTTCTGCACGGTGTCGGCCAGCAGCATGACGTAGCCGCTGCCCGCAGGAGCGGTGGCCGTGATCGTGGCGCCTGGGGCGACGATGATGCTGGCGGTATCCGAGGCGCCGGTGAAGGTCGGGGTGACGATATTGCCGGCAGCGATCGTGCCGTAGAGCGAGAAGCCGTTGATCAGGCCGTTCGTGTCGGTGGTGAGCTGCGCGGCCGCGATGCTGGCGGTGGACGCCACCAGCGAGCCCACATTGAGCTGGCTGCCGGCGCCGAACAGCACGCCGTTGGCGTTCAGGATGAACACCTTACCGGGGGCGGAGATCTGGCCCAGGATCGTGGTGGGATTGGCGAGCGGGTCTTCGATCCTGTTGATGGCGACCCAGGTGCCGGCCAGCGCGCCGCCGGCGCTCTGGTTGTAAATCAGCTTGGTGTGGGCGCCGATATTGTAGGTCTGCCAGGTCAGGCTCGCCACCGGCGCGGTCTGGGTCACGGTGACGTTCGTGGTGCCCGCGGCGATGGACTGGGTGAGGGCACTGGCCGCACCGCTCCACAACGTGGTGCCGTTGCTGCCAGCCACACCTTGTGCCTGCTGCAGGCCGCCCGGGGCGATGCCGTCCGGCACCGGCGCGCCGGTATAGCTCATGCCCGCGAGCGCCTGGGCCAGGCTGCGGAAGCGCGCGGCGGCGGCGGCCACGTTCTGGGCACCGAGGCTGGCCTGGCGCGCGGCGTGTGCGCTGGCGGTGTTGATGCTGGTGGCGGCACTGAGGGTCGGGCCCTGGGCGAGGGCCTGGTTGATGGAGCGGAAGCTGCCCGCACGCGCGGCGGTTGGCAGGGCCGCGGTGCTGGCGAGAAGCGCGGTTGCGCTGACGCTGTGCAGCAGGGCGCGGCGGCCGGCGGAACGCGAGGGGGGTGTCATGGAGGTCAAGGCGCGGCACCCGGTCGGAAGGGAGAGTGGTGCCTAGCAGACGCGGGCGTTCGGAACAGCCGCGCGGCGGCAGGGTTAATAAAACTGTCATTGAGAGTGGCGGCTGGACTTCGACGAAAACGGACGGTGCCTCGCTTGCCAGCCGGATAGGTGGCAGTCCCGACCCAAGCTGGCATTGCAGTTGGCATACCAGACGTCTATCTTTGCGCTGCAATACTGTCGAAAATGGCTGGGAGCCCGTCTTGGCATTGTTACCTAATCCTATTGTTAGCAGCGGGCAGCAGAACGTGCTGTTCTCTAGTCACGCGCGGTTCAGAATGGACGAGCGCGATGTTGACAGCAGCGTCATCGAGAAGATATTGGCATCACCACAAGCTGATTTCGCGGTTGATCCAAAATCAGGAAATTACGTCTTCCGAGCCAACGAATACAGAATCGTCGTGAGGAAGGAATCCGACAGTTCTTTTTTAGTTACGTCATTATTCAAGACGGACCAAAGTCCATTTGCTTGACGGATCCGCTGACGTATGCCTGTTTTGGAGCCTGCGCCGAACTTCGACCTGGCTGCGGCTGAAGTCCAGCTACTTTCTTACCGCATGTGGCTCAAAGATCACCCGTTTACGATCGAGAAACATGCTGTGGCAACGCTCAGGTCGCTTCCGGCTCTGAGCCCGCTGATCGGCATGTATGATGGCCGAAAGTATCCGGTGTCTCAGAAGTGGGAGTTTCAGATACAAGGCGTGATCCGCGCAGACTATGTAGCGGGGACGTCTTCAACAGGCGAATTTGTCTTTGTGGAGTTTGAAGGCGCACAGGAACATAGCATATTTGGTCCGTCAGGCACAAATCAAATGCGGTTGGGGTAGTCAGGCACAACATGGCTTTAGCCAAATAGCTGACTGGTCGTGGGCAAAGAACGAACCACAGCATTCACGCATATATCAGACGACTCTCAGCGCTAACAAATCAACAGAGTCTTACGTTTTAGTCTGTGGGCGGGACGGTTCTCTCGTCGATCATGAGCGTTCCAGGCTTTTCTAGCGCTATACCAAGACGGCGATTGCAGGTTGTCGTGTTCTCTTCCAAACCTACGACGACCTCGCTGAACACTTTGAAGGCGTTCTGGATTTTGCCCGCAGCCTGCGCTGATGGCGGCGATTGAGGTTTTTGTGCCTTTTTAAATCGGCTATCAGGCGCGTGAACCTGCACGTCCCCTCGCGCGGCGCCGGTCAGTTCGCTTCCGCAGGACCCTTTACTTCTTTGCCTTTGTTTGCGTGCGGGAAACCGCCAGCCGGGACCGGAAGCTCCAAAAACCCGCATAACTCTATCCACCCATCGCCCTCAAATACAGAAAACCGCAGCAGCTTGCCCGGCTTGTCGGCGAAAAAGCCGTCCACCCGCGCAGCCCAGTGCGCGTGCACGGTTGCAAGATCCGGATGGCGCCAAATGGAATTATGGATCGGCAGGCGCGCAGCCAGCGGCGAGTCCGCACCCTCGGCCGCCGCAGTCGCATCAATATCCCGCGCCTCCTCGCTGCCACGAACACGCATGCGATGCGCGCGCACGCTCGCCTCCCAGCTCGCGCGCGGCCGCGTGGTGCAGATGAACAGCGCGTTGGGAAATTTTGCGTAGAGCATTTCGAAATGCGCAGAGACGGGGCCGTCGTTCAGCGCGTCGAACAGATCGAAATCGGCGTCTTCGATAATGGCGTGTGTGATCGGGTTGCGGAAATGCGCGGTCTGCCAACCAAGCATCTCCAGTGCCGCGGCAAGTGATGTGGTGCCGGTCTTGCTCAAGCCGATACCAAAGATTTTCCGGCGCGCGGGGTCGGGAAAGCCGGGCGCGGCCAGGCGCTCGGCGATGCGCGTGAGCGGCTCGCTCCATTGCGGCATGGTCGCGCCGCCCTCCTCCCAGCGTCGTAGAAAACCGCCATAATCGCGTGTGGCGATGTCGCAGCGCAGAAGCAGCGTGCGGATAATTGGTGCGTCGCGCGCCAGGTCAGGTAATTGCGGCAAGCCGGCCAGCGCGTCGGCGGCAGCGCGCCATCGCGCGCGGGCTGGCTCGGGCGCAAAGCAGATGGCGGCGCGGTCTGCCAGGCCGTGAAGCTGAGATGGCGTGGTTGCAAGCTTCAGCAAGCGATCGAAAACATTGCGGGCCGCGGCATGGTTCTCCAACGCAAGCAAGGCGCGGAAATGCGGAAAAAGGGCCGCGGCCGCAGGTTCGTCGCGCAGCGAGCCCGTGGCCGCCTCGCAGGCCAGCGCCGCACGGCTGCGGGTCTGCACCAGCACACGCAGCAGGGCTTGGCGGGCAGCCTCGCTCTCGGGATAGCGCGCGAGGAGGTCAGCCGTGGCGTGGCGCGCTGCCTCCACGTCACCAACGGCTGCCATGGCGCGCAACGCGCCCAAAAGCCAGGCGTGCGGCGCGGGGTCAGGTGCTGCGGCCAGGCAGCGCCGCCAGGTCTCGCGGGCCGCCGCCCAGTCGCCGGCGCGAGCTTGGGCGAGGGCAAGGCCAGGGGCTCTGCCCCCAACCCTTGAAAGAGGGGACCCCGCTAAGGACAAGTCCTTAGAACCTGATTTGTAGGAAGGAGGAGGGGGCCAACGAGGCTCTATCCACCCGCGAGTCGGCCCCCTCCTCCTTCCTACAAATGGGGGTCTGGGGCCTCAGGCCGCAGCGGGGGTCCAGGGGGCAGAGCCCCCTGGCCTTACTCACAACGCCCCCCGCGCCCGATCGCCCAGCACGGCGCTGAGAGTCGGCTCGATCGCCGCCGCCATTGCCGCCTGCGTCTGCGCGTTCGGATGCAGGGCGGGCCGTGACGGCATCATATTCGGGTCCAAAAAGCGGTGCGCATCCACGCGCCCTCCCACCACGAACAACCCTGACAGGTCAATGAAACTTGCCTCCCGCCCGTCCCGGTAGCGCGCAGCCAGCGCGCGGTTCAGCGCAACCGTGTTCTGGTCAACCCAGGCGCCCCGAATACACGGCAGCACGCCCACCAGCAGCACGCGCACGCCAGGCAGCCGCCGGTGCAGCTCGGTCACGATAGCGGCAATCCCCGCCTCGGTCGGCCCCGCCCCCCAGTGAAGATGGCCGAAATTATTGGCCCCGATCAGCACCACCGCCGCGCGCGGGTGAATGCCGGCGGCTTCTCCGTTCTCGATGCGCCAGAGCAAATGGGAGGTCGCATCCCCATTGAAGCCCAAGTCGAGCGCGTGGCGCCCGCCGTAATAATGCTGCCAGGCCGGCGCGAAATCCGCCCGTTCCCAATCCTGCGTAATGCTGTCGCCATACCAAACTAAATCCACACGCCCCGCGGCGCGGATTTCGGCGGCCTTTTGCGCCAGACGCGCCCGCCACCACCCAAGGTCGGCGCGCGAGAGCGGCAGGCTTGCCGCGCGATCGGGCAGGCCCGCGCCGCCCAGCAGAAACGCTGCCGCCACCGCGAGCAGCGCGCGCCTCACGCCCACAGCATCCACCCCGCACACGCCGCGCCGATGGCAATGCAATAATACGCGAACGGATTGAGCGCCCACCGGTCATGATCGGCAAACCATCGCATGAGAAAGGCCGTGCTGGCAAAGGCGACGACGCCTGCAATAACGGCGGCAATGGCCGCAATCTGGAACGTGCCCGCCGGCACGCCGGCGTGCAGCAGCTTGGGCACCTCCAGCGCCGTCGCCCCCAGAATGATCGGCAGGGCGATCAGGAAGCTGAAATGGGCGGCGCCGCTATGATCGATGCCGCGTAGCAGGCCGCCCACGATCGTCGCACCACTACGCGAAATCCCGGGCAGAAGCGCCAGGCATTGCCACAGGCCGATGACCACGGCATCCATCGTGCTGAGCGTCGCCACGGGCCGCGCGCCCAATCTCGCCGGAGCTCGGCGCAGTCGCTCACCCGCCAGCAGCAGGATGCCATTGGCGACCAGAAAGCCCGCCGCGATCACCGGCGTGCCGAACAGGCGGCGCAGGGCATGCTCCAGCGCGGCACCCAGGATCACGGCCGGGATCGTTGCCACTATCAGCAGCCAGGCGATGTGCCGGCTTTCCCGCGTGCGGTGCGCGTCGGACAATCCTGCCACGCCCGTCAGCAGCGCCCACCAATCGCGCCAGAAATAGGCCAGCAGGGCGGCCGCGGTGCCCAGATGCAGCAGCACCAGGAAGGGCAGAAAGGCCGGCGCGTGCTGGTCCATGCCCCAGCCAAGCAGGCGCGGCAGGATGACTGCGTGGCCGAGCGAGCTGATGGGGAAGAGCTCGGTGGCACCCTGGACGATGGCGATGATGATGGCTTGGAGCAGGGTCATGCGACTCGCCGCGGTAGGTCAGGGCAGGTGTTGCGGGGAGTGGCGGTTGCGCGCAAGGGGGAAAGAAAAAGCTGGGGGAGATGTGCCATCCCCCCCAGACCCCCCGTCGTTATTTAGTTCTCGTCCTAAATAATGACGGGGGGTCTGGGGGGGATGGCACATCTCCCCCAGCTCTTCAGCCCGCGCAATCCCTCAGCAAGCCAGGTCTGCGCGGAAACCCCCAAGCGGCTCCGCGCCAGGGACGGATCACCCACCGACTTACGAATGTCACCGCGCCGTGCCGGACCATGCCCGATCGCGGGCGTAACCCCCGCAATCCCGCCCAGCACGCGCGCAAGCTCGCCCACCGAGGTCTCGCGCCCTGTGCAGACATTGAGCGCGCCTGCCCCCGGCGCCCGCCCCAGCGCGTGCAGCGCCGCGCGCAGATGCGCCACCACATCGCCGACATGGACGAAGTCGCGCGTCTGACCGCCATCGCCGTGCAGGGTGATCGGCAAGCCTGCGGCAATCCGGTCGGCAAAGACGCTGATGACGCCGCTATAGGGCGAGGACGGGTCCTGCCGCGGCCCATAGACGTTGAAGAAGCGCAGGCCGAGCGTCGGCACGCCATGCACGTGCCAGGCAACGCTTGCGTGCAGTTCGGAGGCGAGCTTGTCGGCGCCGTATGCGGTCTGCGGCGCCGGGCGCGCATCCTCGGCCGCGACCTCCCCGCCCAGATCGCCATAAATCGCCGCCGAGGAGGCGTAGACGACGGGCACGCGCGCGCCGCGGGCCGCGTTCAGCACGGCGACCGTGCCGCCGAGATTGATGCGGCTGGTGCCGATCCAGTCCTCGTTGCCTCGCTGCACCGAGGCAATCGCGGCCAGGTGAAAGCAGCCGTCGACACCATCCATCGCGGCCTGGGTGGTGGCGGGCTCGGCCACATCGCGCACGATCAGCTCGGCCTGCGGCGCCAGGTTGGCGCGCTTGCCCGTCGACAGATCGTCCAGCACGCGCACCCGGTGGCCATCGGCCAGCAGGGCGTCCGCAAGATGCGAGCCTATGAAGCCGGCGCCGCCGGTGACTAGAAACAGGCTCAAGGCAAGTCGCTTTCGAAAGTTAAAAAGGCCGGGGGAGATGTGCCATCCCCCGTCGTGCGAAGCACGCTTTGGCGTGACGACCCCCCGTCGACTTTTAGATCATTGCCGGTGAAGCCGGCGTTAGCCCGCCCATGCTTTACCACGCGGAACCTGCACAGGTAGAAAACGGCCATGCCCACGCAGCCCAGCCACCCCGGTGCCACCGCCATCATCCTGGCCGCAGGTATGGGCACGCGCATGAAATCGGCCTTGCCCAAGGCCGCGCACCCCATCGCCAACCGCCCGATGCTGGCTCACCTGATCGCCACCTGCCAAGGCGTGTTCGGCGGCATCGTGGTCGTGATCGGCCCAGACATGGACGCACTGGCTGCCATCGCCGCACCTCACCCGGTCTGCATCCAGAACGAACGCCGCGGCACCGCCCACGCCGCCCTGCAAGCCGCTGCCCTGTTCGGCGACGGAGACACCGCAGTGCTCTTCGCCGACAACCCGCTGATCACGCAGGAAAGCCTGGTGCGGCTGCTCGACGCGCGCCTGGCCAGCGGCGCGGGCCTGGCGCTAATGGCCATGCGCCCGGCAGACCCTGCGCGCTACGGCCGACTGGTGACCGAGGCCGGCCGGATCACCCGCATCGTCGAATGGGCGGACGCCACCGAAACCGAACGCGCCATCCCGCTTTGCAACGCCGGCGCGCTCTGCGCTGCGGCCGGGCGCCTGCTGCCCTGGCTGGGCGCCATCACGCCCGACAATGCCCAGAACGAGTATTACCTGACCGACCTGGTGCGCCTGGCCGTGCGCGATGGCGCCACCGTGCAGGCTGTCGAAGCGCCCGAGGACGAACTGCGCGGCATCAATTCGCGCGCCGAACTGGCCGCGGCCGAGGCCGTGTTGCAGCACCGCCTGCGCGCAGCCGTCATGGCAGGCGGTGCCACCCTAACCGCGCCCGAGACCGTGTTCCTGAGTGCCGACACCATGCTCGGCCCGGATACGGTGGTCGGCCCGCACGTCGTCTTTGGCCCCGGCGTCATCGTCGATGGCCCTGCCGAGATCCGCGCCTTCTGCCACCTGGAAGGCTGCCGCATCGGTGCCGGCGCCATCGTTGGCCCGTACGCGCGGCTGCGGCCGGGCACCGTGCTGGGCGCGCGTGCCCATGTCGGCAATTTCGTCGAGCTCAAGGCGGCAACGCTCGGGGAGGGCGCCAAAGCCAACCACCTGACCTATCTGGGCGACGCTTCCGTGGGCGCCGGCACCAATATCGGCGCGGGCACGATCACCTGCAATTACGACGGCTACGCCAAGCATCGCACGGAAATTGGCGCGCGCGTGTTCGTGGGATCGGACAGCGTGCTGGTGGCACCCCTGAGCCTTGGCGACGGCGCGTTCGTGGCGGCCGGCAGCGTGGTGACGAAGGACGTGGCGCCGGACGCTATGGCGTTTGGGCGCGCGCGGCAGAGTGTCGTGGCTGGGGGGGCGGCGGCGTTTCGGCGCTCGGTCAAGGCTGACAAGGTAAGTGAGAGAAAGGCTGGGGGGGATGTGCCATCCCCCCCAGACCCCTCGTCATCTGTTTAGCGAGACTCCCTATCCCCCAATTGCGAGTGACCGTTTCGGTGAGGCTGCGATCCTGGCGACCAGACGGCTGGGATGGCGTTCTGGAGTGCTTCTCCCAGAGTACGATGCAGAGAAGAGGGAACGGGACGCCCGATGCGATTCAGCTTTAAGTTTATTTGCGCGAGTTTCTGCTTGAGCCTCACTAGCACGTCGGCCCGTGCGCAGGAAGTAGCCGTTCCGCAGCACGAGACAGAATTTTGCTCTACTATTGAAGATGCTTCAATTGACTATAAGACACTAGGCGATCAGCGGACCGAGGCTGAGGAGCAAAAGAACGGAATTCGTGTTGACAAGGTTGAACGTCAAATGACCTTAGTATTCAGAAGTCGGAACTTTCATGTTTTTGATATCGTCAAAAACAAGGGGTTTAAGATACAAAACTGGGTGGTCAGCATCATCAACGTCAGCGCTCCGATGGCAGACTGCCACAAGAACGTGCGTTCATGCCTATCGGTCGATGTTCATCCAGTGTGTTCCGACCGAACCGTCATTCGCCTTTGGGTGCCGACGAGCGCTGCGCGACTTGCAACGCTTGGTGACAAGCGCCTCGGGTATCGCCTAGTTGTAACCGGTCTATTTGTTGAACGATCCGGCGGCGCAGTGAACGCGGAGGCACCTGTGATGCCTGAATCGTCAAACGACTTTGAAGAAAGCTTTGCGAGGAGCGGAGCTATGAGGGAGCCTGAATATAGTGCGGATATCTCGGGGACTTCATGTTGAAGATCCCCCTATCTGTGCCTGGATATGATCATGAACGAATTGATTATCACCTTCGCTTAATGTACCGACAAGGCCTTGTAAGCACCGGGGGCGTAGATGACCCATTGATTGGTATATACTTTAGCCACTTGCAACCCTCGGGATGGCAACTTCTTCGTGGATAGGATTACGGCCGCCGCACGCGGTAGACGCGTGTCAGAGCAACGCTGCGGAACTCACTGTTTAAAACTCAAATTCTATTAGGCGCAACAATTTTCTTGCTTTTCTAAAAGCGGAGCAAGTGCCTTTTAGCAGCGAGTCCGTAACAACATCGCAAAAGTTTTTTGCTTCTTTTTTTCAAAAAAGAAGACCTTTCTTTTTCTCTGGTAGCGCCGCATGCAAGACGACCCGCCCACCCGAACACCGAACACGCGCTGGCACTCGCGGCGCGTCTGGGTGCCGCGGGTGGTGTTCTGGGTGGGCGCGCTCGCCATCAGCGCGGTGGCAACAGGCTTTGCGCTGACCGCCAACCTGGCCGACGCGCTGTTCCATCGCGCCACGGACGCCTCGCCCTGGCTTGCCCTGCTGATCACGCCGGCGGGGCTTGCGGCCTCGGTGCTGATCACACGGCGCTTCTTTCCCGGCGCGCAGGGCAGCGGCATACCGCAGGTTATTGCGGCCACCGACATGGCAGATCCGGCACGCATCCGCGCGGTGTTGTCCTTGCGCGTGGCAATGGGCAAGATCGTGCTGACCTTGCTTGGCCTGGGTTGCGGCGCCTCCATCGGGCGGGAGGGTCCGACCGTGCAGGTCAGTGCGGCTATCATGCGCGCGCTCGGCCAGCGCTTCGGCGCGGGTGCGGTAGCCGAGGAGGCGGCAAGGCTGCGCCCCCTGGTGCTGGCGGGCGGTGCCGCGGGCGTCGCGGCGGCGTTCAACACGCCGCTGGCGGGCGTGGTCTTCGCCATCGAGGAATTAAGCCACTCCTTCGAGCAGCGCACCAGCGGCACGGTGATGACCGCGGTCATCATCTCGGGTATTGCGACCCTGGCACTGACCGGGGGCGGCAGCTATTTCGGGCACACCGCGGCCATCCTGCCAATCGGCGTGGGGTGGGAGGCGGTGCTTGCCTGCGGCGTGCTCGGCGGGGCGTTCGGCGGCGGCTTTTCGCGTGCCCTGCTATGGGCCGCGAGCGGATTGCCCGGCATGCTGGGACGCATGATCGCGCGCCGCCCGGTGGCCTTTGCCGCGTTGTGCGGATTGGCGATTGCGGGTTTGGGCTTGGCCTCCTCGGGCGCCACCTATGGCACGGGCTATGCGCAGGCAAGCGCAATGGTCTCGGGGCAGAGCCACCTGCCGGCGCCGTTCTTCGTCATGAAGCTGGCTGCGACGATCATTTCTTATGCGAGCGGCATACCAGGCGGAATATTCGCGCCATCGCTGGCGGTGGGCGCGGGACTGGGGCGCAGTATCGCGCATCTGCTGCCGGCGGCCGCCCCCGGCGCGGTCGTGCTGCTGGGTATGGTTGCGTATTTCTCGGGCGTTGTGCAGGCGCCGATCACCGCCGCGGTCATTGTCATGGAAATGGCCGATAATCAGCAGATGACGGTGGCGCTGATGGCGGCGTCGTTCCTGGCGTATGGCGTATCGCGCCTCGTTTGCCGGCAGCCGCTCTATGGCGCGCTGGCCACGCGATTTATGGTACAGATTGAAAATAATGACGGGGGGTCTGGGGGGGATGGCACATTCCCCCCAGTCTTGTCTTAAGCCTGGGAGGCTTGCTGAAAGTAGAAAAACTGGCCGCCTCGTCTTTTTTTAGCGCTCGGACAAGACAAAGACATTGCCTTCGGCATCGGCAAACTTGGCAAAGCTCCCCCACGGTTGCCGCTCGGGTGCCGCGACAAAAACCACACCTCGCTCGCTCAATTGCCGATGGGTGTACTCCAGATCGTCGCACATGAACGAGCCATTGAAGAATGTGCCGACCCGATCCTCATGCCCATCCGGCGTGAACAGCACGATGCCCGTTTGCGCGCCCGGAATGGCAAGCTCGATCCATCGATTGCCCGGTCCCATCGGCTGGTCGGTCGTCACGGTCAGCCCCATCTTCTCTGTCCAGAAGATAAGGGCCGCCTCCCGGTCCCGCGTGGGGATGCCGACGAATTTGAGCTGCTTGATCATGATCGCCTCCTGGCGCCCGCATAATGGGCTGGAAGGCGGCCCAGAAGTGTGGCAGCCATTGCTATGGCAACCAATACCGCACACTACGCGCTGGATCGCTACGTGATTGATACCCTCATGCGGGACCTGGTCGGCCACGACCGCCGCCCATCGGCTTATCTGGTCTATCTGTGCCTGATTGCGGCCGGCGCGGGGGGCCGCGCGGCCCTCAGCCACGCGCGATTGGCAGAACGCACCGGCCTTTCCAAGCGCGCCGTGCAGGATGGGATTTTGCACCTGCAGCGCCGCGCACTGATTGCCAGTGCGCGCGCCTATGCCACGGAAAGCGCCACTTACCAGCCGCTCACGCCCTGGCGCCGCACGCGGGAGGCTACTCCGCTTCCTCAAACGTGATGGCCACATCGGCGTTCGCCGACAACCGTACATTATCCCCCTCGATTTCGGCCACGAGCCCGGTCGAAATAAAATGATGCCGCCCGTCAGCGGAATCCTTCTTGGTCAGCTTGATACGGTCGCCCTGCACATGATCGACCGTGCCGACACGCACCCCGTCCGCGCCAATGACATTGGCATGTTCCTTGATTTGCGCGCTATCGACCATGTTGTGCTCCCTTCCTTATTATACCGATCCGCGTAAGGATTGACGTCTAGAAAGACCTAGGGGATATGTGCAATCCCCCGCCAGACCCCCCGTCATTTTATTCGGGTTTCGCCTAAATGAAGACAGGGGTCTGGGGGGATGGCACATCTCCCCCAGCTTTTTTCCCTAAAAGCTCGGCCCGCGAAAAACCTTGTCCAGCGTAATCGGCATCTCCCGCACGCGCACACCGGTCGCGTGCCATACCGCGTTGGCCACGGCGCCTGCCGTGCCGGTAATGCCGATCTCGCCCACGCCTTTGACGCCAAGCGGATTGACGAGGCTATCCTCCTCCTCGACCAGGATGGCCTCTATGCTCGGCACGTCCGCATTCACAGGCACGTGGTAATCGCTGAGATTGGCATTCATAATGCGCCCGCTGCGCGCATCCATCAGCGCCTCTTCGTGCAGCGCAAACGACACGCCCCAGATCATCCCGCCAAGATACTGGCTGCGCACCAGGCGCGGATTGATGATGCGTCCCGCCGCAAACGCGCCGACCAGCCGGCTGACGCGTATCTGGCCGAGATCGGGATCGACGCGCACTTCGGCAAACACCGCACCATGCGCGTGCATGGCGTAGTGCTCGCCTTTCGCCTCGTCCGCCGCAGCCTTGCCATGCCCCTCGATCGTCGCGCGCCCGGCGCGCGCCAATATGTCGACATAGGCGTCGCTGACCGCCTCATCGTCACGCCGATACAGCCGGCCGCCACGCGCAACCACGCCCGCATTGCCGCTGCCGAACAATGGCGAGCGCGCATCAGCCGCCGCAAATTGCGCAAGCTGCGCGACCACGTCCCCGCCCGCACCGTGAATGGCCGACCCCGCCGTTGCCGTCTGCGAGGATCCGCCCGCGATGCCGCCATTTGGCAAATCGGACGTGCCCATCAAGAACTCCAGACGATCCATGTCCAGCCCCATGGCGTCGGCCGCAATTTGCGCCAGCGCCGTCCACGCGCCTTGGCCCATGTCATGCGCGCCGATGCGCACGGTGCCCGAACCGTCGGCGCGCAATGTGGCGGACGCTTCGGCCTGCATCATCAACGCGGGAAATGTCGCCGTTCCCACGCCCCAGCCAAGCAGCAGCCCGTCATCATCGCGCATCTGCCGGGGCGCCAATGGCCGCCCGGCCCAGCCGAAGCGCGCCGCACCCTGGCTGTAGCAGTCGCGCAGGGCCTTGGATGTGAACGGCTTGCCCGAGATCGGCTCGACTTCGGCGTAATTGCGCAGGCGGAATTCCAGCGGGTCCATGCCGCAGGCCAGCGCCATCTCGTCGATCGCAGATTCCAGCGCGGCACTGCCGGACGCCTCGCCCGGCGCGCGCATGAACAGCGGCGTGCCGGTATCCAGCCGCACCACGTCATAGGATGTACGGATCGCCGGCGATGCGTAGAGCGTGTGCGACGTGCCGCCGCTGGGCTCGAAGAAATCGTCGAACGTGCTGCTGGCGGTACGCGTGTGGTGATCAAGCGCGGTCAGCCCGCCATCCTGTGCAGCGCCCAGGCGCAAATGCTGGCGCGTCGGTCCGCGATGGCCAACGGGCCCATACATTTGCGGCCGCGTCACCACCAGCTTGACCGGCTTGCCCATCAGGCGCGCGGCCATGATGCCCAGCATCTCCGGCCCCGAGACCAGCCCCTTGCAGCCGAAACCGCCGCCGACAAAAGGCGTGTTGATGTAGATATTCTCTGGCGGAATGCCGAACAGCCCGGCGATGCGCGCCGCGCCCATCGACATGCCCTGGCTGGGCATATCCACCCGCAGCTTGTCGCCCTGCCATGCGGCAACGACAACGTGCGGCTCCAACGGGTTGTGGTATTGCGCCGGGGTTTGATAGACCTCATCCAGCCGGTGAGCGGCCGCGGCCAGGCCTGAATCGACGTCGCCCGTGCTCTCCTTTGCTGGGTACCCGGGCCCCACGACCTCCGGCTCGAACACCGCCGCATCATCGAGCCCCGTGCGCGCGGCCTCGATCTGGTAGGTAGGCGCGAGCAGGGCCGC
This sequence comes from Acetobacteraceae bacterium, assembly GCA_965276755.1. GTDB lineage: Bacteria > Pseudomonadota > Alphaproteobacteria > Acetobacterales > Acetobacteraceae > CAJCIS01. The sequence continues at coordinate 1,585,332 of OZ255625.1, forward strand.
GCCTTCCGTGGCCGCTTCAAGCGTGTCCGCGATGACAACCGCAATCGGCTGGTGCGCATAGCGCACGCGGGCATCCTGCAAAAGGTCGAGCTTGAACATGAAGGGTTGGCCGGTGTCGTCCGGATGGCGCGCCAGTTTCGGCGCATTCGCGGTCGTCATGACTTCGACCACGCCCGAGTGCGCGCGCGCCGCGGCAACGTTCATGCCCGTGACGCTGCCATGCGCAATGCTCGCCGTGGCCATCACCGCGTGCAGCATGCCGGCGGGGTGGTGGTCGGCCGCATAGGGCGCACCGCCTGTCACCTTCAGCTTGCCCTCGGTGCGCGTCAGCGGCTGGCCGCTATTGGATCCATGGCGCTGGCGCGCAGGCATTGTCTCAGACATGCGCAAGAACTCCGCGGGTTGGGGCCATGGGGGATGCGGGCAGCGCAGGCAGCCTGTCCGGCGTGCCTGCCGCGGCCAGGCGAAAGGCGCGCACGGCCAGGCGGCGCGCGAGCTCGATCTTGTAAGCATTATCGCCGGACGGCTTGGCATCGGCCAGCGCGGCTTGCGCTGCATCGGCAAAGGCGGCGGCATCTGCGGGGCGCCCGACCAGCGCCGCCTCGGCCGCGTGCGCACGCCACGGCTTGGCGGCCACGCCCCCCAGCGCCAGGCGCGCCTCGGCAATTACGCCATTCTCCATGCGCAAGGCGGCGGCCGCGGAGACCACGGCAAAGGCGTAGGACGTACGGTCACGCAGCTTGATGTAGCGCGAATGGGCAGCCCAGCCCGCCGCCTCGGCAGGCAAGCGCACGGCCACGATCAGCTCGCCTGGCGCCAGCACGCTCTCATGTTCGGGGTGTTCGCCGGGCAGGGTGTGAAAATCGACCACCGCCACTTCGCGCGTGCCCGCCGCACCGCCAATTTCCACGGCCGCACCAAGTGCTGCCAGCGGCACGCAGAAATCAGACGGATGCGTGGCGATGCAATGCTCGCTCCAGCCCAATATCGCATGCCCGCGCGTATGGCCGCCGATTGCACCGCACCCCGTGCCCGGATCACGCTTGTTGCAGGCGCCGGCCGTATCGTAAAAATATGTGCAGCGGGTGCGTTGCAAAATGTTTCCACCCGTGCTCGCCGCATTGCGCAATTGCGCCGATGCGCCGGAGAGCAGCGCTTCGGCCAGCATCGGATACCGTGCGGCGATTTGCGCGTCGTGCGCCAGATCGCTGTTGCGCACCAGCGCGCCAATGCGCGTGGAACCGTCGGCTTTATGTTCGATGCGGTCCAGGCCGGGAAGACGCGAGATATCGACCAGCCGGGATGGCTTGGAAATACCGCCCTTCATCAGATCGAGCAAATTGGTGCCCCCGGCAAGAAAGGCCGCGCCCGGTGCCGCCCCCGCCGCCACGGCTTGCGCAACGCTGCCGGGCCGGACGTAATCGAAACTGTTCATGCGCCCGCCCCCGCCATGCGCGCTTGCGCGTCCAGCACCGCCTCGGTAATGCCGGCATAGGCGCCGCAGCGGCACAAATTGCCGCTCATGCCTTCGCGCACACGCTCTGGATCGTCGCCCGCCTGGCCTTCCTCGATCAGGCCGATCGCGCTCATGATCTGCCCAGGCGTGCAGAAGCCGCATTGAAAACCATCATGGGCGATAAAGGCCTCCTGAACCGGGTGCAGAACGCCATCGCGCGCCACGCCTTCGATGGTCAGGATGGATGCGCCATCATGGCTGACAGCCAGGGCCAGGCATGCATTGATGCGCCGCCCGTCCAGCAGGATCGTGCACGCACCGCACTGCCCGCGATCGCACCCCTTTTTCGTTCCCGTCAGATCCAGCCGCTCGCGCAGCAGGTCCAACAGTGTCACACGTTCGTCATCCAGTTCGACGTGCCGCCGCACGCCATTGATTGTCAGCATAATCGCGTGCGCCATCTGATCCACCCCAAGCCGGCCAAGGTCGTGCGGTTATATGGGGCGCGCACATGCCTTGACGAGGGTTCCGCCCGGAACTCGGCGCACGAAGCACCGTTAAACCCGCTCAACCAAGACCAATTCGGGAGAGTACCACGTGAAACGAGTATTTTTGGGGGGCGCTTGTGCCGCACTCGCGGTCAGTCTGGCTTACGCGCAGACCCCCGCCGCGCCGGCCACGCCCGCACCCACGACCAGCACGGGCGCACCGGCAAGCACAAATCCGATGGGTACGGCGCATGACGGCGGCAAGGCCGCAGCTTCCGGCGACACCAATCAGGCGGTTGTGACAACAGGCGCCAATGCCGACCAACCCGCGCATGGCCGCAACAGCTTTACCAGAAAGCAGGCTCGGAATCGCATTTCCGCCAAAGGCTACGCGCAGGTGATGGGCCTGAAGAAGGATAGCGATGGCGTCTGGCGCGGCACCGCGACCAAGGACGGCCAGAGCGTTTCGGTTTGGCTGGATTACAAGGGCAATGTCGGCCAGCAATCGTAGGATAGGAAAAAAACATGGCAACACGCACACTCGCACGGTTGTTCGACAACCATGCTGATGCCGTCAATGTCGTCAGCAAGCTTGAAGCCGCCGGCTTCAGCCACGACGATGTCAGCATCGTCGCCAACAATGCCAACACGCAACATGGCGCGGCCAGCACTGATGGCGGCGCGACGGGTGCCGGTGCCACAGCGGGCACGATGATCGGCGGCGGACTCGGTCTGGCCGCGGGACTTGGCGCACTGGCAATCCCTGGCGTTGGCCCCGTTGTTGCCGCCGGCTGGCTTGTCGCCACTCTGACTGGCGCGGGCGTGGGTGCCGTCGTGGGCGGGGGCACCGGCGGACTGATCGGCTCGCTGACGCACGCCGGCGTGTCCGAGGATGAAGCGCATGTCTATGCGGAGGGCGTTCGCCGCGGCGGTTCGCTCGTTACCGTGCGCGCCGACGCTGCGCGGGCCGATCAGGCCGCGAGCATTCTCGATGCCGGCAAGTTCGTCGATCCCGTCGGGCGCCGCGCGGAATACCAGCAGGCGGGGTGGTCGCGCTTCGATGAAACGGCGCCGCCTTATTCTGTAGGCGCCGCGCCGGAGACGGTGCTGACGCAAACGACAACGACACATCGCAGCACTGTCTAAAATAATGACAGGGGGATTGGGGGAGATGGCACATTTCCCCAATTCTTTCCACCACCAGGCCATGTTGTCTAGTCACTTCGACGGCGATCGCTTTTTCAATCCGGGACGAATGCCGGTTGCAAATCCCCGCCGCAGCCTCCTGCCAATCCTGCGCTGGCGATTGCAGGGTGATCGCCCCAAATGGCCTACGAGCGTCGAAAACGAAAGCTTCCCGCCGCCAACCAGACCCCGCGCCGATCAGGCCGCCATCACCTTCATCGGCCACGCCAGCTTTCTCATTCAATTTGTCGGCTTGTCCATCCTGACTGACCCCGTGTTCAGCGAACGCGCCTCACCCGTTTCGTGGGCGGGCCCAAAACGCGTTCGCCCGCCCGGCCTGGCGATGCACGATCTGCCGCAGATCGACCTGATCCTCATCAGCCACAACCACTACGATCATTGCGACCTCCCCAGCCTGCGCGCGCTCACGGCAACGCACGCGCCTCAGGCCGTCACCCTGCTGAAAAACGCCCCCCTTCTCGCCCGCGCCGGTCTGCGCGCTCGCGAACTTGACTGGTGGGACACAACGGATATCGCCGACCTACAAATCACCGCCACCCCCGCGCGCCATTTCTCCCGCCGCAATTTGCGCGATGGAAATTGCGCGCTCTGGGGCGGCTTCATGCTGCGCGCGGGCGGCCATCAAATCCTCTTCGCCGGCGATTCCGGCATGGGCCCGCACTGGGCCGAAATCGCCGGCCGCCTCGGCCCGCCGGATATCGCAATTCTGCCAATCGGCGCCTACGAACCGCGCTGGATCATGGCCGCCGTGCACATGAACCCCGCCGAGGCGGTGCAAGCCCACCAGGACCTGCGCGCCCGCCACTCGATCGGCATGCATTTCGGCACCTTCCGCCTGACCGACGAAGCGATCGACGCACCCACCATCGACCTCGCTTGCGCCTGCCAGGAAAACGGCATCACCAATTTCGGCGTGCTCGGCGTGGGCGAAACCCGCCTTATCGATCTCTAATACCGGTCAGCCGAACGGTTGACTCTCAGAGTAAGGCTGGGGGAGATGTGCCATCCCCCCCAGACCCCCCGTCTTTAATTAGGACAAGCTCTAATGAATGACGGGGGGTTTGGGGGGGATGGCACATCTCCCCCAATCTTTCTCTCCTTGATCATGTGTCAATCTCAACGCCGGTTGGTATAACGTTGCACCCCGCGCCGCATTACGACGCCATTATCATCGGTGCGGGTGCCGCCGGCCTCATGTGCGCGCTCACCGCGGGACAGCGTAACCGCCGGGTCCTGCTGCTTGACCACGCAGCACAAGCCGGCGCCAAAATCCTGATCTCAGGCGGCGGACGCTGCAACTTCACCAACACAGGCACCGAACCCGCGCGTTTTGTCTCGAACAACCCGCATTTCTGCCGCTCCGCCCTCAACCGCTACACGGCAGAGGATTTTACCGCGATGGTCGCCCGCCACAACATCGCCTATCACGAAAAAACCCTGGGCCAGCTTTTCTGCAATGGCTCCGCGCGCGCCATCCTCGCCATGCTGCTCGCCGAATGCCACGCCGCCGGCGTCGATCTGCGCCTGGCCCACCGCGTCACCAACCTCACGCGCGCCGAGCATTTCCACGTCCAAACCGATCACGGCGCCTTCACCGCCGGCCGCCTGGTGCTCGCCAGCGGCGGCCTCTCCATTCCCAAAATGGGCGCCACCGCCTTTGCGCATGACGCAGCTTCCCGCTTCGGCCTGCGCGTCACACCCACCCGCCCCGCCCTCGTGCCGCTCATTTTCGCCGGCGAGACGCTGGCAGTTATGCGCCCCCTAAGCGGCGTATCCCTTCCCGCGCTGGCAAGCCTCGGCCGCACGCGCTTCGCCGAGGCCATTCTCTTCACCCATCGCGGCCTCTCCGGCCCCGCCATCCTGCAAATCTCCTCCTACTGGCAGGCTGGCCCGATCACCCTGGACCTGCTGCCCGCCACGGAGGCAAGCGCGGCGCTGCTCGCCCGCAAGCGGGACCGCCCGCGCGCCGAACTGGCCACCGTGCTGGCCGAGTACCTACCCCAGCGCCTCGCCCACGCCTTGGCCGAGCCCGCCGCCCGCATGGCCGACATCCCAGACGCTACGCTGCGCACGCTTGCCGGCCGGCTCTCGGCCTGGACCATCACGCCCACCGGCACTGAGGGCTACGTAAAGGCCGAGGTCACCGCCGGCGGCATCGACACGCGAGACCTGTCATCGCGCACGATGGAGGCGCGAAATGTCCCCGGGCTGTTCGTCATCGGCGAGGCGGTGGACGTGACCGGCTGGCTGGGCGGGTATAATTTTCAGTGGGCGTGGGCGAGCGGGTTTGCCGCGGGGATTGCGGTGTAGCCCTCAGCCTTTTTCATGCGCTACGCCCGATCAAAGCCAGCACCGCCGCGCCATAACGCTCCAGCTTGGACGCGCCCACGCCCTTTATTTCACCCAGCGCAGCAAAATCAGCGGGCCGCACGGCCGCAATGTCGCGCAGTACCGTGTCGTGGAAGATCACGTAAGGCGGCACCGCCTGGGCCTTTGCCGCCTGCATGCGCCAGTTCCGCAAAGCGTCGAACAGCGTCTCACCCTCACCGGGCGCTTCGGCAAAGCCGGCGGCAGCACTGGCGATCTTGCGCGCGCGAGGCTTGTCCGCGTGCGCCGGATCCTCATGCAGCATGACCTGCGCCTCACCACGCAAAATAGGGCGCGCTTGCGCATCCACGAGTTCCAGGCTGGCATATTCGCCGCTCTTGACGCGCAGCGCGCCACGCGCGACGAGCTGGCGCAGCACGCCGCGCCAGAAATCGTCGCTGCGCTCGCGCCCGATACCAAACAGCGCCAGCTTGTCGTGGCGGTTATTTTCGATCTTGTTCGATGTGGCACCACGCAGCACATCGACCACGTAGCGCGCACCGAACATCTGCCCGGTTCGGTAAATGGCCGAGAGCGCCTTCTGCGCCGCCTCGGTGCCGTCGAACAGCGCGCGTGGCGTGCGGCACGTGTCGCAATGGCCGCAATCGGACGCCAGGTTCTCGCCGAAGCACGCAAGCAACGCACGCGTGCGGCAGGAGGTGACTTCGGCCAGCCCGATCATCGCCTCCAGACGCGCGCGCATCGCCGCTTTCTGCGCCTCGGGTGCAGTGGATTGGGCGAGCCAATGGCGTGCGCGCGCCATGTCCTCGCCGCCGAAAAGCAGCAGCGTGTGGGCGGGCTCGCCATCGCGGCCGGCACGGCCGATCTGCTGGTAATAGGCCTCGGGGCTGTCTGGCATGTCCAGGTGCACGACGAAGCGCACGTCCGGCCGGTCGATGCCCATGCCGAAGGCGATGGTGGCGACCATGACCACGCTTTCGCCGGCGCGAAAACGCGCGAGCCCCGCGCGTTTTTCCAGCGGCGAGAGGCCAGCGTGAAAAGCGATCGCCTGCACGCCTTTCTCCTTCAGGCGCGCGGCCGTGCGTTCGGTCTTGGCACGGCTGCCGCAATAGACGATGCCGGCCTGACCCTTGTGGCGGCCAAGGAAGTCCAGCATCTGCGTGGTCTCGCTGCTTTTCGGCGCGGCGGCGAGATTGAGGTTCGCGCGATGAAAGCTCGCGGTAAAAACGCGCGCGGCGGGCATGTCGAGTGCGGCAAGTATGTCGTCGCGCGTGCGGTGATCGGCGGTTGCCGTCAGCGCCAGGCGCGGCACGCCGGGGAAGATTTCGGCGAGCCGGCGCAGGGCGCGGTATTCGGGGCGGAATTCGTGGCCCCAGGCCGAGACGCAATGCGCCTCGTCAATGGCAATCAGCGCGAGATCGGTGCGGCGCAGCCGGTCCAGCGTTCCCGATGACAGCAGCCGTTCGGGCGAGACATACAGCAGATCGAGCTTGCCCGACGACAAAAGATTGGAAACGCGGCTGATTTCGTCAGGCTCAAGCTCGGAATGCATCGCGCCAGCGGATACGCCCAACTGGCGCAGTGCGGCCACCTGATCGTCCATCAGCGCAATCAGCGGCGAAACCACCAGCCCGAGGCCGGGGCGGCACAGGGCGGGGACCTGGTAGCACACGCTCTTGCCGCCGCCTGTCGGCATCAGGATCAGCGCGTCACCGCCGTCCATGACGTGGTGGATCGCCGGCGATTGCAGGCCGCGGAATTCGCGGAAGCCGAAGACGGTTTGGAGGATTTCTTCGGGTGAAGTCATAGGAAAAGATTGGGGGAGATGTGCCATCCCCCCCAAACCCCCCCTCGATTGTAAGACCGGAGCAAAATGATGACGGGGGGTCTGGGGGGGATCGCACATCCCCCCCAGTTCTTCACTTTCATTAACGCCCAGAAATAGTAATTTCCACGCGCCGGCTCGCGACCCCCGGCTCGCGCTGCGCACCCTCGGCCTTGATGGTAATTTCGCCTGCCGGCACGCCGTCCCGCTCCAGCGCCTCGGCCACGCGGTGGGCGCGCAATTGCGTGAGCGCAAGATTGGCCTCGGGATTGCCCGCATTATCGGCGTAACCCGCGACTTCGATATGCGCGCGCGCCACCTGGCGTGACCGGATGGCGGCCTGGTTGATGACATCGCGCGCGGCGTGGTCCAGCGCGCCCGACCATTCGTCGAAGAAGACCACCAGCACCGGCATTTCCGCTGAGTGCGCACACGCGCCGAAAGACAAGCCCAACAGGCTGAAGGCGGCGGCGCGGGCGAAACGAGTCATGCGGCAATCCTGTCGGGTTCGGTCGGACGCGAGTGTGGCACGGCCTAGGCCGCGGCTGCCATGGCATGACCGCCCGAAAGCCGCCAGATGCGATCGAGCTTTTCGGCACCAGTCAGACGGTGCGCGATCAGCAGCACGGTGCGCCCCCGCGCCTGGGCAAAAAGCGTGGTGAGAAACTCGCGTTCCGTGGCCGCATCCAGGCCAGTGCAAGGCTCGTCCAGGATCAGCAGCGGCGCGTCCGAGACCCATGCGCGCGCCAACGCGATGCGCCGCCCCTGCCCGCCCGAAACACGCGCACCGCCCTCGCCGAGCCAGGTGTCCAGCCGATCAGGCAGCGCGCGCACCCATTCGCCAATGGCGGCGCGATCCAACGCGCGCCACAGATCGGCATCGCTCGCGTCCGGACGGCCGAGGCGCAGATTGGCGGCGATCGTGTCATCGAAGATGTGACTAGTCTGGCCGACCCAGGCGATGCGCGCGCGCAAATCGCCCGCGGCCAGGTCGGCGACGTTTGTGCCGCCGAGCAGGATGCGCCCGCCCTGCGGTGCCGCCACCTTCAGCGCCAGTGCCGCCAGTGTCGATTTGCCTGCACCAGACTGGCCGAGCACGGCAACATGCGCACCGGCGGGGATATCCATCGTCAGCGCGTCCAGCACCGGTGGTCCATCGGCGGCCCAGGAAAACGTCACCGCATCGAATCGCAGGCCGAACGCCGCTGGGACAGGATGGGGCGCGGCGGGCTCGGGCACCGGCACTGGGCCTTCGGCGACGTCCAGCACGCGCCGCGCAGCTTCGGCCGCAGCGCCTGCAATGACGCCGGCGCGGGGCAACAGGGACAGCGGCTCGAACGCGCCCACGACCAGGAACACGCAGCCGACCACGACCCAGGCGGGCGCGGCGGTGGCCAGCAGCACGCACAGGATCGCCGCCTGGCCGCACAGCGCAGCACTGGCATTGGCGCAGGCGCCGCGGATAGCGGCCGCGCGCTGGCGTTCGATCAGCGCGGCCTGGGTGCTGGTGATGCGGGCCTGCATGCGCGGCTCGGCACCGAAGGCGCGCACCTCCCGCAGGCCGGTGAAGATGTCCAGGGCGGCCACGCGCAGGCCGGCGTTGGCCTGGGCCAGTCCCGCGCCCTGCTGCATCGCGCCGCGCGCGACCAGCGCCGGCAGCAGAAAGGCGGCCACCGCAAACAGCCCGCCCACGGCAATGCCCGCCCCAGCGCCGGCGCGGCCCGCCAGCAAGGCTACCGCCGGCACGACGAACACCGCGCCCGCGAGCGGCAGTAGGATGCGCAGATAGAGCCCGTCCAGAGCCTCGATGTCCGCGACAAGCCGGCTCAGCAGATCGCCTGCAGGGCGAAAGCCGAGGCCGCCGGCCGCGCGTGCGGCGAAGCCGCGAAAGAACCAGACGCGCAGATCGGCAATCGCGCGGAAGGTGGCGCCGTGGCTGACCAGGCGTTCAAGGTAGCGCAGCACCACGCGGGCGGGGCCGAGAATGCGCAGCCACAACGGTGCCGAAATGACAGCGCCGGTCAGCACGGCCGCGACCACGGCGCCGGAGAGGGACATCAGGGCGATGCCGGCCGCAACGGATGCCAGCGATACCACAAGGCCAAACGCCAGGCCGCCCCAGTGGCGCCGGCTTAAAGAAAGGATGCGAGAGAGAGAAAGAAGGCTGGGGGAGATGTGCCATCCCCCCCAGACCCCCCGTCGATTTTTCAGGACGGAAACTTCCATCAGCGCGGGTAGATGGGGAAGCGGGCGCACATCGCGAGCACGCGTTCGCCTACCGAGGCTTCGGCGCTGGTGCCGCCGTCCAGCACTTGCGCGATCATTTCGCCGATTTCCGTGAACTCGACCGTGCCGAAGCCGCGAGTTGTGGCAGCGGGACTGCCCAGGCGGATGCCGCTGGTGATCGCGGGCTTTTCGGGATCGAAGGGGATCGCGTTCTTGTTGGCGGTGATGTGAGCGCGCTCCAGGCTGGCCTCGGCCGCGCGGCCGGTGACGCGCTTGGGGCGGAGATCGACGAGCAGCAAATGGCTGTCCGTGCCGCCGGTGACGATGGCCAGGCCGTGTTGCACCAGGCTGGCCGACAGGGCGCGGGCGTTGTCGATGACGGCGCGCTGGTAGGCGCGAAATTCGGGGCGCAGCGCCTCGCCGAACGCGGCGGCCTTGGCGGCGATCACGTGCATCAGCGGCCCACCTTGCAGGCCGGGGAAGACGGCGCTGTTGAATTTGCGGCCAAGCTCGGGGTCGTTGCTCAGGATCATGCCGCCGCGGGGGCCGCGCAGGGTCTTGTGCGTGGTGGTGGTGACCACGTGGGCGTGGGGTAGCGGGCTGGGGTAGAGGCCGGCGGCGACCAGGCCGGCGAAATGGGCCATGTCCACCATGAACAGCGCGCCTACCTCGTCGGCGACCGCGCGGATGCGGGGAAAGTCGATGATGCGGGGGTAGGCCGAGCCGCCGGCGATGATCAGGCGCGGGCGTTCTTCGCGGGCGAGGCGTTCGAGTTCTTCGTAGTCCAGCAGGCCGTCGTCCCGGCGCACGCCGTATTGGATGGGGCGGAACCACTTGCCTGACAGGTTCGGGGCGGCGCCGTGGGTGAGGTGGCCGCCAGCGGCGAGCGACATGCCCAGGATCGTGTCGCCGGGGGTGAGCAGGGCCAGGAAGACGGCCTGGTTGGCTTGCGCGCCGGAATGGGGCTGGACGTTGGCGTAGGTGCAGCCGAACAGTTGGCAGGCGCGCTGGATGGCCAGCGTTTCGGCGCGATCGACCTCCTGGCAGCCGCCGTAATAGCGACGGCCTGGGTAGCCTTCCGCGTATTTGTTCGTCAGGACGCTGCCTTGGGCTTCAAGGACCGCGGCGGAGACGATGTTTTCCGACGCGATCAGCTCAATGCCGTCCTGCTGGCGGACGAGCTCGGCGCCTATGGCGGCGGCCAGTTCGGGGTCGGTTTGGGCGAGCGGGGCGGCGAAGAAGCGAGCCAGGGATTGGGGCAGGGTCTGGTCGGTCATGGGCGGGGGGCACCTCTGGCGCGGGGCGAGTTTGCGCGGGACAGATCGGGCGTTAACACTTACAGGTGAATGCGCGCGCCGGAAACCCGGGACGCGGCCATGCCAGCCTGCCCCGCCTGGGGGCGCCCAAGGAGCACCCAATGGATACCGTGAGCGCGCCCGTCGGAAACCCGCTTTTCGTCTGCAAGCCGATCGGCACCCTGGAGGGCGCGGGCGCGTCCGAATTCAAGCGCACGCTGGGGCCGATCAGCCTGGTGGCGCTTGGCATCGGCGCCATTATCGGCGCGGGCATCTTCTCGCTGACCGGCATTGCCGCCGCCGACAATGCAGGGCCGGCGGTGGTGATCAGCTTCATGATTGCGGCCTTGGGCTGCGCCTTCGCCGGGCTTTGCTACAGCGAATTGTCGGGCATGATCCCGGCGGCCGGGTCCGCCTACAGCTACGCCTATGCCTCTCTGGGCGAGTTGGTGGCATGGATTATCGGCTGGGCGCTGACGCTGGAATATGCCGTTGGGGCGGCGACGGTTTCGGTCTCCTGGTCCGCTTATGTGACGAGCTTTCTGGCAAGCTTCGGCATCGTGTTGCCGCATGCGTTAACGGCTTCGCCCTTTGACGCGGATTCGATGGGGCATCCCGCACCTGGCATTGTCAATTTGCCGGCCATGCTGGTCATTGTGGCGGTGTCGCTGCTTCTGATCCGCGGCATTTCGGAATCGGCCAAGGTCAATGGCGCCATCGTCGCGCTGAAATTGGCTGTCGTGGCCGCGGTGATCGGCTTTGGCGCGTTTTACGTCAAGCCGGCGAACTGGCATCCGTTCATTCCGCCCAATACGGGCGAGTTCGGGCATTTTGGCTGGTCTGGCGTGTTGCGCGGCGCGGCGACGGTGTTTTTCGCCTATATCGGCTTCGATGCGGTTTCCACCGCGGCGCAGGAGACGAAGGACCCCGAGCGCGACATGCCGATCGGCATATTGGGCTCGCTGGCGATTTGCACCGTGCTGTATATTCTGGTCTGCCTGGTTGTGACCGGGTTGATCAGCTACACGCGGCTGCATGATGCGGCGCCGGTCGCATTGGCGATCAGCCAAACGCCGCTGCCGTTTCTGAAGGTGGCCGTGTCCGTGGGTGCCATTGCGGGATTGACATCGGTGATCCTGGTCATGCTGCTGGGACAGAGCCGGGTGTTTTATGCCATGGCGCGCGATGGGTTGTTGCCGCAGGTCTTCGCGGCAGTGCATCCGCGGTTTCGCACGCCTTGGCTGTCCAACATCCTGTTCATGGCGTTTGCGGGCATTGCGGGCGGGTTTTTGCCGATCAGTTCGCTGGGGCACATGACGTCCTTCGGCACGTTGCTGGCGTTTGTCATTGTGTGCGTGGGCGTGCTGGTGCTGCGGCGGAGCGATCCTTCGCGCAGGCGGGCGTTTCGCACCCCTTGGGTGCCGTTTGTGCCGGTTGCCGGGATTTTGGTTTGCGGGGGGCTGATGGCATCATTGCCCGGGCAGACATGGCTGCTGGCGATTGTTTGGCTGTTGATTGGGCTGGTGGTGTTTTTCGGCTATAGCCGGGGGCATAGCCGGCTGACGGGGGGGCGCGCTTGAAGCAGGAAGGAAGGTCTTCTTTCTTGAAAGAAAGAAGCAAAGAACTTTTGTCTTTTTGCTCGGGCACTAAATTCAAAAGTTTTTTGGTTCTTTTTTTCAAAAAAGAACTGCTTTCTTAATGCCTTTCCCCGCCACGCGTCTGCGCCGCCTGCGCCACGACGCCTGGACACGCCGGCTTGTTGCCGAGAATGTACTGTCCGTCGACGACCTGATCTGGCCGATATTTATTATCGAGGGCACAGGGCTGAGCGTGCCGGTTGCCTCTATGCCTGGCGTGGTGCGCGTTTCGCTCGATCGGGTGGAGGCGCATGTGGCGGAGGCGGCGCGGCTGGGGATACCGGCGGTGGCGCTGTTTCCGGCGACGCCGGCGGAGAAGAAGGACGCGGAGGGGACCGAGAGCGGCAATCCGGACAATCTAATTTGCGGGGCGGCGCGGTTGCTCAAGCGTGCTTATCCGCAGATGGGGTTGATTGGGGATGTGGCGCTGGACCCTTATACCGATCACGGGCACGACGGCGTTATTCGGGACGGGTATGTCGCCAATGACGATACACTGGCGGTGTTGACGCGCCAGGCGGTTAATCAGGCTCGCGCAGGGATTGATGTGATTGCGCCGTCTGACATGATGGATGGGCGGGTGGGGGCGATCCGCGCGGCGCTGGATGCGGACGGGTTTGTTCACACGCGCATCATGAGTTATGCGGCGAAATATGCCTCGGCGTTTTATGGGCCGTTTCGCGATGCGCTGGGTTCCGCCAAGGCGCTGCATGGGGACAAGAAGACATATCAGATGGACCCGGCCAACTCGGATGAGGCGCTGCGTGAGGTGGCGATGGATCTGGAGGAGGGGGCTGACATGGTGATGGTCAAGCCCGGCATGCCGTATCTGGATATTGTGCGTCGGGTGCGCGACCGGTTTTCGGTGCCGACTTTTGTTTACCAGGTGTCAGGGGAGTACGCGATGCTGGTGGCGGCGATGGAGCGGGGGTGGTTGGATCGGGAGCGCGGGATGATGGAGGCGTTGCTGGGGTTTAAGCGGGCGGGGGCGAATGGGGTGTTGACGTATTTTGCTGTGGAGGCGGCGGGGGTGTTGAGGGCCCGCGCTGATTCGGTTTAGGCGATCGAAGCGCCTGTCACTTGACGCGGTCAAGCCGGTAGATGACGCCGCTGCCAAATGCATCGATCATGTGGTCATGGTCGATCATGATAGCTGAGATGCACAGGCTTTTGTCATGGAAAACGCGCGTCCGTTCGCTTCCGAACGCTTTGGCAATTTCTTCCTTCGGTAGGCGCAATTGAGCGATACGCTGGCCTCCCCAGATGCCTGCCTCGATTTCACTGTTGGCCGTTGCAGTGACCATCGCGTCGTGCAGACGGCATGTGCGCTCAGGCGCTCGAACCATGGTGCTGGTAATCTGCATAGTCTTTCCTAACAACGTGTTTGGATCAGGGCCGCTGAACCCGCCCTGGCTCTCACCGATCCACTGGCCGATTCGCCACTTGCCGATGAAATCGGCCGGTGTCTGGTTATCGGCAACAGCTGCTTCGCCCCCCAGCGCTGCAACGAGCAGCCCGGCGGCGACAGCTTTGTATATCATTATGGCGGCCTCGGTGCGAGAGAGGGCTGTGCTTAATTTTCGGCTAGCCTTGTATTGAGGCCACAGTGCCGTCACGTGCTGCGGTGTTAGCAAAGCCAAACGGTAATGTATATTCAGATTCAGCCTTCCGACCCCGCCTCGAATGCAGGTTGTGCAAGCCTGTGGCCGCAGTATCGGCATACCTTGGCGGCTGCCTGGATTTGTTCAGCGCATTCCGAACATTGCCTCATCTGAGACACCGAAGTGGCGGTAATGGCTAAGCTTGAATATCCTTTATTCCTCGCGATTATGCCCATCGCTACTCCTACAGAAAAAATTAGTCCAATAACATAAAACGCCGACGATGCGACGAAAGTTGGCACATCTCCCCATCCCGTCATTGAGTAACCCGTCACACCAATGATTATGCTGACAAAGCAAGCGACTGGTGTGCTTAAAATAGCCAAATAGCGGTCCCTCATCCTCATCGGGCCAAAAATAGAAGCGCCCGCTCCTACTAGGGTAGCAAAGCCAAACGCAACTCCAGCCAATGCGATTAGAACCCCGAACATCATGTACACGTATCAATTCCTTCAACTTAGAAAATAGAGGATCTGTCGCCTGTCAGGCGGTTCAACGCTCGCCCGTCGCCGCTCAAAAAAGTGGGTTATCTTTATTTTACTGCAACGGAATTATATTTCTGCCCTATCCTCACTGGCTATCTGAGCGCACCAACAAGCTGGTGAAATGCGAATTGGGCGTGATGCGTTCCTTAGACCAAGCAAACCGAAACACATCTCTCCGCTGCTCGCAAGTCCACCTTGTACTTCGTCCGGTAATCCGGCGGCACGCTCGGGTTCGGTGTGGAACCCCAATTATACCACCAGCTTACACCGGGCGAGAGCACTTTCAGATCGGCGGCAGCGGCCAGATCGTAGGCAATGCCTCGTTTGGCGCTTTTGCCGAAGGACGCAGAAACCGGCGCCGAAAACGAGGCTGCCAACAGTGCCGCCCCGACCAACGCCTTCATGCCGCATTCCTGCATAATACCGCTCCGCGTTGATGTTGACCGTGCGCGCATTACGTTATTTCTGGACCACTTGGCTGACGCGGTTCAGGGCACGCGGCGAAGGTGTACTGTGTGGCCCTGGGTCGCCACGCCGCCAAGGGGCGGCTCGCGATGACGGAAGAAGAAAGGGGCGACCCGCGATGACGAGGGACGCAAGGGCGGCTTGCAATGACGAGGGAGATGTTCCGGCAAACCACGCAAAAGAGGAAAAGTTTTTTGCTTCTTTTTTTCAAAAAAGAAGAAGTTCTTTTCTGAAGAAAAGAACCAAAAGACTTTTGACTTTTTGCCCCCACTACCCGATAGGTCCGCCCCCTCACCCGGACACCCCCACCCCAATGCGCCGCAAGCGTGGCCGGCCGCTCAACGGCTGGCTCATCATCGACAAGCCGCAAGCCATGACCAGCACGGACGTCGTCAACCGCGTCCGCCGCGGCTTCGACGCACAAAAAGCCGGCCATGGCGGCACGCTGGACCCGCTGGCCACCGGCGTCCTGCCCATCGCCTTCGGGCACGCCACCAAAACCGTCCCCTACGTCATGGACGGCACCAAACTTTACCGCTTCACCCTGGCCCTGGGCGAAGCCCGCGACACCGACGACGCAGACGGCCAAACCACGCAAACCACGCCAGCCCGCCCCACGGACGACCAGCTCCGCGCCGCCCTGCCCGCCTTCCGCGGCGAGATCATGCAAATCCCGCCCATCTACTCCGCCATCAAAATCGCCGGCGAACGCGCCTACGACATGGCCCGCGAAGGCCGCCCCCCTGTGCTGGAACCCCGCCCCGCCCGCGTCGATCGCTTCGATCTCATCGAGCGCCCCAACGCCGACACCGCCATCTTCGAAGTCCAGAGCGGCAAAGGCGTTTACATGCGCAGCCTGGCGCGCGACCTCGCGCGTGCGGCCGGCAGCCTGGGCCATATCGCAGCCCTGCGCCGGCTGCGGGTCGGCCCCTTCATGGAAGCGCACGCAATCCCGCTGGACAAAGTGCTGCCAACGGAGGATACCGCGCGATCCTCACCGGACCTCCTGCTTCCCGTTGCGACCGCGCTGGCCGACATCCCGGCGCTGGCCTTAACGGAGGCGGAGACCGTGCAGCTCACCCAGGGCCAGGCGCTCAGCCTGCTCACTCTGATGGGCCGCATTCCAGACGCAAGCGGGTTCCAAAACCTGGTGCGCGCCATGGCGGGGGGTCGCGTGATCGGGCTCTGCCGTCTGGAAGATGGCTGGCTGCGTCCCGAGCGCATCCTGTAACACCCAGCCTGCAAGGATCATCACGATGTCGATCACAGCCGAGCGCCGCACGGCGCTCATCGGCGAATATCAGGCCGCCCCCGCAGATACGGGCAGCCCCGAAGTCCAGGTGGCGCTCCTCTCGGAGCGCATCGTCAACCTGACCGACCACCTCAAGACGCACGCGAAGGATTTCCACTCGCGCCGCGGTCTGCTGATGCTGGTTGGGCGCCGGCGCAGGCTTCTCGACTACCTGAAGAAGAAGGACCAGAGCCGTTATGAGGCCTTAATCGGCCGGCTCGGTTTGCGTAGGTAAGGCAAGGGGCTCTGCCCCTTTACCCCGCTGGGGCCTGAGGCCCCAGACCCCCATTGTTTAGGTGTGGGAGGGGGCCACACGTACACCAACAACGGTGCGGGCAGGCCCCCTCCCACACCTAAACAAACAGGTTCTAAGGACTTGTCCTTAGCGGGGGTCCAGGGGGCAGAGCCCCCTGGCCTTACTTAACGCCACGCGATCGAGGCGTTTCAGGCCACATGGGTCCTGGCTGCTCAGCGCAGCCCATCCATGCCGTCCGAGGCGCTTTGGTTCGCACCCACAACAAAGGAAAAGTGCGAATGTTTAATTACTTCCGTAAAGAACTCGATTGGGGCGGACGCAAGCTGACGCTCGAGACCGGCAAGATGGCCCGCCAGGCAGATGGCGCCGTGCTGATCAGCTATGGCGACACGATCGTGCTCTGCACCGCCGTCGGTGTCCGCAACGCCAAGCCCGGCCAGGATTTCTTCCCGCTGACCGTGGATTACCAGGAAAAGGCCTTTGCCGCCGGCAAGATCCCGGGCGGCTTCTTCAAGCGCGAAGGCCGCCCGAGCGAGAACGAAACGCTCGTCAGCCGCCTGATCGACCGGCCGATCCGCCCGTTGTTTCCGGATAATTTCCGCAACGAAGTGCAGGTCATCGCCACCGTCCTCAGCCACGACATGGAGAACGATCCCGACATCGTGGCGCTGATCGGCTGTTCGGCCGCGCTGACGCTCTCCGGCATCCCCTTCTTCGGCCCGGTGGGCGCCGCGCGCGTCGGCTATGAGAACGGCCAGTACATCCTGAACCCGACCATTGCGCAGACGGACGGTGCCACGCTGGATTTGGTTGTCGCCGGCACGATCGAAGGCGTGCTGATGGTGGAGAGCGAAGCGCGCGAATTGTCCGAGGAAGTGATGCTCGGCGCCGTGGAGTTCGGCCACAAGGCGTTCCAGCCGGTGATCCAGGCGATCATCGAACTGGCGGAGCATGCGGCAAAGGAGCCGTGGCACCTGGCCGAGCCGAGCGAGGCCGAGACCACGCTGAAAAAGCGCATTGATGAACTCGGCCGCGCCACGATTGCCGAAGCCTACAAGGAGCAGGTCAAACAGGAGCGTTACGCGCGCGTGGGCGCTGCCAAGAAGCACGTGCTCGAAGGGCTCGCGGCCGAGGGTGCGGACACCGCCGCGGCCAAGCCGATGCTCAAGGATCTGGAAGCAGACATCGTTCGCAATGCCATCCTGGACACCGGCCTTCGCATAGACGGGCGGGACACCAAGACGGTGCGCCAGATCGTCGCCGAAGTGGGCGTGCTGCCGCGCGCGCATGGGAGCGCGCTGTTCACCCGCGGCGAGACGCAGGCGCTGTGCGTGGCAACGCTGGGCACCGGCCAGGACGAGCAGATCATCGACTGTCTGGAAGGCGAGTATCGCGAGCATTTCATGCTGCACTACAACTTCCCGCCGTTCAGCGTGGGTGAAGCCGGCCGCGTCGGCAGCCCCAAGCGCCGCGAAATCGGCCACGGCAAGCTGGCCTGGCGCGCGGTGCACCCGCTGCTGCCGGCAAAGGCGGACTTCCCCTACACGCTGCGCGTGGTCTCCGAGATCCTGGAGAGCAACGGCAGCTCGTCTATGGCCACGGTCTGCGGCACCTCCTTGTCGTTGATGGATGCCGGCGTGCCGCTCAAGCGGCCGGTGGCGGGTATTGCCATGGGCCTGATCAAGGAAGATCGCGGCTTTGCTGTGCTGTCGGACATCCTGGGCGACGAGGACCATCTCGGCGACATGGATTTCAAGGTCGCGGGCACGGAAGTGGGCGTCACCAGCCTGCAGATGGACATCAAGATCACGTCCATTACGCCCGAGATCATGAAGATCGCGCTGGACCAGGCGCGCGACGGCCGCTTGCACATACTGGGCGAGATGGCCCGTGCGCTGACCGGGAACCGCAACCAGGTGGCCGCGACCGCACCGCGCATTACGGTCATCAACGTGCCGAAAGAGAAAATCCGGGAAGTGATCGGCACCGGCGGCAAGGTGATCCGCGAAATCGTCGAGCAGACGGGGGCCAAAATCGACATCGACGATGACGGCACGATCAAGGTGGCCGCCACCAGCACCGAAAGCAGCGACAAGGCCATCGCCTGGATACGCGGCATCGTGGCCGAGCCGGAGCTGGGCGTGATCTACCTCGGCAAGGTGGTCAAAACCGCCGATTTCGGCGCGTTCGTAAACTTCCTGGGCTCGCGGGATGGCCTTGTGCACATCAGCGAGCTGCAGCAGGGCCGCGTGAACAAGACGTCCGACGTGGTCAACGTGGGCGACAGTGTGCGCGTAAAAGTGTTGGGCTTTGACGATCGCGGCAAGGTCAAGCTTTCCATGCGCGTGGTTGACCAAGCCACTGGAGAGGACATCTCTGACAAGGTAGGGCCGAAAGGCGGCCGTCGCGACGAAGCGGCAGACTAGGCAACCTAGGGGTGCGGTGCGCTGTTTCAGTGTGTCGCACCCGGACGCATCGAGGGCAGGGCTTCATGAAGTCGATCAACGCCATTCGCATGGGCGGGCTGGACGTGCTGCCCCTGGTGGAAGGGGGCAAGGGCGTCGCCATTTCCAATGGGCTGAGCTCGGGCAGTTGGGCAGCGCAGGGCGGCGTCGGCACGTTCAGCGCGGTCAATGCCGACAGTTTCGATGCTGACGGCAAGCCGATCCCGCAGCTTTATCATAGCACCGCACGCACCGACCGCCACGAGGAGCTGGTGCGCTACGCCATTGACGGCGGCGTCACCCAGGCGCGTCAGGCCCACGAACTGGCCGGCGGACGCGGCCGCGTTCACGCCAATATATTGTGGGAAATGGGCGGGGCCGAGCGCGTGATTACCGGCGTGCTCGAAGGCGCGCGCGGGCTGATCAATGGGCTGACGTGCGGCGCCGGCATGCCCTACCGTCTGTCTGATATCGCGCAGAAATTCGGGGTTTATTATTACCCGATCGTCTCTTCCTCACGCGCGTTCAACGCGCTTTGGAAGCGGGCGTATCACAAGGCGGCCAATCTGCTTGGCGGCGTCGTGTATGAGGACCCATGGCTGGCCGGCGGCCATAACGGCCTGTCCAATGGCGAGGACCCCGAGCGGCCGGAAGACCCCTTTCCGCGCGTGCTGGCATTGCGCAAGCTGATGCGCCAATTTGGCCTGGATCAGGTGCCCATCATCATGGCCGGCGGCGTGTGGTGGTTGGAGGAGTGGGAACACTGGATCGACAACCCCGAGCTTGGGCCTATCGCCTTTCAGTTCGGCACGCGCCCTTTGCTGACGCAGGAAAGCCCGATCAGCCCCGGCTGGAAGCAGCGTTTGCTGCATCTGGAGGAAGGCGATGTCTTCCTCAACCGCTTCAGTCCCACTGGCTTTTATTCGAGCGCGGTGAACAACGCCTTTATCGGTGAATTGCGCGAGCGCAGCCATCGCCAGGTTGCCTATTCGACCGAGCGCGTCGGCGATCACGTGGCCGAATTCGGCGTGGGTCCGCGCCGGCGGTTGGTGTACCTGACGCATGGCGATCTGGCGCATGTGCAGAGCTGGGTGGCCGAAGGCTATACCGAGGCGCTGCGCACGCCCGACACGACGCTGATTTTCGTTACCCCCGAAAAAGCGGCCGAAATTATGGCCGATCAGATCGCCTGCATGGGCTGCCTGAGCACTTGCCGCTTTTCCAACTGGGCGCAGGACAGTGCCGATCACAGCACCGGCAAGAAGCCCGACCCGCGCAGCTTTTGCATCCAGAAGACGCTGCAGGATATCGGGCACGATACGAGTGATGGTGAGAACCTGGATAACAATTTGATGTTTGCCGGGCACAACGCATTTCGATTCAAGCGTGATCCGTTTTATTCAAACAATTTTATCCCGACTGTGAAAGAACTAGTCGAACGCATTCTGACGGGGCGTTAGAAGGAAGGTCTTCTTTTTTGAAAAAAAGAAGCAAAAAACTTTTGAATTTTGACGCGGGCGTCTGTTGACGCATCTCGTCCCGGTGGATGCGGCCGCGCTCTCCGGCCGCCCGCTACGCTATTTTGATTTTGTCATGGCGGCTTTCGTCGTCATTCTGTTGCTCTCGCAAGTCGTGGGCGCCGGCAAGGTCGCGGTGATCACCCTGCCCGGCGTAGGGCCATGGCCGTTCGGTGCGGGTATCCTGTTCTTTCCCGTCAGCTACCTGCTGGGCGACGTGCTGACCGAAGTCTACGGCTACGCGCGCGCACGGCGATGCATCTGGGCCGGTTTTGCCGGCATGCTGTTCCTGGCCTTGATGAGCTGGGTCGTTGTGACGCTGCCTCCCGCACCCGATTGGCGGGGCCAGGCCGCCTACGAACAGGTCTTTGGCGAAGTGCCGCGAATCGTTGGCGCTTCGATCTGCGCCTTCTGGGTGGGCGAATTTGCCAACAGCCTGGTGCTGTCACGCATGAAGCTGTGGACGGGCGGGCGCATGCTGTGGACACGCACGATCGGCTCCACCGTCGTGGCCGAAGCCGTGGACAGCGTCATCTTCTATCCGCTGGCGTTCTGGGACGCGCCGGGCTGGACGCATGCGTTGGTCATCAAGGTAATGCTGACCAACTGGGCGCTGAAGGTGGGCTGGGAAACGCTGCTGACGCCGTTTACGTACTGGGTGGTGAATGCGCTCAAGCGCGGCGAGGGCGTGGACGTGTTTGACAGGAATGTGGATTATACGCCGTTTCGCGCCATGATTTGATGGCCCTACCCACCCTGTCATTGCGGGTCCACTTGGCCGAAGCAATCAGAGGTCAATGACCAATGCTGGCCGCTAATACCAATCCGTAGAAAGATTGACTCTCAAGAAAGCTGGGGGAGCAGTGCCTGCCCCCAGACCCCCGTCATCATTTAGGGCGAGTCCTAACAAATAACGGGGGGTTTTGGGGGCTTGTGCGGATCAAGGCGGCGTATACGCCGCCCCGCACAAGGCACATCTCCCCCAACATTTCTCGCCTTGATCATGCGTCAGTCTCAACGCGGATTGGTGTAAGAGGCGGCTCGCAAAACGACGTTGCGACGAATTCTTGTTCTACCACGACAACAGTACGTGCTCACCGAGTGCACCCAAGGAAGTCTTGCAGTTTTTCAACTGGTACAAAAGCGTGGTTCAACGCGTCGTCATCGAATGACACTGCGCTGGACGCGGGCGGTGGTCCATCGACACGCAGCCTGACATCCACATAGCGGTGACGATCAACAAATCGGCTGAGCGCGGCCAGATCGGCGTGGCGGAGGACCTCGACGAAGACGATCGGCCGGTGCCGGGCGATCGTCCATCTCGCGCCCGCGAGAACGCGCGCTTCATGACCTTCCACGTCGATCTTGATGACGCTGACACGCTTCATTGCCAGAGACGGGCGGAAGAGAACCCGATCAAGCGTTCTCTGCAACACCTCAAGCACGGCGGAATGCGAGGGCTTGAAATCAGCACGCAACGACGCGCTTGTTTCAATCCACCCGTGCTCCGCCGAAGGGACATAAAGCGGTGCCGCACCGTTGCTGTCGCTCAAGGCGCATCGGATCAGACGCACGCGGTGTTGCAGTTGATTTGCGTAGATATTGCCGTTCAGCGCCTCAAGGATATCGGGCAAGGGTTCGAAAGCGACAACGTGATTGCGCGCGTGCGCGGCCAAGGCAATAAGTGTGAAAAGCCCGGTGTTTGCGCCCACATCCAGGAACAGTCCCGGCCATTTCTGCGCAGCGCGGTACAGCGTGGACGGTAGCGGGCGCTCGAACGACTCCCAGCCGTCTCGTGCAATGGCCTGCGCTGTCTGGTCCCGCCCATCCTGCCTGGCGAGCGCCAAGCTGGGCAGATGTGCGCCGGGCGGAAAAACCAGGCTGACGGCATCGCTTAAATAATGACGGGTGGTCTGGGGGGGATGGCACATCTCCCCCAGCCTTACCTTGCCTTAAACCTATCCACCAAACCCCGCCACCAGCTCCGCAATCCGCGCCGGATCGCTCTGCTCCATCACCCGCCGCGCAAAGCGTGCGCAATCATCGATCGATACCGCGCGCACCGCCTGTTTGACCCGCGGCAGGGCGCTCGCATTCATCGAGAAACTTCGCAGTCCAAGACCCAGCAGCAACGGCGTCAGCTTGGGGTTTGCCGCCATCTCCCCGCATACGGACACGGGCATGCGCATGCGCAACGCCGCCTCCACCGCAAACTGGATCAGCCGCAGCACGGCGGGGTGCAAGGGATCGTACAACACGGCGACTTCGGTTGCCGCGCGATCGACCGCCAGCGTGTACATCGCCAGATCGTTCGTGCCGATCGCGAAGAAATCCGCTTCCAGCGCCAGCGCGTCCGCCGACAAAGCAGCACCAGGTGTTTCGATCATGATGCCGAGCAGCGGCAATTTCTCGCCCAGCTTCTCGCCGCGCCGGCGCAGGCGGCGGGCGACGCGCTCATAGGTTTCGCGCGCTGCGCGTACTTCGGCGACATTGGTCACCATCGGCAGCAGCACGCGCACCGGCCCCGCACGGCTCGCGCGCAGGATCGCCGCCAACTGTGTTTCGAACAAATCCGGCTGGCGCAGCAGCAAACGCAAACCGCGCACGCCAAGTGCCGGATTATGATCCAGCGTATCGGGCACCAGCCCTCGCGCGACGAGTGCGTCGATATCCTTCTCCCCGCCCCAGTCGAGCACGCGGATTACCACCGTATCGCCATCCATCGCCTCGATCACGGTGCGATAGATCTCCGCTTGTGCCGCCTCATCGGGCAGGGTCTCGCGATTCATGAACAAAAATTCGGTACGGAACAGCCCGATGCCCGCAGCACCCGATTGCGCAACGAGCGGCAATTCGGCCATCAGCTCCAGATTGCCCTGCAACTCGACAGCCTCGAAATCCGTCGTCTCCGCGGGCAGGCGCCGCAACCGTGCAAGGCGCTGGCGCTCACGCGCAAAGGCGGCGACCGACAAACGCGCCTGGTCCAGCGTGGCATGACTGGGTGAAAGCACCAGGCGCCCGCTCGCCCCATCCAGCACGGCGAGCATTCCCGGCTTGGCGACCGCGAGCAAGCCCGGGACACCCAGCACCGCCGGCACGCCCAAGGCGCGCAACATGATTGCTGTGTGCCCGTCCGTGCCGCCTTCTTCGGTCACCAATCCCGCCACGCGCGCCGGATCGATCAGTGCTGCGTCCGCCGGGCGCAGCGTCTCGGCAATCAGGATTGCGCCTTGCGGCAGATTGGCAAAGTTGCGGAAGGGTTTTTCGCTCAGATTGCGCAACAGGCGTCGGCCGCTTTCGCGTATTTCATCGGCGCGTCGCTGGCGGCTGCCGGTATCCTCGCCGCGAATGGCCATCATCGCACCAGCCAGCGCCTCTGCCTCGTCATGCACGGCGGTCTCCGCACTCACCAGGCGTTCGGCAATGCGGCGGCGTGCATTGCGCACCAGGCGCGAATTGGTCAGCATCTGCGTGTAGGCGTCCAGCATCGGCAGCATTTCGTGCTGGCTATCCTCGGGCAACACCGAGAGGCGCGCGCGCAATTTGCCAAGCTGCTTGCGCGAGACGGCAATGGCCTTTTCCAGGCGTGCCAGCTCCGGCTCGACCGCGCGCGCCTCGATGGACGCGCGCACGAGATCAAGGGCCGGCTCGCGCGCGGTGTAGAGTGCTCCGATGGCAATGCCGGGCGAGACCGGGATTCCGGCGAGCGCGCGCTCGCCTGGCGGCTGGCCGCGAGCCTTGGCCGGTGGCTCAGTCCTGCTCATAAAAGCCGGCTTCGATCAGCCCGGCCAAAGCGTCCAGCGCCTCGTGGGCATCAAAACCGTCCGCGCGCAGTTCCACGCTCGATCCCATCCCCGCGCCCAGCATCATCAGCCCCATGATCGAGCGGGCGGAGACGGCCTGTCCGTCCCGCACCACATCGACATTGGCTGAGAAGCGTTCGGCCGTGGTGACCAGCTTGGCGGCGGCGCGGGCATGCAGGCCACGGCGATTGACGATTTGCACCATGCGGGTAACGACGGCTTCCTGTGCGCCCTCCCCGCTCATGGCCCTCTGCTCATAAAATGGCGGGTCAGGCTTGGGCCTTGAAGGCGAGCGTGGTCACAGGCAGCACCGGCATTGGCGCCGGCGCGGGAATGGCTGCCGGCAGTATCGGCGGCACCACGCATGCCCCGCCCTGGCGGGGATCAAGTGACATGCACAGATTGGCGGTCTTGCCGTTGGTCAGCACGTGGGAGGCGGCGGCGATGTATTTGCGCCCCGAGGCCTCCGCGATATCGACGCATTCCTCCAGCGTCTGGCGGGAGCGGATTTTCGACAGCTTGACCAGCATGGGCAGGTTGGCCCCGGCGATCACGTCCACGCCAGGACGGTCCATCATGGAGATGGCCAGGTTGGAGGGCGTGCCGCCGAACATGTCGGTCAGCAGGATCACGCCGTCCCCGGCGTCCACGCCCTCGATACAGTTGCGGATATCGATGCGGCGTTGTTCGACGTCGTCATCGGCCTGGATGCAGATGGTTGCCACCCCCTTCTGGGGGCCGACCACATGCTCCATGGCGGAACGCAGTTCCTCGGCCAGCCGGCCGTGGGTCACCAGAACCATGCCAATCATGATAACGCGTCAGGCCTCCTGCGCCTGTGTCGGCATCATCTCGCCGAGTTTGCTGTTCTCGTCCACTGTGTTCGTACCATCCTGCTCGCTTGGATGCACATCGTCCCGTGCCGCTTCCGCCCGTGCCAATTCCCTGTGGTTGACCATGACGCGCCATGGCGCCACGTCACCAGGCACAAACCGGTCGAGCCAGCCCGCCAAGCGTTGCACGGCGTGAACGCTGCGGTGGCGACCGCCGGTACAACCGAGTGCGATGTTGACGTATTTCTTGCCCTCGGCGGCAAAGCGAGGCAAGAGAAACATTAACAACTCTGTTATCTTGTATAGGTAAGGCTCAAAATCCGGATCAGCCTCGATGTATGAGGCGACTTGTGTGTCCAACCCTGTGCCTGGACGCAAGATGGGGTCGTAGTGAGGGTTGCGCAGGAAGCGCATGTCGAAGACCAGATCTGCGTCCCGTGGCAGCCCTTTTGGATAGCCGAAAGATGTGAGCGAAATGGTCATGCCGGTGCCCGCGCCCGCCACACCGTAGCGGGCATCGATCATGCTGCGAAGGGCTGCCAGCGCCAGCTCGCTTGTGTCCAGCACCAGGTCCGCCGCCTCGCGCAGGGGTGTCATCAGCCCGGTTTCGGCGCGGATGCCGTCCATCACGCGTGCATTGGGGGCGAGCGGATGGCGCCGACGGGTTTCGGTATAGCGTCGCAGCAACACACTCTCCTCCGCAGCGGCGAAGACGAGTTCCGTGCGCAGGGCTGGGTTGAGCCGTAACCGTGCCAGCGTATTCAGTACAGCGGGCACATCGAATCCGCGGCTTCGCGTGTCCATGCCAACGGCAGCGGGGCGGTCCGCGCGCGTGACCAGCTCCTCCACAAGCTGGATCGGCGGGTTGTCCACCGCTTCATAGCCCAGATCCTCGAGCATGTGCAGGATGGAGGATCGCCCCGCGCCGGACAGGCCGGTAACCAGAACAACGCGCCGCGCCGGCGGCGGGTCCTCAACGATCGGCTGGGGCAAGCCTTGGGTGTTCAAGCGAACGCTCCCGCCACGAGTTCAACCCTGCCTTGCAGGCAGTCCAGCGCCAAGGCCACAATTTGTGGGGCGGCACAGGCCCTGGCGTCCAGGCTTATCACCGGCAGGTCAAGATCAGGCAAACGCGCAAGCGAGGGAAGGCGGGCGCCGGCACCCAACTGCACCGCCAAAACCAGGCGAGCCGAGACGTGCGGCAGGCGCACCAGGCCAAAGCCGCGCACTTCCAGCAACCCCGCCAGCGCCTCTGGCGCCCAGGCCAGCATGCCATTGACCACCACCTGATCGTCGGCAATCAGATCGAAGCCACGATCGAGCAGGCGCAGTACCAGGTCGGACTTGCCCGCGCCCGGGGCACCAAGCAGCAGCACGCCGGCACCCTGCCTTGCCGCCGCGCTGGCATGCAGGGTTCGCACCGCCATCCTAGGCCGGCTTGGCCGCCGATTCCGGGGCGGGCTTGGGCGGCGCGCGCTTGTGCGGCGGTTCTGCCCCGAGCAGATGGCCGAGCGGGGTCAGCACCTCGATATGGTCGCACAGGATCTTGGTCACCGCCAGCAGCGGCACGGCAAGCAGCGCGCCGGTGACGCCCCACAGCCAGTCCCAGAACATCAGCGAGGCAATGACCAGCAGCGGATTGAGCGTAAAGCGCCGCGCCAGCAGCATGGGCGTGACCGTCTCGCCTTCCAGCAGGTGGATCATCAGGTAGACGCCCGAAGGTGCGAGCGCCCAGGCCACGTTGCTGAAGGTGAACAGGCCCACGAAGAAGAAGACCACCATGCCGGTTACCGGCCCCAGAATGGGCACGTAATTCAGCAGGAAGGCCGCCGTGCCCCACAGCAGCGGGTTGGGCAGACCGAAGGCCCAGACGGACAGGCCATTGGCGATGCCCACGAGCAAATTCATGATCGTGATTGTGACCAGATAGAGGCTGATGTTGTGTTCGACCTCGCCGGCGATCTGTATCGCGCGCTTCTTTTCCTGGAAGCCGGGCAGGATCTCGACGAAACGGCGCAGCAGACTGTCGCCATCGGCCAGCAGGAAGAAGAGCACGATGATCAAGGTGAAGAGCTCGCCCAGGAAGGCCTTGGTGCCGGTCAGCACGGACAGGCCCACGCCACCCATGCCGCTGCCGGACTGATTGGAAACGGTCACGACCTGGCCCTTTGGCGCCTGCTGACCCTGGTGCATCAGCTTGTCCATCTGGCCGGGCACGCCCTGCAGCATGGCGATCGGGCGCCTGAGGAAGCTGAGCTTGGCTTCCAGCGTCGGCAGGCTCTGCGGCGCCTTGGCGATCCACTCCTCTGCGGGCATGGAGATGGCAAAGCCGATGCCGCCGGCAACCGAGAACAGGGTCAGGATCGCGACCAGGGCGGCGAGCATGCGCGGCACGTGCAGGCGCTTGTTGAGGAAGGTGACGGGCGGCCCGAGCAGCAGGCCCAGCACCATGGCCAACACGAAGGGCAGGATGATCGAGGAGGCGAAGTAGAGCGTGTAGAGGATGCCGAGCGTGGCCAGGATCACCAGGCTCACGTCCCGCGCGCTGAAATTGGCTTCCGCCATGACCTGGCGCGCCTGGAGCGTCTCGGCGTCCACCGGGTCCATCTTGTCCTGTGCGTCCGCCATCCGCCCCACCCCTTCACTGCGCGCTTGCACCCGTGCCGTGCACGTGCCCCCGGTTGCCAACCAAGCGCCCTTTGCACATAGGGTTCCACAACCCAAGGAAACCACAATGCCCGATACCCATGTGACCTCCGCACCCCGTGTGAACGCAGGACTGGCGCACGACTACAAGGTGCGGGATTTCTCGCTGGCCGAGTGGGGCCGCAAGGAAATCGCCATGGCCGAGGACGAGATGCCCGGCCTGATGGCCCTGCGCGCCGAATACGGTGCGTCGAAGGTGCTGGCCGGTGCGCGCATCGTCGGCTGCCTGCACATGACGATCCAGACCGCGGTGCTGATCGAGACGCTGATTGCGCTGGGGGCGAGCGTGCGCTGGTCGTCCTGCAACATTTTTTCCACGCAGGATCATGCCGCCGCCGCCGTGGCTGCGGCGGGCATTCCGGTCTTTGCCTGGAAGGGCATGAACGAGGAGGAGTTCTGGTGGTGCATCGAACAGACCGTGCGCGGGCCGGATGGCTGGGTGCCGAACATGATCCTGGACGATGGTGGCGACCTGACCGTTCTGATGCATGAGAAGCACCCCGAACTGCTGGACGCCGTGCGCGGGTTGTCCGAGGAGACCACGACCGGCGTGCACCGGCTGTGGCAGATGGCAAAGGAAGGCCGCCTGCGTGTGCCGGCCATCAACGTCAATGACAGCGTGACGAAGTCGAAATTCGATAATTTGTATGGCTGCCGGGAGAGCCTGGTGGACGCGATCCGCCGCGGCACGGACGTGATGATGGCTGGCAAGGTCGCCGTGGTCGCGGGCTTTGGCGATGTCGGCAAGGGCTCGGCCGCGTCTTTGCGGCAGGCGGGGTGCCGGGTGCTGGTGACCGAGGCCGATCCGATCTGCGCGCTGCAGGCGGCGATGGAGGGCTATGAGGTCGTCACCATGGAGGAGGCGGCACCTCGCGGCGATATTTTCGTGACCGCGACCGGCAATGTTGATGTCATTACGATCGATCATATGCGGGAGATGCGCAACCGCGCCATCGTCTGCAATATCGGCCATTTCGATAGCGAAATACAGATCGAGGCTTTGCGTAATTATACGTGGTCGAACGTCAAGCCGCAGGTCGACGAGGTGCTGTTTCCGAATGGGCGGCGGCTGATCGTGTTGAGCGAAGGGCGGCTGGTGAATTTGGGCAATGGGACGGGGCACCCCAGCTTTGTGATGTCAGCGAGTTTTACCAACCAGGTGCTGGCGCAGATCGAGCTTTGGACCGCCAAGCCCGGGCAGTACGAGAAGCGGGTTTATACGTTGCCGAAGCATCTGGATGAGAAGGTGGCGGCGCTGCATCTGGCTAAGGTGGGTGCGCAGTTGACGACGCTTTCGGCCAAGCAGGCGGAGTATTTGAGGCTGCCTTCGGCGCAAGGGCCGTTTAAGCACGACCTTTATCGGTATTAAGGCAAGAAAAAGCAGGGGGGCGCGAGCCGCTCCCCCCTGACCCCCCGTCGCTATTTAGCGGTCGGTTGGCGGAGTCATTTGGCGATGCATTCGCTGCTGGCCAATCTTTATCACTTGTTCATTCGGCCTTTTTGGCACGCGCCCGTGGCGGCGTTCCTGGCCGGGCTGATCATTCGCCTTCTTGGGCGCAACACGGCCTTTGCCGCTTCAGTGCTGGCGGGCTGGCTGGCCGCGCAATACCCGATGCTGAGCGTGCTGCCAGACAAGCCGATCTATCGGCTGCCGGGGCTGGCTACACTGCTGCTCACCTATTTCTGGTGGACGTCACAAGCTGCCCGGCGCGCGAGATTTCCCGCGTTGCCCGCGCTCGCACTGAGCGCGTCCTGGTGGATTGCCGGGGCTCCGCTGAGCGGTCCGGGTATTGCCGCGTGCGTGCCGATCTTTCTCGGCGTTTGGGCGGCGCTGGCGTTGACGCGCCGTCTGACGGGCGCGGCTGGCGGCTGGGCCGGCGTGGGGACAAGCCTGGCGCTGGCGGCGTGCATCTTTCTGGCCGGCGGTGCGCCGCATTGGGCACGCGCGGCACTGGTGCCGGCGTGCGCGGGGGTGGCGTTGATCGGGGTTGCGGGAGCGGTGTTGCCGCTGGCGTTTGCGACCATGCTGGTGGGATGTTTGGCGGTGGTGGCCTCGGATCGGGGGCGGTTCGTGCCCGTGGATGTGGCGGCGTTGGCGCCGCTGCTGGTGTGGTTCTTGACGCCAGCGTTGCGGGCGCGGATGAAGCGCGCCGGGCCGCTCATGACGGCGGGGTTGGCGACTGTAGTAGGGGCGGGAGTGACGCTGGGCACAATCACGCTGTTTGCGATGAGGTAGCTTCTCTGTTTGCTACTCGAAAAAATCCTCATCTATTTTCTTTATATGCAGCGTATCTTCCACTCGGCATCCGACATTTTGGCGGATCATAAGCTTTGCAAGCTGTTCGCCATCAATTAAAACAATTCTCTTACTCAGGAACTCCGCTGTTTCCCTTGCAGATGGGGAGAATACGGAAGTTGTTACAAACAGCCCCTTGGAAGCCTTATGGCGGTCAAGACTACCAAAAAAATCCCGTATTGCTCCGGAACCGATGTTATTGCCCTTGGCATAACGTTTAGCCTGGATATAAACCCGGTCCAGGCCAAGGGCGTCCTGATCGATAACGCCGTCGACACCATCGTCGCCACTTCCACCGATTGCCCGCCCAGCATCGGCTGCCGAACCTCCAAAGCCCATACTGAGGAGCAAATTGACTATCAGGCGTTCGAAAAAATCCGGCGGGGCAGCGCGAATTCGATCAAGAAGCTCTTGCGCAAGAGACGTATCTATTTGACGATGTGCCACGCGCATGATTTCATCGGGTGTTTCGGTCCGGCTTGCGAAGGCTCTGTCCGCCGGCTGCATTGCCCCTGGTGAGGCGTCAATCTCGGCAGGGGATGATTTCTCCTTGAAGTGCCGAAAATCCTCAAATTGATTGAGAAAATTGATGTCGATTTTCGCAGGATCAGAGTCAATGACTTGCCGGCCCCGCGGTGTGATCCTGAAGTGTCCTCGTCGCGTGCTCTCCACCAAACCTGCCTTGCTCAGGTAAGTCTTGGCCCAGTGGACTCGGTTGGCAAAGATCGTCTGTCTGCCTGATGGCAACAACTCGGAACGCTCGTCAGGGGCAAGCGCAAGGCTGACGGCCAACCTATCGATCACATCGCCTATACGAATTTCCCCGTTCCCCGACGATCGAAGAACCGGCAGCATCAAAGATTGATAGTCTGGGATCGCCATATCACTCCGCCGTCAGCACCATCTGCGCCACTCTCCGCACTTTTATCTTATCTGCGTTCTTCACGGCCCGGGCCATGTCATACGCCGCCTGTATCCGAAACCACGTCTCCGCGCCGCCACCAAAAGCCTTATCAAGCCGGATCGCCATTTCCGGAGACACCCCGCGCCGCTCATTAACCAGCTCGGACAACGCATTGCGGGAGACGCCAAGAGCCTTGGCACCGTCCGTCACGCTCAATCCCAGCGGTTCCATGCACTCTTGCCGGATGATCCGGCCGGGATGAGGGGGGTTCTTCATCGGCATGATTCGCATCTCCTAAGGGTAATCAACCACATCCACATCCAGCGCGTCAGGACCATCAAAACGCCAGACGATTCGCCAATTGGCGCGCACGGTCACGGCCCAATGCCCCCGCCGCTCCCCATCCAGCGGATGCAATCGAAATCCCGGCAGGTCCATGTTTTCGGGAGCAGTCGCGGCGTCTAGAACAGCCAGGGTATTCGCCACTTCTCGCCCATGTCGCCCCGGATTTGTGCCGCCTCGCCCCACTCAAAAAGCCGCTTCCACCCGCGATGACGGAAACTCCTTATCATCAGCTGCGTGGCCTATAGCCTACCGCATGTCAAATGAACGCAGGGTGTCAATAAGGGGGCTTGCTTCAGTCAGAACTGAACCTCCGAAAACCTGCCCTGCTCAAACGCGACAATCCGCACCATCATGCTTCCGCACGGAACACGGCAGCACCTCGACGCCAAACGTGGATTTCGCCGTGCTGACTCCGCTGCCGGGGTGTTGGCTGTCGCCGCGGGTGAGGCGCGGGACCCTTGATGGCGGCTTGCCGGAACGATGCGGGTGGGGTTTGCAGCGTTTCAACCAGCTTGTATGTTTCTAATGAGCGTTGCAGGGGCTCTTCGTTGGACATGAAGGCCTTGACTGTTCAAATTCCGGCCCGCCATGCATAGTGGCCGCCAACCCGTAGGGAGAAAACCGTGGAAGCCCACGATCTGGGTACGCTGTGGGAGGAACACACGCGGTTCGAGTTCGAGATCCGGGACGTGGACGCCACCATGGCGACCATGATCGACCAGCCCTACGTGAACCACGTGCCGACAATGGCCGGCGGCGTCGGCCACAATGAGCTGAAGCGGTTCTACAAATACCATTTTATCGGCAACAACCCACCGGATATGACGCTGAGCCCGGTCAGCCGGACCGTGGGCGCAGACCAGGTGGTCGACGAGATGATCGTGAGCTTCACCCACACGACGGAAATAGACTGGATGCTGCCGGGCGTGGCACCGACCGGCCGGCGTGTGGAGGTCGCACTTGTGGCGGTCGTGAAATTCCACGGCGGCAAGCTCGCGCACGAGCACATCTACTGGGACCAGGCATCCGTGCTTGTGCAGGTTGGCTTGCTCGACCAGGCGCGGCTGCCTATCGCGGGGGCGGAGGCCGCGCGCAAGGTGGCCGACAAGACGCTGCCGAGCAACGCTATGCTGCAGGCGCAGTGGGCGCGCAGCGAAGGGTTGCCGATCTGATCAGGAAACGGTCGAGCGCATGCTGTTCCTGACGACCATGCCACTTTGGCTGTCGGCGCTGGCAATCGTCGGCGCAGCCACGCTTGTGGCGATGGCCGGCCCCAGCCTGATACGGCGACGCATCGACTTGGATCGCTTGAGCGCCAATAATGAAGTTGCCGGATTCAAGTTCGCCACAGTCGGCGTGATTTACGCTGTGATGCTGGCGTTTTCGATACTTGTGGTGTGGGAGAGGTTCAACGACGCTGAGAATGACGTGGCCCAGGAGGCGGGTGCCGCCGCCACGATCTATCGCCTAGCCGACGGCGTGGACGCGGGCCCACGGGCTGCAATGCGGGAAAGCCTCAGCGCCTATCTCGGCGCAGTGGTGAACCAGGAATGGCCCGCTATGGCGCAGGGCAGCGCAAGCCCTGTCGCCCGCCACGCGCTGGACGGCGTCTATTCGGCTATCCTGACATTCAGCCCCAGGGACTGGCGAGGCTCCGCCCTGCTGTCGGAAATCCTGCGGCAGACCGATCAACTGACGCAAAGCCGCCGGGCCAGGCTCGTCATGGCATCGGGTATCGTGCCAAGCGTGATCTGGGTCTCGCTGTTCGGCGGTGCTGTCTTGACAGTCGGCTTTACGCTGTTCTTCGGCGCGGAGAATTTGCGCGCGCAGACGATGATGACGGGCGCACTCACTGCGCTGATTTTCTCGGGGCTGCTCGTCATCATCAGCATCGACCATCCATTCGCGGGGCAGGTGAAGGTGGCGCCGGAGGCCTTGGCGGCGGTGCTGGCCGATTTTCAAGGCGCGTCGCCTGCCAAGGCACAGGGCAATTGAATTAAGTGCCGAAGAGCTGGGGGAGATGTGCCATCCCCCCCAGACCCCCCGTCATCAATTAGGCGAGGCTTAATAATCGACTGGGGGTCCTACACAGGGCAATCGAGTGAAGGCAAAGAATATGGGGGGAATGTGCCATTCCCCCCAAACCCGCCGTCATTTTGTTTAGACGAGGCCGAAAAATCGACGGGGGGGTCTGGGGGGGATGGCACATCTCCCCCAGCCTCGCGTGACGGGGTCCAGGGGCAGAGCCCCTGACCTTTCTGCCGCTTCCGTAACCAAATTGCGCGGGTCCCCGCACGTCTTCCTTCAGCTCCGTGGCCGCAGAACGGCGAAAGGATGATCCGTCACGTCATCGGTCGCGTCAGGCAGTGCCGCCCCCGGCTTCTTCGGAAAAGGGTCAAGGCACAAGGCCAATTGTTCGACAGCCGCCTCGCCCAGGTCAATCGCGGCGCCCGCATAGGGGATCTCGTCCGGCGCATCGAGCTCGATCTCCTCGCTCTCCATGCCGTCGGGCACGAAGCGCACCTCGAAATCCTCGGCAATGTCGGTCTGGAAATCCTCGTTGGTGATAACGCAGCTCTGTCGCACGCGCGCGCGCAACCGGCCGTGCGCCTGCACCGTTGCCCCTTCCCAACGGCGAAGCTGGAACCCGCAGGTCAGGCTGGCCAACGCCACGATGCCCAGGCGCGCGGCGACGGCGTCGCACTCGGCGGGTGTGGCCTCCACGCAGGCGCTGCTCGCCTCGCCCATGCGCTCGATGGCAAACGGACGGCTGAGTTCGGGCGGGCTCACGGCAGCGCCTGCACGGCAGGCAGGAAGTCGATCGCCCCCGTGCGCAAACGGGCCGGGTCCTGGGTTGCAAGATAACGGTCCTGGCGGAGCGTAGCCTCAGCCAGCTTGGCAGCCGCACCCGGTGGCGCCTGGCCGCGCCAGACATTGCGGGCCAGCGCGGCCGTCAGAGCCTCGGCGTCACAAGCGGCGAGCGGCGCCGCATAGGCGAGCGCGCGGCCGTGAAAGGCCTCCCACATCGCGCGCATACGCTTGGGGATGGACAGGTCGCCCACACCTAGCTCACGCAGATTGTGGTCCATGTCGGCAAACATGGCGTCGAACACGGCCTGGGCCAGCGCTGGTCCGGGTGGCGGCAGGGCGTGGGTGCGGCGGATGACCAGGGCCGCGAACAGGCCGACCAGGTCGAACCGGCCATCCAGCGTGTCGGGCACGCCGAGCGACTGGAAGTAGACCGGCGCCCGGGCAGCCTGGACCGCAGCGGTGTAGAGGGTGAAGCCGGCGCGTTCGTGGCGGCTGGTGCGCAGGAAGCTCAGAATGCCCATGGGCAAGAACTGGGGGGAACGAGCCGTTCCCCCCAGACCCCCCGTCATCTTTTTGCTGAGTTGACATGCCGCGCCGCACCGTGACACGGACGCGGCCATGTCCCATTTTCGCCTGCTTCGCGTCGCCATGCTGCTGCTCCCGCTCAGCGCGTGCAGCGTCTTTCACATCTGGGACCCGCTGAACGTGCGCCGCGGCGCGCTGATCGACCCCGATTCGCTCAAGGAGCTCGTGCCAGGGACCTCGACGCGGGCGGACGTGACTTCGGTGCTCGGCTCACCCACCGCACGCGCGACCTTCGATGACAATAGCTGGATCTACTACACCGCCATTACCACGACGCAGATCGGGCGCGTGCCGGCAGTGACCAAGCAAAGCGTGCTGGTATGCAATTTCGACGCGAACGGCACGCTGCGTTCGCTGCGCCAGCTCGACAAGAAGGACGCCAAGCAGGTGGCGATGGCGCCCGGCGCCACCCCCTCGCCGGGCAGCGAGGCCGGCTTCATGCAGCAGCTTCTGGGCAATGTGGGCAAATTCACCCCGGCGGGCATTCCTGGCGGCTCGACCTCGTCCTCGCCGGGTGGCACGAACACCATTCGCTAAGGCTGTCGTCATGCGCCGGCTCGTGCTCCTCGATCGCATGCTCGCGGGCCTTCTCGTGCTCGGCGCGGCCGGGCACACGGCGGGTTCGATCAGCACCTACGCGCGCGAACCCGTCACCTTGCTGTGGGCGCTTTGCGCAAGCGTGCTGGCGGTTCTGCTCGGTGCATTGAATATCCTGCGGAGTTATCGGTCGCACGACGTGGCACTCGCCACGATTGTCACCGCCGGCACCCTGGCGTGGTTCGCGATCTCGTTCGCCTTTGGTGTTCTGATCGGCAATCCTCTCGATCCCAGGCCGTTGATCTTCGAGATCATCTCGCTCGGCCTGGTCGCTTTCTGCATCCGCACGTTGATTGGCGCGGCAGAAGTAACGCGGCAGCCTTGATAGCCGCCGCGTCTGGCGGCAGGGCTAAATTCCAGGCGGCGGGGTGAGGCCCGTGTAATCGCCGATCGCCACGGCACTGTAAGGCGCATTAAGCTGATTGGCGCCGATCCCAGGCACGTTCGTCATGCCGTATTGAAACAGGATGCGCTTGGCTGGCGAGACGATGATGACGCGATCGTTGAATTGATCGGCGATCAGGGTATTGCCGTCCGCAAGCCGAACGACGCCGCTGGGATTTGGGTTCGGATTGCTGTTGGCACCCGTGTTTGTTGCGTATGTGAATACCGTTCTGCCGAACGGAGCAATCTCGACCACACGGTTATTGCCGGAATCCGCCACCAGCGTGTCGCCGTTCGGCAACCGGCTGGCGAAAGCCACCACGTTCAGACCGCGCGAATAGGCGTGCACGATCCTGTTGTGCTGGGCGGGATCGACTTCGATGAAGCGGTTGTTGTTTTCGTCAGCTATCAGCAGATCGCCGTTGGCGAGCACCTCGGCACTGTTGGGGTTGTTCAGCGCGCGGCGGCCCGCTTGCGCGCCAAAGCGATAGAGGACGCGCTTGGTCAGATCGACCGCAATGATGCGGTTGTTGGCCTGGTCGGTAATCAGCAGGTTGCCATCTTCCGTCTGGATGGCGAAGACCGGCACGTTGAGGCGGTTCTTCGTATTCCCCGCCACACCGGCGCGGCCGTATTGAAAGACGATGCGTCCGCCCTGATCAACGACGATGACGCGATTGTCGGGGCATGCGCTGGTGCCGGTGCCGGCAATCAGGGTCAGTCCGCCGGCGAGACGCTCGGCATCATTGGGTGCGATCACCGTGCCGGGTCCGGCCGTGCATTGGGTAGGGCCGCCGGTGCCGAAGCTCCAGGCGATGTCGCCCCCTGGGGTGATTTCAATGACGCGGTTGTTGAACTGGTCCGAGATCAGGATGTTTCCGGGGTGATTGAACTGACCCGCTGCGAGCGCGGGGACGCTTGTTGCGAGAAGCGCGGCGAGCCCGACGGCGGCGGTGCGCGTGCGTCCGGCGGCGATGTGTGCGGCTTTGGGTATCACGGCGATTCCTCCTTGGTTTATTGCTTTGCTTGACGAAGGAGAGCGACAGTTTATTCCAAGTAGCAGGCAAGGCAATGTTGACCAGTTACGGTGCCGTCAGAGCGGACACACGGATGCCAAGCCGTTGCATACGGGTGCGTGTTGGCAGCGTGGCAGGCCTTGCCAGGCGCCAGCTCAGACCACGGCTATACGTTGAGCGTCCGGCGCGCCAAACAAAGAAATCGGGCACCAAATCGCTGCACGGCTCTACGTCACGTTCCAATGGCAATATTGCTGCCCGCGTAAGTACGCGGGTTGCCGAGGCGCAAATTGCGCCGCCGCAAGACTGAAGTGAAGGCCAGGAGTCGCCCCCTGACCTAATACCCTCTCCAAGGTGCCCCCCAAACCGACGGCGTCGCTGTCAACCCAAAGCTACTGGCAAACCGCGTTGCCGATGCTCAGAGTCGTTTGGTTGGGCCCAGCGCCAATACGCTGGCAGCAATTCCACGCCTCAGCGGGCGCTCACCACGCGGATGCGCCGCCGATCGCTGGGCAAGTGATTTCCAGTTCGCCAAGTGGCCTCCCTTTGCCGTTGGCAGCCGATTTATACCAACCAGTTTTCAGACCCACCCCTAGCGGCCAAGAAAAAAGTTGGGGGAGATGTGCCATCCCCCCCACACCCCCCGTCTTTTATTAAGGTGACGCCTTAAATGGTGACGAGGGGACTGGGGGGAGCGGCACGCTCCACCCAGTCTTTTTCTCGGCTTTATGAGTCAGTCTCAAAGCGGATTGGTATTAGAAGTGGCTCCAGCCGCCGCTGCCGAACTCGGCGGCGCTGCCGTCGCCGCGCACGCCGCTTACGCCCTCCGTGCCCGGGCCAAACCTGCCAATCCGCGTAACCGCAACGCCACTTTGCGTGCAGACGCGCCATAGCGTGCCCGCCTGATCCGGCGGCACGGCAAGCAGCAACTCGTAATCGTCCCCGCCGGCAGCACCATTTTCCACAAACGCCGGCCCCGCCTCCCGACCGGCCGCCGAAAGCGGAACCAGCGCCGTTTCGATCACCAGCGATACGCCTGACGCGCGTGCGATGTGCCCGCAATCCTGCACAAGCCCGTCCGAGACATCCATCGCCGCGTGCACCACGCCATGCAGCGCCAGCCCCAGCCGAGGCTCCGGCAGCCGATACCGCCGCGCCAGCGTTCCGTCCGGATCGGCGCGTGCCCCCCGCACCGCCCCGAGCCCCAGAACGCCGTCACCTATCGTGCCCGTAACCCACAAATCGTCCCCCGCGCACGCGCCGCTGCGGCGCCAGGCCTGACCGGGTGCCACATGGCCCAGCATCGTCACAGACAGCGAAAGCGGACCAGGCGTGGAGGTCGTATCCCCGCCGAACAATTGCACGCCGTAGCATGCCTGATCTGCCGCAAGCCCGGCCGCAAAGGCGGCAAACCAAGCCTCGGGCGTGCCGCGCGGCGCCGATAGCGTGATTAAATACCCCAAAGGCTGCGCGCCCATGGACGCGATGTCGGACAAATTCACCCGCAGCAATTTTTGCGCGATCATGCCGGGCGGATCGTCGGGCAGGAAATGCACGCCGCCGACCATGGCGTCTGCGGTGACCACCAATTCGCGGCCAGGTGGAGGCGTGAATACCGCCGCGTCGTCCAGCAGGCCCAGGCCGGCCGCGCCGGCGAGCGGGGCGAAATGGCGCGCGATCAGTGAAAACTCAAAAGGAAGCAAGGAAGAACTTCTTTTTTGAAAAAAAGAAGCAAAAAACTTTTGCTCCTAAGCTTTCAAAAGTTCTTTGGTTCTTTCTTTCAAGAAAGAACATTCTTACCTTCTTCCTGAAATTCCTTAGGCCGCAGCGCGCGCGCCAGCCGATCCAGCAACCCGTTCGCCATGCGCGGCTCCTCGCCCGCGAAAAACCCGTGCGCGACATCAAGATACTCATTGATCACCACCCGCGCCGGCGGCCCGTCCCGCATGGCCAGCTCAGCGCCACCGGCGCGCAGCAGCGCACGCAGCACCGGGTCCAGCCGCGCCAAGGCCCACTCGGGCGGCAGCGCCTCGACCAGGATGGTGTCGATCTCGCTTTGCTTGTCGGCTGCCATGCGCACGATGCGCCCGAACAGCTTGACGTGCGCGTCCGGCACGCGGCCTTCCTCATAGCCGCCGGTGCCGGGCAGTTCACCCAGGCGATGGCGCACGAACTGGTCGATCACCGCCTCGGGGTTGTCGGGACCTTGCTCGCTCTGGAACAGCGCCTGCACGGCTGCGACGCGCGCGGCGGTGCGCGCACGGGGCGCCTGGGTGGCTGCGGTCATGGTGCGTGGCCTTGGGCAATGGAGGGCCAACGCCTGGCCGCGACGATCTGCAACAAAGCGGCGACCGCAGCCTCGGCGCCCTTGTTGAAACCGTTGCGGCCGCTGCGGGCGGTGGCCTGTTCGATGGAATGCACCGTCAGCACGCCGCTGCCAAGGGCGATGCCGTGCGCCAGCGCCACGCGCATCAGGCCGTCGATCGTGCCGCGGCAGATGTAGTCGTAATGATCGGTGCCGCCGCGCACGATGCAGCCGAGTGCGATGTAGCCGTCGAACGGCGCGCCGCCGCGTATTGCCAACGCAATTGCTTGCGGCAGTTCGAAGCTGCCGGCGACATCGAGTGTCTCGTGCATGGCGCCGGCCGCGCCCAGGATTTCGGTGGCGCCCCAGGACATGCCGTCGATGATGTCGCGATAATATGGCGCGCGCACCACGAGCACGCGGGCGCCCGGAAGCGAAGGGGCATCGGGAAGAGAGGCGTCAGCAGAACTCACAAGAAGAAAAAGCTGGGGGGGATGTGCCATCCCCCCCAGACCCCCCGTCGATTTTTCAGATCCGTTCTAAAATGATGACGGGGGGGCTGGGGGGCTCGGGCGGAAAAAGCCGGCGCATGCGCCGGCCCGCCCAAGCACGTTCCCCCCAGTTCTTTCCTTACCTTCACTTGCCTTCCTCAATCCCGCGCCGCCCCACGATGTTCAACCCATACCCCTCCAGCGCCACCACAATCCGCGCCGTATTCGACAACAGCACCATATCCCGCACACCCAGATCAGCCAGTATCTGCGCGCCGATGCCGTAATCGCGCAGCATCGCGTCATGCCGCGTGCCCGCGCCGCTGCGCCCGGTCACGAAATCCATCAGCCCCGTCGATTTCCAATCGTGCAGCAGCACCATCACGCCGCGGCCCTCGGCCTCGATCGCGCGCATCGCCGCGTGCATCAGCCGGCTCATGCGCCCGCCAGGCAGCATCTGCAGCGGATCGATCGACTGCATGCGCGCCAGCACCGGCGCCGGTCCGGAAATATCACCCTTGACCATCGCCAGATGCTCGGCCTGCGTCAGCGTATTGACATAGACCACGACGCGCCAAACGCCGGTATCGAGCTGATCGGCCACGCTCTCATGTACGCGGCGGACGAAATTCTCGCGCGCGCGGCGATGGGAAATGAGGTCGGCGATCGTGCCCAGCTTGAGGCCATGGCGTTGCGAAAAGGCGACCAGATCGGGCAGGCGCGCCATGCTGCCGTCATCGTTCATGATCTCGCAGATCACGCCCGCTGGCAGCAGCCCTGCCATGATGGCGAGATCGACCGCGGCCTCGGTGTGGCCAGCGCGGATCAGCGTGCCGCCCGGCCGCGCCACCAGCGGAAAGACGTGGCCAGGCGTGACCACATCCGCCCCCGTGCTGAGCGGGTTGATGGCCATGGCGATCGTATGCGCCCGATCGCGCGCCGAGACGCCGGCCACGATGCCATGCCGCGCATCGATAGACACCGTAAAGGCCGTCTGGTGGCGCTGCTCGTTGGCCACCGCCATCATCGGCAGGCCGAGCCGGTCCACCTGGTGGGTTGTCAGCGACAGGCAGATCAGCCCGCGCGCGTAGCGCATCATGAAAGCCAGCGCCTGG
Source organism: Acetobacteraceae bacterium (assembly GCA_965276755.1). Taxonomy (GTDB): domain Bacteria; phylum Pseudomonadota; class Alphaproteobacteria; order Acetobacterales; family Acetobacteraceae; genus CAJCIS01. The sequence goes on from OZ255625.1 coordinate 1,626,103, forward strand.
GGTGTCGCGAACTGGGCGGGGATGACCAGGTCGCCCTCGTTCTCGCGGTCCTCGTCATCGACCAGGATGAACATGCGCCCGGCCTGGGCCTCGGCGACCAGTTCGGCGGTGGGACTGATCGCCTCGTGCGTGTGCACGCGCTTGAGTGCCTGGCTCATGCCGTTTCTGCCAGGCGTGCGACGTAGCGGGCCAGCGTGTCGATTTCGATCTGCACGGCATCGCCGACGCGCCGCAGGCCGAGCGTGGTGTGGGCGGCTGTGTGCGGAATGATGTTGACGCCGAAGCACGCACCCGCGGTTTCGTTGACGGTCAGCGACACGCCATCGATCGCCACAGAGCCCTTTTCGGCGATGTAACGATGCAGCGGCGGCGGCACCTCGACGGTCAGGCGCAGCGAGCCGTGCTCGGGCGCCAGTGCGGTTATCCGCCCCACGCCGTCCACGTGGCCCGAGACGATGTGGCCGCCCATCTCGTCGCCCATGCGCAGGCTGCGTTCCAGGTTGATTTCCGTGCCAGGTGCCCATTCACCCAGCGTGGTTCGGGCCAGCGTTTCGGCCGAGACTTCCACGGCAAACCAGTTCGGCCCGACCTCAGTCGCGGTCAGGCAGCAGCCCGAGCAGGCGATGGAGGCCCCCGGCACCGTGCCCGCGAGGAATGCCTCCGGCGCGCCGATTGTCAGGCGCATGTCCTTGCTGCCCTCCAGCGGCGAGATGGCCTGCACGCGGCCGATGGCGGTGATGATGCCGGTGAACATCGGGACTCAGGCGATCCTGCAGAACTCGGCCAGGAGATCGTCACCCACCTGCGTCTCTGCAACCCGCGCGAAGCGGGGCATGGCCTCGATCAGGGTTGTGCCCATTGCGGCAACGGCTGGGATTCCGTCCCCGCCGATGATAGCCGGCGCCTGATACAGCGCCAGGCGGTCGATGACCCCGGCGCGCAGCATGGCCGCGGCCAGACGGCCGCCGCCTTCGAGCAGAATAGATGTCAGGCCGGCTTCGGCTAGGGGAGCGAGCGCGGCATGGGGGTCTATGCCCATGTCGTCTGCCGAAATTTCCAGGCAAATGACGCCGGCTTCCTGCAAAGCCAGGATGCGCGCCGGGTCGGCGCCGGCGCGGTGCAGCAGCCAGGTGGGTGTCTCGCGGGCAGTGGCGACGATGCGGGCGGTGAGCGGCGTGCGCAAATGGCTGTCGGCGATGATGCGGGGCGCGGGGCGCGGGGTGTAGCCTTCGATGCGGCAGGTCAGGTCGGGATCGTCAGCCAGCACCGTGCCGACGCCGACCATGATGGCGTCGTGCCGGCCGCGCAGCGCGTGGGCGGATTTGCGCGCGGGCGTGCCGGTGATCCACTGGCTGTCCCCAGCCGAGGTGGCGATGCGTCCGTCCAACGTGGTGGCGAGCTTGAGCGTGACCATGGGGCGGTTTTGCGTCACGCGGGTGATGAAGCCGGCGAGGCCCGGGCGGGCTTCGTCAGGCAGCACGTCCTCGCTCACCTCGATGCCGGCCTCGCGCAGGGCGGCGATGCCGGCGCCGTTGACGCGTGGGTCCGGGTCCAGCAGGGCGATGGCGACTCGCGCCACGCCGGCCTCAATTAGCGCATTGGCGCAGGGGGCGGTCTGGCCGTGATGGCTGCACGGCTCCAGGGTGACGTAGGCGGTGGCACCGCGGGCGGCCTCGCCGGCCATCGCCAGCGCCTGGGTTTCGGCGTGCGGACGGCCGCCTGGGGCCGTGATGCCTTGGCCCACGATGGCGCCGTTCTGGACGATGAGGCAGCCGACTGCGGGATTGGGCCAGGTGGTGCCAAGCGCGCGCCTGGCGAGGCCGATGGCTGCGCGCATGAAGTGGGTGTCCATGCATGTGGGCTAGCTGATTTGGGCGGATGCGGCGAGGGAGGGAGCAACTTCGTTGCGAGTAAGAATAGGAAGGCCAGGGGCTCTGCCCCTGGACCCCGCCAAGGACAAGTCCTTGGAACCTTTTTGGGGTATGGGGCCTCAGGCCCAGCGGGGTCCAAGGGCGGGGCCCCTGGCCTTTCTGCCGCTTACTGTGCGGCGGGCGAGACCACCACACATCCGCCCTTGTGGTGCGCCAGCTTCTGGCACGTGTGCACCGCCGCATCGCGCGTCATGCCGCCCACCCGCGTGTGGCTGATTTTGCCATGGACCGCACCCCCCGTGCCGACCTGCACGGCCCAGTGATGCCCGCCCACGCCCATCGACTCCGAGGCCATGGCCGGACTGATCAGGTGGATACCGCCTCTGTGCTCGGCGAGCGCCATGCGCACCCGCGGCTCGGGGGCGTAGGCGACCTCGACCGGCGCCTGGGCGTGGCCGTGCCGCACGTAGGCGGCGTAGCGCACGCGCACCTCATGCCCGCGCCGGCCACGCGAGGCAACAAGCACCCGGTGATGCACCACCCAGCGGGGTCCTGCGGGAATGCTGACCGGGATCCGGTTGACCGCGAGCTGCTCGTTGGGCGAGCGGTTCACCGGCCACGCGCCCTCAATGCGCGTGCCGATCATATAGACGTAGCGTCGGGTCTCGTCGGGCAACGGGCGGTTATGGGTCAGATAGTCGGACAGCCGCGCCGGGCCCGCGTTGTAGGCGGCCAGGAAGCCGGGGCTGCCGAACGCGTCATACATCTCGCGCATGTAGGCAGCACCCGCGAGAATGTTGTTGTGCGGATCGAAGGCGTCGTCGCCCAGCGTGTAGCGGGCGCGCACCTCGTCATAGGTCTCGGGCATCAACTGCATCAGGCCCATGGCGCCGACGGGCGAGGTGGTGAGCGCCCCGCTGGCGCGGAACTGATAGCCGCCGGATTCGACGTGCATGACCTCGCGGATCCAGACATCCGGCACATCGAAGCGGCGGGACGCTTCGGCCACGTAGGGGCCCCACGGGTCCCCTGGCGGACCGGGCGGGGCGTAGCTGGCGCGGGCGTGGGATTTATAGACCGCGGCTTCCTGGCTTGCGGTCAGGCCTGAATTGGCGATCGGCGCATGGCCCGCGCAGGCGGCGAGAAGGCTCAGCAGACAGGCCGAGGCGGCACCGCGCGCGAGCCTGGTGATCCACGGCCTTTCGGCTGTGTCGTTTGGCGTTGCCTTCATAGCATGCCCCCACCCCATGTCGGGCCAGTTCACCGCACTCAGCCGCACGTGACCAGATGGCGCGCCGGGTTTGAGTCGCACATGAATGAACCCGTCTAAGTGCCTAAGGGAATGGCGATCCTCTTGCAAGGAAACATTGGTGGCCATCTTCCTAAAGTGTGTTGTCACAGGGTCCCATCATGGTGTGACAGGCTGACGGCGCTGGTCCACACTGCGCGTGCAGCCCAGGTTGCGGCTGCCAGAGGGATGGAGTACCCGCCCCCCCGCATGGATCAAGGTCTCGATCACGCCATTCCGCGGCTGTCGCCCACCACGATGGACATCCGGGCGGATATCAGCCACCGCGCCAGGATGGGGCTGGCGCGGCGCGACCTGACGGAGGGCGCCGCCCTGTGGCGCCTGGGAACCACGCTGGGCTGGCTGGACATCAAGCTGCGCTATCGCGGCTCGCTGCTGGGACCGTTCTGGCTGACGATTTCCACCGCCGTCTGGGTGGGCGCGATGGGCGCGCTCTACAGCCTGCTGTTTCACATGACACTCGCCGGCTACCTGCCCTTCCTGGCGCTCTCGCTGGTGCTGTGGACCGCCATCGGCGCGCATGTGGGTGATGCTTGCAACACCTTCCTGCAATCGGAGACCACGATTCGCTCCATGCGCATGCCCTTCTTCGTGCATGCCATTCGCGTTGTCGTGCGCACGGTGATCGGGCTGGCGCACAACATCCCGGTGATCGTTGTGGTGTTTGCTCTATATGGCACCTGGCCGGGCTGGAGCGCGCTGATGGCGTTGCCTGGCCTGATGCTTTGGCTGCTCGACGCTTTTGCCGCGTGCCTGACGCTGGGTGCGGTCTGCGCGCGTTTTCGCGATATTCCGCCGATTATCGGCAGCATCATGCAGATCGCCTTCTACATCACGCCGATCATCTGGCGGCCCGAGCAGTTGAAGGGCAACGTTTGGTGGCTGGCACTCAATCCTTTCGATGCATTGCTTGAAATCGTGCGCCAGCCGCTTCTGGGCGGGCACATTCCCACCGGCATGTGGAGCTCGGCCGTGGCGTTCAGCGCGGGGTTCTGCGCGCTGACGGCGCTGCTGTTCGCGCGCGTGCGCGGCCGCCTTGCGTATTGGATGTGAGCCGCATGGCACGCATGGTAGCCGATAACATCTCGGTGGATTTTCCACTCTATCACGGCAGTTCGCGCAGCCTGAAAAAGACGGTCTTTGCTGCGGCCGCCGGGCGGCTCGGCGAGGACCGGCAGCGCCGAACGGTGGTCCAAGCGCTGCGCGACATCAGTTTTACGCTACGCAGCGGCGACCGGCTGGGCCTGGTCGGCACCAATGGCGCTGGCAAGACCACGCTGCTGCGCACGCTGGCGGGTATTTACGAACCCGTGTGCGGCCGCGTCTCGGTCGATGGCAGCCTGAACGCGCTGCTGGACACGCAGTTCGGCATGAATCCCGAGCTGACCGGGCGGGAGAACATCCTGTTGCGCGGCCTGTACAACGGCTTTGACAAGCCGGCGATCGCGCGGCTGGAAGACGATGTCGGCGAATTTGCCGAACTGGGCGAGTTCCTCGATCTGCCGGTGCGATTCTATAGCTCCGGCATGGTGGTGCGGCTGGGCTTTGCGCTGGCGACGGCGATCAATCCGCAGGTGCTGCTGATGGATGAATGGTTCATGGCGGGCGATATGCGGTTCTTGACCAAGGCGATGGGGCGGCTGGAGAACGTTGTGCATGGGTCTGAGATTCTCGTGCTGTCTTCGCACCAGAATTTGGCGGTGCGCAATTGGTGTTCGCGCGTGATCTGGCTGGATCATGGGCGCATTCGGGCGGATGGGCCGGTGGATGAGGTGATGGATATGTATATGGAGCGGCAACAGGCGGCGTAGGGAAGGAAGGTCTTCTTTCTTGAAAAAGAAGCAAAAAACTTTTATCCGTTTGTCGGGTGCAAACTTTCAAAGGTCTTTTTGCTTCTTTTTCTTCAGAAAAAGAAGAATCTTACTTTGGGCCCACCCATGGTGCTGACGCGCGGCGACGACTACCCGATCCACCAAACCAGCGAGCCGATCGCCTACGCCGGCACGGACCGCAACTTCTATGACCGCTATTTCTTCAACGGCTATGCCGCCGCCAGCGACGAGCCAGGCTTCTTCGCGCTTGCTTTCGGTGTCTATCCTCACCTCAATGTCGCGGACGCGGCGTTCGTGGTTGTGCGCGAGGGCGTGGAAATCACGTTGCACGCCTCCCGCATCCTCGGCATGGAGCGCATGGATCTTGCTGTCGGCCCGATCGGCATCGAGGTCGTGGTACCGCTGCACAGCCTGCGACTGCTTGTGGACGGGCCCGAGCAGGGCATCCATGCCGATATTCTGTTTACCGGCCGCGCGGCGCCGATCGAGGAGCCGCGTTTCACGCGCCGCATCGGCCCACGATCGTTCATGGATTATACGCGCATGACGCAGAACGGACGTTATAGCGGCTGGGTCGAAATCGATGGCGTGCGGCGTAGCGTCGATGGCTATGTGGGCACGCGTGATCGGTCCTGGGGCGTGCGCCCGATCGGCGCGCGCGATGCGCAGGAACTCGCACCACCCGCCGCGCCGCAATTCTTCTGGCTTTGGGCGCCGGTCAATTTCGATGACGGCTCGTTGTTCTTTCACACCAATGACGATGCGCATGGACGCGCCTGGAACCGTCGAGCCATTTGGTCGCCGGACGGCGCGGCGCAGGATGGGCATGTGCATTTCGATTTTCCCACCGCGGAAATCGTCTGGAGGTCGGGGTCGCGGCAGGCGCGCGCGGCTGTGATACGGCTCGATGATCGCGATGCGGACGCGGGGGAGGCGGTGTTCACGCCCGATGGCACGATGTACATGCTCGGCCTGGGCTACGGTCATCCGAAATGGGCGCACGGGCTGCTGCACGGCCCATTGGCCGTCGAACGCGAGGACATTATCCTGGCTGGAATTGACGTGCGCCAGCCGCAACATCTGCACGTGCAGGCGTTGTGCGCGGTGCGCTATACCGATGCGCAAGGCCGGGTGCGTCATGGCCGCGGTGTGCTCGAGCAATTGGCACTCGGGCCGCATGCGCCGTCCGGGTTTTCCTCCCTGCTGGATATGGCGCCATGAGCGCCGATCTGGCCGCGCAGTTGGCCGATTATTTGTCGCGCCGTTGGGGCGCGGACGTTCGGATCGAGAACCTTGCGCGCATTCCTGGCGGGGCGAGCCGGCAGACCTACCGTTTCGATGCGTTTATAAATGGTGCGCGCCGCGGACTGATCCTGCGGCGCGATCCGCACGATTCGTTGCTGGAGACGGATCGGCGCGTGGAGTTTCTCGCCTATCAGTCCTTTCATCCGCTGGGTATTCCGACGCCCGAGCCGCTGCTGCTCGAGCCGCTGGGCGATGTGCTGGAGCGGCCATTTTTCATTATGTCCCGCATCGATGGCGGCGTAGCGGCGAACCCGTTTTCGGCCGACCCGTATGGCGTGCATGCGAGCGAGATCGGCGAGACGTTCTTTTCTTTCCTGGGGCAGATTGCGGCGGCGGCCGTGCATGACCTGCCTTTGGCACAGGCGTTTGCGGCGCCCGAGCCGGCGCAGTGCTGGGCCGGCGAATTGGCGCATTGGGAGCGCGTGCTGGACCGCGACTCGCAAGGGCCGCAACCGCTGGCGCGTGCGGCGATCCGGCGACTTCGCCGTGCGCCGCCGCCGCCGCCTTTGCGGATCACCGCAGTGCACGGGGATTATCGCTCCGGCAATTTCCTTCATGATGGCGCAGGCAAGATATTGGCCGTGCTTGACTGGGAAATGGCGCATCTGGGTGATCCTCTCGAGGATCTTGCCTGGGCGATCGATCCGCTGTGGCGGCATTTCGATCCTGCGCGCGTGGCCGGCATGCTGGGGCGCGATGAGGCCATTGCGGTTTGGCAGCGCGTATCCGGCTTGCTGTGCGAACCGGCTGCGCTCGAGTGGTGGGAATTGTTCAGCGCGGTGAAGGGTTTTGCGATCTGGGTGTCGGCGGCGCGATCGTTTCGCGATGGCGGGGGCACCGATCCCGTGCTCGCGCTGTCGGGCTGGTATTGTGCGCGGGAGCATGAAGCGATCATCGCGGAGCATCTGCTCAAGGGGTTGGAGGCATGAAGCTGGGTCTGTCGGAGGTGCTGGTGGGCAACGCGCAGGCGCTGATGGTGCCGCGTGCCGAGGACTCCGCCGGTGATTACAGCGCCGGGATGGCGGGCGTGGTGGCGATGCTCTGCGTGCTCGCGGCACAGGAAGCCGAAGGGGCGGCCGCACTGCGCGTTGCTGAAAACCGCGAGATGCGCGCATTGTTCGCGCGCGCGGTCGAGGATGGGTGTGCGGGAGCATTGCATGCGCAGTTGCGCCATCTATCGCGCGAGCGGAATGACGATCTGCGGCTGAGTGCACTCGATGCGGCCGGCGACGGGCTACGCGGCGCGCTGATTGAGCTTCACGTGCTGGCGGAGCAGACGGGCCTTGTTCGGCTGGAAGCCGACATTCTTCGCCTGCTTGCTGGATTTGCGGAGAAAAGACGGCTGTCTATTCCAATTCAGGCCGCGAGCTGACAAGAGAAAGTTGGGGGGCATGTGCCATGCCCCCCAAACCCCCCGTCATCTTTTCAGGGCAGAAGCGGGCAGGGCAAGGCGCGCTTGGTAAAAACGTAGTTCGGGTTTCTTGGGGCATCGGCGTAACAGTATTTATACCCGTGCATGGCCGCATATCCCTGTAACATGAAGCCGCCGCCAGCAAAGAAGACGACCATAAAGGCGAGGCCAGCTAAGGTAATCCACCACTCCGCCAGCTGCGGCATGCGGCAGCGCCGGGCAATGGCTACGTAGGTTGCGATCCGCACACCATATAGACCAAGGCCGCCTACCACGCTGATGGTGCACCAGAACACGGCAACTCGCTCGGCGCCGGCCGAAAAAGGGGCCAGGTCCCGAATCAGCCATGCAATCAGCGCCACGTTGCCAATCGCCAGCACGTCGAAGAAGTAGAGCGGCCAAGAGCGCATCGTGATCGGCTTGTTGACCACGCCGACGCGCCGCATAAACGGCAGCGCCGCCCAGGACGTGCCTACCATAGGCTTGAGAGGCTGAAATGGGACGGCAACGCTTCTAGCGCGCGCCTGTCCTCCCGCAGCATCGAAGTGACGGAGCTACACGCACGATCGGTCTGGTAACGCGTGGCATCCACCGCCTCGTGGGTCAGCGTGGCGACCTTTTGGCCGGCCGTTGCTGCGCCATGCTCGAACTTGTAGATCAGGCTGTTCGGGTCATTTTCCAACGCCATCATGCGGGCGCGGGCGCGCTCGGTAAGGCCCAGCTTGCTGTCGATGGCAGAGATCGCCATTCCTGTCAGAAAGCCCACCCCAACGACAATGGCGAAGGTCAGCACAGCCGGGGCGCCCAATACGCCAACTGCGATCGCACCGGCGGCAATGCCGACGCCGGTTGCAAGCATTGCCTGGGATATGTCGCTGGCCACATTCACGCCCAGCCGTGCCAGTGAGAAATGGTCGGACAAACACTCCCGCATGATGTCGATGGCAACAAACGCAACGACAGCCACCCGCGTCGCCTTGCCAGCATCCATAAGGATGTCCTTTGATCCAACGACAAAACAGGCAACCTTGGGGTTTTCGGCGAGGTAACGCGTGCCAGCTAAATTTGGGCGCACTCGCGCATAGCCTTTGAAGATAATGTAGTCTTTGCCGTTTTTCCCCGTCTTGATGTAGGCATCGCCCATAACGCCAAGTAGCTTGATCTGCCTGCCAAGCTTCAAGCCCGATTGCGCCGTCTGCGTAAGTGCAAGCAGGTCCGAATTAAGCCGTTTCTTGGCCTGTTCGTTGGTATCGTTGAACCACTCGAATGGCATGATCCATACTTCGTGATCAATGAGAGGGTCTTCGGCCACGTCATCCGCCTGTTCGATTGCGCATTCAGTATGCGGCAAATGTCGATCGCACCAAGTGTGCCCCGCCCTACAACGCCGCCTCGTCCATCTCCCCCGTGCGTATCCGCACCGCCCGCTCGATCGGCATGACGAAGATCTTGCCATCGCCTATCTTGCCCGTCGCGGCCGCGCGCATGATGGCCTCGACGACCGCATCCGCCTGCTCGGCGGGCACAGCGACCTCAATCTTGACCTTGGGCAGAAAGCTCACGTGGTATTCGGCGCCGCGGTAGATTTCGGTCTGCCCCTTCTGTCGGCCGAAACCCTTGACCTCGGTCACGGTCAGGCCGGCAACGCCGAGCGGGATCAGTGCCTCCCGCACATCATCGAGCTTGAAGGGTTTGACGATGGCCATGATGAGCTTCATCCCCATACTCCATTGGGCGCCCCGAGGCTTGCGAGGGGCCGTTGTCATGAGCCTTACAAGAAGCGTACCGCGGTTGGCGCCGACGCGCCGCCCAATCTCTGCCGAGCAATGAGGCAATAGACCGCCCCAGGAGGGGCAAGGCAATGATGTATGATGTCTGTGTTGTCGGCGCGGGCCCGGTGGGCGGGGCCTTGGCGTGCCGGCTGGCCGGCGCGGGGCTGCGCGTGGCCGTAGTCGATCGCGCCGCACTGCCGCCGATGGAGCACCCCGATTTTGACGGGCGGGCCTATGCGATTGCGGCCGGGTCTCGGCGGTTGCTGGTCGATGCGGGGCTGTGGGACGCGCTGCCCCTGCCGGCCGGACCGATCGAGCAGATCAGGGTCTCGGACGGGCGGGTGGGGCGCGCGGCCTCGCCGCTGTTTTTGCATTTCGACATCACCGGGCTGGACCGCGCGGAGACCGGTGCGATGGGCTGGATGGTGGAGGCGCGCAGCTTTCGCGTTGCGGTCAATGCGCGGCTTCACGCACTGGCGGGCATCGATGTCTTTGCCCCGGCGCAGGCGGCGGTGACGCGCGGCGCGGAGGCGGCGCAGGTGGCGCTTTCGACAGGCAAGGCGTTCGAGGCGCGGCTGGTCGTGGCCGCGGAGGGGCGGGATTCGCCGTTGCGCCGGCAGGCGGGGCTGACGGTCCAGCGGTGGCCCTACCATCAGAGCGCGATCGTCTCGGCGATTGTGCACGAGCATTCGCACGCGCGCACGGCGCTGGAGCATTTCCTGCCGGCCGGACCGTTTGCGCAATTGCCGATGGCGCCCGGCGAGCATGGCGAGAATTTGTCCGCCATCGTGTGGACGGAGAAATCGGCGGACGCACCGGGCTTCATGGCGCTTGACGATGCGGCGTTTGGCGCCGAGATCGCGCGGCGATTGGGGCCGCATCTTGGCTGGGTGAGGCCGGCTGGGCGGCGGTGGACGTATCCGCTTTCGGCGATGTATGTGCATCGCGTGGTGGCGCAGCGGCTGGCGGTGGTGGGCGATGCGGCGCACGGCATTCACCCGATTGCCGGACAGGGACTCAATCTTGGCCTGCGCGATGCCATTGCGTTGTCGACTATGTTGATCGACGCGCACGCGCGCGGGTATGATCTGGGGAGCGAGGCGTTGCTGGCGCGCTACCAGCGTGCACGGCGTGTGGATGTGGTCAGCATGCTGGCGGCGACTGATGCGCTGGACAGGTTGTTCAGTACGGATAATTTGTTGGTGCGCCTGGCGCGCGGACTGGGTATTGCTGCGGTGCATCGCATGCCGCGGCTCAAGCGTGCGTTCATGATACAGGCGATGGGTGAAGGAAGATGAAGGAAGCAGTCCTTTTTTGAAAAAAAGGACCAAAAAACTTTTGCCAGTTTGGACAAGTGCTGAATTAGCAAAAGTTTTTTGGTTCTTTTTTTCAAAAAAGAACTACTTCCTTCCTTCCTTCACGCCGCCGTCGCCAACCTTGGCTGCGGCTTCTTGATGGCCCCAATCAACGCCCGCACCTCCGCACGCGCTGCGATGTGGCTCATCCCCATCTGTATCGCCAGCCCCGCCTCGCGCACATCCATCAGCGTCAGCCCCTGCAAATACAGCTCGCGAAAAATCACCCGCTCGCCAAACCCTTTGACCGTGCGAAAGCCGATGCGCTTGGCCAGCGTCTCCAGCGTAGCCCCCACGTCCCGCTTGTTGCGCATTTCCGTCGATCCCATGCGGTTGCGCATGACGATCCAGTCGATGCGGCCGCGGTCAGTGGCGAAGCGCCGCTTGCGTGCCTCCCAAACCATTTCGCTATAGATGCTGGGGTTGATGACGCTGTGATTATCCGGGTCCACGCGCGCAAGCATGGCGAAATCGACGAAGCTGTCATTGATCGGCGTAATCAGCGTGTCGGCATGGGCGTGGCCCAACCGGCTGAGATGGGTGTCCGCCCCCGGGCAATCGATGACGATGATTTCGCAACCGCGGCCCAGCTCGGCAAAGGCCGCCTCCAGGCGCGTGCGTTCCTCGGCCTCGGCCGCGGCGCGGCTGTCGGCCTCGCTGCGAAAGACGCTGACGGCGTGCGGCTGGGGCAGGTCCACGCCATGGCGCTCGGCAAAGGCGTGCCGCGCGGTCAGGTATCCCGAGAGCGTGCCCTGCCTTGCGTCCAGGTCTACGGCGCCCACCTTGTAGCCGTCCCGCATCAGGCCGACGACCAGGTGCATGGCGCTGGTGGACTTGCCCGAGCCCCCCTTCTCGTTGCCCAATACAATGACATGGGGCCGCTGGTCGTACGAAACGCTGCCCAAAGCCAGGACCCCCCACACCTTATGTCAACCATGCCAGACTATTCGGCTCAGCCGAGTCCCACCAAGTCCGCATGACGGCGCCTGCATGACCTATCGGGGAAATCTAGTGGAAGCCGAAGAGCTGGGGGAGATGTGCCATCCCCCCCAGACCCCCCGTCGTTTTTATAGCGCCGCCCTAAATGATGACGGGGGGTCTGGGGGGGATGGCACATCTCCCCCAGCCTTTCCTTCATGACCAACCCCGCCCACATCCTGCGCCACGAGCGGGAGTGCCAGGATTGCGGCCTGTTCCAATGCCTGCCGGCGCTGGCGCCGGGCGAGATTGCGCAGTGCTCGCGCTGCGCGGCCGTGCTGCGGCATGGCAGGAAGGACAGCCTGACCCGCACGCTCGCCTGCGCGGTGGCCGCCCTGCTGCTGTTCGTGGTCGCCCTGCAACTGCCGTTCCTGGACGTGCGTGCGGTCGGCCACAGCTACAAGGCTGGCCTGTTTACCGGCCCCAATATGCTTGACGCGCGAGGCATGTGGGAGATCAGCGCGGTCGTGATCGTCACTCTTGTGGTGATGCCGGTGGTGCAATTTGGCCTTTTGCTGACTGTGCTGATCGGGCTGCGCCTGCCGCACCCGCCAGCCTTCCTGCCGCGCGTTTTCGCCTTTGTCGAACGCGTGCGCCCCTGGTCGATGATCGAGGTGTTCCTGCTCGGCGTCTTCGTCGCCTACACCCGCCTGCAGGCGATTGCCGAAGTCGATGTCGGCCCCGGCCTGTATGCACTGGGTGGCGTCATGGTCTGCCTGATTGCGGCCGACGTCGAGCTGGACCACGAGACCGTCTGGGACCAGTTGGCCGCGCGCGGGCTGCTGCATCTGCGCGAGCCGCCGGCCACCCACCGCCGCATCGGCTGCGACAATTGCCGCCTGGTGCTCAATGCGCCCTCCGGCTGGCCGTGCCCGCGTTGCGGCTACCGTTTGCGCCAGCGCAAGCGGCAGAGCACGCTGCGGGCCTGGTCGCTGCTATTTGCCGCAACGGTGCTTTATTTGCCGGCCAACATCCTGCCCATTTTGACCGTGATCCGCTTCGGACGCGGCCAGCCCAGCACGATTATACAGGGCGTCATCGAGCTGATGCAGGTGCGGATGTGGCCGCTGGCCGCACTCGTGTTCATGGCCAGCATCGTCGTACCGCTGGTCAAGCTGGTGGCCTTGACCACGATGCTGTTGACCACGCATTCCGGCACGGCCTGGCGCCTGTGCGGACGCACGCGACTTTATCGTCTTGTGGAAAGCATCGGCCGCTGGTCGATGATCGATGTGTTCATGCTGACCGTGCTTGTCGCCCTTGTTCACATGGGTTTTCTGGCAACCGTGCTGCCGGGATCGGGTGCGGTCTGCTTCGCCTCGGTCGTGGTGCTGACGATGTTTGCCACGCAATCCTTCGATCCGCGCCTGATGTGGGATGCCGCCGAGGCGGCCGGCCATGAGGTGCCGGGATACATGGACGCACCCGCAGGGTTGGAGCAGCCGGCGTGAGCGGCACGTCGCCGCGCGATGACGATCCCCTGCACGCCTTGGGCGGGGCGTTGGGACAGGCGATCCGCAAGCGCCATCGTTTCCCGATCATCTGGCTGGTGCCCATTATCGCAGCCGGCATCAGCCTTTATCTGGCGATCACCTTCCTGGCCGATCGCGGGCCGCTTATCACGATTACTTTCAATACCGCCAGCGGCATCACGGCCCAGCAAACCGATGTCAAGCACAAGGATGTCTCGCTGGGCACGGTCGAGAACGTGCACCTGACAAAGGATATGAAACACGTCACCGTGCATGTGCGCATGAAGCACGAGGGGGCGGCGATCATGACCGACCACGCGCGCTTTTGGGTGGTCCGTCCGCGCCTGTCCACGGGAAATATATCAGGGCTGGAAACGCTTGTCTCGGGCGCCTTCATCGAGGTCGATCCGGGCGATCCGGGCGGCAAGCCGCAATCGGATTTCGTGGGTCTGGAGGATCCGCCCGGCGTGCGCTCGGACGAGCCGGGCAGTCTTTATATGTTGCGGGCGCCGCGGCTGGGTTCGATCGGGCCTGGTGCGCCGGTCTTCTACCGCGATGTCACGGTGGGCGAGGTGCTGAGCTACGATCTGGGTGACGGCTTGGGGCCTGTCACCATTCGCGTCTTCGTGCGTTCGCCGTTCGACAAGTTCGTGCATGACGGCACGCAATTCTTCAATGCGTCAGGCATTTCGGTGAGCCTTGGCGCGGAAGGGGTGCATGTAGAAATGGAATCGCTGCAGGCGCTGCTCTCGGGCGGCATTGCCTTCGAGACCGCCAAGTTCGTTGCCGGGCAGCCGCAAAGTCCGGTCAACCACGAATTCCCGCTCTTTGCCAACAAGGCTGACGCCGACACCGCCAGCTATGCGCAGAAAATTCCCTTTGTCACCTATTTCACAAGTTCGGTCGGCGGGCTGGCGCGCGGCTCGGCCGTGGAAGTGTTTGGACTGCGCATCGGCACGGTGAGCGATGTTCGGCTGGTGATGGATGCCAAAACGTCGGCGATGCGCGCGCGCGTGAGCTTCGACCTTCAGCCTGAGCGCTTACTGTCAGAGAACGAAGTGCACGCGCAGAAGGATCCGCGCAGCATCACCAGCCAACTGGTCCAGCAGGGGCTGCGCGCGGTGCTTGAATCGAGCAATTTCATCACCGGGCAGAAGGACATCTCGCTGCAATACGTGCCGAATGCGGGCGCTGCCACGCTGGGCGAGGAAGGGGGCGCGTTGCTGTTGCCGAGCCAATCGGGCGGGATCGATGGCATCACGACATCGCTTGCCGACATCACCGCCAAGCTGGACCGCATCCCGTTCGAGGATATCGGGCAGAATTTGTCCAACCTGCTCAAATCGGTCAATCGCACCGTCAGTGGACCCGACGTGCAGAATGCGCTGCGCCGGCTGTCCGAGACGCTGAGCGATGTGCAGATCCTGGTCCGCCATGCCGATCGCGGCATGTCGCCGGTGCTGGCGCGCCTACCGCAGATATCGGAGGATCTGCAGCACGCGATTCGCCATGCCGATACATTGCTTGGCGAGGGCGGCTATGGCGGCAATTCCGATTTCTCTCGCGGCATGCAGCGCCTTCTGGATCAGGTGAACGAGGCGGCGCGCAGCATTCGGCTGCTGGCGGATTTTTTGGATCGGCATCCCGAAGCGCTGATCCGCGGCAGAGTTGGGGAGGCAAAGGAGCGATGAGCCGCATGGGTAGTGCTTGGGCGTTGCTGGGCGTGCTGGGATTGGCGTCCTGCGCATCACCCGATCCTACGCTCTACACGTTGCAGGCGGTCCAGGGCACGGTAGTGGCAGGCGGGGCCGCGCAGGTGATCGAAGTGCGCAAGCCGGGGCTGGCCGGCTATCTCGACAGGCCGGATATCGTGCTGCGCGATGCGGGCTATCGGCTGCAGACCAACAGCCAGCAGCGTTGGGCCGAGCCGATTTCCGACATGGTCGGGCGGGTGCTGACGCAGGATGTCTCCCAGCGTTTGCCGGCCAGTACGGTTTTTGCCGAGAGCGGGGCGATCACGGCGGACCCAAGCCTGCGCATCGAGGTCGATATCGTGCGCTTCGACCAGGGCGCCGACGGGCGGCTGACGCTGGATGCCCAGGTGGCAATCGAGGCGGGGCGCAGTCATGCGCCGGTGCGGACGCGCCATGTGGTGTTACAGGCCGATCCTGGGGGCGCTGATGCGGCAGCGCTGGTGGCGGCGATGAGCGGGTTACTGGGGCAGTTGGCGGATCGGCTGGCGCAGGATGTGGCGGCAGCGGGGGTTTAGGGCGTAAAGAAAACTTAAATAACGACGGGGGGTTTGGGGGGGATGGCACATCTCCCCCAAACTTCCTAAGCGGAATAGAAAATGCAGACCGTCACGACCACAACAACCCTCGTCGCCCACCGGCCCATCTATTCCGCGCTCGCGCCGGTGCCGATCACCTGTTTTGCCGGCGCTTTCGTGACTGACCTGGCGTACTGGCATACCGCTTCCACGACGTGGGAGACTTTTTCGATCTGGTTGATCACCGCCGGGCTGGTCATGGCCGGCGTCGCGGCGTTGGCGGGTTTTGCGGAATACCTTGTCAATGCCGCCAGCCGCGCGGTGCGCCCGTTATGGCCGCATCTGGTCGGCAATGCGCTCGCGGTTGCGCTCTCGTTGGTGAATGCTTTCGTTCATAGCCGGGACGGATACACGGCCGTCGTGCCGACGGGCCTGATCCTGTCGGCCACGGTGCTGCTGATCCTTGCGATCTCGCGGCTGTATCGCCGCCCTGCCCTGTCGGTGGTCTATGCCGAGGGCACGCGCGCGCCGCTTGCCCATCGCGGCGTGCCGATCATGGGGGTGTGCCTGCTCGCGTTCCTGGGCGCTATCGGCGCAGCCTACGCGTTGGCGGGTTCGTTCAACACCGACGTCGATCCCTCGGCGCAAATCGGCGCAAATCCCCGCCTGCCTGCGCCGCACCAATATCTGGTGCCGCCGATGCGCATCGCTCCCATCGCGCGTTGGGCGAACGGGGAAACGCCGACCGTGCCTGCGGGCATGAAGGCCCAAGCCTTTGCCACTGGGCTGGTGCATCCGCGCTCGATCTACGTGCTGCCCAATGGTGACGTGCTGGTCGCCGAAACGAGCGGACCTGAGGCGCCCGTCAATCGCCCCAAGGATGTTATTATGGGATGGGTGAAGGGCCTTGCCGGCGCGGGCGAGCATGGCGCCAATCGCATTACGCTCCTGCGTGACACGAAGGGCACCGGCGTGCCTGATGTACGCACGATCTTTCTCGACCATTTGAATTCACCCTTCGGCATGGCGCTGGTCGGTGGCGACCTCTACATTGCCAATACCGATGCTATCGTGCGCTTTCCGTACACCGAGGGTCAGACGAGCATTACGGCGCCAGGTACCAAGCTGACCGATCTGCCAGGTGGGCCAATCGATCACCATTGGACGAAGAGCATGGTTCCCAGCGCGGACGGGTCCAAGCTTTATGTCGGCGTAGGCTCCAACAGCAACATTACCGAAAACGGCTTTCCTGCGGAATTGGGGCGTGCTGCGGTTTGGGAGGTCGATCGTGCCACCGGCGCCTCGCGCATATACGCCACGGGCCTGCGCAATCCGACCGGGCTAGGCTGGGAGCCGCAAAGCGGCAAGCTGTGGGCGATCGTGAATGAGCGTGACGAACTCGGGCCGAACCTGGTGCCCGATTATCTGACCTCGGTGCGTGAGGGCGCCTTCTACGGCTGGCCCTACAGCTATTACGGCCAGCACGTCGATGCACGCGTGCAGCCGCAGCGGCCGGACTTGGTGGCACAGGCGATTGCGCCTGATTACGCGCTGAGCTCGCATGTGGCAGCTTTGGGCTTGGCTTTTGCCAGCGGCACGAGCCTGCCCGAGGCTTATCGCAACGGCGCGTTTGTGGGCGAGCACGGCAGTTGGGACCGCTCGCCGCTGAGCGGCTACAAGGTGGTGTTCGTGCCCTTTAGTGGCGGCCAGCCATCGGCACCGGCGCAGGATGTGGTCACGGGCTTTCTCGATGCGCAGAACCATGCGCGCGGGCGGCCGGTGCAGTTGGCGGTGGATAAGTCGGGGGCGCTGTTGGTGGCGGACGATTTGGGCAATGCGGTGTGGCGCGTGAGTGCCGCGCAGTAGCGGAAGGCAAACTCAGATTTGGAGAGACGTGAGACCGTGCCATCCCCCCAAACTCCCCGTCATCTGTTTTGGTGAAGGCCGTCCTGAGCGACTCTCCTAATGATCAGTGGAGATCGTTCTACTGGTAATCGACCCGATGCCTAGCAATAGCAGCCTGGGCGTCCGCTACGAACGCGATTAAATCGGACAAGCAGTATATTTCTAGTCGCTTCTCCCGATCCTGCCAAAGCGCATGTGTCGCGCCGAAGTATTGACGTCCAGCACCCTCATCACCCACTAGATAACTAGAGACGCGGAAGCGCTCCTTGTATGCGGAGCCAATCGTCCAACAGACAACCGCATCAACTTCGCTCAAATGTTTGACTTCTTTTTCTAGGTCCGTAACGAATGCGTCAAAGTCATACTTGTATTCAAGAACAAAAGGACGCGACTCTCTCGTTCCTCCAACTAAATGTGGGTTGACACCGAGAGGCCGGTCCTGGTGATTATAGGCAAGACTTGCGTCTAAGTAGGAGGTTAGAAAACATGCGTCATACTTGAAAATACCTGAAGTCGCAAGAAACTTTAAACCACGAATTAAACCCATCCCAATTAGCTCATGGAACAACGCAATGACGTCTTGCTCGCTTTGTGGCGTAGAGATGTATGCGCACGGAAGATTATTTACAGTGACCGCAAGTGGATCACTCACTTTCCGGCTATCCTGACGAGTAAGCCAGTCCCAAAGCTCACCGCTGTCCGCGATTGAGGATGCACCAGTGTCCTCTCTCATATGTTGCAGCTGGCGCTTGAAGATATTAACGCATTGAACGCTGATTTTTTCTGCTAACGCTTTGATCTCCGGTTGGAAGACTTTACGTCCCATATCCGGATTGCCATCCACGAAATGGATAACCACATGAGTATTGGCTTGATAACCAATTGTTGAGGTGAGTGGAATGACATTCAAATCTCCTTGGACCATATAGTCGCTAGCTATTTGCATTCCGCCCCGCAATATAAGGGGAGACCTGTGAATTTTTAGTTCTTCGGACTGATATTGGCCCCAAACTTTCGCTGACGCCACGAAGCAACCATAAACACAAACCTGGTGTCGCCGAATTAGATGCTTCTCCGCCTCTTCGAATCTATCGTTGAACGTTTGCTGTTCATCTAGAAGGTCATTTTCATCCCAAATATCCCAGAGCGCGCTCAAATTCTTAAATTCACTCGGAAGCCGATGCTTGTCGCCGTCTGCCTTGATCATATGGGCGACTAAGGACCTGACATCCGATACTTTCGGCAGGAGTGTTGTCAGTTCATGGGGCAGAATATACTCCGGTTTTGTTATGGTTTCTGTCGTGCGGTCACCGGCCGAATTTGTAATTGATACTTCTACTGTAACTTGAGGATGCTCGCGCCCGCGAAGGTAAACTCCACCAAGCGGCGTGCGAATGCAAAGAAGAGTTGCCCACTGCTTAGCATTGTTGGCTGACCACCAACCCAGATCGGGGCGGTGTCCTCTCTCGATGTGAATCTCGAACCTCGTGCCTGACGCTTGCCCGCTTAACCATGTATCGCTAAAATCTATTACCTCCAATCTGGGACGTGGGATAGTCGAAGTCCGGTCCTCAGCCCATGTGCGTCCATTTGAAAGCTGCACAGCGAGCTTCGTGTCAGCTTGCTTTGTTTGCACGCGAACATTCAGGAACCCGTAAGCCAAAAAAGTCGATCCGACGCCTTTGTGTCCCCTTGTCTCGCGACGATTTTTGAAGCTCACAGATGGCCGAAAGCAGTAGCGTAGCTCCCTTAATCCCATTCCGATCCCGTTGTCAGATACGGCGACTGTTCGAGTCTGATCATCTATGTTTATCTTCAACTGCCCAATGTGACCGGTCTCTATTCGCTTCTTCTGCTCTATTGCATCTAACGAATTCTGAATGAGTTCTGAAAACAGGTCCCAATATCCCGTATAGCTCTTGAGAATGTTCTGCACTACACGTTGAGTCGCCTCTTCGAATACGTCGCGATCTTGATTATCCATATCAGTCCGCTCCGCTAGCGGATCGAACCCCTGAAGGGTTGATGCCTCTGATGTAGATGTCGGCATAGATTATCCCATCGATATGTGGTTCAGTGTACGTTTCTGAAAGCCGTCAGACACGTCGCGATCGTCAGAAACGTTCCTCCAGGTCGTTTTCGTCTCAAAGCCCAACGCTCCGTAAATTGGCTGGTCCTGTCGTACGAGTTGACCGACCGTGTCGCAACCACGCTGCGGTATTTCGCGGGCCAGAGGAAGTAGCGCTCGCGCAAGCCCGCAAACCATTGATTAGGGCGAAGTTTCACCTGGCTGGGGCGGGAGGATTCGAACCTCCGCATGGCGGAATCAAAATCCGCTGCCTTACCGCTTGGCGACGCCCCACCGGCACCGCCCCCTTTAGGGTCCGAACGCCGTCCCCGTAAACCCCTCGGCCGAGCCAGCCCAAGGCGGCCCACCCCAACGCCACCACCCCGACCACGCGCACGCAGCCGCCGCATCCACCGCTCGCGCCGGCGTCTCATACAGTGCAAAGCACGTCGCGCCCGAGCCGCTCATGCGCGCCAGCAGGCAACCGCGCGTGCCACGCAGCGCCTCCAGCACCAGCCCGATCTCCGGGCACAGCCCGATGGCTGCATGTTCGAGGTCGTTGGACAGCCCGCCAAGCCGACGCGCCATGGCCCCCACATCCGCCCAACTCTCCGGCAGGCCGGGTTCCCCCGAGAACAAACCGCCCCAAGCCCGAAAGACCTCCGCCGTCGAGACACCCATGCCAGGATTGACCAGCGCAAGCCCGAACGCGGGCATTACGGGCGCGCTGCTCAGCACATCGCCGATGCCCCCCATGCGCCGCGCCACGCCGTCCAGGCACACCGGCACGTCCGCGCCCAGCGAGAGCGCAATCCTGTGTAAATCCCGCGGCTTGAGCGCCAGCCCCCACAACCGGCTCAGCGCGCGCAGGGCCGCGGCCGCATCGGCCGAGCCGCCGCCGATGCCGGATGCCACAGGCAGGTTTTTCTCCAGCACCAGCCTGGCCGTGGCCGGCCGCCCAGCTTCGTGGGCCAGCGCCCGCGCGGCACGCAGGACCAGGTTGTCGCCCTCGGTCGAGAGCGATCCTGCGAACGGGCCGCGCAGCTCCAGGCTCAGCCCCGCCTCGGCCGCGCTGGCGTGAACCATGTCGTGAGCGCCGGCAAAGACGGCCAGGCTGTCCAGCAGGTGGTAGCCGTCGGCGCGCTTGCCGGTGATGGCCAAGTGCAGGTTGATTTTGGCGGGGGCAGGTTCAGAAAAGGCTGGGGGAGATGTGCCATCCCCCCCAGACCCCCCGTTATTATTTAAGACGAGGACCAATTATCGACGGGGGGTCTGGGGGGGATGGCACATCTCCCCCAGCCTTACTTCTGTGCCTGCTCTGCACCCTTAAGCCTGCCCTCAATCCGCCGCACCTCCTCAGGATCAGGCCCCAACACCAGCGCCCGCCGCCACTGCTCGGTCGCCTCCAAGTGCCGCCCCGCCTGCCAATACGCATCCCCCAAATGCCCGGTAATGGTGGGATCAACAGGCATCATCTCGGCCGCGTGTTCCAGCACGCGCACCGCCTGGTGCGCATCGCCCTGGCGCAACAGCACCCAGCCCAGGCTATCGACGATCTCGCCATCCTGCGGCCGCTGGTCCAGCGCGCGCTGAATCATCTCGTGCGCCTGCGTCAGGTTGCGGTTCTGATCCGCCCAGGAAAAACCAAGGAAGTTCAGCACCACCGGCTGGCCCGGATAAAGCTTCAGTGCGAGCTGCATATCGGTTTCCGATTGCGGCCATTGGTGCATCCGCTCCTCGGCCGCACCGCGCCCGTAATAGATGAACCAATCCTGCCGCTCCGGGTACGGCACGCGCGCAATCGCCTGGCTATAGGCCTCAACCGCCGCGGCGTAGCTTTTCTGCGTGCTCAGGATATCGCCCTTCTGCACCAGCGGCTCCGGCCGGTCGGGGTAAGTGGCCGCCATCCGGTCGAGCAGCGCCACCGCGTCGGCGGCCCGGCCAGTACGCGCCTCGTCATCGGCCAGATGCAATTGCACGACGGGTGCAAGCGGATCGGTCCCGGGCACCTGCTTGAGGATGTCCACGACCTGCGCGTAATGCTGCTCGGCGCCGGCCATTTCGGCCTGCACCAGGCGCGCCTCCGTCAACTCGGGCGCCATGCGCG
This sequence comes from Acetobacteraceae bacterium, assembly GCA_965276755.1. Lineage (GTDB taxonomy): Bacteria > Pseudomonadota > Alphaproteobacteria > Acetobacterales > Acetobacteraceae > CAJCIS01. Next base: position 1,647,757 of record OZ255625.1, read on the forward strand.
CGGAGAGCTGCAGCAACATGGCAGGCAGGCTGGTCTTGTCGTCCCGCCGCAGCGCGCCGGCAATGCCGACATAGACCTCCGCAATCCCCTGCCTGGCATCGGCGATCTGCGGGTGGTTGTTCGATGCCAGCAGCCTTGGCACGGCAATGGCCATTTCCGGCGCAGCCTCCGCCAGCGCGCGGATCGTGGCGCGTGCCTGCTCGGCGTGCCCGCTGCGCGCCTGCCAGCTTGCCAGGAACTGGCTGAGCCGCACGTTCGGTTCGCTGGCTGCCTTGGCAAGCTGGTCATAGAGGCGCGAGGCCAGCCCGTCGCGATGGGCGACGTCTGCAATCAGCGCCGCGTGCAGCAGGTAGAAGGCCGAGTAATGCCCGTTCAGCCCGCCTTGCAGCGAGGCCAGCGCCTTGTCCGTATGGCCCTGCGCCTGCTGCGCCCAGGCCAGCAGCAACGGGCGCAGATTGTCCAGCAGCCCATCGGGCGGCAGCTCGGCGTAGGCGAGCTCGGCAGCTTGCCAGTCGCCGGCCTCGGCCTGCTGGTTGGCCAGCAGCAGCAAAGCGATGGGATTATGTGTCTGCGACGGTGCCAAGTGCGCCGCCTCTGGCGCGCCGGCCAGCAGGCTCAGCCCGAAGGCGTCCCGCTGCAGCTCGGCATTGTCGGGGTCGGCCTGCAAAGCGGTCAGGATCGAGCGCGCGGCAATCCCCATCCGGCCTTGGGAGGCGGCGTATTGCGCGCCGAGGAAGGCGCCGTAATTGGCCGCGTGGGCCAGGGCAGGCAGGGCAGTGAGCAGCAAGGTAAGGGAGGTCTTCATCGCCGCAACCTAGCCGCAGCGCCTCTCGCGCGCAAAGATGACCACCGGCTTGTCCTTGTATGACAGGCGCGCGAGCTCGCCGAAGCCGCAATGCGCCGCCACGCGCAGCGAGGCCGCGTTGCCGGGATCGATCATGCACAGCACGCGTGCGGCGTCCAGATGGGCGTCGGCCCAGGCAAAGGCGGCCAATGCCGCTTCGGTGGACAGGCCCTGGCCGCGCGCGGCTGCTGTCAACGCCCAACCGATTTCCGGCAGCTCATCCCAGGCAGGGTCCAGCGAGCGGCGGAACTGCTTGAACCCGACCTCGCCGGCGAAGCGGCCCGTCGCGCGGTCGCGCACCACCCATGATCCATAACCCAGCAGCGCCCACTGCCCGACATTGCGCAGCAGGCGCGCCCAGGATTCCTCTGGCGTGGAGGGGGGCGCGATGTGGCGCATGGTTTCCAGATCGCCCCACATGGCCACGCAATCGGGCAAATCCTCCAGCCGGTGGCGGGCAAGGATCAGCCGCGGCGTTTCACTATCGATCTCACCTGCCATCGGTTTGACACCGCCGAGAGCGGCACCTTATCTCTGCCGCCCCAAACTCATCCTCAGGCGGTCGGCCCAATGAAACTCCTCGTGCCCGTGAAGCGGGTCGTCGATTACAACGTCAAGGTGCGGGTCAAGTCAGACCAATCGGGCGTGGAGCTGGCCGGCGTCAAGATGGCGATGAACCCGTTCGACGAAATCGCGGTCGAGGAAGCGGTGCGGCTGAAGGAAAAAGGCATTGCCACCGAAATCGTGGCGATCTCGGTGGGGCCGATGCAGGCGCAGGAGACGCTGCGCACGGCGCTGGCCATGGGGGCGGATCGCGGCATTCTGGTGGAAACCGATATTTCGCCCGAGCCGCTGGCCGTCGCCAAGATCCTCCGCGCGCTGGCCGATCGCGAGCAGCCCGGCATGATCATCCTGGGCAAGCAGGCGATCGATGACGACATGAACGCCACAGGTCAGATGCTGGCAGCCCTGCTCGGCTGGCCGCAGGGCACGTTCGCCAGCAAGGTCGAAATCGCCGATGGCACGGCCACCGTCACGCGCGAGGTCGATGGCGGGCTGGAGACGGTGGCGCTGACGCTGCCAGCAGTGATCACCGCCGATCTGCGGCTGAACGAGCCGCGCTATGCCTCGCTGCCCAACATCATGAAGGCGCGCAAGAAGACGATCGATACGCTCAAGCCGGCCGATCTGGGTGTGGACCCTTCGCCGCGCCTGACGACGCTCAAGGTCGTCGAACCCGCCAAGCGCCAGGCCGGCAAGAAGGTGGGCTCTGTGGCCGAACTTGTCGCCAAGCTGCGCACAGAAGCCAAGGTGATCTGATCCATGAGTGCACTTGTCCTCCTCGACCACGAAAACGGCCTGATCAAGCAGCCGGCGCGCAGTGCGGTGGCCGCAGCGTCCAAGATCGGCGGCGATGTGCATGTGCTGGTCGTCGGCCACGATATTATGGCGGCCGCGGATGCCGCGGCGAAATTGCCTGGGGTGAGCACGGTGCTACGCGCCGACGGCGAAGCCTACGCGCACGATCTGGCCGAGCCGCTGGCCAATCTGCTTGTGGCCCTCGCACCTGGCTACGACCATTTGCTTTCCGCCTCGACGGCGACAGGCAAGAACGTCATGCCGCGCCTGGCCGCATTGCTGGATGTGCAGCCGATCAGCGATATTGCCGAAGTCATCGATGCCGACACCTTCGTGCGCCCGATCTATGCGGGCAACGCGATGGCGACGGTCAAATCGCGCGACACCAAGAAGGTCATGACGGTGCGCGCCGCCAGCTTCGATCCCGTGGCAGCCGAGGGTGGCTCGGCCACGATTCAGGACGCGCCGGCGACTGCGGGCCAGGACCAATCCAAATTCGTCTCGGCCGAGTTGTCCAAGAGCGAACGCCCCGAACTGACCGCGGCGCGCGTCGTGATCTCGGGCGGACGCGGCATGCAGAATGGCGAGAATTTCCATCTGCTCGATCCGATTGCCGACATGCTGGGCGCGGCCGTGGGTGCCAGCCGTGCGGCGGTGGATGCGGGCTTCGTGCCGAATGATTACCAGGTCGGCCAGACCGGCAAGATCGTCGCACCCGAGCTCTATGTCGCCGTGGGTATTTCCGGTGCCATCCAGCATCTGGCGGGCATGAAGGACAGCAAGGTTATCGTTGCCATCAACAAGGATGAGGACGCCCCGATTTTTCAGGTCGCCGATTACGGCCTGGTGGCGGATCTGTTCACGGCCCTGCCCGAATTGAAGGCGGAGCTGGAGCGCGCCTGACGTGGCCGAGCCTGCCGTGATTGCCACGGTAGGCGTGATCGGCGCGGGCCAGATGGGCAATGGTATCGCCCATGTTGCGGCCGTGGCTGAACTCGACGTGCGGCTGCTCGATGCGCAGCCGGCTGCGGTGGAACGAGCGATGGGGCTGATCGGCCGCAACCTCGATCGCCAGGTCAAGAGCGGCGTGTTGACCGCCGAGCAGAAAGCCGCGGCACTCGCGCGCATCACGCCCTCTAGCGGCTATGATGCGTTTGGCGTGTGCGACATCGTCATCGAAGCCGCGACCGAGAAAGAAGAGATCAAGCGCGCGATCTTTGCCGCTGTGCTGCCGCATCTGCGCGAAGACGCTATTTTGGCCACGAACACGTCGTCGCTTTCCGTGACCCGCCTGGCTGCTGCCACCGACCGGCCGGGCCGCTTCATCGGCATGCATTTCTTCAATCCTGTGCCGGTGATGAAACTTGTCGAAATCATCCGCGGCATCGCCACCGATGATGCGACCTACGAGACCGTGGCCGCTCTTGCCACGCGGCTGGGAAAGATCACGGCGCGCGCAGAGGATTTTCCCGGCTTCATGGCCAATCGCATCCTGGTGCCGATGATCAACGAGGCGGTGTATGCGCTCCATGAAGGTGTCGGTTCGATCACCTCGATCGATACCGCGATGAAGCTTGGGTGCAACCATCCGATGGGGCCGCTGGAACTGGCCGATTTCATCGGGCTGGATACGTGCCTGGCCATCATGCAGGTGCTGCTGCATGGCATGTCGGACACGAAGTATCGGCCATGTCCGCTGTTGGTGAATTATGTGGAGGCGGGCTGGCTCGGGCGCAAATCCGGCCGCGGGTTTTATGATTATACGGTGACGCCGCCTCGGCCGTCGCGGTAGGTTGGTAAGGCAAGCCGAAGAGCTGGGGGAGATGTGCCATCCCCCCCAGACCCCCCGTCGATTTTTAGGGCCTCGCCTTACATAAACGACGGGGGGTCTGGGGGGGATGGCACATCTCCCCCAGTTCTTCACTCGATTGCTCTTCGTTGTGTTTTTACAACTTCCGGTAGCAGCGCCCCTTCGCGAACCATGTGATTCATCGTCGTGCAAACATGCTTTAGCAAAGACGCGCGCTTTGTTATGCTGACACCCGCGCCTGCCGGCGCAGCTATTAACCTCTTGACGGACCGGGCGGACAAAGCCGTGAAAACTCAATTTGTTGGCCTGATCTCTGGATTGGCTTGCCTGGCGCTGGGATCGGCCGCTGCCGCGGCGCCGCTACTCGCCACCAACGTAGCCGGCATATACACCTACCCCATTCCGCCGGCAGGTTTCGACGCGCACCACGCGTCTGCCGCCGCACTCGCAGCCTATGGCTATCCGCCTCGGCCCGAAACGCGCGAAGGCAGTGCTGCGCGCTCGCGGTGGGAGGCTGTGGTCAGGGCCACGCGAATCCCTCCCGTCCTGCAAGCAACCACGCTGGTACAAGGACCGATGCGGCAGGCATTCCCGCCGCCTGGCGCCCACGGCCGGAATGGCACGCAATATAGCGGCAACTGGAGCGGCGAGGTTCTGCAGAACAACGCCAACGGCTTCGGACCGGGCGCCTTTACCTCTCTTGCCGCCATATACGACGTGCCGGTGGCAAGCCAGGCCTTCGGTGCATGCACGGGCGGCTGGGTTTACTCCAGCACATGGGCCGGCATCGATGGCATTGGCAGCAGCGATGTCTTCCAGGCCGGAACCGAATCTGACGCCTACTGCGCCGGGAGCAATGTCCAGCAATATTATACCGCGTGGGTGGAGTGGTATCCCGCTAGTGAGGTGCGCATTACCAGCCTGCCGGTTAGCCCAGGCGACGCGGTGCTGGTCTGGATGATTGCCGACAGTGCAACGTCCGGCCGTGCCATCGTCTTGAATGAGACCACCAATCAATTGGTCATTACGAGCTTGACCGCCCCCGCCGGCACATCGCTCAAGGGCAACACTGCCGAATGGATATTGGAAAGGCCTACGCTCAACAATAACGTCACCGCCACCTTGGCGAACTATGTGCAGGCCTGGCTGAGCGATGAGAACGCGGTTGTCCAGGGCAACCCGCAAGGCGGCAATTTCGGCGCGCCCCCTCTTGGCTCTACGGCGTATCTGTTGACGATGCTCGACAACAACAATCAGCCGATATCCTACGTCACCCCGGCCGGCGGCGCGGCCGCAGTCTACAAGGATGAAGGCAGCGCCAAGTAGGCGCGGAACCACTGGTTATGTCAGCTCCACCATCACCGGCACGTGGTCCGAGGTCTGGGGCCAGTCGCGCGCCTCGACCAAAATTTCGTAGCGCTTCAGCGCGGGTTTCAGATCATGGCTGACCCAGACATGGTCCAGCCGGCGTCCACGGTTTGACTTGCGCCAGTCCTGGTTGCGATAGCTCCACCACGTATAGAGTTTTTCATCCGCCGGCACGAAATGGCGCAGCGCGTCGGTAAAACCCGTTTGCTGCCACGCGAGCAGATGTGCGACCTCGACCGGCGTATGGCTGACGACGTCGAGAAGCTGCTTGTGGCTCCATACATCGTTTTCCAGCGGCGCGATATTGAGGTCGCCCACCAGCACCGTGCGCGCACGCACGCCGCTTGCCGCAAACCATCGTGCCGCCTGGCTGACGAAATCGAGCTTGTGGGCGAATTTCACGTTGAGCGCACGATCGGCCACATCGCCGCCTGCCGGCACATAGAAATCGTGCAGCTCGATCGGCCCGCCAGGTGCCGCAATGCGCACCTGCAAGTGCCGGCAATCGCCGCGTTCGCACCAATCGGGCGCATCCTCGCTCACCATTGGCAGGCGTGAGAGGATGGCCACGCCATTATAGCCCTTCATGCCGCGCCTGGCGACGTGCGGGTAGCCGAGTGAGGCGGGTGCGGCGTCGGGGAATAATTCGTCCGGCACCTTGGTTTCCTGCAGGCAGATGACGTCTGGGTCGAGTGCGGCGATCAGGCGGTCGAGTAGTTTTATGCGCAGCCGGAGGGAGTTTATGTTCCAGGTGACGATGCGGGTGGTGCGGCGTTTAGGCACGATTAAATCCTAAAAAAAGGCCAGGGGCTCTGCCCCTGGACCCCGCTAAGGACAAGTCCTTAGAACCTAATTATAGCAACCAAAAGATGGGGGTCTGGGGCCTCAGGCCCCAGCGGGTCCAGGGGCAGAGCCCCTGGCCTTTAAGGATTTTACTTATGCTCACGCCCTTCCCCCTAGCCGGCATCGTGGGCTCCTTCCTGCTCGCCTTCCCCGCCCTCTTCTCCATCGTCAACCCGCTCGGCAGCGCGGTGATCTTCGCCCAGGTGCTCGCCGCCCGCAGCCCCGCCGAGCGCCACTGGCTCGCCGGCAAAGTCGCCTTCTTCTCGGCCATCGTCCTGCTGATCTCGCTCTGGGCCGGCAGCTTCGTGCTCAACTTCTTCGGCATCAGCCTGGGCGCGCTGCGCCTGGGCGGCGGCCTGGTCGTGGCCCACCGCGCCTGGCAATTGCTCAACGCGCCCGAGGAAAACGAGGCGCGCAAGGAAGCCCAGGCCCAGCCGGCGCGCCTGACCGCGGACGCCGCCTTCTACCCGCTGACCATGCCGCTGACCGCAGGGCCGGGCACGATATCGGTGGCCGTTGCGTTGAGCGCCGAGCGGCCCACCGAGCCGCATGGCGTGTTGATGTTCATGGCCGGTCTGAGTGCCGCCGCCGTTGCGATCTCATTGCTGATCTGGATCGCCTACCGCTATGCGGATGGCGTGATCGCCCTGCTGGGCCGCGGCGGCGCGCGCGTGATGAGCCGGCTGATTGCCTTTTTGCTGCTGTGCATCGGTGCGCAGATCATGGTCAATGGCGTGGAGGATCTGGTGCGCGGCTTCAGCCGTGTCGCATCGAGCGGGTAGTGACCAATTTGTGTTCGCGGCATTGATCGTCTTCGGCGAACACATTGGCGGAAATGCGTGAGCAACTTTACGCTCCCACTATCAGTCAATTCGTGCAGAACCCGATCCGTTTGCGAGCACGACCGCGATGGTTGCGGGCGCCCGCAGTTAGCGTTGCACGCAATGCAACCTGCCTTGGGCAAGCCCTGTAATCAGCCAAAGCTGCGACGCCCCTCAAGGCGAGAGACGACCACGAACAAAATATAAAAAGCGATGGAATAAGCGCAAGGCCGCCACGTCTGGTGAGGTGGCGCATGAGGTGCCGCAAAGGAGATGACTTAGATGACTCGACAGACCCTGTTTGCCACGTGCATGGCTCTCGCCCCGCTCGCCGGCGTGACGGCCGCTGCGGCACCCACCCATGCGGCGGAGTTCACGACGGTCTACAAATTCCCCACGCCCCTCAAGGAAGGAGGGGTAGAGGGCACGTTGGCCGTGCTCGACAACATACTGTACGGCACGACCGAAACGGGCGGCACCGGTCCCGAGAGCGACGGCACGATCTTCAAATTCGACCTCGCCAGCAAGACGGAAACCACGCTCGTCAATTTTACCGGCACGAGCGGCACCGCCTTGGGGCAGGGTCCCACCGGCCCATTATCGGTTGTTGGCCATTCGATCTACGGCTCGACGATCGTTGGCGGCTTCGGCGACGGTGAGATCTGGAAGCTGAACGCGCTCAGCGGCAAGGAGCAAGTCTTCCACGGCTTCAACGGCACGGACGGATTTCTCCCCATCGCCGGCGTCACGCCTGTGAAAGGCGTATTCTACGGCACGACCGATGATGGCGGGCCCGGCAACACCGGGACAGTGTTCAAACTGGACGCGACTGGCAAGCTAACGACTCTCTACACCTTTCCCGACACCACGATCGGTTGCAACCCGACAAGTAACGTGGTCGTGGTCGGGAAGATGCTGTACGGCACGACGGAGGCCTGCGGTGCAGGCGCGGGAAGCGTCTTCTCCCTCAACCTCGTCAACAAAGAGGTGAAGGCTCTGCACCTGTTTACCCCCAACGAGCAGCAGGGCGGCGATGCGGTAGCTATCATCGTCCAAAACGGCGCGCTCTACGGCACGACGGCCAACGATGGCAATTCCGGCACGGGGACCTTCTACAAAATCGACCTCGCCAACCAGCAATTCAAGCTGCTGCATCAGTTCGGCGCAGCAGGCGACGGCGCCTTCCCGGTATCCACGCTGACACCGTTCAACGGGCTAGTCTACGGCGCCACTTTCAGAGGCGGTGCGTCGGGCAACGGGACGATCTACAGCATCGACCTGGCTACCGGCAGTGAGGCCGTCATCTACAGTTTTACGGGAGGCGCAGACGGCGACAGCCCGGATGCGGGCCTGCTCGCCTACAAGGGCGCGCTCTACGGGAGCACCGAAAACATGAACTCCGACGACCAGGGCACGATTTTCAAGCTCGTTCCGTGATCGCACGATCGACTTGAGACTGACTCATCAGTCGAGCGAAAGAACTGGGGGGAATGTGCCATTCCCCCCAGCCCCCCGTCGATTTATGGGCTTCGTCTTATATAATGACGGGGGGTTTGGGGGGGATGGCACATCTCCCCAATTTTTCTTGGCTTACTTCCGATGGAAATTCTCGCCTGCCCACGGAATAAAATGCCGCGCCATCCGTCCTGACAATGCAGCGCATCCTTCCATGCGCCGCTACACGGAGAAAAACCCCATGTCGCGAACCCACACACGAACCGCATTTTGCACCATCTGCCTGAGCGCCGTTGCCACGATCGCCAGCGCCCAGACGAAAGATCGCGGCTATCACGTCCTGGATCTGGTGGCCGACCAGCCCGGCCGCGCCAAATTTACCGATCCCAACCTGGTCAATCCCTGGGGCGTGGCCTTCTTTCCCGGCGGTGCGTTCTGGGTCAGCGACAACGGCAACGGCCTCTCGACGCTCTATACCGGCAAGGGCGACATCATTCCGGCCGTCTTCACCGTGCCCGCACCTTCCGGCCAGAGCACACCAGCCTCGCCGACTGGAATCGTCATCAACGTCACGGGGGGTTTCCTGGTGCCAGGCACGCAGATTCCCGCAGCCTTCATCTTTGCGACCGAGGACGGCACCATCTCCGCCTGGGCCGGGGGCCTGCCGACCAATCCCAATACGGCGGTGATTGCCGTGGACAATTCCGCAGGCGGCACTGGCGCTGTCTACAAGGGCCTGGCGTTCGGCACGGCGGCTAAAGGCAATTTCCTCTACGCTACCAATTTCCGTGCGGGCACAATCGACGTGTTCGATCAGGGCTTTGCCAGCGCCGGCACCAAGCTGGCCGGCAGCTTCCAGGACCCGCAAATTCACAAGGGCTACGCGCCGTTCGGCATCGAAAACATCAACGGCAACCTCTTTGTCACGTATGCAAAACAGAACGCTGCCAAGCATGACGACGTGCCTGGCCCCGGCCACGGCTACGTGGATGTGTTCGACACCGAGGGGCACCTGCTGCAGCGCTTCGCGCAAGGCGGCCTGCTGAACTCCCCATGGGGCATCACCCTGGCGCCAGCAGGTTTCGGCACTCTCAGCAACGATATCCTGATCGGCAATTTCGGCAGCGGCGCCATTAACGCCTACGATCTCACCGGCCGTTTCCGCGTGCCGCTGGAGGATGCGAACAGCCGGCCGATCGTGATTGGCGGGCTGTGGGACCTCTATTTTGGCGGCGCTGCGGCCTCCTCGCCGGACACGCTGTATTTTACGGCGGGCCCGGCGCATGAGTCGCATGGCCTGCTTGGCGCTATCCTGCCGGATTGAGCAGCGTAGCCGGTTTGGCAAAAAGGGCTGCGGGAGATGTGCCCAGGGCAATCGAGTGAAGGAAAAGAATTTGGGGGGAATGTGCCATTCCCCCCAAACCCCCAGTCATTTTGTTTAGACGTGGCCGAAAAATCGGCGGGGGGTCTGGGGGGGATGGCACATCTCCCCCAGCCTTCGCCTGGCTTCCCGCGTGCTCGCTGAGCAAAATGCGCGCCTCGGGCGTACCATGATGAGCCACTTGCCCGCCTTGCGGCGTTACGCGTTTGGCTTGTGCGGCACGGCGCCCATGGCGGACGACCTGGTGCAAGATTGCATCGAACGTGCCTTGCGCGGCCTTGGGTCCCTACAAGGTGAGGACAAGATGGCAGGGTGGCTGCGATCCATCCTGTACAATGTTTTCGTAGACAGAAGCAGGCAGACGAAGAACCGTGGTGAGACCGTGCAACTCGAATGTGTGGAGAACAGCCCGACAGCCGCAACCCAGCCCGACCGGATGTACGAGGCGCAGGAGGTACTGCGCGCCACGTCCTTCCTCAATCCGGAACATCGTCAGGTGCTGCTGCTGATCAGTGTGGAGGGGCTCAGCTACCGTGAGGCCGCAAGCGAGATCGGCGTGCCGATCGGCACCGTGATGTCGCGCCTGGCTCGGGCACGTGACCAGTTGCGGCTGCTGTTGGACACGGGCGTACCTGCGCCGGCGCCCCTGCCATTCGCCAGGCGGCCATGACCGCGTTCGCCCCACCCACCGACGAGGAGGTCCACGCCTACGTGGACGGCGCATTGCCGCTGGCGCGGCATGAGGAGATCGCCGGCATCCTCGGGCAGGACGCCGCCCTTGCCGCGCGCGTGGCTGCCTACGGTGCTGACCGCGACGCGTTGCGCCAGGCATTGGGCGGGATCCTGACCCAGCCTTTGCCGCCGCACTGGCAGGCGCGGATCGAAGCGGCGACGACGCGGCGGCCTGTGCTGGGGCGGCGCCAGGCGATCGCAGCCGGACTGGCCCTGGTGACCGCGGCCGGCGCTGGGGGCGCCCTGTGGTGGCCGAAAGGCGACACCATTCTGGCCGCTGCCTTGGCCGCCCGCGGCAGCGGGTTGGGCGGTGAGGCGCTGAGCGAGGGGGATCCCGCCGCGCGCGACGCAAGGCTGGCCGCTTCGCTCGGCCTGAAGGTGCAGGCGCCGGATCTGCATCATTTTGGCTTTCACCTGGCGCGGCTGGATATGGCGCGGCCCGGCGCGCACATCCGTGCAGCACAACTGGACTATCGCGACGCAGCCGGGCGCCGGCTGACGATCTATGTGCGCCCGTCCGACGGCACTGTGCGGTTCGATCTGCTGCGCGCGGGGGCCGCACGCGTGTGCGTCTGGCAGGACGATGTGGTGGGTGCGGTGATTATTGCGCCGATGTCGGCCGGCGAGATGATGCGCGTGGCGAGCGCTGCTTATTCGGCTTTGAACTTATGATTTTATTTCGGGAGCAAAAGGCCAGGGGCTCTGCCCCTGGACCCCGCTGGGGCCTGAGGCCCCAGACCCCCGAAATTTTAGGCGTTTTTCAAAATAGGTTCCAAGGACTTGTCGCGGGCGGGGTCCAGGGGCAGAGCCCCTGGCCTTCCTTTCATTTATCTATCTCAACGAATCAGCCGCCAACGCCTCAGGACCAAACACATCCGCCTTATGCATCGGCGTCACCACAAACCCGTTTTGCGGCAGAATGACAAAATCCGCGCAATAACCGCCTTGGATCAGGTCGTACTGAAACTGCGTGCCGCCGATCACGGCCGGCACGGCCGGCAGCACCATCATGGACGCGTGGCCAAACTTCCAAAGCCTGCCGTTCTCGTCCCAGGATTCCGCGTAGAGCGCGATCCAGGTGTCCTCATCGATGTAGAGCCGGCGGCGCGGGGCGACATGGTGTGCGCCCGGCGCCAGCGTGCCTTCGACCACCCAGACGCGATGCAACTCGTAACGCAGGCCATCCTGGTTGGCGTGCTGGGGGCCGATGAAACTGCGCGCCGGGGCGTGCGCCAGCGCGTTGTTGTTGTAGGGGACGAACATCTCCCGCTTGCCCAAATTGCGGAACACGTAACGGTCCTGTCCGCCGAAAAACAGGTAGTAATCGTCCAGCGCCTCGTAGCCGGAGCTGTCCGGATCGGGCGTGTCGTAGGAGAGCGAGGGCGCCTTGCGGGCGCGGTGCTCGCCGGGCAGATAGCGCCAGGCGACAAAGCGGTCCGCGCCCACATCCAGCGGTTGCCAGGCGATGTAGCCTTCGCCCACGCGAGAAGGCGGGCCATCCTGCAGCCGGCGCGTCTTGAAGTAGTAGCGGCCCACATTCTCCGGCGTGACGCCTGGCGCGTAATAGGGAAAGTCCGAGACTTCGCTGTAGCCGGCTGTCTGTTCCACGGTGCCGTCGCCCGCGGCTACGTAGGTGGCAAGATGGGCTTGGCGCGCCGCGCCCCAAAAGGCCAGCAGGTGGTTCCAGACGATCTCCGCCCCGCTGGACGGGATCGGGAAGGGAATGCCGCCCGCCGCCCCGGCCACGCCCAAGGCGATACCGTTCGGCCCGGCATGGGCATGGGTCGCATTGTGGGCAATGGCGTCATACACATCCTGCGGCAGGGCTGCCGTTCGGTGCGAGGCGAAGACGTGCATGCGGTAGTCGGGATAGCGTGCGAAAAGCGCCAGCGCGCCTTCCGGCAGTTGGCGGGCGTAGCGTGCCGCGTTCGCCGGATTGATCGTCAGCAGCGGCGCCTCGCCGGCGAACGGATTTGCCGCGACCGTGGGCCGCGAGCCGGGCACGGGTGCGCTCACCAACCCGCCCGTCCAGGCCGGGATGCTGCCGGCAGCGTTGCCCGCCCGCTCCGCGCCCACTTGGGTGAGCCGGCCTTGCAGCGCCGCCGCCTGTTGCAGCGAGACGGCGGCGCCCGCCGGCAATGGTGCCAGAACTAGGGCCGCAATGGCTGATCCTAGCCGCAATCTTCCGCCCCCGCCGTGTCGCGCACTGGCATCGCAAGGCCAGGCGAAGGATGCAAGGAAACGCGTGCGTGCAGGCCGGCGCCTGGCGTTGGCCGGCGCCGCGCTGTGGCTGATGCACCAGGCACAAGCTGCCGATCTGGGAACGGTGGGCGGCTTTGATGTCCGGCTGGATACCAGTGTTCGCCTGTCGCTCGGCCTGCGCACCGATGGCCGGGACGCGGCCCTTCTGGCCGGTACGAACGGCGATGACGGCGACCGTGCATTCAGCCCCGGCGTCATTTCCGAGCGGATCGATTTTTCCTCCGTCCTGGACGCCACGCGCGGCGATCTGGGATTGGAGGCCAGCATGGATGGCTGGTACGACGCCATCTACCATCAAGCCGACGCAAACCACCACGCTGCCACCTTCAACCCTGTGGGCGTGGCAGTGAACCAGTTTCCGCCCCAGACGCGCGACCTGCTTGGGCAGGCGGTGGAGCTGGGCACCGCCTTTGTGCATGACCGCTTCGAGGTGGCAGGATTGCCGGTGACGGTGCGGATCGGCCGGCAATCCCTGCTTTGGGGCGAGAGCCTGTTCTTCCCGCAAGACGGCCTGGCTGCCGGCCAGGCCCCGGTGGATGTCATCAAGGCGCTGAGCCAGCCGCTGGTGGAGAATGCCGAGCTGTTCCTGCCGGTGGACCAGGCCTATCTGCGCGCCGAGCTGGGTGGCGGGGTTTCGCTGCAGGGCTACGAGCAACTCGAATGGCGGCGGAACCGCACGCCGGGCGTGGCCAGCTATTTCAGCAGCAGCGATCTTGCCGATGCCGGCGGCGACCGGGCTTTCCTGCCGGGCGGACAGATCCTGCCGCGCACAAAGGATTTGACGCCAGGCGGGTTCGGCCAGTTCGGCGTCGCGCTGCGCTATGCCAGCGATATCGCCGATCTGGGCCTCTACGCGCTGCGCTATGATTCCAAGCAAGGCTTCGTTCGGGCGGATGGCCAGGGCTACCGCCTGGTGTTCCCGCGCGGCATCGAGGCGGCAGGTCTCAGCGCCAGCTCCTATATCGGCGATGGCACGATCGCCGGCGAGGTCTCGTTGCGCCAGCACGCGCCGCTGGTCAGCACCGGCCTGGGCGGCGCCTCCACTGTTGTGGGTGGCGGCACACCCTATGCCGGCGTTTACGGCCCCGCCGAGCTGCTGTCGCCCCAGGCGTCCCGTCTGACGGCGTGTGCGGGGTGCGCGGCCGCCCCCGCCGCAGGCACGGGCTACGCCACAGGCCGGGTGCTGCTTGCGCTCGCCTCCTTGGAACGGCAATTGCCCACAGGGCGGCTATGGCAGGGCGCCACGCTGGATGCCGAGCTTTCCACCACCGAGCTGCTGGACGTGCAGAGCGGTGGCGCGGCCCGGCTGGCTGGCCGCACGCGGTTTTCCAGCGCGGCCGAGGCTGTGTTCGTGCCGCATTATTACCAGGTTTTGCCGGAGCTGGATCTGAGCGTTCCGGTGGGGTTGGCGTGGGGCCTGTCCGGCCGTTCCAGCGTGGATGCGGGCCAGGTGGCACGGGTGGGCAATGTTACGCTGAGCGTTGCGGCGACCTACCGTGCCGTTTGGCAGTTCGGTGTCTCCTTCACGCATTTTTTGGGGCCGGTGACGCAGCAGGCTCTGGCGGACCGGGCTTTTGTCACCGTGTCTCTGGGGCGGACGTTCTAGCCCGGCTCGGAGCAAGGCTGGGGGAGATGTGCCATCCCCCCCAGACCCCCCGTCTTTAGTCAGGACAAAGTCTAAATGAATGACGGGGGGTTTGGGGGGGCAGGCACTGCTCCCCCAACTTTTCTCGCCTACGGCATCAATCCTTGGCAGCGACCGTCTCAAAGCTGTATGCGCCGGTCCGCGACGGAAAACCGCCGCGGACCGCGCCGGCCGACTGATCGCGGTATATCGCGCCGAGCAGCGGACTGAGGGAGCGGCTGTTTGGGACGGATAACCACATGCGCAATAGATGGCGCTTGCGGTCCGTGTCCTCATGGTCCTCGAACTCGGTCCGGCTGTGAAGCGTGACGTGATTGTTGAGGAACTGCATGTCGCCGGGCTCGAACATCATGGAGAAATGATACTTTGGATCGTTAGCAAGCGTGTTGATGAGGGTCAGTGCCTCCATCTGCTTGTCGGAAAGCGGCGGCAGCTCCGGGAAATCCTGCCCGGCCGAAAAGATGTGACTCTTTATGTCGCGCGACGCGAACTTTCCGTCATACTCGGAATAGACTGGTTGTTCATAATAGGGCGCTTGCCCGGCCGCCTGCTGCCCCTTCCAGCTCCAGTAGAACGGTCGATACAGGATCTCCAACAAATCGGGCCGGACGCGTTCGATTTCATTGCGGATGGCGAGCGAGCTGCAAATGAGGCTCAACCCGCCTTTCTTTGCGCCGCGCAGCACCATCAGGCACACCACGTCACTGGTGTCGGAGTGAAAGCCGAGCGTCTGCCGCGACATGTAGCCGCGGCCGGTCGAGCTGTTGACGTCCTGACCGAAATCCATGACGTCGCCGAGCAGGTCCCCCTGGCTGCTCTGCGAAACCGCGGTCCCGAAATGCTTGCCGAGTCCCCAATAGATTTTCCGTAGTTGTTCTTTCGTGTAATCGAGCGCCGGAAAACCGCGCACCACCGCCAGCCCGCGGCCGTTTTCCAGCCTGTCCAGCACGTCATCAACCAGCGCCGCGAACGAAGGCAGCGGGAAGTTGTCGCGGGTAATAGCCGCGATATCGATAGTGGCGCAGCCGCGGAGCGCCGCATCGATTTCGCCGATATGCGGCGCGGTGAGGTGGATCATCCACTCGTCGGGGTCGCTCAGGTCTGCGGCCAGCCAGGAGGCTGGGTTTTGCTGTTGATCCATCCCCGGGGCTCCTTCAGAATTCTGTCTATCAATGCCAAGATCGACCGAGCGTCAATCTTGACAGATATAATCAATGTTTGTAGTCAGATGCCGTTCAGCCTCGCCGTGCCACGTTGGTCAGCAGCCACGCCTGAACCAGCTTTGCGACGTCAGTGCTGTTCGTCTCGAGCATCATCATGTGCCCATTGCCGCGCAGTCCCGCCTCCGCCAGGCGGATGAAATCCGCCCGCACCCCGGCCTGCCGCAGGTAGTTGACGGTGCAATGGTCGAACATGGCGTGATAAGATGCCTCCGCCGTAACGATCACGATCGGGATTTCGGCCAGGTGCAGCAGCCGTCGCGGTGTGCCCGCCTGGGACCAGCATCTGGCCAGATCTGGCGCCTCCGCCTGCTCGGCTTGCACAAATTGCAGCGGCGACTCCGCACTCACCGGCGGATCGTAGGTGAGCGGCTCGCTCGTCAATCCGAACACCCGTTCCTCCGCGCCCGGTTTGCCGGCGGGGTCCTTGTAGGGCGGCCCCGAAGGCTCCAGCGCCACGATGGCCTTCACCAGGCCGGGGCGCGCATCGGCGATCAACCAGGCAAACAGGGCGGCTTGCGAATGCACCAGAAGCACGCAGGGGCCGATGCGGTCGAGCAGCGCCGCACCCGCGGCGCGCATCGCGCGTTCGCTCTCGGCGCGCGGCAGAGACGGCACCTGGCTGGCGAAAAACTGGTCGAACACGGGGTCACCCGCGCGGCCGCCGCCTGAGCTGGGGTGACCCGGCCATTGCGTGTGCAGGCGCGCCTGCGGCCACAGGTCGAACGCGGCGGGTGCGGTGAAAAAACGCTCGATGAAGGCCAGCTCCGTGGGCTTGAGCGGCGCATCCACGCCCGGCTGCCAGGCGGAACGGCCGCGGCCCGGCTGATCGACCAGATGGATGTGCCAGCCTTGTTCGGCGAACCACGGCGCCCATCCCGGCCGGCCATCCGGGGTCGTGAGCCAATTGGTGGCTGTCTGCCCGCCACCGTGGATCATCACCAGGGGGCAGGGCTGCGTCACCGCGTCCGGGCAGAGCGACTCGACATACATCTGCCCCTGCATCACGCGCGCCGTGGGAGGACCGGCGTAGCTGCCGCCGACGAAGAAAATCTGCCGCCTCATGCAAGCGCAACGGCGGCCTGGCTGTGCCCCAGCTTCACGCCTGCCAGCAATGCTGTAACCTCGTTGATGGACGCCCATGCCTCGATCCGCTCAAGCGCGGCAAAGGCGGCCTCAATCTGGTAGGCGGGCAGCGCCGCGGCGGCGCAGTCGCTGAACTTCTCCCACATCTCGCCGCCGGACATCGGATTGGCAGGGCCACGGCCGAGTGCGCTGGCGGCGAGGCCGGTCAGCTGACGGCCGTCCCGCAACGTCACCGTGACTTCGCAGGCGAATTCATGCGCCGCATTGTCGCGCGCCGCCTCGAACGGGCGCGCGGACACGCGCGCCAGCAGCGCGCGCACGCGGGGCTCAGCGATGGCCTCCGGCTTGAAATGGCCGAGCCGGACGCAGCCATCCAGCAGCGCGCGCGCGGTGACGTATTGCACGCTGAACTTGGCGCCGAGCGCCGTCTGGGGGTTCGGGTTGTCGGTGTGCGGCAGGCGGCGGCGGTGCGCCAGGATGTCGATGGCCGCCACATCCTCGGCCGAGAAGCGTTGCCGCGCCGCCAGGTCCAGCATCGCCAGGATGGCCGGATGCGTGCTGCCGCAGCAGGGGAACTGCTTCAGCCCGAACTGCGCCTGTTCCACCTCGAGCCCCTCCGCCGGTTTGACGAGCAGGTTGCCGGCCGAGACGTTCTCCAGCCCGTCATAGGCGGTGAAGAAGCCTTCCTGCGCCTCAAATACCTCCCGATTGGCGGTGAAGCCGCGCGCGGCAAGCTGTGCCGCCAACAGCCCGTCGCGCGCCGCATGGCCCACGTGCAGCGGCTTGGTCATCGTGCCGAAATTAGCTTTCACGCCAGCGGCCATCGAGGCAGCGATCGCCAGCGCCGTCGCCGTGCGCGCAGCATCGAGCCGCAGCAGCCGCGCGGCGGCGGCGGCGGCACCAAACACGCCGAGCGTTGAGGTGGGGTGCCAGCCGGCGCCGTAATGGTGCGGATGGACGACGCGGCCGAGGCAGCATTCCGCCTCGAAGCCCACGATGTAGGCCTCCAGCACGGCCCGGCCGGAAGCGCCCAACGCCTCGCCCAAGGCAAAGACCACCGGCACCACCGGCACCGAAGGGTGGCCGCCCATGGCTGAGGCCATGTCGTCGTAGTCGATGGCGTGCGCCGCGGTGCCGTTGACCAGGGCGGCATCGAGTGCCGAGACACGCCGCGCGCCGCCGAACAGAAGTGACGGTCCGGCTGCACCCGGGGCGGCCAGCGCTTCCGCCAGGATGGTGACCGCCGGTTCCACGGCGCCGGCGAGTGTCACACCCACCGTGTCCACAATCGCCATCTTCGCCATGGCAAGCGCGCGGGAGGACGCCTGGCCGATGTCGATGGTGGCAACGTGGTCCGCCAGACGGATTGAAACGGGCTTGCTCACGGCACGTCCAGGTCCAGCAATCCGGCGTATTGCTGCCCGCCGTAACAATCCCCGTCGGCCAGGTCCCCCTGGATCACCGGGCGCGGCATCGACGCCTTAATCGCCAGCGCGTTGTCGTGGTAGACCACGAGCACGTCCTCAGGCTTTTGCTTGAACAGTGCCGCCATCATCGCGGCCGTGATTGGTTGCGCACGCTTGGCGCGCTGGTAATTCGCCTCGCTCGCAAACATGACGTCGAAGGTGAGCGTGAACGGGCCTGCATTCTTCGAACGGATCAGGCTGCACAACTCGATAAGTTTGGCCATGCGCCTAGATTTCCACGAATTGGGTGCGAAACATTTCCAGCGGCGAGTCCGGCGCGACCACATGGTTCAGCGTGAAGCGGTACACGGCCCCGCGCTCGATCTCCGGCGGCGAGAACGGATAGGCGATGCTGCTGACAAGGCCTTGATACTCCGGGATCGGCAGATGCGCGCTGCGGTGGCTGACGAAGCTTGCGATATTGCTTGCCAGCTCCTGCGTCGGTGCCGTCACCGAAATCAGAATGCCGATCTCCTTGGGGATCGGGTCCAGCGTTGGGTGCGGCTCGAGGCTCCCCATCACCGCGTCGCGGCCGTAGATGCGAAAGCCGATGGTGTAATCGTCCGGCCCCAGCACGTCGCCGTACAGTTCAGCGACACGGGCACGAAAGTTTTCCTGTGCCATAGGCAGCAATCCATTCAGCGCGCGGATGATGTTTGGATCGCGAATGCCACCTATGGCGATGGTCTGGTAGCCGGCGTGGCAGGCGCCCTCCAGCTTGATGGTGTAGGTCTCCGCCGGCAGAAAACGCGAGCCGCGCACGCGCACGCTGCGATCGGTCAGCGCTTCGTAGGTGGCGTGCTCGGTATCGACCGTGCCGGAGGGCTCGGTCAGCAGATAGGGGTTGGCGTTCTCGTAGAGCGTGTGCGCGGCAACGGAGACCGGCGTGACCCGGGCGGCGGGGTCCAGCGGCTCGATGTCGAAATGGTCGTTGCGTATGGTGGCCATCAGGCCGTCGGCGGCGGGTACCACGCAGCAGGCCGCCCCACATTCGATTGTCTTGGCGGCATGCCAGGCCAAGCCGCGGTCTGCGCCGTGCAGTTCGGGTATTGCTGCATACAGCGCGGAGTCGCTAGCGCGGCCGGCGAGCACCAGCATCGCACCCGCCTCAATGGCGGCCTTGATCGGCTCGGTGCCCATCATGCCCACCACATGGCTGCGGGCCAGCACGTCCGCGTCGATCGGCGGCGCGTTGCTCAGCGCGCGGATGCGGTTCTGCCCCAGGCGCGTGGTCAGATAGGCGGCGGTCTGGTCGGCGTAGATCAGCGCCATCCGAAAGCGCGTGGCGCTCTCCGTGGCGATTTCGCGCGCCAGTTCGGCCATCAGCGCCACCCCGCTATCACGCCCGCTTGTGCCGCAGGAGCCGACGATGACCGGCACGCCAAGCCGGGCACCCGCCAGCATCATCAGCCGCAAATCCCGCCGCAGCGCCGCACGGGACAGCTTGGGCTTGCCGCCGCCCAGATAGGCCGGTCCGGAATCGGTCGAGCCGCCGTCGCAGGCAATGATGTGGGGTGCCAGGCTCACGCCACGCGCAAAGGAGGCTTCCTTGAAACCTGCGCCCAACACGCCGCTTGGCGCCAACACACGAATTTCCATAAGCCGTTCCGCCACTCTAGAGCTGAGGCTTGCCCGGATGTACTGTGTTGCGTCAAGCTTGACGGAAAAAATCAAGGTTAGTTAAGGCTGGGGGAGATGTGCCATCCCCCCCAGACCCCCCGTCTTTAGTCAAGACATAGTCTAAATGAATGACGGGGGGTTTGGGGGCGATGGCACATCTCCCCCAACTTTTCTAACGAGGAAAACGAATGTATTTGGACGCCGAAGACGCCGCACGCACGCTGGGTGTAAGCCTCTCAACGCTGTACGCCTATGTCAGCCGCAAAAAGATCCGCTCCCAGGCGGTGCCCGGAACCAGAAAGCGACGCTATTGGAAAGACGACATTCTTTCCCTGCACAGCGAAACAGCGCCCCCGCCGAGCGACGTGCTGACGCCGAGCACGCAGATCACGCTCATCAACGAGGCCGGTCCGTTCTATCGCGGCCAAAGCGCGCTCAAGCTGGCCGAGAAGGCAACCATCGAGCAAGTGGCAGGGCTGCTCTGGGACTGCGACCCGGCCGACGCTTTCGCGCCGCGCCCATTCGTCGCCACCGAGTCCTACGCCCGCATTCTTCACGCGCTGGAAGGCGCGACAATGACGGAGCGTGTCATGACGCTGCTGCCCGTGCTCGAGCGCGGCAATCCGAGAGCCTATGATCTCTCGCGCGCCGGCACCGTGCGCAATGCCGCAGAAATCATGCGCTGGATGGCCGGGATCATGGCCAACGCGCCCGCCCCCACCGCGCAGCCGCTGCACACCTTTCTCGCCGCCAGCCTCGGCAAGCCCGCAATCTATGCCGATTTGATCCGCCGGCTGCTCGTGCTGGCGGCCGACCACGAACTCGATCCCACCACCTACGCCGTTCGCGCTGTCGCCAACACGGGGGCCACAGCCTACCAGATCGCCATCGTCGGCATTGCCGCCTCGGCCGGGCGGCGCCTGATTTTCGGCCGCGCGCAATCCCTCTCGCGCCTGCTCGACGAACTCGCGGCCAGCGCCGACCCTGCCGAGCCGATCATGCGGCGCCTGCGCGAGGGCGAAGCAATCCCAGGCTTTACATCCTCGCTCTACAAGGCAGGTGATCCACGCGCGGCATCGCTGCTGGCCGCGATTCGGGATGGGTTGAAGAAGGACACGGAGATGTCGCGGCTGTCTGCGGCCATTCAGGTCGTGGCCGATGCGACCGGTCACGCGCCGGATTTCGCATTGCCGGTGATGTATCTGACACGCAAGCTCGGGCTTGCGTCTGCGGAGGGCCTGCTGTTCCGCCTCGGCCGGCTGGTTGGCTGGATCGCGCACGCAATGGAGCAATACCATTCCCACCCGCTCATCCGGCCCCGGGCGCTCTACACGGGCGTGCTGCCGGAGGCGGTGACAGGAGGACGCGGATAAGGCTGGAGGGGATGTGCCATCCCCCCCAGACCCCCCGTCTTTAGTTAGGACAACGTCTAAATGAATGACGGGGGGTCTGGGGGGGATGGCACATCTCCCCCAGCTTTACTTTCTACTGATTTGTTCTTGGTATGCGCATCTCCATCAACGGCGCGTGCTGCTGCGCGCCGAACGTGTCCGTCTCGCCGACGCTACCCTGCTTTCCCGGACGGCGGATCGTCAGTTTGAAAGCGAGCGCGGGCTCGAAGAACTGGAAATTCGTGACGTCTTGATCGGCAACGCCGTACAACGCCGCCAGTGATTGCCTCGTCACGGCACCGCTCGAAACCACCCGCTGATAGACGTCCAGATGGTCGAACATGACATCGAACGTCAGCTCGAACGGTCCGGCATTCTTGCTGCGGATAACGCGCGCGATGTCGGCCAGCCTGTCCCCATCGGCCATGCTCAGAACTCCATGTGCTTGATCGCAAACATGGCGGCCGGTTCGTCCACCTCCATGAGGTGATAGATGCAAAAGGCACAGACGGGCCCTATCTCGTTCTCGAGCGGAGTCAGGGGAAAGGCCATGTTGCCGCCGGTCGCCAGCTGGCCGGGATAGGGGGCGTGCAGACAGGCGACGCGCGCGGTGTTGCAAATGGCGCTGGCAATTTCCTGCGTTGCGCCGACCGCTTCGCACAGGATGCAGAGCTCGTGCGGCCTGGCGTCCCGCACCGGTTCCAGCGCGCCCATCACGCCGTTCTTGCCATAGACGTGGAACACCAATTGCGCCTCGCCGGCGGCGAGCTGAATGTGAAAACCGCCGACATATTTGCGCACGTTGTCGAGGTAGGCATCGATCTGCCCGATGAGAATGGGATCGCGTATGCCGCCGATAAAGATCGTGCGGTGACCGACGATTTTCGCCCCTTCCAGCTTCACCGCGTACGGCGTCGGCCGGAATACGCTGCCGCGCACGCGCACGGTGCGCGCGTCCAGAGCCTCATAGGTTGCCGCGTTCAGGTCGAGCACGCCGCCGGGGCCCGCCAGCAGGTCAGCGCGCGACTTTTCGTACAGAGTGTGCGCGGCGACTGAGAGCGGCGTGCAGCGCGCGGACGGGCTCATCGGCACGAGGTCGAAGCTGTCCTGCCTGACGGTCGCGAGGATGACATGACCTTTCGGCTCGGCACAGACGCCGCCGCATTCCATGATCTTGCCCATGTGCCAGGCGATGCCGGGATCCACCCCGCGCCTGAGGCAAAGGGCGGCATAGGGTGCCGGGTCGTAGGCCCGTCCCGCCACGATCACGTCCAGCCCAGGGTCTTCTTCCAGCGCGCGGGTGAACGGCTCGGCGCCCATCTGCGCCACGATGTTCGTTGCATCGTCGATATCGGCCACCGTCAGCGACGGCACCGGCCCGCAGGGTGCAATCCGGCCAACGGCAAGGCGCGAATGCACGAGGTCCTTTGGCACATCGGCGTAAATAGCCGCGGCCCGCAGGCGATGGCCGCGGGCTTGCGCAACACGGCGCACCACGCCAAGCAGGAAATTCACCTGCTCGTTCGTGCCGGTGCCTCCTGCCGAGCCGATCAGCAGCGGAATTTTGCGCGTGGCGCAGGCTTCCAGCATCGGCTCCAGGTCGCGCGCATAGGCGCCATCGCTGCAGGTCCGCTTGCCGAGTGCGAGTTCTTGCGGACCGTTATCCGTGGACCCGGAATCGATGACGACGGCGTCCGCGCCCGCATCGATTGCCGCGCGGAAATGATCGATGGGATAGCCGTAGCCCAGCATTCCAACCGGCGTAACGATCCTCAGTTCGGCTGACACGCGGCTCTCCCGATGTTCGATGCCGGCCCGGATATCCGTGCGGTCACGCCGCGCACAGCCGGACCAGCTCCGACACGTGGCCCACCCGCTCCACGTCCCACGCCATCCGCACGATCTGCGCGGCGGCATCCTCGCGCATGACCCGGGTGGCGTTGGCCATGAACTTGGCCTCGATGTCGGCCTCGCTCAGCGGACGTTCCGGCGTGCCGAAGCTTGTTGCCACGCGATGAGAGATCACTTCGCCGCTCCGGAGCCTGATGCGGACTTCGCCGGGAAAATGGGCGGGGAAGTCGCTTGCCGTGTCCTCGGAGCAGGATGTGCGGTCCGAGATCGCCAGCACCGCTTCATCGCTCACGCCACGGTCATGGAAGGCGGCCAGATCCACCTCGCCGGTCCCCAGCGCCAGCGCCACGATATAGGGCACGCTGAACATCGCCGCGTAGGGCTCGGACGGGCGGGTGGGGCCGGAGACCATGTGCATCAGCCGCTTGTGCAGCGGGCAATCGATGGACTCGATGTCGTCGATATCTACCTTGTCGCGCAGCGCCAGGGCGCAATCGACGAAGCCGTGGGTGAAGTGGCAGCACGGGTAGGGCTTCAAACCGATGCCTGCGATCAGCCAGTCCTTGCCAATGCCGTGCGACGGCGAGGCGGCGCCCACTGGGATCTTGCCGAGATGGGCGTAGTAGAAGCCGTGGCCGCCCTCGAGCATGGTGGGCGGACCGCGGAAGCCGCTCATGCCCAGTCCGGCGGCAGCGATGCCGCAATGGGCGGCCCAGCCCGGGTGCATCCGCTTCAGCCAGCTATCCTGCAGCTCCAGCAAGCCCGCGGCCATGCTGCCGCACAGGCCGGACGCCGCGACCAGGGCCTGGCGGTCCGCGCCCATCAGCCTTCCGGCGGTAAAGGTGGCGGCAAAGGTGCCGCAGAGTGCAGTGGGGTGGAAGCCGCGGTCGTGGAAGCCGCCTTCGGCCGCACGCGCCAGGCGGCAGCCTATCTCCAACCCGGCGATCAGGCTGGTGAGCAATTCCGCCCCGCTGGCGCCGGCGGCCTCGCCTGCCGCCAGGGCCGCGGCCAGCGCCGGTGCCGTGGCATGGTAGATGGCGCCGATATGGGTGTCATCGAAATCCAGGCCGTGGATCAGCGTGCCGTTGACCAGTGCGGCACCTGCCGGCGGCAGGGCGGCACCGCTGCCGATGGCGTGCGCGCCCTCGCCTGCGCCCAGTTTGCGTGCGCCGTCGAGCACGGGGCCAGCGAAGTCGAAGCCCGAGGAGGCGAGCGCTATGCCCAGCGCGTCCAGCATGTGCCCCTTGGCCTTGCGGACCAGCTCGTGCGGCACCTGATCGAGGCGCAGCCCTAGTGCGAACGACGCCAACTCGCCTGAAAGCGTCAATGCCTTCTCCGCGGCCGGCCGGTCCTGGATTGCGTGCGTGTCCATCGTTTCCTCCGGCAGTGTCGCCTGCCTTGAGTCTTTGTCGGAGCGGTGCCGCCCGGCGGCAAGTTCGCCTTCGCTATCGACTTATAGCCCAAGCCGCTCAATCGTCCGCCCATTGCACGGTGCTATAGGTGGATAGCGACCGGCAAATTGTCGGGCGTCCGCCATGCTGACAGAACGCCGCCGGATCGGCGCACAGACGCCGCGGCAGCAGGCAGGGACAAGGAACCGGACCATGGCAAAGCCCGATCGACAGATGGCGCTGATCGCTTTCATGCAGGCGCAGAACTGCAGCAATTACGTCGGCTCCTGGCGACATGCCGCGTCCACGCCGGATTTCACCACGCCGGAATACTACCAGCGCATCGCCCGCACGCTGGAGGACGGCCGCTTCGACCTCGCCTTCTTCGATGACCGGCTGGCGATGCCCGACATCTATGGCGCCGACCATCGCGCCACTGTCGAGCACGGCATACGCGCGATCAAGCTGGACCCGACGCCGGTGATGATGGCGATGGCCGCGGTCACCACGCATCTCGGCCTGGGCGCCACTTATTCGACCACCTATTACGAACCCTACCACGTCGCCCGCCTGTTCGCGACGATGGACCTGATGACGCGCGGGCGCGTCGCCTGGAACATCGTCACATCGCTGAACGATTCCGAAGCCGAGAATTTCGGCAAGACCGAGCACCTCGAACACGATCTGCGCTACGACCGCGCCGACGAGTTCATGGAGGCGGTGCTCGGCCATTGGGACAGCTGGGCCGAAGGCGCGCTGATTGTGGACAAGGAGAGCGGGCGGTTCGCCGACCCCGACCGCGTGCGGCGGCTGGATTACGAGGGCAAATTCTTCCGCTCGCGCGGGCCGCTCACCGTGCCGCGCTCGGCGCAAGGCCATCCGGTGCTGCTGCAGGCCGGCTCCAGCGGGCGCGGCATGCGCTTTGCCGGGCGCTGGGCGGAGTTGGTCTTCGCCGGCTACGGCAACCTGGAGGGTGGCCGCAAACAATACGCCAGCCTCCGCTCGGCCGCCGAGGCTGCGGGGCGTGACCCCGACAGCGTGAAGATCGCGCCCGCGATCGGCGTCTGTGTGGCCGAGACGGCGAGCCAGGCGCAGGAGAAGCTCGCCTACCTAGATAGCCTGGCCAAGCCCATCGACGGGCTGACGCTGCTCTGCGAAGTGCTGAACGTGGATTTCGCCACCCGCGAATACGATGCGCCGTTCTCCGACGAGGAGCTTGCCGCCGTTTCCTGGCAGAGCCTGCGCGACCGCGTTATTGCCAAAAGCGGCAAGAAGAATCCGTCGGTGCGGGACTTCGTCGAAACCTCCGGGCGCGGCCGCATACGCGAGGCGCCGGTCTTTACCGGCACGCCCAGCCAGGTGGCGGACGAGCTGGAAGCCTGGTTCGCCAGCGCCTGTGACGGCTTCGTCATCGCCGCCGCCAGCACGCCTGGCAGCTACGAGGATTTCGTCCGGCTGGTCGTGCCGGAGTTGCAGCGCCGCGGGCTGCACCGCCGCGAATACCCCGGAAACACCTTGCGCGAGACGCTTGGCCTGGTCCGGCCGATGGCGGGGGACCGGCCGGCGCCCGCGGACCGCAGGATTTTCTGATCAGGCGGGACGCCCCGTTTCCGCCATTGTCCCAGTCTTGCGCGGCAGCGTCCCCTTGAGGAAGCCGCAAAAATTCCGGGCTGCCAAGGAGAGCGGGCGGCTGTCGCATGTCAGGATGCCGAAGGTTCGGATGATCTCGCAATCGGCGAACGGCACGACCCCGACCGTGGGCTGAAGTTCGGCGGGCACGAACGAGCGCGGGTGGATGCACACGCCGAAGCCTGCGGCGGCCATGGCGATCAAGGTCATGGCGTTGCTCACGCTTTCGGCTTCGGCGGAGAAGCGCACGGCAAGGCCGCGCTTGTCGGCTTCGGCAATCACCGCCCGCCGCAACTCCACGTGCCCGCTCGGGCTCAGCAGCGGGTGTTCAAGCACCTCGGCGAACGGCGCGGCCACGTGTCGCAGCAGGGGATTGCGCAGCGAGGTGACCACGATGCAGGGGTCCGCCACGAGCGGCTCGAAGCGCGTGCCCGGGCGCAACTCGGTCATGGCGAGGACGGCCAGGTCGCACGTGCCATCGATGACGTGCTCCACCGCCTCGCTGCGCGTGCAGTCGCGCAAGGACAGAGATATTGCGGGATAGGCGTCATGGAATTGGCGCAGGACGGGCGGCATCCCGATCGTGGCGACGGTCAATGTGGCCGCGACCCTGACCTGCCGGTCTCGGATTGATGCCTCGCTGCTGAACTCCTCAAAGAGGGCGCGCAAGCTGCGCAGAGTGTCGGAGGCTCGCGCGTAAAGCCGCCTTCCTTGCGGGGTCAGCTCAACCCGGCGGGTGGTCCGCTGCAGCAGGCGCACCAGCAGCTTTTCCTCCAGGCGCCGGACACGGTTGCTGATCGAAGGCTGCGACAGATTCAACTGGCTTGCCGCCTGGCTGAAGCTGCCGAGCTCGGCCACGGCCAGAAACGTCTGCAGGTCTTCAAGACCCACGTCGTAGCGATGGATCTCTCCGGTCGGTGGAGGTGGCAGCGAATTCATCGGCGGTTCCTGTCGGCGGGTGTGCAGCCGCGCCGCTCTCTCATTCCCTACGCTTATAGGCGGATAGCAACTGGGAATTACTGCGACCTGGGTCCGTGCACCAGAAGCGTCCCGTGCCCGCGACGAGAAGGGCAAAGCCGGACACAGAACTGGCAGGACGACAGGGGAGCGAATTGCCGACACAGGAGAGTTCCGGCCAGAGGCCGCGCGGTGCGAACCAGCCGATATTGCCGCGAGCCGGCGCCAACGCAACACCGGCGCGGCGGCGCCTCGCGGCGACAATTGCCTGCCTTTCAGCGTTGCTCCTGCTTCAGTGCCGCATGGCCTTCGGCCAAGACACCGGCCCGGCCGTCTCCCAGCCTAACGCCGCCACCCTGCCCGCCGGCGCGGGCCCGAACGCCCGCCTCACGGGCGGCACCAGGCATGCGGCAAGTGCGAGTGGGCCGGAGGAAGTCGTCGTCACCGCACAGAAGCGCAAGCAATCGGTCTATGGCGTCGGCATGGCGATTACGGCGCTCTCGGGTGCGCAATTGCGCCAGCAGGGCATCACCACCGTTGCCGGACTGACGAAGATCGATCCGAGCTTCGTCTTTGCCAACTCGGCGTTCGGCGCGCCGGTCTATACGATCCGTGGGATCGGCTACAACGATTTTTCCCTCTCGGCCGCACCGACCGTCAGCGTCTATCTGGACGAGGTGCCCTATCCCTATCCACTGGTCTCCAAGGGCGCCACGCTGGACGTGGGCCAGGTCGAAATCCTGAAGGGTCCGCAGGGCACCCTCTACGGGCAGAATGCGACCGGGGGTGCCGTGAATTACCTGGCTGCCAAGCCAACGGACAGGTTTCAGGCGGGACTGGAAGGCACCTACGGCAATTTCGATGCGAGCGACCTGAATGGCTATATCAGCGGCGCGCTCGCGCCCACGCTGAACGGCCGTGCGTCCTTCGACGTGACCGAAGGGGGCGCCTACCAGAAGAGCGCGACGCGCAGCGAGACGCTCGGCGACAAGGACATCAAGAAGGGCCGCGTCATCCTCGACTGGACGCCGACCGATGACTGGAAGGT
Organism: Acetobacteraceae bacterium; assembly: GCA_965276755.1. GTDB lineage: Bacteria > Pseudomonadota > Alphaproteobacteria > Acetobacterales > Acetobacteraceae > CAJCIS01. Next base: position 1,675,936 of record OZ255625.1, read on the forward strand.
CTCGCTCAACCTGAACGGCTTTACCGACAACTCGGACAGTATCGCCGCGCAGAAGATCGGGCTGGATTTGCAGGATCCGCAATTCGCCTCCCGCGTGCCGTTCCTCTTCCGCGCGCCGAACGCGCAGCCAAACGACCAGTCTGCGGACTGGTATCACGGCATACATCCGCGCAATGACGAGGGCTTTTTTCAAGGCACCGTACGCGCGGACTACACCGGCCTGCAGAACGTGACGCTGACCTATCTCGGCGCCTACGAGCAGTACCAGCAGAACGATCTTGAATCCGCCAACGGCGCGGACGTGGCGGTGACGCGGCTGGATGGCGGCTCGATCATTGCCACGTCGCAGGAATTGCGCGCCGCGGGCAAGCTGCTGGACAACAGACTGGATTGGCTGCTGGGCGCCGATTATTCGCAAGCTTTGACCAAGGAGAACGAACTGTTCGACCTGGCGGGTGCCTCGAATATCTATCCGCTGACGGCGTTCGGCATTCCGGCGTTCCAGTCCCTTCGTGACATCTCCCGCGACGACGCGAAATCCGGCGCGGCGTTCGGCAATGTGGAATATCACATCACGCCAAACCTTGATGTGCATGCCGGCGCGCGCTTTACGCAGACCGATATCGACCACGACGGCTGCACGCAGGATGTGGACGGCAACCTGGCCAAGACGGCGAACTTCCTCGAACGCGTTTTTACCGGCGGCCGTGGCAACGTTGTCGTTCCGCAGGGCGGCTGCACCACCTTTGCCCCCGGATTTGTGCCGGCCCTGATCAAGCAGAAGCTCGATCAGAACAACGCGCCCTGGCGGGTGGGTATCGACTGGAAGCCTTTCAGGCAGACGCTGCTGTACGCCACCATCAGCAAGGGCTACAAGGCCGGCAGCTTCACGACCACGCCGGCATCGACGGCGCTGGTGCTGCGCCCGGTAACGCAGGAGGCGCTGCTGGCCTACGAGGCCGGTTTCAAGTCCCGCCTGCTGGACAACCGGCTGGAAATTGATGGTGACTATTTTCATTATGATTACACGAACAAGCAGCTGGAGCTGCGCCAGCCTGACCCAAACGGCATCTTTGGGCTTTTGAACACTCTGCTGAACGTGCCGAAATCAACCGAGGACGGCGTCGAGCTGACGACGCGCCTGCGGCCGCTGCCCGGCGTGACGCTGACGGCCGCGGGCACCTACCTCGACTCGCGCATCGACGGCAGTTTCGTCAATTACAGCCCGCTTTCGCCCGTGCCGATCGACATCGGCGGCGAGGCATTCCCTGACGTGCCGAAATGGTCTGGCCGTTTCGGCGCGCAATATGATTTCGATCTGAATGACCGCTACGCCGCCTTCATCGGCCTGAACGCGCGCATCCAGAGCCGCGCCTCGGGCGCTTTCGGCACCTACAATGACGCCCAGCTCGGCTACCCATCGTTCGAGCTGCGGGGCTATGGCATCCTCGATTTGCGAGCAGGGATCAATTCAAACGATGGGCACTGGCACCTGCAGGTATTCGGCAACAATGTGACGAACACATATTATTGGAACCAGGTGGTGCGATCAGGCGACGTGATCGTGCGGTATGCCGGTTTGCCTACGATTTATGGCATCACCCTTGGCTACCAATACTGAAGTTGCGTGTAAGCGAGGAGAAAGATTGGGGGAGCAGTGCCTGCCCCCCCAAACCCCCCGTCTTTACTCTAAATGAAGACGGGGGGTCTGGGGGGGATGGCACATCTCCCCCAGCCTTATCTCTTCACTTCATCCAGCAGCCTCTCCACAACCGGCAGAATCCGTGCGACATTTCGCCGCACGCCTTGTGCATTCGGATGCATGTTGTCCGGCTGGTTCAGCGCCGGATCGCCCGCGATACCTTGGAGAAAAAACGGATCGAAAAGCAGCTTTGGCCGCTGGCTGAGGCGCTGGTACACTGCACGGAATTGTTCGCCATAGGCGCTCCCGAGATTAGGCGGCGCCAGCATGCCGCAGAGCAGCGTGGGAATATGCTTGCCCGCCAATGTGTTCAGGATGGAGGTCAGGTTAGCCTCGGTTTCGCGCGGGTCCGTCGCGCGCAGGGCGTCATTGGCGCCGAGTTCAACCACCACCGCGTCCGGGCGGTCGGCGAGCGCCCAATCTAGCCGGGCCAGGCCGCCGGCCGAAGTATCGCCGGAGACGCCGCCATCGAGGATTTGCACCGGGTGCCCGGCGCGTTGCAGGGCTTGCTCGAGCTGCACTTCAAAGCCGTCCTGGTGAGGCAGGCCGAACCCTGCGACCAGTGAATCGCCGAAAATCAGAAGTTTGGGCGGGGTCGGGGCGGCGCCGGCGAGCAAGCCCAGCGCCGCGCCAAGACAAGCCATCTTCGCACCGCGGCGCAGCATGCCATATCGCTTAGCTATGAGCACAAATCCTTTGCTGACCGCACCACTTGTCCTGGCGCGGGATGTAGCGCTGACCCTGCCCGCCGCCTCCGGACCGGTCAACGTCTTGCGTGGGGTGGATCTGGCGATTGCCGCGGGCGAGGCTGTGGGCGTCCTAGGACCCTCGGGGTCCGGCAAAACGAGCCTGCTCATGCTGCTGGCGGGATTGGAGCAGGCGACATCCGGCCAGATCGTGGTAGCGGGGCAGGATTTGACTGCACTTTCGGAGGACGCCCTGGCGCGCTTCCGGCGGAACACGGTCGGCATCGTTTTTCAGTCCTTTCACCTGATCCCCACCATGACGGCGCTGGAGAACGTGGCGCTGCCGCTGGAATTTGGCGGCGCTCGGGATGCTTTCGACCGGGCTGCCGACAGCCTGGCCGCGGTTGGGCTCGGGCACCGGATGGGGCATCTGCCGGGGCAGTTATCGGGTGGGGAACAGCAGCGCGTGGCCGTGGCCCGGGCATTTGCGCCCTCCCCTCGTCTGTTGCTGGCCGATGAGCCTACGGGCAATCTGGATACGGCAACCGGGCGGGCCGTGATGGACCTGCTGTTCGACATGCGGGCCCAGACGGGATCGACGCTGATGCTGATTACGCATGATCCGGCGCTGGCAGCGCGATGCGACCGACAAATACGGATGGAGGACGGCCTGATGGCGGATGGTCCAATGAAGGCCGGGGCCATCGGCGCCGCGGCATGAGGTTGGCCTGGCGGTTGGCGCTGCGTGATTTGCGCGGCGGGTGGCGCGGCATGCGCATCGTGCTCGCCTGCCTGGCACTCGGCGTCGGCGCAATCGCGTCAGTGGGCAGCCTGGATTCTGCCGTGCAGCGGGGCATGCAGGTGCAGGGGCGCGTCTTGCTGGGCGGCGATCTCGCCGTCGATGGCGGTGCGCAGCCTTTGCCCGACGGCTTGCGCGCCTTTTTACGAGCACGAGGCGCACGGATTTCCGGCATCGTGACCATGCGGTCGCTTCTGGTGGCCGCCTCCGGAGACCGGGTGCTGGTCGATCTGAAAGCGGTCGATGCGTCTTATCCGCTTGTCGGGACGGTGGGTTTGCAGCCGACCTTGCCATTGCCCGTGGCCCTGGCGGGGGGCGTCATCGCAGACCCCCTGATCCTGCAGCGATTGCGGATCAAGCCTGGAGATCGGGTGCGGCTTGGACAGGCAAGCCTGGTGCTGCGCGCGGGCCTGGTGGGTGAACCCGATCATGCCGCCAGCGCGCTGCTCGGCCCTCGCGCCATCGTCGCGGCGGCGGAGCTTTCGGCGACCGGCCTGGTGCAGCCGGGATCGTTGCTGACCTATGAATGGCGGGTCCTGCTGCGTGGTGGTGCCGATCCGGAGCAGATGGCAGCGGCGATCCGGCATGATTTTCCAGATAGCGGGTGGCGCATCCGAACCTCCCGCGCGCCGCCGCCGGGGCTGGACCGCGCCATTTCGCAAACGGATCTGTTTCTGACGCTGGTGGGGTTGTCGTCATTGCTGGTGGGCGGGATCGGGGTTGCGGTAGGCGTGCGGGCCTGGCTGGAGGCGCGAGCGCCAACGATTGCGACGATGCGGTGCCTGGGCGGCGAGGAGCGGCTGATCTTCGGTGTGATCCTGATCCAGGTTTTGGGGCTGTGCGCTATCGGGGTTGCACTGGGCGTCATTGCCGGGGCAGCGCTGCCTGCCGCGGCGATTGCGGCCTTCGGGGCGGATTTGCCGGTGCCGGCCGAAATGGGCGTGTACCCGCAACCGCTGGCGATGGCTGCCGTCTACGGCATGCTGACGGCGGCAGCATTCGCGCTCTCGCCGCTGGGACGGGCGGCACGGATACCGGGTGCGGCACTGTTTCGCGACGCCATCATGCCCATCGAAATCCGCCCTCGCACGGCGGTGATAATGGCGGCGCTGGGCTTGGCGGCTTGCTTGATTGCACTCGTGGTGCTGGCGGCTTCGGACCGGATTTTCGCCCTGTCATTCTGCGGATGCGCGCTTGCCACGCTGGCGATTTTTCGTGCAGGGGCGTGGGCGTTGATGGCGGCGGCGCGGCGTGTCCGAGCCGCGCGCACACCATGGTTGCGGCTCGGGATGGCGAATTTGCATCGGCCGGGGTCAGCCACGCCGCTGCTGGTGGTCGCACTTGGGCTGGGGCTGGCGACGCTGACAAGCGTGGCTTTGATCGAAGGAAACATACGCCTCTCGCTGCTGGCCGATATGCCAAAGAATGCACCAAGCTTTTTCTTCATCGACATCCAGAATGCACAACTGCCGGATTTCCTGAAATTGGTGCGGGCCCAGCCGGGCATCAGTGACTTGCATGAGGTGCCGAGCCTGCGAGCCCGTATCGTTTCGCTGCAAGGCGTGCCCGCGGACAAGGTCAAGGTGGCGCAGGATAGCCGATGGGCGCTGCGCGGCGATCGTGGCTTGACCTATTCGGTGGATGTCCCGCCAGGGTCCACCTTGGCATCTGGGACATGGTGGCCGGCCGATTATGCCGGGTCGCCGCTGCTGTCACTCGATGCGGATCTGGCGCGCGGATGGGGGCTGAAAATCGGCGATACGTTGCGGGCAAATGTTTTGGGCCGCAACATCGATTTCCGTGTTGCCAATACGCGACATGTCAATTGGCGCGGGATGGCGATCAACTTCACCATGGTAGCATCACCCGGCTTGCTGGAGCATGCGCCGCACATGCACATTGCCACCGTCCGCAATCCTGTGGGCGGGGACGCGGCGCTGCTGCGTGCGGTCACGGACCGGCTACCCAACGTGACGGGCATTTCCGTGGCTGATGTGCTGGCGGCATTGGCCTCTATCGTGGGGAAACTGGCGGCAGCGCTGGCGGTGGCGGGTTCAGTCACTCTGGGGTCAGGCGCGCTGGTGCTTGCGGGTGCGGTCGCGGCCGGCCAGCGGCGGCGGCTTGCGGACGCCGTTGTGCTGAAGACGCTAGGCGCGACACGAGCACAAATTCAGGCGGCCTGGCTGGTGGAATTCGGGTGCGTGGGTCTGGCGGCGGGGCTTATTGCCGCGGTGCTTGGCACGGTGGCGAGTTTTGCGATGATGCGTCTGGTGCTGCATGCGCCATGGAGCTTCATGCCGGGGACACTGGTTGGATTGATCGCGGGATGCGTGTTGCTGATGGTGGTGTTCGGCTGGGTGGGAACGGAGGCGGTTGTTCGGCAAAGACCCGCTAAATTCCTTAGGGATTAGGAGAAGAGGGGGCGGCGCTGCTGCCGAGGGGCGGCCCGATAACCAGCCTGCTCCTGGCGCACCAGCACCCCGCCTGACGACTGACACACGCCCATTCGCGCGTGCTATTTGGGGTTATGCTGACTTATAGCAGCCAGCAGAAAGATTGACTCTCGGAGTAAGGCTGGGGGAGATGTGGCTGACGTATACGTCAGCCACATCTCCCCCGATCTTTCTCTCCTTGATCAGTGTCCGTTTCAACGCCGGTTGGTATGACCTACAGGTGGGTCAATAGCGGTCGAACACAAGCTGGCGACGGGACGGCAATATTGTTGGTCACGCATTCTCCTGGCGTTCCCAGAAAAAATCCCTGGGCTCTGGCGATGCCCAAACTCTGAACCATTCTGAGTTGCCCCTCAGTCTCGATACCCTCTGCCGTCAAGCTCACATCAAGTTCTTCAGCCATTGCTGCGACAAGCCGTAGAATTGCTTTTGCCTTTGTATCGGCCTCAATGTTGCGAACGAATTCTGCATCTATTTTCAATCCATGAAATCGAAAGTGTCGTAAGGTCGACAAGGATGAGAAGCCTGTTCCAAAGTCATCGAGGACAATTCGAATGCCCATCTCGATCAAGTCTTGCAGATGTTGCTTGGTTTGCCGATCTGCCTTCAACAGCGTACTTTCTGTTATCTCAAGCTCTAATCGCCTGGGATTAAGCCTGGTATCGGAAAGCACGTTTTGTACAACGTCCACAAGGTAGGGATCCTTAAACTGAATGGGCGACATGTTTACGGAAACGGTAATGGCTTCGCTCCAGCCTGCGGCTGCGCGGCATGCCTCAAGTAATATTGCCTGCCCAAGAGAACGGATCAGACCGCACTCCTCCGCCAAAGGTATGAAGATCGAGGGAGGAATGTACCCCCGCTGTGGATGGATCCATCGGCATAACGCCTCCATGGATACGACTATCCTTGATTTCACATCTACAATGGGTTGGTAATGAATGCGCAGGTGCTCAGATATAATTGCAACCCTTAGTTCTGACAGCAGCTTCACTTTATCCTGGAACTCGTCCCCAAAAGAACTTTCAAAGACCCGGCAAGTTCCACGGCCTGCATCCTTAGAGCGATACAACGCCAGGTCGGCATTTCGCATCATCTCCACAGAGGTCTTTCCGTCCTGGGGGAACGTCGCCAGACCAACACTGGCGCCGACGCTAACCCACGTATCTTGAAGGCGTATCTCCAGGGAGACGGCTTCAATGAGCCATTCTGCCTTGGCGGCCGCTTCTTGCGCGCTGACGTTGAACATTATCAGAGCGAATTCGTCGCCGCCCAACCTTGCAATGACGTCGTTGGGCCGCGTGTTAGTCTTAAGGCGGCTTGCAGCCTCACGGAGAACGGTATCACCTGCAGCGTGTCCATGATCGTCGTTAACTTCTTTAAAACGATCAAGATCCAGCATCAACAATGCAAATGTCTTGGCTGGCTTGTCTGACAATTCGCCGCAGGCCTGATTCAGCTGTTCGATGAACATACGTCGGTTGCCGAGACCGGTTAACATATCGTGAGTTGCGAGAAAACGCGTCTCTTCCGCAGCTCGCCTCGTGGCAGTGACATCAGAGGCGACGCCGTGATATCCGATAAAACACCTGTTGGCGTTCAAAATCGGTCGGCCAGTAAACTTGAGCCACTTGTCCTCGCCGCCGACCCGGACTTTTAGAGCAATGTCAGCAAACGGAAGTTTGGTTTTCATAACCTCCAAGATCTCGGGGGCCCCGCGATTTTCAGCCAAGGCGGCTCGCGACCCAGCGAGTTCGCAAATCGTGTATCCTTCGATGTCGCTCGCGGCAGATAACAGGACTTTTGAGAACCTTGGCGAGACGGCTCGAAACCTCAGCTCTGAATCAGTCTCCCACAGCCAGTCCGAAGCGTTCTCCTCGTAGTCTCGCAATAAAAGACGAACGGTTTCGTTTTGATCCCGAAGGTTTACCCGCGCGATCATTAGCTGCATGAGATTGCGATTGATAAGGAAGACGCCGGCGAGAACGAGCAGTTCATAGCCAAATACCGTTGCTGAAAGATTTAAGTTGTGTCCAGGCAAATTGGTCGCAACAGCAAATTCACACCCGATTGCCACGGGAAGCCAAAAGGCCATCGCGATTGAGAATGGGGCACTCAACAACGGCGTCGACACCAGCCCCAGCGCTATGGTCACAACAAATATCGGCTGCCTTCCCACAGCTACTGACGCAAGTTTGCAGACGATAGCCCCCCACAACACACCTTGCAGAACCAGCAACCATATCGAAACTCGCATAAACCAGTTGCGGTGCCAGGATAGGTAGACCAGGACGACCCAGCTTAGGTAAACAAAAGCGATGCAGGTGGCGATAAGGTATCCGTAAAATCCAACTTGCTTGCCGAAGTCGGCCATTATCAGAACTAATGCATAGGTCCCGCAAATTGACAGTGCATATGCGGTCAGGCGAAGGGTCTTCGCCTGCTGAACCGTAATTTCTTCCATACCAACGGGAACGAACAATCCAAACCCGGCCCGTGCTAATTTAATGATTTGTCTGCCGCGTTGTCTTGACTCTGCTCGAACCCTTCTTAGCCGGTCTGAGACTTGTCGCACGAGTTTCGTCGTGGCAAAGCATAGGTTATCTATAAGCGTGGGGCTGCCTGAGACCTTCATTGATTGCTGCTCGACATTTTATGCGACCGCAATGCAGTCAAATGTCTCCTGGTACGGAATCTGTAGTCTGCATACTCTGCAGACAGCGGTGATTCCGCAAATTTTGCTTCCTCAAGTCGCATTGCGCGCCAATACAAGAAACACATGGAGGCCGGCAGCAGCGCAAAGAGCCAGGTTCCAGCTCCCACCGCAACCGCGAGCCAGAAGATAATATAGGCAGTATAGAATGGATGCCTGATCCATCTATAGGGGCCTGTCGTGTATATAAATTCAGGCTGGTCTTTGCTGAACGCCAACGTTAATCTTCTGCGTCGGGTTGTAAAAACGGTCCACCAGAAGAGCACCATGAATCCAGCCAACATCGCGACCGCGACGCGATCCAGCGTAGGTGTTATGCTCGTTGCCAATGCACCGTGCTGCCACCGCTCAAGCAAGAACCACAGGAGACCCACCAGACTCAGAGCACTGGTGAGTTTCATCTCGGGCTCTACCCTGCCTTTAACCAGGAAATGCCCGTATATTCCCCATACTCCTGAGATGTAGGCGGCGACAACTCCCGTCACAGTCATTAAGCCTAGTAAGTGTTGAGGCGATGCCATGATACTCATTTTTACTAAGTCCTATGCACCAATTGCGGTCTAACCGTCCTGCCATTTTCCAGACCATCCAGGATGCCCACCTGTCCCGCCTCAGGGTCCATCAGCCGAAATCCCTTCCTCATGGTGTCGTAATCCACTCGGCCGATTTGCAAAAGGAGCATCGGACAGTTTAGCCCAGGATAGACCTTTGCCTCTCCGGCCAACTGAAATCGTAGCCGCTTATAGAACGGGACGTGATTCTGCCTCACGCATGTGATGATTGCACCAAAATCTTCAGCAAGTGCTAAGTAGCCCGCGAGCCTGAAGAGCATGAACACAAGGCCCTGATCGTCTGCGGCTTCAGGTGCCCGGACCATTCTGTTAACCTCGACGCCATCAAACCCGCGAGCTTCTGGCCCTGACTGCCGCAGCACTGCCTCTACCTCGGACGGATAGATCTCGCGGCAAGGCGACATGGTTCCCGCCCCACGAGTAATCGGGCAGGTCCGGATAGAACCCACAGCCTTGCCTTCCACGTAGACGACGACTGTCTTCGTTGTCGGCAAGTCGTCGAACCGATCGAACAGCAAGCCGTTGGAGTTTTCCTTGATATGACCCTGAGCGCGATAGCTCCTGTATCTCAACTCAAATGCGTCCCGTTTAGTGGACGGATCGCTCGCCACCCGAGCGACGTAGCCGCGATCGGCAATGCCCCTGCCGATGTGTCTCGAATTTTGTCCTGCTGCGTTCACAAATGCCATTTCATCAGACATGGTGGCTCCTTTGAGGTTTTTGGCACAAACGTTATAAGGGTCGATCTTGGCTGTGGCGCGCCACGAGCGTATTGAGCAGTGCTTCGGTGCGGAAGCAAACATTTTACTAATTAGCCCTACCATCAGGTGCTGAAGGAGCCAGCTACGATGTCAGAGTTCATGAAGGTAGCGACAGCCGCAGACCTCCGCACCCTGGACGAATCGGAAGTGCTTCTAGGCTACCTGGAGGGCTTTGACGGTTCGCCCGAGCCTGGCTCAGATACTTCTCGGTCCTTCTATCACGGCTGGCGGAACGGCATGGTCGATGCTGGCTTTGCCGACGCGGATAGAGCCCGGCTGCAGCTCTCCCAAGAACTCCGCGCGCAGCCGCCTATGTCGCTGCACTAAGCCTTCATCCTCGGCAACCGGCCGGCCCATCTGCCCTGCGGAGTGGTGCGGATCGAGAACACCATCGCGTTTTCCGGCTTGACGGGTCGGTTCCCCGGGTGGCCAAGGCGTACAGCCCGGCACTGGGATCATCGCTCAGGCGGGCCAAGTTTGCAGAGTAGACGCTGCATGACCCAACTCTCCATCTACGCCATCGGTAACACACCCGCCAGGCGCCGGGCTAAACCATCAGCGTTCGAACCCTGTCTATCAATCGTCTAGGTCACGCGTCGCGACGATAGGCCAGCGGCTTAGAGGACGTTAGGGTCTGTCCCGCAGCAGAGGGAAGATCCTCGAACACAGCAGCGCCTCAAGCGGACCCAACTGAAGGTCATTCCTCGATGACAAGAATAGCCGGGGGTCGTTGCGGTCCAGCTATGAGAACGCACTGCAAACCACACCTCTGCTGCACATGGACCAACGCGATGGAGGCCTTACTGGGTAGAGCATCAAGACGCCTTCAATTTCGTTGGGCCGGAACTCAGTATTTTGTGTACAACCAAGCGGCGTGGCGGTGTCCCCCGAGTGCTTACGCCAATAAATGGCCGTGTCCTCCTCGCGACGCGCCACGCCTCGCACGAATAGCTGGTCGAGCTTAAACGCCGTCAGCAGCAGGCGCCTGACCGTTGCCAGTCGCGCATACCCGGTCCCGAATCATCGAGCGCCACACCTACGCCCATGTCACGAATGGTCGGGCCTTGTCGTCGCGTCATCAAGCTTGCTGCCGCCAACGACCGCGAGCCACGTTCTACAATCCCGAGTCGGCCCGAGTTAAACCAAATCGTGTAAAATGTTACAAAGTCTCCTACATTTTCTATCATGGCACGACAAGCACATTGCTGCGCATTCCGGCACTGTGGGCTAGCCGTTACCGAAGGCGCTAGATGGACCGAAGATCATAACACTTACGTTGCCATAGGAAAGAATAGTGTATAACGAGGCCTCCTTGGACTGGGCGCGGCCGGTGCTCCAACACCTGTCAATCGAGACAGGCAGCTGTCAGTGTCCGAGCTGTCCCGAAGTTTGTTGCACTGGCCCATTTCTGAGCCTTACTTAGGCCAAGTCTGGGTGGCGCTATCGAGACCCTGTTGGCGGCCGCGTGACCGTTCGATGACCCCTTCCAGCCTCTTCGCCCATCGTCAGTGAGGCACTCGACCGTCTCAGCCGCAACCTCTCGGATATAGCATCAGCATATTGAGGCGCTGATTCTGAGCGGCCGGCGCGAGCGGATGCGCACCGCCGAACTGGTTTAGGCTGCTGCCAGAGGCTTCGAGAAGGAGCTGGCGACTTACGCTCGTGTGGCCGGAACAGAGCGCCTTCAGATCACCAAGGAGCTGGATCAGGTCACCCGCGACCTGGAACGCGTAATGCGCGCGGACGATGACGGGGATGGAATGAAACCATAAAGGCCAAGCTGAAAGAACTGAAGGGCAAGAAGGCGTCTCTGACGGCCCGTCTCAAGAATCTAAACACTGCTGCCCCGACTCAGCTTCACCCGAACGCAGCAACAATTTACCGCACCAAGTTCGCCGACCTTCAAACCGCGCCGGGCGGGATTGATACCAATTCGCATTTAAATTGACACATGATCAAGGCGAGAGGTTGGGGGAGAATGTGCCATTCCCCCAAACGCCCGGTCATTTATTAGGACTCGCCCTAAATGATGACGGGGGGTCTGGGGGGGCAGGCACTGCTCCTCCAGCTTCCTTGAGAGTCAATCATTGTGCGGGTTGGTATGACATCCACGGCCTTGAGTATTCCTGCGTTGCCTCAGGAACATCTCTTCCTGCGAGTCAATTATCGGTGGTTGCGGGGACAGGATTTGAACCTGTGACCTTCAGGTTATGAGCCTGACGAGCTACCGGGCTGCTCCACCCCGCGTCAATGTGTCATTTGTCGTCTTCCAGTAGTCAGGGGCGTGTTTTCTCTGACAACTGGAAGCTGACCACTGACACCTGGAAGTATGCTTGAAGACCTGGCGGCGACCGACTTTCCCGTGCCTTGAGGCACAGTATCATAGGCGCTGGGGATTTTCACGGCCGAGTTCGGTATGGGATCGGGTGCAGGCTCCCCGCAATGGCCACCAGGTCGTCAAGCACACGCCCGATTGGACGAATGTGCGTGACGCAGGTTCTGGTGAGAATGCTGAGCATAACCGCAAATGAATGGCTTGCTTCCATGCATGGTGTCGTTGCGCCGTCATGCTCCACTGCCAGATTTGCATCTGACAACTGAACCCTGACAACTGACAACTGCTCAAACGCCTATCGGGCGATTAGGACCAGTTAGCTGAGCGCATTGCTGCGCGTATACATCTGGCCTATCGACGTGATGGTCTATCACGGCCCTCGGGGAGACCTATTTTTGAGGTGGGTTTCCCGCTTAGATGCTTTCAGCGGTTATCCCGTCCATACTTAGCTACCCGGCCATGCCACTGGCGTGACAACCGGTTCACCAGAGGTATGTTCATCCCGGTCCTCTCGTACTAGGGACAAATCCTCTCAAGTCTCCAACACCCACGGCAGATAGGGACCGAACTGTCTCACGACGTTCTAAACCCAGCTCACGTACCACTTTAATCGGCGAACAGCCGAACCCTTGGGACCTGCTCCAGCCCCAGGATGTGATGAGCCGACATCGAGGTGCCAAACCTCCCCGTCGATGTGGACTCTTGGGGGAGATCAGCCTGTTATCCCTAGAGTACCTTTTATCCGTTGAGCGATGGCCCTTCCACGCGGGACCACCGGATCACTATGGCCGACTTTCGTCTCTGCTCGAACTGTCGCTCTCGCAGTCAGGCGGGCTTATGCCATTGCACTCAACAGCCGATGTCCGACCGGCTTGAGCCCACCATCGCGCGCCTCCGTTACTCTTTAGGAGGCGACCGCCCCAGTCAAACTGCCCACCATGCAGGGTCCCGACGCCGGATGACGGCGTGCGGTTAGACATCAGAAGAGTTCAGGGTGGTATTTCAAGGTTGGCTCCACACAAGCTAGCGCCCATGCTTCGATGCCTCCCACCTATCCTACACAGCACTCTCCTAATGCCACTGCAAAGCTGCAGTAAAGGTTCATAGGGTCTTTCCGTCTGACCGCGGGTACCCCGCATCTTCACGGGGAATTCAATTTCGCTGAGCCGATGCTGGAGACAGTGGGGAAGTCGTTACGCCATTCGTGCAGGTCGGAACTTACCCGACAAGGAATTTCGCTACCTTAGGACCGTTATAGTTACGGCCGCCGTTTACCGGGGCTTCAATTCAGAGCTTGCACCCCTCCTCTTAACCTTCCGGCACCGGGCAGGCGTCAGACCCTATACGTCGTCTCTCGACTTCGCAGAGCCCTGTGTTTTTACTAAACAGTCGCTACCCCCTGCTTTGTGTCACCCGCAAATGGTTGCCCAAAAGCGGGTCTCGCTTATCCCGAAGTTACGCGAGCAATTTGCCTAGTTCCTTCAGCATCGTTCTCTCAAGCGCCTTGGTATGCTCTACCAGTCCACCTGTGTCGGTTTCGGGTACGGTCTATACGCCAGAGCTGTTTCCTGACGCGATCCAAAAGCCGGGACAATCCGTTAAACCCCGACAACATATCTCGCGTGTCACTTCTGGCAGGCGCGGGAATATTCACCCGCTTCCCATCGACTACGGCTTTCGCCCTCGCCTTAGGGGCCGGCTCACCCTGCGCGGATTAACCTTGCGCAGGAACCCTTGGACTTTCGGCGACAGAGTTTCTCACTCTGTTTGTCGCTACTCATGTCAGCATTCGCACTTCCGATACCTCCAGCACCCCTCACGGGTATACCTTCGCAGGCTTACGGAACGCTCCGCTACCGCTCAGTTGTCAGGTATCAGTCATCAGGAGTCAGAAAGGTGTTTAATCATGCCCTGCAGCATGCGTGCGATTTCGGACAGTTCCGCCATCCACGCCTCTGCCACGCTCACCTCGACATAATCGAGGTCTCGCGCATATTCACACCAGAGCCGCGCTTCATCCGCAGATCCCATCGCCATGACGACA